>NZ_CADIKH010000009.1 GCF_902859855.1 Paraburkholderia humisilvae
CCGGATTGGCAAGCAGGTCACGCTGGAGTGTTTTTGCGACTTTATTGCTCGATACGTGGGGTTGGGAGCACAGAGGACCGTGACCGATTGAAATACCATTGTCACATTCAACATACTTAAAAGCCGAAGACGTAATGCCGAGTCACAAACTCAAAACTCCACTTACGTAGTCACTAGTTGTAGTCGAAGCAGTTCACCGAAACGGCTGCGTCATAAGAGCTGACCGCCCACTCGCTATTTCCCAGGAACGTGACACCTCCAGCCGGGTTTCCATCGGAGCAGCCGTTGTTATTGATAACCGCCGTGGCACAGTACTTGTGCGTACCTGGTATCGGCGTGTAGGTACTCGCGCAGGTATTCGCGGAATAGGTGCTGATGACGGGTTCGAACGTTCGATCCCACACACCGGATTGGCAAGGCGATCACAAGATGGCGAGCGCCGTCGTCACATACCCGCACCGGGCACATTGAGGCAGTTCACGATGACCTGCCCAGCGTAGCTACCCCAAGCGATGTCGTCGCCCCACCAGTTGTTACTTCCGTCCGTGTACACCTTTTGCCAGCCACCTGTCGGGTCACCGCCTAGTTCGCCGATGGCGCAGTAGGCGTGCACGCCAAGATAGTTTCCGGTCGTGAACGGTGTTATCGAATACGTCGATACAGAGAAGGTTCCAGAGGCGACCCTCCACACGCCGGATTGGCAATCGCATCTAGCTCCTGCTCGTCAGTCGTAAGTGGCCGAGTTACAGGTTCGGCTGGAGCGGCACATCTGGCGAGCACCACTCGCTTCGCGACGCGATCGGGCCATAAATTCCGACAATTGTAGGATGACGACTATTGTCTGCGAGATGCAGAATTCTGGCTGTTCTCTTGCGGCCAGAATGACAAGCTACAGTCGAGCCTTTGGTAAGGCACTCCGCGGTTTCCGGAAAGCAACGAAGAGCACGCAGGATGCTCTCGCAAGCGAAGCCGGACTTGACCGAACCTATATTTCCCTCCTTGAGTTGGGGCAGCGATCCCCTACGCTAGACACGATGTTTGCTTTGTGTCAGGCGCTCAATATTTCCCTCGCCGAGATGGCTGCCGCGATTGAGGCAGCTTTACCTCCTCATTTGGACGAGTGAGGGACGGTGCGTGTCGGAAATTCTCGTGGCCGAATCTGCCGGAAGAAGGGTGCTCGTCAAGGAAGCTCTGAAGAAGTATACGGAGCGGATCTCCATCGGCAAGCGCGGGTACCAGCAGGAGCGATATCGAGCAAAGATGATTGGCCGGTCGTTCCTGGGTAAGCTCGAGTTGCCCGCCGTGACGTCGGTCGATATTGCGAACTATCGCGACATGCGGCTCGGCAGCATTTCCCGGAACACGAACAAGCCCGTATCGGGGAATACGGTGCGCCTAGAACTGGCGCTACTCAGCGACATGTTCAATGTCGGAATCATCGAATGGGGTGAATGCAAGGACAACCCCGTCTCACGAGTCCGCAAACCGAAGCTCCCGCCGGGAAGAGATCGTCGCGTAACGTGGGGCGAAGAGCGACGGATTCTGCGCGCGGCCGCAGCCTACCAGAACGATCAGGTGTATTCGATCGTCGTGCTCGCCATAGAAACGGCCATGCGACAAGGGGAAATCCTTGGCCTCACATGGGAGAACATCGACCTACGTGCCCGTATCGCTCACCTTCCAATAACAAAGAACGGCACAAAACGTGACGTCCCCTTGTCGCTGCGGGCCGTCGATGCGCTCAGCCGAAGGGGAGTGAAAACGGAAGGATCAGTCTTTTCCTACACGTCCGACGGGTTCAAAAGCGCTTGGCGATTGATTCTGAAGCGGGCTCGCGTCCAGGATCTGCACTTTCACGATCTTCGACACGAGGCGGTATCGCGGCTGTTCGAGCTCGGGACGTTGGACGTCATGGAAGTTGCGACTATTTCAGGCCACAAGAGCATGCAGATGCTCAAGCGGTATACGCACCTGAAGGCATCGAATCTGGTGGCAAAGCTCGACGGAAAGCGGATGCTCAATAAGGGTAAGAAAGTAATCACGCAAGCGGTGATTCCTTACCCTGCAATCGTGGGCAACAATCCTCACGGGACGACGTTGCAATTCATCGATTTCCCGCACCTGCGCGTGGATGGTGGCTCTGTGGACGACGTGGCTACCCGGGCGAAGGACATCCTGCTGCGCGAGTTGGTCAACCTGGTCAGGGACTCGAAGAAGGCGCCGGCGCCGACGCCTCCGCTCGAATATTCTGAAGATGCCCACGTGCTTCTCATTGATCCACTGTAATGCGGTGGCGTTGACCATGCAGGTCAGCCTGAGGGCATGAGTCCCCACGACTTGAGGATTCGCTGGATGGCAGTAGCGTACTGATCGCGGTAGCGCGGCGTTTCGGAATGGTACGAACCGATGGCGGCCCACGTGTTCCCGTACTTGACCATCTTCTGCTTGAGCTGCCAAGCGGCAACGTAGATGTTGACGCACTGGTCTCGCAGAGAGGACGGACTTACTCCATAAGCCTCAAGCTCCGGAAAGTGAATCGAGTTGATCTGCAATTCACCCACGTCGATCGAGCCGTTGGAGTTGCGATGTACGGCCGTGGGGTCACCTTTGGATTCGTACCAGGCAATGGCCCGAAGAACGTTCGGGTTTACCGATTGATACGCAGCGGCGTTGTCGAAGCAGTCTGCCCGGGCGGATTGCACTGCGGTCAACAGCACAAGGGCCACCCCGGGCACTAACCCCGCAAGCCGACGACGGATGCGAAGGCTGGCGTGCAAAGCGAGCTCCCTGGGCGGAAGTGGGAACGGATACCACGTCCATCCGAGTCGTCGGAGTTCGAGGAATCGATGTCGTACTTCGAGGCAACCTCTGAAAGCTTCGTGTTGAGGCTCTCGAGCTTGACTAGCAGGCGGTTAAGGCGAACCAGCAGCCACGCGAGCGCCGGCGTCAGCTTCGTGCCGGACATTGCCGCCGAATAGGTGTCGACGACATCACCGTTTCGCTCGACTAGGCTATTCTTCACGCCCTCCATACGTAGGAACAGCTCGTACAGATCGGCCCGGCCGTCGCCGTTGCCGCGCAGTTGCGCAGGAACGCTCCGACGATCGATTTGCGCGTATTCGCACATGTATTGGTTGGTCACGCTCATGGTTTTCTCCTTGATTTGTCTTACAGGAGTCAATCTACCGAACTTCGTCTGTGTTTCTATCCCTGTTGTTTCAGTCCGGCAGCCACGCGAACGGCGCTTGGGATGCGTCCACCACAAGACCACCAGTTGCTGCGACGGGGTTGGCCTCTGCAGCCGGCGGAAGGGATTGCGGTGCCGTCGAGGTTTCCCGGACATCAGCACTGCGGGCTGGACGTTGTGGCTCAACTGCCGCAGCCGGCAACAGCGCGATCGCGGTGGCGCTTCGCGAATGAGACAGCTTGACGATATCGGCAACTGACTTGATCGGTCCGTGCAATTCCTCGAGGTGAGCGCCGAGCTCGGCAAGACGGAGGAGCTCGGCATTTGCGTCCGAGCCTTCCTCGAGACGTTCCATATGGCGGCGAACGGCGTGATGCGTGGGCACCGTTATCCGGAGGCGCATGGCGGAAGGAGGGCGTGCCATGGTCGCTTCCCTCAGGCCGCGGCGCGGCTGTTCGCGTCACGCGCCGCCCAGAATTCCCCCGCGAACTGAAAACCGCGGACATTGCTGTGGACGGGATCGGCGTCGGTGTGAATCTGGCTATGTGATTTGCCCAATTCCTTCTTCACGTAGCCCGCGAACAGATGTGCTCCACCGCCGGTGATCAGGATGTTGTCGATGTCGGAGATGTTTCCGATAGACAACAGCATTTCGTTGATTGCGTCTTCAACGATCTGCGTCACGATTGGACGCATCGGCGCGATGTTCACCTCGCGGCCGTTGATATTCAGGGCGGCGCCGACGCGAAGAGCGTTGTCGATTCGCTGCATGGTCCGCGGGTTCAGAGTGAGGTCTGGAGCGATGTGTTCAGCCACTGCGCTAATGACGGCCCAGACCGACTTGGGAGTAGCGCTGCAACGGCCGGTTAAGGGCCGGGCTCCCTCGGTGACGAACCAGTCGAGCGTGCCGTAGCCGGCATCGATGACCAGATTCGTTTGGTATTGCATCGTTTCCAGAAGTTTGCGGGGGACCGCGTAGTTATAGAAAGCGCCGCTCGGTTGCGGGAAGACTTTTACGCGGCGCACGTCGACCTTGAGGATCTGGTCGTGCTGGACGGGATTAGGAACTTCGTGAACGCCGGTCAGGAGGCCTTTGAGTTCGTCGGCGTAGCGATCGTAAGTGGTCAGAGGCAGACCGACCACCATGTAATCAACTGCCGACAGGCGCATCTTCTGAAGAGCGCCTAGGAAAAGTGCGCGGTAGATGCGGGTCGTCGAGTAAGCCGCTGCGACCTCGCGTTTGTAGATGCCCTTGGATTCCGTCAGGGCATCAGCGCCAACGGCATAACTCTCACCGTCTACAGTGACGACGATCCGATCCGCCTTGCTCATGAGACCGCCGGTGAAATCCGACTGAGTAGCTCGGGGGGCGAGAGAAGGGAAGAGGCCGACTTGAGCGTCGGTGTCGATGTTGCGCTGCGAGGTGGTGTATTTGGTGTTGCCGTAGCCGACGTCGATGGCGCGAACGATGGGCGGGGTTGCCTTGCTCATATAGATTCTCCACAAGAAGTTAACAAAGCATATGGACTATTAAGATTCTTGGCAAGAAGTGAAGTGAAAAATTGGCCAGTTATCGGCCAAGTGCGGGCGGTAAATGGCCTATATGCGGCCAAAGATCGGCCGGATACATGGATTGAGATGTGATGCGCGGCACGAAAATGTACCGCTCAGGGCCAGAAACAGGCCATTTATCGGCCAAGCGTGGCCGATTTTCCGACGGTTGTCCGCAAAGTTAGCAGGACGATCGACCGAGCTGGCACACCGCTCGATCGTTTTGTGTGCAACTTGCAAAAGGTATTGTAAAGAGAGTGTCCTGCCATGTGGCGTGAGACACATGAGCAAAGGGGAGTTCGGGAATTTGTGTAAAAGGTAAAGGCGTAGTGAAGAGATTCAGATTCTTGACAAGAACCGTTTACCTATCTAATCTGCGAACCATCGATAGCACCGAACGGTGCGTTGATCGGCAGCTGGGCCGCTTCTAGCCACCGACGCCCGCACGTAGGCAGCGTCGGGGACCGGACGCGCAACGCGTCCAAAAGCAGGACAGTAGAGGCAATCGCCTCGCCCGAAATCCGATGAGGATCGCTCGGGCAAAACGCAACTGTGGTCCCACGCGGATTCACTCGGCTCGCAAATCAGCGACGCCAAGCATCATCGCCCGCCAGAACCTTTCATACAGACAACGACACCTGATTGCACGATGACCTCCTGCGCGAATAGCGCCGGGTTGGTCCGGCAAGCGTCACGCATCGAGCGTGAGATCAGCCCTCAGCGTCTGCACTGGAAGCCTCCGGCGCAAGAAAGCGCTCGCCACTTACATTCCGTCAGGAAGCATGTGGCGTGACGTTAGCAATATGGAATCGGTACACACCACCGACCCAAAATGTGTGATTGCTCCACGAGGAGCAGCCCGCCAGCCGCCTGACCTACACGGGCGGCATCCACTGGCGCGAAGCGCATGCGCTTCTAGTTATTCCGATGACTCCCATTCCGCTAGACGCGGCTTCGTGCGAAACGCATGGAAGCCGACCTACCCGTTTTCGAGCGCCCGTTGAGGCGTATCGAGGGCGGGCCGGGTATCTGGCAACTTGCTCGAACTCCATCACGGGTTCGGAGGCTGCAAGGGAAGGAATGGGAGGAAGCAGATTCGTTCGGGAAGCGCTTAGGGCGCTAACCGAGAGTCAGGAGGATGCCGCACCTCTTAAAAATGCGACAAAGGCCCCCCGCTTAGGACACAAGCGGGGGTGGCGCGAAAGCGCATCTGTACGGCCGAGGGATCGGTTGTGCAGTTCCGGAAGGTTCTAACGTAATGGCTCTGCCACCCCCCGTCGCTCCGGAAGGCGACAAGAATCACGTTGTAGGGATAGCAACAGAAACAGATCGCCGGCCTCAAGCCCGGAGGGATTGGTGCGCGTGCGCGCCGATTCCTGCGGGAATGAGGCCGGTTGAAGGATTCACGTGCTCACGCGCCTACCGATAGAGCACACAAGGGCAAGCAGGAATCAGGAGTGAGGATGACGGACTTCTTCAATACGGACGGTAAAGCAGCGGAAACGCCAAGGCACGGCGCGCAGGCTTCTATTCCTCACGGGAACTGGAGAAAGCAACTTTCCGACCTACTGAAGCAACAGGAGAACCTGCGGACGGTTCGTGGCGACCGGCGGGCAGCGGACAAGACGCTCGAAGCTCGAGGCCACATTCTTTACCAGGGGTTTCATGAGCTACGCATTCTCGGATACCGGTTCGACACGATTACCAGTTTCCGGCAGAAACACATGCAAGCGCTGGTGGATAAGTGGCTCGATGAGCGCAAGGCGGCGTCCACTATCCAGAACCGGATCACGACCTTCCGCATCTTCTGCAACTGGATCGGCAAGCCAGACCTCATTGGCTCGACCGCGCAGTACGTAAAAGACCCCAAACGCGCCACGCGCGTGCTCTCTGCGCAGACAGACAAGAGCTGGTCGGGAAATGGCGTGAACATCGACGAAAAGCTGGCGCAGATCAGGCAGGCTGACGAGCGCGCGGGGCTGATGCTGCTCGCCGGCCGGACGTGGGGACTGCGTCGACTGGAGATGGTCTGTATCCGTCCATACGCGACCGTCGTCGTGGGCGGAACCACGAACATCGTCGCATTCAGCGATGTGAAGGTGTCGCGTGAGGAGTTGAAGGCTGCGATCGCTGCGAGTGGTTCAGGACTTCCTATCAAGAAAGGCACGAAGGGCGGTCGATATCGTGTGCTTCCTCTGGACACGCCGGAGAAGATCGACGTACTCCGCCAGCTTCAGTCCGTGGTCCAGGACCACGACGGCTTTCTGGGGTGGCCAGGGGAGTCGCTCAAGACCAACGCCCGCCGTCTTTCGTACATCGCCAAGAAGTTCGGGCTGACCAAGGCCGATCTGGGCGTCACCCTTCACGGCCTGCGCCACGAGGTCGCGAATAACGAGTTCGAGCACCTGTCGGGGGTCCAGAGCGCTATCCGGGGGGGCAGCAGTCCGCTGCGTGGCGAAACGCGTGTTGCGGCACAACTGGTAGCCCAGCTTCTCGGACATTCCCGCGTGTCGATCATCAGCGCCTACTGCGGCAGCGTGATCAACCTTGGCGAAATCCAGAAGAACCGCGCGATCGCGGAGCTGGACGCGCTCCAGACTCATCTTGACGCGATCCGGGACGCGCTTGATCGCCACGGCTTCATCAGCCTCTACCTGGTCGGTGCTCGTGCGACAGGGAAGCGTCGTCCGCAGGACACGGCTGTTCCGTACGAGTTCATGACATTCGGGGAGACCGGACAGCCCACCTACGCGTTGCGCTCCGAGCTCGAGGCACTGCTTTCGGCGCCTGTGTACGTCCGCATCATGTCCGAGGAAGGGGACGAGGCGAGCGCGACTTACCTGAACAACATGCTTCAGGTGATCGACGGCACGAACGCCGGGACGGACCAGAATGCTGGCGATTTCGGTCAGGACGATGGAGGGATCGATGCTGCTATTGAGTCGTGACGGTGCGGGAGAGAACCCGCGAGAGGTTGCCTCAGAATGGGTGCGTGACGGACGGAACTGGGTTTGCCTTGCGGCCGAGGACCCGGTTCGGTGGATGCTTGGGAGGGAAGCCGGCGAGGTGAAGCGCAAGCTTGTCGCGGATGGGGTCGAGTATCGCCTGGTGCGAAATGGCTCACTGCTCGATTTTCTGGCTGCGATCCTGACTGGAACCGTGAGCGGCTATGGCACCGTCGTCATGCCGATTCCTGTCAGCGATTGCCTGATGGGCAGGACGGCTCGGGAGGTCCGCGCCGAATTCGGTGTGGATCTTCCCCGCGCGTGGGAAAGGATCATGGCGTGGTGCGACGGTTTCCAGATTGGACGTATCGAGGTCTTCGGCAGCGACGCTGGCCGGACGGGTTACGTTTCTCCGGATGCGCCGCGCGGGATCGTGGCGGCGAATCGCGCGCTACGGTCGTCCGTTTCTGCCCGGGTGCTCTGGTTTGGCGCGATGGTCGGTGTTTCGTTCGGGATCGATCTGGAATCCGGGTTGACCGTGGGCGTTACGGATTCAGACCGGAGTGTGTGGATCGCTACGCGGCGTCCGGCCGAGATGATCGTCTGGCTGCTCGGCCTCGTGACGATGCGCGAGGTCGCTTTCGCCAATCCGTTGACCCAAGGCGACTGGCCCTCCTTTGTGGCTGGCGTGCTCGCCTCTCCCGCACAGTTGCACCCGGTTTGTGAGCGACGCCTTCCGGGGAGCACGGGCGAGAAGGAACAGTTCGGGCGATAGGTTACCGTCCTCACGGCGAAGCGCCGCTCTAGCCGGGATACGTGGTGGATTGTTGCGTACTGCTCCGGAGGCTCGCGTAAGAACTCTCTAATGGATGCGGCAGTTTGCGCAATCTTCTGTCTCCGAATACCGTTATCAGGCCGGATTAGCGAAGTTTCGACCTGAAAGCGCTTCTTCCGGTCATCTCTTTCAGGTGTTTCCGGGTATTCACCCGGGATTTTCGAGACTGCACGCCCTGCATGCTGATCGCGGCACCGTACATCTGGTCACCATTGCACGCTGAGGAGAGGGATCGCCACGGATGTGCGCGAGGTCTGGAGACCGGCGACTCCTGCGATCGTGAATCACCTGATCCTCCGGGCTTCCACAAGCTCCGGGACATAAGGGAGCGGGCTGAAGCAAGCGGCGGCGTGAGACGCAACGGCGACAGAAAGCCGTAAATGGCGGGAAACGCCCCGTGATAGGCGTCCATTCGGGATTTCTGTCTGGCGGCCCGCTCCATACACTGGCGTTTCAGCAACTCACAACCACTTTCCCGACGCCCCAGACAACGTGTTGTTGGACCTGATCCAGGGCGCTGCGAATCATCAACCGTTCAAACCGGACACAAGGATTCCCATGAAGAAACTCGCCTCCCTGATCTTCGCGACGTGCGCCGCTATCGCTACCGCAGCCCACGCGGAGGGAGCCGGTCAGTCGGCCATCCACCTGGCAGACTCGCCCAGCGTCGCGTTCATCGGCGATTCAATCGACTGGAATGTGCATTTCGGCAAGGATGGCCGGGATATCGTTCTCAGCCCTCGCGCCTCAGTTGCGAACGAAACGAACATGATTTTCCTGACGCCCGGTGGCCCGGCTGCGTACGACATCGCGAAGAACGGTGCCGCCACGCCTGACAATGATCGTCGGATCGTGCAAAACGGCGGCACGCTGGAACTCGCGCCGCGGCGGGTTTCCATTCTCGAACTGCCGGGTGAGATCACCAGGGTCGAAGCCTCGAGGTCGCTCAGGCTGCACATCATGGGCGAGGCCGATCATCGGTATGTCGCGCTGAAATATCTGCCGTTCCATGACTCGCGCATCAAGGAAACGGGCCGCCTGACCGTCACGACAGATTCCGGAACGTATTCGTTCGACGTGGCGGTCGGCGCCGGAGCGCCGGTGTACCGCCTGGCAACCCCGATCTGATTGAGCAACGTTCGTCAGGTAATGATCCACCAGCAAGCCGCGTCAGTGGTGTCACGCCCGCTTGAACCAGATCCGTTCGCGTCTGATCTCGCTGCTGTCATCCTCGGCAAGCGTATCGAAACGGACCACCGCGATTACAACGCGTTGCTCGCCCGCCTGCGCGGCGCCGGCAGGCCGGTCGAACTGGCGTTCTATGGCCCGGATGCAGCGACCGCGGGCTGCGTGATCGAAGCGGTCGCAGACGTGAACCTGCGGGCTATCCCGGCTTTCCGGATACTCAGCCGCATCGCAAGCCTCAAGCGACGTCAGTCCGCTTCGCTGTCCGCGGATATGGCACGGTTCGATCCGGCCAGGCTGGGAGGGCGTGGTGCCGCCGGCCGCCAGCGCGATCGTGCCCGCTCGGCCGAGCAGCGTCTGTTGCTGGCGAATCGGATCCGTCGGCTGACCGCGGAGCTCGAGCGGCGCGAGAAGATCGGGCAGGGACAGGCGGAAGGCTGACGTCGGCGGGCCGGGTGATGGCCGGCCTTGCGGGGCGGAGTTCCCTGGCGTGAGGTGAATTGCGGGTCGCGGGTCCTGACAGGATGCGTCAGAAGTGGTGAAGGAGCCGCAGCGCCACGACGCCGACGCCCAGCCAGATTACGAGTGGCGCGAAGGCTCCGGAAAGCGTTGCGGCAAGGAAGGGCAGCCGCGAGGCCCGTCGCGATGACGCGGCATATTCCCGTGCCCGGTGGATAGTCGCGGTGACCGTGTTTCGCACCAGCTCGTCCGGTTCCGTCTGTACGTCCCAACCGGAATACCACGCCATGTCCGAGTTGTGGATCTCGCCCACGAAAAGCGAGACTTCGTCCGTGTTGGCAAGCCTTGCGCGCTCGACGGCGTACTCGAGCATGTGGATGCTACGCAGCGGTATGTTGATGTACGGCTCGATGCGCGCCAGCCAGAACCAGTCGTTATCCGGAAAGACCGGCCCGGCGAACCTGCCGGTCCGCCGGCGCCGACGGCAGTTCTCGACGAGATACGCATGCGGCGGCAGGAACCCGGCGACGCGGCGGCGCTCATCGGGGGAGAGCAGGTGAAAGGCCGGGGAGCCGCCGATATCCTGCAGGCGTCGCACGCCGCCGGCGCCGAAGCGATCGGTGAGCGTGCGGCGTTCGCGTCTGGCTTGCCAGACAACGCGGGCAAACCGCCATGGCATGAGCGACGCCGCGATCTGCGTCATGAACGCGTCGCGCAGCGGGAATTCGAGCCAGTCATCCATTTCCACGTCGAGACCTTCGTACAGCCGCCTGAACTGCGTCTCACCGAACCGCAGACCGGGCGCGGCCCTGATCGTCCGATTGACGAACTCCCGGTATTGCCGGTTCGTTCCTCCCCTCAGTCCATGCAGTACGCCGTACACGTGGCACTGCACACCCCGGTATGTGAAGCTGACGGCGTCGAGTTGTCCCGGTAGCGGCTGGCTGCCGCCGAGCAGGTCATTCACGGCCACGTAATGTCCGGACGGAGTGTGTTGCGCAAGGTGCGGGTCGCTGTGCATGGTGAAGATGGCTTGGGAAGGAATGTGGCCAGACGGCATATATACTTCCTGACAGGAAGCGGTATGTGCAGGATAACCGATGCGCCTGCTGGCTGGCGTGTGGGGGGCTCGCTTCACGCAGGATTGCGCAACCGAAACCACGGAGAACCCATGCCAACGCCATCAGAAAATCCTGCCGGGAACGACAGCCTGTTCTCGCTTGCGCTCTACGCGCGGTGCGAGTCAGCGCTTATGTGGTTACTCGTGACCGCCGGTGAAGTCGGCTCTCCCGCCTTCAACCTGCACCGGCGCA
Source organism: Paraburkholderia humisilvae (assembly GCF_902859855.1). Classification (GTDB taxonomy): domain Bacteria; phylum Pseudomonadota; class Gammaproteobacteria; order Burkholderiales; family Burkholderiaceae; genus Paraburkholderia; species Paraburkholderia humisilvae. The sequence continues at coordinate 11,476 of NZ_CADIKH010000009.1, forward strand.
ATGCGTTTGATGCCGCCATGCGCGCCGGGTACCTCTACGCGGATGAGTCACAGCCGCTCCTGTTGCAGGACAACTGCGAGGTCATCGATGCGTGGGAGTACGGCGTGGCCTTGCGCCAGCGCGAGCAGCAGGACGCGCAGCGGCTGAACGGGCAGGAGCGGCGTGCTGCGCTCGCTGCCGCGAAGGACTGGGATGCACTGGGCTATCCGCATCCCGAAGCAATCCTCGCCGGTCTGCGGGCCGGCAGGCACCTGTGCGTCGCCGGCCACGAACTCTATCCGGATGGGGAATGCGTGTTTTTCGAGAACCCGTACAACGTGCCGGGCGCGTTCGGTGACCTCCGCGACCTCACGGTTGCCCACGTTGAGGAGTTCCTGACCGACATGGCAAGGGGCGTAGAGTGGGGGCTGGTGCCGCACTGAACCGCGTCGGCGCCGGCGTCGAGGACTGGAAAATCCTGTACCTTCCGGCATGATGAACTGGATGTCGCTACGGCGGCCATTCTACGGAGAGGAACGACGATGAAACGGTTGGCGGATGGCGAACGCAGGGAGATTAAGGCATCGCGCAACTGGTCGATGCTCAAAAACCGCCATTTCAAGGTCGAAGCCGAGCGCATCGATAGTGATACGCCCTGCATCCATGTGACATTGGGGGATTGCACCGCCGCACTCACCGATGTCGAGGCCCTCGACCTGATTGAACGGCTTCAAACTGCCATCAGCGTCTTGCCGACCAGCAAATGAAAGCCGCTGCCGCTTGAGCGATGTGCTTGATCTGGCGGTCGCCGCACGCGGGCAGCTTCCGTTGTGTTGAGGTTTTTCGCAGCCATTCACCGGGTACAAGTTGCCTGATATGCTATTCGCAATTCACCAGTTGCAGGGTACTTGCACCCGACGCTGAACAGGCCGCGATGTCAGGCGCTCTAGACATATCGGGTTACGTACCATAAGGAAGCCGCGGAAACGCGGCTTTTTTGTTGCTGGCCGACGTGCCGCGTGCATCCCACAGTTTTCTGCGCAAGTCTCGCTTCCCCGGAAAGGCTACCCTGATAGCCTCCCATTGTGGCTTCCTGATAGGAAGTGCCCCCCATAGAATGAGCAGCTGCATGGCAGAAACAGGTCGATGACCAGCCTGCCGCGCCGTCCGCGTGTCCGTGCGTCAGTGTCGCTCGCGGCACACGCGATGCGCCGCAATCCTGTCCGTGCTTGCGGATTGCCCGAAGCACGGGATTGTGAAAATTCCCGGTTGGAGTGGAAGGAACGCATGAAAACGACACGTAAGTGCCCCCGGCCGCGTTTGGCTCGATATGCTGCGGCTACGGTGGCCGCAGTGGTGCTTTGCGCTGCCGTCAGCCTCACGGTCAAGCGACACGAGGCGCACCGGAACGACGCGAGGAGCGTTGCTCTCAGCGGCGTTGCCGGCGAGATGCGCAAGGACGCATCGCCCTGGGCGGATCGTCAGAAAGACGCGTCGCAACTGCTTCTCGATCTGGACAGGCGCGATGTCGCCGCGATCGGCATCCGGCGCGACGCGATTCTGGTGTCGACCGTTCACGGTGACCAATACTACGTGGCTGATGACAACGGCGCGTTGGCAAATCTGCTACTGAACCGCGCGTTCAAACAGGGAACTATTCCACCGTGGCAACTGGTCTGGCTACGGGACGCCGATGTGCGTACCGGACTCGGACAGGCGGCTTACGTGATGGGAGAAGTGCGCGCGACAATAGCTTTTTTCCTCCCGATGCTGCTGATCGGTGGTCTTTTCTGGTTCGTGCGCCGTGAAATGACCGGCGGTGCGCAACTGCTCAGGAAGTCTCCGAAGCTCCGGTTCGACGACGTGATCGGCGCGGGTGAAGCGAAAGCCGCGCTGGCCGACGTACGCGCGTGGCTCACCGAACCGGCGCAGTTCAAGGACATAGGCGCACGCGCACCGTGCGGCGTTCTGATGACGGGCGGGCCGGGCGTTGGCAAGACACGGCTCGCGCAGGCGCTGGCGGGTGAATGCGGTGCGAACTTCATCGCGATCACCGGCGGCTACTTCAGCTCGAAGTATTACGGCGTCGGTATCCAGAAGGTGAAGCGTCTGTTCGAGCTTGCGCGCAAGCACGCGCCGACTGTCATCTTCATTGACGAAGCCGACGGTCTGGGCAAGCGTACCGATACCGGCAGCGGCCCGACTGAAGCGGAAAGCAACCGCATCCTCAATGAGCTGCTCGCCCAGATGGACGGCTTTGCGTCGAACGAGGGCGTCATCGTCGTCGCCGCGACGAATCATCCGGACAACATCGACGAGGCGCTGCGGCGCCACGGCCGCTTTGACCGGACAGTCCAGGTGCAGCTGCCCGGCGTCGAGGACCGTGCGAAGATCCTCAAATTCTATGCCTCGAACCTGAAGACGAGCGCCGCAGGCATTGATTTCGACCAGCTCGCGCGATTGACCACGGGTCTGTCGCCGGCGACGCTTTCGATGATAGTGAACCAGGCGGGTCTTGTCGCGCGCAAAGCCGGGGAGAGCGAAGTATGCGCAGAGCACTTTGTCGAGGCGGTCAAGATCGCTCGCATTGGCGACATCAACGGCGCAGAGCGTGTACTGACAGATGAGGAGCGCAGGCGCATCGCTGTTCATGAGGCCGGGCACGGTCTCGTCGCGGCGTTACTCGACACCGGAATACTCGAGGAAGTCACGATCCTGCCGCGCGGCGGCGCGCTGGGCGTCGCGTTGATCACGAAGAAACGGGACAAATACCTGTATAGCGAGACCGAAATGCGCAATGAGGTTCAGGTGCTGCTCGGCGGGCGAAACGCGGAACTGCTGATGCTCGATGAGGCGTCGAGCGGCGCGGCACAGGATCTTCAGGAAGCGTCCCGCATCAGTCTCGACATGGTTTCAACGCACGGCTTCAACGCCGATGGCAATCTGTTCAGCCTCTCGTCCCTGCCGCAGCAGGTTGCCGGTTTGCAGTTGAAGACGTCCATTGCCCAGGCGAACGTGCTGCTGCAGGAACTGAACGAAGCCTGTTTCGCCCTGTTGCGCTCGAACAGGCCGGTGCTGGATGCGATCGCCGACCAGTTGCTGGCGGCCGAAACGGTGCCGGGTGAAACGGTCTATCGATTGCTTCGCGAACATGCGGCAGCCGTCGCAAGGAGCAACGCACTGGCCGAAGAAGTCGCCGTATAGATCCTTGTGGTTCGCTGCAGGCAAGGTGCTCCCGATGCGGTACGGGAGCGTTGCGTGTAAATCCCGACTGGATGCGTCAGAGGCAATGGCGGCCCCGCACGGGCGGTGGCCAAGCTGGCAACGATGACTGGCTGCGATGACTGGAATGGCGCGCGCGTTTCGGCATCATGGTCGGGCCATGGAGAATCAGAAAAATGAAATCGATCTGCATAGCCTTCAGCGTTGCCACAACGACCTGCCAGTTCACGGTGTACGCGCGGGTTCTTGACGAAGCCCGTGCCATTGCCGAGGGATATCGGCGCTCAGGAGGCGAGAAAGGTGCTTGTCCGTAGAGGAAAGACCGACTCAACGATGGCGCCAGAGGACGAAGTGGCGTACCTGCTGCGCTATGCGTACCCCCAGCCGGAGTTGCCACCCGTCAGTTGCGAAACGCAAGCGGCCCATCCAGTCCGACCTGCCCTGAGAAACGCAGCTGACCAGGTTCCGGTGAGAGGTCAAGCATGATCATTCACCGGTATTCGGACGGCTCCGAAGGTTACCAGTACGCGCCTGGCGACCGCGTCATTGTCGAACGGACCATCCATGGAGGCTGGTTCAACTACGGCCCGACGCGCGCAGAGCGTTGCACCGTGCGCCGGCTCTCGACCCCGGAGAACTGGCGGACAGGCGTGATGGATATCCACTATTCCGACGAGTGGGGCTGCGCATCCTGCTATCCCTGGATGATCAGACCGCACGCCGATACCTTGCGGGCTGCGACGATCCTCGTTGAGGAACAGGCCGAATCGGTCGCAGCGGTATAAGCGCGGCACAACGGATGAACGAATCAGGCGGAATAAACGACATGAACGACATGAACGACATCAACGAACAGGACATCGCACAGATCCTGAAGGCCTACCGGAGCGCGATCGTGTCGCTCGAGTGCGCGGCGCAGTGGGTCGAGAAGGCTGGCGATCCGAGGGCCGCCGCGGCTGAAATCAGGGCGGCGCTCAAGCTGCTGAACGAGGCCGGCCTTGATACGAGGATTGCCCGGATACCGGAAAGGAAACAGCGCGACGCCGCTGCCCCTGACGATAGCCTGGGCGGGTCGGACGATCAGCCCGACTACCAGGCCGCTTTCCGGCGCGTGTGCGCGGACATGGGCGCCATCAGTGCGTTGCTCGGTGTCGGTGATTATCCCGGTATCGATCGCATCCTTCGCGAGATCACGGAGTTGCACCTGAAGAGCAGGACTGGTTCGATTCCGGAAGGGTGGAGACCGATGCCCGAAGTGATCAGTCCGGAAATGATCCAGGCGGCGCTCGCGGTGGTCTGGCCGGCGCTCTACCGGGATTCGGTCTATCGGGACGGCGACGGGCCGAACCTGAAGAACGAGACCATGAAGCGCGTTGAACGGATCATCGACCAGTACAACGCCTTGATGGCTGCAGCTCCCCAGCCGAACATCAACGCTCAACCGGACCCGTCGTCGGCAGGCAATCTCCCGAAAGGCACCGCACAGGAAAGGCTGGACACCGCGCTGGCGCGGTACGACGCCCTGATGGCATCGGTGGAGGGCTGCACTGACGGCGGCTGCGTGATCCGGCGGCCGGCGGGGATGCACACCAATGGCGGATGCCGCTGTACGCGGGCTGCGCACAAGATGCAACGCGCGATGCACGCGGCGAAGGATCTGCGTACCGCTGTCGCCGCGCTTGCCGTGCAGGTATCCGCCGGCGCGGTCTCTGCTGGTCTGGAGGACGAGGCGATTCTCGCGCCGTTCATCGAGAGCGGCGCGTTCCACCGCGGCGTTGGTGGTGCTGTAGAGGGCGGAAAGGTCGAGGGTTCGGACTACAGGGAAGAAATCCTGTCGAGCGTGGCCAGGCTGATCAGCGTCGCACAGCAACCCGCGGGCGCAGCGAGCGACGCACAGGCCGTCCGCGCCATCGAGATCGCCGACCAGAGCATGGTCGAGCTGCTGCGCTCGCACGCGGTGCGCTTTGATGCGCTCACGCCGGCATTTGGCCTGTCGACCGAAGACGGTACCGAAGTGGCGACGCTCGAGGAAGCCGACCCGGCCATCCAGGAGGCGTTCGAGTGGCTTCAGTCGCGCGGCCTGGCCGAGCTCCTCGAGGAGACCACCGGCACATGCATCCTTCTCAAGGGGCACGCGCTGGAATTCCTGAACGCCTGAGCAGACCCCCCCTGCAGGACCTCACTTCGTCACAGCGCAGGCACCCGGCACCGCAGAATAGGCAAAAAAGTCGAAAATACTTCCTGACAGGAAGTAACGTGCATAGAATGCGGATACGCTGAGGACCAGCCTATGAATGCTAGCCGAATCTCGGCCCTCTGTTGCTGACAGACGCTGGCGCAGCGGGTCGGTTGTGCGTCTCAGAGCGGCCACAACTAGGCAACCCGAAGACCTCGCGGCAATAGAGGTGCCTGCTCTGAATCACCAGCCTCCGGAACAGATTGGCGAAACCCTGCGCAAGAAGTACTACGCAAGGGCACCGCGTGCGCCGCGCTGCCGGCCACGCGCAATGCTGACTGCGGCGACTGCTACCGCTTCTGTGCGTGATTCCGGCAGGAACTGGCTTTTTAACCGAATGGCACGGAGAACACAAATGGATGACGTGAACAGGAATGTGATCGCGCAAAGCCTCAAGGATCTCGACTGGAAGGGCGTACCGCTGCGAAACCGGGAAGCGCTCGAGCGGGCGATCGCGGCGCTCGAGTGCAGTGAGCTGGATGCGGTGCCGATTCCAATGCTGCTCTTCTGTCCGAAATGTGGTCTTCAGCATGTCGACGCCGCCGAACCGGCGCGAGTCGGCGAGAGCGTCTGGGACAAGCCCCCGCATCGGTCGCACAGGTGCCATGCGTGTGCGACGGTCTGGCGGCCGGCAGATGTGCCAACCGTCGGCGTGGCGAGCATCGGGACCACCGGCCAGGCGGATAACTGGGAGCGCGTAGCCCATACCGTCGCAGTGGGCGCGGTACGGACGGTAACCGTCGACGAGGTTGAAAAGAACCTCCTGCGCAAACTGCTCACGTTTGCCTGGGAGGTCGACATCGCGTGGCATCGCGATCGCAATGAAGTCCGCCGTATCAAGTTGGACCTTCGCGATGGAGTGTCGATGGCGCCGAGCCTGATCGAGCATCGTGTCGATCTCATTCGGGAATTCCTCGCGACGGCCAGGCACGCGGTCTTCGCGGGTGGCGGCGACCCGGACGCCACGCCGGTGAAACACCGGATCAAACGATCGAGGCATCGCAGCGAGTCAGCTCAGGCGTAGGCCCGGGCCGAACGGGACCGGTACCGCATTGACGCTGGGTACCTTGAAATCCGCTCGTCGTCCGGCACGATGTGATGACACTGCGGACCTCGCCACTTCATTCCGGCAGGATCTGCCTTTTAAACCCGAATGGGAATCGTCGACACAGATGGCTGACATGGACAGGAAAGCGATCGCGCAAGCACTCAAGGATCTTGATTTGAACAGCGTCGCGGGACACCGCGAAACAATCGGGCAGGCAATCGCCGCCCTCGAGCATGACGAACCGACCACGACGGATCAGGCCTTGAGCGGCGGCGTGGCCGTATTTGGCGCGCCGGCTGTGGTTGACGCAGATAACGCGCGCCGCTATCTCGCTCTTCGCTCGCGCATGGTTCAAACCGAACCACCCATTGCGCAAGGGCACATCGGCGGCGCATCTTTGGACGCGGTGCTTGATGCGCTCGGCGCTCCGAATGCCGCCGATGCTGCGGCAGCGCAGGGCGATCTGCAAGAACGCGCGCTGCTCGCAGCAGTACAGTGGGCCAACGCCGATACGCCGATTGTCGAGGCTCTCGCCTACCGCAATGGATTCGTTGCGGGCGCATCGCAGCATGCGGCTGTGGGTGAAGCGTTGCGATCGCTTACCGCTGCTCCCGCTGCAGATGCAGCACCAGCGGCGCATCCGGATGGGGGCGACGTTCGCACCCTATTGGAGAAGGCTTTGTACTTTGCCGAAAAAGTGTCCGATGGACCCAGCGACCGTTTGCGGCGCTCGGCTTTTATCGCTGAAGTCAAAAAGGCTCTAACCACCACGCCAGCCACCGCAGCGCATGCAGGGGCGATGGACGCAATCGATAAGGCGATCGACAAGTTGATTTATACCGCGTGGTATTCAGGCGAGCAGGACGGCGCGGAAGGCGTCACCTGGCAAGAGCGCGGCGACAGCTACAACGGCATGTTGCGCGACCGCATTCAGGACGATAAGCGCGCGTTGCTGTCGCTGCTCGCAGCCCCTACGGCCGATAGTGGGGCGATGCTGACGGTCGAGCAGCACCACGACCTGAAATTCGTGCTGGACTTGGCAACGCGGCAGCACCGCTTCGCTGACCCATCGATTGTCAGGCTCCGCACCCTTCTCGCCGCCGCAAAGCCTGTCAGCGTAGCCACCGCAACTACCGCTGCCGTCGATGTTGCGGTAGCGCATGGCGAGCCGAACACGAGCTTCGCGCTAGGCGAAGCACTACGCGGCATGATTGAAGACGCGGAAAACACGTATAACGCCGCGAAAAGCGGAAGGCCATTGGAGATCAGCGTCGGCCAGTTTCGCCGGCTGGCCGCCGCTAAGGCACTTCTCACCTCGCCATCGCAGCACGACGCAGTGGGTGCGCAGGGTGAGCCGGACGTTATTCAGGCACGTCACGCATTTCATCTGGAATCCGACGATCCGCAGTGGACATATGGTGCTTGGAGCGAGGTGAGCAAGGAAGCAGCGCAAACGCTGAGGGCGCAGGGCGGCTTCGAAATTCGTGAACTGTTCGCGGCCGAGCGTATCGCCAATCGCTCTAACGTGGCTGTGGGTGAGGAAATTCATGTCCACGTCATGGGCTGCGATGTGTACTCGCTCCCGCTCCAGGCTTCGGGCATGGAACCCCCGACCGGGCCGCGCTTCGTCGTACATGTGCCATCGGCTGTGGGCGAGACGGTGGCGTGGGCAGCAGTTCATTTTGGTGGTCCACGTAACGGGAAGATTTACAACACGTGCGACACGAAAGAGGACATCGGCCGCTGTATCGCGCAGGTACATCAAAGCAGCGATTCGATCACGCTAACCGCTAGGCCGATCGCATTCGCGGACGCCACTCCCATTCCGCGTGTCAACGATGAGGCAGATATCCCGCAACTGGCTGACGTCGAGGAACGCCTCGTGCATGCGGCCGACGACGGCGCCCGGTCCGCACGAGCTGGCACCCACGAACTGATCGTCGATGAAGACGGATGCGCGGGGCTGCCCAGCGAGCATCCCGCGCAGGAAGGCGATAGGCCGATCTGCCGTTTCCGTTGGCGCGAGGACCGCGGTGACCCGGGTATAGGCATGCCGGGCTTCTGTGGATGGGTGCTGGCGGATGATCAAAGCGGGACGCTGCTGGCGGATCTTTCAGTGGCATCGTCGCACCCAACTGACACGCCGGGCGCAACAGACGCCCTCTAATCCGGAAGCCAGTCTCCAGTCCCGGAATTTCACATATGGCCAACGGTTACACGGCGCTTCACGGTGTTGCATTCGAAAGAGTCGAGCTTCAACTTCGCGCGCAAGGTTACTCGTGCAAATTCGCCTGCACCTATGACGAACCCGCGGGAAGCATCCCCAAGGATCTTCTCTATACCGGCAAAGAGGGTGGTTGGGAGATGCGCAGAAAAATCAAGGCGTGGTGTGTGAAGTATGGCGTCACGGATTACAGGATTGTCCGCAATACCGGTTTGTGCGCGATCTGCACGGCGACGTCTACGAATTGTGGACCAGAAGCGAATTACCGGACTACACCTCAGCGCAGAACCAACCGGTGAGATGAGATGAAAACACTCGATAAGGTACTGGCCCGACCGTGGGTACTCGCGGCAGACGACGAGCGCGGTGAGGGTAACCCGATCATGGTCGTTCTGAAAGACGGATGGGACTTCGCGGACGATCCGGGCTGCGGTACGCGCGGGGTAGATACGGTGCGCGAGGCGGAAGAAATCACTCGCTCGCACAACATCATCGAGGCGCAGCACCAGAGCAACGATGTATCGCTTGTCGCAACAGAAGAACCAACCGATCCGGCCAGCGACTTTTCAGGGTCGCACACCGTTCGCCGTGAGGACAACGGGTTGGCGGTCGCAGTGCTGAGCGGTTACAACAGGCACGAGCGTGCTACCTACGCTCGCCAGATGGCGGCGGCACCGATACTGCTGCGCGCCTTGCGCGTGTTGCAGGCAAATCCGAATGATCCTCGCGCCCATCGCACGGCATTGGATGCGATTGCGTTGGCCACGGATGTCTAGACATGGAACCCACTAACAGCCTGTCGCGCATTGCCAGCTGGGTGATCCGCGAGAAGGCAACGGGACGCGTTTTTTGCGAGGTATTTGACGAATGGATTGTGAAAAGGCTTAACACGGTCACGTACGAAGCCGTACCGATCCTTCAGTATCTGCAATCGCTAAATCGCGTGTGACAGCCGCAGTACGAACCGGAGAGAGTTGAGATGGAACGCACGCAGCAGGTCGTCGTGGCCGACAAACCTAACTGGGAAGGCTGGACCGAAATGACGGTTATTTCGCGAGACCTGCACGGTCAGATCAACAGCAAAACGGTCATCCGCTCAAAAGACGGAACGAACTTTCTGGACGTTGCGATCGAGGAATACACCGGGCTGACGCGTCGCATGAAGTACAGCACGGTCCGGCTCGAAGACGAGGCGGCGCGTGCCCTTCACGGCATGCTGTCCGCAAGGTTTGGAAACGGGAACTGAGCATGCTGGCCCGCTTGGGAGTTGCTGCGAACAATCTACCCGACCGGGATATATGCGCAGCGCTCGCATTCGGGGATCTCGCATGATGACCCTGACATTTAACGCGTCGTTCAATGACGCCATGCGCAACCTGTCATGAGAATTCGCATTACCCAGATCGACGGCGCGTTACCGAACATCGCCCTGATGAAACTCGCGCATTGGCACAAGGCGCGGGGCGATGAGGTGGTGGTGACCCGCCATATCGAACGTGATCTGTTTGAGGGTGACTACGACCGCGTCTATGGCTCGTGCATCTTCTCGTTCAGCCGCGATCGCTTCGAGCGGTTCATGAAACAGTGGCCGCAGGCGATCGTCGGTGGTACGGGTAGCGGGAGCGCGACGACGGTGGAGCAACTGATCGGCGACTACGAGTACTTCGACTACGAAGGTTGGCCGAAATTCGACGCTTCGATCGGATTCACGCAGCGTGGATGTCGTCTGAAGTGCAAGTTCTGCGTGGTGCCCGGCAAGGAAGGAAAGAACCGTTCAACGGGCTCCATCACGCAGATCTGGCGCGGTCCACCTCACCCGAAGCACATCCTGCTGCTGGACAACGACTTTTTCGGGCAACCGCGCTGGCGCGAGCTTGTGGACGAGATCCGCGACGGCGACTTCAAGGTCTGCTTCTCGCAGGGCATCAATACCCGCCTCATCACACCGGAGGCCGCTCAGGCGCTCGCCACGATCAAGTATCGGGACACCGGCTTTCACAAGAAGCGGCTCTATACCGCTTGGGACAACCTGAAGGATGAAAGAGTTTTCTTTTCGGGAGTACAGACGCTGGCAGAGGCGGGCATTCCACCCACGCATCTGATGTGCTACATGCTGATCGGTTTCGACCCGCTCGAGACGTGGGATCGCATCTGGCATCGCTTCAACCGGATGACCGAGCTTGGCATCGACCCTTATCCGATGGTCTACAACGACCGTCGCGCGGACCTGAAGTGCTTCCAGCGCTGGGTGATCACCCGGACGTACAAGACCACGCCATGGGACGAATACCGGCGCGAAACGAAGTCGCAGGAAAGCACCGAATCTTACCTGCGCTCAGTCAAACCCGAACTGGGCGCCGCAGCATGAAGGTCACCATTCCCCCGCGACGATCTCCTACCCCTGGTCGGGAGCAGCGGCCGTGCCGCCGGCGAGCGTCGTGCAGGCAGCGCAGAACGAATCCAACGCTTCCCGCCGGGATCTTGCATGTGGCTCGCCGGAGAAGCGGCGGTAGTACCGGAGACCGATGTCGCACTGGATCAACTGACGGAGTGCCGATGCAAGACCAACTCGCAAATCCTGATCGGAAGTTCCCTGATGATGTGGTGCCGGCGACCGCACCCGCGGAAGACCTGTTCTCGTTAGCGCTCGGCGCCCGGGTCGAAAGCGCGCTGATGTGGCTGCTTTTCATGCGAGGTGACCTGCCCACCGAAGCATTCGACGGGCACCGGCGCAAGGCGTTTGAACTAGCGTGTCGCGCGGGGTATCTGTACGCGGACGAGCCGATACCGCATCTGCTTCGTGATGACGTCGAGTTGCGCGAAGCGTGGGCGCATGGCGTTGCGCGTCGAGACGATGAGAGACGCAATGGTATGGATGACGCTATGGCAGTTGATCGCGAGCCGTTGATCATCGCGAGAGACTGGTACGCATTGGGCCTGCCGTTCCCGGAGCAGATTCTGTCCAACCTTCGGTGCGGCGAGATATGCCACGTCTGTGGCCACAACCTGTACCCGGAGGGCGGCACGGTGTTCTTTGACAATCCCCGCGGCCAGCTGGGGGTTTTCGGCGGGCTGCACGATCTGACGCTGGCGGATCTCGAGGTCTTCCTGACGCATATGGCCCGTCGGCAAACGTGGACAGTGCGTAGCTCTGATGACACCGGACTATGACCAGAGCACGCTCTGCTCGCGGGCATCTGTTTTAGCGGGATGTACGGCTACTTTCGCAAGTGCAGGCCGCCGCAAGCCGGGCCTGATCGCAGATAGAGGGAAGTGGGGCGTACGCCACGCCCGCTATAAGCAGGCACGTTATAAGGAATAGCCACATGGAAAGACTTCTCTTGGTGACCAACCTCGCCCACGAAGACCGTGGGGAGGACCTTTATCTGGCTGAACGCTTCGGTGAACACTACGACCTGACGATTGCGTCGCCGACGGCTGCCGTGCCGCTGCTGGCCGCGCAGGCCGTAGACGGCTGCTTGATTCGCAATGCCTGGCCTGGTCGGCAGTTCAAGGATGCGTTCGCTGCAATCGAAAGGTTGACAGCGTTGAATAGCATCACGACTTACAACCCGTTGCTGCCGGGGCGACGTGGCCCGGTTGAGAACAAAGCCTATGTGGTCGATCTGTTCCAGCAGGGCTATGGGGTGATCCCGTCGTACCACGGGCCGGAAGACATGGTCACCGCCGGCTATCCCGAAGGCCAGCAAGTGCTTGCGAAGCCAATGGATGGCTGTTCTTCCGCTGGAATCGTCGAGATGGCGTTGAAAGACAGTCAGCCCGCGCCGGGCAGATTTGTATTCCAGCCGAAGATTGTCTTCTCGTTCGAGATCTCGTTCTACTTCATTGACGGGCATTTTGCCTGGGCGATGCGCTCGGGCGGCCCCTCCGCTGATGATCGCTGGGACCTGACGCTCTACGATGCGACGGCGGCGGAGGTCGATTGGGCGCTCGCATTCGTGCACTGGAATAACCTGCCCTATGGGATTGAGCGTATCGACGTCGCGAAGCTGCCTGACGGCGGAATGCTATTGATGGAAGTTGAGGATTCGACGCCGATGCTATCTCTGGAGAATCTGCCCGTGGCAGTGCGCAATGTCGCAACCAGGGCGATCGTGGAATCTGTCTGCCAGCGCGTAAGCAACTCGCGCCCGTCGCAGCTCGCAAGCCGGCGGCGTACGAGCCCGCTGGCCGGTCTTGTCGCTGCCATTGCTGGAGTGGCTAAAGCTTTCGTTGAGTAGACCGGCGAACTCTCGAGGAGGAAGCCGGGTGGTCGGCTTGCGATGACGCGCGAAAGGGTGCCCGGGTGTCTGCGCATTTTCAAGAAGCGAACAAGACGGATCACAACAAGAAAGAACACGATGAATCAAAACACAACGATGTCCGAAAGTTCGCAAGGTCTCGAAGACTGGGCCGCTACCGTCCGGCGTGCGGCGGTCGACGAACTGCATGCACGAACGGCCGTCTATACGGCGAGCCACATCGTCGACGACATGCTCGGCCGGCTTGGTTGGCCCGCCGGAAACGACCGGCTGGTCGATCCGGGCTGTGGCGACGGCATGTTTCTCGCTCGGGCACTTGATGCGCTGCTCGTGACGCAACCGGCCGGATTCGATCCCCGCGGCCGCGTTGAGGGGTGGGAGATCCACCCCACGGCTTGCCTCGACGCCCGGTCCCGTGTTGCATCCGTCCTGGCAGCGCACGGCTGGGTGCCGGCCCGTGCGGCTGCGATCGCCAGCGATATGGTGCACAACAGGGACTTCCTGACCGAAGGGCCTACGACGCCACAGTGGGACATCCTGGCGGGTAACCCACCGTACCTGCGCGCCGCCAATGTGCCAGATATCCTGCGTAACGAATACAGCCGCCACGTACCTGATTTCGCTCGGGGCGACATGCTGCACAGCTTTCTGGAGCGGTGCAGCCGTGCGGTGCGTCCCTCGGGCAGAATCGGATTTATTACGGCGGACAGATGGTTGATGAACGAACAGGCGAGCCGGTTGCGCGAGCAGCTCGGTCAGCGCCTGTCGCTCGCCCACACCGAGCGGCTGAGCGCCGAGACAGCTTTTTATCGCGCGAAGCTGCGACGCTCTAAGGCGCCGCCACGTGTTCATCCGGTATCAGTCGTGCTCGTGTCCGACGCCGGTGCCGCGCGGAACCTGACGGCGAGCCCGATTCACCCGGGCGTGGACGCTTCCCGTTACGAAGGAATGGAGCAGTTGTCCGCGTTCGCGCAGATCCGCATTGCGCCATGGCTCGGTACCAAGGGTGTGTTCGTCGTGGACGCAGCGACGGCACGCCGGCTGCCGCCCGAATACCTGGTGCCAGCTATCGACACTGACGACATCGTGAACGGACAGCTGCGTACGCCAACGCGCTGGGCGATCCGCACGCGCCCGTCAGAGGAACCGTGTCCGGAGATCATGGCTCACCTTACCAGTCAGATGCATCGGATGGCAAAGCGCGGCCGGCAAGGCAGACTCTGGATGCCGCCGGAGTCCTTCCATGCGCTGGACCTCACCTGTGAGTCGCTGATCGTGCCGCGGATCGCGAAGACGCCGAAGGCCGTGCGCGTGCCACCGGGCATCCTGCCGATCAATCACAACCTGAGCATCGTCGCTGGCGGTGCGACCACCCTCGATCAGGTTGAGCAGGCTTTGGCGTCGGCGGTCGCAGCCGAGTGGGCGCGGGATTACGCACCTCGCCTCGAAGGAGGCTACCTGTCTCTTACGACCACGCTTCTGCGGCGCATGCCGATGGTTAATGTGCCGGGGGTATCGGAGTCAGTCGAAAAGGATTTGCGCAAAGCGTTCCAGCATCCTCTTCCTTTCCCGGGTGCGGCTGAGCGTAACGATGTGCCGTAGACGGAGTGTCGTACCATGCTGACTTCCTGTAAGGAAGTTCTTGTTATACTTGACACGTTAAAAGGTAGCTGGACCCTCCAGCCATTCCGGGCGCTGAAAACGTCCCGAACTGCCGTCGGCGGTGCATCAATTCGCCAATCCCTGCGGGAATCCGTTCCCGCAGGGGACGATTCCTGCTCTTTTTCTTAGGAGCAGCAATGCAGTCTACTCATTCTCACCGGAAGTCGTCGCCGCGTATTGACGCCCCGATCGACCGATTGAAAGCGGCTGTCGTTCAGGTCGCATTTGCTGTCCGGTGGAAGCTCCATGAGATCTTCTCCTTCCGGCCGGCGTACGCGTTCGATCAGGCTCAATACACCGTGGCCTGCGGCCACGAGGCGGACTTCATTCAGGCCGGTATCAACGAGGCGCGCTTCGCCTGGGACATACGCAGGTTCATGCAGGGATGGATCGAAGGCTTCTTCAAGCCATCCTTGCACATTGACCTGTCCTTCACGCACGCCCGTCTTCGTCATCCTGTGCAGGTGAAGCACGATCCGCACATCGCTGATTTTGACGAATCGGCGTTGTACGTTTCGATGCCGCTCACCTTGCGAGACCTCTCCGGGCGCTTCGAGTGCCGGATAGCGCGGCCGATGCAATGGTCGCCTGAAAAACTCCTGTGTGCGTTGAGCACGCCAGTCGCACAGGCGTTCTGCAAGCACCACTTCGGAGCGGACGCCTATCTGGGGCATGAATGCATCGGAAGTACCGAGGTGTCAGTAAACGTATGAGCCGCGCTTCCGGAAAGGGAGCGCGGCTAGAACGCTGTGCGCTCCAGGAAGGGACTGCAGGCGGCTGAAAAGTGACTTTTAAAACACCCGCGGGGACGCGCTTCCCGGTGGGGACGCTTCTCGCACTCATATTTGGGAGAAGCAAATGAATGAAAAGAAAATGCCGGAAACGCAGGAGTTGGCTGTTGAAACTCTGCGAGTCGGTGATCAAGTCGATCTGAAGTCGTGTCCGTTCCTCAAGGGGCATGCTGCGGCCGAGTCGGAGTATGCCGTGGTGGAGTCGATCGAGCGGGAAACGCCGAATTGCCTCGCCGTTGGATACGAAGGTATCGACGTGGTGGGCTATCCGGTGGGTACCAGGCTGACCGTTTCTCCCCTGACAATCGCAAGCCGGAAACTGCCGGAAGCGAGGACGCTGCGTATTAACGTTCGTCAGGTATCGAAGGTGTTGGCTGATTTCGAGGACGAGGGTGTCGCGGGTATTTACGCGGTGATTCTCCCCGTACTCAGTCGGTCGCCGTCGGATGCGAAACGTGCATCCATCGCGCTCGATATTTTCCGTGCACGCCAGTGCATCGGGTGTCTGGACGACTTCGAGATCGAGGTGATTGATGAGCAGAACAACGTCATCGATCAGGATTCCGATCACGTGGTCTATCCAGGCTCGTTGGATGGCCATGTTCAGAGGATCAGCGACAAGCCGGTTACCGGAAGCGAGCTGAAAGTGCCCCACGCGAGCGTGCGGGACGCTGCACAGCGGTTGCTCAACGCATTTGGTGGCGACGCGCCGTCCTGGCTGCGAGAAGAAGTCGTTGCTCTCGAAAGCGCCTTGGCTCGCGAAGTTGAGACGGATGAGAGGAGTGTTCCGGCGCAACACCGCAATGCCGTAAAGATTGAAAGCGGCTGCGACGAAGAAGAGCAGCTGAGTTCCTTCCAGAACGGTACGCTACAGTCCTTCGGGAAGGGTCTGGCCGTCACGATCCAGGTGCATGTTCAGGTGCCACCCGAGTTGGCTGAGTGCTCGGAGGCCGAGGCGCAAAACTACCTTCGCGAGAAACTGGAAGCGGCATCTGCCACGGCCGGCGGCGCACTGAAGTTCGATGCGCGGATCGGTGTCAGCTGCGAGCGTGCACGAGAGTTGTCACGTGCGTCGTCGCTGTCTGCTGACATGTGATTGATCTTGCTGAAGCCGCCCGTGCACCCCTCGCAAGAGGGAGCCGGCGGGCTTCTTTGTTTTTGAGGTTTCATGGACCCAGCTTGATATGCGGGCATTCCTGATGGGAAGCGTTTGATGTAACATTGGCTCGCTTTCACACGGTAGCTGGACCTTAGCCAGCCTCATGCGGCATCTGCCGCAAATCAAAACCCTTGCGGGGCTTGTGTCCTGCTATCGGGCACCTGCTTCGCGTTTCCAGACAGGAGCAGGTACCATGAATCAAGTTCATCTCCAGCGTTCTCAAACCACTTCCTGCGAGCATGCACGCCCGTATGTTGTGGAGGTCAGGTCCGGCGAGGCAGTTCCCCACTGCCCCTTCGAAACTAATTTTCCGACTCTCGAGACAGCTGAATCGGCCGCCATCGAGCTTCTGAACGAAGATCCTGAGGCTCGGGAGGCACGCGTCTTTCACTACTCGGACGAGTCCGACCCCACGCAGGTAAAGGAATTGAAGTGCATCGGTCGAAGCGAGGCCGTCGCACGGAAACTGCGGGAAGCCCGAGTTAGCGTCGCGCAGAGGGTGCTCGACCTGTACGAACTGGATGTCGACTTTGACCCGCGCAACGTGACGCATCTCGGGTGGAATACGGCGGATCTTCAGGATCTGCAGTGCTTCATCGACGCGTACTACTGGGTTGGCAACGACATGCGCGAGGCCAGACTACAGTTCCATGTGAAATTCGACGCGTCAGGAATTGTCGCGGATGCATACGCTCACGACGCGCGCAATAAAGTGGTGGGCAAGCGTGGCGACGTCCGTCAGGGTGTTGCTGACGGGAACTGGCCGCGAAGTCAGCTTCGGTCCGTCGCCGGGATCATGCCTGACGGCAAAATGCCGGAAGATCGCGGAGGCGTCTCCGAAATCGAGGCCGTCCTGGTTCAGGCAATCGAGGCGTCGGGTTTCACGGTCAGCGGTCCGACTGATTCCCGGGCTGCGGAGCACGGCGAACCAATGTGGGTCTGTAACGCGCGGGGCGCCCTGGCGCAGGCGAGGGTTGAACGAAGGAAACGGCCGCCAAAGCGGTACGCACAGCCGATCGGCCACACGGTCGACGGTTTTACCGTTGGCCACTTGGCGACGATGAACTGCAGCAAGGCCGTTGGAACGATCGTCGGCATCGGAAACCCCGTTAGCCGTCGGACCATCATCCTGGAGTTTGATGAGCCGCAGCCGGTCGATGCGCCAGAGGGGGTAACGTCGCGCCGATTTGAGCTTGATTGCCGCAGCATTTCGTCCACGTGGGCGCCTCCGGGCGGCCTGAAACTGTCGGACAGCAAGGCGATTGCGCTATTTCCGTCCGGCCGGTTCATCACCGATGGTGACCATCGGAAGGTCGCCGAAATGTTCCAGCCTGGTGATTCGCCCCTCGAGATGGAAATGATCAAGCGTCGCATCGTGGGGTCATTCAACGCGTTACCGGGTCTCGTTGGCGTGCTCATGCGTGCCGACAAGGAAAGTGCGCTCTGGCAGGCGATCTCCAAGGAGGGTATTGCGGACTCTTACGCGATCGCTCTGTCGGAGGCCGTCATAGCCCTTGGGGATAGTGGCATCGCTGAGGTCGCGCATCGCTATGAGCTCGACCCTGATGCGATTTGTGCGAAGCAGGGGGTCGAAGTGCTGGTCGATTCGACTTCCGCCAGCCCGTCGTCGGCTATCTGATCCATACCCGTAACCCATGCCCGCTGCGTACCCTCGATAGAGGGTGCCGGCGGGCTTTTTTCTTTGTGCTCGTGCTGGGGAGAATAGTCCGGGGCTTGTCACAGCCCCGCTAACGCCGCTTGCGGCGTGCGTGGCCTGCGGGAAAACGGATAAGCAGACAGGCCGCGCACCTTGAGGGTGGGCAAATAGCCGCTGGTGCTGATAGGGCACAATAGGCGTTCCAACCTGTCCGAGGAGCGTCCATGCCTGCCCGAATCCCGCTCGACCCGAAGCTGCCGCCCGGCTTCGACGATACGCCAAACGAAGATCGCACCAAAGATGAGCTGGACGCCTGGTGGGACCATCCCTTCGGTGTAACGCGAGCCGATGGTCGTATTGATGTCCGGTGCCTGCACGGCGGCTCATGGGACCGTTCAACGTCCCTTGGCATTGCCGAGGATTACGACAAGGCATGCGCGCTGGCGGCCGAGAAGCTGGCGGAATGGTTGAAGTATCGCGAGCGCCCGACGTTGTCCCTCGACCTGAAGCCGAGCGTTGTGATGATGCCGCAGCGGCCCGACGAAGAGATGCGGGTTATCGCGACATTCGAGACGACCGAGGAAGCGGGCGCCTATATCCGCGAGCATTACCCGCAAGCAGCGGCGCGAGCCGGCACAACCGGACGGCAGAACGGCGAACCTGCTTGAGCGTGGCGCCAGTGCGCACCGGCTCACGCGCGACTCGGCGGAGCGTTGTTCGCAGCCATGCGTGCGATGTGCAGCAACCCCTGCGCGATGACAACGTTGGCGTTGTGCGAAACGTCCTTCGCCCCGTTTTTCAGGACGATGAGAGGCATCTGCGAGGCGATCTTCTCCCACTCTGCGAGGAGGAGGGCCGGGTTCGGGTGCGTCTTGAACAGCACGCTCAACGCCGCGGTGAAAACCGTCGCCGGGTCGGCGTCGTCGGCTTGAGGCAAGTCCGTCTGAAGTGCGTCAGTCACGATATCCTCCGATATGAGCGCTGCGGATGCCAAACGGTCAGGCTCGAAGTTCGAAGTGCCCGAAGTGGACGGCCGAATACATGCCGTCCTCAGTCATCGCAGATGGCGGTCAGTCGCTATCTTAACGATCGGAATAGTTGATTTGAAAGTCAAGGAGCGTGTGGTCGCGGGCATGCGGCTGCGGATCTATTATTTTTCTACGTCATGTCTTGGAAGACAAACCTTAGAACATGGTCGGGGGTTAAGGAAAATCCTTCTGCGATGAAATAGCGCAGACCCTTTTCGCCAGAGCGTCGCCATTGGTTTCCGGAAAAAGCTGGATGGGCTGGTGATATCCGACTGGTGCAGTTGAACTGTCAACCATGTTGCCGTTGGCATCATATTTCGCGATGGACAGCACATCCACCGTCCAATTGGTGCAATCCACTTGCCACCGGAAAACCACGTAGGCATATCGCTTCCCGCCCTGCGTTCCGTGTTTGTCAAGCCGGACAAAGACTGCACGCATTGGACCATCGATCCCGATATGCTCCGAATTGAACGAGTAATTGTTCTGAACTGGAATCCATTCGGCTTGCGCGGCAGGCGCGGCAACCAGTGAAGTGCCCACGACAAGTGCGCCAATGATATTGCGTGTTCTCACGATTTCTTCCTTTCTTAAAAATAGGTTGGAATCAAGACAACGCAATACCGAACCGGCAGGCCTACGTGCTGAAGTTATCAACCGAAATAAAAAGATCACGATCGACGATTGCAATCCTCTTTTTTACGTTTTCGATCGGTCGTTGACCTTACGAATATAATACATTCTCGCTTGCACACGGCGTGCGGCGAAGCGCCACAGATCAAGCGTTTAATCTAGAAATCTGCAGATAATCAACTCCCGCCTTTCTGGCGTTAGCGAGCCGGCACACGCGAACGCTTTTCAACTGAAATCATTCTTGGAAACGATGCCTCATGGACACGCTGTCGTGAGCCAACTGCCGCCGGCTGCTGACCGGACAGCATCCGACGCACAAGATGGTCAGAAAGACCGTACCATCCAAGAGAGAATCCGAATAACGAGTGACGAAGAAGAGACATCGCCATGCCAGATTCATTGCTCGATCCGCGGTTCGTGAGGCGCGTAAGTCTGCTCTGTTGCCACTGCACCCGCAACATTGCGTACTACCGTGCGGGCTTTGTGAGCGAGGACGGAACCGGCGAACTTAAACAGCAAACTGAGTTTGGGGCCACGGTGAACGGGAACATGCTTGATATCGCCGTGCTCGAGTGGTGCAAGCTGTTTGCGGATAGGCGCGCGCATCATTACTGGAAGCGTGTTGTCCGAGATGAAAAGGAGCAGCAGCAGTTCCTCGCTCACTTGCTTCGCGATGCCGGTATGAATCTGCAGGGCTGGAAGCGTTACCTCGACACGATGCGGGTGTACCGGGATAAGTTCGTTGCTCATCTGGACACGCAGAATGTCATGAATATTCCGTCGCTCGACGGGGCGCTGGCTAGCGTGCAGTTTCTCTACGCATACCTGCGTGCAACCAATCCTGCATCGACGTTCGAAATGCTTCACGGTGAACCTTTGCCACAGGATCTCACCGGGTACTACACGCGTTGCCGCGACGAGGCGCGTGCTTCCTACGCATAGCTTAGCGTTGAAGCCTTGCGTTGGTCTCGCCCGGCCTCGACGCCGTGTTGGATGGAGACTCCGTAGAGCCACCGAAGTGCCTGAGATCGGATGACATCGTTCTGGCACACAAGCTGTCCGACGACGGCTCTGGAGTCGCTTCGTGCCGACCAGCGGGCGAAGCGCGCCCTTCACTTTGACTGCTGCCCGTCGCGCGTCGGGTTACGTTCTCCAAAAAGCGGCATCAGGCATTTCCATCATCCCGGTGGCCGCGGCGCGTGTGCCTACGAAGCAGAGTCGAAAGCCCATCAGAGCCTCAGATACGCGATTCTGATAGCGCTACTGTCCGGATCGCCCTGGAGGGCGGATGTCCTTGCACAGAGCGGTGCTGCAAGCATTGCGGAGAAGACGCGGGCGGCGGGGTGAGGAAGGCGACGTCATGCTCTCAAGTCTTCGTGTTCTGTGGTCGACCGAAAGTGGGGAGGAGGCGAGGAAGCACTGTTCGACAGGGATTGAACTGGCTGGCTCGACCGGTACATTGTCCACATCCCATAGAACTGAGGAACCTCGGCATGATTCGCCGCGAATATAACGTTTTCACCATGTGCAGCGGCCTGGGCGGTGGCGCTAAAGGATTCCAGGAAGCAGTGTCCCAGGTCGGCGCGAAGGTCGCGACGTGGCGCTGCATCGGCGGTATCGACAACGATCCGGCAGCCTGCCGCGACTTCAAGAGCCTCGTCGGCGTTGACTGTACGCTGATGGATCTGTTCACGCGGGAGCAGTACACCGCATACAACAACCAGCCGCCGCCCGCTGATTGGCGCGAGGTTACTCCTGACGACGTGCGCCGTGCCGCGGGCTACAAGCATCCGCACTGCGTGTTTATTTCTTCACCATGCAAAGGAGCGTCGGGCCTCCTGCCCGAGGCTTTGAGTCGCACGCCGAAGTATCAGGCGCTGAACGAACTCACCCTGCGCTGCGTATGGCTGATGTGCGAGGCATGGAAGGATGATCCCGTCGAACTCATCGTCTTCGAAAATGTGCCCCGTCTGATCTCGCGAGCCAGGCACCTGCTCGATCAGATCGGGGACATCCTGCGCCACTTCGGATACGTCGTTAACGAGACAACTCACGATTGCGGTGAAATCGGCGAACTGGCCCAGAGTCGAAAGCGGTTCCTGCTTGTCGCACGGCACGCTGCGAAGGTTCCGGCGTTCCTCTATCAGCCGACGACGCATCGCCTGCAGGGCGTCGGCACCGTGCTCGGGCGCATGCCCTTGCCCGGCGATCTGCGCGCTGGGCCGATGCACCGTATTCCCTCGCTGCAGTGGAAAACGTGGCTTCGACTGGCGTTTGTGGAAGCAGGAAGCGACTGGCGCAGCCTGAACCGGTTGAACGTCGAGGACGGAAACCTGCGCGACTTCCTCCTGGTGGCTGAAGGTCGCAACGGCCATCTCGGTGTTGCGCGTTGGGAAGACTCGGTTGGCACCATCGCCGGCAAGTCATTGCCCACAAATGGCATGTTCTCGGTGGCTGACATGCGGGCGCCCGCCGACGCCCTGCAGTACCGCAACTATGGCGTGATGCGTTGGGAAGATCCGAGCGGCGCGATCATCGGGGTTAAATCTCCAGGGCAGGGTATGTTCTCGGTGGCCGATGTCCGCACGATGCAGTCAGAGAGCTGGAATCACGGACAGAACTACGGTGTCGTGAAGTGGGAGGATTCCGTGGGGACCATCAGCGGGCAGCAATACCCCAATCAGGGGAAATTCGCCGTGGCCGACGTGCGAACGGGTGTGAAGCACAACAACTGCTTCCGCGTGGTGCGCTACGAAGAAGCGTCAGGCGTTGTGACGGGCGGCACCGGGCCGAGCGCGGGTGGGCAGGCGGTTGCCGATCCGCGGCCGCCTGCGGGCCCGCTTTTCAGCAAGTACAAGGTGTCGCAATGGGACAGCCACACCGGGACCGTGATCGGTGGTGACGATCAGGGCGCGTATGCCGTTGCCGATCCGCGTCCCGCTATCGAAAACGTCGCTACGGCGGGTCGGGATTCACGCGTCGCGGCAACCGCGCAGCTTCCCGCCGCGAACGAAAAGACGATCGCTGTGATCCGCGCGATGGACGGTACGTGGCATCGTCCGTTCACAACGCTCGAGCTCGCCGCATTGCAATCGCTTGTCGAACCCGAACAGCTGCAGATCGATGCCGAAGAGAATGCCTGGCGCCGCAAGCGCGACTCAGCCGAGGGAACCCCGTTCACATTCAAGCTGGATGGGGATAGCGATCAGGCATGGCGCGAGCGTATCGGCAACGCGGTGCCGCCGAAAGCAGCGAGGGCGGTTGGTATGGTGATGGGTACCACGCTCTTGCTTGCAGAGTCGGGTGAAACGTTCATGCTTTCGTCGACGCCCATCTGGGTGCGCCGGGTCGCCCTGGCGCTGACGCTTCCCGCCGTGGAACCGCAATGACCGATGTCGCGATCAGCGCGTCAGAGGCAACAAGCGCAGCAGAGGGCCTTCTATCCGACCAGTCTTCGGTCGGATAGAAGGCGAGCGGCTTCGCGCTGCAAATGACTATTCTTCCCAAAACCACGAACGCTTTCCCCTCGACACGAGGTTCGTGCCTCCCGCCTCACGTCGCTCCATCACTCTGACGGCGCCGAAGTGACGTCTCCGCCATTCGATGGTCCCGAAGTGCTCCACCGAACTCTGGAAATGCATGGGCCGGCGCATCGTCAGGTCTGATCTGCCGATAGGGTCGGCATCTCGGAAAGAATCTCGTTGAAGCGCCGGAACGTCCAATGGTAGTCGTCGGAGCTCTCGATGGTTGCCCACTCCTGAGGGTCTTTCGCCGGCGGGCGACCGGCGTATGGGACGTAATCGTCTGGATACCACGTTACGTTCCGGTGTTTGAAAAGGCTCCCGCACAGGACTTTGCCGGCAACCAGGTGGTCATAGGCATCGTCGTCAATCCGGTAGCCGATCACATGGATATGGCACTTCTGGGCGAAAAACACCACCAGCTTGAGATAGTGCCTGGCGCGCCAGTATGACCACCGACCTTCCTCCCAGAGCTCGTATCGGGTAAAAAACTCCCCTCCGGGGAGTGCCCGCCGGCGCTCAATAACGGGAAGAACATGCGGCATGTGCCTTGCCGCCAACCCATCCTCGGTTTTCGCTTCCAGGTTCGAACTGGCGCCGGTTACGAGGATCAGCTTGACGTCCTCGCCTGAGTGTTTGCCGGTCCACAGAATCTCCGCGGCCTTGTCCGCCGCCTTGTACCACATGTGGAGCTCGCCGGACGTCATCGTGCTGCTCTTTCCGGCGAGCCAATCGTACTTCACGCAAAACTCCTGCGCGATCGACTCGAGCCGTGGCGCCGTCAGCTTGCCGCGAAGCGCGTCCGGCGAGGAAAGGTCCGCAAGGGTGATTCCGAACCGCGTCAGGATCTCCGCAGCGGCCGGATAGGACAGATCGTGCTCCTCGATGAGAAGCGATAGCCGTTCGACGGTGCCCCGCATTGCTGCCTCGGCTCCATGCATCTGAGTCATGGCAACGCCATCAAGGATCGCGCCGGCCACACTTGCGATGGAGCCACCCCACGTCTTTGCGTAGGCCTCGAGGAAGGCGCGGGTATCGGGCCGGACCTGCACCGGAAAGCGACCGGGCTTGTCGGGCTCGCTTTCGAGCGCTGCCCGTGCCTCCTGATTGGCCGCCCCGATTAGCCGATAGATGATCTGCTGGAGTGAAAAGGATTTTCTGGTTATCGACATGGTGAATCACTTTGATTCATGGTTTGTGATGACGGCAATCTTATATGAATCATTTTGATTCAGTCAAGGATTGCGCCAATCGCAGGTAATCCGGCGATCTCATGGCTGTCAGGCGTCCTACGGTAGAATATTGCCCCCGCACGCACATATCAGGAGTCGCCGAATGAAATGGGTGGATCAGCAGGACTATTTTCCGTTCAAGGTAAAGCCGCGTATCGAAGGCGAATACAACCTGCATCATGCGGACGGTGGCCCACCTACCCGCCACGAATTCCGGGCGGGAAATTGGGCCGTCGACACGGCCAGTTTCGTTGGGTGGAGCGGGCGACTGTGGCAGGCCGATAAAGTCGAGGTGGTGGAAGCGAAACGGCACTGCAGCAGATACCGGTCTGGCAAAAGTGAGTCGAAGAGCCGGCGTGTCGCCCTAAGCGCTGTTCGCGTTGCGCGGTTTTACGGGTCCCAAGGCAAGATCGGCCGCACAAAGGCAGTCCGCTTCTATCTCATTGCGCACCGGATCGACCCGACGGCTCTCAAGGATTGGGACCGCGCGTGGCAGGCGGCTAATGTGCTGAAACTAGGACCGGGGCGGCCGCTTATTGAGGCGCAGGTAGACCGGTTTTTCGGTAAGCGCGGCGAGCCGGTCAGGGCCGCGAGTCCGGCTTCGGCGTAGAGGCAAGCAGCAACGGCTGTCGCTTACAAATCCAGTCAGGACGCAGCGGGCGCGATCCTGTTGCCACACAGGAACGGATATGCCCATCGACGATGCGACACCGGATGTGCACCAGCTGCCTCCAGACCGCGCGATCCTGTTGCGAAATGAGACGTGCCCCTATTGCAGTCGCCCATTCGGGCCGCTCCTGAAGGCAACCAAAGAGCACGTTATCGGTCGACGGTTCGTTCCGAAAGGCACGCTCGCCGGTCAGTGGAATCTGATCCTGAATGCGTGCATCTCCTGCAACCACGACAAGTCCGGCCTTGAAGATGACATCTCCGCTATCGCGATGATTCATGGCTTATCGGGTCAGTATGCGATCGACGATGACCGTTTGCATGCCGAAACAAAGCGAAAAGCAGGGGGATCGCGCAGCAGGCAAACGGGAAAACTGGTTGGTGACAGCCAGGAAGCGATTGAACTGAAGGGTGATCTGGGGTTCGCCGGGTTTGCCGTGAATTTCACGGCGCCGCCGCAGGCAGATCACATGCGGATGTACCGGCTAGCGCATTACCACTTCCGTGCGTTCTTTTACTGGATGACATTTCAGAAGGAATCGAATCTGGGCGGCTTCGCGCCGGGACTGTTTTCGCCTCTCGCGGTAGTGCCGCGATCCGACTGGGGAGCGGCCAGGGTACGTTGGTTCATGAGGCTTGTTCGCGACTGGCGGCTGAGGATCCAGGGAGTCGGCGCCGATGGTTTCTTCAGGGTGATTATTCGCCGCCATTCTGCGGATGAGCAGGTATGGGCGTGGGCAGTTGAATGGAATCGCTCGTTCCGGGTGATGGGCTTTGCGGGGAATCGGGACGTCATTGAGGGACTGCTGACTCAGGCGCCCGAACAGCGTGCGATCTCCGTTCATCGGACGGAAAAGGAAATCATCCGGTTGCGAGCAGAAGAACCGCTTCCGCTCGATCAGGATGATCTGTTTGTTCCATTTTCCACAGCCGCCGATGACATGTAGGCGACATTCCGGTACATGAGACGGATGTCGTAACTCGACTGCATGTGGATACGCACGATGTAATGCGGAGGCGCGGAACGCGCATACCGTAAAATACGCAGTATCCAGCCATGCGGCGCTTTGCGGGAGGTCTTATGTGCGGACGCTATTCGCGAGGTCAGAAGGATCTGTTTTACCTCGAGCCGCTGATGAGTGATGCGCTCGATCCTCGTTTCTCTGGACGGCCGGAGATTTTCCGGCCGAGCTGGAATGTCTCCCCCGGCACCCTGCAGCCAATCATCGGTCCGTCTGGCCCACGGCTGGAAGTCTGGGGGTTCAGGCCATCGTGGGCGGTGAATCGCAAGGTGCCCATGATGATCAATGCGCGCCTCGACAAGGCGACCACGAGCACCTGGAAGGCTCTTTTCACTGCGGGCAGGGTTCTCGTGCCGGCAGACGGCTGGTACGAATGGCTACCGATCGAAGGGAAGAAGCAACCCTATTTCATTCAGGCGAATTCCGGTGCTCCAGTCTACTTCGCGGGGCTAAGCACTGCGCGACCGGAAAGCGACATCGCACCTCCACCGGGAACGGTTTACGGCTTCGTCATTGTGACGGCGCCGGCGGAGAGTGGGATGCTCGACGTACACGATCGTCGACCGCTAGTGCTGACCCGCGAAGAAGCCAGCGAATGGTTGAACCCGGCAACGACGTTTGACGCAGCTGTAAGTCTGGCAAACAGCGCTGGAAAGTCATCCGATGACTTTCATTGGTACAAGGTCTCGCCCGGGGTCAACCGGTCGGGTACCGACAGCCCGACCTTCAATGAGCCGATCGAGGCGTCGTCCGCTGCACAATCGCCGCGTAACTGACCGCCGGAGGCTCCCCAATGCGTCGAGTCTGCTTCTACGATTGCTGCTGCTGCGGGAGTGGTGGCGAAATCTCGAACGTCGCCGCATTTGCGGCGAGCGGCAGCATTTGCCCGGAATGCCAGATGACCGTCGAGGTAGAGTGGCGCGATGTTCACGATGAGCCTGAAGTTGTGCTTCGGGCACAAGGAATTTCGATTGCGAGTAACGAGATGATCGGTGTGGACTTCGACCCGGGCTACCTTCGTACATGCATGGAGTTGTGGAAGGCGGCACTGGATATGACCATACCGGTTCACGACGCCTTCAAGATTCATTTCATGGCAAATAGGCGCCCGCTGCTTGAGGGGTATGTTAAGACCGGGAATGCCTGGTTGATGACACTTCGATGCATGAGGACAACATCCGGTGGGGAAGCGCTTGACCAGCTTCGGGCAGAGATCAAGGAATTCATCGACTGGGCCGAAGATGGACTTCGAGCGCTTGACGCACTACGGCCGGGCTGATTCGAATTGTGAGCGGTGCGCAGTTCGTCGACGCGCCCGGCAATTTGCGGGCACAACGACGTACGCTTCCTGACGGGAAACTGGCGCGGCCATGCTCCGCCATTCGCGTCGTATGAATTCTGAAAGTTTTATTCCATCACAGAGACACAGCTGGCCCAGAAAGGTCCCGGTTGGGTATCCACGCGCGATTTCTGCTTAAGTTTTCCCGTCAAGCGCCGTATACATCAGATGAAACCGCGCCCGTTCATTGTTGCTGCTTATCCTTCGTGCGCTTCCTCTCGAATAATCGCAGCGTAATGCGCCGGTGAACTGCTTTTTCGCTGCTCCGATTGAACAGGAAAAGTCGTGGAGCAAATGCGTCGCTGGAAGCCCCGTACGGGCACCTACGTCTTACTTCTGATCTGCCTTCTCTACCTGCTTCAATACAGTGACCGCGTCAACATCTCAACGGCCGCGAGCGCGATCAGCCATGACCTCCACCTATCAAATACGCAGCTAGGCTTTGCATTTTCGGCATTTGCCTATCCCTATGCGATCGTGCAGCTTTTTGGCGGATGGCTCGCCGATCGCTTCGGACCGCGCCGCGTACTCACCCTGTTTGGCCTGATTGTCGCGCTTGCGTCAATGCTGACCGCTTTTGCTAACGGTCTCGTCATGCTGGCGGCTTTTCGCTTCCTGCTCGGACTGGGTGAGGCGCCTTCGCTGGCCACCGCGACGTCCGCGATGTCACGTTGGCTTCCCGCCGGTCGAAGGGGTTTCGCACAGGGCGTAACGCATGCCTGCTCAAGGCTCGGGAATGCCCTGACGCCACCGCTGGTTGCATTGCTGATTTCCTTATGGAGCTGGCGCGCAGCCTTCGTTTTCGCCGGCCTTGCGGGGATCGTGTGGGTTGCCGTGTGGCATGGGTACTTCCGCGACGAACCGTCCGGTCATCGTGGCGTGTCGCCAGAGGAGCTTGCGTCCTTGCCCGAACGCGCTGATGAACACCGGCCGCAGATTCCAGTGCGCAAGCTACTGCGCCGAATTCTGCCACTGACGATTGTGGACTTCTGCTATGCATGGACGCTGTGGGTCTATCTGACATGGCTGCCGTCCTTCTTCCTCCACAGTTACCACCTCAAACTCAGCGATTCCGCGCTCTACACGGCCGGCGTATTCGTTGCAGGTATCTTTGGTGACACCCTCGGCGGCGTGCTTAGCGACCGGATATACCAGCGAACCGGTGACCTTCAGAAGGCGAGGCGCAACGTAATCGTGACCGGCCTCGCGGGTTCGCTGGTGTTCCTCGCACCCGTTCTCCTCGTCAAGGATCTGACAATCGTGTCCGCGAGCCTGTGCCTCGCGTTCTTCTCAATGGAGCTGGTCATTGCACCGCTCTGGGCTGTACCGATGGATATCGCACCGCGTTACGCGGGCACGGCGAGCAGCTTCATGAATATCGGCTTCGGTCTTGCCGGCATCCTTTCTCCGCTCACTTTCGGCTACGTACTTGACCTCACGGGTGACTGGCATCTGCCGTTTGCATTCTCGATCGCACTGCTTGTCGTCGGTATCGTCGTTTCATTCTGGATGCGCCCGGACCGCGCATTCTCCGACAGTGAAGTGATTGTGACGGAGAGGGCAGCTGCGCCATAGAGTTGGAGCGCTGTCATCTGGTCAGGACTGTTCGATTCGTAGCTCCCTTCAGGACTCCAACCATGCAACTTGATGACGAAGAAAAAGCGATGCTCGCCGGCGAAATGGGCGAGATAGCAAAACTTGCGCTGGAACACCAGATCCAGGTCGGCGACTTCTTCGGCGCACGTGACTTCGTGCCAGTAACGCAGGCGCACATCATGGCCGATACCGAATCTCTCGGTCAGGCTGGCGTCATGTGGCTCGAGAAACTTGCCGACGCGAGGGACGGCAGGAACCAGGTACGCGTGCCGACCATTACCGACCCGCGGGGCACAGACTTTACGCATGCGGACGATCTTGGCCAGGCGAGCTGGATGCTCGAGCTCGAACGTCGCGCCATCGCCGCGTTCGAGAAGCTCGGTGTCGCCATGACGGACACCTGCATTAACTATCAAACGGTGCTTGCCGCAACACGCGGAGAGCACGTTGCCTTCGGCGACACCGGCGTCGTCATCTACTCGAACTCGGTGTGCGGTGCGCGTTCGAATTTCGAAGGTGGACCGTCCGCACTGTCCGCGGGACTGACAGGCCGTACACCGCGCTATGGCTTTCATCTCGAAGCGCGGCGTCAGGCCACGCTGCGCGTTCAGGTCGACTGGACGCCGCGCAAGCTCGACGAATGGGGTGCCCTTGGAGGTGTGATCGGCCGGCTCGCCGGCAACTACTGGCAGGTGCCTGTGATCGACGGCATCGACCGGGCGCCGACGTCCGACGAACTGAAGCACTTCGGCGCCGCGATGGCAAGCTTCGGCTCGGTCGCGATGTTCCATATGGTCGGCGTCACCCCGGAAGCGCAGACACTTCTGGACACCGGGGGTGAAAAACTGGCTCCACAACTCGTTGGCCGCGCGGACGTCGAGGCGCTGATCCAGAGCTATCGCGTAGACAGGAACGTTGATGTCGTCGTGTTCTCCGCGCCTCAGTTGAGCCTTTACGAGCTTCGCGCGCTTGCTGCGCTCTGTGACGGTCGCCAGTTCAAGGTTCCGCTGCTTGCCGTCACGAGCCCGCAGGTCAAACCGGACTGCGATCGCTTCGGCATTACGAGGCGCATCGAAGCGGCAGGCGGCACCGTGCTTGCGGGCATGTGCTTTTACCAGTCATACGCGCGAGAGATCGCAGAAGCCAAAGGGTGGAAGCGCCTTGCGACGAACAGCGCGAAACTCGTCAACATTCTTGGTGGATACGGCTACGCGCCCATGCTTGCGTCGATGGAGGCATGCGTGCAGGCCGCGGAAAGAGGGGAACTGCAATGACCGAACTGCTTCTTACCGCGCGCCACGCGATGGGCCGAAAAGTGTCTGGCGAGGCACTGGTGGCCAACGATGGCTTTTCGGCGCGTTATGACCTCAACCGTCTGCGCGGCGTCTTCTCGCGGCCGGCTCATAAGCTGGCCGGTCAGTCCTACATTGGCAAGGTCCTCGTTCTCGATACCGCAAAGGGCGGCGTGGCGAGCGCATGGATGCTCAAGGAGATGCAGTCGCGGGACATGGTGCCGCTAGCACTTGTATTCAATAGCGTTAATCCGATACTGGCACAAGGCGCGGCGCTCGGCGGAATCAGCATGCTGGCGGGTTTCGATGCAGACGTCACGTCTCTGGTGCCGCATGGCGCATTGGTGGAAGTGGACCCTGGTGCAAAAACGCTGCGCGTGCTCGAAGGCCGAGCGCACCAGGCGACCGTTGAAGCGGGATCATTGCCGACGGTCCGGTTCGTCGACCCACGTTGAGCGGGGCGCGTTGCGCCGCTCAACGCGGTATTGAGCCAGCACAACTACGCAAGGGAGCAGAAAAAGATGCAGTGGTTTAAGAACGCTACGGTATTCACCCAGCTGCTGCTGGGTTTTTCAGCGGTGATGGTCCTGCTCGTCCTGGTTGGTGCGATAGGACTTGTCGAGGTGAGGACCGAGAATCAGCACGTCGTCAATCTGCGCGATGATCAGTTGCCGTCGGTGGAACACGGTCTGCAGATGCTCGCGGGCCTGCGCGCGATCCGTATTGGAGAGTGGGGCGCCGTGGCATCGACGTCCGCCGAGGGCGACCACAGTTCGGATCAGATCCTCGGTGCCGCTATAACGGATTATGACAAGGTGGCAGGGCAATACGAGCATCTCGCAACGTCGCCGGAGCAGAAAGCCGCCTTCGAGCGTCTGCACACGATGACGCCGCAGTACTACGATTTTGACCAGAAGGTCCGCGAACTCGCGAAGCAGCGTAAGCAAGCCGAGGCGATTGAGCTGCTTCACGGCCCGGCGAACGCATTGCGCAAGTCGATGGAAAAGGACGTGCTGGCGTTGGTCGATTCGGACCTTCAGCAGGCGGTGGAAGAAGGGCAGGCGGCAGAGGCCGCTTTTTCGCGAGCCATCGTCCTGATCATTGGGCTAGCTGCGACTGCCGTGCTGGTTGCATTCGCCCTGGCAATGGGGATCGCACGCAGGCTCTCCCGACAACTGGGCGGCGAACCACGTGTCGCCGCGGCGATCGCGGAAACGATTGCGAGCGGCAACGTCGGCATCACGGTGCCGTTGAGAGCTGGCGACCGATCGAGTCTTATGCATTCGCTTGGCGTGATGAGAGACCAGTTGCAGTCGATCGTACGTGGCATCAAGGACTCGAGCGCCTCCATTTCGGCTTCTGCCGGCGAAA
Source organism: Paraburkholderia humisilvae (assembly GCF_902859855.1). Classification (GTDB taxonomy): domain Bacteria; phylum Pseudomonadota; class Gammaproteobacteria; order Burkholderiales; family Burkholderiaceae; genus Paraburkholderia; species Paraburkholderia humisilvae. The sequence continues at coordinate 43,419 of NZ_CADIKH010000009.1, forward strand.
TCGCTCAGGGCAACACCGATCTGTCGCAGCGCACCGAGGAGCAGGCTGCATCGCTCGAAGAAACGGCCTCGAGCATGGAGCAGCTAACCGCGACCGTGCGGCAGAACGCCGATAACGCGCGTCAGGCAACCACGCTTGCCGGCGCAGCATCGCAGGTCGCGCAGCGCGGCGGCGACGTGATCGGACGGGTGGTGGACACCATGCACGGGATATCCGACAGTTCGGCGAAAGTCGCGGAAATCATCGGTGTCGTCGAAGGCATCGCGTTCCAGACGAACATTCTTGCGCTTAATGCGGCGGTGGAAGCGGCTCGCGCCGGCGAACAGGGGCGAGGGTTCGCCGTCGTAGCCGCCGAAGTACGTACGCTCGCGCAGCGAAGCGCGAACGCCGCGAAGGAGATCAAGGAATTGATCAACGAGTCGCGGGAGCGTGTAGGCGCCGGGACGAATCTCGTCGATGAAGCTGGCGAGACCATCAGGGAGATTGTCCAGTCGGTGCGGCGCGTGACGGATATCATGAGCGAGATCTCAGCGGCCTCTGAGGAGCAAAGTGTTGGCATCGAGCAGATCAATCGCGCTGTCGCTCAAATGGATCAGGTCACGCAGCAAAACGCAGCGCTCGTCGAAGAAGCATCAGCCGCGGCTCACTCAATGTCCCATCAGGCAAGGGAACTGCTCGGAGCAGTGGACGTGTTCAAGCTCGGCGGCACACCACAGATGGCGTTCTGAGCTTTGTTCTGGCCGATAGCTGGATAGCCAGCACGTCTTGAACATGATCCGGTTGCGCGCAGAATTGACTCATGCGCGCAACCATCACTCCCTCCGTACCCACCCTCCGGCCGCTTCCCGCAGAAGCCCAGCGTGTCCTATCGCTGCTCGCCACTCACACCTATGAACAGGTCGCACTGACGACGGGGTGGTCGCGCGGTCGCATCTATGCGTTGGCGCTTGCCACCGGTACGCGCAAGACCGAAGCACGCATTCGGGAGCGTGCCGACCAGCGCCGCAAGCGCCAGTGGGAAACGTTCCAGTCGATGATGGATACCACGGTCAGGGCGGACGTGCTCGACTTCCTCGAGGCAATCCCGGATGACTCAGTGTCGCTCCACGTCACGAGCACGCCGTACAACATAGGCAAGCAATATGGAGACGGCATTGCGGCCGACCGCATGCGCTATGTCTATTTTCACGGCTGGCTAATGCAGGTGGTCAGCGAGATCGGGCGCACGCTCAAGGCGGGCGGCGTCGTATGTCTGAACGTCGGCAAGACCGTTGACTGGCAGGAACGACTCATGCCAATGGACGTAATGCTCTTCGAAAACCTGCGTGCGGCAGGCCTCACGTTTCAGGACCGAATAGTCTTGACGTCGCAGCACGGGTTGACGCCGAAACGAAGACTTGCCGGTCGGCATGAAATGGTACTGGTATTCAGCAAGGGCGAGCCGGCCGTCTTCAATCCGACACCCGCGCGTACACCGCAGAAAAATCCTGGCAAGCGTGCGTACAAGGGGCCGAACCGCGGCAAGTTGTCGGGCAGTCCCCTGGGCGCGCATCCGACTGACGTCTGGGACGATATCGGTCAAGTGCGTCACAACCATCCGGAACGGAAACACGGCGACCACCCAGCGCAGTTCCCGGTTGCGCTACCAAGACGCGCGATTCTGCTCTATACAAACCCGGGTGACGTCGTCTGTGACACATTCTGCGGCAGCGGATCGAGCGCGGTGGCGGCGGTAGAAACCGGGCGGCATTTCATCGGCGCGGACCTCTTCTACGAGGATCTGCGTGCGGCGCGCATCGCGGCGGCGCGGCCAGACACGGTATCTCCGTTGCCGGGCGTATGCGACGAAAGTCTCGCGGTCTGGCAGGCCGAGGCGCGTCGCGTTGAGCACCCAGCCCGGGCAGACAACGCGGATCTGTTCAACGTCGCGTAGCCATAGGGCGGTCAAGAGCCCTCAGCACCAATAGTGACCCGCATCGGAAGCGATCCACAGACAGGATCTGCATTTCAGGCCTGCTGTCTCTTCGGAGCAGCGGGCTTTTCTTTTTGCTGGCGTGACTCCAGCGCCAAACGCCTTTAGCTCGCACGAAACATCGCCGGATGGGCTCTCATTCGCCGTTTCTACTTCCAGGAACGCTCCGTAAACTTCGGGCTTGACGTAGGCGAATCAGCGGCAATTCTCGCTTCCTGTCGGGAATTATGCGCATCACCGACACGAGTGTCGACTTAGCGCCGTGGCGAGCATGTGGCTCGATCTGAGGGCTCTTGAAACAGCGAGACGATCCGGTAGGGTTAAGCCAGATAGTTCCTGGCACGAATTAACCCAAGCGAAGACCTAACGGATGAAGGCAGTTATCCACCATTTCTCGAAGCCGTCAACCCGGACGGCCAAGTACGAAGTTGAGAACCTGAAGATCGAGGTCGATCTCCCGTTTGTCCCGGTGACTGGCATGTCACTACAGGTAACGCCCGCCGGCAGCTTCCTCGTCGTCGAGCAGGTCATGTGGGCAATCAATGAGCCGGATGTCCTGCAGGTTTTCACCGAGGAACCCCAAGACGATTTCGACGTGCGGCCGTACCGCGAAATGGTCGAGCAAGGCTGGCGCAAGGGCTGACGGCCGGGATACATGATGACAAACACAACTGCCTTCCTCGGTTACTTCACGCTGGTCAACTGGGCCGTGATTGCGCAAATCGCGTTGCTGGACCTCACCCTGAGCGCCAACAATGCGGCCGTTGCGGCACCGTCCTGCGCGGCGCTTCCGTCGCCGCAACGGCGTCAGGCAATGATGCTCGGCGGCGCGGCTGCCATCGCTCTGCGTGCGGCGCTGCTCGCGATTCTGCGCCACGTGATCGGCCTGCCATACATCCGGGCAATCGGTGGCGCGTATCTCTGCTTTGCCGGCTATCAGTTGCTGACCCAGACGAGCGCGATGCCAGCAAACGGGACCGGGTTCACGAGCATCGGTTCTGCGATCAGGGCCATCGCGCTCGGCGATGTGCTGATGAGCATAGACAACGTTCTAGCCATCAGTGCGATCACGCGACAGCTGCCGCACAACGGCATCGCATACGGCGTGGCCGGAGTCTGCCTGAGCATTCCGGTCGTCATGTTCGGCGCCAGCCTTATGGCCACGGTCATCGAACGGCTACCGGTCGTGATGTGGATCGGCGCCGGCCTCCTTGGCTGGGTCGGCGTCGACCTTGCCCTATCCGAGCAACACCTCGAATCCTTCCGTTACCTCTCCGACGTCCCGATTGCGGGCAGGGAAGTACCTGTCGCGCAAATCGTGGGTTTTTGTGCAGTCGTTCTTGTCGCCCGCATCGCAAACCGGAGGGCCGCTCGTTCGCGGGCCCTGAACCTCAACTGACTTTTCATCCAACAAACGGGGCCGCTATGACCTTCCTTTCCGTGATCGACTGGAGCGCGATTCTCAAGATCATCGTGCTCGACATCATGCTCGGCGTCGATAACGCCGTCGTGATCGCACTGGCATGCGCTGCGTTGCCGGCCGCTCTGCGGCTTCGCGCACTGCTGCTCGGAACGCTCGGCGCGGTCGTGCTACGAGGCGCGCTGCTCGCTGCCGCGAACTACCTGATGGATATCCCGTATCTCAAGATCGCCGCGGGCGCTTACCTTCTTTACATCGGCTACAAGCTGCTGGTCGCAAGCGACGACGATGATCCGAGCGTCAAGCAGCACGAGAAGGTGCTGGCGGCCGTCTGGACGATCGTCGTCGCCGATCTGATGATGAGCCTCGACAACGTGCTCGCCGTGGCCGCTGCGGCGCACAGCTCGACCGCGCACAGCACTCTGTACGCGGTGGCAGGCGTGTGCGTGAGCATCCCCGTGATTGTCTTCGGCGCGGGCATTCTGACGTCCCTCATGGACCGCATTCCCGCGATCATCTGGTTCGGAGGCGGGCTGCTCGGATGGGTCGGCGCGGAAATGATCCTTTCCGACGCGCTGCTCTCTGGGGTCGCTGACCGTGCGTCTCTGCCGCTCGCCGGCTACGCCGTGCCGCTCGCCAATCTCGCCGGTTTCATGCTCGTCGTTTGCGCCGCGTACCTCATGCGCCGCCGGGCCGGGCACAAGCAACATCAACAGGCCGACGCCACCGTCTAAGGAGCCGCCATGCAACCGACCAGCTTCGGCGTGACATCCTCGCCGTACCTTTCGCTTTCGCCAACGCTCACGCCCGCCGCAATCGACGTGGTTCAGGGGCTCACGCTGCCCGCGAACTTCCCGGTTCAACTGCAGCCCGAGCAGATCGCGAAGATCCGGCAGCGCGTCGGGTCATTCGACTTCGCGCAGATCAGGCAGGAGCAGATCGCCACGCTCGGCGCGGAGCCGACGCTCGCGCTGAACCGCATCCTCGACGCCTACCTCACCCGCATCAACCGCGCCGAAAGCCCGCAGATCTTCAAGCTGATCCCGGCGCTCGATGAGGCCGTCGCGAAGGAGCGGCTGGGCGAGCTCGCGGACAGCATCCTGAACGCCAAACCGAGCGTCATCGACCGGCTGCGCGGGATGCTTAGCAAGCGCAGCCGCGTTCGCGTCCTGAACCGCGTGTACGAGGACCTCAGTCGCGACGCGAAGAAGAAGTCAAAGACGCTCTCGGACGTCGTGGAAGGCATGGAGGGCAAGCTCACGCTGGAACTGAAGAATCTTGGTGCGGAACTACTCGAACTCGAGTCGATGAAGAACGAGTACCGGGGCATTTTCGTGGCGTTCGCGGAAGAGACGGTCTTCCTGCAGAACGTATTGAAGAAGGCCAAGGCCGAGGCGCCGGCGCTGCTCGCGGCCGCCGGCCCGGATCTCGCCCGCCAGCAGGAAATACAGGACAAGCTGCAGTCGCTCGAATCGGTCGCGGTGGCCCGCGAAACGATGATGACGCGAATGCCGGCCGAGCAGATCGTCATCCGGCAGGTCCAGAACGCGGCCATCTCGACCGTGCAGGAAGTTGTCACGACGATGGGCGATCGCTTCGCCAGCATCCGCATGACGCTGATTACGATCAACGGCACGCAGATGATCCAGAACGTGCAACGTCTCGCCGAGTCGGGCGCAAATCTCGACAACAACCTCCAGGAGGTGCGTGCCCACCTCATGCAGGGCGTGGTTACCAACGCGGCGCAAGCGCCGGGCAACAACCGCGTCGAGCAGGCCAACAGCCTGAAGCGCGTTGTCGCCGATACGCAGGCGCTGCAAACGATCGTCGAGAACGCGCGGGTCAGTAACCAGGCGAAGTTCGAAGAAGCCCGCAACACCCTTGCCGGCGTTCGCCAGGACCTCCTGGCGCTCGGCATGAAAGTCAACCCCGCGGCCCCTCTCGTGCCGCAATCCTACTGAGGAGAACCATGAGCTCACTCGTTCTGAATCTCACCAAACCCGGCGATGAAGCACCGAAGCTGGCGCTTAATCTCAGCAAGGGCGACCTGTTCAAGGTCCGCCTGTCGTGGGACGGCGATACCGACCTCGACCTGCACGCGTTCGTGGCCACGAACACCGGCGGCGGCGCCAAGGTCTCGAGCCTCGACGACATCCTTTCCACGTACAACGTGGTGCGTACCGTTAGCGGTCAGCAGGTCGGCACGATCGCGCAAGCGGCCGACCGGACGTTCTCGATCCGGGGCGGCGCGCTCGTACATAGCCCGGACGCACGCGACGGCAACGCGGACGGCGACGACGAATACATCGTGATCCAGCCCGACCGGCTCGCGCCGCCGGCTGCCGGCCAGCTCGAGATTCCGCTGATCGCGATGATTCACCCGCAATCGTCGGGCAAGACATTCAAGTCGGTGGCAAACCCGCGCGTCATCGTCGAGGACGGCAACGGCAGGCCGCTGCTCAACGTTTCCCTATCGACCGAGTTCGGCCAGTTTGTCGGCGTCCACATGGGCTCGATCGTGATCGAGAACGATGGGGCGTCGTCCTTCGAAGGCATCGCCGCCGGTTTCAACGTCGATTTCAACGGCGTGCTCGAGCACTTCTCCTGATCGGCGCGAGGCACTTCGGTAATGGTGATTCCGGTGACGACGATCGGCGGCGGCAAAGATGACGACGGGTTGCCCAGTGAAGGGCAGGAAAAGACCTCGCCGTCTTTGACGCCGACGAGGATCAGTCCGACCGCGATGCCGGGCGGACAACCGGCAGCGGCGGCGGGACCCGCCGGGCCGGCGCAACCGCGCCACGGCCCGATCGCTCCTACAAGGATTGGTGCCGAGGCGTCGCGCCCGGCGCCGGCAGCGGATCCGCAAGCGCCTGCCATTCGCTCTGCGCCCCGTGTCCCGATCGCGGTGTCGGGCATCGGCGGCGCGTCAGCGAAAGCCGTGCCGCTGGAAACGCTGGCGCGTCGCTTCCCGGATGCCAAACCGGACGTACTCGCTCGCGCCCGCGCGGCATTGCTTGGCTACGGAAACGCCGCCGCGGGCGAGACGGACTGGCTGACCTTTGGCGTGGCCGAGCAATCGACCGTCAACGCCGCTCTGAAGGATCAGGTTGCGCTACTCGAATCCCCAGGGCGGCGCGACGCATCGGCCCACGTCGCCCGCCTGCACGAGATTCTCACCGACGTGCTGGGCGCGATGGAAGGGGGCTTTTTCCGGAAGTCGGCACACACGGTATGGCAGCAGCACTCGACCGAGATCAGTCACCTCGAAACGCTGCTGAATCGCGCCGGCGACGAGCTACGACGGATGCTGGACAGCATTGCGGAACTGCACCGGCGCTATGCCACTGCGGTGGAGGAACTGCAGTCCCGCTTCGTCGCGGGACAGTACCTGCTCGATGGCATGAGCCGTAACGACTCGGCGCATCTCCTGCAGTCCCGCCTGATGGCGCTCACGGCGTCGCAGACGTTGGCCCAGGAGAACAGGTTGCACCTCCAGCAGCAGGAAGCAGGGCTGCGCGAGCTCGCTGTCCTGATCCAGGACGGCGTGCTGGTCAAGCTTCCGTCGGTGGTAACGCAAATCGCGGCGCTGCCCGACAAGCCGACCGACACGGATCGCTACCTCGCGCGTGAAGCACTCAGCAATCTCACTCAACTCTTCGAAAGGAGCCGTACATGGCATTGACCCTCAATCTGGAAAAGGCAACCGCCGCTCTCAAACTCAATCTGCAAAAGGCTGGCATCCACACGCCGCCGGAACTCGAAGTCGGTCTAGGCCTCGACGTGTCCGGCTCGTTCGAGGACGAGCACGTCGACGGCATCACGAACACGCTCATCACGCGCCTGATACCGTGGGCGCTGGCCTTCGACCCGGACAAAAAAATCGACTGCTTCACGTTTTCGGACGGCCCGCATCACGTGCACGACGTCGGGCCGATCACCGTTGAGAACCTCGAAGGTTTCGTCAAGAAGCACGTGATCGGCCGCGTCGACGGCTGGAAAGGCGGCACCGACTACTCCTACGTAGTCGAGAGCTATCTCGCCCACTTCGGCTGGGCTCAGGTCGTCGAAAAAGCTGGTTTCCTCGGCAAGCTGTTTGGACAGAAGGATCGCGTCATCGCGAGCGGCGAGAAGCGCAAGAGCCTCGTCATGGTCATCACGGACGGCGAGAACACCGACCAGCAGCGCACGATCGAGGTGCTCCGCGCATCCGAGCAGAGGAAGGACGAGGTGTACTTCATCTTCCTCGGCGTGTCGAACCAGGGGTCGCAATTCCCCTTCATCGAACGGCTGGGCGACATGTTCGGCAACGTCGGCTTCTACGGTATCTCGAACCTGCGCAGCTTCGTCCAGTTGACCGATGATCAGTTTAATGAGGCGCTGATCACCGACGAGCTGATCGACTGGCTGAAATCGTAAGCGCGGCGGGCCGGTGTCGAGGCGATTTCGACGCCGGCGGCTTGGCCGATCACGCACCAGCGGATCGTGGCGCGGGCGACTGTCTCGATACGCAATGAGCGGCGGCTTGAGCCACGTGGCCGGATCGGACCGCGACCGGCTGAAGTCGTGTCAGGAACATCGAATTGCACAACAGGTGAAACGTGCCCGCATGAGCGCTCATTCGTAATTGCTGTCCGGCCCCGCTCTCAATACCCTTCATCTGGTGCGTAACGCGAGGATGCAGGATGAACACGGAAGTCCGTAGCGAGGTCTTGATCGGGGCCGGCCCGGAAAACAATCCGGTGCCCGGTTCCGAGGCGAAGCGTTTTGTTGAGGACATCAGGAAGGCCATCGAAGCCTGCTTGCCTGCCTGCCCGCGGAAAGTCTCGCTGATGCCGTATCGGTACGGTAGCGGCGAACTGCTCGGATTCGACTGGTCGGACGGCGAGAGCAACGCTTTCTCCGTAACGTTTCATATCGAGGGCGCATCGGTGCTCCCTAGCGCTGAAAGGATCGGCAGGGTCAGCGTGGACGTAGGCGTGACCGACATGACCGATGCGCTCCATCTCGCGCGGCTGATCGTCCAGGCGGTCAACGGAAACACCAGCGTCGAGTTGTAAGGGCAGACACCGCCGCCGCGCTCCGGCGGGGGCCGTGCTTAGGCAAGTAGACAATCCCGAACCTGCTGCGCGATGGCGACGAGCTCGAGCGCGCACGGAACTGCTTGCGGTTCCGGTCGAACAGGATTGACGCGTGATCGCGATCAGCCCAACGGGAGAGAGCAGGATGGCGACACAAGAACAGGCGGCGTGCCCGCACACCGAGCAGCGGCCCGTCGAAAACCAGTGGATTGACCCGAGCGGAAACGAGGCCGTCGAGGTTGAGCGCATTGCATTTTCGACCATGGACGATATCGACCTGCGCCGTATGAAATACAGGCTTTGCGGGAAGGTCGGGTACTACTCGGAGGCCGCGCGGGCGTTCTACGAGGACGGCATCAGATCGCCCGGGATATCGGGACTGGAATAGGAGAACGACGATGTTGGAGAAGGCTATTGGGGCTCCTGCACAGATCGACAGCGCGATCGTCAAAGGGCGTGCGCTCGCCGGCGCCGCCGTCGAGGGAGGCAACGCTCAGAGCAGGTTGCCGATGCCGGACCACAGCGCCATGACGCAGGGTCTGGCGGAACAGCCGCCGGAATTCGTGCTTGCTGGGTATGCGGGCTCGAGAGATTACGAGCGCCTCGCCGCGTTAGCCAGCAAGGCCAGCATCATCTGTATCGTCGATTACGACATGCCTGGCGTTGGGACCGTACGGGACATCGCGCGCACGCAATACACACTGCACCGGAAAGATGAAGTGTTCATGGTGAGTGCCAGGGGGATCTCCTATATCCACGCGTTTGGTAAAGCCGATTTCATTGGGCTCTGTGAATTTCGGCAGGTCGAATTTATCGAGCCGCTGCTCGGCGGGGAACGGGGAAGCAAGGCACATAGCGAGAATTGACATGGTCTACTACCTTTGTATCTCGATCGCGTGCAACGCTCTGCTTGGTCTTACGGTGTTGACGTTGGTTCGAGCATACCGGTCGAACCAGCGGTACATGGCCAACCGCCTGCTCAGGGATAGTGAAGCGGCGGACCGTGTTGCTGGAGACTTGAAGCAGGTGAGCTCCGATTACTCCATCCTCGCCGGGGCAGTTTCAATGAGCCTCGAGGCGATTCGCGAGGACATCAACCGGAACTATCACCACACGCACGATGCTCACGTGCTGGATACGATTGCCTCCAGGCTCAGAAAGGACGTGACAGATCGTAAGGGTGTTTATGAGATTCCGCTGTATGACTACGAAATCGATCAAGTCACCGCTCATGGAGGCGACGTTTCCAGTCGCGGCACGATGTCCTTGGGCCAGATGCTCGAGTTTGCATGGAGTCTGCACACGCTGTCTCGTGAGCGTGCTGACCAACTGACGGCCGTTGTGCAGCAACCGTGTGGCAATCGCGGGCACGCCAACTGGTTAGGGAAGATGCTTGCCATCTACGAACTCATGTGCGATCGGGACAAGAATCTGGCGGTGGCGCGATTGTCGGCGGTTATCGAGTCATGGCGGTACGAATCTGCAGCGTCTGCTTCGCGTTACGTCGAAGATGTCCGATAACGCAGTTACACGGGAAGACATCATGGCATCAACTACGTATCACATTCATATCCCGATCGTGAGCTTGCTGGCGATGTCAGATGCCGAACTGGAAGAAACACTTTCACCGGGCACCGGTGTCGAATTGCGTGCCAAGCTGGTGCTCATGCAGGCGGCTGGCAAGACGGTATTCACCGGTGACGACTGTGATCAGCAGGACGCCAATGGTGTGTGTCTCGGACATCGCAGAGATTGAAGGGCACGTGGAATCCGGCCGGTGCTCAGGCGCCGGTCACCTATGAACGTGTGGCAGACGCTGACCATGCAGCGTAGCGCATCGTACAGCCGGCCACAGGAAAAGAGATCAGAGAGCCGCGGCGCTCATCCTGGTAACCAACTTAAGCCCCCTACAAACGGAGTCACTCATGCCTCTCGTCAAAAACTTCTTCTATGCCGTTGCAATTGGGTTTCTGTTCGCGCTGCAGGGCGTGAACCCGGACAAGGACTTGCTGCGGCAGTTCGTGCTGATTCTCCAGTCCGATATTTTCTGGACATTCGTGAAGCTCGGAACGCTTCTTCTGACGGCATTTGAATGTGCCTTTTCAGGGCCGGCCTCATCGTCTTCCGTGACCGACGATCTCAAGGATCTCTGGGCGGGGCTGAAGAAGGTCGCTGCGAAATATACGCCTGCGCGATTTGAGGCGGCGGGTGGAGTGGACCTCGGCCCGGGGTTTGCCGAAGGCACGGGCGAGAAAAGTCGCTTTATCAGCCCGGGTCACGGGGGAAACGGCCAGTCAACGCATCCGTTCAGGGACTCCGAAAGGGCCGTGGCAAGGAGGATGTGGGAGGGCTCCGAAGCGTTCACGATCGAGGACATGTCCGATGTCTTCTTTCGCGCCCCCAGCCTGTGCATACAAGAACTGGTCGGGATGGGGTTGTATCAGGATATCGTCGCGGTATGCGAAGAAAACAGTCGTCGCCTGAATTTGCGCGCAGGCAGCACAGGACCCGGCGTGGGCGGGGAGCGGGGAACCCGATGAACGAGACGTTGAAAGCCTTGCTTCGCTACTTCAGGCGGGATAACTGTGCCCCGACGTGACAGGCCAAAGGATTCGTATGCCGGAGCGCCTACAACTAAAGCGGACCAAGGGCTGGCGCATGCCCCCGAATACCGTCAAGGTGGACCGCACGACGAAGTGGGGCAATCCGTTCGTCGTCGGCAAAGAAGCTCCGCTTCTGCCTGGGTGCATCGTACAGGATCGTCGGCATGCATGGAGCCTCTATCTCGGCTTCGCGCCTCTGAATGACCGGCTCGTCGCGGCCGCGCGTGCTGAGCTCCGCGGGAAGAATCTCGGATGCTTGCAGGCGCGCTTTTTGGCGGCATGGCATTGCGTCGCCGCGCCAGAGGGTACTGACATATCACTGGCGCGGCTGATCGAACAAAGACCAGATTTAGACAATCAACCACGTAATCCAGATACCCGAAGAGGCTTGGTCGGGAAAACGAAAATATGAATGTGCGCGCAATGACAATTGCGGTAGGTGAGGCCTCGCCGCTCGACTCGCCCGGACGGGGTGAGATGGCGCTGGCCGCGACTATCGTCCATGACGTGCTGACGATAGTACTGCAGTTGCCCGAGGTGTCTGATGAGGATATCGCAGACGTGCAGGGCATTCCGCATGCCCTCGCGCTGCTGCAGACCCCGGAACTGCCGGTGGGCATGCTGATGCTCGCATTGCGTACGGGCGGTGGCAGTGTCTGGCCGCTGACAGCGCCGATTGCCGCCCATGTCGACGTGATGCAGGCGTGGGCGAAGGAGAGGCCGGATAGCAATGTTGTGCTCATCATGCTGGTCGACTCGAATACGAACACGGTCCGCGCGTTGCGTACGATCGGCGCGCCAATGGATCTGTTCGATCTGATCCAGTCGGGCATCCGGTCGTGCCGCCGCTTCGATCCTGCGGAATTTGTCATGAGGGCGGGCGGGATCCCGTTCGAGGACGTCTGGGGTAAAGGTCGGCGCTGGCTGCGAGACGACGAAACCGACTCGTTTCGAATCGCTGGGACCTGATCGCTTCCGGATATGAAACTACGTGGCACGCGGCCGGCGCAGTGCCCAATGCTTCCGGCGTACCCGAATCCAGGATCAGTAGCATTTAACGCATGGGAAAAGGTCGTGAACGACGCCCGAAGTCCAGATGGTCGGCCAATCCCGACATGCTATGCAGAGATGCTCCTCGCGATGGAGCGAGGCTATAAACACGAGCTTTTCTTGAGGGAGGCTGGCTTCTTCGTCACCCTCAAGCATGCTGACTCGATGCCCGACACCAGGATTGACGCGTTCCTCGCGGTGAATGATGGAGGCTACCCCTTCCTGCTGGGATTCGTGCGTGAAGGCCTCGGCATCCGTCTCGTCTTCAATTGCTACATACACGCCAGTCTGTCGCGCGAACTTCAAGGCGTGCGCGAGGTGGAGGTCGTTGAGATCGCGCAAGGGGTTGAGCGGAAGTACAGGACCGAACTGCTGCATTCATTCGACTAGGAACACGACAGCGCTATGGACAGTCTCAAAGCTTTCGCGGACGAGCTCCGCAAGATGGCGAAGCCGGGGGAGCCCGTGCGGCCGTTTGTCTGCGACGGATCGCCTCTCGACTGTAGTGTGTTCATCGTCGGCAACAATCGCGCGGCAAGGCTCGCTAGCGAGTTCTGGACGTATTGGGATGACAGCAGCGGGGTCGACAAGGCCCGCTTCATGTCCGAGTACGGCGACTATCGGCGATCGCGTGGAAGGCCCGAGATTGCCCACTCGCGCAGGGCGCTCGAGGTGTTAGTCAAGAGTTGCGCGCCGCTACGCTGCCTGGAGACTAATGTTTTCGGGGTGTCGACGGACACCCGGGACGAATTGCTCGCGGCGCCGGCGCAAGGGGTCTGCATCCTTCCGTATCTGGTTGATACCATCAAGCCCCGTTGGATCATCGCGCACGGGGCGATCGCTGGAAAGGCGGTGTCGGCCTACGAGGCGAGTGCGACCATCATCAGACTCCCTGATCTGAGAAAGTGCGCGCATGCGGATCTCAGGCGCATCGGGAGGCGAATCGTCGACTCGATGCTCCAGGAGGGTAAGAGCGGGCATCCCGGAGCCGCGTTGACAGCGCAGCTGGGCAACACCGCGCCGGATAACGTGGGCAATCCCGAAGCAGATGTGCCGGAACGTCGGCTCGGCGATGCGCTCGACATGCTGGGACGCGGGGTTTCGGGTGATGCGCGTTATCGAAACAGCATCGTCCAGTCGATCCTGTCGGTTGCGCGGAGCTACCAGGACGAGGAATTGGCAGCCGCGTGTGAACGCGAGATCGAGCGTAGCTGCCTCGCGGGGAGGTGATGCGATGAAACAGGCAATGACGGGCGCCGGAGTCGGGCTGAACAGAAGTGATGTCAGAGGGCAGAAGACATGGGCATTTTCGAAAGGGCCGCGCTTTTGCCGCTAACCGCAAGCGAGCTGAGCCAGGCAAGACAGATCATCGCTTTAGATGGCGTGTGCATCGCTCACATCCAGCGGCAAATGGCGATCGGCTGGAACAGGGCGGCCGACCTCGCCGAAGCGATCGTTGGAAGGGACGCCTTGCCGGAGGTCGCGAGGAACCGCTACGATCGGCGGCGGTAGTGAAACACTGGAGGTGGTGGACCTGCTCCCGCCGCGAGAGGTTCGGCGTTACTACGGCGACGGCGCTCGGTACACGGATCACAAGATGTCCTGGCGGAATGGGAGGCGCGGCTGAGCCGTCCTCCCGGAGGCGGCGTTGACCTCGCGTGTCGCATCGACGCACTGGGGCCTTGTCGAGACTTCCCGAAACACGCACGATACGCACGTTCGGTCACGAAACTCAGTTCGGTTTGGTCCGGGCTTCCATGTCGCCCGCGGAAAATCGTTTCACCGGATCGCGTGGAATTCTTCCATCTTGAATTATCACGACAACGCTTAGCAAACTTACGGGACAACGTATGCCTCAGGTAGCCGCTCTCAATGCCCTTGTTAATCAGGCGCCCTTCAATCAGCTGATCGGCGGTGTCTACACGACGATCTGGATCCGGAGCGGGGGTGAATCGTATACCGCCTCCGGTCGACGAAAGTCCGATGGCGCTGTCGTTCCGCTGCCCGGGGTGGCAGGCGCAGTCCTCGTGTCCGAGCTCGACGCAATCCTTCGTGGGACCCAAAGCGTCGATGTCGAAGTGAACGGCGCGGCCTACGGCTTCACGCGGATAGGCACCGTCGGCAGCATTGAATACGCCGTCACTGAACATGCGCTCATTCCGCAGAGCGTGCGCGGGACACCGACGGTCGTTATCTGATTGACCCAGGGGCCACGAGCCCCGTTGCATTCATTCGTCGGACGGGCTGGACGCGAGACTGGCGAGCCAGCAACCGAACGGGCCCACTGGTGAGAACAGTTCTCGCAGCCAGCTAGAAACCCTCTTAGTCCGGTATTTCATGACGGAAAGTCCCTCGTCGAGTCGTGACCGCGCACCCCCGCGGAATTCATCCTCCTTGCTGTTCAAGCGGTAAGAGTCCCCGCCGATCCAATGACCTCGGCGGGCGCGCCTATTCCGCAAGACTACTTCCACCTCGTGCGGCACATGGTATTGGCAGCGAAGTGTCGAAATCGGTGGCGTGCGATCGCAGACAACACACGGTTGGAATTCGGGATGCTGCTGACAGTCTCGAGGCGTACGAGCTGATCTTGAACTGAATCGATTCCGCTGTATTGTGATTTCCATGAAGCCCCGGACGGCCCAGCGACAACGAGAAACAGGCGTTGATGTTGAGAGCGGCCGGCGTACCGTGCAGATCATGTCTCGGGCCCGGCGCTGGCAACGGGTCCACAGAGTTACTTCCCAATCCTCCTCTTTGTTGGCCATGGTTCAGGCTGAAGATCAGAAAACGCTGGAGTACATCGAAGAGCATTTCGGAACGGATGAAGCGCTTGGCGTGTTCTTTCGTGGTGAGCGCGGAGAGCGCTACTCGCTTGAAGAAAGTGAGTCCATGTTCGCCCGCTTGGGAGACAAGTGTCCCGATATGTATTCAGTCTTTCCGGACGAGACATCGGCGATCACCTGTACGAATTACGCCGTACAGGTTGCGCGGAAGCTGAAAGGCCGCACGCGCATCTTCGGATTTGCGAACACTGACAATCCGGCGTCGCGTGTCGCGCGTGAGGAGATCCATCCGGGTGGACATGATTTTGCGGTCGTTGACGATCGCTATCTCGTTGACCCATGGATAAGGCTTGTCGCGTGCGCGTCGCAGCAGATGTGCTTCGACCTGCAGGACTCGAAAGACGCGGCGTTGGCGCTCGACATCTACGGTTCCCGAGCGTGCTGGCGACATATGGTCGAAGCCGAAGCCAACGTGTGAGTGCTGGCGGATCGTTTCCAGAAGATAGGACACGCGCCGCCACTCTGAGCGGCTAGCGCGCGTCGTCGATCGCTAATCATTCGGCGTGGCCGGCTTTCAAGCGCCGCTAACTTCCTGACAGGAAATTGCGGTATATTCAAAGTTCTCGTTGACGGCAGCTGGGCCGACATCCAGCCGGCGGGACACACCGCGATTCAATCGCACGATAGTGCACATCTAACCCAGCGGGGCAATTCCCGCCGGGAACCTGCTTCGCGAACTTCAGGAGCAGGTCTATGAACATTTACATCGAACCGGTCCAGCCTCACTCGGGCCGAGCTGCAAGTCGGGTTGAGCGGGTGCAGACGTACCCCCGCAGGTCCCTGCGAGACGCTTTGCTCGCGTCGACCCGGAAAGTCAGTTTCGGGGCGTATGTCGGGGAGTGGCCAGACCCGATTGCTCAGGTGATTCTCCAGTCGCGAGATTTTGGGGCGCTGGCGGATCGCATCCGTGAAATCGGAATCGACACGTTGGCACCTTTGAGCGGCGGCGCGTCGTCGGTCGTCTTGAAGGCCGGTGAAAACAAGGTGCTGCGTTTGGGCACTGGTGAGCTCACCAGTCGGCCAGACATTCCGGAAGTGTTGCAGCCTCTGGAGGCCGGTACGGTTGGATACCTCCGGTATGAGCTGACGGAACTCGCGGATACCGCATCCGTTTCGGATGCGGATGCATTGCGGATGCGCGAGGTGTTACGCACGAAAGGCTTTGAGTGGGGAGATATGGGAGTGGACAACATCGGCCGTATTCACGGTCGGGTCGTTGTGTTCGATCCGGGCGGAATCACCGCCATTGCGAACCGTCCCTGCGACAGTGATCCGAACGGAGCTAGGGAGTCGAATACGGAAATTCTCGCCCGGCTCAGATCTCAAACGGGCAGGAACTGCCTGGTCATGGATTGATCCCGGATGTTCCGTTTCACCTTCACTTTCCAACCTGCGACTCTGATTGCCGTTCCCTTCAAGGGAGCGGCATTTTTTTTGCCTGAATCGTGCCGCAGGATAGAATCACATCACGACTTCCTGTCAGGAAGTATATCGATGCGGATCAACCCAGGTAGATCTGCCCGCGCGCGATGGCTGCTACTGCCATCTTGATTTGACCGGGCCGGCGGGTATCGTGGACTTCAGCTCCGGGCACCGCAAGTGCCGCAAGGCCGCCAAACTCATTGAGAAGAGGACGATGGATACGAGCGTAAAGAACGCGCCGCAGCGCATATACCTGAATCTCGGTGACATGCCGCCCGGGGAGCTCGAATTCGCGAGCCTCCATGAAGTCTCGTGGTGCGTAGATAAGCAGAATGACAACGACATCGAATACGTGCACGCCGCGCTTGCCCGTTCCATCGTAGGGGAGTCTGGGGAGTGCGCGGTGGTCGTCGCTCGCCAGGGCTTTGACCGGCCCCGGGTCGAAGGCGCGGGCCAGAAAGCGCGGAAGGCACTGTCGCCGGCTGGTCCGCTGGAGCGTCCGCTCGACGTTGTCATGGCTGAGATCTCGATTGTGCGGCCGATGGTCGACCAGTTCATTGAGGCTCGCCGCGGCGGCATAAGCGCTATCAGCTATGCGGATCTGCTGGCATTCGCTTCAACGGTCCATCGCGAGACGCTGTCCGGGGTTCGCCGGCAGCCCGAATCCTGAGGAGAGCGCCGTATGGTGACCATCGTTTTCGATCAGGCGGGCGACTTCGAAGCGTGTCGTGCCGCCGAGAAGTGGTGCGGCGAGCGCGGAATTTCCGTTGGAGAAATGCAGGGCCCCGCACCGCGCGGTCTGCTCGTGGGCGACTACTGCATCTCCAAGTGGCGCAACCTGACCGACACCGAGAAGAGTGCCCTCAGCGGGCGCATGACGGGCGATATGCGCAACGGCCCGGTGACGATCACGCTCGACGGTGATACAGCGGAGGATCCGAAGCCGACCGGGAGCAAGAGGAGGCGGCATTCCCGCAGCACGAAGGGCAATCGCGCTCGAGAAGGGAACCAGTCGAGCATTGCGCGAGCGGCGATGACGGCTGCCAGCGCGCTGGCCTCAGGAGGCGAATCGTGAACCTTCGCATCCTGAAAAAGCTATCGAAGCGCGCGGCGCCGCTCCTGCCTCTACTCGGGGATAACCGCGAGCAGTTCCAGGCGGATGACTCGTGCAACTCCTACACCAGCGTCGGCGGCCACGACTTCAAGCATTGGGACCGGATGAGCGTCGGTCACGGCAAACGGGATCGCGCTTCATTCAAATACAAGCCCAGGCACGGGCGCAACTGGATCGTGATGAGTGAGCCCTGGCAGCCATGGCCGGGAACGGTGATGGTCGGCGAGACCGTCGGCTACTACGAGCCCGAGTGGGAAGAACAAACGGCGTGGGAAGCGCTTCAGCGCGCGGTGGTCGAGCATTTTACGGACTGGAACGAGGATGGGCCGATCGCGCTCCGCACGTTCGATACCCCGGGTGACTACTTCCGCGTCGCGCACGAAATCATCGCCGCGGCTGCGGGGCACGGGAACATCGGGCGACGGCTAAACGACAGCAAGCGGTAGCCGCCCCGGTCGGCGCCGGCACATCTGCGGCGCGTGAGCTGGCCTTGATTTAAGGGGCCTCCCCGGTATGGTGGTCCATGAAACCCCGGACTGTCCGGGTCAACACGAATCGAAGACATGAACGCGATCGACATTTCCAATGTTGCACAGGTACTGAAGCATCTCGACTGGACGGGCGTCCCGGCCGGAAACCAGGTAGCAATCCAGCAGGCGATAACGGCGCTGGAGCATGCGTCGTTGCAATTCCCGGGCGAGGCTATCGGCTATGTGACACCGGAAGTGGCGGCTGGATCGAAAGACTGGGAGACGGCGACGCTTTCCGATGCGCCCGAGCAGATGAACACGGAGCCCGTGTATGCAGCACCCGTCACCGCAGCTGCAGCGATCGCAATCGCACGGTCCTGCGCATACGCAAAGGGCCTCAACGCAGGTCTGCACGCATGCCTGAAGAAGGCCAGCGAGTACGAATCGAGGGACTGGGCGGGCGATGCAAGCGGTGCCCGCGCCTGTATGCACGAGATCGAGCTCCTGATGCGGGCGATGCCGACCGAGCAGGATGCGACCGTGTCGCTCACCGAACTCGCGCAACGCGTCATTGAATACGGCGATGCGCGTAAGGACGGCGACACGGCTGCCGTCGGAGCGACATTCGGCGCTCTCCTTTCCGTACTTCCAGGCTCTGGCGTCATGCGGGACGCTGGCGGGCGGGTGGTGAGCGCAGAAGTCGATGCTTTGCGCGATCTCGTCGGTCGCATCCTGCGCTCCGCATCCCGTCAGGAACCTCTGACGATTAACGTCGACGACGCGAGCGCGCTCGAGCGTTGCGTGAGGCTGCTCGCAGAACCTGTCACCGAACCGGAGTTCACCGACTGGGGGCGGGCGGCACTGCTCTGGGTGCTTTACCATAATCTCGACAGCCGCAACCCGATCGGCCGTGCCATCCGGTTCGCGCTTGGCATGGGTGCCTCGCAGTCGCTCAATGCAACCCAGGTCGGCGAAGCACTCCGCTGGGCGCGATCGACGGGTACACCGGCGGCCCGCGCGGCGCACACTGGTGAGCAGGCATTGCCCGCGCAGACTGGCGTGCCGCCGGCTTCGTCGGAACGCAAGGTGACCTTGTGGGATGCATTCGAGATGGGCTTCGCGTTCCGCAGCGCATTGCTCGGCCACGTTCTGGACGGACGTGATGTGGGACGGTTGACGACGTGCGATTTCTGGCCTGAACCGATGCTCGATATGCATGAAGGTGCCGATCTACATCTCGGGCTGAGCGTAGGTGAGGCCGTGGCGAAGCTGAAGGCCGAAGTACGTCGCCGCCTAAATGCGCTTGACGCGGATGCGGGCAGGATTGTCACGCCGCACCGATACACAGTGCTGCAAGGCTGGACCATTCATCCGTTCTCCGCTGGCTGGATGATTGCCGAGCCGGGTGGTCGCACGCACGTTGCCCATGACTTGCCGACAAGCGACGAGACAGAGCGGGTACTCGCGCGCATGTGCGCGTTCCTTGCTAGACCGTCGACCGCGAAAGCCGCCGCATCTCGGACCGATTGAGCATTGAATCGCCAAGCACACGAGGGTACGGGCTGGATTGCGCCTATTCCACACTGGAGACTGAAGATGGCCGTTAGGAAAAGCGTAACGGCTCGACACACCGGCCCGCTGAAAGATATCGGAGAGGATGGTCCGGGCAAGGTAGCCGTGTTCTACGCGAGCGCGAGCGACAGCTTGAGGTCGTATCTCGGGATCTTGAAATTACATCGGCATGCCGACTGTCATGCGTTGTTGGGGCGTAACCCTCACAAGTTCGTCATGAGGGACTGGCGGGACGAAGTGCCGGACTCTGGTCGTTGCAAGGTGTGCTGGAAATAGAGGAGAAGGATCGTGGACTCGAAAGCGCTCGTGGAAGCCTTGCTGGACGAAGCCTTCCGGATTCTTCAGCACGACACCGGTGAGCATGACCCGGAATATGTCCGGCAGCGTAACGAACTGCGTCGACGTTTCCAGCAGGTTCTCGAATCCAGGAGCTCGGTCCAGTCACCTGCTTGCACGCCGTCGATCAATAGCCCGAGGAAAAATCGTGCAAGCGAATGAGTTACCGATCTGGGTGATCTACGACAAACCAAGCGATATTCCGGATTGGTTCGTTGCGCGGAAGTGGTTCCTCGATCGGCCGACGTCAGAACTTCGGCTGGGAAGAACGCTGGACGAGGTGCGCGCGAAGCTACCGGCCGGTCTGTATCGGCTGCCGCGAGATCCGAGCGATGACGCGAAGATCGTCGAATCGTGGATTTGAAGAGGAACAGCGAAGCGTGATCAACTGCGCTCCCTATGCGATCCACGTCGTTACGGGTGCTCCCTACGACCTAGCTCTGGATGCTGCCATTCGTCACGGCTGGCGAGACGGTGTGGGCATGGACTCCATCGCAGAATGGAACGCGCTGAAGGAGTTCCATCCCGATCTCTCGCGGAAGCCGAAGCCGACCGGCAGTCGCAGGTGCAGTGCGGGCAGTGCGTGCTTGGCCTGGACGTTGACGTGGTAGTCGTTCCCGGTTGATTCGCTCCCTGCGTCGCACTATGGCGTGGACATCAACGCTGGCGTGGCTGGTCGAGGAAGACCAGATTTAGCTCAAATCAACAGCGAAATACAGATAGCCAAAACAAAAAACCGCCTTGCGGCGGTTCCTTGTCTGGCAATTGTTGGTCTGGTGCCAGGCCAGCCATCCGGGACGAGGTAAGGAGTGCCTTCGCAGTCCAGAACCCCGGATGGGGTACCTGCGTATTCAATCACACGGGCGATGTTTCCGCAAGCCGGGACTTTCGCATCCGTCGACCGATATTGATCCCAGCGTTTATTTCCGCGTGTTCGGTGTGTGCGCAGTCTTCGTACACGCAATGGTACTGCGACACTGTCGTATCCCTGCTTTGGCGGGATGCCGGTGCCCGTCGCAGATTGCGAGCGATTAACCGAATCAGATCGTCCGCAGAGATGCTGCCAGCCGTGTGAGGTTTGACGCGTGGCGCACGTTCGTTGCGATTGCGCGCCTGTTGTTGTGCGGCCTCTCCTTCGGAGACCAATAGCACGATCGATCCCGATTCAAGCCTCACGATGCCGCCTTCCTCGATTGTCATGGAAAGCCCCTTCTTGTTGCCCGCCGCTTTCTGCATGTTGCGAACGTCCTCGACGGCATTGCGGCCACAGCAGCTGCATTCCTGGCTGGTACCGTAGGCCGATACCCCGACTGCCGGAAACATTCTCAGCGGCTCCGCGGCGTTGCTCTTCTTCCCGCTGTCGCGATCGAACTTGAACTGCTGCAGGAAAGGGTGCTTCCAGTACGAAGCGCCGGTCCAATAAGCCTTGCGCACTGCGTCCACGGTAGGAGTTGTCGAATACAGATAATGCTCGGCCACAGCTTTGTAAATCCGGTTGATGCCACTAGACGCTCCCCCCGCAGTCGATTCCAGAACTGGGAACGCGTCGTAATACCACATGAGCCGGTTGATCGCGTGACAGAAGTCACCGACCACGTTTTCCCGTCGGCGTTCTTCCGCCGGATCGTAGGCAGCACGGAATTTCGTGATACCCCGTTTGCGTTTGTTCATCTTGTCATCCAGGACGAAACGGCGCATGGATTTGACCTTGACAACACCCTTGTCGATCAGCGTATGCGTGGCTGCATCGAATACTGCGTAACCAATGCCTCGCTCGCCCAGATCGATGCCCATATAACGCGAAAACGTGGGCTCAGCTTTCTGAGGCTTGCTGATGGTCATCGGGATAGCCAGAGTCACCACCGAACGCCCGGGCTGCAACTGCACGTGAACGCGCCCTGTGTCGTCTCGCCGGGTTGCTTGTGTGAAGTACTGATCTACGAGAATGCCGATGTCGCCCATGGTGACTGTGTCAGGCGCAACCAGCATCTGGTCAAGAACGCCTTTGTACGCAGGAGCGCCAACCAGTCGCGCTGATGGCATGCGCCGTAACCGCGCCCCGATGCCGGACTGTTTGTCGAAGGACAAGCAAAAGGGCTGCACTTCATCAGTCTGGGCCTGCTCATTGCCGATGGCGTAACGCCAGTCGTGAGGCGCCTGGCGCAGGAAGGCCATCATCTCCGGCGCATTCATTGCTTCTGTCGTGTCGCACAAATAGGCAAGCGTTTCAGGGAATGGGAGCTGCGAGCGGCCCTCGTTAGCACGCTCGAGTCGACGCATGACTTCCCCAATGGGCTTGCTGCTGCCGTACAGGCGATCAGGGGCATTCCACGCACCGTCAACGCTAGCGTAAAGCAGGGCGTTGTCACCACTGCGCTGAAACTTGGCGCGGCAGAAGAATGTTTCCCGAAGAAGGACAGCCGCCAGCGATTCAAGTTGCGAATAGTACTGGTTGAAAATCTGCCGCATAACGGCCGAAGACACCATATCTCCGGTCAGGCGCAGGCGCACCGGTAACGGCAAACTGAAAACGTCCTTGACCTGATCGACCAGCGCAACCGATGAGGGGATGGTCTCCGGGAAACCAGTCAGGAGCATTGCAAACCAGGCCCGCTCTACACGAAAGAGGTCGGTAACGTGAGCGAGTCTCATCGGCGTTTCGGCGAAGACGTCTTCGCGCCACTGGAGAAGGTACTCTCCGAGGGCGTCGAGTATCGCTTGCGAATTTGTCACGGCTTCGCGCGTGATCGGGAAGGGCTGTCGTGGCGTGCGGGCGAACGGGCTCTTATAGAGAATGCCGCGCCGGTTGAAGAAATATTGATTGCAGTGCGAAGGTTCGGCGAAAATGTTTCTGGCGTTAAACCACTGGGCTACTCGCCTCAACCCTTCTTCCGAGCATCTGCGTGCGCTTCGCCCGATCATATCCAGACAGGCGCGCAGAGCGTACTCGTCTGCGTTGCGGGGCTTTGTCCGATGCCGCGCAGCGTTTTGTTCACGTACAGCGAGGCGCGAGAGGGGGGATAGCGTTTGTCCCGTCTGCTCCGCCCAATGCCGAATCTGGGCGTAGTGCGCATGCATGGCATTGTGCAAGTGCGCAAAGTCCTGGGATGCGCGGTCGAGGGCATTCGCAGGGTCGATGGGAGACAGATCCAGACGGTTGATCTTCCCCATGCGCCCTACCCACGTCGGAGTTTCGAAGTCGTAGGTCTTCAGCCTGGCTAGAACCTCGCCATCGTCGTTGTCCATCGCGATCTCGAGTTCCTTTTTTATGCGCTCAGCCAACGACGACAACAGGCCCGCCAGTGTGTCCAGCAGGACGTTGTATTCCTCTATGGCCGTGATGTCCGCGCCTGATGCTGCAGTAGTGTCGACACCGTTGAGTCGAGACAGCGAGGCGCGCGTGCTCTCACGCCGCTCGAGTGCCAGGGCGGACATGTTCGCGATTTCATCCGGAGACGTGCCAATATCTTCAAACAGTTTTTCGTCGGCCAGAAGGGGCGAGGGCAGCACAAGAGCCGAGATTTGCTCTCCCAGCGTTTCCTCGAGCTCACAAAGGCGATTGACGTAGTTGGCGATCCAACTGGCGAGGGTGCCACCAATGCCGGATCGGTAGGACGCATAGTTCTTGCCGCCAAGAAAGCTCGCCTCGGCCGCGGGCAGTCGCCGGGCATCTTCGAGCACCGGCCGCAGGAAGGTCTGCGACGCAACAGGAACATCGAAGTCGGCAAACACGCGCTCGATCTCAGTAACCTGGAGATAGTCGGTCAGGCCCTTGCCGAACAACCAGGCTAGTCCGGCGTGGTTGCCGTCACCAGTGAAGAACTCCTGTGCGAAGCGGGTCAGCTCTTTTTTGTCGGATAGGCCACATTTGCGTCCGATGGCTAGCGCCCGGGCAACGATCAGGTTAGGCGCGATCCCTTCCGTCGCTCCGGTCGGTGGAACCGAATCGGCATCGAACGCGATGGTGCCAGCAGGCTCGTAGGTCTTGATGCTCGCGAGGCGAGCTTGCAGGCTGGTTTGCGGCCGCGGGTAGCCGAGATCATGCAGGACGACATCGATGACGCCAGCGGCAGCGCCAACGTTCCCGGCTACGGCTTTCCAGCTTGGGAAATGGCTGGCCAGCGCGGTGGCTATCGACGTCAGAAGCCGCTTTTCGGGCTCGGCCAGCATTTCGGGTTTCTTGCCCGGGAAGAAGGTCTTGCCGTACTCGATTGCAATGGTTTCAGGCTTGAAACCCGCGTCCTTGCCGCCTACGGCGCGGGGTTGAGTCAGCAGGCGCTTGTAGATAACCGAGGGAATGAAATGGTCCTTGCCAACGGTCAAGGCGGAGCCATCGAGCACCTGTGCGCGCCAGCTCTCGTCATCAAGCGACGAATCATTGCGGAAGGCCTCGGTGGCGGCGAATTTTGGGAATACACGGAAGCCACCGAGAAGTAGCCCGTACAGCAGGCCGATCAGACTGCCACGTCCATCGCCCGCAACGATCGTATGGAGCTCGAGTGCGTCGTGCCATTCGACGTTAGCGCCATCCAACGGAAATTTCAGCGTGCGAATCGAGTCATCACAACGCTCGGCCTTGGCAGCCAGCGAGCGGCGCCACTGGCGAGCGGCAACCCCCGAAACCGATTTTAGCATGTGTTTTCCTTTTGTCTGAATTATACAGAAAGAGGAAAAATGCTCAAATTGGTTTTGGATGCGTTAATTCGGGCTTTGAGGGTACCCCGGAATCTTGAAGCCGACCTGCACAGGGCGCCCCCCCTTTTTCTCACCCTCTACGGGCAGGACAAAGCGTGTCTGCTTGTCCAGTAGCCAGGCGCGCAGCGCGAGAACCGCGCCATGCAATAGGCTTTTGCGTCGCACCGTCTGTCGTGTCAAAGGTACATAGACCGGTACGTCCATAAGGCGTTTCAGATGAGCGATTGCGGCGGCCGTAAGCTCCTTTTCGGAATGGGTGCCTACGGAGGACGCGGCGCCGGCCACGGCATCGTCCATCCAGACCCGGTATGGCTCAATCAGGTCGTACACCAGAGACGGATAGCCGGCATTTCGGTGTAGATAGCCATGAAAAGGGGATAATTTGTGGAACAGTACCCATCGCAACAGGATTCCGTGAAGGAAAAATGAGCAGGCGTCCAACGCTGCGTTGACGGGATGATCGGCGCCACGGCGAGAGATGGTATCGGCAAGGCCAAGTCTCTCGAAATAGATGCTCCAGTAGCGGCTGGCATGGTGTGCCTCGAGGATCCGGATCTCGTCGACGCTGCGCAAAGATGCAAGGCGTTTGTATTCAGAGGCGGGTATGGGAACGACCGTCTCCTGCGTTCGAAGCTTCTCGCGGACAATCGTCCGGGCGATGTAGGTTGACGATTTAAGGTTGTCGCGGCAAAGCAGCTGAGCGGAGAGGATGTCGTCCTGATCCGGCCCAGAAGCGGGCAGGAACAGATACGGCCTCACCATGTTGCGACGGTGGATCGACAGGACGATGCGGTACTGGTTAAGGCTGTCGAGAAAAGCGATAGGCAAGTCGACGGTCCCCCCATAAACCATGATGAAGTCGACCTTCGACAAGTCTATATCGAGCTCTCCACCGTTCCACCTTACGGCCCATAGGCGGGAGCGAGGCTTGGCGGATATCGATTGCAAGTAGGGAAACCAAAGACTCTGCCGTGCCCCACGCGCCGTTTCTCTCCATGTCCAGATGAAATCTGGATGCTGAAAATCGTCCTTTTCCATGGTCAACGCGTTGGCCCGCCTTAATGAAAAATGTATATAATACAAGAGTATAGATGGGGCGAGGATAGGTTTGTTGGTGGTAGTGAGGTCGTTGCCGCCCTGCTGCGATAGGTTTGTTGGTGGTAGTGAGGATGATCGCTTTACGACTAGATAGGTTTGTTGGTGGTAGTGAGGCTGCAACCGCCGCAAAGGGATAGTTTTGTTGGTGGTAGTGAGGAACGAGTTTCCAGCCCGGGATAGGTTTGTTGGTGGTAGTGAGGTTACTGGCAAGCCGAATTGGATAGTTTTGTTGGTGGTATTGAGGATCAGCCTGTCAGTGCTTGGATAGGTTGGCGGTGGTGAGGTCGCACGCGCTCGCAAGATAGTGTTGTTGGTGGTAATGAGGTCAATTCGCGCGGTCAGGGATAGTTTTGTTGGTGGTAGGGGAGGCCTCAACGGGCAACCCAAGATAGTTTTGTTGGTGGCAATGAGGTCTGACTGACACGGAAGAGATAGTTTTGTCTGGTGGTACTGAGTACCTGTATCGGGAGTCCGGATAATTTTGTTGGTGGTAGTGATGTTGGCAACAACCGTCGCGGATAGTTTTGTTGGTGGTAGGAGGAGTGGGCGACGTACCGCTTGATAGGTTTGTTTGCGGTGGTGACCTTGACGGCATTTCGGGCCATAACTTCATCGGCAGCGCGTATTTGAAAGATTACCCGGATAGACGCTCATTCCCGGTTCCTGCGAGGAAGTCACATCAATAGAATTTCGTTTGGGTACGTCTGTCGCTGCCTCAGTCAGCGACAGACCCATACGAAAAATTGACAGGAGCTCGAATGCAACCGGATCACCTTTGGAATATCCTCGTAGGCACTACGATCATGGATTCCGCGACGTCGGGATACGCGACCAGGGTCGGCCGGCGCCCGATGACGGCAAGGCTTAAACAACTCCTGGACCTGCGCAATCTCCCACCGGACGCGGGGACTGAATACGACCGCGAACTTGTGAAAAGCGTGCGCGATCTGGCAAAGGTGCTGACGAAGGGGCCGCTCCTTCTGGAGGAGGCGGCCTCTATCGGTATTGGCCTCGGCGTTTCGAAGGAATTGATGGTGTGTCTCGCCGCCTTTACCGAACCCGAGGCCGAGGCGGAAGGGGGCGGCGTCGCAACTGATCAATCCGCACCGAATGCGCGCGACGTCATGCTCTCGAGTCTCCGGGTGCTCTGAAGCCGTCTTGTGGGTGGGGTTGCGATTTTGCCGACAAGTTCTATAATGTTGGCAGATTCGCAAATTCCCCGGAGGGCGCATGATCCAGCTCCATGATGATTCAAACGATGTAGTGTTGAACCTGCCGCTGCCGCGCGGCACCGATCCTGCCGTCGCTTCCTCGTTGAAAAAGGGGTTCGAAGAGTTGCTGGTTGTCGTTTTGGCGACGCCTCAATGGGAGACCGGGCTTTTCCTGCACGCGGATGAACTCGCCCGGGCATTCTCGGGCCTGTCGGCGCCGGCGGCACCATTGATCGAGGAGCGTATCCGGCGCCAGCAGACCATGCGTGAGGTTTTCGCGCGGGGTGACTGGCTTGCCGCGGAACAGATCAATGCGCTTCAGGCAACGCCTCCCGCCAACAAGGCTCAACCAGCGAGCGACTGGAAACGTCGAGGGCGCGTCTTTAGCGTGACGTTCAATGGCAAGGAATACTTCGCAGGCTACCAGTTCGATGCGATGTGCCAGCCGCTACCGGTCATCAAGGACATCCTCGAGGCGCTAGGACCAGTGGAGGATGCCTGGAAGATCGCGGCGTGGTTCCATTTCCCGAACGGATGGATCGCCGGGCGCGGCGCACATGAGGCCGAGCCGGTTGCCCCGCGGGATGCGCTCGACCGTCGCGATGACGTCGTTGAAGCCGCTCATCATCTGAACGGGGAGTATGTCGCCTGATGACCGGTCTGCGCGTACCCGGTGCGGCGGAGCCGTTTACCGTCCTGCCCGTCAGCCGACAAGATGCCCCACACTGGTATCACGCGTATTGCACCCACCCTCACGGCACGGCGGCGACCACGTTCTCCGAAGGCTGGGGCAATACGCGATTTGCACCAATCAATCTTCCGGATGGCTCGCCAGTCCACACGTGGTACGGGGCGAGCTCCTTCGAGTGCGCCATCATGGAGTCGCTTTTCCACGACGTGACGCTCAATCCGCCAGGGGTCTTCGACCTCGATCGCTTAAGCCATTTCCGGATCGCGAAGGTGCGCCTGCCAGACCCGGTCCACTGCGTCAGCTTCCACACACCGTATCTGCCAGCCCTGGAGCTGACGCGGGCCGATCTGATCGATAGCATCCCGGCGACGTATCCGCGCACCCGCCAGTGGTCGCAGGCCGCGCACGACCAGTGCCCGGCGGCGGAGGGGATCGCCTACGGCTCCCGCAGGAATGACGCCGGCCGGTGCGTCATGCTTTTCGGGCAGAGGCTGTCGTCGCCCGCTCTCCACGTTCTCGGTGATGACTCGCTGGCGGTTGATCCACTCCGGAGCAAGGTGTTGCAGCTGGCGGTCAGTCTGAAGATCGCCGTCATCTGAGCGCGAAGGCCGTCGCATGGGATCTCTTTCGTACTCTGGCCAGAGCAAGGAAGTGTGCTCCGCGCGATTCGTTGTGCACGGCGCAAGAGCTTGATCCAGTCGTGCTGCCGCTGCACGTTCCGGCAGAGCGTGCGGGCGACATTCGCTCCACTGGTCGAATTCGTGAACTTGCCGCAGGATGTGCGGCGTGTCGAGTGTGAACGAAAGGCAAAATCCGCAGATGGCGCCGCCGCTGCATTGTGAGAAAAACATGGTGAGAAAAATTGGAAGCTGGCTGATCGGACTGCTCCTGCTGGTGTTCTCCGCCGGTATCTGGGCATGGATGCTGGGATGGCTCGCGAGACCGTTTCCGCCCGGTAGTCTCGATGGCGCACCGATGGTGAAAGCATGGATGGCACCGGGCGTGTTGGGTTTCCCGGCACTGGTGTCAATCGTCGCCGGCCTGATAGGCCTCCTTTACGTAACGAGCGTCCTCCCGTTTTCTGTGTCGCAGAACGATGATTCGTCCGAGCGTTGAATCGGAAAAGTCCACTGCCCTCGCACAACGAGAATTCGAGAAGGAAAGGCGGCGGCTCCGGCCGCGTACAGAGGAAAACACAGCGATGACAAACGAAGAGCGTAGCGCCCTCGTGGCGGAAAAAGTCGGCAAGCTCCGAAAGGAACTCGAAGAGCTAGGCGTGGCGTCGTCGTTTTTCTATCGCACGCCCTGGGCCGCCAAGGCTCCCGTAGCCTACCTGCTAATAGGCGAGACAACCGGCGACATAGACGAAGCGCGTACCGATACACGCCTTTGAGATTGGATCAATAAGGTGAGTGCCGCACTCAGTAGGGAAGCGCCGGCACTATACATCTTCGTTTTCGCCACTCGTTCCGGATCACGTTCTGCCGTTTCTATCTTGCTCGAGCCCTTTGGCTGAGTAGGCCGGACAACCGTGGAAACTCTCCCATCTGATCGGAAAGCTGCCCGTATGGGCGCTCTTTCGAGATTCCGGATAAGAAGTGCCCTCCCTACAATCACTTTTGCCTCGCCGCAAGCGATTGATTCAGACGTGCGGTTCGGTACAGTGTTCGAAAGGACGCCAAGCACATCTTGCTCGCGAGAAACGCACCATGTCGAACGATTCCCTGCGCAACACCGAGAAGCCTGAAGGCCACCACGACGCCGTGACAAGGCCGCGTGGTTGGCGCGAAACGATGGCCGAACTCCTGGAGGTGGCGGAGGCACGCAATTCGCAGGGCGGCGGGTTGAGGGCTAACCCCGAAGGGCAACGACGCATTGACGCTGCTCGATCGCTTCTCGCCAGCGCGCCGCAGTACGACGGATCTCAGCCGGTCAAGCGGCCTGTTTCGCTCGTAGGGATGCGGGAAGCCATCCTGACACCGCTGCGTGACGAGCGCGACGAGGACGGCATGATGGGCCACCCCGCCTTGCCGGACCTGGACGAGGATGTCGGCATCGTCGAGTTCCTCATGGCATTCGGTATCCAGGCTGCGTTCGTCATGATGGAGCGCGATGCGCCCGAAACATACCAGCGCTGGACCGCCTGCAATTCGGCTAACTGCAGCGACTGGGAGCCCGGCAGACCGGAAGGCGAGGACTGGCTGCTGATTGCCATCTACGATTCCAACGATGGCCCCTGTGCCCTCTACGTGCGCGATCTCAAACGCGAGCACTCGCCCCGCCGGCGGCGCGTACCGATGGTGCAGCCCGAAGGGGATGCCGTGCGTAAAGCCTGGGACGCTGTCAAAGTCCAGATCGGCACGGACGGCTGGACAACGGGAGACGAGATCAACTATCGCGGTTTCTTCAATTGGGGATGGCAGCTTTACGCGCAGTCTCTTCCCGCCGCGATGCGTGATGTGCTCGGCGGGGCAACAAAGCAGACCTACGAATTCGACGTAGGCGAGCTGGCGGCCGCTGGCGCCGCCTACGCCCTTCATGCATCGGACAAACTGCGCCCGTTCTCGCAAGGCGATGGCGGATACGACAAGGAAGCGCCACCCATGTGGCCGTGGGCCGAGCACGACTGGCAACCCGGCAAGGTCCGGGACGATCTGGTGAAGTCCGCCCGGATGATTGTCGCCGAAATCGTGAGGCACGATATCGCATCTGGCTCTACCCCGCACACGCAGCCGCATCCGTTGAAGCAGCACGCGGAAGATCGAGGCGGCCGACCGATATGCGTGGCGACTCGCGGCGGCGAAGCGCCTGACTGAAGTATCAATCGACCACTCAGCAACCAAGGAACCCTCATGCTACCCATCCAGCACACACCTTTTGCGCAGGCCGCACGCAAGGCGGCGAACACGTCAGAGGTCACGGAAACGCGTCCGCGCGGGATGGTTCCAACCTATTGGGATGAAAGCGATGTGGCGATTGCGCGATCGTTCATGGACATCATCGCAACGGGGCATCCGATCCACATTTCCGTCCCTGGCGGCGGGCTGTGGTTCGAAGCGAGACACAAGTGCGTCATTGGGAAAACGGCCGATGCCGGCAGGTTGCCGTGGCCGAGCGGACTCACCGCGTCTTGACACGAAAGACCGGACACCTGTTACGGTCGAAACGCCAAGGAACACGCACGATGGTAATAAGCGGAATGAACGTTCAAAGCTTCATATCTGGTGACCGGGTTTTTCTGGTGATTGCCGGGTCAGCGACAGGCAGCGCAGCTGTCTGGACCGGCGCGTCGCACGAAGATGTGACGAGCGCAATGGAAGCGGTCGGCAAAACGGCGTTGCGCATCATCAGCCTGACTGAACTCGAGAGCTGGATGGAGAAGGCAGTCGCGAGCATTCTCAATCACAAGGCTCAAGCATTGCCGGCAGGCACAGCGAGCAGCATGCATGATCTTATCCGTGACGGCATGGATGGCTACTTCGTTGCGTTCGGTGAGCACGTCAAGGGTGTTGCTGATGCCGCACTAGGCAAGGCCGCGAGTGAAGCGGACCGTGGCCGGGTAGTCGGGAAGATGTTGGCCGCAGGCCGTACGGTGACGCTGGCTGTGCCGTTCGATCTATTGAACGTCACGATGCAAAGAATGCTGGCGGTACGATCGGCTCAGGCAGACCCGGATCATGTCGTTTCCCACTAGAAGTGACGCTCCGACTCAATAAAATGAAGGCATCGAAATAAAGGGAGAGTTTTGATGCGAAACGCCACGGTACTGGCCACGAGGAAGGACTTCAATCCGTTCACGCTCGCGCTTAAGGCACGTTGCGAGGCTGAAGGTGAAGTGCTCGTGCGCATGCGCAATGGCGATTACTGCAAGGTCGCCTATCGGCCAGCCAACCCGGAGGACTACACGGACAATGCCTTCCATAAGGAAGATCACTCCGCCTGCTGGAGTCCCAACGGCGAATCCTTCACGAGTTCCGATTTCGATATCGTGGAGCTCGACGCCGGACCCGCGACGGCGCAGACGAAGACGGTTACAGCCGACGAATTTCGCGATGGCGCCCGAGATGCGGTTCTTAAGGCCCTCGACAAGTACATGCGCGAGCTGACCGGCTGCGATAATGCCCGTGGCGCCCGCGATGCCGATCTCCCGCAGTTGTTCGCGGGCATCGACGGCCATATGGCCCGTGTGGCAGAGCGCCTCAACCGGCCCGATAGCGACGAGGTCGGCTCCGCTTACCTTTCCATCTCTGCCTGAACAAGCATCCGCCGGGGCCATCCTGGTCGATAGCGGGAGCATCACGGACGAACGATGTTGAACACCTATTCCATGACCAGTGCCGTTCGTTCTACCGCCGAGCAGATCAGGGCGCGAATGGTTCTACTCGCCGTGTTCGTCGGCTCGATGTGGCTGACATTCTTCCTGTCCGTGGCCATACCGGGGTTGCATCTCAACCGGCATGGTGTGGTGCCGCGCACGCTGGGGGGGCTGCAGGGCATTCTGTTCGCTCCGTGGCTGCATGCCAATCTCGGACACATCATGGCGAACACGGGCGGGCTGCTGATCCTCGGCTGGCTGGCCACGTGGCCACGCATGTCGAACTTCTACGAAGCGCTGATCGGGTCGATGCTGGGCGCCGGACTTTGCGCCTGGCTTTTCGGCTCGGCATGGTCTGACCATATTGGCGCGAGTGGCGTCGTGTTTGGATTCGCAGGGTACCTCGTCGGCCGCGGGATCTATATGCGCAACTTCCTTGCGATCGTGGTGGCGCTGTTCGTCGCCGGCACGTATGGCTTGAGCATGCTGCTCGGGGTGCTTCCGATCTATCCCGGAATCTCGTGGGAGAGCCATCTGGGTGGCGCGATCGGCGGGTTCCTGGCCGCGCGTAGCGCCCGTCGCGAAGGCAAGTAGACGGAGCTGATCAGGAAGTTAAACGGAACCAGGGAGTGCCATGAATTTCGCTGCATTGCTGGACACGACCGATTCACTGTGCAGGCACGGCCTGATCGTCGAGCGGGTTACGAACGATTCGATCCGCGCGAATGTCCCGCACGTCCGGCTCCATTCGCCGACAGGGTACGAGTGCGGCTATCCAGGATCAGGGCCGGCAGACCTCGCGCTGTCCGTCCTGCATGCCTTATTGCCACCGCCGTCGCCCGAGGAGGAAGAAAAGCAGTACGAACTCGCCGGCACGGCGTTCGACGAGCCATCGACGATCCGGCGCGGTGGGCCGAGCGCGTAGGGCAGGACCGCGTGCGCGCTCGAATGGATTGAAAAAGCACCGGCAACAGCAGAACCAGATGAATCACCCGTAAAAGGCGCTTTCCTGCTCATTTCTACGGGTGCTTATTGCAGGTGCGTTGGCGGGCTGTATCAGCGCATAGTCCTTGTAGTCGCATGGGCCGAGAGAGGATCGGAAAACAGTCCTCTTGCCGTCCTGGACTGATGAGGCCAATTCCTTCTCAGCCGAGTAGGCGTCGACCCAGTCCACGTAGATGCTCCCGTTGTTGCCCACGGTGCGGATGACGCCACGGACCTTCGGATCGTGGACGTAGAAGATCTCGCGGCCCCGCATCGTTTCGACATACCAGGGGATCTGATCGAGATGGATGTTCCCGGCCTCCCGGGATGTCTCAATGCTCTCGGCCCGGGCAGCGTCGAACGCGGCGATGCTTGAGGGAGCGTTGGGAGCGGCCAGTCGCGTGCTCGCGCTCGAATCGGGAGGGACAGGTTCATGTGCGACGTCGGTCATGGGCTGGCGCTCTGTTGAGGAAAGGCCAGAGTGCCATGCCAGCGCGCCATTTCAAGGAGGCGTGATCAGGTTTCTGGAACTGATTTCCAGCGCTTGTGGCCGCGATATCGCGGCGCGAGACGCCGCGTTCGTTAATCTCGGGACGGTGATCGAGCATCCGCAAGGGCTAGAACGGCGGGGGCAGCATCGCTAGAATCGGGGTTAGATAGAGAGGGGCAGGTAACCATGACTACAAGATTGACGAAGATTGCCGGTAGCAAGAAGTCAGCGCATCAACAGGTTCACTTGGGCGAGCAAGTCATCGGTGAGATCTGGCGCGAGAAGGTCAATGTCGTCGTAAGCAAGGTCACGGCGCCGCGGGTGATGGCAGAGCGCTGGCGCTGGTTCGGAAAGCAAGCCGGTGTCGCGACCGTGTTGGGCCGTGGCACTCGCGCAGCGATGCTGGTGGGACCGGGCTTCAAAACGAGGGACGCGGTGATCACCGTTCTGACCGACGAAGCGTCGCGCGGCACCGCGTGAGGATTAGATGAGCAAATACGAAACGCTGGATCAACTCATTCTGGACCGGATTGGGGAAACGCCGGCGCCAGGGCTGCTGACGCCGGCCACGCCTGTGCCGTTCCTCCTGCTCAGCGCGAATTCCGCGATCAGCGCCGAAAGCGAACGCCTTGCGCAGATCGAAAAGACCGAAGCCAGACATGGTAAAAGCACAGCACCGGGCTGGCGCATCATCAATCGCCGTCTGCAGGCGCTTCGCAAGACCGAGAGGATCCGTTCGACGTCGAGAGGCTGGGTGCTCGTCGACGAGGCTGCCTGACCATGACCCAGAAGCTCTATCGGGTCGTCGAAACCGTCTGGAAGAAGGAGGGGCGGGTGGCGATCGATATTGGCAGCACCTGGAAGCCAGAAAAGGCGGCGCGGGAAGAGATGCAACGCTTGACCGCAAAAGCAGCAACGAAGCTGTATTCGCTCGAGCGTCAAGGAATAGCGTCCAGGAAAGAACGATCATGAACATCCACGTACTCACGGCATCCGGGTTTGCGCCCGTGGAATACCACGGTCAGCAGGGCACCTTCTACACGAAGAAGCTCTGCGTAGCCGCTATGCCATATATGCGCACGCACGCGATCGATCAGGATACGATTTTCGAAACGACCGAAATGGTCGTCGAGGTCACGCCGGATGGTCGTGTGCAGATGACTGCGATCGACACTGACTACGTCGAGGAACCGGTCGGCATAGACACCGAAGATGGCGCCGGCCTGCTGCGCGATGCTGGCGTCGACGTCGAACTCTTTCTTGGCAAGGGAACATGATGCGCCTGCAAGACTACTCACCGGAGACGCTTGTCCAGATCGGCGATCGTGTCTTCCGAAAGACGACTACGGGCTCGTTCTGGCGGGAAGAGCACGAGCTTCCCGGCAACTGCGTGAGTCGCCCTTCCGTCAGCCTGGAGAACATCGAGCAGACCGCCGGCATGAAGCATGTCGTGCTCCATCGCTAGTATTGGACATGCAGGCAGCGCTGCTGCAAACAGAAGGAAAACAGCGATGATCCAGGAGGTCTGCTACTGGCATGAGGAAATGAGCGAGGAGATCGCTCGCCGTGTGCTCGGCGCGCATTTCGATTACGCGGTCTCCCAGGGCGTCGCTTTCTGCGAGAGCGGCGCGGCCGGCGCCTGGCGGGCCAACCTGCAGGAATCCTTCGGCGCATTCAAGAAGGCCGCCCTTGTAGCCGCGGCCAACAGTATTTGAGTCCGCGCCCGGCACGATCTCACCGATTACCTCATCGCCCGCCACGGGATTCGCGAGGACGTTCGCCACCGCCTCAGTGGACGCACAACGACCTCGACCAATCGATCGCCCGCGCCATCGTGCTTCGCATGCAATCTTGCCGATCGCGAGCAAATGTCCCGCGCCACGGGATGGGGTATCCGTGTATCCAGGGCATTCCGCACGATATCGCTACCCCTGTGGCCCGCGTTCGCTAGTCCGCTCGAGCGCAGGACCGCCGGCGCAACGAGCATGCTCTGGACGCCCGTCTAGAGATCACTGTCTGACGCCCAGACCGCTTCTTCGTATCCGGTCGGAAGTTCTCAGGGTCGTCAACCTGATTGATGCGTATCAGGAAAGCTTCGCGCAATCCCCATGGAAAGACTGCCCTGATAGGTTCTGATTTGGAGTTCCAGGTAAGAAGCACGCTCCATAGAATGCGTAGGTATAAGGCAGGGAAGGCCGATCGCCCGCCCGCCGCATCGTCTGCCGCATTCGTGCGCAGGCGTGTCCAGCCGCGGAGAGCATTATGCCGGGCATTTCCCGTCAGGAATTGAAAGAAGTGTTGGGCAGGATCATCCAGCCGATGGAGTCTGCCTACATCTACAAACAGGCCCGTCAACTGGTGCTGGACGCATTCGAAGATGCGATCGTCGACTTACGTGCCGCACTCAAGGAACTCCCGGCCGGACGCTGTGCGCAATTCGGCTTGGCCCAGGCGGAAGGCGAGGTGTGGAGCTTTTGGCTGACCCGCGAGGGCGAGCAAAGGATGCTTTGGGCGTCGGGCACGTGCGAAGCGGTTTTCGAGGACGCGATCGATCCCACCCACTACGACGGGATCAGCGTGCATGACGCGCAGATCGCCACGCGGCTGATCCGCGCGTGGCTCGTGTCGGCTGACCGCAAGACCGCCTCCTATCCGGTCGCGACGCTGCGGGAAGCCCGCGAGCGTCTGGCGGCCGAACAGCTGTGATGCTGTGATGGAGGCGCCAACGAGTCCATGGGCTGGGGTACTGATTTGGTTTTTTGGAGAAACTGATGACCCGGAATGAACGTATCAAGGAACTGAGTCTCGAACGCCGCAACCTCGCCGCGGGACTCACATGGCCGGAGCGCACCCCATTTCTGCTTAACCCAGATCCGGCTGAGCGCAAACGTCTCAAGCTTGTTGGTTGGATGATCGCGTTGCTGGCGTTCGGCGCTTTGGCTCCGTTTCAGGGGCCCATCGACTCGTGGTCGAAGTCGTACGAAGCCAGGCAGATGCGTCCCGCGATGGAAACCGCTATGAAGACCGGCAATCACGCCGCCGGCACGTGGCTCGCTCTGCACTTCCGGAAGGACTATCCGGGCCTGCTCGAGCAGGAGGCCGACGCGGGCGAGCCGACGGCGATGTTTCGGGTCGGGCGCCTGATGAGCCGCGTCGATCATCCCGAGCGGGCAATCAAGATCGATCCGTCGATGCCGGCTTCCCAGGTGAAGGCGAAGGGCTTGGAGCTGATGCGTCGCGCGGCGGCGGCCGGCGACCAGGACGCGCTGCAGTACCTGATCCAGAACGGCGGCCTGTAAGCGGGCCGATGGATGAAGCCTGGCTGTCCAGGCTCAAGCCATCAGCGAACCTTGACACTCCCGCCGGCCAAGCTAACAAATCAACATTCGAGAACGGATTTTGTAATCGGCGGCATGCTGGTCCGCTAACGGAGCAACGATCATGAACCACGTCCTGCACAACATCAGTCCACGCGGTGTCGCGCGTCGCGTCGCACTCGGTCGTTGGGACTACTCGACCAGACACATCCTCGGCTTGCGGTTCACGATCAATTTCCTTGGGCAAGGCTTTGCGCTCAAACAAGCACCCGCGGGCTTTCTGAGCGGGCGACGCTGGGTGCTGACGCGCGACACGTCGCAGAAACGCTTCAGCCAGATCGTCGAGATATCGGTCGGTGCGAGCGGGCTCCATGCGTCTGGCTACGCCGTGTATCCCGGCGGTTGGGTAGGCGAGGTGTACGCAAAGGATATTCATGTCCCGGACGATGACATCGCAACCACGAGGTTGGGCGGCGACAGCAACGCCCGAGTCGTGCTCGACAAGATGAAGGCTCACATGGAAACCTTGGTTGCGAGCCACATACCCGCCGGTACTCGGCGCTAACGTAGGATCGTTCAAATGAATCAGAAAAATATCACCACGGCTGAACTGGGTAAGCAGAAAAAGACTTCGGGCGGCGTTGTCACGCTGGTCAACTATGCCCAGGTCTTCGTGATCGCCGGAATCCTCCTCCTCAGCGGCTATGCCGCCTTGATGGCTCACTGAGAGAGAGGCAAATGCCGATCAACATGACCTCTCTTCGCTGCGTACTTGCGATCTCGGCGCTCAGCGTCAGCATCGCAGCCCATGCCCAGCAGGCACCAGACGCTGGATTGCATGATGGCGAGCCCGGTACCGGCTTCCACCACCACCATCACCATCACTGCGGCGGCCCGACGCCGGGCGGCGGCGCGGCCGGCGGGTCATTGCATCGGTGTGGGAACCACCAGTGGCATGGGCGCGGTGACGGTCAGCAAGAATCGCAGCAGCGCACGGCTGGCGGCACGATCTGATGGAGCGCGCGATGGCGATTAACTGTTTCGCGCCCGTACAAATGGAGCCGCAGGAGCACGAGCCACGCTGGGTCGCACGTTTCGATGCGATCTGCACCGAGAACCAGCGAGGCCGCCGATGAGCGCGCGGCGAGCGGAGCTGGGCCAGTTTTTTACTCCGGAGTGGGTAGCGCAAGCACTGGTTGATCGCTTCTATCCAGGGCTGGGTATGTGGGATCGCGTGGCCGAGCCGTCGTGCGGGGAGGGCGCATTCCTGCGCGCTCTGCCCGACTATGTGCCGGCAATCGGTGTGGAAATCGACCCGGACCTGGCGGCGCGGGCGCGCGAGAGCAGTGGCCGCGAGGTACTGGTGGGCGATTTCCGCTCGGTCGATTTGCCGTTCCGGCCGACGCTCCTGTTAGGCAATCCGCCATTCAAGAGCGCCGTGGTTATGCAGTTCCTCGACCGTGCGTGGGATCTTCTGCCGCGCGACGGTGAGGTCGGCTTCATCCTGCCGGCGTTTGTTTTCCAGACGGCGAGCGCCGTTGAGGCGTTGTCGGCGCGTTGGAGCATGGACCAGCAAATGCTGCCGCGCAACGTGTTTCCGCGGCTGTCGCACCCGCTGTGCTTCGCGCGCCTCACAAAGGGCCGGCACGGTCTGATCGGATTCGCGCTCTATCACGAGGCCGCCGCGGTCGCTCGCCTTGAGACACGCTACCGTGCGTTGCTCGCACAGGGCGAGCGCTCGGTGTGGACGGCCATAACGCGTGCGGCGCTCGAGGCCCTGGGTGGCGAAGCTACCTTGCGGGAAATCTATCGCGAGATCGAAGGCGCCCGGCCGACCGCGAATCGGTACTGGCAGGAAAAGGTGCGCCAGCAGTTGCAACGCATCGGTCGCCGGGTTGGTCCTTCACGATGGGCGCTTGCGTCCGGATATCAGCAGGTGGCGGCGTGAAGGTGCCCGTCACATCTTCACTGTCGTAATAGCCAACCCTCTCTGGAGAATTCCATGCAGGAAACCGATACGCGGACCAACGATCCCGAAGAATTTCACGGCCACCCCGAACTCGTGCTGCGCGAACTGCCGGATGGCCGGGTGACGGGCGTCGCCGTGCGCGAGATGCGCTCCTCGTTCCACGTCAGTTTTGCGGGCAAGTTCGTAGAACCGGAAGAGGCCGCGAGCGGTATCGATAGTCTGCGCAGGCTCGACCGCAACGATACGTACGGATCATGGAAGAAGGAATCGGACATCGACGCAGGCTCGCTTGACGAAGCGATCGCATTGAGCCCGGAAAGTTCGGTCGGCCAGAAGTTCGTGTTCGTGTATCGCGTCAACGAATGGATGTGGGGCATCTGGAACAATCCGGATCATCCGAAGCGCAGCGAGGCCCTCAAGCATCTTGCAGGGCTGGAACTCCGCAGCGTCGCAGATTTCCACGGCACGCGCGTCTCGGCTGCCAAGCGCGCCCAGCGGCCTGGTCTGGATAACGTACGGGCGAACAAGACCCTTACCGGTTCCTATCAGGCGCTCGAGATCTCCATCGATCTGCTCGAACAAAGCCATCTGCGAGCACGCGACAAGCAGGACTACGAGGCTCATCCGGCTGTCCGCCATCTATGCGACTGGTGGAATCGGCACGCGCCGGAAGGAAGTCGGGAAGCCAGCGTTGTTCGTCTGTACGTCTGGAACGAAACGGACCGGATCTTCAACGCGTGCGATCCGGAGGAGCCGGCCGCACAGGCTGACCAAATGGACGCGTGGCCCAGTTGCGCGCTGTTCGAACACCCGGGCATGCCGACGGTCCTTGCTTGCTTCTATCGCGGGCGCCGCTTCAACAAGGACGATGGCACAGGCTACACGACCGTCTTTGCGGCCGATGGCAGCAAGGTCACATCCGTCGGGCTCGACGTGGCGGAGGTTGACGAGGCCTATTACTCACTGATCGGACTTGAAAGGCTGGCCGAGCACGATGTATTCGCCGTCTGAATCTGTTTTCCGTCAGGAGTTGGGTATGTTTGGATTTGGCATGGCTAGATTCATTGGGTTGTGGTGGCTGGTGGATGCGATCGTCACGTTCAGCTTCGCGACACACTTTGGGCATTCAGCGAGATCCGCACTGGAAATTGCCGCTGCCGTCTTCGTCGGCCCGCTCGTGCTCCTGCTCGTGATCCGAATTCTGGCGAGGCCTGTTGTCACCTTCTTGGTGATTCGCGCCGAGCGGCGCCGGGTTTCTATAGAGGCGCGATATCCGCGCACGCGCGTCACATCCCTGTCCAGCGGCAATTGGCTGGTCACGGACCTCGATACCGGAAAGACCCGCTGCGAGCTCGAGCGGGACGGTGTGACGGTCGCCGACCGAAAGCCCGCCAGGTTATGGCGGCGCAGTCGAACGTAGACAGGTGCCATGCGAAGGTCAAAGCAACGACGAAGTATGACGCGGCGTTAATGTCGGCGACCATGATTTGCAGGGTCGAAGACGCCAGCCCCGATCCCGAGTTTGATTGCGCGCGAGCTGACGCTCGTGCGTCGTCAGATGATTTTGCCGAAATGTTAACCGAAAGGAGTCAAGGCCATGATTGATTCGAAGACGTGTATCCCGAAAGCCAACGGTACCGATCAGAAGGATGTCTATCGGGAACTTGCGCTGACGCAAGAGGAAGTTTACCAGGTCTCCGGAACCGGTTCTTTGGGGGACGATGCCTCGTCGTCAAGGCAACTGAGAGATCGGGATGAAAGCCGACACCGGAATGGATCAGCCGCTTGACGTAGTTGTTCTGGACAAAGAAGACAGGGGAAGGCCGGCCGTCGTCATGCGGAGTATGGTCACTCCGGCGCCTGCGCGTTAGTGATTACAAGTCGCGCGACCTCAATGCCGAGGCGTGTCAGCCTGACCTCGAAACGCTTGCGCGGACACGGCTCGTCCTCGAGCGTAAGCAGGCCCTTGTCCTGGCAGGCGCGAGCGGTGCGCAGCTCGTCTGGCTCACAGCACCAGCTCCTGCCCGTGTTGAGATCGTCCGCCGGCTCGAACGTGCGCATGAGCTTGGCCTGCGGCGGCGTGAGCTTGACGCGCTTCGCGCCAATCTCGGCGATTTTCTGCTCAAGCTGGTCGACCGGCACCGCTGCTTTTGCCCATGCCGCGAACGACTGGCGCGTCGAGTTGGCGAGCGGCTTGCCGGCAGCCGACCGGCCGCGCTCGACGATCGATCCTGCCACCGCGCTCGCAACGATCTCGTACTGGAGGCAGTCTGTCTCTTCCTGGCCGTCGTACAGCTTATATTCCGGCCCGGCAGCCGTTACGCGGCGCAAACCCGCCTTACCGTC
Organism: Paraburkholderia humisilvae; assembly: GCF_902859855.1. GTDB lineage: Bacteria > Pseudomonadota > Gammaproteobacteria > Burkholderiales > Burkholderiaceae > Paraburkholderia > Paraburkholderia humisilvae. The sequence continues at coordinate 84,418 of NZ_CADIKH010000009.1, forward strand.
GGTATAGACGTAGCCGATCTTGATGTCCTGTTGCTTCATCGTATTCCTGGAGGGATTGAGGTAGGGGTATCTTCGATCAGAGCGGGACGATCGGGATGTTCCAGCCGAGGAACGCTGCTCGGCCGGGCGCCTCATCAACGCCATGCGGAAGACGATCGTCGAAGATGAACCAGTCTCCCGCTTTCGGCTTGTGGCGAACCCTTCCTTGCCGGAAGGTCAAGCCGTCGTTGTGCAGCACCACCATCAGGACCAGGCCCTCGTCGTCCGTGTGCATGTCTGCGGAGGCGGTTGCCACCAGCTGTTCCTCGCGGCCCCGGTAGCCGCTGTCGGCGCGACGGTAGCCGAACGTAACGAGATCAGGAAGCCACGCGGCGCTGTCGCGGCTGGCCCAGCGCGGTGTAGCGTAGGTCTCAACCTGGTCACCGCAGAACTCGTTCTCCTCGGCGACCGTGTAGAACTTGTCAGCCAGGTCGTCCGAGAGGCGAATGACGTGTCCCGGAATTTCGACCGAGCCGAGAATCGAGCCAAGCGGTAGGGCACCAGCAGCGGGTCGTGCCGGCGCGCGCCGCGGATGGGTGTGAGCGAGTTGCATATCGACTTCGGTTCCTCGTGGTCGGGTATGGGCGGAGTATTGCAGAGTGGGCGCGCCATTCAAGGGTACGGCTCGTACATCCGGATCTTGCTATCAGGAACGGTCGAAAGCCACAACGCGATCAGGCCGCCCATGAAATTTTCCGAAGCCATTTTCCCGGAAAAGCTCACCCGATTCCAGCTGAGAAGCGATCTCCGAAGATTGTCGATAGGCCCATTTCAAGCGAGCCTCATCGGGGCCTTGTTTGACGGGCATGCGTCGCTATAGTGACCACATGGCGAACCAGCCAATAACCAAAGGATACTCATGACCGTACCGAACAACGCCTTGATGGCTTCCTCGGCATCGCTCGCTCCCGCGCACGAGTCCGCTACCATGACTACGGACCACGCGGGCAACCCTCTCGAAGCCGGTGCGATGTACTGCTGCACCTTCGTGGAGCTCGACGCACAAGGCGACGAGTACGAGATTCACGGCAATCTGGTGCGCTACATCGGCACCGGTCACGGTCGGCTGATTTTCGCCGACGCTGACGACTGGAGAGAGATCGACTGCGAGTTCGACAAGCTCATCCGGCAAGCCTGTCCGATCGTCGATCCCGCCGCGCACGGCTGGGGCGAGAAGCTGCACTAAAATGTCATCTCGCGTAGCCGGGCTTCGGATGACGTGGAAGAACTGGCGTGATGTCCTGGCGGGACTCGAAAGACAAACGCTCGGTTAGCCACGACGGTGGCGTTGCGACAAGGGGCTCAACCCATCCAGGACCCGGTCGCACCACTAATGTAGCCGGCTGCGCGACGCGCTATTAGCAACCACGTCCTGGCTGAATTTGGATCGGGCCGGACGGCGGGTTTGTCGCAATGCGAGCAGCATTTTTTCAATCGCCGGTCCGGTTGGTGTGCCGAAATCTTTTTAACTTCCTGATGGGAAGTTTATCGACGCTTGTGATAGGATCGACTCGACGGCACTTCTTCATTACCGTCCCTCGGATCGACGTTGCTACGTCGACTGCCTTGGCCCCACGCTGGGATCCCCGTACCCAGTCTGGGGCCATTTTTTTGTCAGGGCTTGAACTGGAAGCCTCGCGCGGCAGAATGAGCCGATACATCATTTGAACGCAAGGCTCGTATGCCGGTTTCTACCCGACACTCCACAATCCGTGGTCGCACGAGTTCCAGCAAGCACGCCAGTCGCGTGTGTTACGAACACGACGCTGCGGGGAACTACGACATTCTGATCGACGGCAACCTGCGGTTCCGGCTCGAACGCGAGAGTCAGTTTCCGGACTTCTGGTACCTCTATCCGGTCGTCAATGGCATGCGAAGTGATATCAGCGTTGCGACGGAGATCCAGCATTGGGACATTATTTCCCAACTGGAACGGGGGAAGTACTGGCTTCCCCGCGACGAGGTCGAACGAACCGAGCGCGTAGCGGTTCATGCGGAAAAGCGTGTCCGTTGGGCCTGACGGCGAGCAGGATGCAGGAGCTTAATTTTACCGTGAGACTGCCGTTAACTGCTGGGTTGATGCCGACCGTTAAGATACTGGCGGGCGCAACGACACGTGCTTCTTGATAGGAAAGCTTGTGGCTTGACCGCGCGGTTTCACATTAGGCTGAAATCATTCGCAGGATGAATCTTCATGACAGTTCAAATCGGAAGTCTCGTGCGCGATCGCATGTCAGGAACGCCGGCTATCGTGGTCCCGTCAATAGACCGGTGGTCGTACTCGACGGTCTCGGTAATGCATCTCAATGAGAACCGGTGGCCGACGACGCTGATGACCTCAGCGGAAAAGACCTTCTTCGAGGAGTACGATTTTCTCGAAATCCCGAAGGGAATCGGCCGCGTGGTGATCATGGCCGATATGGAAGGAGTGACGGGAGTCCCGAACAAGTGGGCAGCTGTGACGCCGGCGGAGATGACAGGCGGGCAGCGCACGGAAGCGTACGACGCGGCCTGCCGCGCCATGACATTGGACGTACTGATGGCGGTGGCTGGCGCCCGCGCGGCCGGGGCGCGGGAAGTCGTTGTCGCGGACAGCCATTGGAACGACACCAATCTGGCTGAAGCGGACTTCGACTGTCAGGTGTTGCGCGGTTCGAACGCGGCGATACGGGCGATGCTGGGCGCGGACGCAACCATGCTGATCGGGTGGCATGCTCGTGCCGGCGCGGGGGCGGCGTGCTTGCCCCACACCTATACCGAGCGAATCAGGCGACTGTCGATCGACGGACAAGAGGTCGGAGAGCCTGGCATGCTCGCCCGGCTGGCGGCCGGGCGGGGCGTTCCGGTGGTCATGGTTGCCGGAGATCAGGCTGCCTGTGACGAAATCAGCGGTGATATCGGATGCCTGACGACGTCGACAAAATCTGTCGATGCCGCCGGCGTCGTGCGACATCGGACGCGCATCGAAGTCATGCGTGAAATCGTCGGCAACGCCTATACAGCGATTCATGGTTTGGCTCTGGGCACGAGACCGGAACTTCCGCGGCATCAGCCTGGACAATTCGAAGTCGAGATCCATGCAGGGTACGAAGTCGATGGCGACACCGAGGTCGAGCGCGTAGCGCAAAGCAAGTATCGGATTCGGACCGGATCGATTCTGGATACCTACGGAGCATTCCAGCGGTTCGTTGAACGACTTCCTGCACTGACCTGACCGGTGGGAATCGACCAAACGGCTCTGCACCGTCGACAAAGCACGGGTGCCAAGGGATAAAAAGCGGGGCTATTGTGTCGCCGGCCGATTGTGAGCTCTCGCGGCCGATGTGCAGCACGAAAACTCCGAACCGAAGTCGCACCATCACCATCTTATTGAACCAAGAAAATGACACGCAACTTGACCAGACGAAAACTTGCTTTCCATGCGGGAATCTGGGTGGCGGCCGCAGTAGTCACTCAGGCGCATCGCGGCCTCGCGCAATCGTTCGAGCCGGTTACCCGGCTGCGGCACGCTGAACGGGGCCTGGGACCGAATATGCCTGCGCAGTTGGAGCACATCGCCTCCGGAATGCTTTACTTCTGGCTCGGCCTTCTGTTGGTACAGGGCCTCGCGATGCTCGAGGGGAGCGTCCGGAAGCATTACCAGAACCGGTCGTTTCCCGCGGATCAGATCCTGGCATGGTTGCTGGTCTGCGCTGCTTTCCCGGTCGTTTTGCATCACTGGGCTAACTGGTCGCCATTGTGGATGCTTTCTGCCGCGCTGACCGACCTGGCTGTCATCGCATTCATGTCAGCGCCGGCACGTGTGATGGACGCGATGCGCCGGCACCCCTTAGCTACGGCGTTGTTCATCTCGCTGGTCGTCTGGAACACCTTTGGGCTGTCGTGGGGGCTTGGCCAGCACATTTACCACACGCAAACGACCGAAATCATCACCATGCAGCTGCTTGCCAGTCTGTCCGGACTGCTGTTTGCCTGGCTTCTGACGATCGTGCTCTGTCGGATGAAGACGTCAAAAAGCTGATTGTGCTGCTGGGTAGAAGAACACCAGGCGTTGACGCGCCCCGAACCGGCCGGTAGCCGGCAAGACAGGGGAGTGAAGATATGAAGAAGCTTGCGCTCGTGATGCTGTTTATGGTCGTGGGCATCCATGCTGCGTCGGCCGACGAAAAGAAAGCCGTCGAACTGCTCTACCGTGACGCGCAGCCGATCTGGATGGTGGGCGCCGTGCTCGACAGCAAAGGGTGCCTGTGGGGGCTTACGGAGGACCACGGCACGCCCGTAGCGATCCGCATTGTCGACGGTCGCAAGAAGCAGTTCTGCCGTAACCCGAAATAGTGCGACTGCGAGGAACGTGCTGAATGAGCAAGCCTGAGGGCATTGAGGCCCAACTGGATCGAATCAACGACAACATCGGTATCGGATGCGTGATTGTCGCGATTGCGATCTTGCTGGCCGGCGGGGCGATCGGCAATGGCATCGCTGCTGGTCTTTGTTTCGTATTGGCAGTCCTTCTTTTTTTGTTCCTGGCGAAGTCGGAGAGCGAGGGAAAGAAGAAGTCTGTCGAATCAAAGGATCCGATCCGGTACCGGCACTACGAGGGCGGTATTTGCGAGCTCGTATGCGAGGCCGCAACGGAGAGAGACCATACGGCAATGGTCATCTATCGGGCAGAGGATGGATCGATCCGGTGCAGTCCCAAAGACTTGTTTTTCGAGCGGATCGAGGTGGACGGCAGACCAGTCCAGCGTTACGTAGAAATCTCAGAGCGAGATTGACGCAGGGCGGATTGAGCCAGGTTCTGACTGTTGGACTCACGACGTTCACCTGATGCGCCGGGATACGACTCCTCCGACATCGCACCCACCGTTGAGCTGGCTGTCGGGTCGCGAGGATCCCGATTACCACAAAACCTCGGGCCTATCCAATGGAAGGGACGATCGCCTCCAGTATCGTCCCGGATTGATCCTCCGCGAGCGTCCAATACGGTCGCACGACACTCTCGTCGTCTCGCCAGCAGATCCTGCAAAACGGCCTGCTACGGTCTTGTAGCGGGGCGCTGGCCGCCTGCGTAGGGAATCCGGTATCGGATAGCCATAGCTCGTGTACACCCCCGAGGACGGCATCGATCGCGGCCTGTCGGTCGACGAACGCGAGATCGGCTTTGTCCGTACTAGCTCGCTCCGCTTCGTCCAGACTCCCATGTTCGCCCAGGAGCAATGCGATCTGTGCAGCCTCCTGCGGATGGTCCACATTGCACAAGATTTCGGTGGCGAGTTGGAGCGCGTTGATGACGCTGGTCGACGGCCAGGGTGAGCGTGCAGAGAGCAACTGGATGGCATCCCGCATATCCTCGCGGTTCACGCGAGCCACTGTTGAGGTAGGCGAGTGACTGACGTCTGGTGGCTCCTTCAGTGCATTTCGAAGGGATTCCACCAGTCGGACGCGCCGGGACGATATCTCCGGTTCTTCCGAAGCGGCCAGAACAAGCATGGCTGCGTTCCAGCCGGATTCGGCGTCACGCGCGCTGCCAATAGCAGCGCGCTCATCTTCAGGCAAGGAACCGAACCACTCGGTGAAATTCATGGCGACGCGTTTTTTCGAATCCAATTTTTTTGAAAGCCATGCGGCCAGCATCGATCCAGACGACCGACAGGCCACGCCCTACGTGTTTCGACAGGATCGCGCAAAACACAGCCGATGTGGCAACCGAAAGCGTTAAAAAGTGCAACGTCTAACGCTCCGTTATCAACGGTGCGGGCTCGCCGGGCGATTTTCCGAACCGCCCGGCTCGACTCACTTTTTAGCCTTACCGGTTGCTTCCGGATTTGCCGCGGATGTCGCGCCTGGGTTGTCTTCGGTAAGCGGGGGATCCTTCTTCTCCGCGTCGCTGAGTCGGTCCATCAGGTCCTTGATCTTCAGGCGCGTTTCTTCCTTGAGTTGATCGTAGGCCGGGTCAGCCTCGAGCTCGCGAACCGCCGTGACAAGACGGGGCGCGATCTTCTTCGTCACGCGCTTGACGAGAGCTCCGGGAAGGTCCCGGGGCCGCACATGCTCCTTGCCGTCAGTCGCGCGCTGCAGGAACGACAGGGCATTGGCCTTGTGCTTCCGGATCTGCTTGATCGCCTCCGTCCCCGAGATCTTGTCTTCAGCGACGATTTCGTGAATACCCCGCTCGGCGCCCGCCAGCAGAAGCAAGCCTTCGATGTAGTAGGGCGTGAGTTCGCCTTCGCTGTCCTGCATCTCCACCGCGATCTCTTCCGGGGACATGCCGTCAACGGTGTTCAGGCGGCGGGCGAGGATGGCCTTCTCGAGAACGGTCAGCGGCTCTTTGTCATTTCGCCGGACCACGCCGATGTTGAGGGACTTGCTGTCGTTCTTTTCCGTGATCGTGACCGGCACACGCTCGATGCGCGGCTTGCCCTCGGCGGCGAGGTACTGGTTAGCGAGAAACACGGCCTCGAGGCGCCGGTGGCCGTCGTGCAGGCAGATGATGTGATGTTCGTTCTCGTAGATGAGGAAAACCGTGAGCGTCTGGGTTTCGTCGAAACCGCTGCGGACCATGTCGCGAGCCAGCTTTTCGATGCCGAGGCGGTACTTCCGGGTCTTGATGCGCGGGTTGAAGCCGTCGATCACCCGGATCTTCTCGATGAGCGGGCGATACAGGTCGGCCGACTTCGTGCCCTCGAATGCCTTCTTCTTGACGCCAGTCTGGAATGTGAGATCGACGTCGATGGGGATGACGAGTTGCTCGCCTGCGACCGGGGAATTGCCCTTTCGCTTGATCATGTTCAGCTCCTGTAGGTTAGGCCAACTCGGAGCGCACACGCGCTGCGAGCCAGACAGATCCCATGCTAAACATCGCAAACTCAGTTTCTAGGGGGTACGCGCGCCGATCTTGCGCGGATATTCGCTGGGGCTGGTTTCGGATGTATTGCGTGATAGGCTTTCACTCGTGCACCTGAGTTCCCAGCAAGAAAAAAGATGATGCTGAGACTCAAGACAGGATGCCGGACTGCCGTAAATTACTGGGCATGAATCGAACTGGTCATCAAGCCGAGCGGGCTGGCGCGCCAAACCGCTTGAGCGCGGGGGGAATGGAACAAGATGGGAAGGTATCAAGCTGAACATGCCTGGGAAGAGATCAAGCGCTTTGATCTGGTGCTTGCCGCGGAGGCCATGCTCGAAGCCGACGTCGCGACATCTTCCCGTCCTGTCGAAAACGGCAAACGGGGCCTGGTGAACATCCGTTTTACCAAGGATCCGGAATTCCTCAAGGTCCCCGGAGAGCACTTCGCGCGGCTGGAGTCGCTGCGGATTCTGCTTAAGGATGTCGCGCCGGAAGGCCGATTCAATATCCAGGATTACGCCGCGTCAGAAGCTCAGTACAACGTCAACGTCATGTACAAGCTGCCGCTTCTCAGCGCAAAGTTTGTGAAGGAAAGTGAGCGGATATTCCTGAAGCGCATGGCGCTGTTCGACCTTGCTTTCGTGCTCGCTCAGGCGCTCGATAGCGGCTACTACCTGGGCCGACTACTGAAGAAGTTTCCGGACCCGCGTCATAATTGGGATCGCGCCATCCGTAATCGCATTCCGTTCATGGACAACGCCGCGCGCATCTACGTGCCGCCGCGTCGCAGAAACGAGCCGCTTCAAAACGGACGGTACTTCGATCGGTAAGGGCCAGCATGCTTCATCATCTTTTTCACGCAATTATCATAAGCGCGATTACGGCGGTGACCGCATACGTTGCGGGGGCCATCATGTTCGGCAAGCGGGCCAGGCGTTTCCCGATCGGATTCGTCCTATCGGTACTCTTTGTCGGCCCGTGGTGGGTAGCGGTATCTGGCGGAATGATGGCGCACCTGGTTGCCGTCATCATTGAGAGCCTGTGTCGGCGCGAGAAGCCTCCAGAAGGCCTGATCTTCGCGGCCGGCGCGGCATGCCTTGTGTTGACCTTCGGTTTCGATCTCACGATGAAACACGCGGCTGACGATTTAATTACAGCGATCGATCAGAGCGACGATGCGGCCTGGGCCAGGATATCGGGTAGCGGCAAGGCGGGGCAGATGGTGGCCGCTCACTACAAACCGTGCGTCGACGAGAAGACTGTCGTGACGCAGCGTTACGGGCGACTCGCGACGACGACGCTTGAGCCGAAAAACGAGCCGAATCGATGCGAGACGGACGTGATCGCACTCGCCAAAGTCGAAGGTGGTGACGGCTTCGCGCGGGACGTCGCCGCAGTAATCGACAATCTGCCGAACAGCCTTCAACTGTCACCGGACGCACAGGCGAAACTGGACAGTCTCACTAACGACACAGCGGGCAGCTAACCCGCCGTTTTTCTGAACAGATTTCCGCCGGGCGATGTCGGGCGACGCGTTCAAACGAACCACTACCGAACCCGTCACATACGTCATCTTCGCGTCATGCCGTTTCAAACGGCTGGTTTGACGACAAGCACACTTTATGAGTTCCGTCCCTGACCCCCGCGGCCGTGAGTAAACGAAAGGCATTGAACATGAACATGTTGAGACAGAACGCGCCGCGCGAGAATCGCAGGAAGGTGTTTCGCATTGCGCGCATCTTCGTCGTTGTCACGACCGCGAGCAGCCTCTCCTGCGGTCTGATTGGCACGCAAGCCGTGGACAACATGGGAGTACACCTGGCGCTTTTATTCCTCGGTGCCGGGGCCGTATTCGGGCTCGTCGGTTCGTTGTTTGGTGCGTTACTTGTTCTGTGGCCGTCACCGAAAACGGTCGATGCGACGTTCTCAATCATGCTGCCGGTCATGGTTTTCCTCGCTTTGGGCTTCGCGGCATTCTTGTGCGGTGACGCGCACATGTTGCTCGAGCGGAAATGGCTTACCGCACTCGGCGGGTCGTTGATACTCGGGGCGCTGATATACGTTAAAGCTCGTCTTGACTAGAACACACCACAACGCATATTGGAAACGCGGTGCACGCGAGCACCGTTAGTCAGCTAGACAGAAGAAGCATCCGTCCGCAAGCACGCGGTTGCCGGACCAGACAGCGGTCATCGTGCCGCTGACCTTCAGGAGCTGAAGACTGCCCCCGGACAATTCGGGCCGCCATTGGTAGAGAAGCTGAGCCGATGGAATGGCCGCTGGAACAGTTGAGCTGCCGACGTACAGGGCCGATGGCACTGCCCGCCCGTCCGTTTCAGGCGTCGAGATAGGGAATCTCGAAGCCTTCCCACTCGGCAGACTTGCGCATGACCCACACGCGCCGCGTGAAGTTCAGCAGGTCGTACTGCGCAGGATGCCCAGGGTAGACGTCGCTTTCATCGAGCGCGAGCATTCGTTCAACGCCGGTCATACTCGAGTCCGCACGCAGTGCTGCCGCCTTGCGCGCCTTTGCCGCTGCGATACGGTCTTCGCCGCGCTCGACAACGATCGGGTTGATGGGGGCACCCCAGCCCCCGAAAAGCACGTCCTGGCGCTTGGCCGGCACCGGACGGTCGACGGCGTAGCGAAGCCCTGTGCCATTGGGGGACAAGCCGGTGGTCAGCTCCCAGGCTGGCCATTCCCCATGCTTGAGCGTCCAGATTGGCGACTGATCGGCCAGCTCGAGGAACTTGCGACCGTTGAAACGTTCGGCATCGAGCAACATCGTCATGATCCCTTCTGCTACCGAATTCATGCCGACGAGCGCATAGAGACACTGGTTTACGGCCATGCCGGTGGTGCCGGAAGCGCCGCCAGTACCGTTCAGCATACTGCCTAGGGATGTCGGGCCGCCCAACCCGACGTTCCGGACCTCCGGTTCTTCGACGAGCTCGTAGTGCGGGTAGGAGTGGGAGGTAGGCGGCCGGAAGCACAGAGGCCGCTTGCCGCTCAGGATCCGCAGCAGCAGGGCAGATTTGCTCGGGGCAGACGGGTTGACGTGGCCACTGCCGGGCAGGCCGGACCGGACCAGATGATCGTGAAGGTCGAGCGCCTTTGCGATCGCGTCGCGCGAAAGCTTGATGCCGGGAATTGATGCTTCCAGATCCTCGCGGCGGGCGAGGAGGTTTTCGACGATAAGGTCGACGTCTTTCGGGCTATACGGCACGGTGAGAACCTGTTTCTAAGGGGCAAGCCAGATTGGGAATTGCAGCTCTCAACGATACCGATGTCATAGCGCCGAGCAAGCGCAATTCGGGGCCTAAAACAGCACGTTCCGGGAGATTTGAGGTGCTCAAGTGTGACCTTGACCAACTTTCTTCACGGCGGGACGGAGTGCGTAGGTAGCTGTGCGATCGGGCGAACATGCGTGCCGTGGCGCGAGGACGGCCGTACACCATCTCTGGAGCGCGGGGATTTGCTATCTTGTGGCCGGGTCAGGACGAACGGTATAGGTGGCGAGTGATTCATAATCTAGTATCCGGACCGGATGGCGACCGGGCAACGAGAGCTGGAATACGGTCGGTCGATTGGAGGATGCAGTGTCAGACGAAGCGATCATCGCGGCAACGGCGCAGCTCGTGTACGCAAGTGAACTAAGCGAAAGTGACTGGTCGGCCTTGAAGCAAGGTCACGTGTTGGGGCAATTCAGAGGGGCATGTTGCAACGCGCCTATGGTCCCCAAGACGAGCATGGGTGGGCTCCGGTTCTTCGCGCATGCGTCCGGCGAGTGTGGAAACGCACCGGAGTCGGTGTGGCATGAAGAAACAAAGGCCAGCGTCTTTGATGCGTTCGCGTCAGTGGTCTCATTGGCTTCAGTTGAATCACCGGGACGCGGAACCGTCGGTCGATGGATCGCGGACGTGCACGTTCGTGTCGGAAATAGGCAGATAGCAATCGAGATTCAACAATCGCAACAGACTTTGGCCGAGTATGTTCGCAGGCAACGCCGCTACCAGGACGGCGGCTGGGAGTGCTACTGGCTGCTGTATAGGCCGAGGTTTTTTACGCTATCCAAGGCAGTTGCAACGCGAGTCATCAAGGAGCGACACGGTGGGCGCTGGCCTGATCCAGCGCCCAGGGGTTTTGGATTGCCCGAACTCCCGTTCTCGATGATCGAAAATGAAGGTGGCCAGAGGATCCTGGGCCCGGACCTGAGCATCGATCTTCTTTCCTGGGTGCAGGCGATTAAAGACCAGAGGTTCCGTTACGACGAAGGGCGGTGGATCATCGCCGATGTCTAGCAAGAGGTCAGGAGTTCGATCGCGCTTGATTGCTTCGAGGTTAGCGAAAAAGCGTCGTGCTCACAAGCGACGCAATCCCGACCCCGTCGGCGCCATCGGACTAGGCGACGGCCAGTTCTTCGATTTCCACGATGGTTTGATTCTTGGCGGGAAGAAGCCGGACTTCATGATGGGTATTCTGGCTTCCCGGTGCGTCTGGAACACGACGGCACTCTATGTGCTTCTGGCTGCTCGCCAGCACGCTTAGCGACGAGGCGCCATAGATTCGCGAATCGAAACTGGGCTGAGCCTTGCGGAGTTCGGCACCGACGTGCGACAGGTTCACCCAGCCACCGTCCTTCGCCGCGGCACGCACGGCGCTTGCGAAGAGCCCCTGGATATCAGCCTTGATCAGCGGGGTCACCTTGGGCGGCTCCGCCGGTGTCCTCAGATCCTCGACCCACGTGAATGTGTCGCACGCGGCTACGAAGGCCTCGCAAGCCTTGCGCTCACCGAAGCCGTGCACAACCTTGCCGGATTCGCGCAGGCGGGTCGCCAGGCGCGTGAAATCACTGTCGCTAGACACAATGGCATAGGCATCGACGTTCTCGGTGTAGAGGATGTCCATCGCGTCAATGATCAGCGCTGAGTCGGTGGCGTTTTTCCCCGAGCAGAAGGCGAATTGCTGAACTGGCTGGATCGCGTTGCGGTGGAGCTGGGATTTCCAGCTACCGAGGTTTGAAGTGGTCCAGTCGCCGAATGCACGGCGTATGATCACCTTGCCGAACTTCGAGGCGATCTGGAGCACTTCGGAAATGACCGTTGCGGAAGCATTGTCGGCGTCGATCAGCAGGGCAAGGCGCGGTTGGTTGGTGTCGTTCATGTTGGTTCCGTTCGTCATTGAATCCACGATACCAGGGGCACCTCCCGTTTCAAGGTCGTGCAGGGCAGGAGTCGGCGAGCGGTATCATCCGCATGTCAACACATCCGGACAGGAAGAATGAAGAACGAAAGCGACGGTCGGCGGCAGCGGGAAGAGTCTCCGGGACCGTTTGGGTTGCATCACACCTCAAGACGGTTTGTCGGGTACTCGATCTTCGGGGCGATCGCTTGCGCCGCGCTCCTGTTCTGTCTATGGTTCAAGCACCGATTCTGGAATGAGGCTCTCGGCGTCGACGGGATCATCCTGTGGTTCGCAATCGTGCTGATCGTTCTAGGCCCAATCCGGATTGGACTTCGGCGGTTGATGGAAAGCGGGTTTGACCGCAAGCGATAGAGCCTGCTGCTGCGGATCGAGCAATTTCGGATAGGGCCTTGCCACCGCGAATGTCCGCTCAAGCAACCGCTTCTCCTGGGGCCGGCCGAGACTGAAGACGTAGCAGTGGTTCCCGGGATGCCTGAGGCGGACGAACGCCCCGCTGGACAACACTTCATCGAGCCATTCCGCCGGATCCTGTCCGAATCGTCGCTGCGGAGCGCCAAGGCGCACCAGATTCTTTTCTGCTCCTTGGGCACCCTGCTCCTGGCGGCGGATCTTGGAGATCGCTCGGGGGCTGAGCGCATGCCCGCTCGCGGAAAGGTGCAGGATGCGCGAGGCTGATCGACCAACATAACGGGCGTTGCCCGCCTGATATATCGTCCCGACGTGCCCGGGCATAACAATGCGCCCGTCAGCGGTATGCCGCGGCACCGGGTCGGAGTATGCGACTACGCCTTTGACCTGCGGCCGGGCCTTCCGAAGCGCGGCGAATGCTTTTTTAATGAAGAAGCTTTCCCCATTCCGGACAACGCTGTCAAGCAAGAGAAAGCGGCCCAGCTCCACGCCGGCGGACGGAGCCAAGCCAGTGTACTTCGGGATTGCGGCGTTGTTCATGGGCACACTGAACACACAGACTCCCACAAGCTCCGTCCCGTGAAACAGGCCCACACGCACGACCGCTGCCGGGTAACTGGCGGAGTAGTGATTTTCGACGACAAATCGCTTTGCGATTGAATCGCTGATCAGATCGACGGCGTAGTCCTGCTTTCGAAAGCCTTCGTCCCGGTCAACGCGCCAGTAGTCTCGACCGAGGCGCCAGCGTTGAGCGGGACATGTGTCCGTTCTGATCTGCATCGACATCTCCCCTGTGATCAAGCCGCGGTGCGAGCGAACAGCCGCTCGTGCCCATAGTTGGCGCGAACGCTTCCGGCGGAGTTGTCGATCAACTCGTGACCGAGGTCCAGAGGGTAGGTACTGGCGTCGCGCTTCATGTGTTGGTGGTTCCTTGTTCTCGGACTCGATGACCTTGAAAACACGATAACAAAAGCGTCTTCCATAACAAGGGGGGATGCGCTGGTCTTTCACCGCTGCTAACTTCACGTCAGGAAGCTTCGGACAGTCACCAACCTTCCTTTGAGCCTTTCCCCCCTCGAATAGCGATTGTTTGACGATTGATGGAGGTTGGAGGGGGCAGTAGGCTGGCATCTTCGGGAAAAGGGGATGCCACGAAGATAATGTTTACGACTGCGCGGAATGGCACAGTTTTGTCGCCAGGGCAACTGGGTTTGACGGCAACGCCGTCGGAACTCGTCACGACAAGAAAAACGGGGTGGCGTGGAAGCGCCTTCGTCGGAGTCATGCCTGTCAGGAAGTACTCGACGTATCGGCGAAGCATGGGTTTGAGTTTCCGCATGATCACGCGTCGCGCGGCATGGTGCGTGACGCTTGCCCACCACGACGTAACGTTGGCTCGCGAGCGGCACGGGACGTGCATGGCAAGCCTCGAGCTTCCGGACGGGAATTGGCCAAGTCACGACAGCTGTCGCCGCTCCGGGCGATCGGCCGTCGCGAATTTCCCCGTTTTCATCCATCCAGAATGCTCGACTCTCGAGCATGGCCATCCGCGAGGAGATTTCGTGAAAACGTCAGTCCTGACTGCCGCTGCTGCAATCCTGCTGTCGTTCGCTGCCGTATCTGCCAGCGCCGATCCGCTGGGCGTGATCGATGCGCCGACCCCGATCTTGCCGGCGGTGGCTGCGTCAACCAACGGATACGATGTCGTGGTGACGCGCCGAGACGCTCGCGGTGCCATCAGGCGCTTCGGAGAGAGCGTGACGCACGGCGAGCCGGTGAATTTCGTGGAATATCTTTTCGCCACGACCGGTCCGCGTGACGGGTTGGACGGCTATCGGACGATGGAAGTCAGCAATATCCAGCCGATGCCGTACGGACTCGCGACGTTCCGCTTGCGCCTGGAGGAGAAGGACTCCGGTAGCGAGCTGACGGTGAGTCGGCAAGTGTGGTTGAACGCCGGCGAAGACACCACGGTGGTGCACGGGCTGGACGGCCGAGACTATCTGGTGAAGCTGGACCGCGTCGACGGCTGAGTTCGCATGAGAGGTCGTGATGCCCAATGCTCCAAAAAACGCACTCAAAGGCTGGACAACCGATCAGGCCCGTCATCGGCAGCTCGCGAGGATCGAATCGACGATCCGCCTTTCCCGTCAGTTGGCCCGCCATCCTATCAGGCCAGGGCCGGCAGCTCAGGCGGGCATTTTTTCGGGTGGCATGTGCTACGTGCTCGTGAACGCCTTGGAGGCTAGTCTGGATCACACGCGGTGGCACATTGGAGGCCATCTGGGTGTGGTGATTAGCACAGCTACCGCGCTTCTGGCCGGAGTAGTCGTATATCGACGGTGGCCCTACAAAACGTATTCCAAGAAGGTGTCCGGAATGCTCGCAGCTTATGAGCCGCTCGACGTCGATGCCTTCCGTGCAATTCAGGCTGTGGCGGAAAGCGGATCCCTCGGTTCGGAGGAAATCCTGGAGTGGATCACGCGAGAACGCGAAGAGATCCGCCGACGATCCGCTCAGACCGAAGCGCTTAGCCGGGACCCAGCTACTCGGCTGCCTTTCCTCCGGAAGCGTCCGTAGCCCATGTAGGGGCTTTAACTTGAAGCCGTTTCTGACAAGCTCTGTTCGGCGACATAGGCACCTGGTTGCGGCGCGAAACTTCATAGCTCCAGTCCGGGCGGTAAATACCTGCGACGGGCCTAACGGGGGAAGCCCACTGGCGCCCGACGATGCGGACTGCGCAACCTTTCAATCTAGAGAAATCGCCGATGAATCGAGTGCTGCTGCTTGTTCCGATAATTACCGCGCTATCCGGCTGTGGTGTCGCCGCCGCACCGTGCCGAATCACATCGGCAGGCCTGGACATGATTCCGCTGGTCGGGCACGCCTTGGCGGCCCCGAGTAACGCTTGTGCGGCTGCGATCGATTGAGGTGGGACATGCTCCGACGTATCTTTCGAGCGCTCGACCTGAGCTTCTGTTTTACCCGGCGTGCACGGGATGCGCAACTCGCGAGCATCAGTACTGGCATTTCTGTGTCACTAATGTACGACGGCGGGCTGGAGGTACAGGCCTAGGATCTTATTCCCGCATTCAAGAGAGGGCGACCGATGGTCGATACCCACTATGTCGTCGGTCGAATCCTTGAGGGAACCGGCGGCGCGTTTAGCGTCTTCCACGCGATGTATGACCCAACGACCGACTCGTGGATGACCAGGGCGACCGGCGTGAGCCGCAAACGTGGGAGCGACGATCTGTGGCTCCTGATTGAGGAGTACGAGGATGCGTACCGTGCGGCGGCGGGGCGCATGCGAAACCGCACCAAATACCGGCCTAACAGGTGATGACATGGGTTTTCTTGTTGTGTGTGGCACGCTGATTGTGACGGCACTTTTGAGGGCTTCCCGAGGCATACAGCCGATCGGTAACACCGCCGTCGCGGTGCTTGTCGCTATGTGTCTTCTGTCCACGGTACAAGGGTTCGAGGTTATCGGATTCGTGCTTCTCAGCACGGCGCTGCTGTTCGACTACCTGATGACGCTGGTCGCGCGGAAGTGGGACTATGAGAAGACAGGAACGCCGTTCCGGGCATGCAGAGAGGTTGCCAGTGGAATGTGCTACCTCCTGCTAATGATGCCGATGGGCGCCGCTCTCATGTTCGGCTCGGTGTCCGTGTCCATGATGGGTATTGCTGCGGCGGTGGTGCTGGGATGCTTCGTCGACAGATACCGGAAACTGTGGAGGCTACCGCCGCGTCCATAAGACATTGCAAATATCCCCTTGAAATCACGTCTCCGTCTGCCAGCATGGTTTCGCCTGATCGAGGGGCGGTCGTTCAGACCGTCCCAGATCCATCCTGACAGGAATCATTCGTGGCAAAAGCAAAGACCGTCTACAGCTGTACGGAATGCGGGGCAACCGCTCCCAAGTGGCAGGGCCAGTGCCCCGCGTGTAGCGCCTGGAACTCACTGGTCGAAACTCTCGCTGAAGCCGGATCGCACCGCTTCCAATCCCTCGCGAAGAGTGCCCCGGTCCAGAAGCTGGCGGACATCGATGCCGCTGATGTGCCCAGATTTTCGACCGGGGTCGGGGAGTTTGACCGCGTGCTCGGTGGCGGCCTGGTGGCTGGCGGCGTAGTGCTGATCGGGGGCGATCCCGGTATCGGCAAATCGACCCTCCTGCTGCAGTCGATGGGCGCGATTGCCGGCGAGCGCAAGACGCTTTACGTGAGCGGTGAAGAGTCCGCGGCCCAGATTGCCCTACGAGCTCAGCGATTGTCGCTTCTCGATGATGACTCGAAGGCTTGCGACCTTCAATTACTCGCCGAGATCCAGCTGGAGCGCATCCAGGCGACTATCGAGGCTGAAAAGCCCGACGTGGCTGTGATCGACTCGATCCAGACAGTCTATTCTGAGGCGTTGACCTCTGCGCCGGGTTCGGTCGCCCAGGTGCGCGAGTGCGCCGCGCAACTTACACGGATCGCGAAGCAGTCCGGGACCGCCATCATCATGGTCGGCCACGTGACGAAAGAGGGCAATCTGGCGGGGCCGCGCGTGCTTGAGCATATCGTCGACACCGTGTTGTACTTCGAGGGCGACACACACTCTTCCTTCCGGCTCGTACGCGCGTTCAAAAACCGCTTCGGCGCGGTCAACGAGCTCGGCGTATTCGCTATGACAGAAAAGGGTCTGCGCGGCGTGGCAAACCCGTCGGCGCTGTTCCTGTCCCGGCATGATCAGACGGTGCCGGGATCGTGCGTGATGGTCACGCAGGAGGGAACCAGGCCGCTTCTGGTAGAAATCCAGGCGCTGGTGGATGGCACGCACTCCCCGAATCCGCGGCGCCTCGCAGTCGGTCTTGAGCAGAACAGGCTAGCGATGCTGTTGGCTGTGCTTCACCGGCACGCCGGCGTCGCGTGCTTCGATCAGGACGTTTTCCTGAACGCCGTGGGTGGGGTGAAGATCACCGAGCCAGCCGCAGACCTTGCCGTGCTGCTCTCGATTCACTCGTCCATGCGAAACAAGGCACTGCCGAAGGGACTCATCGCCTTCGGCGAAGTCGGGCTGGCCGGTGAGATCCGTCCGTCGCCGCGAGGTCAGGAGCGCCTGAAGGAAGCCGGGAAACTCGGTTTCTCGGTGGCACTGATACCGAAGGCGAACGCTCCGAAGCAACCCATCGACGGGCTGACGGTGGTCGCAGTCGACCGGATTGAAGAAGCCATCGATAAGGTCAGGGAACTCGAATAAGCGGACCGCTGGCTATGATGTAGCTGGCGGCAAGTACGAACCGAAATTCAAGTCCGACTGCTAAAAGCCGATAAACGTATCGATGTGGGGGGATGCGCATGAAGAGAATCGTAGCGAAGATCCGCGACACCCCGGGAAAAATAGACCATGGCAATCACATTTCAGGTGGGCGAGCTGACGAACTTCGATCCCGCCGATCCGGAGATTGCGGAGGAGCAAGGTGCGATCGCGTTAGCATTACGTGAATCCAGGCAATACGAGTCACGAATTTTCGCGGTTTGGACGGGGCAGGATCATGGCTCCGAACTCATCGCTATCGCGTACCAGGGTGAAATCTTTAAGAAATAGGGAGAGTCGATGGCGCACCGGCAGGTGGAAAAAAGCATCGCTGAGGCGATAGACTTTCCGTAACAAGTGGTGGATAACATGAAGGACCAAACTATCCATCATTCGGATTAACTGATTAACTGGTGGAAGGGGTAATGTAATGAATGGTGCGCATAGAAGTAAAAGCCCGCTGGCACGGCATGTAAAGCACTTTCAAGACCTCGCTTTCACTGTTGTTGCTGAGGTGTATCGCGGCTATGTGAACTTCACGCTCTACAACATTCAAGGCTGGGCTGAGGGAGACACAACGGGAATATTTGACGTCCCAAAATGGTGCCCGGCAGACACTGGAACATCCTGTGTCGAGCCGACACAACTTCAGGACGCTGAGATATACCTGCATGGGTCAGTGAAATGGGATGGGTGTAGCAACTGGCATTTCGACGAGCAAGACCGAGTGATGCTAACATCCCGCCATCACAGAATGGAACCCCTGATACGCTCGCAGCAGTTTCCACACGGAGTCGCTTATGTACGTGGAGGCTTCTTCAACACGTAATCCGGATATCTGCATAGCGGGGGAAGTCTTTAAAAATAGGGATAATCGATGACACACCGGCAGGTGGAAAAAAGCATCGCTGAGAAGGCAGGCCTGTTCACACCGAAGGTAGAGATCACAGGGCGCGTGAAGCGCGTTGTGACTGTAACGGCTAGTGAAGACCGGACATACTTTGCGCTCTTCGTTGATGATCGGGTCGAACCGTACCGGGTCTACGCGAACGGGATAGAAAAACAGGAGGCTGTTGCCATTATGGAAGCCGGGGCCACGGTCAAGCTGACGGTTAAGGCCGATCTGGCAGAGTTCGAGAGCCGGAAAAGCTATTTTCAGGTTGTGTCTGGCCCAGAAATCATCTCGAGTGCGAGCTTAAAGGGAAAAGATGAGCGATTTCTCTAGCATAGAGATATCCCCAGACTGTGAACTGTTCCCGGCACGTGTTCGCGCAGGCGGGTGGTTCCAGTCGAAAGATCTGCCGGAAGACGGCGAATATGTCGCGTGTGTCGATGGAGAGATCGATGGGACGGGACTCTTCGTTCGAGTTGACAACCGCGGACGGTTTTGGAATCCAAAGCTGAACGGCTGGATCCATCTTCTCGGCAGCCTCTCTCGTCAGGAGGTGGTTTGCCGATTTGCTGATGGTCGTGTCGTTGAAGTTCGGGACGGAAACGGAGTAACCATCGAAGACGGGTCGGAACTGCCGGGGGCGTATTGGTCGCCCAGCTGTTGGGTTCGACTTGAATCAGAAAATAGGTAGAAGAAGGAAAGTGTCGGATATGAGCGAACCTATCGATCCTCGGGCTGACATGCGTTTAGAGGAACTGGCTCTAGCTGCCTTCCAGCAAAGCGGCATCGCATCCCTAACGGAGCAGGAACTGGCGAGTTTCCTGCTCAAGCTCGCGTTGCACACGAACGCGAGGATGGTATCCCTTCGTGGGCACGAGTGGACTTGCGGCGTGCTCGACGTTATGAAGGCGAAAGTCCTCGCAGGCGTTCGCGCCGACGCGCCGCAAAACCGGCAGTAGTCGATTGATGATGATTTGCTTAATGAGGAAAGGCATGGAGAGCAAGGGAAGCGACGGCCATATGCCTGGCTGGACGTTGTTGGTGGGTTTGCTGGGCTGGGTTGTCGCGCCAATAATTTTGGAAGCGTGCCGAGATTTTGCCCTCTCGTGGAAAGTCGGGATTCCCGCTGCTATCGTCACGATCATTGTTGGGGCGGTTCTGGAGCGTTGGCTCGACCGCAAGTACCAGCGGACGTGTTTGAGCATTGACGAGTCGTTACATTGAGGCATGGTTCTGATCGTCCGCACGCTCTGGTCGTGTGAGGGACATGCCCTTTCGGCCGTTCCACCCGTATGTTGTGTTCGAAGCGCCTGACGCGATCGCGCTGCAGATCCACCAGATAATCGGCAATCGGCACGCCGGCGGCGTGCTGAACTACTGGTGGGAATTGACGGGCAAACTTCCGCGATAACGGGAGGCTGCAGTGGCTTATTCAAGCGCCCACGATTCCGCGCTGGCATTATCTGTCGATCGCAAGGCGAAAGATTGACGACGAACTGCTGACCTTCGCCTCGTTGCTCAACGATTGCCGGTGGAAGTGATCGAAATTGGAAACCAGGTTGCGAGCACCATGCTGAAGTCGCTTACCGTGCAGAGCCGACAACGTCGTATTTCTCTCGGACTGGCGGCAGTCATCGCCGTCAGTATCCCCATCGTGATGAGGCTCGAGCCGAAGTGCTCGCCTCAACTTCCGATCGCCGGCGCGATCGCGTTCGTCCTGTGCATCCGGGCGGCGCGGGGATACACACTTCGAACAAGGAAAAAGTAGCAGGTCTGCCTACGTCACCAGGTTGTAGTCCTCGTGAGAGAGGAATTCCAGAGGTTTAAGCGACGCCGCGTCGACGAGCAGACGGTACCGCAAACCGAGTGGGATGGAATAGTCACCGTGGCAGGACTAAGCGTCTGCCCACCGAGCGCGAGAGGATGGACTCCGTTGTTGAGCCGGCCGAGAACGTCCAGTGCGCGCTCGAGCACCGCCGGCAGATGCCTTGCCGCACTCAGATCGATGGGGGCCTTTGACGCTGCGGCGACGAGTTGCGCGCGGTGTGCGGCGACTTCTTCGGTGATGCGCCGGGCTCTTTCAGCAATCTCAGCGCGCCGTGCAAGGTCTTCGGCTGCCGCCTTGGCGGTGGCCTCGGCGCGACGGGCTCGGCGCACTGCCGCGGCTTTCGCCGCCATCAGTGCCGGCCGCGCCTCGTTGGCACATCGATGACAGAACTTCCCAAAGCCGGCGTGCCGCATTCGAATCTTTTTTTCATGGCTGAATGTGGGTGGGTGAGCTGCTGATCTGATCAAGATCTTGCTCGACGACTTCCTGGATGAACTGCCAAGCTCCGTTGCGTGGACGTCGGGTATCGGCATCGGGGTTCATGAGAGGCTCGATCGCGGCAACCAATGCTGCGCGCTTAAAGATATGCATGCCGCCGATGCGCCTGCTGTCGATGCCACCTGTCCAGGTTGACCACGTAATGGTAGACGGGCAGTTCGACGGCGCTTTTCACCGCGGCACGCTCTTCGGGTTGTTGGCCATCCACAAGCCGCTCGATCACAGTACGACTTCCCTCGTTGCCATGCGTCCATGAGAGGGTGACGAGGCGCAGATCAGTCCGCGTCGATGTCCAGTCGAGCACGACTGAGGCCATCTCGTGAGCGTAGCCTTTGCCCCATTGCGATTCCGTCAGCCAGAAATTGAGTTCGAACCAGGCACCACGCACCGGTTCAAGCAGACGCTCCAGCGAAACGAAGCCGACGAAGGGGGCCGCGCCTTTCGAATCGCGAAAGCGGCTATGCGCGAGCCAGCCGGCGTAGTGCCCTTGTTCGATTCGCGCCAGCGCGTCAACAACGCTCGCCTCGGTATCGGCCAAGGATTTCGGCGTGTCCCAGCCAATCCACAGTCGCGTCACGTTGTCGGTGACATGCGGATGCAGTAGGTTAGCGTCCTCGCGACGCAGCGGCCGAAGCGCAAGCCGGTTGGTTTCCATCGCGTTGCCGGCGCGAGCCGAGGACTGGACACCGAAGGCGACTACCTCGTCACGCTCGCGTTCGCGTGACTTTGACGAAGACGAGAGCATATAGCTTTCCTTCAAATTACACGACTCTGGTTCGCGGCTCGTTTGCGGGCCGCTGGCTCACAAAGGCAGGTTCTCAGTAGATGCAGCG
This sequence comes from Paraburkholderia humisilvae, assembly GCF_902859855.1. Taxonomy (GTDB): domain Bacteria; phylum Pseudomonadota; class Gammaproteobacteria; order Burkholderiales; family Burkholderiaceae; genus Paraburkholderia; species Paraburkholderia humisilvae. Next base: position 106,270 of record NZ_CADIKH010000009.1, read on the forward strand.
GGACTGGATACGCCTGCCTGACCGGGCAATTTCTCGGGAGTAGCCATCAGTCGTTACATTCTTCGCTTTCCACACAGGCGAGCCACGGCATCTCATGCGCCTTTCCGACGGCAGCGTCCTTCTTCGGGGCGGTGTCTCGAGCGATCCACCGCCGTACGTTCTCGTGCCAGGTTTCGATCGAGTACCACTTGGCCTTATATGCGCTCTGCTCGACGACCCTGACGGGATGCGCGCGGACCTCACTCTGAGGCAGAAACAGTGTGAGTTTCGAGGTTGCCGGCACTATCAGGTCTTCCTCGTGGAACAGGTACGCGAAGGCCGGTATTGCCGGCTCGTCTGGCACCGGTTCTGCTTTTGGCGAACCATGCGCTCGCGACGTTGCACGATCCAGCTCCGGGGACGGAGTAGCCGTGAAAGTTCGAGGATAGCTTCCCGCTGGGAATCCGATGCGGACCAATATACGGGCCACTGCGGCGAGCGGGGCGAGCGTCACCTGGGTTGGCCCAGGCAGTTGAATGTTTCCGGAAAGTAGTTGGTTTAGCATGCGTTCTCCAATGAGGCCGTTGAACATAAGCACTCGGGTTCTGCCCGACATTACGGCAGCGGATGCTGCTTCTTTAGGGCAACGCGCGTAGTCCCATTTTCAGAATAACGCGGTTGTTCCTCAGAAGATGGGTGCTCATTCTCCGACAAGAGTCGGTTACTTCCTGGTGAGAAGTCTTTTATATTACACCCTGATTGACCCGGCAGCTGGGCCTAACCAGCCTGTACGACCTTTGACCCGCTCTTTCGGGTCTTCGGCGCATCACCCACATTGGCACGCTCCTCTGGAGAAGTCGGATCGCTGTCAGGCGTCTCATGCCGGGCGACGCCCGGTGGCGATGCCATCCTTGCCGGCCGTTATGGCCCGTGAAACCGTGCGCATGCCTTCAACTTACTAAATTATGGATTTTTCTGGCCATGCTGATGCCCGCCCGCGCAGGCATCTTCGTGAGAAGAATCCACTTCGGATTGTTTAGTCAAAAAATCCGTAACTCCGAAACGTTAGTCAAAAAAATCCATAACTTTAGGAATTTGGGTCCCTCTTTCGGGGCGTCCATATACCTGGAGCGTTGCTAGTCGAATCCGGGCGGGACGAGCACTGTGCTCGGGAAGAGGCGGCGCCGGAGCATTCGCTTGCGACCGACGTTCAGACGTTGGCGCTCGCCGGCGACATGCTCTCGCGTTGCTGCTCGGAGAGGACTGGTGCGGTGCAGTTGAAACTGACTTTTCAGTCACTTGTTTTGCAACCCTGCGGGGCGGTCTCCTGCGTGGAGCCTGCTTCGCAAATTCCATAAGGAGCAGGTACATGTCAAACAATTCCTATGATGCAACGGGCGTGCTGGTATTCGACGGCAGTCCGATCGTGACGTCGGTGATACGGGCATTGTTCGATGCTTTCTCATTGAACGAGCAGTATCCCGGTGGTGACCAGTGCTACATCGCCAGAGATACGGATTCGACGGACACAACGTGGTCAGCGGTTCGCGAGTCCATTCAGGAGTGGGCAGCAATGCTCGGCGTCGGTCTAACTGACGAGCGCGAGGACCAGGAGCCGGGGCAGATCCTCTGCGCGCTCGGAAAGAAACTCGGCATCAGCAGTCCGGAGTTCGATGGCCTGGTGCGTGAGGTGGTAGAGCCGGATGAGTGTCAGGAAGCCGACCTCAACGTGCTCTTTCGTCTCGCGAGCATCCTGAACGACGGACACAACCTCCTTGCGATTCAGTACGAAGGCAGCTGGAGCTCGAGCAAATCGCGTCTGGGTGAGTTTGGCGGCGAGGGCGAGTATCTCAGCCGACACCTGCGCCTCTACAGCAGCTCGACCCGGGCGGTTCAACTAGGCGAGGACATCGACAGACATCTGCGCGGCGACGACGTAGCGAGCGCAGCGCAGGCGATGCTTAAGAGCGTCCGCAGGTTCCTCGACAGTGTCCTCCATGATGACCAGCGGGCGGAGATCACCAGTTCAATCGCTGCTGCACTGGCGAGCGGCCAGGACCTTCAATCTGCGTAAGTAATACAGGTCGGAGAAGCTGGCCGGCTTTGGTAGCCTCGCTCGCTTGACGGCAAGCCATCCCCCCGGGCAGCGATAAAGCTGTGTGGGGGGTGTCCGTTAACTGGGACGAGTTCTTCGTTGCCGCCCATTGAAAACAGGGGCGCGGTCAGGATAATGACTCAATCTCGGTTTCGAATGGCAGGGGAGGATATGTGATTGAAATAAGACGCCGGCGCAAAAGGATCTTCGACGTGGTATTCGGTCTCGAGGAACTGGAAGAGCTGCTGCGCAAGCACGGTTGCGCCGAGGTCGTCGATATCGATTCGGGCACGAAGCTGGAGGTCCACGACGTCCGCGGCAGGATGACAGTATTCTCGCCCAGCGCGATATCAAGCCTCTCGGCTACCGCGGACACGATCATCGCTATGGCCAGCAGCGGAAAATTCTTGAAGCGCGCCGCAGGACCCGTACCGCTTCGATCCAGCATCGAAATTGAGCGGGTCGACCAGGTCGTGGTCGTGATCGATCGGGACGATGGAGGGTGCAGCGTCACGAACGACATTCTGGCGGTTGTGGATCATTTGTTGCGCCAAGGGCACGTCCGGGCGGACGATGCATTCGTGTATCGGGATAGCACGAAGGTCTACGACGGTGTGCAGGTGATTAACGGTCACTTCGGTCGTTTCGTCGCTCTACAGGAACTTGATGTGACGCGGGCCATAAGCCGTCTCCGCGAAAAGATCGGCCCGCTTGGGAGGAATCAACGACGCGCATGAGTGGAAAGCGGTGCCTCCGATATATCGCCAAGGTGGTGTATAGTCGAGTCGCTTTTCATCGGTAGCTGGACCGTAACCAGCCTTTGGCCCTTCTGCGGCCCGTAATGTCTGGCATCACAAGCTGGTGCCAAATCTCGAACCACCCTAGCGGGGCATACGGCCCCCCGAAGGGCTGTCTGCTTCGCGCTTTTCGGAGCAGACCATGAATCAACCTCGACCGCGGCCGCGCCGCAAGGTCTCGCAAGACCAGATTGTCCTGCCGTTACTCGATTGCATTGAAAACGAAGGTGGCAAGGCGCATACCCATGCCCTCTACGATGCGATCGCGTTGAAGTGCGACGTGCCTGAAGCCGAGCAGCAAGAAACGACGCTACTCGCCGGAAGAAACGTCAACGTGTACCGGCGGTCTGTCAGGTGGGCGCAGCAGCGCGCCCGTTTGATGGGACTGATCAATTCGTCTGGTCGTGGAGAGTGGGAGCTGACTGGCAAGGGGCGAGACGCGTTGCGTCAGGCCGCACCTGGCATCGTCATCACTGTCTTCACGACGGAAAAAGGCGTGGCGCTATTCGGCGAAGCGAGCGAGGCCGTCGCGCATATCGACGACGGTTCCTTGAGACTTATTCTGACATCGCCCCCGTATCCACTTCTTCGTGAGAAGCAGTACGGGAATAAGCCAGTCGAAGAGTATCTCGACTGGTTGATCCGGATTGCTGAGCTGTGGCCGAAGAAGCTGGCGGGTGACGGTTCCGTCGTGCTCAACCTGGGAGACGTATTCAGGAGCGGCGAGCCGATGTTGTCGACGTATCAGGAACGGCTGATCATCCGGCTCGAAGACGATCTCGGATGGAAGTTATGTTCGCGATACGCCTGGCACAATCCATCGAAGATGCCGGCGCCTGCAGAGTGGGTTACGGTGAGACGCGTCCGAGTTAGACCTGCTCTGGAGCAGATCTACTGGCTTGCGCCAAACGGCGAGCCATATGCCGACAACACACAGGTTCTCGTTCCGTACAGTGAGTCCATGCGATCGCGTATCGCAGCTGGCGGTGAGAAGGGTGCGCTGCGACCCAGTGGGCACGAACTGTCGGCCGGCGCATTCAGTGTGGACAATGGCGGAGCAGTGCCGACCAACCTTCTGGTCGCGCCAAATTCCGAGTCCAACAGCCATTACATCAAGGCATGCCGCGGACAGGATCTGCCGGTTCATCCAGCCCGGTTTCCGACTGCTGTCCCTGAACACTTTATCAAGCTGTGCACTATGGTGGGAGACACGATCTACGATCCGTTCTCGGGTTCATTCAAGACCGGGGCCGTGGCGGAGCCGCTTGGCCGGAACTGGATCGGAAGCGAGTTGATGCTCGACTACGTGGTGGGTGGGGCAAATCGATTTCCGGACGCAGTACTAACGCGGCAAGGAATCGGCGATTACCGGCGAGCCGCAGACCTTTTCGCCTGCTAGTCAGGCATATCGGCACCACCTACGGTGTCTCAAATTTCAACCCTAGCGGGAAGCGTTTCCGCAAGGGATCGCTTCTCGCATTTTCTCAGGAGTAGCGCATGAACACTCAATCGCGAGACATCGAAGCCTTTGCAGGCTACCTGGCTTGTGACGGTATCCGCATAGAGGTCGGATTCGAGGCGCCGGCCGGCGCAACGACCGCCGAAAAGGACGCCGCTTTCCTGGCGGAACTTGCTCAGCAAGCCGAGATCAATTATCTGATTGTTGGCAAAAGTACCGTCCCGGTGGCCTCCGCAAAGCAAGCCGCCTCGGTCTTCTCCGCGGCCGATGCTGACCGCCTCCTCGGCCTGGCCGACCAGTTCCTCGAAGACTGGAAGGAAAGTGACCAGGAACGAGACGGTGGCTTGGGTCCGGATCTGGTCGAGCGTCAGGCAGAATTCGAAGCCATTCGCCCGCTGCTTGTGGCGGCGCCGGAGATGTTTGCCGCGCTTCAGGCCATCTTCCCGGGCCTCGAACTGCTGCCGGATGGCGCATTTCGCCTCACCGTGGCGCATGGTGGCGAGCTTCGCGAGTGGGCCCGTATCGTGCGGGGGGCCGGCGGTCGGTGGACCGTCGAGCACAATTACTCCACCGAGCAATTCGAGGTGGAATCGCTTCTCGATGGACTACGTCTCGCAAGCAATATGCGAACGAACCATAACAGCGACGTTGCGTGAATCGTGAACCTGCCTCCCGAGAAGCGGAGTACTGAAGGCGCGTCGTCGCGCCAGTAGCTGCATTGTTTGACCGCCCGCCAAACCGCCCGGATTCAGGGATGTTTGGCGGTTTTTTGTTTGTGGCGACCGATGTTTCCTGAATGGGCCTCGAATTTCCATTCACGATGATCACTTGTCTCCTTGTACGCTGGCGATAAAATATGCAGCTCGGTGGCGATAAAGAGCACTGCCGAGTTAAACGGGAAACCTACCAGGCATGAGCAATCATTACAAAGACCTTCTCGCCCAACGGGCGGCGCTCGAAAAGCAAATCGAAGAGGCTCGCAGTAAGGAGCGTGGCGACGCGATCAACAGCATCAGGCAACTTATGCAGGAGATCAGGCAACTGATGCAGGAGTTCGAGATCACGGAGGCCGAGCTGACTGTCAGGAAGACGCGCAAGGCGCGGGGCCCAGTCAAGCCCAAATACAAGGATCCAAACTCGGACAAGACATGGAGTGGCATGGGCAGAGCGCCGGCGTGGATTGCCGGCAAGGATCGCGCGGCTTTCCTGATCACGTGAGCGCCGCGATCATGCATGCGTGGAGCATCGCGCAGATATTGCGACGGCAGCACCGGCTGGTGCTGGAGCGGGCTGCTTCCGGACGGGAAGCGGAAGCTGGTTGTCGTTCCGATGGTCCACCACGGCATGACCGGGCCTGGCCAAGGGTTTGTCACTTCAGAGGATGGCGATGGCAGTGGAATTGCTGAATGACCGGGTGTACTCGAAAAGCCAGATCGAAAGTTGGCTGGTCGAGACGGCGCAGGTCAAGCCGCAATCACAAGCGTGGAAGAAGGCGCTGACGGCGCGCGTCGGCACGATAGTCGCTGGGGACACGTACCTCTTCGTGCCGGTTAGCGAGACCCACTATCGGGTGTCACGGGCGAACGCGGAACAGGTTGCCGAGATCTTCAAGCTTGTCGAGGAAGCCACCGGGATCAGGAAGATGAAGCGGCAGTGGTATGTCTGTGCGGCGATTTTCGTCTCCGGCGTCGTGATCTTGATCGGCGCGATGATTTTCCAGCACTGACCATCCGTAGGATCATGTGCGAGTCGATGTCGCGCCAGTTGGCCTCGACGAACGAGCGTACTGACTCGCGCACAGGCAATCGTCGCCCGCGTTCCGGTTTCGACCGGGCGCGGGCGTTTGCGTTTCAGGTATGCTCTCGGAAATTTCGTGACAGGAATCGATTGGACGTGAGGGGATGATGGCGAGCGATCGTGGATTTCAACGCGACCGGGCGTATGTGCTGGTTGATGTGTTGCAGAGAGTAGAGCCGGATGCGGTTGCGGCTGCATTGCTGGCAGAGGCTCGAGAAATTTCCAGTACCAGGTCGGAATTCACCATGCTGGAGCAGTCAGATTATCTGACGCGCGTTGCTCGAGGCCTGAAGGACCCGAAGGTGCAGGAGCGAATCAAGGATCTTCGCGAGCAACGTGGCCGGGTGCATGATCACGAGCAGGCCGTCGAGAGTACGTGTGCCAAGATCGAGGCCGCCGCAGGGGCTCTATGGTCAATCCTTTTTAGACTCGCCGAGGTGACGCAGACTGGCGGATGGGACGCGCTTTTGCAGATCGGCCGCTCACGTGCGATGCCTCGCAATGTCAAGACGTCCACATTCGATATCGATCGCCTCCTCGCGGTATCCAGGCCTTACGCCGAGTGGAGCCCGGACACGCAGGACTATCTCGTCAAGGAACTGGCCACTGACGTCGCCGCTTACCGGGAACTGTTTGACGCCTTCACTGGCGGCGCGGAGTACGTGGAACAGTTCGAGCTGATTGTGCGCCCTGGGCAACTGTACCGGCTCATGGAGTTGAACGAAAGCCGCGAAGAGTTGCATGCCAACGCACAGCAGCTGATCAAGAATCTGGATTCGCTGAAGAAGGAGATGGCTGATATCCGCGACCTCGGCCCGCACGTCGATCACTGGTGGCGCGATTTTCTCCTGGGGTTGAGGGGAGAACTGGTCGACGGCGAACTCAGTCAGGTGCTCGCGCAGTTCGTCCGCCCATTGGAGAAGCTCGAGGTTGGCATCCTGATCCAGGTCTCGGACAGGCTACTCAGCGGCGATCAGCAATTCATGGCGAGGCACAACGAGACAGTTTCCACAGGATGACCTAGCCTCGTACGATGTTCAACGCAATACCTTATCGCCCGCGCCCTTGAGCGCGGGCGATCGCGTTTTGGGCTACCAAAGGGCTAGAAACAGGCAGTCCGATCAGTATCGTCAGGGCATCCAGTACACAGGAGGATGCATGTCGACAGAAAACGGCCACTTCAATGGGGAAAACCCACAGCAAGACAAGAATATCCCGGCCCAGGACGAAAGCGCGAGCGGGCAGGAGACCATCCCCGCACCGGCGGCGCGTGGGAAAGTCTCAGGTATAAGCGGGCAATTGGCCTGCGCGGCGGGCGCATTCATCGCAGTTGGCGTCGGAATGTATCTGTTCTCGGCAACCGGGCTGACCCCGATCCTTACGTTTTTACATGCAGTGTGGCACGGGCTCGTGTGGAGCATCGGCGCGTTCTTCCCGGCTCTCGCGGCCGACATCCCGTGGCTTCCGACGCTCTGCATCGTGGGCGGTCTCGCCGCGTATTCTGGTTGCCGGTATGCGCGGAGTGGGGTGCACGAACGCGCGTTCGTCGGTCTGCTGGCGGTCCTTCTCGGCCTCGGCGTGATCTACCTGATTGGCGCTCCCGCAGGTATTGATCTCGAGGTCCTCTTCCGAAACGTGGCGATCATGGCGTTCGTGTTCTCTGTGGCGCTGAGCAAAGGGTTGAAGATCAGGCGGCCGCCCAAGTCCGAGAAAAGTTGCGGATGCGTGAGCCTGGTCGGGGCGGTCAGTGTGCTGACCTGCGCCGCGGCGATCATCCTGCAAGTTTTTCACTGGTTTGATGCGGCCGACAGCATGCCGGATGTTTCCCGCGAAGTGCAGGCGCAATACGGTGCCGAACTCGCGAGGATGGGGTTCGAGGATGTCAACCGTTCAGGGCAACAAGACGGGGGTATCTGCAAGTCGCTCCATGTCGTGTTCCGGGACGGTACGGCGACAGACGTTGCTCCGGTAGATGTTTGGCCGACGGACCGGGCAGATCCGGAATACAGCGACGCCGACTATTCTCACTGTCTTGCCCTACGGCTACGGGGCGGGAAGCTGACAATGATCGTTCCCGACCCGGGCCACAACGCGACGCGCGACGAGACACGCGCGGCCGTTCTCAACGCTGCGGACGCTACCATGGGCGTGATCCGGGCCCAGTATGCCGAGGTCGAGCACGACAAGGCCGTGGCGGACTCGTGGAAGCAGAAGTGACTCCCCCGAACGGACGAAGCAAAGAGCGCCCGCTGAGCTCGATCCGGCTCACATTCCTCAACGAATTAGCATCCCGGCGCGGCGCTCTATACGGCGGAGCGGCTGCCTTTGCTGTGAGCCTATGGCCCTTGCTGGCATGTTGTGAGTAGCAACCTACGCCGGCATCAACGGGCTCACGCGCGTTGGCTTCTGCGCGCTGGCTTCCCGGCGCACACGGCCGGCATGGATAAGGCTCGCGTTCTGGGACCATGAAGGTCGACGCGGAAGGATAGCAAGACCGGTATCATGCTGCTCGCCGCAGGACGCGCCTGACTCCGGCGACGAAAGGGACTTGAAACCGGATTCGCCACCGATAAGATGACTTTACATACGACGCACCCTGCGTCCGGATAAACCACCTACGAGGACTCAAACATGATTCGAAAACTGCTTGTCGCTTCGATTTCCGCCGCTGTTCTGCTGAGCGTTACCGCTTGCGCCTTCACCCAAGGTGTCAAGCCGGACGCCAGCGTCAACACGAGCTTCGTGAAGGGCGTGAGTACGCTGAGCGACGTCGAAGCCAAGCTCGGGCAACCGATGAAGACGGTCACGAATTCGGACGGCTCGACCACGGTCACGTTCCACTACGGTGAAGCGCATCTGGGCGCTCTGGCTTTTGTCGGCGTCGCTGGCGCCACCGGGCAGGACATCATTACCGTCGTCAACTTCGACAAGCGCGGCAAATTCATCGCGCTCACGCAGGAAACGGACAACCGCAACACGTCGGGCCTATAACCCAGCTGATCGCATCACGCTGTTCCAGGACTGGCCCAGAGATCTCGCAGTAGCAGGTTTCCGGGCCGTTCTTTTATTTGCCCAACGATTTCGACGGCGCACAACGGCACTTGTCGCGCGGCGTAGTCTGCCCGTTCACAACGGTCGTCGGCGCTGTCCTGTCTTAAGCGCTCGGCGCCAGTATCAGGAGCCGCTGACCGTGCTCGCTGCCAAGGCAGCGCGCGATGCGGCCTTCAACATGGCGTCGTCTCGCGCAGATTCGTCACGCGCGGCTTCACTCAGCGCGATACAGCGCATCATCGGGCTAGGCAGAGCGGCCTGATGACGTTGTATCAGTTTTGTCCCCCGCTGATCGAGATTCCTGACAGGAAATCCCTGGTATAATTCGCGCTGATTTAATCGGTAGCTGGACCGTACCCAGCCATTTTCCGGTCGTGTTGACGGCCGCGATCTCCCTGCACCGCAACCGGTGCGTTCCATCTTTATCGCCGCGGGATGCTGCTTCCCGCGTGGGGCGCTTCTCCGCTCGTTTCCAAGGAGTCGCGTATGAATATACTGCCTTCTATCCAGAAGGAAGACCCGTTGCCTGATGTCGCATCCTGCCTTCCGCAGGTTGTGTTTCTCCCGGACGGCTACAACGGGCACACAGTGGCCTTTTTTGCTGAGCCAGTTGCGGTGGAGGGCGATGCTGTCAAGCTTCACTGCGCAGAGCCCGGCAAGGAGTATCTGATCGCGTGGCGTTGCAGGTTCGCCTTCGAGGCAGCGATCAAATCGCGGGAAGGCAGCGCGGAAGTCACGCTGGCGGAGAGCGGAATCGCCGGCTGGCGGGGCACGAACGACGACGAGTATCAGATCTACGTCGAGTCGGCCAGGGCACTCGGTTGGGACATCAAGACATACGACGCATGGCTCAATAGCTGAGCGTCGATCTTTCAACCCTGTGGGGGGCTCGCTCCCCATGAGGGTGTCTGCTCCTCACGCTTTCCGAAGAGGAGTTCAAGATGTCAGTTCTTCTTTGCTCGAATGTCCACATCAGCGCGCTCGCGGCCTACGCCGTGCGCCACCGGATCGGCCTGCCACAACTGAACCTGGATTATCGGAGTGAGGCGACGGGTGTCTGGAGCGGGCGAGCTGTTCAAGGCAAACGTCAGGGTGGTCACCAGGCAATCTGGCAAGTGCGAAATCGGCATCTCGCACGCCTATCTGCCGCTCGTGACACTTCCTGAGCCGGTGGCAATCCTGAAGCTCTGCGAGGGGTACGAGTCCCAGATCGACGGACTCGTCGACTACCCGTCGTTGCATGCCGGCCAGATCGTTTCGGCCATACGCACCAGGGCGATCCGGATGCTGCCTGGCTACCAGGCTGCGCCATGGTGTATCCCGGATCAGGCGGTTGGAAGCCCGCCGGATCTCGCAGGCGGCAGCGCGTCGCCTGCTTTGGTTGTTGTTCGCTAACTCATCGGGGATCAGACATCCCGGATGGGGTGTCTGTTCTTCGAACTACTCAGGAGCAGAATGATGGGCTACAGCGGTACCCGAAATATCCCCGGCAAATCGGCAATGGAGATGTTGCGCCACGTCGATACCCACTATGCCGGGCAAAAGGTGGAAAACGACACCGCAATCTACGAAATCCTGGACGGAAAGCCCGGCCGGGGCGGTCTCTGGTTCGTCGTGCGCATGACGAGCAAGGCCACCGGCGAAAGCTTCAACTATGCCGAGTTCGTGATGATCTCTCGCGACAGGGTGGAGTTCTGCTGGAAGCCGACCTCGGAGTTCTCCGGCCCTCACGAAACGTCCATGCCCAGGTCGCTTTTCAATCAGCTCACGCCGATCGAAAAGATACCATTCAGTTCGGGGCGAAACCTGGAAAACGCCGCAGCGTGGCGTGATGCTCAGCGCAGGGCCTACGAGCAGAAGTCGCTCGCGAGTGCTGCGGCGCCGAACGTGGGAGACGTCATCGTGTTCCGCGATCCGATCGATTTCCAGAAAGGGAACGAGACCGTGACGACCCAGCGGTTTCGTGTCCAGGAGTGGGGGCGTGTCCGGCGCTTGACCCCGCTGCTCAGAGAGGGAGCGGCTGGGTTCAACGCCAGGCTGCGACGCTCGACCTGGGACGCCAACCCGTTCGAAGTGGAGGGCCGCCTCGCGGCAGTCGCACAGGGCGCTGAGGTGCCCGTTCCGTCGCCTGCTTTGCAGCGCCGGTTACAGCAGACGGCGCTGTTCTGACGCTCGAGTAGATCTTGTACGCTCAAGATGGTCCGGCAGCGTAAGCGTGCCGGGTTTGATGCCTAACCCATGCGAGGAAATGCTCCCCGTGTGGGAGACGTCCTCGCTATCTTCGAAATAGCAATGAGCCTAAATCGCGAAAATGTAGTGTGGCCCAGCCGAAATGGTACCTGGAGTCGGGGATTCTTTGACCACTACCACACGGGTGACGACCCGGAATGGGATGTTGAATACGACTACGACACCTTCACGTGGTGTTCGACGGGTCATCCGACAATGGAAGCTGCCTGCGCCGCATGGCGCGGGCCGAATCCGGGCGGAATCACCTCGTATGAAACGCCGAACGTCGAAACTGACAGACTCGACGCGATGGCCGAGAAGTACCTGAGCGCCAGAAGTCAAGCAAAGCAACGCTAAGTTCGAGTGCCTTGTTGGGGTCAATATCGGAAACAGCCCGCCTGATCCTTCCTCGGGGCGATGGCGGGCTCGCTTTGAGGCCGTCACGTCCTGTGTGACAAGATGTCTGTGCTTTTATTGGTAGCTGGACCATAACCAGCACGATGCAGATCGCCGCATTTCCAGATCGACCGGAAACCCCGGTTGTACACCCATGCGGGGCATTCCTTCCTGCTTGGAAAGTCTGCTTCGCGTATCTCTACAGGAGCAGCAATATGAGCGGTATGAAACTAGGTTTTGCGCAGACTACGGATCTCCTAAGGAAATCTACGGTTGCGAAGTTCAACGGGTTGTCTGGAAAGTTCGAAATCGAGTTTTGCGCTAACGCGTTCTGCGTGCGCAAGAACGGGATGGCGGAATACTCGTTCCAGGATGACGATCAGATGCCACGCGAAGGAAAGTTCGATGGAATTCGTCTGGAATTGGAGGATGCACAGGGCTTTACGTGTTCGTTCGAGTTCAGCGCTGTCGAGGTTGACTATCTGTCCAACGCAAGTGGCGAGGTAACTGGCCAGAGCAGGCTAGAAGTTATGGACGCGGACCTGGTCAAGATCCCGTTCGAGAATGGCCCTGGCGTTGTTCTGCCGTACCTGACGGAAATCCTCGGAGTGAAGCACGTGCAGGGCAACCTCGAGATTGCATATCAGGATAGCTGCTGGGGCACGCATTCGAGTGATCTTGACCCGGAAGAGAAGGTGCGCGCCTACGGTAACGCGGCGATGGAGTTCCTCCGCGGCCGTGTCACTGGGAATGTTCTTCTGCTTCCGATCGACGAAGGCGATCAGGGCCGGTTAATCGTGCGCGTCGCAGTTCCTCTGGATGCCATTTCAGATCAGGACCACTGCAAGCGCAAGCTCAGGACGTTGTTCGGCACGTCGGCGTATCTGGTCGATGTCGAACAGTTCGGCGATAGCCAGGTCGAGGCGCAACTCGCCGACGATGGGACCCGACAGATGACGTGATTCGGGCGCAACTCCGCGCAAGTCTTCTCCCAGCATGTGCTCGAACCTGAGTGCGCCCGCGCCGCGGCCAGAGCCCGACAGCACCGAAGCCCCCGAGTCCTGACGCCCGTGGCGGGCTGCTATTCTGGTAACATTCTCGGCAGTTTCGACGGCAGCTGGGCCGCTTTCCAGCCAGAAGCGGCTTTGCCGCCTTATCTCAACCCATATGCGGGGCATGTTCCCGCTTGGGATCCTGCTTCGTCCTTTGTGTCAGGAGCAGGATATGCGTACCAACACGGCAGACACGGTCTCTGTCGATATCAAGGTTCCGGCGGAGATGTCGGAATTCTCTGAGGATCTGACCTTCAGCCCCCGCATGCGGGCTGTGCGCGTCGGACAATCCATCAAAGCCTGGCGTGTAGCAGACCAGACGTTCGAATCCGATCCGGCGACGCCGGACGCCATCGAGCAGACGGTGCTTTGCATGCTGGCTGACCTTCGCTTTCTGTGCGACGAACATGGGCTCGATTTCGCTCGAATTGACCGAATGGCCTATGGCGAATACACGATGGTGAAGGACGAAGCTCGTCGCGAGGCGAAGCAAACTGAATCCGCGGCGGCCAATGCACCTTCGGCATCGCTCAAGAAGCAGGTGCTGGGGATGTATAGCTACGCCGAGGAGGTTTCTCCCTTGGATGGGTTTCAGTATCTCGCCGGCTTCGTAAGGGCTACCGCTGGTTCGAAGGGGACAGGTATCTTCATCGTCAACGGGATACTGAATCGCCCGACCTACAAGAAGCTGCTCGAGGAAGCGCATACCGCGCAGTTGCGGGTCGATTGCGTCGTCGTGTACGGCGAGATCGCAACCTACACCGGCGCTGGCATCAGTTTCACTAAGTTCGAAGAGCTTCCCGGCCTGGACCGGGGATGAGCTTCGTCGTGTTCAATCCCGAAAGGAGGGGTATGCAGACACAAGCAAAACCGAAACCGTTTCGGGAACTGACCGGGCTTGCCTTCGCGTCAGGGTTGATCGTGATGTTGCCGTTTTTTCCGGGCATGTTCCGCATTCTGTTCCTCAGCATCAACGTCGTCGCCTTCGTCATGTTTGTTGAAGACAAACGCCGGGCTGTGGAGCGGGAGAAGCGCATCAAGGAGGCATGGCTACACCTTGTCACCCTTGCGGGTGGTTTCGTGGGCGCCCAGCTGGGCAGGGCTACGGTGAGGCACAAGACGCTGAAGCCGGCATTCGATGGCGTCTTCTGTGTCGCGTGGCTCCTGTGGCTCGTGGCATGCGTTCTCTACTGGCTCTACGTCAGGAGATGACGACAATCGATACCGGTCGATGGCGGGTTTCCGCTGTCGCCCGGGATCGGGAATTGGTCTTAGGCTGGTTCGGTCCAGCATTTTCAAACCCGTGCGGGGCATCTCAGTCCGCGGTGGGCTGTGTGCTTCGCGGTTCAATGGAGCACACATGAAAGAGCAAGATTGTCAGATGCGTGACAGGAAACCGCCGGAAGTTCACGTCGCGATGACCGATGTGGAGGTCCTGGAGGGCGCTGAACGAATGGCTCGCGTCCTGTTGAAGGCGTGGGGTTTTGAATTCTCGGGCGACGCAGTTCGGAATAGCGAGAACCCTCGCGCGATCTCGGCCTGGAACGTCGTTTCCACGATGCTTGAAGAGTACAACGGCACTGACTTGTCTAGCGCAGTTGAGTCCGTCGAACACGATGTGAAGCAGGTTCAAGCGGAGCCGGTGGCCAACGTCTCGGCCCCAGGCGCGGCGCAGCTTCTGCGCAACGCCCTCCGTTTCAACGAGCTTGGAAAACGCCGTGAGTCGGCCGAGGCCATCTCAGCCGCGATTGGCATGCTCGAGCGCAAGTAGTCGGCTCAGTATCCCTATTGCCCTAGAGGGTCGAAAGGCCATGCAACCCGCCCGCCGTGTGCTTCCGATGTTTTGGGAAGTGCCGACGGGCATATTATTGAGGCTTGTGGTGGGAACATTCCTGTCAGGAAGTCTGCGGCAGAATAGGGTTCGGTTTCCATCGGTAGCTGGTCCAAACTAGCCTTGCGGTGCAGTCGGGCCGCTGTCACCTTTCGCCATCTGGTGATTCTCAACCCATGCGGGGCATCTCAGTCCCCGATGGGGCTGGGTGCTTCGCGATTCAACGGAGCATCCATGAAACAGCAAAGTGTCAAGTCGTTTATCGCCCCGATTCTCGTGGGGAAGTTCGCTCCTTACTCCGTCCTGGTCAAGGCGACCGATGCTGACGGCCCGGGGGAATACGAAACCACTGGCCTCATGTTCGAAAACGGCCATGTGCTAGTCGACTACCCGTTCCGACGCCCGGGACAGAGCGTCGAGGAAGCGAATGCTGCAGGTGCTGATCCGGCCAACCATCACCAGATCGACATCACCACGGTGATCCTGCCTGACGGTACTGAACTGGCCCGCGGCGAAGCCTGGGAAGAGGTCGCGTGTCCGCCGAACTGGACCGACCGTGTCAGGGCGGCGATCGCGGCGCATGGTGAAGCGGCGTTCCGGCGCGGCGATCATCGGCTGTCCGAAGATGGCCAAGCGGAGGGCGCACGGCTGTCCTCCGAGCTCAATCAGGCCGAAGACAATCTGTACCGTCTGCTCGGTCTAAAGGCGAACGTCGATAAGGATCGAACCAGCGTCCGGGTGGCAGTCCTTTGCAGCAACTCGGAAGGTCGTCGCGAGATCCGCTCGTTCGAGTTGCCCGTGTCATCTGTCGACGTCAACGAGGGCGAGCACTACGATGCCGCGATCGGGCTTGCCATCGCGGAAGGCTATAACGGTAAGATGGTTGCTTTCGACAAACACGATCACGCCGCGCGGCACCTCTTTGAGACGGCGGTCTGGTTCGCGTAGTAGTCCGCCTGTCTTCATCAACCCTTGCGGGATGCGTTCCGCAAGGGGTGCTTCTCGCCCATTTCCGGAGAGAAACAGAGGAGAGACGTAACGCGACCGAAGTTCATCCGGTCCGACAATTACCTGACCCGATACGCACGCATGTGGCTATCTCGTCCGCACCCATCGTATTACCTGGGCTTCAACCGCGTCCTGCGCACATTGCGTCTTCCCGGATTGCCACCAGCGGGCGACTAAGCGAAAGCTGAAGCCGGTGCGCTTCCTCCGGATCGCTGATCTGGAAAGCGAGTTTGCGCTGACGATTCACAGACGAAGTCGGCCCAGCAACTCGCCGATGAAGGCACGCCCTACGCGTACGAGGAAGAGGTTGTCGCTCCGGCACTCTCGACCGAATATACGGTGCCGAATCGGATTGCCACGTCCGAATGGACGCTGCCGGCCGGAGCCTTCATGCAGGGCTCCGGACCACAGTGACGTCGAAAAGCAGTTGCAGCAAACCAAGCCCGCCTGTCTTCTCGCTGAGAAGGCTGCGGGCTTTCTCAATTCAAGAAACCCCCCCGGTATTTGTGAACGTTTATCGGTTGTTCGCGCGAAGTGTTCGGCGGAAAATTTCGTAATCGTGCAACTCGCCTCGATCCGTTCCACATGCAACTCCCGTGAGTGAGCGGGAGCCTCGGACCGCCAACGGCGTGGGCAGGTCCCCGCTGGTGACCATGATCTCAACCATTGGAAGAATGACGGCACCTGCCGGGCTCTCGGCAATCGTGCTCCGTCAACTGGCAAGCGCAACGATATAAGCAGGTTACAGAGACGTCTTCCGCGGCTATTCGCCGTAGAAGATGCCCGAAACTATTCCGGTCAAGAGCTTTCTGGCATGACGACCGGCCACGGGGTGGATATGGCAGGGCAGTATTGGATCGACGCGGTTCAACACGAGAAGGCGGTCGGACTTTTGTGTGAAGCGCTGAAACACATCAGCGATAAACCCTGGGAGGAACCGACCTTGCTTCATGCTCGCATCTCGGAATTTGTGGGTGCTCCGATCCAATACGCGGGTGCAGTTGCGCTTGCTCGGGCGGGGAGACTTTGAGGAGAGACGTCAAGTGCGGCGCCATGTTGACGCTCTATGTGTTCGCTCTGGCCGTTTCCGGGACCAATGTGACGATCGACTTGCAGGCTCTCCGCTGGCGTAGTGGTAGCCAGCGGAGAGCGGGACACCGTCGTGCTGGGCCGCGGCGCCTAAGAGCGTCGTGATCTTGACACAGCTACGTTGCCGCGGGCCGCAACATGAGCGGGTCTCTCAGAAAACTTCAGGTAAGAAGGGCAGCGCTCACATCCTCTTGAATCTCGATGATCACCTGATACGGTGGTACCACCCCGAAATTCAAAGGAGTGGGTCATGAAGAAAATCAAACCTGTATTCGCGGTGGCGGCAGCCATGAGCTGCATCGGTGGCGTAATGGCCAGTGCGATGCCGGCGCAGGCGGACACCGGGAAACCGCTCGAAGTGCTAGCGGGCGCGGCGAACGCGTACGCCAGCCAGCACCTGATGCAGATTTATGCGGGCAAGCCCATCGACGAAGGGATCACGATCGATCCGGGCAATGGCTATGGTCAGGTTATGCATCCGTCGATCGACCAGCTCAAAACGCTTGGCTACCTGCCAGACGGGATCTCCGGCGGCGACGTGCGTCTCGAGTTCTCGCCGGCAGGATGCATGGCGAAACAGCAAACCGAATGTGATCTGCTCGTCCGCGCGGCTGTAACTGGGGACGAGAACACCTTCACGATTCCGCTTCGCACGGTGCGACGAGCAGACGACAATCCGCCCGACAACGCGGCACAGTAAAATTCCGGCTGATAACGTTGCGGCGGAGAGAGCCCCGTACGACGCCGCCTATCTCACCGCCAGCAGTCCAAGAGAGCTTCCGGGTATCGGCCGAAACTTCTTGTCAGGAAATTTCGGCTATACTTCGCCTGTTTTTCAAAGGTAGCTGGACCCAAACCCAGCCCACAACCCTTGCGGGGCAGTTCTTCCCCCGCTGGGGAGCTGCTTCGTCTTAACGCTGGAGCAGGCTATGTACGAGCAAAACGAGGACCTCCGTCCGGACTACAAGGAAGACAACAGCGACAACGTGCTGAAGGTGATCGCCATTCTCTCGCTCGCTGTGATCGTCTGTGTTGGGTCTGCAGCATGGAGCATCTACGCAACGGTGGACCGCTACCACGACTGCAAGGCCGCGAATCATTCGACGGCGTACTGCGTCATCCGAGACGTTGCACGCCAATGACGCCTGCGCCATCCAGTGCGTCACCGGCCTTACCGGTCTTATCGACGCAGTTTGAGAGGCCGCACGCGTTCGTAGTGTTGTTAACGAGAAGCCGCTGACCTTCGGGTTGGCGGTTTTCATTCTTTCCTCGCAGGGACCGACGATTCTCGGCGCTTCCATAGAGGAGTCAGGGTGACTTGCGGCGTTTTTAACCGGTAGCAGGACACCCATCAACCGGCCAAGCGGCACCCCGTCGCGATCTTATCGTAGCCTTCGGGCAGTACTTTTACCCTTGCGGGGCGATTCCCGCACGGGATCTGCTTCGCGCCAATTCAGGAGCAGAAATATGTCGGAAACATCTTCGATTGCCGCATATCGCATCGAGGCGGCTGCGGGTGTCCCATATGCAGTCAAAGTCGCTTTCAAGCACGTCAAGGCGATCCATCCCCAGGTGACTCAGGTAGCCTTCGATGAAGATCTCTGTTGGATTTATTCCGATTCATCTGGCAATGCGCCGGCTTTCTCGGGTGATATCGATGTGGGTCTTCTGGAAGATGCAGCGGACGCTCTGGAGATTTGTCCAGCGACGTTCGCCCTTAGCGAGGTTGGTCTCCTGGAGATGACATCGACGGATGGGAAATGCTCTCAGCAAACCGGGCGCGCTCCGACGGCTACAGATGGCCGGAGATTGCTCGAAGGGCGGATTGCTCTGGCCACCGCAGAGTTCGAGGCATACGTATTTCCTGATGGCGCCTCCATTCCACACGCGATGCCTTGGAACAGGGAGTGGGAGACCGGTGACCTCGACTGTCTGAAAACATCCATGAGAGTCGAGTGGAAACACGACGAGTCTTGGGATGACACCCGGCATGTAGAAGTTTGCGTTCATTTTGCCCCCGATGGTTCTGTGGTTAATGTGACAGCATTACAGAGCGGCCGTTATCAGTTTGGCAAGCGTGGCGTTGTCGTGTTTGCCGATGATGGAAATCTACCTGAGGACAGCGACCTCGAGCAGTTCATCAAGATCGCAGCGAACTCGATTGACGGGCTGCGCAAGGTGGATGTGTTTCGCGTACTCAGTTCAATAAGGGCAGACAACATCGACGGCGTAACGAGGCATGATCTGGCGACCTTCATCGCCGGCAAGCGCGTCGACCTCGTCGAGGAAGTCGAGCAGGTGATGAGCGAGGAATTCCCTCAAGATCGCTGGGTGCCGGCAGATTGAGATACGTCCGTCCGATCAGCAGGACGGACACATATCACCGGAATGAAAAGGTCGAGATGGTGGAGTATCGCGATAGTAGAAACGTCCGCGTTTTATTTTGACGGTGGGCGCGACCGCATCGTCGATTCCAGCGTCATCCTCTCGGCCGTCCGCGTCGTGGCCTAAAAGTCCACCCTCGGGGCAGTCTATCCTGCGGGGTTGGCTGCTTCGCGTCATACAAAGGAGCAGGAAAATGCACGAAGCAAAGGTTCCGGATTCAGTCCAGTTCTACGTCAGGCACGCCTTGGGGGTTTTGCGCGAGCAGGAGGCGGCTCTTAACGGGGTGCAACTGGCGCGGGGAAACGGCCATATTCTGTCACTCGAGCTGCGAGATCGTGAAGGGAAGATCAAGCAGGCCTTGGGAAGACTTGGCGAGTTTCGGGGACACGCTGCCGAGAACGGCGTGGACGCTGACGCCTTTATTCTCGAATGCGGCGGTGTTCCCGATTTTGCCAGGTTCGGATACTCGAAGCCGGGAGGCGGGAAGCCGGGTGCGTACGATTCGACCGCATGTGGCATCAAGGTGATAGCACGCCCAACCCGTGTTGGCGAGGCAGACCTGCTTGACGGCCGTGAAAACGAGGTCCTTTCGGTGCAGGGACCAACCGGGAATGTCGTTTTCAGCGTGTCACCGGCTGTGCCGTGGACGCATGACTCTATCGTGACTTCTCTGAACCAGCACGATGCAGTGCGTGCCGTCGACGGCGATGTAGCGGACGCCTATCTCGGTGATTGCTGGATTGGCGGCACCGAGGTCTAACCTGCCATATCTGGAAGTAACTCATCACCCTCGCGGGGCACTACCCGCGAGGGTGGCTGCTTCGCATTAACAGGAGCAGAAACATGAATCAAGCGGTTCAAGGGGCATCGGCTGGCTTCAAGGCCGGTAAGCATTTCTTCGTCTCGACGCCGGTCGAGATCGACAGCTACGAATGGCGCTGCATCGTTCGTCAAGGTGGGCTTGGCCGGCCGGAAAAGCATTACGAGTTTCGTCCTGTCGGAGGCGAAGCGTGGTGCGCCGATAGCGACTGGGTTGGCGGCCACGCCAAGGTGAAGGATCTGCCGGAAGTACTCGAGCAGAAGATTGATGCCGTGCTCGATGCGCAGATCACAAGAGCCATGTCGGGTGCGTTTGTTCCGAATGGCAACATGACGCGGGCGGCAGAAAACCTGTTGGTAGCGATGGCTCACGAGGATCTTGTTCGCCCGGTCGTCGTCGCTTACGAAGAGGAGATCCTGGCTCAGCGGCAATTTCGCATCGCGAGGAAGTATGTCGAGCGGGGTTGTGCCGATACGGTCATTCTTGACCGGAAGCAGTCGTATATGCTGGAAGCATCGGATTTGGCGACCTACCTCAAACAATGCTTTGAGGCGCGCGATGCGGCAGGGCTCAAAGTCAGGGAGCCGGACAACTGTCCATTGCTTGAGGCCGAGAACACCCGCATCAAGGCCGAAAGCCTGTTGCTGGAAGCGATGGCAGAGCTGCCGAATCTGGCGGCGATCGCGAGACCGTGGTTGACGCTCGAGGCCCGGAAGCAAGCGGTCGACCTTACGCTCAACATGCTGGCGCCATTCTGTGCCGACGCAAAAGGCATCATCAATCGACTCGTCGCCTCGTAATTCGGGCGGAGGCCGAACACCAATCAGCCCATTCCACCGCAAGGTGGATGGGCTGTTTGTCTTTTGTGGACGGCTTGTTCCGCCGATTCCCGCTGCTATCATGGGCCGTCTATTGCAACGAGAACCGCGTCATGTCGCAACAACCGGGATCGCATACCTGTCAAATCTGCAGCCAGCAGCTCAACCAGCCCGGGAAACCGGACACGGTCGATTGCGGTGGTGATTGCGTGCGGTGCATCGCAGACTATCGTGACCCGGACGCGCTGGAAACCATGCGCAAGATCGAACCGGACAATCCGAAATGGAAGCCGTCCGAGGGCGACTGGTTGGGCCCGCAAATCGCAGTGGACTCTGATCCGGCTCTGCGGGAGGTGGAACGGCTAACCACGATGATGCGAGATGTGTTCGACTTCGTTCTCTCTGACAGCAACATCGCGAATACCGGCGGTACTTGCCTGTACGGCGCGATCCTGCTACGGAACGCACTCGAGCAGTTCGGTAAGTGTGAAGCGGCCGTGCGGGGCGGCGACGGGAAACTCTGTGAAGGCGCCATCGACCAGACTGGTATGTGGCACGGACATTACTGGGTGGAAGGGAAATCGCCTGACGGCGTGAGCTTCGTCGCTGACATAACCGCCGACCAATTCGGCTGGCCGAACGCGATCGTGCTTCCGATGGACCAGGCCCGGAAACGCTATCGCGCCAGCGTATCCGAAATGCTGCGCGCCGCGGTCAATATCGCGCAGTTCCAGCAGATTCGCCAGGTGGCGACGCTGAGGGCCGAGCTTGTCCATAGGTTTCCGTTCCGGTGCGAGGATATCGAATGCGCGATCCAAGCCTGGGCGAACTACGAGCTGGCGAAGGGGCGGCCGAGTTGAGCCTGACCCGTGAAGAAGCGCTGGAGTCCACGGGACGCGCCTGCAAGGTGCCCCAGCCGACCGGCGGCTTCGTATACGGCTTCATCGTCGAGGTTCACCCGACCGGTGACTTCGTCAGGTTCAGAAAGGGCGTGTCTAGCCGCGTTGGCCCGCAATGGGTTCGGCGCGAGGACGTCATGCTGCAGCCGCTCGATGCCGAGGCCGGCGAGCAACTCCGTCTCCGGTTTGAATCTACATCCGAGTGATGCTTCCTTGGATCTGATTCGACCACGGGCGATCCGACGGCGAAAGTATGCCCGGATGCGCTTCGTTTTCGAGCGGTCCAATCCGGTTGGATGCTCCAGACTTGGAACGAGGTGACCAGCAGGCGCCCGGTGTAGGCGGGAGATGGCCGTCGAGAGCGGAGTGGCGGGGAAATGCCTATGCGCGACGCTGGTTGTCCTCGATGGCGGATGCGCTTTGCCCTGTTCAGGATGCGTTTGCTCGGGCCGAATTGACGGCTGTGGAACCCGCGAGCACTCCCTGCACCCGACGTTGCACCGGTATCTCCCTGCAGCGAGATCTCTGGTTTCGGATCGACGAGCACACGCGGCTGGTGCACAGCACGCAGCGGCAGGTTGCGATGGCGGCGAACGCATCCCGAACGCGGTACTCTATCCGCCCGTCCGCGATGGCGGCACGCAAGCGCGTCTGGTCTTATCTCGCACAAGCGACCAATTTAGCGGGGGTGTGGTAGCGGCCCCGCGAGCCAAAAGGATGGCCATGCTATACACGACCGGTGTGTTTATGCCCTCGTACAGCTTCAAGCAGCTGCGCGAGGGTGACGGCGAAATGTTCCTGAAGGGGCCTGTCTCAGTCAGTCGCGGCGACACCTTGACTTTCGTCGCTATGTCCGAGGGTTACAGCCAAGCGCTGGCGGCGTACATCGAGTCCCTGGCGCTGGAGCCGCTGATCCAATCGCGCGGTCAACTCCCGGGCGCAGGTTCGATCGGCCCGGTGGGAAATGAGGCGGTTTCAGTCGCTGCAGTTGGCCTGGTGCTTGATGCCTGGGAGTCCCACCATCCAAACACGCAGATTCCTGTACTGAACGCGGTAGCGGCGGGCATCGGCCCGGCAATTGGGCTCAAGCCCATCCTGAACCATTCAGGATACGCATACGTGCGAGTCGACTACCGGAAGCTGCGTGCCGGCGCCGGCGGCGTGGTCGTGACTACCTACTATGTGTTTCGAATGGAGCCGTCGGGCGAAGCCGTGCTGATCGGTATTCAGGCTGGTCTGAGGCAAGGCGGGCTATTCAACCCGGAGGCCACCGGCTCATTCTTCAGCGGGGATGCCCTCGCCATTCTCCTCGAATGGGAGGCCGACAAGATCGCTCGCTACGGACGCAATGTCACCGTCGAGGAGGGCGGGATTTCCCCATAGCGTTCGGCGGCACTAACCGCATTCGGAACATAAATTTTGCTTTCCGAGGAAACGTTGCTCAACGCGGAAATCCCCCTGTGTTGCAGTCTGTTTCCGAATTGTTGGATCCCTCGCGATCTCGATAATGGATGGCTGATCTCATATCAGCCTAGGGCTAGTCCATGAAATTCGTGATCCCGACACTTGCCGTAACCTTCCTGATAGCGGGGCCGGTCGCTGCACAGGAGCAGCAGACGGCTTTGCCGCATCCGTGCAAGTCGAGTTCCGATCAATGGACGCTCTGCATTGGCGACAGTCCGATCGACACTACGGGTAATCGCGTGGACATGGCACACGAGGTACAGGAAGTGAATTCCGCGTTGGCACCGGTACGACAAAAGATCACCGAATTTGTTCAGACCGAGCATCAGGCCGCGGCGACCGGTCGCTGAGCGGCCGCTGTCAATCTCAAAAGAGGCTCATCTATGGATACCGCAGTCGCCCAGCCGGAAGCGCGTCATTGCGAAGATGTTGTTTTGCCCGATCTGGACGAAGGTCAGCAGTGGACCTGTGAGAACGGCTGCGGAAATTGTCGCCCTGAGCACGCCGATTTTGAATATTCGCATGAAGAAGCACTCGATGGTGCACTGCTAGACAGCAAGATGTGCAAGGTCTGGGTGAGTCACTGCTGTAAAGCAAATCTGGTGTTGTGGGATGAGCGGAGTGAAGGGGAAGTCGCTTGGGCGGGTGGTGACCTGAACCTGGATGGCCTCGTCTCGAATCGTGGGGTTTTGAATGATTGATCTCGACAGACTTTCTCCCAAACATCTTTGCTATCGGGACGTCCCGGTGAGTATCTGACGCCGCAAGAACAGGATGGTGTTGTCATGGGGGAGGTCACATGTCTGAGCTTGAAAGACGCGCTTACGATGCGATGTATCAGGCGTTCTGTCGCCTGCGCCAATTCTTCAGGTTGCCGCGCGTTGCAGGGAATCGTCGTGCCTTTAGGCAACGAATATCTGAGCGTAAAGGGGTGAAAGAGATGAAGTCGAGTGCGAAATTCAGTATCGGTGCGATCAGTGCTGCTGTCGCTTTCGGAGCGTGTGCTGCTGCGAGCGCGCAAGGTGTGACCGGAAACAATCCGGTGATGAACGAAGTGAAGATTGGCGGCAGCGCGACGATTGGCAGCAGTTGTTCGACCAACTGGTCGATCGCCTCCGATGCCACCGGCGGTATTCTCGAGTGCCGCGGCAAGAAGTGGGTACCGCCGGTGGCGCAAGATATGCCAGCCACAAGCTCCAAGTTGTAACGCTCAAGGTGACCTATGAGCAATCTAGTCGAGCAGAATTCCCTGCTGGCGCCCAGATGGCGCGAACTCGCTCTGAGGGTAGCGTGCGATGCAACGACATGGCTTGCCGTCGCGGCTGTAGTTCTCGTCTTGCTCCCTCACGCCACACTTCAGGGAACCCTTACGCTTGATCTGTGTGCCGACATCGTCGCGGTGGGCCTCTTGTGGATCGGGCTGACCCAGTTGTTGCGGCCGAACGGCCGTCGGGTTTTGCTTCGCGGACTTGCGCTCGCGGTCACGGTTCTCCTGCTTAGGCTTGGCGCTCCGGATATCTCTGCGCTACTGTCCGCGGTAAGTACCTCGCCGCAAGCGGCGATACCGGCTCTGGCAGCCGTGGCGGTGGTCGGCTGGGTGGAATGCCTGGTGGGCAAGCGTCGACTGGTCCCAGCCATTGAGGAAGGGGCTATGCAGCCCTATATTCAGTCCCCCGAGGATATGCGGCGAGTCGCAATCCACGAGGCTGGCCATACGCTGCTTTACAGATTGCTTCCCGAACGCCCCAGTGACATGCGTGTCCTGGTCCGTCGGGTTATCACTGATCGGAATCCGAGAGGCGGTGAGGTCCTGCTGACTCCGATGCAGGTACCGGTAACGTACGCCTATGTCGCGATGCTGATCGCTCTGGCCGGACTCGAGGCGGAATTTGCCGTCTTGGAATCCCGCGCCAACGGGGGAGCAGACGATTACGCCGAATGGATGGAACTGGCTACTCGGTTTGCCGTCGCGGGAAGTGCCGGTGCTTTTTATCGTTTCCCGGCTACCTTCTGGCAACGGCAGATCAACCGGGACACGATCAATGCCCTAGAGGAACGCCAGCGGAGCGACCTGCGCGAATTCTTCACCAGCAACCGGGATGTGCTGGTCGAACTCGCCGATAACATCCTCGCGCGTGGCGAGCTTGACCATGAGCAGATCGCCAGCTACCTCGATCGTGTCGACGTTCATTCGCTCGCTTTTCGGATCCCGTCCTGATAGACCGGATCGTGCTCCTCTTTTGATCGACGTCCTTGAGGCGAGATGGACGAGATCTATGGCGCCGAGCGGAGCGGTGCACTTCATTCTGTCCGTCCGCAACATCACGCCTGATTAATGCGAAAATCTTTCCGTCGCCGTCTCATGTACGGGCGCGGTTGTAGCGCGACCGGTTCGAGAAGATCTGGCTGACGGGAATCCTGGGCGATCGGTGTTGGAATGACGCTCGATTGAGCGCGCGTTTTGCGATTGTCACGGTGGCGTAGCGGGAATACCCTCAAGAAGCCCACAATCTCTTTTCCCTAAGTCGGCATGCGTCTGCTCCGCTCTATGCGTTCGCTTCTCTGTGTCCTGGCGTTGACCGGTTCGATCCCGGCGCTCGCCGATTTGGCGATTCCGCCGGTCCTTGCCGCGAACATCCCGAAGGAAATCGCCGTGGTCAGATCGTTTCAGGCCGTCGACGGACTGACGGGGTGGGTCGTACAGGGACCGAAGGGGCCGCCGGATATCGTATACACGACTGCGGACGGCAAGTACCTCATTGCAGGGCATATCCTCGACCAGTCACGTCAGGACCTGAGCAGCGTATATGCACAGGCTATGGCGCCAAAGATCGATGTCGCAGCGCTCTGGCCAAAGATCGAGCAAACCGCGTACGTGGTGGAGGGAGCAAGGCGGCCGAAGGCAATCGTCTATGCCTTCATGGACCCGAATTGCATCTACTGTCATCTGCTCTGGAAAGCTGTGCAGCCCTACGAGAAGAAGGGATTGCAGGTTCGCTGGATTCCCGTGGGTCTACTGAAACCGGACTCAGGTGGGAAGGCGGCGGCGTTGCTCGAGGCCAAAGATCCGGCTGGCGTGATGCGCACTCTCCAGACGAAGTATCAGGAGGCGTCGGAAAGCGGCGGCATCGCTCCGATCAAGGGAAGTGCAACAACCGATGCGAAAATCCGCAGTAACGGCGAGCTGATGAAGGCGTTGGGGTTCTATGGAACGCCGAGCCTGGCCTATCGGGATGCCGGGACGCAGGAGGTAGTCAGCAGCATTGGAATGGCGAAGGCATCGTTTGTCGCGAAGATCCTCGACATCCCGGAGTTGCCGGTTTCCGATCCGGAGCTGAAGCGTTATCAGTAGGCGAGCGGTCTGAGCTGACGCAGGCGCGCAACCCACGTAGTGAAATCAGAGACATCGCGGTCATGCTCCCTTTCTTTTCCCGATTCCGCAAAGCAGGCGAACAAACATCTAACCCACTCGATGACAGCGCGAGCATGGGGGAGGATCCTTATCTGGCGCAGATCGTGGCGTCACTCAGTCGTCCCGAGGACGAGCCAGAAGCCGACGCTCATCAGGCGACGAGTACGATCGCCCGGGACAAGGCCAGCCCCCAGATTTCCTGACCGGAAACTCAGTTTGCTCAAAGAATATCGATCGTACTCAGCCAATTGAGGCGAATCGTTCTCTGTTTGACACTCTTCTTGGCGTTGCATCGCTCGATTCACTCGCTTAATGTATGCGAATGCGATCGGGTAGTTCCTGTCAGGAACTTTTTCTGGGAAGCTAGCTTGCGAGGCTACCGTGACCCGTGCTGAGGCGAAGGCGGAGATCAAGCGTCATTACGCGAGTTTTGACGAGTTCATAGAAGATGTCGGACTGCGGGACGACTACAGTGGCAAGGAAGTTCTGGACAGGCTCGGGTATTGAAAAGCAGCAACAATGGATTGTTTAACATGCAGCGTTATCAGATCTTCGTGCGGCGTGGCGTTCGCACGCCAAAATACTGTGTTCCCTGGCACTGGCTCGCGTCCCTGATTGTCGCGTTCCTGTGCCCCGAGGGCAATTATTGTCGTCTTGTCGATTCCACGTCCGATACGGTACTTCTCGAGTGGGAGAGGCTCGCTAGCGCTCGCTAGGATGCTTAAAGTTACAGACTGCGTACCACTGGCCTAAATGCGTCGAATTCCCCCGGAGATGGAGCACGATCCAGAGTTGTTTGGATCATGCTCGGTCGATACGCTACGCTGGCCGGTCAGAAAACGCTCGCGATATCCGTCTCTGCTGGCCCGCTGCGGCGTGTTGACAGCAGCAATTCCAGCTCGGGATGGATACGATGACCACACTTTCTCACAGACGACTCGCTGATCAGAATCCGCTTCCGATCATGTCGCCTGACGACTCAACCGTGACGCTTCCGGCGTCATTGTTCAAGCAGATTGTCGGGGCGCTGCATTTTTATGGGCACGGACACAACAGCGATCGCATCGTTCTCCGTCGCTCCGGTTCCGACGATCGTGTCGCCTGCCGGGAGGCGAATCCAGCGTGGATAGCGGACCGGCTAGTCTCCAACGACGTGGCGCTTTATCGTGAAGACGGAACTCGGGCACGGGAAGTCACCGCACTGCTCGCTGAGCAACTCGGCGATCAATATCATGTCATCGCGGAATCACCGTCGTCGACCACTTGATAGATGAGTTCGTTCGAGGGACTTGTTTTCGGGAAGTGCCTTGCTAGCCTCACATGAATGGGCATTTTCGTGGAGAGGCCGGTGGAAGAAGAACACATAGCTACTGTCGATCAATGGATCGATACGCTGCAGAAGGTATCGCAGCCAGGCGGACGCGCGGGTCTGCACGCAATTAGCGAGCCGTCCGCGGTACATCCGTTTCAGCCCGGTGACCGCGTTCGTGTTTCGGACCGGGTGAAGACGCGGTACTTCCCGCAGTCGGAGCCTGCCCGGCGTGCCGGATGGGTCGGAACGATCAACAGCCTGTGCGACCGGCCCTTCGAGGACCACGTCCGGGTGGATTTCGATCTGCGGCCGCGGCAGAGACGGCAGCGTCTCAAGGAATTCATGGATGTCCTGGATCTTGAGCTGATCCAGAAGAGTGAGGCGGGCACATCCGGACTGAAAGGAGGATCGCCATGAAGGCGTTCAAGAAAATCGATTCGTGGGTGATCAGACATTCGCCGTTCGCGACTTTCGGCGTGGGGCTGGGTGGCCTGTTGATGGAAGGCGCGGCGAAGTTTCTCGTTGGCACCGTGGGCGTCGACGCGGGTATTGCAGCGCTTTCAGCGGGTATCTGCCTTGTTGGCTATGGCTTGCATATGCTGGTGAAGGGCGGGACCGAGATGACGACCTTGATCGGTCAGGCGAATCGGGAAGGATTTCGGTCGCGTATCGGTGGTGGATCGCTGTCCGAAAATCCCTACCGTCGCTGGCTGGAACGTCGTGCTTTCAAGGCATGGCGGGAGGGATGGACGGACGCCCATCGCGCGATCGGCGGTCTGAAGCTCCTGCGCTAGTGCGGGTCGCATTCAACATCCGGGCAGTACGAGCCCGTTACGAGGGAAATATGAGGAAACTGATCGTTGCACTTCTGGCCAGTACGATGTGCTGCGCTGCGTACGCCGCCAAATGGCACGTGGTCGTCACTGCGGGATACGTGACGAATCAGCAGAAATTCGCTGACAACATTCCGGTTCTCGACACCGAGGTTGAAAGCGACGGATGTTACTACGGCGCGGTGCGAAACGTGAAGCAGGCCGACAAGGTGGTACCGACCCGCGAGCAGTTCTGCATCAAGGGCCCGGAGATGAAGCGGGTGATCAACGCAACCGTCTTCGTGAAGGATCAGGTTTCGGACGCTCTTGACCAGGCCACGGCCGTCGATCTGAATGCGGGCCAGGACGTCTGGGCGTCGTTCGACGGGAAGGAAATGAGCTTCCTGTCGGGCCCCTACCTGATCACGGTCTCGCGGCTGGATATACCACCGGCCACGTCGTCCAACCGCAAATCACGGTAAGAGGCCCGATTTGAGCGATGCTCCGATTCCGGTCCCGGCAGAACGGACGTATCCCCCGCAGGGTCGTGTCAGCGATGACGCGATCGCGCGGGCGTTGCGGGCAATGGAGCGCGTCGACTTTCAGGTGACCGGCTATGTGCTCTCGCACAGGATCAACCCTCGCAAGGTCATTATCGATTCCGGTACGAGTACGCAGGAACGATGGATCTCAGACGAGGACTTTGCCCGCTTCGTCGCATGGAAAGAACCGGAAGGCGATGGCACCCCGCCAGCAGGTTTCGAGGGGTCGGCGCCACCACGGGACGGCACTCGGCTGTCGCTCGATGTAGCCTCGCCCAGACCCGTTCTCACGATTGCGACGCAGCGCCCGGCCGCCGGCTCGGTTGAAGAAGCTATTGGCGGGCTCGCGACGGAACTCGGTTGCCGGTTCAACGCCGAGATTGCACACAACTCCGGCTGGTTTGTGCCCGGCAAGCCGGTCGCATACGCCAATCCGGTCGATGCCGTCTTCGCCCTGTTCAATATGCTCCGTGCCGGCGGGACCGTGCACACTCCGACTCCAGACAGGAGCAAGCCGCCAGGACAAGAGTCGGCCACCTCTCAAGTAACTCCGGCTGCGCGGACCCAACGACGAATGTCCGCGACGGACACGTCGGCACAGACAGACCTGTTCTGATCCGACGGCGCAAGAGATCCGCCCTCAAACCAGTGAGATGATCCTTTCATGAGTGATCTGCACGAACCTTCGTTACTCGACCGCCTGTTCGGTCATTTCGGCTACGAGAAGCGTCAACCCGTTGCGCCGACCGTGCCAGCAACAGAGCCAGTTGCCGCAGTTCAACCGCCTCCACCAGCACATAGGGACGCGCAAGCCGGTTTCGACTATTCTCGAGCAGAGTCAGGCAGCATGTCGTTCAGCTACATCGACGGCGAAGATCGGTTCTCATAAGCGGTCGGGAAGGACGACTGGCTCCCCGTCTCTATTGCCGCGATGATGCTCGGTGGGGCGCGCGAGCACGCGCTGAAGCTGATCGAGAGCTACGCGCGGGATGCGATGTGGCTCGACCCGAGGTCCGAAGTGTTTTCTGCATGGCTGAAAGCCAACGACGCGGCATTCGCGCAGCTCAGCGATATCGAGCGTGATCCCCCGGCCGGGGTCGTCGAAAATCACAGTGATGGCTGGCCGGACAAGTTTGGCTTGATCGGGCCACGTGAGGTGTCGTTCCAGTACCGGCTCTGCTGGCAGCGTACTCACGTCAGAATGAGCGAGGATTTTCTGGCCGTTTCCAAGGCCCATGCGGAATTCTGTCAGCTCCCGGAGGTTCGGAGGGTATGTACGGACCTCACTGTGCTCAGTGAGAGTCTGACAGGGCTCGTTGAATACTGGTTCGAGACTTGTGGATATACAGTGGACAAGGATCTGCACCTCGTCTACGTGCAGGGTTATGAGGCGCTGTTCTTTTCGGCCGAACAAGCATACGACTAAGGTAGTAGATGGAGTAGCGGTTCAGTTTGCGGCCTCGGCAACTGGCAAGTAGAAACGCGCAGACCAACGCCTTTGGTTCGCAGCGAAATGGTGAGAAATACGCCTGGCCGGCTGGCGGTCAGCAACGTCGCAAAGCTCTCTGAGTGATCCGGTCGGCCCACTGCACACTCGCCCGAAGCCGCAAGCTGAATCACCCGGGATTTTGTCAATTTGCTTCCTGACAAGAACTACCGTTATACTTAAGTCGATCCTTGATCCGTAGCTGGACGTCACCAGCCTCTGGCGCGTCTCTCTGACGCCTATCGGTTTAGCCGGTTTCCCGGCAGTCTCTATTTCACCCACCCCGCGGGGCAATCCTGCGTGCGGGACTTGCTTCGCGAACACTTGTTCAGGAGCAGGATATGTCGATTCACTCCATCCTTGCATCAGGCCTCGGCGAGGCAGCTGTTGTCAGCGATCTGTCCGCGCTTTCCCCTGCGGAATTCGCTGATCTGCGTCTTCCGATCAGCCGTGACGACGTGAAGTCGAAACGGCTGGTCGGCATGATCGAGCTTCTGGAGTCTCATGACGCCCCGGGCGGCAGTACCGTCTGGTCAGCGATGGTAAAGGCGGGCGTGCATCCGAACAGCGTGGTCTATCGTGATGTTGACGATGACTTCGCCACGTTCAACGCGGCTCTTGAGTTCCGAATCCGTTCGGAACACGTCGATGGCTTTATTCGCATCGAAGACGATCCCATTGGGAAGTGCTACGCGATCTGCGTGCAGCACGAAGGCCAAATCGAACGCGAGGTCGTTCGCTCGTATCTTCGCGATCGCAACTTCGCGAAAGTGCTGCTCAGCGTGATCCTGATTGGCACACTGCGTGACGACCAGCCGGTCCACACGCGTCACTGAGAAAGCATGGACGGTCGAGTGCGATCAACGGCTCGGGTCTTTCCCCTCGGGAACCCGGCGGTGACAGCGACTCGCCCTGAAACTGCGGTCCCGGTACTGTTGGTCTCGACGTCCGCCGGGCGGTGAGAACCCCGCACCCGCGTTGCCGAAAGGCACGCGGGTTTTTTGATTGCTGCGTGGTCCAACGCGGGGACTAGAAATTGAAGGACCGCCGAATAGACTGACCGGGTAAAAGTGATCAGGAAGGTACGCGACAAACAAATGAATCGGATCTGAAACAAGCGCGGGACAGATGCGGTAATGGCATATCCGGATGATCTGTCATCACCACACCCGTCCTCAACCACTCGTATTTGCTGGTACAGGGTGAACTTCGCGGCCGATGCCTTTGTCGCGCGATAAACGGAGGCAAGGCTTTTCTTTGCAAACGTAGTTTCGTGAAAGGAGAGTGATCATGGCAAGAGGTACTGTAGTCGGTGTCGGCGCAATCGTGATCAGCGCGGACCGGAACAAGCGGATCAAGCGCAAGGCGACCCGCGAAAAAAGCCATTTAGGGAAAGTAGTGATGATCCAGGTCGAGACGAAACCTCGGGCCGGGCGCGCGGCGGCGGCGCGCAAGGACAAGATCTGAGCTTCGACCGTGAAAGCCATCTCGATCTGGCAACCACATGCCTCGCTCCTTCTTGTAGGCCCAAAGCGCTACGAAACGCGGGGTTGGCGCCTTCCACGCACGATCGTTGGAACGCGTGTAGCCATCCATGCTGCAAAGGCGACGAGAGACCTGATAGAGCTCGCCGAGTATGTGAGCGGGCGCAGCGAAGGTGCACTGGCGGAAGAGGCATTCGACCGGTATCTCCGGGCGATGCTCGCGGCGGGCTTTCGTACAGCCGGTGAGATGCCCCGCGGCTGCATCATCGGCAGCGTAGTGTTCAAGGAAAGCGTGCCTTCTGACCAGGTTGTGGATCACGGCCACTTTGGGGACTTTTCGGCTGGCCGGTTTGCCTGGCGGGCGGACCAGCCGCGTCTGCTTCCCGAGCCAGTGCCGTTTCGCGGCATGCAAGGGTTCTTCGACGTTCCAGACGAGTTGTTCGCTGAGACGGTTTGAACGGGCCAGGGGTTGAATCCACGACGCGATCGCGCAGACTCGCCGCATACCACACCGAACGGTCATCTCATGTCTCAATCAACGTCAGCGCCGACTCACACCCCGGAGCAGATCGTGCGTCTGCTTCACGGGCATCGGTTTGACCTCTCGACGGAGAAGCATCTGCAGGAAGATGTCGAAAGCGCTTTCAAGAAGGCAGGGGTGACGTTTGAGCGGGAGAAGCGCATTTCGCCCAAGGACATTCTCGATTTCCTGATTGCGGGTGGCGTCGCTGTGGAATGCAAGATGCGCAACAAGGCTCGGAAGGTCGACATCTTCAAGCAGATCTCGCGATACGCAGAAAGCCCGGACGTAACTGCGATCGTCCTAGCATCCAATATCGTAATGGGTCTGCCGTCGGAGATCAACGGCAAGCCCGTCTATGCGGCTTCCTTGAGCCGTGGGTGGATCTGATGCGGCGGACGTTCGGGGAACTTCGGCTCATCAAAGACGGCAAGGCGTGGGAAGTCTCACGCCTCGAGCCGCACGTGGCGATCCGCTTCAAGCACCTTTTCCCCCGTGTGCCGAAACAGTCGGCCGGCCCATTCGAGCTACCTCGTGATCTGATGGTCGCGGCTGATCTGGAGTGGTTTCTGGCCAGATACCCGTTGCATTTGACCGTCGAGGATCAGGCCGCGCTGATGGCAGGCAAGGATCTGTTCGATATCCAGCAGGCCGAGCTCGAGCGCATTCTTCTGCCCGACTATGTCGCACCGACGATTCCGGGTCTGCGAGAAGGTCAGGTCATTCGTCACTATCAGCAGCAGGCTATTGAGTTAGTCCGCCGGCGGCGTGGATTGTTGCTCGGCGATGAGGGAGGCTTGGGGAAGACGTATACCGCTGCTGGTTTCCTGTGTGCGGAGCCTGGTGCACTGCCCGCTGCCGTCGTGGTGGACTCACATATGCAGAAACAGTGGAGGGACAAAATCCAGGCCTTCACGAACTTGAAGGTTCACATCATCAAGCAGGCGAAGCCCTACGACCTTCCGCCTGCGGACGTCTACGTTTTCAGGATAAGCCAGATTCTCGGCTGGACCGATATTTTCGCAACGGGCTTCTTCCGTGCGATGATCGTCGACGAACCGCAAAGTCTGCGCACCGGTACCGGTACGGCGAAGGGCGGTGCCGCGAAAGTGCTTTACGAACACACACTCTACCACCTCGGCCTGACTGCTACCCCTATCTATAATTATGGCGTCGAGATGTGGAACGTCATGCAGTTCATCGACGACACGGTACTCGGCTCATACGAGGATTTCAGTCGGGAATGGGTCGACAATAGAGGTCACATCGCAGATCCGAAGGCGCTGGGCACCTATCTGCGCGAACAGCATGTCATGCTTCGTCGCCTCAAGTCCGATGTCGGCCTGGAACTGCCGAAGGTCTCGAGGATCGTTGAGTACGTTGACTACGACGCGAAAGCGGTAGCGTCGATCGAGGAGATGGCACGGCGCCTCGCGATCCGGGCAACGACAGGGGCATTCGTTGAGCGCGGCCAGGCAGCGCGCGAGCTTGACATGATGGTCCGGCAGGCGACTGGCGTGTCGAAAGCAAAATCCGTCGCGCAGTTTGTGCGTCTCATGGTAGCGGCCGGTGAACCAGTGCTGCTGATGGGGTGGCATCGTGCCGTGTACGAGATCCTCTTGGAGGAGCTGAAGGACCTCCGTCCAGCGATGTACACGGGCAGCGAAACGGCTGCGAAAAAGAACGCCGAAAAGGATCGATTCATGTCGGGCGACACGGACGTGATCATCATGTCCCTGCGTTCAGGCGCCGGCGTGGACGATCTGCAACATCGTTGCTCCGTTGTGATCTTCGGCGAACTCGATTGGTCACCCGGTATTCACCAGCAGGTGATCTGGCGGCTTGACCGGGAAGGGCAGGAACATCCGGTGACGGCCTTTTTCCTGGTATCCGAAGAGGGCAGCGATCCGCCGATCATGGACGTGCTCGGCATCAAGGCGAGCGAAGCCCGCCAGATTGTCGATCCGCACCTTGGTGTCGAGAGAGTCGATGACGACATGAGCAACGTGATGCGCCTGGTCGAGCGCTACCTCGCGAAGATAGGAGGCAGGGCGAAGGCTAGCGCTACCTCCGGGGACGATTCGCCTCAGTCGACCATGCCGACTGAGCAGGAAGAGCTCTTCAACTGACCAGCAGATTCCGAACCGGAATTCGCTGACTCTCTCCATTCTCCAAATACCTCTTGCTTCACGCGTACCCACAATCGAAGGGGCTTGTTTCGCATTTGCAGGTTGTTAGATTGCGAATCAGGATCGTGCGTTCTACGTACCGAAGTGCTTGTGGCTCGTGAGGAGCGGGCATCGAATCCTGCAGGGCCAACGTTGCGCGATTCCGGCCGGCTGTCTGCGAGGTTCGTGGCGAACCGGATGTTCAGGTTCACGTGTCGCGCGAGGTGGGGCATTCGCATGACGCTCCACGCCGCGTTTCTAACTTGAGAGGTTCAGTATGGCTATGAGGAAGGGGCGAGTTTCCCTGCTGGCGTTCTCGCTGGTGATCGCCGGCGTGACGCATATGGGGGCGGCTTGGGCGGATGGGCCGGAGGAGGCTTACGGCACCGATCCGTCGCTGTCGCCTAACGAGTACAAGGTGAACGTTGACGGGATGAAGGAAGACCCGAACGCACCGATGTCTGACAAGGCGCGTGCCTATCGGAACGGTCTTCTCACGGGACGCGCGATGCAGAAGGTCGACGATGAGAAGGCTTCGGGTTCGGTGCTGCCGCCAATTCCGCACGGGGCTGCTGTCCACGACACGGCTGTCGTACGCCCTGTGGCGACGCAGCCTGTGGTCGAACAGCCGTTGCGCGCTGCGCCTCCGCCGGCACCCGTGAACTACCGCCAGGCGTACGCTCCGCCCGCCGTCGACTACGCTCCGCCACCCGACCCGGAGCCGGTCTACGCGCAGGAGCAGTACTATGCTCCGCAGCCGCAACCGGCCCCGGTAGTGATCGAGCAACCGATGCAATACGTGGCCCCGCCGCCAGTGCAGTACGTGTACCCGACCACCTACGTCGCGCAAGCGCCGGTCGTGCAGGTTGCCGTACCTACGGTGTACGCGGGTTGGGGGCACCCGGTAGTTTACGCAGGTCGTTGGGGCGGCTACGGCGGGCGCTGGGGTGGTTACGGAGGGTGGCGCCGCTAATAAACCGGCGCTTCCTTCTACGGCGATCCGACCTGCTCCGGCCGGTCGGGTTGCGTTGTCCACGCGTCACCCGGAAGACTCATCTAACTTCCCATCAGGAAGTTATTCTCCAGAATTTTGCTATAATCATCGCTAGCTTTCCAGCCCGGCAGCTTGGTCCGTTATCCAGCCTGGCACGCCCGTGCCATCTTCAGCCTGCACAGGGCTTTCCGCCGGCCATGTTGGCGGGGCTAATCAGCACATTTTTGCGAGTCCTGCACCGGTTGGTGCATGGATTCGTCATGCCTTTTTCATTCACCCATAGGGATGCGTATCCCTATGGGGTGTGCTCCCTTCATCAGGAGTAACACATGAAAAGTGACTTCGACCTTGTCCAGTTGCTTGGTCCAACGGGCGTCGTTCCAGACAACCAGATCAACGCGTGGCCGCCGGACGAACTGCAGATGCGAGTGGGGATTCCGCACCGCGGAGGCAAACTCGCTATCCATGCGTTCAATTACGGTTATCCGGTGATGGTGTCGGCCAATGCCTTCTTCAACTATCAGACTGGGCAGTTCGACATCCCGCAGTGCTCGCCATTGCAGGAGCTCAACGTCGCACTCGACTCGGCAGGCTATGTTGCCTGGCAAAATTTTAAAGCGAAGGGCCGGCAGAATGGCGTAGGTGGATTGTATCCTTGGTCCTACTCACAATTCTTGACGCTTGCCTATCTGTTGCGTCCTCGCTGGTTCGCAAGTATGGACCTTTGTTGCGAACCCGATGCAACCAATGGTGGAATCGACACGGACTGGCGCATACGGGCAACGGCTACTATGCTCGAGGCTCTGCTACAGATAATCGAGGCATGGCAGCAGGAATACGCGAAGGATGTATCGTCTAGCACCGTCGCGAACGACCTTCGTGCTCCCGTTCCGGTTATCCAGGGGTGGACCTGCGAGGAGTACGCAGAAAGCCTCGATCTGACGATGGAAGTGTGGGACCGGCATGGTTGGTTGGCACCTCCGGCGCTGATGGGTCTCGGATCAGTGTGTAGAAGGTCACTTCATCACCCGAAGCATGGGCTTTTCGCGATCCTCGACGGACTGGAATCTCGTCTGCCCAAGAAAACGAAATTGCACTTGTTCGGGGTAAAAGGAGCGGCGCTTGATCGCGTGAAAATGTACCCCTTCGTGGCGTCATGTGACAGCATGGCGTACGACTACGGCGCTCGTCGTAGCGCGTTTGCGAAGGGGATTTCTAACACGATGGACCACCGATCGTCGCAAATGACTAACTGGATGCGGGCGGCCGAAGCTCGCATGCGTCCTCAGGCGGGTGATCAGTTTCGCCTGTCGTTCTTCGAAGCGACGTAAGTCGTTTCTCTTCCCTCTCCGGGGCATCCTCCGGAGGGAGCATGCCCCATCTTTTCAGGAGCATGTATGTCCAAGCAAATTAACCCGCAGCAGCTCGCGGAAATCGTCGCGAAACTCTTGACCGGAGATGCGGGAGAGGTGGATAGCCACGAGTCGTTCAGTGGCTTCATGACCGGGATAGCCAACGTTGTCTGTGACTTCTGCGGTGGCGAGGTCGTGACGGACGCGGCGCCGCTGGACGACGTCTGGTACGTGGCGATCCGTGGCAACCAGTCGCTACCGGACGCATTCGGTGGCATCTGGCGCGAAGTCGATCCGGGCGGGGACTTGTTCGTCAAACCGGAGAATTCGGGACAGGCTGTCGAAGCGAACTCTACCGCGGCGCCGGTCGTGCCTGTTGCAGTCAGTCAGCGCAGCACGTTCGCGGCAGATGGCTATCGCCATGCAAAGGAGGGCCTTCCGGCCAGCCAACCGGCCGGAGCCCCAAGCTGCGCAGCCGAGTATCTGGCAGGTTACCGTGAGGCCAAGCGTGAGCTCGCCCAAGCCGAATTCGAGAAATACGACTTCGGCGACGGCGTTTTCGTGCACGACCACGATCTATGGGAAATCGGCGACGAGGCCGATTACACCAGGATCGCTTATCTCGAGTATCCGGAGGATGCTCAGGAAGCCGACCTGCACAAGGTGACGTTCCATGTCCGCTTCAACGCGAACGGCACGTTTTCCGAGGTATATGCTCTGGAGGTGGATTCCGGAAACCTGATCGGCATCCGCACGGCACGCGAAGAGGCGGCCGTGTCGGTCTGATGGTACGGCGTAACGCGTTGCTACGCTTGTCGAAACCCCGCCCGCTGCGTCTCTTATGGAGGCCAGCGGGCGTTTTCATTGATGCGGCCGGACTCGCTCGTAAGCGAATGCGCCATCGCTTGGCGCTCGTTTCAGGAGGGCTCTGCGCGGCTGATCCTCGTACACTCCGAATAGTGTTGGCTGACCGTCCATGGTAGCGGCGCGGGAACCGAGAGGAGGAGGGCATGGCCGTCTACGTCGACGATGCGGGAATCGTGTGGAAGGGGAAGCTACGCTTCCACATGACTGCGGATTCCCTCGATGAACTGCACGCCTTCGCGCAGGCCGTGGGAATCAACCGTTGCTGGTACCACACAGGCGCAAGACATCCGCACTACGATGTCATCGAGGCACAGCGCGCTGCAGCTATTGCGAACGGTGCCATTGCCGTGACACAACGGGAATTGATGCGGGTTGCGAGGCGGATCGCGAGAAACGCAGTTTCGGATATCTTTACGTAAACACAGTTATGGATATAAGTACGATAGCGCTTCGTCTGTTCGTGAGTCAGGCGCAGATTCTCAAAGCAATCAACGGGAGCGCAATATATGGTCATGAGCGGTTAGGGGCTCTGCTCAGCACGGGCGTCAAGGTGGCCGACTGGCTGGAGCACGATGCAGCGGACATGCTCCGGTTTGACGACGCAGCTTGGGTGCTAAGGAGTCTTCGTCAGTCCGCGGAGATGACAAGCGGGAGTCTCGAAGCGATTCGGGAGAACGCTCGAACTAGTGGTCGGTGGTCTTTGCCGGACGGAGACTTCATGCCAAAGCTGATCGCGGATATCGATTCCGCCGCGGCATTCCAGTCGCCGGAAAGCAACCTGGACATGGATCTGCTGTGCAGGCTGGTAAGGGCTCTAGCGCTGACCGTTGAAAAGCTGGATCATCTCGCGCACTCACTACGTTCCGGTGCACAGGCACAGCGACAGCATCTCGTACTCGTGGCCTTTCAGGTCGCTGAATGTATCGAGAAAATCAGCAAAGATGCACTTGATGGCGCCCAAATGGCCGATCAGAAGCGCTCCTGGGTGGCGGTCATTGATGTGTTGCGCAGCATCTACGCCCGGGACGTTCCAACCTTGCGTAACGGTCCTGGGGCGACTCCGAGTGATGCTGAGCTGATCCTGATGCTCGCAGAGTGTGTTCGGGATTCGGCAGCGGCCGTTACGGGCTGATACTTCCTGACAGGAAATTTCAGATATACTCAGTTTCGATCCCTGATCCGGTAGCTGGCCGCACGCAGCCTGACTAGCCAGCAATGGCTTTCTTCCGCCGACACCCGGCACATCCCTCGCGGGGCTTTCTGCCCGCGGGCCGTCTGCTCCGCATGTACCCAGGAGCAGAACATGTCCAGTCTGGTTTTGATTTCCCGCGAGCTTTTGCGTTCTCTGATCACCATGTCGAAAGATCAGGTGCAGGGCCGCATCGGCGCTTCCGACGAACTTGACGTTCCAGCCAGGAACAAAGCCGTAGCTGCGGCGGAGATCCTGTACAGCAAGTCGGAGATTGCGTTCTCGGATCTCAACGTCTGCCCACGCATCGCGACAAACCACATCACGCGTGAAACCCTCGATCTTCTGGAAGGCCAGGGCGATAACAACCCGTGGTGCTACTGCGGGTCATATGAGTTCGGGTTCTTCCTGTCTGTGCCGTCCGATGGGTCTGTGGAAACGTTCGCGAGCCAGGGCTGCCCGGTGCCGGCCGACCTTCAGGCGCTGTGGGCATGGGCGACGGCACGAGGCTTTCAGTGGATCCAGCTCGACGCCGACGGTTCCGATGTGGAAGGGCTGACAGCGTACGACTGGTAAGCACGGAACGCAGGGGCTTGCGAGCACGTTCGCCTTGCGTAGAGTAAAAAAATGTCCGCAAGCCACTGTGAAAAACATTTTTTTTGAGAGGAAAGTGATGAAACAAGCAAAGTCCGTAAAGGCTCTGATAATCGCGCTGGTTGTGAGCGTGCCCATGACTGCCGTGCGCGCCGAAGGCTGCATGAAGGGAGCCGCCGCTGGGGCCGTGGTCGGCCACGTCGTAGGCCACCATGCGATCCTCGGCGCGGTGGCAGGATGCGCGATCGGCCGCCACATGGCCAAGAAGGATCGTGAGCAGCGCGTGATGCGTGAAGCACGCTACAGCGCCTACCATCGGTATGGCGGCTGATCGCACGGTCAACGGTATTACGCCGTCGCCTGAGGCGTTTGTTTTTCTACCCGGAGGGGCGTGTCCCCTCCGGGGTGCATGGCCCCTCCCCTTTTTATAGAGGGATACTAAATGCATCTTCAGTTGCACGATCCGGCTGTCCAAGCCTCGCTCATTGGAGGTTTTTTCACCCTGATCTCGACAGTAATAGCTGCCGTGGTTGCGGCAATTCTCGGCAAGCGGTTCGATAATCAGCGGCGGCTGAAGCTCAAGCTGGACCGGGCCATCCGTGATCTCGCCTTCACTCTTGCGGTGGAAGACGAGCATTGCGCGATGCACGTACAAGAGCGCGGCGAGTCATTCAAGAACCGCGTCCGTGACAAGGTCCGTGAGTCTGGTCTGGAGTGGTCGGGTGATTTCACGCCCGGCCGGGCCCGACACATGATCGCGCGATATGCCCAAAGAGGTAACGCAGAGTAGTTTTCACGGACTTTCGTCGATCCGATGCCAGAGCGCCGCTGTTTAGCGCTTTGGTACCACCTCCTGAGTCAACACCTATCCCTATCATGACTTCAGCCGAAAGAATTCAGCAGGTTCTCGACTCACCCAGTACGTCGTACTGGCTAAAGAACGCGCTTCGCGCTCTGCTCGAACGCGACGCAGTTGATGCCACCCGCGATGCCGAGTTACTTGTCGAGTTGATGGTCGCGCGTTTGAACGAAATGCTGCCGCAAGGCCGGTCGGGCCAAGCTTGAACCAGGTCTTCACTGCTTCCGGGCGGGAAATTTGCGGTACACTATGAACCGATCCTTGATCCGGTAGCTAGCCGTTACTTAGCCAATGGCCAATCCGCCCGGATTTTGGCTTTCATCGTTGGTCGTTCTGACCGGTTGCCCTTGGCAGCAAGATTTATCCCTTTGGTTACCTCGACGTGCTTCCCGTGCGGGAGAAGATCGCATCCGCGTTCGGCACCCAACAAGTAACCGTCTTTACCCACGCGGGTTGCAATCCCCGCGAAGGGATTGTTGCTCGCATCACCAGGATGCATGAGCATGACTATTTCTCAAACGACTTATCCGCTTTACGTGCGATGTGCGCTCGAGGTATTTGCATTGTCTGGCGCACGCACGAAAGCGCGTCTGCGCGAGTTGCTGGACTTCTATTTTCGGTCAGCCGGCGAGCCGCTCGGTTCCGAGCGTTCTGCTGTGGAGAACACGGCGATTGTGTTCGCAAAGAACTACTGGAGTCTTGGAGCGGCGGAAGGCTTTTGATTGACAACCAGGAACGCCCAAGGTCACCACTTTCACGGCCTCGACATTCCTTTATCCCTGCCGGAAGCACTTTTGCAGATGCTTGGAGACAGAGTGGCAGGCGTCGTGAACGAGCAGGTCGATTTCGGGCGAGTGGTCGGAGCGAAGGGTGTCGCAGGTCGGTGATGCTGCAAGCTCGAACAGTGCATTCTTCCGGCACGCATCATTAACCAGAACCAACCCGTCGCACTCCCAGGAGAGCCGGCAGGTTGATTGTAATTAAACCCGTGCGGGCCAACCTCCCGCTTCTGGGAATGTCTCGCTCTTTGAGGAGCAGCAAAATGCAAAAAGCGATGTACGTGACCGATGACAGGGATCTTCCTGATGGAGAGCAGCGGTCGCTTGTGATTTTTCCCGGGGGTAATGGTGACTGGTACGTTCAAGTCGCTCCGAAGCACGGCAGGGCGATCGAAGGCGTGCGTATCTCCACGTCGGGCGGAGCACAGATGCATTGCCCCGGTCTTGGTCCCGCTATAGCGCAAGCATATCGAGCTATGCTTGCCGCACAGAATGGCGAGAAAAGGGCTGCACAGCGCTCCCTTGATGAACTGGAGAGCGAGGTCCGCGCGTGGCGATCGAAGTTTCCGAAGCTGGAGTTCGACGGCTTATTCAGAATTGTCGAGATCGAGTGAGGAGGCGGCGTGCGTCAATTGAACGGAATGACTCTTTTCTTCGGTGCGGATGACGCACTCAGTAACTGGCATCCCTGTAGCTTTGAGTTTCGCGGAGTGCAATTCACGTGCGTCGAACAGTTCATGATGTACGCGAAAGCGATGTTGTTCGATGATCGACGTACCGCCGAGGCAATTCTGGCGGTGCCCGATCCGCGGACGCATAAGAAGCTCGGCCGTGTGGTTAAGGGGTTCCAGGAGTCTGCCTGGGTCGAAAAGCGCGAGTCGATCGTCACCGTGGGGTGCCGGGAAAAGTTCGGGCAAAACGCGGATCTCGCGGCTCAGCTGATCGCGACAGGAAACACGGTGCTCGTTGAGGCCAGTCCATACGACCGCATCTGGGGCGTTGGTCTGGCCTGGAACGACCCACGGATTCTCAATCAGAATCAGTGGCTCGGCACGAACCTACTCGGGAAGGCGTTGATAAAGGTTCGAGGTCTGCTCATGGACGAGGTCGAGGAACGGATGTTTATGAATGGCCATAACGGGCCGCAGTAGTTTCGTGTTGCACCAAACCCGCCGCGTCATCGCGGCGGTTTTTTTTCGCCCGCCGTACTCGCTCGAAAGCCTCGCCAAAATCTCCGACAAGTGTCGGTACGCACAACTTCGCACGGCCTGTATAGTCTCCGGTAGACGTACGGTAGCTGGGCCTACCAGCCTTCCTTTCCACTGCGATCCGCTCGCAGTTTCCCTGACCGACGCCTCCCAATCGAACGATGGAAGGTAACCGGTTTTACCCTCGCGAGGCATTCGATCCCGCGTGGGTCGTCTGCTTCGCATTTTTTTTCAGAGCAGATATGACCTCGAACGTACGTGTTGCAGTCAATCAGGAAAATCTCGTCAAGAACCTGAAGTTCGCGTTCTCGAATTTCTCGAGTTTCATTGCAGAGTTAATGCAAAACAGTCGTCGAGCAGGCGCCACGAAGGTGGAACTGACGCTCGAAGGCAAGACCCTGACTGTGGTCGATGATGGCCACGGGATCGCTGACTTCCAGAAACTCTTCACGATCGCCGAGAGCGGCTGGGACAACAAGACCCGATCGCTCGAAAGCCCCTTCGGCATAGGGTTCACCAGCGCGCTGTTCGCGTGCTCTCATCTGCGAGTAGAGTCGTGCGGGCAACTGCTCGATGCGCCGACGCGAGCATTGCTCGACATGCACGACATGACCGTTGTGTCCGGGACAGTTACGACCGGAACGAAGCTAACGCTGGCCGACCTGACGTTTGACGAGACGCGCATCAAGTCGGCTCTGGAGGTGATCGCGCGGGGCTACGAGATTCCCGTGATTTTCAATGGGGACGTTCTGCCGCGGCCGGAAGCCATTGATTCGGGCGAGTTCGTACGAACGCCCATCGGCGCCGTGCGGGTGCCCGACGTCGCCGGGTTTGGGTCAAATTCCAGCATCGCCGTGTACCTCCAGGGCATACAGGTCTCGGGCCCGACCTTCTACGGTCGAAACCCGGTGGCAATCGTTCACCTCGACAGCACCCGTTTTCACGCGAAGCTTCCGGATCGGAATTGCCTGATCGATCAAGCTGACAAGGAAGCAGAAATCAGGAAGCAGGTCGAGTCCCTCGCCCACTCGATGCTGGCGCAAAGGCAGCGTGAGCTGGACGCCGAGGCCTTCGTGGAGATGTACTGGGACGCGGCTGCGTGCGTGGCACCGGATCTGCTTCGGGATCATCCCGTTGTGCCTGCCAAGGTACTGCCGAAGCTGGTGCGCGTGCTCTGCTATGCCCATTGGCACGAGATCTACGAGTACCAGTTCGGCAGCGACCTGGAGCCCATCCATCGGGATGTATTCGAGCGTGGCGAGATTCGCGTGGTCCGTGGTAGTGGGTATGTCGATCTGGAGGAGGATGACGAAAGCGGTGTGAAACGCGCATATGCAATGCGTCACGAAGCACTCGTTATTGCCGAGCCGCTTCCGAAGGGACATTGGTTGCTAAATGCTCCGCGGTTTGATGATCTCCAGGTCGGCTACGACATCGTGAACGAGGGGACGGTTGCCGGGTCGGACTACGAGACCCACAGCTTCGACTTCCGGATTTGCGACTCGATCACGATCAGCGGCATTTGGGGTGAAGTCGTCGTCGACGACCACGAGATCTCCGTCGCGTGTCCTGACGAAAACGGGACAGTCGACCAGGTGACAGTTTATACGCCGCTGAAAGTTCGCGACATGGGAGAGGGTGTCCAGCAATTCCACGCTTTCTCAGAGGATGAATGTGAAGACGAGGATCGCCGAAACGCGAGCTTGGCCCGGTACCGTCGTTGGATCAAGCAGGCCCGTAACGTAAGCCCCAAGGAGTTGCTAGACGATCTCCTGCGTGATCTATTCGTCGACACGGAAACGGTCCGGGATACGCGTTTCATCCTTCAAGTGTCGAAGACGGGACAACTCTCGATTATTGAACAAGTTGAGGCTTTTGCCGGTTGACCAGTACCCGTCCTTCCATCGGCCCGCGCATTCGTGCGCGGGCTTTTTTTGTCTGCGAGGCAGAGGGGCAGCGGTCGCATGCAATGCAGGAAAGTGCCACCCCCAAACGACCGCGGGCCAGTCTTAAAGCCTGGCCCGCAGACTCCCCATGATGCGACGAGGGCTCAGG
This sequence comes from Paraburkholderia humisilvae, assembly GCF_902859855.1. Taxonomy (GTDB): domain Bacteria; phylum Pseudomonadota; class Gammaproteobacteria; order Burkholderiales; family Burkholderiaceae; genus Paraburkholderia; species Paraburkholderia humisilvae. Next base: position 151,072 of record NZ_CADIKH010000009.1, read on the forward strand.
CGGCCGCGTCCTTCAGTTTCTTGAGAGCGCGAGCTTTGATCCGGACCGTCGCCGGCTTGGCCGGGAACCAGCGTTCTTCGCCGGTAAACGGATCCTTTCCGAAGCGCCTTTGCTTTGCCGGAACCTGTTGGACCGTGATCTTCAAGAGACCGGACAACGTGAATTCACCAGCACCCTTCTTGTGAACGGCACCGAGCATAGTCGCCTCGAGCGCGGCGAGCGTTGCTTTCACGACCCTCGGCTCGACGCCAGCCTGTTGCGCGATATGTGCAGCGAGTGATGTCTTCGTGAATGCTTCCTTCACCGGTCCCACGACCTTAGCGGCGGCCTTCGTAGCCTTGGTTGCCACTTGGGCCTTCTTCGCGACTTTCTTTGCGGTTGCCATACTCGATGATTCTCCTTTTCATTGAGGACGCTGACGGGTGAAATACCCGCGCGCACTGATTCTAGCGTCAGGAAGACCGGAATCTGGTGTCTACACAGGCAAGCGTTGTGCATAAACATCGAATTTTCCGCAGAAACGCGTCCTGGAGGCCGGCAGCCTGCCTTGTGCGAAAATCGCTTCCTGATGGGAAGTAAAAATGGACACGACGTCACCCCTAGAAAGGGATTGGTCGATCAGTACGATTCATCCATCTGCAGGAAATAACCAAAGGACCCAGTTATGAAGAAAATGTTCGCCTTGCTTGTTGCGGCCACTGTGCCGATCTTCGCTCATGCCGGGTTGATCGATTCGACGCTCGAGGATCTGGGTGTCTGGCGCAGTTCAGGCTCGTCGTCGCAGAGCGACGTAAGCACGCGCGGCTTGAGCGGGAATCACGAATTTAAGAAGCCTTCACGTGAGCGTGGTGGTCTTCGCAAGACAAGCTATGGCAATGACAGCTACAACAGCGGGAACCAGGACGCGGCGGCGCGCAACGCGCCTCATCATGGCGCTGTGATGTACCAGGCGGTGGGGACTATCGAGCTTGGCTTCTCTCCGAACCGGGGTGCGATGGACGTCGTGATCGACGTAATCAACAGCTCGACCCGAACGCTTGATGTCGCCGCATACGAATTCACCAACAAGCGCTATGAGAATGCGGTAATCGCCGCAGTCCGTCGTGGCGTGGATGTTCGCATTGTGGTCGACGCGAAGGAGAACCTCAACAATCCAAAGTCGATCGCCGGTCCGCTGGCGCAGGCCGGGGCGAAGGTTCGGTATGTCGACGACGCACCGCTGATGCATGACAAATACACCATTGCGGATCGCGATACCGTGGAGACAGGCTCGTTGAACTACACCCTGCGCGCGGAAAAGTACAGTCACGAGAACGCGCGGGCCGACTGGCACAACAAGCCGATCGCCGGGTATTACGAGTCCGACTTCGAGTACATGTGGGAAAACGCTCACCCCTGGCGCTAACGGCCCTGCCGGATGGCGTTCTCTAAGCGGCGCATGCGGACGGGTCGAACTGGAAGACCGGCCCTTCGATACGGGAAATCATAAAGGAGGAAGTCATGCTGAGAGTTCTGTTTCTGGTTGTGCTGGTGGCGGTGGGCCTGGCGGGTTGTGTCGTTGTGCCCGCGCGCTACGCTTATGCGCCTGGTCCGGTGGTATACGCGACGCCGGTGGCCGCTGCGCCGGTTGTCGGCGTGGGTGTACGTATCCGCTGAACGGGATCGCGGTTTGGTGGCCGCTTATCCACACAGAGAATGCCGACGGTTCCTCGTGACCGCCGGCTATTTTTTCAGGTGGCGGCTTCCGGCGCGGAACCCCTTGTTTTCATGCGGCCCAACTCAGAATCGACCCATGGACATTCAGATTGCCCCCCAGCGTCGCATTGTCGGACTGACCTGTGACGACAGGGGGGGGCAGAATGCTGCGCGACGACAGCCGATCGACTCGGCGCATAAGACGGTCTTCAAGATCGAGGCTCGTGTTATGACGGCACGCGTGCATGCGCCGACATGGGCGGCCTTGGGATGGCCGCTCCACGTTGCGGTCACGCTCGATCTCGGCGAATTGAAGGTGTTTCGCTCGTCGGTGAAGCTGGGTGATGCGACGGTTGCGGATTTCGATGCCATTTGCTCGATGGTGCGGCTGGTGCCGTGCTGCATCTGCGGGAAAGTCACCTTCGGTGCCGCAACGAACGAGCAGGCAGGAGACGAACTATGCATGCAATGCATCTGCAAGGACGCAATCGATCCGGGTGCGCTGATAGGATTGCGGCCCATCGACCAAAAGGAATACGACAAACGTCTGCTGGCCAGGATCAACGCCAACAACCGCAACAGAGCTGGAGAATGAATTGAGCGATAGAAAACACGTGGAAGGGCGGCGCCGTTTCGAGAAAGAGTCGGACAAAAGCGACGATGCGATCCGGAAGGGGGTGCGCGTTGAGTTCAAGGCGTATTTTGATGGCGTGGAGGCCGGCACGCGCGGAGTGATTCGGCGGGCCGACGAATACCGGATATCGGTCGAGGTCGGCGATCGACGCGTCAATGTACCGCCCAATCTGAAGAGCAATGTCCTGCACGCTATCGACGAGAAAGAGAGCGCGCTGAACCCGGTCGTGATGTCTTTGCGATGCCCGGGCTGTATGGCATGGCACGATGACGCGCCGGGCTGCGAGCCGGGTCCGCATCAGACGCATCGCTGCCGCGTGTGCGATCACGAGTGGACACCGCGGGAGTTCCCCACGCACGGAGCTCACACGGCGTCGTACAGCGATGAGCTCCTGACGCGCGTGATTCGCGCGACGCTTGAAAAAGTTGCGCCAGGTGAAGGGCTCGAAGTACAGGGACACGACGTCGAGATGTTTCGCACCTTCCTCGAGCTGCTTGAACAGGAAAGCCACCTTCGGATGCGGGCTCGCGTCCAGGGTTTGCGCGACGCTTCGCGTATTCTGGACGCCGTCGTGCAAAACGAAAAGAGCCAGTCAATGGTAACGCTGGCCGAGGCGGCTACGCTATTCAACGGCGCGATCGCCAGAAATCGTAACGGCAAGCCCGCGATCCTCCGGCCAGGCGAGGTCGACAACGTGCGGCAGACGAGTGTGGATGGGGAGGAAGGTTCGGCGGATGACCACGGTGCTATTTGAACTCGGTGACACGAGGGCCGCGGCGGGCAGTGACCCGGGTTGCCCGGCGGCACCCGCTCGCGAAAAGCCTCGAGCTCCCATGTCACGCGCGGGGACGTCGACGCCAGCATCGCACATCAACCCGTATGACGCGCTGACCGCCGCGCTGCTTACCCTCTTTGAAGAGGTCAGCTCGAGCAACCGGAAGCGGATGCGACGCGGCAACGCCCCAGAACATGCGTTAGCGCTCGCGGCCGTCGACCGAGTACTGGCTCCCGACTTGCTCTCAGAGGCGATTGCGCTCGACGCAGGGTGTCGTGTGCGCGTCCGGACGGACGTGACGTTCAAGCCAAGATCGGCCCTAAACGCCTCGCGCGGCCGACTCGGTACCGTGACCGGCGTTGCCGAAGACGGGGAAGTGACCGTCAAACTCGATCCGACGGGCAATCGAACGGCAGATGTGCTCAGGTATCAGCGATACACGCTGCTTCCCGTCGTGGACGTAAACGGTGACGTGCTGCGTGCGGTGGACGCGATTCGTCCGAATGAGACGCAGATGATGGCCATGATGCAGGCGTTGATTTCGGAGCTCGGGGCGGGCCGCGTGACTCCGGACATGGCGCGACGCATCCTCATTGCGGCAAATGTCGCACTCAATCAGAACCCGGCCGCCGGCGTCGTCACGCGCGGCTGACGCGAGTCAGGGCATGCCGTGCATCGGTGTGGCAGCACAAACATCAGACCCTAATATTTGGCAGATTGATGTCTTTCGCAGGGAAAGGGCCGGCGAATACGCGCTATTTCGTGGTAGTTCCTGACAGGAATCTCTGGCTCAATTGGTACGTTGCGGGACCATACGTTCCGTTCTCGCAGGACCTAGAAATACGCCACGACCCGGGCATGCTGAGGTCGTCGACGCCGATTGTGCGCGTCATTCCATCGAGCGATTTCAAGCGATGCAACTGGACCTTTTCTCTCACGCCGCAAGTGCCTACGCCGACGCCCCGAATGGACGGCTGACGAACGCCGAGTTCTACCAGGCGGTGGCCGAGCGCGCGAACATCGACCCCGCTGAACTCCAGAAGAAGACTGCAATCGGCCAGGATGGAAAGGAGTATCTGACGCTCGCGCATGTGCTGCGCTGGCGACAGCAGGATCTCAAGCGCATGGGAGTCATTGAGCGGGTCGCGGGCAAGCGTGGGATCTGGCAATTGACCGAAGCGGCCGGGCGCAAGATGGACGAGGCTGGCCGCGCGGTTCGCCTCATCGCATTCTCGACCAGGCTGGGCGTCGCGATCTTCGGCGATTGCCGGGATGCGTTCGCTGGCCTCGACGAGCCTATCAACCTGATTTTTACATCACCGCCGTTCCTTCTGGCGAAGCCCCGAGCTTACGGAAATCCCGCAACGCTGCAGGAATACGTCGATTTCATCTGCTCTGCGCTCGGCCCGCTGATGCTTCATATGGCGGCCGGCGCGTCGCTGGTCATCAACCTTTCGAACGACTCGTTCGTGCGAGGCTCACCCGCACGTTCGACGTACCTTGAACGCCTCGTCTGCGCGCTCGAAGATCGTCTCGGCCTGGTTCTTATGGACCGCGTTATCTGGAAGTCTGGGAAGGCACCGGGCCCGACGCAGTGGGCGTGCAAGCACCCGATTCAGCTTCGAACGGGCTACGAGTTCTGCTACTGGTTCTGCAACGACCCTGAGAAGGTCCGTTCGAACAATCGTCGCGTGCTGCTGCCACATACTGACCGGCACATCAAGCTGATGACGAGCGGGGGCATCCGGCACTCGGCGTCGTACGGTGACGGCTCGCAGGTTCATCGCCCGGGGCAGTACGGGACGCTAACCGATGGGCGATTGCCGACCAATGTCATCGAGATTGGCACAGGCTGCGCGGATACGCGCGCATATCGCCAGCGTGCGAAGGAGCTCGGGCTCCCACTGCATGGGGCGATGATGCCCACGCGCGTACCCGACTTCTTCATTCGCTTCCTGACGGAACCCGGGGACCTCGTGGTCGACACGTTCGGCGGAACGGGCAAGACGGCACTGGCTGCCGAACGCCTCGGCCGACGCTGGGCGATGGCGGAGAAAATGCTGCAATTCATCCGTGGATCCGCGACGCATTTCGAGCAATTCGAAGGCTTCCAGATGCATGCAGCTTTGGAAGGGGTTCGATATGCCGCATAAGGACAGTGATGGTGACTAGCACGCTGGATTCCCTTCTCGTCGCGGCTCCCACGTTCGTTGCTCGCGCTTTTCTTCCGGACCGTGACAGGTATGTCGTCATGTTCACCATCCTTGTGATTGCCCTCACACTGACGATTTACATCCTGGCGTATTGGCACAAACGTGATCGCTTGAAACTGACGTCATCGCTGAACGAAGCGCGGCGGCGACTGAGTATGCTCGCCTCGACGGACGTATTGACGTCCCTGCCGAATCGGGAAGACATTTTCCGCAGAGTTCAGAACGAGATTGACCGAGCGCTTGCCACTACCTCGAATCTGCATGTGGTGTACCTCAACCTCGACTCCTTCAAGGCCTTTAACGACTCGTATGGCGTTGCGATCGGCGACAGTCTGCTTCGGGCACTTGGTGCCAGGATGGCCAGCGTCGCGCCGCCTGGCTGCGTGGTCGGCAGGATTGGCGGCGACGAGTTCGTGATCGTCATGCCGCACTCGACGTCCGGGCGTGTCCTCGAGTTCGCACAGATGCTCGTGACCAACACGAGGCAGGGGATTCGTGTTGATACAGGGGACCTGCTTCGGATCACCTTGTCGATCGGACTCGCGTCCGCTCCCAGGGACGGCGATACGGCCGATGTGCTGCTCAAGAACGCCAGCTGTGCGATGTCTGTGATTAAGTCAGCCGGGGGTAACGGATGTAGGCACTACAGCCAGGAAATGCAGACGAGCCCGTTGCGGCGCCTGCAAATCCAGCATGCGCTTCAGGACGCTCTGGAGAGCGATGGATTCCGGTTGCATTTCCAGCCGAAATTCGGCGGAGATGACCGGTTAATCAGGGGCGCGGAAGCGCTGATCCGGTGGACGCATCACGACCTCGGCGTAGTACCACCGCTCGAGTTCATTCCGATCGCGGAGAGCGTGGGCCTCATCAACCAGATCGGAAACTGGGTCATCCGGCAGGCATGTCTTCAGATCCGGCAGTGGGACCGGGAAGGTCTGCCGCCCGTTCGCCTCGCTGTCAACCTGTCGCCGCGGCAGCTAAAGCAGCCCGGCCTTGTTCAGGTGGTCAAGAGCATCGTGAAAAATCACGGGGTCGACGCGAACAGGCTCATGTTCGAGATCACGGAAGCGGTAGCGATCGAAGATTCGGAAGAAACGTCAGCCAGCATTAAGGAATTTCAGGCAATGGGATTCGATATCGCTATCGATGACTTCGGTACCGGTTATTCGAGCCTCGCATATCTGCAACGATTTCGTGCACGCCAGTTGAAGATCGATCGCTTTTTCACACGCGGGTTGGACGATCACGGCACCGAGGGATACGCAATAGTCTCGGCCATCATCGGTTTGGCTCACACGCTCAAGATGCAGGTTGTCGCCGAAGGCGTAGAGACGCGAAGCCAGTTGGAGAAGCTGCGCGAGCTCCAGTGCGATCAGGTACAGGGGTACCTTCTCGGCAAGCCGATGGATGCCAAGGAATTTGAGTTGTTCGTTCGCAATCACGTACCTGAGCCGGCATGATGAAGCTTAAGCCCACCCGGGAACAGGGCGCGGCTATCGATCTCTCCATGACGGGAGCCACATTCAAGGTGATTGCTCGGGCAGGATCGGGTAAGACAGCGCTGTTGAATATGATCGCGACGACCAAAGGGCGAACGCCCGGCGTCTATCTTGTCTTCGGACGGGAGAACGCTGCAGAAGCCCGGCAAAGGCTGCCCAAGTCAGTAACGTGCAGCACATTCCATGCACTCGCGTATCGTAGCCTTCCACCGGGCATCACGGCCAAGATCAACAACACGACAGAGACACTCGAGCTGCTCGGCCTCCGGATGGGTTTCAAGCCGATTGTGGTGCCGAACATCATGGGGCGGATGGTCGAGTTGAGCGGATACCATCTGGCGCAGATGGTGAATGACGCTGTTGCCCGCTTCTGCAAGTCGGCTGACCTTGCTCCGTCGGTGCGGCATCTGGACTGGAACCCGGTAATCGAGCGGCAGGCTATGGAGCAGGTGCAGCTTGATTTGATGCCCTACGTGCACGCGCTTTGGGCCGAGTTCCAGAGCCCGACGAGCCGCTTTCGCCTCAGTCACGACGGCTACCTGAAGATCTGGCAATTATCGCAGCCCGAGATAGAGGCGCGATACATTTTGCAGGATGAGGCGCAAGATGGGGATGATGTGATGTTGGACATCCTTGATAAACAATATCACGCGCAGGTCATCTACGCCGGGGATCCACACCAGCAGATCATGGAGTTTCGAGGCAGTGTCGACGCGATGCAGCGGGTCGTCGCGCCGGAGACCTGGCTCACCGAGTCGTTCCGGTTTGGAAAAAGCATCGCGGACGTGTCGTCACTGATACTGAGAAAGTTGGGCGAGACAACACCTATCCGCGGACAGGACTCGATTCACTCGGTCGTGATCGACGAGGCACACGACATCGATATTCCCGTGAAGGCTGTACTTTGCCGAACGAACGCGACGGCCGTCGCCCAGATGGCCGATGAATTGCGCGCCGGCCGGCGCGTAGCGCTTCGGGCAAATATCTCCGAGATCCGCAGTTTCTGTGAAGCGGCACGGCAGCTCATGTGCGGCGTGTCGCCAGACTCCTCAAAGGCGCTGGCGCTTTTCCGCGACTGGATGGAGGTCCAGGATTACGCCGAGACTTTTGCTGGCCGCGAGATTGCCCCCTACGTGAAGCTGATCGACGACCACGGCCCGGATCTGCTCGAGGAGATGGTCCGAGCGTCGGTGCCGGATCGGCATGCGGACATCACGATCAGTACGGCGCACAAAGCAAAGGGACTGGAGTTTGACTCGGTCCGTGTCGAAGGCGATTTCAGGTTCTTCCTTGACACGGAGACGAACCGGATGGAGCAGGCGGAAGAAGAGACGCGCCTGCTCTACGTGGCGATGACGCGCGCCCGGCAGTGGCTCGACATTTCGCCGCTGGCGGAGAACTTCAAGATGATGCTTGCAGATGCGCGGATTATCGAATCCCCGCAGGAGTGTCTGATGTAGCGCATCGCCACAGAAGGCGACCGTGCAGAAACACCCCCTGCATGCTCGCTCTATTCGGCTTTCTGGTCAGCTGGCGTTCTGTTCAACTTCGAGTCTGCGAAATGCCGCGGCGAGCACGCGGGCGCGAGAAACATTGGCGAGGGCAAGCATGGCAATCGAAACGGGCATTTCCTACGTGAAATCCAGCTTGAACGGCTGGATAGGTTGCACGCAGATCAGTCCCGGCTGTGACGCGTGCTATGCGATGGCCGGCGACCTCCGGTTTCACGGTGGGAAGCACTGGGGTCCGGGCGCACCGCGGCACCGCACGGCCGCGTCGAACTGGAAGAAAGCGGAGTCATGGAATCGGCAGGCCGCCGCCGCGGGTACGTTCTGGCCGGTGTTCTGGAACACTCAGGCCGACATGTTCGACAACGAAGTCCCAGACGAGTGGCGTGCCGACGCGTGGAATCTGTTCGCGCTAACACCAAACCTGACTTGGTTGCTTGTCACGAAGCGGATCGGAAATGCAAAGCGCATGTTGCCGGCGGACTGGGGCACAGGCTACCCGAACGTCTGGGTCATCTCTACGGTTGTGAACCAGGAGGAAGCCGAGCGTGACATACCGAAGCTGGCCGAACTGGACGCGGCGGTCAAGGGGATCAGTCACGGACCGGGCCTTGGGCCGCTCGACCTGTCCTTCCGTATCGAGAGCGGCCGGTACGCGGGCAAACGCGCGATCGATACGCTTGACTGGATCATCACCGAGGGCGAGAGCCGTCAGGGCCGCACGCCTCGCGAATACAAGATGGAATGGGCTGAATCGCTGGCTGAACAGGCGAGCGAGGCGCGTATCGCCTTCTTCATGAAGCAAATGGGGCATCTGCCTACGCGGGCCGGCGAACGGGTCAGGTTCAAGGGCAAGGGGGCGCACGTCCTTGAGTGGCCGAAGCCGCTCCAACGGCAGGAATTCCCGCTCGGCAATGTCCTCGTCCCCGAACCGGAGCATGCGCTCCGTGCCGTACATCGGATCATCCCGATAGCTGGGTGATCGGCTAACCATTCAAGTTTCGAATCCAGATGGAAAAACAGCCGGTGATGCAAGCGGGCGAGAGCGTCCGGGGAAAGAGCGGTGGGTATCTCGCCGTCAAAAAGGCGGTTAGCTGGCTGATTCCACTCGCTATCGGGGTGGGCGTGGCCGTGCTGGTTTTTCACAAAACGAGATTCGAACAACAGGCCGATGGCGTGATGTCCCCTTTGACGGCCGCCGAGCTGGGTTTGCTCCGTCACGATGAGGTGGGGCATGTCGGCCGGGTCTGGTTCCTCCGCTCACGTGATGGATGGTTTCAATACCGCGCTATCTACCGCGGTCTCGGGGGCAGGGTCGGCGTGATTCACGCCGTTACACGAGTAGATATTGCCAAGGTATGCGCAACGCTGCCCCCGGAGGATTGCAGGCTTCTGCGTCCTTATGCGATGCAGATTGCGAAGTGATCGGCGTCCGTGAGGTTGGCCAGCAGATCGGCACCATCGCCCTGAATCAGGGTCTCCGCATCGGCCACGCCGAGCTAAGGCAAAACAGAAGGTAGGCGGGCATGGAACGTGGCCCCGATAGTCGGGGGCGCCCGATAGATGGGTTCCGACATTTTCCTGACAGGAATTAAAGATTCATGGAAAACGGCCGATAAATTGGCAGTCGAATTTCGGGTCCGGGATTCTTGCGAGCCAGGCTACGAGGCACGCTGGAGTCTTTGTGCCCTCACTTGCAATGCCCACGTTTAAGGGGGCTAGAAACGGCGGTCTGACTTGAGATACTGGACTCAGTTGGACTTCTAACCCGGAGAGAATATGAAAAAACTGCTTTTGGCATCGTTGGTAGTGTGCGCCACTCTCGCTGCGTGCGGTGGTGGCGGTGGTGGTAGCGCCAACCCGGCCGGCGCGGCCGCCCCGGCGAGTGGCGCGAGCGGCACGAACCCGGCAGGCGGGGCAAGCACGACGCCGACGAACCCGTTCAACAACCAGCAGGCCCCCGGTGCGTCGACGACGACGGTCACGGGCGAGGTGTTCAATAGCGGCGCGACGGTCGGAGCGACGGTCGCGGCATACCTGGTCAACGCGGACGGTTCGAACGGCACGATTATCGGCACGGCAACGACCGGCACGGACGGCACGTTCAGCATGACGCTGAATCAGTCGCCTTATGAGACGGCCAGCTATGTCCGCTTGGTAGCGACCGGTGGCACGTACACCTCGACGTCCGACAATACAACGCAGACGAACAGCTCGCTGGAACTGGTGACGCCGTATATCACGACTGCGTTCAACAACTTCGTGATTACGCCGCTCACCCACGTCGCTTCGCAGCGTACAACGCAGGTGGCGTCGACGGGCGGTTCGCTGGCGAACGCCTACACGAGTGGCGCGGGCATGGCGCTGTCGCTGATCGGGATGTCCGATCCGATTCTCTCGCAGGACACTGGCACTCCGGGCGTGGACTACCTCGCTCTGGTGCCGGGCTCGGTGGGTGACACGCTGAATGCCTACGCGGACGCGCTGAACGCTATCGAAGCCTACGGCGTCCAGCATGACCTGCCATCGTCGGTGGTCGAGCAGGTGCTGTCCCAGAGCCAACTGACGGGCAACGCGTCGACGACGTTGCCGAACGGTATGGCCATCAACATCGGGCAGTGGCAAAGCGGCACGTTCGACACGTCGGCATCGTTCACGCTGGCTACGCTGGAAGCAGCGAACGCGAACGAGCCCCCGTTTGCGGAAATGCATCAGTTCATGCTGTGGGAGTATGGTGTCACCGACTGCGCGAGCGGCAACTTCACGCCGTATTTCACGCGCTTCCCGTTGGCTGCGGGGGAGCCAAACATCTTCACGTCAGGCGGTGCCTGCACGAGCTACGGCACCTTCGTATCGAACATCGACGCCAAGGTAGCGACGAATCAGCGAAGCATTCCGCTCGTCACGGGTCCGGGCTACGTTCCGCAGACGACTCCGGTGGTCGGCGTGGGTCAGTAACGCCTGATGCTGTGACCGGATTTGCACCCCGTCCCCGGGCTTGCCCCGGGGATTTTTTTTGAGTGTCCGGTTTGCACGGGTGTTCCAAACTCAAGGAAGAAACGTCATGGAAGGCGCTAACAACGTCTTGTCAGAGAAAGCGACCCGGGTGTTCGCAACGATAGACCAACTGCTTTCAAGGCAAAACACATGCGGGTGTCGCGGTGTTGGTTGCCCGGCGTGCATTGCTGGGACGAAATTACGAAGCATGATGGAGTCGCAACGCACAGGCAGCGAGCCGGAAGACATTGAGTCGGTCGAAACGCAGTTAAAGGTTCTGTTGGACGCGTCACTCCAATGTCATAAGCCGCGGTATTACGATTTCAGCCTGAAGGGAGCAAAGCGCGAGCTTGCCTTCCTGACTGTTGGCAGCGCGGGCGTGTTTCTGGCATGTGCTGCGAACTCTTTTGACAATCCCTTCGGCACACTGGCATTGACCCTTAGAATTGTTGCGGGAGCGCTCCTGGTTGGTGTCGCGTTGGGCTTCGCGATCATCTGGACCTTCCGCCCGAGAAGCGCACCGAAGCAATAAGCGATGGGGAGCCGGCTTTCACGTTCGATATCAACTGCGAAAACCGGATAGCGATTCTTTTTTAGCCCCGCGAGGCAGCGCGAAATGCGGTACATCGACTAGAATGCTTCCTGTCAAGAAGTTCCGGGGCTGGAAACCGTTACCCACTCTGCATCCCCAAAGCCATGAGACCGTCTGTGAAAGTCGATACTCCGGAATGGGTTGAGGAAAACGCCCATTTTTCCGACCCGCTACACCGTGTGTGGCTGCGACGCCGGCTCGCAATGTTTGGTGTCCCGGTCGGGTTTATCCTGCACAACCCCAGCCGGGCCGGCTTCGTCGAAAATGATCCAACCGTGCGGCGAGGCATTTCCTTCGCTGCGTGCATCGGCGCCAGCGACCTGATTTTCGTCAACGCGGCGACTGGCATCGCAACCGATGCAGACGGCCTGGCGGCAATGGACGATCCGATTGGCCCGATGGCCGACGAGGCGCTGCGCGTCGCGGCCGAATTCTGTCTCTCACGCGAGGGCATGCTAATCGCGGCATGGGGCACACCAAAAGGGACGGCCAGGACGCGCCGACTCATGGACGCCCGTTTTCGGGACATCCTTCGGCTTGGCCTGCCGCTGCACGTCCTGCGGGTGACCGAAAGCGGGTATCCCGAGCATCCGCTTCGTCTTCCGGGCGATCTCCGACCACGACCTTGGGAATACCCGGTTCCCGACATGAATCTCTGATGGTTATGAGCAAGTTATCGAATATCACAAAGGCGTTCCGCGAACAGTGTTTTGGCACGCCGGCCCAAGGCATGCGCACGCTGTGCTGCCTGGTCAGCATGTTCATTCTGGGGATTGCGCTAGGAACGATCGAGGGGAGCCCAGTGGTCGTCACCTTCTGCATGCTGCTTGTCATGGCGATCGTGCAGGGGATGTCGAGCGAAGACAGCCCGCTCCTCGGTCCCGTTGCAGCTGTTGCATTCGGGATCGGTGGCGCCATCGGATTGACCATTGTGGCATGCGCGACTCAGCTGCCTGCGAACCGGATCGGGTGGGTTGCAGCAGCGGGCGGTGGTGCGGTAGGGGCGATATGGTGGCTCATGCTGATGTCGAGGTGGATCTGGGGTGTGTCCACACACAACAATGGAGGCAAGCGTGGACCTGATTGAAGTGAAGGAGGGCGTCGCGGGCGCTGCTCGGCCGTTCGATACGGGAAGGTGCATCGATTTAGCCGCAGTGAAGCTCGCGCCGATGAACTTCATCGACGGATGGCGTGAAGATCCGGATGGGCTGATGGAACTGCTGCAGAGGGCCGTACCGGTCTATCTGGAAGCGGACTCGACTCGTCGGGTGGTGGCACTGATCGGCCGGATGATGCGGGAGACTCCCCGCGCGAATCTGATGGATCTCTATCGAACGCTCCACGCCGAGCCGGAGTTCGCCGCTTTCGCCAACGCGATGCTTCACGGATTCGTACCCGGTCGGCACGTCGGCTAAAAGTGAGTTCGGCCACCCGCGGACCGCGCATCTGATCCTCGCGGAAGACAAGGGGTATCGCGACACGGCGCCGGGCCCTCATGCGATGGCTTGTCAGTTCGAATCAGCGCTGGGCATGTCGTCTCTGGGAAGCGGGATCGATCAGTTTGTATCCACAGCTGACGCCGCTTGAGGTGCGATCACTCTTCGGTAAACTTGGAGTGTTGGTCATCGTCATGACCGGATTTCAACAAAATGAGGACAAGCATGAAGAAGCTGTTGTTGTTGGCGGTCGTCGCGTTGCTCGCGGCGTGTTCGCATAAGGAAGAATCGACCTCGCAGACGCCGGTTCTGGAGAATCTCGTCGGGACGTATTCGGCTCTGGACGCCGACGGGAAATACTACGCCCGCCTGAAGGTCACGCAGGAGGGCGGCAAGTACGTTTTCTATGAGATCGTGCCATTCTCCTCGCAACCCGGACCCCATCGGCTTGAAGGCGATGTGGTACCACTGACGCAAGAGGCGCTGGGGGCGATCGTCGGGAAGAAAGTTGACTTCTCGGTGGACGGCCTCGAAGACCATTATTTTACGATCGTCAAGGTACCGGTGGGCTGGACTTGGGGACGCTTCACCTCGCAAACAGGGTACGTCATGATCGATCGCCTGGGTCCGCGCGATGTCAAGAAAGCGGATAGCCAGGGCTGATGCATGAGCGAGCAGCGGCCCCGTGGCAACCTGGGATGGCAGATCGTATCGATCCTGATCGTCTGCGTACTGGTGTTCTGTGCCGCCGCAAAGGTTGTAGTCAGGAACGAGGGCGCCTTCTCGCGATGGATCGACGAGCAAACGCGCGGCGTGCAGGTAATGAGGCAGGGCGTCGGAACGCTCGTGACGGCTGCGCGTGATCCTCAGGGCAAGGTAAAAAGCGCGATTGTGGTCAACGCGTATCCAGGGACGCTCGCCGCCGCAGTCGAGTTGACCCAAGGCTATCTTGCGGCGTCGCCTTTTCTGTTCCGCAGTGATACGTCTCCCATGCCTTCCAATATCGTCGTGACCTCCGCCAGCATTCAACCAGAGGGCAAGGTCTTGGTGATCGCCACGGCCGCGGGAGAGAGATGCAGGCTCGAATTGCTACCGGCTCGTAAGACAGATTTTGTAGGTGCCGGATGGACGATAGAGGACGCGCATTGCACCCCATAGCAGGAAGAGATATGGGCGCCGTGTTGAAGTGTCCGTACCGATTCCTGTTGGCTCTCTCCGCTATCGGCACCGGGCATGCTGTTTGGGCACGATGCTCGGCGCCTCTCCAGGCTTGTTGACAGCTGGCAGGGTAGTACTGAGTTGGGTGTAGAGCACATCGAGAAGAGCGGGATTTCGATCAAGACGGGCCGCGAAAGCGGCCCATTTGCATGCAGAGAGGAAACCTGATGCTCACACGTGAGATTCCATCTCCTGAAAGTCGCGTTGCGCCTGCCCTCTATCTCGAGCTCCGGGGGTGGCTTCTGGCCAACGATCCCGACGCGCGTCGGATCGTTGAGTGGTCCGCGCACCGGCGATCGCCGCCGGATTCCCCAGAAAAGATGGCGAGCGAGATCATCTGGATCGTACTTTGCGCAGGGCGATCCGCCCAGGCAGCGCGCACGATAGAACAGAAGGTGTGGTCGGCCATTCATCAGCAGCGCCCCGTGGTGGAGGTGTTCGGGTTCCGCGGTAAAGCCGCGGCCATCGAACGTGCATGGGCCGAACGCATCCATGATTTCGAAGCGTTGCAGAAGGTCCTCGCGCTGCATGAACCAGCGAAGCTTGTTGATTGGTGCGGGAATTTACCTTGGGTTGGTGAGGATACGAAATTTCAGCTCGCAAAGAACTTCGGCGTCGACGTCCCGAAACCAGACATCTGGCTTTGCCGACTGTCAGGCTTGCCGGACAGGCCGCGCCGTAACGCGGCAGTGCGGTTCGAGGCGTGCATGAACCTGTGCCGGCTGTTGTCGGTGGCGTCTGAAGATAGCGTTGCGACCGTGGACAGTGTTCTTTGGCTCGCATGCAACAAGGGCATCCTGCAGGTCGACGCGGATGCGGGGGCCGTCCGTTTCTCGCCAGGAACGATCACGCGAGCCGAAGTCATACCGGAATCGTCCGTTTAGAGATCGATGCCTCACGCGTGGGGGCTAGAACGGGTTGGCCGAGGACGTATTCTGATTGTCATAAACGGCATAACTAGTGCGCCCACGACGGACATCGGCCGGCGTGGACCATCGATCGTCGACAGGATGGGTGAATGACAGGAAACAATGGGCCAGAGGCTTTCGGACGTTGTGCGGTGAACGGGCGCACGAGTCTGCCGCTGGCTGGTGATGAATGGACGGTCTTGAATGTCGTTGCTGAACATCGCGAGATTCGTGGCACGGCCATGGTTGCAGATCTGGCGTTCGGGCGTGCGACTGCATCGCGTGACGAGCGTGTGATGCGCGTGTCGAAGGCGCTGACCGGACTACGGGACTACAGGCTGGTGGAGTGGTCAGAGAGTGAGGGCGGCGCAGTGTTATGGAGGCTTGCGTCGGGCGTATGCGCGACGAACCTCGCGCTCCTGTTCGCGAGGAGTCGGCCCGATCAAGGGTGAGCGAGGTTCCTGGGAAGAACCGTTATACGACGGAGTGTTGGAGAGCTGGTGCAGGAACGAGCAAAGTGACAATTGCCCATGAAGATTGCAGAGATCGGGCACTTCAGGGGAAATTGTCCACAGGGATACCAACAGGATCTGTGGATAATTGTCTGAATTTCAGAGGGAGAGAGTCGGGCATGGACAAGTCCGATGTGTTTCAACAGACGTGCGTGGCGGGGCGTGAATTCGAAGGCGTGATCGCGTCGACCAGCGTGCCTTTTATCTGCTGCCGATTAACCGGAGAAGGGGTGCCATTGCATCTCGCCGTGCTGGAATGGAGGCCCGCTTCAGCACACGACGCGAGCACGACGGGAAATGGCTGGTGGTTGCTTCGTGGCGAGAACGGACCGGGAATCTTTCTAGCGAGATTCACCACGGCCGACGCGAATAAGCTGGCGGACGAATTCGGCATTCCGACGGCTGCAGCCGAGCTCGAATCGCCCGCGGTCAGACAGGAGTATTTCTTGTCGTCGCCGGCGTGGGAAGGCTTGCGATCCTGGGTTGAGCGGGACATACGTGATGGGCTCCAATCGGACCATTCTGCAGCCAGAGCCGCATGGTGGTACATGCGGGCGGTGCGCCAGATCGAGGTGCTCCGAAGCCTCGATGCGCAGACTGGATAGGCTGCAGCCGGCGGTTTCCCGCCGGCGCCGAGAAATTGCGCCACAATAGATGCCTCGCTGTCTGCTAACCAGGCTGTGAGTAGCGCTCGCGTCCGGCGAGGCCGGGCGGAGTTTCCATACGAGTCTTACGGGAGATCACGATGGGAAGCAATCTTGGAATTTACGTGGCGATACTGCTGTGCCTCGCCGCTGTTGCGCGGTATGGCATAAAGAAAGGAAAGAGTAGGCCGGAGGCGGCGCGGGCGTTCGGTATCCTGGCGACGATGGCTGGGTTGCCGATCGCTGCGCAGGCGATCGGATTGCTGTTCCATCCGTTCGCTTGATCGCTGGATTCGAAAGCCGCGCTTGCGCGGCTTTTTGCTGCCGGCTCCATACCTGGAATTCAGGCCAACGCTCTCGGAAGCGTATTGAAAGATTCGTGGCGCACAGGACAAGGTATAGCCTGGCGACGGTCGAGCCTTAGAGATTGGGGACGCGACCTTGAGTGGTTTCGGGGGATGGCCAATCGTTCCGTTTGCTGTGCGATTCGCGCGCAGGCAGTAAGGAGCGCCGGCCGCGAAGCCTGCCGGCACCGCCCCCCAATCATCAGCCAACCGCGGGCAGCCCACTAACCCATTCATGATTTACAACAAGGGCTTCCCCGCGTGGCTCGTGGTGCACATCCCCGACGCTGAAGACTTTGACGCTGCCCTGATGACAGCTGCGCGAAACTTCCCATCGAGAAGTTGTCAGGGTAGAATCAGATTGCTTTTTGAGGTCTTCGGTACCTCCTGGTAGCTGGGCCACATCCAGCCATTGCTCAAGTCTTGCCCTCGGCAGCTTGCACGCTCATCGGTTCGACCCTCGGGGACTTTCTCCGTGGGGAGGTAAGTCTTCGATTTTCCTAATCTGGAGGCTTACATGTTCTATTCCCATATGTTCTACGGTGGTCACGGTCTAGGCTCGATGGTCGCCGATGCCGTCATCCGCTCGGTGATTTACCACGTGGTTGGCAATGCCATGCGCGGTTGGGGCGGGTATGGCCACGCTTCATCCGGTTTGATGCTGATCGGCGTCGCGCTGATCGTCCTGGTGCTTGCTCTCGTCGTGTTTCGCTTCCTCGCCAGCGCGCTCAATGCGGTTGGCCGGAGCGTTCGCGGTGGTAGCCGGTACTAATTCTCTGACGCTATTCGCGTCGTGATTCCTCGTAAAGACGTGCTGCCAATGGCTGGTGCTGTTGGTAGTGGGTCATCTTTCTCAAAAGGAGATTGATATGAAATCGTTCGCAAAAATTGGTCGCACCGTTCTCGTCACGTTGATGATGCTCCCGCTTTTCGCACATGCTCAGATGTACCGACCGCTCGTTCAGTACGGCGAGCCCGTTTCGATGTCGGCATCGACATATAACTCGGGGGACGCATTGCAG
Organism: Paraburkholderia humisilvae; assembly: GCF_902859855.1. Taxonomy (GTDB): domain Bacteria; phylum Pseudomonadota; class Gammaproteobacteria; order Burkholderiales; family Burkholderiaceae; genus Paraburkholderia; species Paraburkholderia humisilvae. Next base: position 169,069 of record NZ_CADIKH010000009.1, read on the forward strand.
AACGGCGGTACCGCTCTGTTCGGGCAGGTTGTCAACGCTCGTCCGGTGCTGATCGATACGGGTGCCGGTCGCCAGGTAGGCGTGGCCTTAGGGGTCGTCGGCACGTTGCTCGGCATGGGGCATCACAGTCGCATGGATCCGCTCATTGGCGGCGCTGTGGGTGCGACCGTTGGCTACGTGGCGGGTAGTGCGATCAGCAAGGTCCGAGGTGTTGAGCTGATCGTCCGTACGCAAGACAACCGCTTGCTCACCGTCGTTCAGGCGATAGACGACGGCGGCGTGTTCATGGCCGGGCAACCGGTAGCTGTTGTCATGGTCAGTGGTCGTCTGCGCGTCGAACGCGTATGACGCGTAGTAGCAAAAAAAGGCGGCCTTCGGGTCGCCTTTTTCGTTTTTGGCGCTGGAACGGCGCCGAATCTACGGAGGGTGTTTGGGCTCAAGCGTATACCCGCCGCGGGCCTCAACATTTCTTTCAGACGCACATATAATGACTTTTTATTAATCCGCAGTTGAAGCGTGTTGTGGTTTAAACGCTTCCGAAGAATATAGATGCAGACAATTATCGGAATTTCTGGCGAAGAAGCGTCCATGGAACCAGTTGCCCGCACGTGGGGGGCTTGATCCGTGAACGTAACAATCAAGCTACCCAAAGGGTGGTCGATGCGCTCAAATACAGCGTACGGAGTGGTCATCGATGCACCGCACGGAAGCGTGACAGTTGACGTCGGCATGCGCAACTTTACGCTGGGCGAGCAACACGTGATGCGATATGGCACCTATGCCCGACGTGGTTGGCGTGACCGGCTTTACCGGGATGCGATCAAGTCGCTCGTCAAGCTCGGGAAGGACCTCGAGGAGCGCAAGAGCGCCGCGACCGGTTCGTGACGGCCCGGATGGGCACCGTACTTTGCGGGCCTACTACTTCCCAACAGGAATCACGGCGAGTAATATAAAGACATCGCTTTACCCTGATGTCCCATGACCTTTGCGTCTGGGCGTCCGGCAGCTGGGCCGTATCTAGCCACTTGGCAGTTGCAACGTGATTTCCTTTTTTTGGAGCACGTGAATTCTGTCTGCTTCACGCGTCGATATCTGATCGCTTTTTGGCGGTCGTTATCAGTTCTCTACACCGTTCGGTGTTCTTTCCTTTGTCACCCTTGGGGCGCTACTTCTCCCCCTTGGGAGGCGTGGTTGCTCCAAATTTCCCTGGAGAACCACATGTTTCAAAAATTCCTCCGCACTCGTCTCGTCGCCGTTGTCGCCCGTCAGGCGATCGACTCGAACGAAAAGCGCGTCTGGTTGATGACGTCCAGTGGCTCTCCTTATGGAAGCCACAACTTTGTCAGTTCGAAAGAGCCGACGGAGATCCTTGTGAGCTGGACTCTGGTATCGAAGCACGATTCGGACATTGTCCGTCGTCTGCAGGTATTCCAGACCACGATCAAGGGCGCATCGGCCGTGATCTTCGTGGATTCCCACGAGGATCACAAACTTCCCCGTCGTTCCTGGCTCAGCGCTATCGGCATCACGTCGGACCCCACGTTCTCCGCCAAAACGAAGATCGCGGTCGCGTCGACCAATGTTGAAACGCTTTATCAGGACCCGGTGAACGAAGCGCGCAAGCGTCTTCTGGATCTGGTCGAAACGGGAAGGTGGGTGTCGACGACGCCGTTGCCCAAGTCGGATCCGAGCTTCAAGCGGTTTCTGATGAAGGTCACGTCGCTCGCGACCCATCGATGATTCTCGCATCGGGGTATCTCTGTTCCGTGCGGGATAGCGGTACTCCAATCATCTTGACAGGGGTACTACCATGCCAAGCATTGGTAACGTGACAGTCAAATCTCACGTGATTTCGGAAACGGACATCCGTCGTGTTTATCGATTAAATCATTGCTTGCTGACGGACGTGAAGTTCGAAGGTAAGTGGATGACAGTGTCGGTGAAACCGCTACGCGAGTTCTTGACCGAAGGGGGGCGAACCGGCGCCGTAGAGGCAGTCTCTCTCAGCAAGCCTCGCCGCACCATAATTGCGTAGTTCAAACGCGTATAGATCGTTTTTCCCAACCGGGGCACCCTACTCCGGAAGGGGTCGTGGTGCTCCAACTCTCTGTACAGGAGCCTCACATGAATGCGTATCAACTCGTTGCACACCGTGAAACCAGCGGCTGGAATTCGAGTCTGGACGATGTCAACGGCATCAATCTTTTCGGCATGCGTCCTGTGGAGGTTGCAGCGCAGGCCGGCAATGTGAAGGAGTTCCGGGAGATCATGTCCCATCCGGAATTTGATCCGACAGGTGCGCGTGTTCGCTATTTCTCCTGCTTGCTCCGCGATTATCGGGGTGAGCCAGAGGATGTCGTGGCGTACAACCAGTTGCGTCCGCTGGTGGAAACGGTTGAGCAAATGGCTGTCGTCAAGGTCGAAGCGTTGAATGGCTTCAAGGCCGAACAGCGGGTATCGGCTCAAGACGTGGAAGCCAGTCCGCCGCAGATGTACGCTGGGACGGTCTTGTCCGTCTGGAGCGATGCTACGGCCGACGTAAAGTGGGATTACAACCTCAACTTTGCTGCGGAACGTCATCTCGTCAGAAACGGGCGCGTCGAGCTTCATCACCTTCGTCGTATGTCGTAGGTGCGAAGTGGCTGTGAGAAAGTTCTAAACATTTCCCGACCGGGGCATCACTGTCCCCGAACGGGGTGGTGATGCTCCAATCAACTCAATGGAGTATTGCCATGTTTCGTCAATTCGCTCGCGGCTTCGTTGTTGCTCGCTTGTTCAAGTTCGCGGCAATGTTCGATCGTCGCTCCTTGTCGTTTGTTCGCCGCGTCGCTTCGTGGAATCTGCTGTACTCAGCAGGTCTTACGGCGTTGGTCGGTGGCATTGTCGTCCTGTACGGCTGTGCCTACGAGGCCAGCGCGCAGGTCCATCTGCTTCAAGGCAGTGGTCGCGCAGCGCTCGACGCATATCTCGCGCAGGTGTCCGCACATCAGCTGTCCTTCGGGGCATTCCTGGTGGAGTCGGTTACCGGTCGTTGCTATGCGATCAGCGCAGCTGTCCAGGGTCTTGGTTTCTGGATGGTATTCGGCATTGCACCGGTCGTCGCCAGCCTCGTACTGCTCGCGCGTTTCGAGGTGCGAATGACGCAGCGTTCTGTTGCGAAGGCAGTTCGCGCGTAGCCGATTTCGGGTGCGCGCTCACGTGCCAGAAGAAGACGCCCCGCAAGGGGTGTCTTCACTCTCCCGAAGCTGCTGCAAAGCAGGTTCGAGAAATCGATCACTTGCCCACCAACGCGGGAATCCACTTCCACGCGGGAGTGACATGTCTCGCATTTCTGCAGGAGATGAACCATGTCTCAAAAACACGTTGAAGATTTGTCGGGTTTTCCGGTGAAACCAGCTAACAACTGGCAACTCGCCCGGCAAAAAGGCGTGCCCGTTGGGCCGCGGGATGTGGTGGGGCGATGCCTCGCTTTTGGTGAAGGGGGCCAATCGACGACCATCGTCACTTACGACCCTAAGTCACGCCGCGTCCGAACAAAATCCGGAACCGTCTATCAACTCCTCCAGCCACGCATCACGTGCGCGGTTGCGCAACGCGGGTTGCTGATGGAGGTGGGTTTCGATTGACCGACAGACCGCTGCTTTCACTCGGAAGCGCAAGCGGTTTCTGGGGGGGCAATCGTTGCCTTGAGTCTGCATGCAGGCTCCTTCCCTTGTAAAAAAACAGCCCCGGTGATCTTCGATCTCCGGGGCTGTTTTTTACTACCTTACTACTGCGTGGACTTCTGTCGGTGAAGCTCTGTTACCACTGCACCGGATATCCGCCAACCCTCAAACTCATTTTCACTGAGTCGGTGAACCATCCGGTCGAGAACCACGCGGGTTACCTCCCCCTTGTCGTTCGTGAACCGCCCGAGTATTCCGGCGATGACCGGCTGGGACTGTCCTGACCGACGGATGACGACGGAGTCCGATCCCACGGACACTGCCGGCAAAACCGGCCTAAGCCGCGATACGTTGACCATTCGAGGTCTCCTGTTCAAGATACTTTCTAAGGTCGTAGCTGTGAACGCCCATTAGCTTCGACAACTCTTGGCAGAAACGCCGGAAAATGACGTCCAGATGCAGGAACTCCTCGTCGGAGGTCGTCGGCGTGCCCCAATCGAAGCCAGCGTTGAAGCTGTCGGCCTTGAACGAGACAACCTGTTGCATATAGGTGTCGATCGAGTGTTCCGTGATGACGTGATGCGCCTGCACGTCCCACTCGTTATCTCCGCGCAACGCACGCGCGATCGCCTGACTCTCCTTGCGGGCAGACCAACTCTTATCGGCCAGCAAGACATCGCTGCACTGGGGTATGTTTGTGCCCTCGCCAATGCTGCCGTACGTCACCAACGCGACCGGCACATCACCCTGACGGTACTTCGATTCGAACTCGGCGTTTCGACGTTTGATCGTCTTGCCGCCGTGAATCACGACCGAATCAATATCCCGTTTGGCCAGCTGCCGGGCGACGAGCTCCGCACTACCGGGATACCCGGTGAACATCAGCGGGCGCCGGCCGGCCTGAACCAACTCCTCGAGTTTGTCGATGCAGAACCGTTGCTTGCGCGTCAGCTCGGCATAGACCTTGGCAGCCTTTGGATGCTGCGGGAAGTTATTCGCGATCTCCACGGCCTTGATACGCGCGAGGATCGTCACGAGGTTGTTCCGTTTGCCTTCATCCAGGCCCGCCATGTACCAGCTCGAGAAGTCCTCCGACACGACCAGGTAGTGCAGCAGGTGGCTCATGTCGAACTCGATCAAATGCTGGACATGTGTCGGCTCGGGAATCGTGACGCACGAAGCGACGTCCGGTTCCTTGGGCACACGGCGCTTGATCCACGGAGCGAGCATCTGGCGGTACTCGGCCAGATTAGCGATCCGGGGCACCTCACGCTTCGCGCCTTTCAACTCGTCTTCGAATTCCCTGGTTACCCAGACGAAATCGCAGAACGTATTGAGGACACGGTCAATTCCACGCTCAGCCAGCGCCATTGAATGACGCAACCCGGGGTCGAGATAGCAGCGGCGATATCCGTAAGGCTGGGCTGCCGTACCGTCGCCGCCAGCAAATGCCAGAAGTGCGTGGCAGTCACGCGGGTAATTGCCGGCGGGCGTTCCCGTGAGCGGGAAACGTCGCCTTGCCGATACCTGCCAGACCGCGCTCGACTGCTCCGTATCGATGTTCCCGAGGAAATGCGCCTCATCGGGAATAATCGTGCCGATCCGGCGCCGCAGCTTCTTTGCGTACGTGATGCGCGGATGCGCGCTCGACAGCGGCCCCTTGAGACGATCGACCGAAATGATGTTCACCGTGCGCAGCGACTGCAACTGCTCTGGCGACTCGATAACCTGCCAGATGGCGGAATCGAGCTTGATCTTTGCAATCTCGATCAGCATCTCGTCGACGAGCGCCGACTTCAGCACGATCAGCGCATGCTTGCCGCCAAGAAGAAGGGCGATCGCAAGTGCTGCACGCGCCTTGCCCAGCGCCATCGACCAAGCCACGACGCCGGCACGCTTGATTGCGAGCTCGACGAGGTCATCGATCTGGTAGCCGCGGTTCAGCCACTTGTCGAGCCCGAGTTCCTGGATCCTGCGGCGCCATGCTGCTGCAAGGCCTGGGAACCTGATGGCGAGGCCGGAATAGACCTCTTTCCACTCACTCTCGGCCTCCGGCTGCTGCTTCAGGTCGAATCGCGCGAGGATGTCTTCATACGGCAGGTTGAAGGACTTCCCGTTGTGCTCGAACTGATAGCGGCCATGTTCGACTTCAGTGAAGGTGACTGCGGTTCCGGCCTTGATGACCGGAGACCCCCAGCGAGCCGGATCGATCAGATGATCCTTTTTCGCCGTGCCCGCCGTGGCCGATCCCTTGCCGCGTCCCACTCCGGGCATCAGAACGGTGTGGCGGAATGGCTCCTTCAGCCGGGCGGTAACCCGGATCTGGCGCCGCAGATAGCCCATCAACCCAGCCTCGACGTGCGGGGTTCCGCCGGCGCGACCGATGTCCAGAATCAAAGCCCAGAAGCTGGCCATAGGATCAGGCTGCGCCAGATGAATCTGCAGATCGAGGGCTCCTTGGCCCACGTATTCGACACCCTTGGGATAGCGGTGTTCGGCGTGAGGGCGGTGCGCTCCGATCCTGTCCCTGTAGATCGCATTCTGAACCATTGCTTCCGTAAGGCCGCACTGGAACTTGAAGCGGATCCACCGGCCGTCATGGCACACCCGGACGGTCGAGTCTCCCGTGACCGGCCGGATAATGGCAGGCTCGGATTCCTCGGCAGACAGGTGCGCAAGCATCGGCTGGCGGCGCGTTGCGAGCGTCAGGTCCGGCGTCGCAACCGGTTCCTCCAGCTTGTATATACGCTGGCGGACCGGAGCAACGTTGCGGAGCGCGACATCGAACACGGCAACACTGACCCGGACCGTGGCGTTCTCCTCACGGAAAACGTCAAGCGGCATGTCGTACAAGGAGACGAGACGTTTGAACGGATGCGATTCTTTCTCGCACGCGGTCATGTACACCTCGTCGGCGAGGGTCGTCGGCAGAATCGCGACCACCCATTTTGCTGCATCCAGAGCCTGGTACAGGGCATACGCATCGCTGCGTGCACTCGTGTTCGGCCCGAACCTTCCGTATGCTGTGCATTCGTACGGCGCGAGCAGGGCGCTCTGCAGATTGATGGAGAACGGCGGGTTGGCGATACAGAAGTCGAAATGCCGCGGCCGCACATTTTCCATGCCGGTATGGATGAACTCGTACGTGAAGCCCGCGTTCATCGCTGCCTGACTGAGTGAAGCGATACAGCCTTCGTCGACGTCCACCCCGTAGAGCGAGTGGATATCGGGGGTAGCCCAGTGCAGAAGCCGGCCACTGCCTACGCTATTGTCCAGAACGCTGATCTTGACTGATTCGCCGGCCAGGACGCGATCCCGGGCAGCAATCCTCGTCATCAGCGGCTCCACGAGACGCCAGCAGAAGTGCGACAGCGGCAGCGTCGTAAAGAACTGACTCTGGTGAGCTTGTCGTGCTTCATGCAGGCCCGCGAGGGAGCCAGCCTTCGCCGTCGCTGCACCCTTCGACTGAATTTCCAGCAGATCGTGAGCCCAGCTCATGCTGCCTCCGCGAGTTCGTTGAAGCCATACTCGCCGAGGAACAGATGGAGCTTCTCGGAAACCTTTGCGTCGAACACGAACTCGAACCGGGAATAGAACGTCGTGACCTTGACCTGGCCATCCTCCGGATTCCCGTAGGTGAAGCACTGCCGGGATTCGACTCTCGAATCACCGTAACGGAATGCACGAAGCAGACCGTCGAGGCCAAGCTGCAGCGTCATCATCTCGGCCCACGAAGCGAATGACTTCAGCGCGAGGACCGTGGATCCAAGAGCCTCCTGGCTGCTGTACTGGAGGCGGTACGTCTTGTCCCATTTCGTGTTTGCCGCATACAGCGGCAGGTCGAGTACGATGCAGCCCTTACGCCGGGCAATACCCGCTTCCGGTTTGATCCGGAATTGGTCGATGATCGCCTTGGCGGCCTGTCGATAAGCCGTCTCAGCTCCCTGGTCGCCGCCGAATCGCGACTCCAGGCATTTCCAGACGGTAAGCGCATTGAACTTGCGGAAGGCGTTGCCTTCGCAACCGGCCGCCTCCGCAATTGCCCCTTCATCGACCCTGATCGGCGCCGCCGAACTCGGCGAGAACTCCCGCACGGCCGCATTGATCAGCTGCTTCATGAGCCCATGAGCCACGCGCTTGAGATGATCTTCCTGCTTGTAGTCCGGGTATTGGCTCAGGCTGACCATGTAACTTTCGCAGCCGTAGAGTTCCTGTTCAGCTTCACGCAAACGGGCGTTTTCTGCGGCGTACACCGTGATGGCGTTGCAGACGTCCTCCCATAGCTTCTGGGTTGCCGCAACGAGGTCACGCGTTTCCATGTTTTCTCCATCAGTAGAGTGGAAAAACACATGGCCCCCAGAGGGGGCATGTGTTCCCCCTGGGGTTGTGGTGCTAGGCACCTAGAATTGTCCGGCGGGAATACCCGCAGAACTCAGGCTGACATCTCTGCCAGCGAAAAGAAAAACTCACTCAGAAAGAGGCTAAGCGGTTCGGCAACGGCAGGCTCGAACGTCCACTCAAACGATGTGTGGAACGTGACGAGCTTGATACGACCTTCTTCGGTGTTTCCCATCAGGAACGATTCGCGGGAAACGACATCAGCAGGATATGAAAACCGCGTCGCGATCGGCGCAAGCGCCTCGGCCAACACAGGTTTTCCGGCCCATGTCGCGAAGCTGATCAGCGCCGGAATCAGGTCCCGCCTCAGGGTCTCGCTGTGATGCGATCCCAGCCGGACGCACGAGCTGTACTTCTCGACGTACGCGCTTTGCGTCAGGACAAGGCGCCCGTGCTTCATCGTCATCGGCTCGTCGCCCGATATCCGGAAGGCTCTGGCGATTGTCTTGGCGCGCTTTCGGTACGCCAGCACGTGGCCAATCCCGTTTCCGTAGCGCTCTTCCAGCTCGGCCCAAAGGCGTTCCGGAGAGAATGTTGTGGGATGACAGGGGTGACCGGCTTCGTAGCCAATCTCCATTTCCTCGATGTCCACTGGCGTGGAAGCATTGGGAGAGAAAGTCGAAGTGGCGAACCGGAACAGGTCAGTGATCAGGGAAGTCGCGCGATCATAGATTGCATCCTGGGCAAGTTCCGCAGCGACTTCATCCAGAGGCTCCGGCGACGTTTCCGGAGCGGAATCACTATTGGCCTGGTGATATGCCCGGCCAAGCTCGATCCGTTCGCGCGCATGTCTGAGAGCAAGTGCCTTGTAGGCTGCCCAGTACTGTTCCATACGGGCAATGAACTGCTGGGGATTCATGGGTGTCTCCAAAGAAATCTGGAGGCATCCTTCGCGTCTGTGAGGGCGGAAGGATGCCCCCAGGGACGGCGAAAATGGCAGGTGAACTGCCGGGAAAATTACAGGCTAGGTACGGTCCAGCTACCGGATCAGAGATCGGATCCAAGTATAGCAGGGAATTCCTGACAGGAAGCTCACCGCCGGAGGCTGAAGATATCTGCCAGTTTCAGCGCTGAAAGAGGCCAGTGATGGAACCTGTTTCCCGATAGTTCGCGAGTGCCGCCATCGGGATAATCCGTCGCATACTCAATGTGACCCATGCGGTGCGCACGCGCCGCATTCGATATGGACATGGACTTCGACGACGAAATCACTCTGCCCGACCCGACGCGCTGGAAGGTATTTGGCCGCACGATCCCAACTGACCTTCCGTTGACGGTGTTCCTCGTGTTCGCTGTGGTGATGGTGTCGTGGATGACGTACATCGGCATGCATGCCGATGTCGATCTGCCGGGCGGCGACGCTGTGACAGCAGCTGCATCCGGCCCGAAGGCCGCACAACTGGCGCAGGCGATGGGCAAAATGCAACCCCAGTCGCAATCATCGTCAGGTGCGCCGAGGATCGGTATCAACTCGTCGCTGCCGTCACAAACCAGCGCACAGCTACGGCATCAGTTCTACTTCGCGTACATCGCTGCCTGCCAGGCAAACGCCAATGCAGGTCGAACACTTTACGACAGCGACATGAATAGCCAACTGGCCAGCCAGAAGCTGAATACTGTCCTCAATATGGGAATATCGTATTCACGGATCAGCGACGCGGAGTTCAGCCTGACGCTGACCGGCAACATTGCGCCCGACGTTCTCTCGTCGGCTGAGTATGCGGAGATCTCGCAGTACGGGCAGCACGTCACGCCGAGCTCGTGCGCCGACGTGATGAGTCAGCTTCGTGCAATGGCGGCACAACAGGGTGGCGCCGCGCCAGCGCCCGCACAACGATCGTAAGGGAACGTGATGTCCGTGATCGAATCAATGAAGGAAGGGGACGTGCGGCGTGGCCGCGAATATGAGTGTACGGACGACGATTTCGTTGGCATCGTGAGGGTGACCGAGGTTGGTGGCGGCATGGTTTATTACTCGGGTGATGCCGACGGCTTCTCGGTGATGAGGGAGTTCGTGCGGGCTTATCGTCCTTATCCCAGTAGCAAGAACTGACATGCGATTCGGCAGGCTGTTGAACTGGGGCGCAACAACGTCGGGCGTGATCGAGCCGGAGATCTACGGTGTAGCTCGCGAGCGCTACGAGGATATCTGTCTTGAGCTTGGTATTCACAACGCGCCGACTCTCCGACTCGCAAAGAAGGTCACATTTTTAAGCAAGATCGTCATCGGAGACTGGCGTCGGTCGAAGTCGATCCGCGCGGCAGCGCACAAGGCCATCCCGACCGATCAATTCTTCTTGCACGAAATCGCGCATGCGCTTTGCCTGAAGTATGTGGGCTACCGCGGATACCACGGTATTCCGTTCCTCGTACTCCTCCAACTGCTGTACGAATTCCACTGGGAAGGCGAGGTGCCCAATGCTATCGCGCACGCGGTTCGCGAGGACTGGCCACGATATGTTTCCACCGAGGAGAAAGGCAGGACGATCTTTGTGGCATGGAAGGTGGTCGACGCGATCAAGTCCGGCCTCGAAGCGCAGGAGACCTTCCGCCCAAGCGCTGATACGCTCGCGCACGAGGTCCGCAAGGCTTTCCCCGATCAGGTATCGCGCCCACGCGGGAGGTTCGGGCCGGAAGTGTTGCGCGACATGGTTAAGACGCAGCGCGATGGATTGTTTTCGCTCGCACTCTGGTCGCTCGGTGCGGCCGCGCTGTCGTTCGGGACGCTCAACCACTTTTTCCCAAGCGCCGCGACCCACTGGACGGCCGTGAGTTTTTGGCTTCTTCTGTTGGCTGTTCTTGCAACGATCGCGGCCACGGACGTGTCGAGGCGCATCGGCCGTCTCTGGCGTCGACTCGTCAACCGGTTCAGCCCGAAGGCGATCGACGCCATCGGGACGCCGGATATCTAATCAACGATGCGGGGTAGCAAATGTCCGTGCTGAACGACTACGGCGACAAACGAAATCCGACGATCAGCAATCACGGTGTGGATATTGCCGCGCAACGTGCTGACGATCTTGATCTGATGGCGCTCGAGCACCTGCGCTCGGTCAAGGGGCAGGCTCGCGCGCTGGACGTGGCGAGCGCATCAGGTGGCCAGGCTATTCGGATGGCTCTTGCTGGCGCCGACGTGCTTGCGCTCGATATTGACGACTACTCGGAAGCGTTTCGGGGCGCTGCAAGCGCGGTTGGCGTGGAGGCGCGATGCGGATTCGTACAGCAGGACATCACGGACTACGACATAGCCGGGAACCTCGGGCACTTCGACGCGATCGTGTGTCAACGGATGATCCACTATCTCCCATACGGTGTCGCGATCGAAGTCGTACGGACGCTCAGGCGGGCGCTGAAGTCGGGTGGCCGGCTTTTCATTTCCGCGTCCGGGCTGCATAGTGAACTCGGTACCGACTACATGGGCGATCGACTGCCCATCGACCGGCGCTATGAGCTGCTGTCGAACGCCATGGTCGAGAAACACGCGATGATGGGGCTCATCTGTCTTTACAGTCAGGACGAACTGGCCGCACTACTCGAGGCGACAGGTTTGCATGTCGAGCGGGTATTCACGTCTGCGTTTGGAAACGTCAAGGCAGTGGCAAGATGAAACACACGCTTGTTGCTGGATCGGCACATCTCGACATCCTGGCGCGTCCCAGGGAAAAGTCCGGCTATCGGGATCGAATCGGGTCGGTGGAACTGGCTGCTGGCGGCACGGCGTGCAATGTCGCGTTCAACCTACGCAAGTTGGGGCGCCCGGTCCGCTTGATGACGGCATGGGGCACGTCACCCATCGATCGCATGATGGCCGGTCATATCGAGTCGCTGGGCATCGACCTGATGGTGGACGAAGTCGCCGGCATGGGTGTGGCTGCCTTCGCCGCTCAACTTACGCCGGAGGGAGATCTGGAATCGGCTGTGTCTGCGATGTGCGTGGACAAGCATACTTTTTCGCCGCTGCGCATCGCGCACGCAGTGGCTGGTACCGATCTCATCATTCTGGAAGCGAACCTCAATTCCGAGACGATGTATGCGATCGCAAAGGCGGGGCGCGAGGCCGGTTGCGAGGTTTTCGGGATGGCCGTGTCCGAAGACAAGGTTGAGCGACTGGTTCCGGTCCTCCCGCTGCTGACCGCGTTGTTCGCCAATGGGGCGGAGTGCGAAGCCCTGATGGAAAAGATGGGTGCAGCGGATCCCTCGGACATCACCGAAGCGACCGGTGTGACGCTGATCGTGACACGCGGAGAGCGGGGGGCGGTCGTGTACGGACCCGACGGTTCGCGCGGAAAGATCCAGCCGCCGACACTTCAGGATATGAGAACGCTGCTCGGCGTCGGTGACGCATTCTCGGTGGGCATCATCGACGGGGTTGTTCGACATGGAAAGTCATATGCCGAGGCCGCGGAGCACGCGCACGAACTCGTCATGGAGATTGCGTGCAGGGATTCGTGCAATGCGCTATCCCTGCACACGCTCAGCAACATGGTCGACGAGCTCGATGGCACGGCGCGTTACGACGCGCTCACCGGGCTCATGCAGCGAACTGCATTCGAGCGCGAGTACAAGCGACTGGAGGAGCCAGGAGGGCATGCTCTGCTTCTGATCGATTGCGACCGTTTCAAGCGGGTCAATGATGAACACGGTCACGATGTGGGCGACAGCGTTCTCAAGGGTGTAGCCAGCATCATCGGCGGCAGCATCCGTAAGGGAGATATCCCGGGACGTTGGGGCGGTGATGAGTTCGTCGTCGTATTGCCACCCATCTCGGACGCGCACGTCGTGGCGGAGCGGATCCGCGGCGCGGCCGCACGGGCGCAACTCTACGGCGTGACGCTTTCCGTTGGTGTTGCGATCGCGGAGCCCGGCGAAAAGCTCGAGTCCGTCTTCAAGCGCGCCGATGCCGCGATGTATCTCGCGAAGCGCAAAGGCCGCGACGCTGTCGTGTTCGAGTCCGAGGCTTCGAGAAGCGCCGCGTGATTCATTCTCTTCCGGAACATTCGGTACCGGCATCAGGGCATTGAAATGGATGTATCGTCCATCATGGAAGCGACACTACTTGGCCTGCTGACAGGCGGATGCAGCGTGATGCTCGCGGGGTGGTTGCCACGCTTTCTCGAAGCCCACTGGAGTCTGGATGAGGATCGGGTCGGCGCAGGTCTAGGCGAGTTCATGAGCGCGCTCGCCCGCATGAGACCCGCTGGCAGTGAGGTAGCGTGGATAGCCGGCAGCGTTGCGTGTTTGCTACTGGCCGCGACAGGCTTCTACGCTGAACTGGCATGGGGCACGACGAGCCAGGCCGGTGCGTTCATTCTTTTCGCGGGCGCGTTGGCCTCGGCGGCTCTTATCGATCTGGAGCACGAGATTATCCCCGACATCCTGATCATTCCGTTGCTCTGGGCCGGGCTGCTGTTTAACACTTCAGGGATGTTCGTGCCGCTGTCGTCTGCCGTCTTCGGTGCCGTGGTCGGCTATAGCTCAATGTGGACACTGAATCTCCTCTTTCAAATCCTCGCAGGTCAATCGGGCATGTACGGAGGGGACTTCAAGATGTACGCGGCGATCGGTGCGTGGGCAGGATTGAGTGCCTTGTTGCCGACGTTGCTCATTGCTCTTGTTGTTTTTGCGTTCGTGGTCTGCGTGCGCGTGATGACAAAAAACAGAAAAAGGGAAACACCGTTCGGACCATATCTCGCTATTGGCGGCGTGATTTCACTAGGCCTCGGAGATAGCGCGAATTTCTTCATTCATCTATTGCGGTAGCGCTTTCCCATCTTCTAGAATGACCAAAGTTTCTCGACAGGAAGCAGTATTGTCCACGTCGAAAATCGCAGCTAGGCGTAACTAGCCAAAAGACGGTCATCCGTCATTTTTCTCAAACCCGGGTGGGATTCATGATCCCACCCGGGGGCATGGATTCTGCCATCGTCTCATCAGGAGAATCCATGCAAGTCAGTACCGAAATCTCGCAGTCTGAATCTCACCCGCCGGCGGTCGCGGGCGACGTTTTGTCGTCTTCGCGGGTGGTCGAGCTGGACGAAGGCGGTGTGTGCGTGCCCGAGTATGACCCTCTGGTGGTTCGTATTGGGGACGTGCGCGTGGTTTACAACCCACGAACATACTTCGAGCCGAAGGCGATGGCTGATCTGGCCCAGTCGATTCGGGCCCAAGGCCTCTTGCAACCGCTTCTGGTCCGCAAGATGGACGATCACTACGAACTCATCGCCGGCGAACGGCGCTTGCGGGCGGCGACCGAAGTGTACGGGCCAGAAGGCATTATTCCGGTCCTCTCCCGATCGATGACCGACGCCGAAGCGGCGGCAGCTGCAGCTACGGAGAACATCCAGCGGGAGGACACGTCCGCCACGGAAGAGTCGGCGGGGGCGCTGCACGCGATGGCCCTCTACGGGGGGGATCGCGACGAGGTCGCGCGGCGCCTCGGCTGGTCGCGGTCGACGCTGGACAGCCGTCTGGCTCTTCAGAACTGCATTCCTGCGGTTCAGACCGCGTTGAACGAGCGAAAGATCATGCTCGGACACGCGGAGCTTCTGGCGGCCGTGGTGAAGAAGGTTCAGGCGGAAATCCTGCCGTTGATCATTGAGCGCAACATCTCGGTGGCCAACCTGAAGGCAGAGATAGCGGCGCAGGCCTTGCGCCTCGACACCGCACGTTTCGACAAGACCGAGTGTCTCACCTGTCATCACAACTCGTCCAATCAACGAACGCTCTTCGCTGAAGCGATCGACGACGCGCGATGCACGATGAAATCCTGTTTCGACGCGAAGAACGAAGCGCTAATCGAGTCGGTGAAGAAGGGCCTCGAGGGTCAGTACCAGCGCATCCAGGTGGTATACCCGGGCGATAACCTCACGGTCATTGCTTTGAAGGCCGAGGGCGATACAGGCGTAGGCGTTGAACAGGCGGAGGCCTGCAAGGGTTGCGCGAACTTTGGCGCGCTCATCTCGGCTACGCCCGGGAAAGTTGGCCTTTCTTATCCGAACTATTGCATGGACCCTACATGCAACAAGGAAAAAAATGCTGCTTATCTGGCCACGATCAATCCGCCAGCGGAAAAGGCGGAAGCGACCGGCGGTTCAGACAAGAAGACAGCGGGTCAGTCTGCCGGTAAGGGAACGTCGAGCGCCAAGCCAGCTGTTTCCGCCGAGTCGAATCGCGTCAAGGAGTATCGCGAGAAGACCTGGCGCGAGGTTGTCCGCACGGTGATGGTTCGCAGTTCGGCCAAGACCGAGATGCTAATCATCACGCTGGCGTCGATGGGGCTGTTACGCCACGTCGATGAAACGGCGCTGGCGGAGCAGATCGAGAAGGCAGGCGGGAACGCGGTCGGTCCCGGTGTCGGCCTGTACGACAGCCTGACTGCCGTAGCCGGTCTCGAGGAAACGCCGCGAGGCCGCATCCTCGATCTCGTCGCAGCTTCGGTCCTGGGTGATATCCAGATGCGGGAGGTCAAGGCTCTGGCGACGTTCCTGGAGGTAGATCTGGCCGTCCACTGGCAGGTCTGCTCCGGTTTGCTGGATGTCATGACCAAGGCCGAAATCGAAGCGCTGAGTCAGGAGATCGGTCTGAAGGAATTTCTCGGCAAGCAGTTCGCCAAGATTGTGTCGGGCAAGCGCGACGAGATGATCAAGGGTCTGCTCAAGGCTGAAGGGTTTGAGTTCCGCGGCAGGATTCCTGCCGTCATGCTGCTGAAGTAAGCAGCAAGTTGTCCGTGCGCTGGTCACCGCTCTGGTGACCAGCATCCATCCTTTCTGTTGGCGGGTGCTGTCCTTTGCGGGGCGGGCATTCGCATTTCCATTTCGGGAGTTTTATATGTCCACGCTGTTCAAGCAGCTGCACACGCTCGTCTGTCAATCGGACGGGGGTCTCATGTTGTCGATCGTCGCAGGCAAGGCCGGGAGAATGACGGTAGCTGTCATGCCTAAGTCGAACCAGAAGGAGGCGAGCGAAAGCGGACTTCTCACGCCGCTCGCGCTCACCGGCACACCGGAAGAGCTCGACCAGGAGTTCCTTCGTTGCCTCGGAGAGTTCGCAGGCCAGCGTCAGTCGCTCGTCGAACAACTCGCGGCGACGACTGCCGCGCTGGAAGCAGCAAAGGGTAAGGCGGTGGCCAAGAGCAAGCCCGCGGGTAAGCCGGCGGCGCTGCCGGCGCCGGCTGCGCAAGCCGGCGTGACTTCTGCGGCCGAACTGATGGGCTCGGAAGTGGAAGACGCGGAGCCGGATGAGCCGGGTGCTGCCTCAGAGGTCGCGCAACCGGGTTCGAGCGGAAGCCTATTCGGTAACGCGGCGCTCGTTGGTTAAGGGAGGCGACATGGCATTGGAAATTTCTCTGATCAAGCGCGTCTTCATGTATCACGGCACGCAGTTCGCAGACCCCGGTCCGTCGTTGTCGATCCAGCAGGTTCAGGATGTGCTGTCCATGGCGCACCCGGACATTGCAACAGCTGAGATCGAACAGAACGAGGTCCGCGCTGATGGCACGGTGGTCTACAACGTCCGCCGCAAGGTGGGTCAAAAGGGCTGACCATGAAGCCGATGATGTTTGACGCCTGGCTTGCCAGGGCAAACGGCTCATCGGTGGAGGTGGTCAAGGGGGCAGCAGGGTCGGAAGATCGCGCTGCCCCTACGCCTGTCCCACTTGAGGAGGTCTACGAATGCGCTTGCATTCTGAAGTCCATGATCGATCGATCGCAGCAGGATCAGCCTGCCGGCAGATTGGCTCTGATGCCGCTGGATCTGCCCATGCCTGGATGAGGTTGCCGATTCTCGACCGGATCGTTCCGGTCGAGCACAACAGCCAGCGCGGCCTTGCCTGGCTGGAGGCTGCCAAATCGCTGCATGCGTGCGGATTGGTCATTTCATCGGACGTCGAGGGTTGGAGCTCACCGGGCAAGCTAGTCGAGGCGGCGTTGTCCCGTTGGTTCGCGAAGCGCACTGACGGGGTAGCAGCGATCGAGCTCGATATCTCTTTTGCTACGGCCACTGACCTGGTCGATGACGGTGCGATAGAGGAGCCCGGCGAGGACGATCTGACCGATCTCGCGGTTTGGGTCGAGGTCTCGCGTGACCGACCGAATTTCCGGAGTCTGCGTCGCGGATTTCTGGAGATGGAAGGAATCGCGGAAGGACTCGGCATTGCCGCGACCACGATCCTGTCGGCAGCCGGGCACGCCATCGGCTTCACGTTCGATCACGATTACGTGTCGCATTTTGCGGGAATGTACATCTACGGCTGGGAAGACTGCTGGCCTGACGGCGGATACGATCCCTCCGACTACGAGCCGGAAAACGAAGATGGTTCCAGTGAATACTTCGCCTATACACGGCCGGCATTCCAGCGCAACTGTCCGCGGCGGGAACTGCTCTGGCATCCGTCGATTCGTGACATGGAGAAGTTTGTTCTTGGCGTCGCAAAGCGCAACGCGGTCATGCCGCCGTTGCTGGAGGATCTGGTTCGGCTCGTGAAGGCGAGGCGGCATCGCAATGCGATGTGGCCCACGCTCGGCGGGACTGACTACAACTCCATGTGCCCGGTGTTTTCGCTTGCCTGGGAGGCCCCGGGCGAAGAGACGGACGGCATTCGGGAGAACATCTACCGCGTCTGGGACGACTTCGCCAACATGCTCTACAACGGAGCGGAAGGGTGGACGTACGGCCTCGGCGCGGAAATGTTGTCCTGTCGAAGCCCGGCATTGCTCCGGGAGACTCTGAAACGTTGGGATGGCCGACTTCGACTGTTGCGGGCGACTGATCGCCTGCTGCAATCGATGACGGATCCCGTTACTTATGGTAGGTGACATGATCACGACGCAACTTGTTGGTACCGGGTCGTCATTGAAGCTCGAACACGCCATCCTTTTGTACACCCGCTCCGGGCACGTCGGGAGCGGGCCGGGGATTGGCTTTGTCACGATCAATCCGGTCCGGATTGAGAAGGAAAACGCGGTGATCGGTCCTGGCCAGCCTGCGAGTCGCTCAGCGCTGGTCGACGCACTCGATCAGCTTGCTGACCGAGAGCCGACGCGGGCGCTGTATCACCCGCGTCTGCTCGGTCGTGGCGCCGACTATGCGGTCTGGTATGCGCCGCCCGGCAAGCGGCATCTCGCCTTCAATCACCCGTCCGTCGGGGGAAAGAAAGCCGGGGTGTGCCCTCTGCCGGGTCTGGTGTTTTTCCTCGTGCGCGGCGACTGGTACGTGTTCGCATACCGGGGAAACCGACGTCCGTCCGCGCGTACGCTGCTCTACCGCACGCCCTTCTATAACGTGTGGGCGGAGGGGCGGATTTGCGTGGGCAACATCGATCTACCGAAGCAGGGAGCAGCAGCGCCACTGGAACAATGGGAGGACGCGTTCTTCGGAACGTGGTTCACGCACCCGAACATTCCGGAGGCGCGGCTTCTGCGCGAGGGGGAGAACTGCGGGAGGCTTTGGAAGGCACTTCTTTCGGGAAAGAAAGAAGCGTTTCCGACCGATCTCCTGGCCCGGATGGACATGCGACTCGAGGATGCGTTCAGGAAGCTGGTGGGAGGGGGTGTCTGATGGATCACCGTGATACTTTTCTCCAGACCACGTTCCCGACGTTGCCGGTGCCGCGGTTCGGCGCGTTCGAGGAACTGGCTTCGAATGGACATCGGTTCCTCGTCGGAAGCGACGCCGTCGTGCTGGAAGTCCGACGGCCGTGGCTGTACATGCGCAAGATCGCGATGAGGAACGAGAGCGGTCTCGCGCTCCCGTATGGCCAGGTGTCGGAAGTGTTCGAACTGAGTTGCGGGCCTATCCCGCGCGAGATGCTCCTGGAGTTTGGCTGGCAGGCGAAAGCTTGGGGTGAGATCGAAACGGCCGCGTGGATCACGTGGCGTGAGAGCACCCGGTCCTTCGTCTATCGGCGACTCAATGAGCGGACAGCGTCTGCCGCCAGAGTGGTCGTGGACCGACCGGAGCTGGACGCGGACGAGCACCTGATTGTGGACCTCCACAGCCATGGTTTCTCAAACGCGTTCTTTAGCCGTACCGACAACGAAGACGATCAGGGCGAAGTCAAATTCTCGATGGTCGTTGGCTCTTGCCACCAGGACAGGCCGGAGGCATTTGACGTTGTTGCACGGCTTTGCGTACTGGGGATGATTGTGCCGGCGAATGAGGCGTTCTCGTTGAAGGAGGTGCAGCATGCAGCGTGAACACATGGTGCATTCCTTCCTGTTGACGCGGGTGCCTCATATCGTCGTCATCGGCGCCGGCGGGAACGGTAGTGCGATGCTGGCTTCGCTCGCCACCCTGAACCATGCAATGCAGGAACTTGGCCATCCGGGCTTCAGTGTGACGGCCGTCGACGGCGACACGGTCTCGCCTTCCAACATTGGACGGCAAGGGTTTTATCCGTGTGACGTGGGCCAGTTCAAGACCGATGTACTGATCCAGCGGATCAACATGGGCTTCGGCACGCGATGGGTTTCCATGCCGATGATGTTCACGGGGGAGAATTCCCGTGACCTGAGTCCTGATATGGTGATTTCCTGTGTGGATTCGCGTCACGCGAGAAGTGTGATCGCAAAGTCCTTCTGTGAAGGCTATTACATGGACCTCGGCAACAACGCGGCGACGGGCCAGGTGGTCGTCGGGGAGTTCAAGTCGCGGAAGGTGAGCGGCTTACGCCTGCCCCATGCTGTGGATCTCTTTCCTGAGATTGCCGATACGTCGCTGCCAGAGGACGATCAGCCATCATGTTCGATGGCTGAGGCCCTTGAGCGGCAAAACCTGTTCATCAACCGGATGATCGCTGGTTGGGCAGCAGAGTTGCTATGGCAGATGTTCCGCTATGGCAAGTTGAGCTTCCACGGCAATTTCGTCAATCTGAGTTCGGGGCGTGTCGTTCCGATTCCGGTCGACGAAGAGGTGTGGTCGAACATGGGATACAAAGCTTGACGGGCAGTAGTATTGCGCGGTACCGAAGCCTCAGCTTTCCGTTATGGAAAAGCTGGGGCTTCTTTGTCTGTAACCACGGCGCAGCCATAGACCCGCGCAGTCGGCGGCGCGGGCACATAGTGGAGTCAAGCGGGAATAGCCACAGATTCAATTGGCACCCGCGTGCCCATGAACTGCAAACCGTTCGCGCTGGCGACAACGTTCAAGGCGTTCTTGTAACCATAGAACTCGCCGGGGCCGTCACCCGAAGGTATTGCGTCGAGCCCGTTTACGACTGCCGTGTGATTGCCAAAGGTAAGGAGCCTTGGCGCATACGGCGTCGCGCCGTCCGACACCAAAAGAATAGGTGAATGTCTCTCGCGTTCGTGGACCTGACGCCAGTAGTAGTACGAATGAACTACGCCGGCAAGAACTTCACTCGCCGGATCGTGCCGGGAAAAGAGAACAATGAACGGACGGCGGCGACTCTCGTCCAGACTCATCACTCCAACTTTGAAGTTGCGCCGATCCAGCTCCGTAATAACTTCCATGACCCTTCGTTTTGCCTCATCCTCGAGCAGCGGAGGCTTTCTGCCAATCTCGCTAGCCAAAAAGCTGGATTCTTCGCTCATCCAGGCCGGCCATGCGGTGCCGTGCACGAGGTACGATGCTGCATCTTTCACCGAGTAGAAGGGGATTGCGGCGAAGTCCTCAGTGCCAAACAGCTGCAAACGCGATCGGGCGTTCTCGTGAGCGCTCAGTTCCAGACCTTGTGCCCATCCGTTGTCCTGCAATTTCCGCTCAAGTTCGAGTGGAAGGGCACTGATGATCGATCGCACCCACCACTTGGATGGTGTGTCGAGAGCAACAGGCAGGTTTCGCTCCCTGAGGTCCAGCGATCTGAAATCGGCGAACATTTCTTCCATTCCGAGCTTCTCAACAGCGGAGAACACCGGGGTGTCCTGGACTGCCGCGGCCTCGGTGTCGACCATGATCAGTCCAGGCATCTGCCTGGCGCTCATCTCCTCGAAGAACAGGACGAGGGCAGGCAAGATCGCATCCGCCTGTTTGCCCGTGAAGACTACGGGGCCGCTTTCGGAGAGCTGGATTTCAAGCTGGTAAAGCGCGGAAAGCGTGTTTTGGTGAGCGTCGTTTCGGCTGAGAATTGTCCACCAGGGAGCATTCCTGTCCAAACCCAAGCGCCGAGCCAGGCTTTCGACATCGGCCAGCGACTTGAACCCACGCGAAACGGCAACCGCCTTCTGACAGGTCGAGAGCGGATACGCAGTGCCAAATACGGTCTTTGAGTGCTTCTGGAGTCGTTTTGCGTCCCGCTTGAGCGTAGAAACGTTGCGGGCCACAGACGCAGTGAGACTGCGAATCAGAGAGATCGCCATAACTTGTCCTTGGCATGTCGTTTGACGTGCCTGCAGGTACGTTGAGAAAGCTGCCCTGGTACTAACTTCCATCGGGCGAGCCGTGATTGTTTACCCGTGCATTCCTCTCGGATTCACCCGTATGGTGGGTCCGCGCTGCACCGACGCAATCGGGAACATATCCCAGTTTCGCTACTTCTGGCAACTATTGGCCTAGGCGGCCATGTTTCATCGATATTGGCGCCCGCCCGAGGAGCAGCTGCATCCCAGGGCGATGTTGTCTCGACAAACCTATAGAACGTATACTCGCCGGCCAGAGAGATAGAGGTCAGGTATGCGGCGCATTGCAGTACGTCGGTCGAGCGTTCATGGACGGGGAGTTTTTGCCCTATGCGATATCGAAGCCGGTCAGCGGATCATTGAATACAAGGGGCGGGTCACATCGTGGAGATCGGCGATCGCGCGACACCAGAAGCTTGCGGGAGAAGACGGTCACACATTCTTCTTCGAGCTGACCGATGGCGGGGTCATCGACGGCGGCGCGGACGGCAACAGCGCTCGATGGATAAATCACGCCTGCTCACCGAATTGCCTTGCCGAGGAAGACTCCGGACGCGTCTTCATAGTTGCATGCCGTGCCATCCGGGCCGGCGACGAGATTTCGATCGACTACCAGCTAAGTGTCGATGGCCGACGTACAGCCGCGGTACGGGCCGCCTATGCTTGCCGTTGCCGCTCCCCTGGATGTCGAGGCACCATGCTGGCGCGATAGGTCGATCAGGACGCTGTCCGTTCGACGCGGGGCAGCAGCGCCGGCATTTCGCGCGTCCTTGTCAGATCCCATTCCCAGATTTCAACTCCGTTCTGCCGGTATATGTGTTGCTTCTCGCGCTTACGGGCCTCGTATTCCTCGCGGCCTTGCACACCGTACACCTCCATGTAGCAGCGGCGCGATGCAGTGTCGTAGAGGATGAAGTCGGCCAGCACTTTCCCGTCCAGAGAATCGGCCCCGATCTCGATTCGGACCGGCTTGGAGAAATCGCGGTTGGCGGTCACGAGCGCGTCCGCGACGGTCTCCTCATAGGATGAGTCGACCGGAATGAAGCGGCTCGATACGCGCATGAATCCGGCGTCCAGAAGTTGGAGGTGACCACGCGGCGTACCCTCAACGTGGAAGAGGCCAATCACGTGGCCATGTTCGGCGCTCAGCGTGTTGAGCACTCGTCCGAACCGGCGCTGCAGGCGCTGCATGAGGGGCGCTTTGCAGTAGACGGGCTGGGCGATGTGGCCGAGCTGGATCTGGTAACTGTCGAACTGGGATTCCTTCAGTCCGCGCAGAGGCGCGATGATGAACAGCGTCTCGCGTACCGCCGACGCAGCCTTACCGGCTGCAATGCGGCTCTGCGCTTCGAGAAACTGACGGGCGCTCACGAAGAGCGGTTCCTGGCGCGCAGCAAACTCGGCTTTGTTCTTTTCAGCCCCCACCGGCGTATAGCGCGGAGGAATGTAGAGCACGTCTGCGAGGGGACGCCTTCCGATCTGGCCGTCTTCGGCCTTGCTCATGATCTCGTAACGGACACGCCCCCAATCGCGGTTCCATCCGGCTCGCCAGCGGTGCAGTCCGGTTTCGCTCCAGAGATACTGGAGCATGGCGAGCAACGTCGCGCCGCGAGTAGTTTCGGATGGGCGAGGCGTCGACTCAATAGGGTCCTTCTTTCGGACAACGGTGTCCACCTTCAGAGAAACCGAAAACTGCGGCGTGATCCGGAACGTCCCGTCGACGCTTTCCTCAAAGCACGACTTGCTCTCGGATGATTTGCCGGACTCGTCCTCCGCCTCTTTGAAGAAGGGGCAGTCGATATGGTGCGATTCGCCGCCTTCTGGCCAGCCGGCCAAAAAGAAGGCTGCGGCCGTACCGGCGTGAGACTTCCGCCGAATGACAAGCCGCTGTGGATTTGAGGTATTGCAGAGACACCAGGCATGGCCGGGCTCGATCCGGGCCTGTTCGAAATCGTGGGAATAGCTTGCGGGAGCCTCCCGGACCGCCGATAGCCGGACACATCTCGAGTCAATGCGGACATCGGGATCTAAGGACATATTTCCTCCTGCCAGCCGTGAAGGCTGTTAGCCAGTCATAGCGGACAGGCATGGCAGGGCCGGCGGGCGCCGAAGCGCCCAGTCGGTCAGGCCAGAGGCACGTGCGCGTTGGGATCGTATTCGCGAGCGAAATAGCGCTCGATGTCCTGCACCGGCGTCCCGAATGGAAACGTCCGGGTGATGAAGCGCATGTCATCTTCGTAGGCGAGGCAGTACGCGCCTTCGGCCAGAATGGTGGTCGCGTTCTCGTTCAGGCTGAACGTCAGGTCGATCGCGTACACGATGTGGCCTTGCGAGCGCACGTGCTTGATCAGGCCGACCGCGGTCGAGCTTTCACGCAGGACGCTGAAGCCACGTGCCTTAAACGGCGCGGAGTGATCGACGTTGCGTTGTGGTAACGGGAGGTGCTGCACCGGTTGTGCCGCCAGAGCGGGCACCAGCTGCGGTCGAATTGGTGCCAGACCGTTGCGCAGCGTATTGGGAGACTCGGATCGTGCGGCCTTGCGAGCGGGCGAGGCGGACGATTTGTTCGTCGGGAGAGGTGCCTTCGCGTGTGAAGACAACGACGTGGGTACTTCGGGAGATGAGTTGCTGTACAGCATCTTGGTCCAGTCCTTTGTTCGAGTTCGTTCCTACGTAATGCATTGGGAACAGCTTTTCAGCTGCCCACCGATGGAGCCCCATGTCCATCTTTCGACCCGCAAACGCAACGTACTGACAATCCTGGCGGTTGCCGATCAAGCGTCCAAGCGTGGCTTGAACGTGTGTAGCCGGCGCCGCTTCGGAACCAAGTGCAAGTAATCTGAATGGCTCGTCAATTTCGCGGCGTACAGCTACTAACTCATATTTGACGAACGCGGCCGGAATTCCCCATTTGTGGCATGCGTCCATCAAGTCGAATGGTTCGACCAGTTCTTGCAGGAGATCAGGGTGTCCGTCAATGGCATATAGCAACGCACTACGAAAGACCCGGCCCCGGACTTGCTTCCAGTCGCTGCGCCATGTATCTGGAACACGCTTCAGCATCTTCCGTAATTCGCGGATGGTGGGAACCGCCAGGATATCCTGCCGAACATGCTCGTCGACTCCCCGCCACTTCTCGCTCTCCCAGTAGTGAAAGATCGAGTGATACCCCTCCCGGCAGTTGGAGGTGGTATCGAGCAGGCCCATGAAGAATATTTCTGACGCGATCATGGTGTCGATTATGTCAGGCACGGGATGGCAGAGAAACATCGAATCGGTAGCCATGATGGGGGGAATTCCATCGGCCCTGCGAATCGGCGATCTTCTAATGCCGTTGCCTGATCACTACCGGCTGTTAACGGCAGGTTGTTCGACTTCTTGACGAAAATCTTAAATCCCATTTAGTATGCGTTTTGCATGGCAGTATGACTAAACATGTTCTTATCAGGAAACAATTGTTAAACCAATACACTTTGGTTCGCATGCTAAACCATCAGAATTGATAGGATGTTCGAATAATTAGAACCTTTCATGTTCCTGTCAGGAACGAAATTAAGGAGAACGGCAACCTCCTTTCCGCGCCAATAGAAAAGGATGGTTGCCTGGTTTCGGAGGCTTCTGAGAACGTGAACGAACAGGAGTCAGGTGCCCCGTTTCGTTGACGATAGTCGGCAGGGTGCGGTATTCTTCGCCCATCGCAAGTGACGTTTTCACTTTGATACTAGCTAGGGTCACTAGCCAAAGCTGCGTCCTGTTTCTGCTGTATCCGGACATCTTGTCAAGTCGCGTGTCGTACGAGAATTGATCTGTACGAATAGCGCGCTACTCACCCAAGCGGGGAAGTCATTCCCGCGCAGGGAGTGGTTTCTTCGCGTCACTATGGAGAAATCATGTCCCACCCCCAGCGTCCTTCGCTCAACAGGTTCAAGCCATTGTGCTCCCGTACTGGGCGCGCAAATCGCCCGGCGATTCAATCGATGATCGACCAGCTTTCTGACGGGCTCTCGCTTTACCCGAAGCGTGCCCACTACAAGTGGCATCCGGGCGTCCCTCAGAGCCGGAAAGATCTTGCGAGAATCAGACAGCGTCTGCGTCATCTCAAGCGCGCGCTCAAGACCGCCCCGCTTGAAGTGAATCAACGCGGCAATCGCGTGGACCGAACGTTTCGCAATACGGGCACCGACGAGTTTGCGCGCACGCTTCCGGCACAGGGGTTCGAGCAGTATCCAACATCTCAGGATGCCGCGTGGTTTGGTGTCTGGCTCAACATCGCGGATCGGAAGGTGTTCACGTTCGCCGAAGGCGATTGCATCATGGTGTCGTGCCCGACCCAGACGGACCTCATCGCGGAGATCGAGTATCTGAAGTCATGCTATGGGCCGCCGTCCGCGTTCATGTGGGCGCTGGATCAGGACGGTACTGTGACGCGCTACATCGAGTCGACGCCGGCTGTCGAACTGGTCGAGGCCGTTTGATGCCTCCGCGGTGATTACCTTACTCACAAACTCAGTTTTGTGACGCGAGCCCGGTCGGGTTCGCCAATACTCTTTTACGGAGGACTATTGGCGAACCGGATCTACCGCCCAAGTCGGTGCCGGGGCCTGTTTTTTGGACGCCATGTCCGAAAAGCGAGCTGACGCTTTCAGCCTATTCCCACGGGAGATCCATTTCCCGTGCGGGGAGTGGTTCTGCCTGTGGATTCACCCCAGGAGGATCAATTTCATGAAGTTTCAGGACGTCCATAGTGCGGCTTTGCGTGCGGATGCCGACGGGGAGACCCTTGTCATGGGCTTCAAGTTCGGTAAAGTGATCGGCGACCAGGGTATCGTCAAGCCGGAAGGCAACTTCCTGCGATTCCACTTCGTGGAAGACCTGGAAGCACAACTCCAAAGTTCGATTTTGCTCGATGAGGGCAAGTTCACGAACGGCGGCTACGCGAAAATGGTCCCGACGTCTCCGTTTGCTGGCTACTTCCAGGAGGCTCAATGCCTGTAGCTCAAGCAGTTGTCAAACCCAAGCCGAAGCTGTCCGGCTACAAAGCCGAATTGGCGCGGCGCGATCCCGCGGTCCGGAGAGACTTCTTTCCGGCAACGACCGTGTTGATGAGCGTGCCGAACTACGACCCCGATCCGTACTATGCGACGATCAGTAAGGAGTTCGGCCAGCAGTACGAGAAGGCGCATCGAAAAATCGAACGGGAAGCACGTGCCACAGCCCGCGCGTTGAAGGCTGCGGCGAAGGCGAGGGAAGAGGCGATGGCGATGGCGAAAGCCAACAGCCAGGTGATGGCGGACGCGCGCCCGAATGAGCGTCCCCAGGAGCGTCCGACCGCTGAAATCCATGCGTTCATTGCGCCGGAGGAAGGCACCTTTGCCGCTCCCTGGGAGGACGTTCCGCCCATCTCGGACGAAGAAGCTCGTCGCTTCGCTACTCGATGAGCACTGCTCCGGTTGCTCACTTGAATGGCCGCATCAAGCGAAGTATCGCGGCACTGAAGGCTCGGCCTCTCCTGCTCGTTGAGTGGGGCGCGGCGATCTCCGGTGTGGTGGGATCGGAAGTGTTGGCACAGAAGACGGATTACTCGCCTTATGGCTGGTTGATCTGGATTCTGTCCAATGTTCTCTGGATCATGTTCTCCATCAAACGGCGGACTTATGGCCTGCTGGCGATGCAGGTCTTCTACACCGGCATCAGCATTCAGGGTGCCATGAACTGGCTTCATCGATAATCTGCAACCCTTGCGGGGACCTATTCCTCGCAAGGGAGCAGGCCTTTGCATCTGTCTGGTGATGCGTATGAATCTGCATCTGTTTTGGGGTGTTTTGACAGCGTTCAGTTTTCCCCTCGTTCTCGCGATCGCTTCGATATGCGAGGACATGACGAAACCGAAGTTTTAAAGCACTCTCATGTTCTGCTTGGGCCGACGCTGTCGGCCCAAATTATTTGGAGTATTGGATATGTCGGAAATTTTGCAAACGTACTTTGCGCTCGTACTGGGTAGCCTCGGCTATCCGGTAGACGAAATTCGCTGGAGCCTCGGGTACTGTCAGGGCGACGGCATGCGTTTTAGCGGAAGCGTCGATGCGACGATCGCCGCGCATCGCCTGCTGGCCGACAAGCCAGTCTTTAGAGGTCTGGTGCTCAGCGCGGTGGAAAAAGGCGAGCGGATTGACATTACCGCGAGCGACCGTCATTACGTACACGAGTACACGATGACGGCCGGTCGTCGCTACGATGCCGACCTGACATTAGCTGAGGACAAGGCAATGTCGTTGCTGCTTTCGCTCGTCGAAGAGGATATCGTACGTATTTCGCAGCGACTCCGGGATGACGGCTATGCCTGCATCGAGGCGGCGCCGAGCGAAGCCAGCATTGTCATCGATCGCACGTTCGGGGACTTCGGATTAAAGGTCAGCATTCAACAAGACGAGGAGCCGCACCTTCCCGACAGTGGTGAAGCACTCTACGACCTTGTAGACATGATCGAGTTCGGCAAAGGTCGGCAAGGGATCGTGATGGTTTCCGTCCGGATCGAACGCGAGGGTGAAGAGATCGGATCGGCACATCAAGGCACTTATCCCTTCGTCGGCAGCTGGCAGGCCTTAACCGGTCAACTGGGTTTCCGAAGCTACGTGCGCGAGCTGCTGGGCGACGCGTGTGCGGAAGTGAGGGAAATTCTCGGCATGACCGGACTGACCCTGGCAGCATAAGCTGTTCCGCAACGGTCGGGAACGAAGTCGTCGTCAGGACAAAGCCACCCATCTCGGGTGGCTTTCTTTTTTTCGCAGAAGGAATCTCGCTGAAGGTAATTTCGAAGGAAACAGGCCGCACATTGAACATGTTTCGCGATAGCTGAGAAGCGTCCTCGATGCGAATATCCCAGGCAGGATGCTGCCCGCGGGCGGCAGTGGCAAATATAAAGTGCGGGCGGATCAGGCAAAAATATGACGACGGCTCTAGGTTCCCAGGTGGATGCAGCAAATCTCATTCGGAAGGGTTTGAGCGCAGAGAAACTGGCGCTCTGGCCGCAGAGATCCCTGCCGCGATTCATGCTCGAGGACCTTGCCGATCAGGAAATGGACCTCCTTGGCATCAAGCGAGGGCATCGGGTGTATGAGCAGAGACGAAAGGGCGTGCTGGAAGAGCTTGGCCAGCCCGTGCCCACAATCGAACTGTCCTGGGGGAGAATCATCGCGCGTTACGACGACGCGGATTCGCCTCCCTCATTTGCGCTGGTGTTTGCCTTCAACTCCCCAGAAGGCTTTCTCAGCCGCCAACGCCCGGGCCTCGGGACCGATTGTGATATCGAAGCGATCCAGTTCGCCATCGGAAAAGTGCTGGAAACGAAATTTGCCGATATTGAGCGCTCGGGCGCGGAGCTGACGGACAGCTATGTAGCGGGCGAGATTCTCAAGTTCGAGGTCCTGGACACGTCTCGGACGAACTTCAAGGTGTTGAGCGAAAGCATCGCCGACTTCGTCGAGCACTACGACATGATCGGCATGCTTGCTGACGAGTCTGTTGTTCTGCACGGGAACGAAGCCTCCGCGCGGCGCTACGTTGCGCACGGGTGGGTGGCTTAGTTAGTCCAGCTGCAGGCGAAGTCCTGACGAGAATTCCCGTAGTGCCAGCTGATTCGGGGCGCTTGTTTTCCATCGGATGTCCCGCATCGTTCGACGGCAGCGTTTCAAGATCAGGTCCGCAAGGCACATTTCATATTGCGAAGGGACAAAGGTATGCGCGGAAAATTGAAGCTCGCTTGGCTGGCGATCGCTGTTGCGATGGTGCCGCTACTCACGGCATGCGGTCCGGATCCATCCAATAAGCTTCGTTCCGATGCCGAGGCCGCGGTCAAGCGACAAATGGGTAAAGACGTGGACCCGGCCAAGAGCTTCACAGGGATTCGCAACGCTCGGACGTCCGTCGCGCAGCAGTGCGACGACTACAACGGAATCTACTATTTTTCGATGCGGAAGGCGTGTTCGGAAGAACTGGAGTCGATGAAAGCTGCCGCGATCGGCCCAATCGAGGACGCGCTCCTTGCTGGTAACGTCGGAGTCGGCCAGATCGCCATCGGTGCGCTGTCGGCGAATGCGTTCGATGATCTCAGCGAGGAAGTCCGGAACATCGTCGCGCACCCGGAGGTGGCCACAAGCATCGTCGCAACGGCCGTCTCGTTAAACGGGCTATCGACCGACCAGGCACGGACGTACGAGATGCTGGCGGCTGACGTACTTGTCGCGGGCCAAGGCGTGCCGGCGGATCGCGTCCGCGGCGTGCAACTATATGACTCAGCGTGGTCGGCCGGCGAGCCCTTGGCCGCGGCGATGCTCGCGAATGCGTACGTGCAGGGCAGAGACAGCGTGAATGCGTACCTCTGGAGCCTGCGCTGTACGGGCACGTGCCTGGCCGGCCTGATTCCCGAAGCAGCGAGGGGAGCACTGGAGCAAACACTTGATCCTCAAACTATCACCGATCTCCGGCAGAAGGCTAAGGACCCAACCGTGTTGAACCTTTAATGGTGTTCCTTTAGATGAACATCTCGGTGGTCCGTGACGCGCACATGCATATATGGCTGGGTGATATACGCTTTGGCGATTATAATGCACCAGTACGCGAATCTGCGATTCGCCCAACCCCGTCTACAGCAAATGGGCCAAGGAGCGACTGAAATTGGCTGATTCGACAATCGAGTGGGATAGCGTGAATGGCGCGGCTTTCGTCGAGTGGCAACGTGACCTCGTTGACGTCCATGGCAATCCCTTCAGTTCGCAGACGCTGAAGCAGCGAACCGCGATGTATGGGAAATTCCTGAAATTTCTCTATGGCCGGGACGTGCCTGTCTCAGTTCTATCGATCGGCGCCGACGAGATCCAGTCGTTTCTTTTAACGCTTGCGGGGAAGCGGGAGACCCGGGAGGGCAATACAACCAGGAAGACCCCGGCTGAACGTAGTACCGCGCAGCGATATGTTCGGTTGATCAACGACGTCTTGGAACACCTGGTCAATCTCGGCCTTAGAAAGTCCAACCCCGCGGCCGAATTGCTGAGCGAATTCAGCAAGCGCACGGGAGATCGGGCAGAACGGAAGCTTCCGGAGTGCCTCGATTCCAACCAGGATGCTCGCCTGCGCGAACGGGTTCTCTCGATGTCGACGAACACCTGGACTGCGTGTCGGAACAGGGCAATGCTCGCGCTCTTTGCAGGCGCCGGCCTAACGCTGTTCGAAGGTATTAATGTCGAGCTCGAAAAGGTCGACCTCCAGAATGCTCGACTGACTACGCCCGGTACGCCAGGGGGCTCACGTCGTGCTCATGTCGTACCGTTTGCGAACTGGTGTATCGAGCCGCTGGCCACATGGATCAAATGCCTTGAGCAACGAGGCGGGGAGTGGCTCTATCTGTTCCCGTCAAGCGTCATCGGTCGTAGCGATCCCGTACCGGCAGACAAGCCCCTGGCCGAGAACAGCGTTTACTCCCTGATCAGCGACGCACTCGAGGCGGTCGGCTTCCGCGGTCAAGAGAAGGGCGCTACAGTGCTCCGCAATACCTACGCTTTGCGAAACCTCGTAGCCGGCAAGAACCAAAACGAACTCCGCTCATGGATGGGGCTAGATAGCGATTATCAACTCTTCCGTATCGCACGCCTCCGGGGACTATGGAGCGTTGGTGATCGGCATCCTGTTTGACCCGCCTCAAAGGTAGGTAGGTATAGCCGCTCCGGCCGAATCCGCCTTATGAGTCGCGCGATTGCCGGCGAAAACGTCCTAAGGCAGTTTTAAGTCGCCGGCAAGTGTTCGGAGCGACCACCCTTGCGCACTTAATTCAGTGACGTTCGGGTGTGGAATTCCCGCGCCGCGCTCGCAAAACCCGGGCCTTACCGGGTCCAACTAGTGAACGGTGGCGGCCGCCTCAACGAGGTCCGGCCATGCTGATTCGTTGATGGCTGGCCGTAGGGCGCCATGGTTATTGCTACCGCGCGCATTGCAACATCAAAGGCTTACGTGTCGTCGCGCTACATCCACCGGGTCGGTGCGACAAAGTTGGTGCGACTAGCCTACGTTCGCGCCAAAGTTGTCGCATTTTCGCAGACGCGATCGGCCGTAGCCGACGCGATATACCGGTCACTCGATCGTTTCCGAAGCAGGGCATCAAGGTCGCGGAAGGTCCAACATGTGGTCCAGCATGTTCGTGAATGATCATCCGATGGAAATCGAGCCCGGAAGGCCATCAGATCCCTTCGAACCCGGCTGACCCGACGGGCCTTTCTGGCCGGGACCCGAGCCTCCACGGCCCCCACAGCCATCGTGTCCGCTGGCTCCTGCGCCCCCCGGCCCCCCTGGACCGCCGACACCACCTGCCCCTCCAGCCCCGCCAAGCCCAGGCAACGTCTGACCGTCCTTTCCAACCGCAA
This sequence comes from Paraburkholderia humisilvae, assembly GCF_902859855.1. GTDB lineage: Bacteria > Pseudomonadota > Gammaproteobacteria > Burkholderiales > Burkholderiaceae > Paraburkholderia > Paraburkholderia humisilvae. The sequence continues at coordinate 200,896 of NZ_CADIKH010000009.1, forward strand.
CGATCTTTGACAATCCGGCCTTATCGGCTCCATCGGCAAGCTGAACCACTACCACTCCGCCGTTTCCTCCGACGCCACCAGCGGTTCCATTCCCGCCAGCGCCACCAGGTCCTCCTGGAGTTGAATCGTTGCCTCCGCCACAACCATGAATACCTTGCAAACCTCGTCCGCGGGCATTTGTTCCAGGTACGCCAGGAGCTCCCGTCGCGCCAGCAATCCCCGGCATCCCATCCTGTCCTTTCAAGTCAATTTTGAGTACATCATCACCAACGAGCGAGGAAGTTCTAATTAGCAATGCTCCACCAGCGCTTCCTGCACTCCCCGCAACCCGACCACCTGCGCTCGAATCAAACGCGATAATCTCGGCCCCTGGGGCAATGCGAATTTCGTCGGAAGTGAGCGTCAATGATCGCCCATTGGTCACAATTCTGCTATTGGGTTGAAACTCAATGACGTCAGATACAATCTGTCGGTCACCATCAAGCGCGATGGTACCCGTCACAGAAAAAATCTTGGGCGGCTATTTGGCGACTACCGGGCAAAGGCCACGATCTGTATCGACCAATACCATCAAATCTTTTTTTGCATCAGCTACGCATGGAGTTCCTGTCCCCCCTTCGCTCACAGCCGTGCCCGGAGCGATGCCTGGACTGCAAGTCCCATTTGTGACCATAACCCGTTGAACCTTTGGGGCCGCACTTGGGAGCTCCCCATCCGTGCGGCGCCACTTAATGGTTAAGCGCCCAGGATCTCGAGTTAAATCGCAGGCTATCGCACCAGTGTCATTTTTAGCGATTATGCAATCGCTGAATGCTTTCATAGCCCCTGGAGCAACTTCTCGAAGATAACTATAACTCGCAGTTTCGAAAGAAGTATCTTGGGAACTCTTGGAGCAATTTTTCTCTCGCCAACTGTCCACAGCGTTTTTATCAAAGGTTCCGCCTACTTTTAGAGGTACGCCGTAAACTACAACTCCTACTTGCAGACCCGATTTTATTGCTTCGTCATGGTTGGAAAATTTAAAACTGCATTGCCATGCAGTTGCGGCGGCGCTAGATGACGTATTCGCATCACTCGACCGGACGGTCATTAATGCCGCGCGAAGCGGTGCGGCGCAAATAGAATCATCAGCCTTGACAATGTTCGAAAATAGAAGTGGGAATAATAAACTCGCACAAGTGACTATGTTCTTCATGCTTTTTCTCCGGTTGCCATGCTTGCTAAAACCTTGTTGTGCGTCACTACCCGTTGTTCCCCAGTTGATACTCCTGGCGGGGCTAGACAAGCAGGAAAATCGCGCAGTCCCGAGGAACAACAGTCGTTCGTCTCAGAGGATCCAAGAATCGCCGCTGACTGCCATTTGCACTACATCCAGCGTTCCATCACAAGAGAGACACAAAGACCTCGACATTCCGACGAGCCTGCACCCAGAAAATCTTGGTTACACGAACCATTCTCACAAAGCTAGCGTAGTTTCTCTGAGTCGCTCACCGGGAAGTACATATTCGAACCATTTTCTTAAAGAAGCGGCCAGCGAATACTTCGCCGTTCATGGATGTCGCCAGCGCGAGTCGATCTTCGCAAATGCGAGTCTCATATTCGCATAGTCGATTATTTAACTACCAATCGCCGATAATCGCTAGATCAGATTAGGAAATCCCAGCACACCCGGCAAGCGTTTAACAAGTGTTCGCGATTCGTGGTAATTGAAGCGGTTGCGCACTGCAAAGACAGAGACGCCCGCTTTCCAGCGCCCGAGGACAATTCATGGGCAGCGTTGACCGAGTGACGCCAGAGTGCGGATGCGCGCAGCCATCAAGACGGTTCAAAGGGGCCGTTTGGGCGACCGCGCTTCCGATCAATCGAACGAGCCGGTCGGACCATACCTCGATAGCTCGCCGACCACGACGATTATGCGAAAGGCATATTCGTCTGGTGCGGGCATTCGCTCTACCGCCACAGATGCCAGATTTGCAGTGCGGAGCAGCCGTTGCGCACGCCGGCGGCCCTCGACGATCAGCCTTGTGCTTTACCATTGCGAAGCGAGACTGGATATACGCTCAAACACAGCGGGCGCAATAGCTGGGGGGAGGTCTTTTTGCTCAAGCCGGGACTACATCACTTCGAACGTGCAGCTCGTGAGGTTGCGAAGCACGGCGATAACGACACACTGCCATTTGACATCGATGTTCGATTCTGTGGCGACGAGGCCGAAGCGATTGCTTCCATCGCCTACGGTTTCTACTCGGAACTTCGAGACAGCCGATCGGCCAAGGATAATCACGAGCGAATTGCGGAGCTAAACGTTCACAGTGAGCGGCTCTTGGCACCCTCCGGGCCCTCCGGTTTCCGGGTTGTGACAAAGATCCACCTGTTCTGGAACATCTACCTAAACGGACTGGCCATTGCCATCGCAGAGGCACTTGAACCGCAACGCTCCACCAATGTTCACTCCTACCGCTTCTTACAAACAGGCGATGCGCACCTCTTCGATGAGAACAGGTCATGGCGAGCCTTCAAGGAAGCCACAGTTATTCAGGCGAGTGCGATAGGTGATGAGGCCGTCGTAGTTCAAGCGGACATTTCGAGCTTCTACGAGCATGTCTCTCACCATTACATCGAGAACCTGATCAACGGTCTCGGCGGCGATGCCGGGCCAGTCTCGAAACAGGTCAACGCTCTTCTCAGCAAGCTGTTCGCAGGGCGCTCGTTCGGTCTGCCGGTCGGCGGCCAAGGAGCACGGATTCTCGCAGAACTCTTTCTGAATCAAGTGGACGCCGCACTTACAGCTAGCGGAGTGCACTGGAGCCGCTATGTTGACGACTATGTGTTGATTGCGGAGAACACTTCTGGGGCATACCGGGCGCTTGGCGTTCTTGCGCAAGGGTTGATGGATTACGGCTTGAGTCTGAACAAGTCAAAGACCGTATTCTTGTCCTCGAAGCACTATAGAGACTACGTTGCGTCACAACTCGGCGGCGACGATATCGAGGCTGCCAAGCTACGAAGCATCGACCTCAGGTTCGACCCATACTCCGACAATGCCGACGAAGACTACGAGTCTCTCGTGGAGACCGTCGAGACACTTCACGTACGCCAGCTCTTGAACCGTGAATTGGAAAAATCACTGCCGGACTCATTCTTGGTGACCCAAATCGGTCGGACAATACGGCTTCATGAACCGGCTGTCGCACTCGAAATCGCGGCGACGCTGCTGAAACAGCGGAATCTCCACGCCTTCCGCTCTTCGTTCTCCACCATCATGCGGGGCATCGCGAACCTACGAAGCGACGCTAGGTTCTCCAGCATCCATGGACGGCTTGACCATTTGCTCGATGACGTACCCGTCCACTCCGCGCATCTGCTGCAAGCCGACACTAGTCTGCTCCATTACCTGCGCTGCTTGCGTTTCCAAAGTGCGCCGGCGCGGGTGCAGCTTGTGCGCCAGCTTTTCGACACTACTCAACTAGATACGGTACGGCGCGCTTGCATCGATTGTTGGCGTGGCTGGCGCGACGCTGTCGCGTTCAATTCCCTGCGCAATCGCTGGCACCAAATGAGTCCAGAATGTCAGCGGCTCTTTTGGCTCGCGTCCTTCGCATTCGCTGATGAGGGAGACAAAGCTCGGCAGCAGGTGAAGCGTGCCGCGAGCCAATCATGGGCGCTTGGGGTAGAGCTCCCTTTCGACGAAGCTAAGGATAAAATGAAGCTCAGCAAGCTGCCGCGCGGCGCGGAGCCACGGTTTTCGACTGTGTTCATGAACTGGGCCAAAGGGATAAACGATGCAGTTTGATCCACGCACCGTGGCCCGAGAAATCCCGGGCTTATTTGACGAGGTGTTTCCACAGCTGACGCCGAGCATCGTCGCGCACTTTAACAATTCGGCGCTCACCGTCCAAATCCAGCCACTCCGCCCGGAACTCCTGCTTCTGTCAACCATGCAGCGCGCAATGCTCTTCGAACTCGGCTACACGGTGGGCGAGACGCTGCTTGACGGCAGAGCGAGCATCGACTGGCAAAGCTGCTTCGCTGAAACGCTCCGGCGGCAGCGTGCATACTTCGATGCGAAGCTGCCCGACCAACTGACCGCGTGGGACCAAGCTTTGGCCGAGACGATCGGGACGAACCTCGCCAATTCGATGACAGAGATGAGCCGCGCGAGCGGGCGTCCCATCGTCATCCGGCCGCGAATTCCGGGCCTTGAATGGATTGCCAGTGGCCACGGAGACTTCGCCCTAGGGTGTACTCTCGTAGAGGTGAAGTGCAGCGTGAAACGCTTCTCTTCAGCAGATTTTCGCCAAGTGGCCATCTATTGGCTCTTGAGTTACGCGGCGTCGGTCGAGGGGCATGAAGCCGAGTGGGAAGACTTCGTGCTACTCAATCCGAGGAGCGGCGAGAAGGTCGCGATGAATTTTAACGTCTTCTTGTCCATTATTAGCGGCGGCCGCACGAAGGTCGACATTCTTCAACTGTTCCAGTCCCTTGTCGGGTCGCGCCTCGCGCGTTGAAGTAAGGTCGCCCCCCTTTTTGTCCCTCAATCGCACCGGCACTGAATTGGCCCGTTGGCCTTATTCGGTCGCGGATGCTGAGCTGTCCGCAGCCTTGATCAGTCATCGGCGCAGTGCCGTCATTGACCGCTCCGGGCCGACGTCCGCCCGAGTCGGTCCAGAACAGTAAATGACGCTATGGTGGCGCTTCACGCTTCACGGCAATTTAGGCCGGTCGCGCAAACCTTGTCGCTCAGTCGCTCAGTCGCACAATTGCGGCGCCGATCGCACACATACTCTGGCTCCCTACGTCAGTCGCACAAACTCAGTCCCACAGTCGCAAAACTGCGGCGCCAGTCGCACATACTCTGGCGCCCTACGCTGGCAGTGGGCAACCGTTCGCCGCGAGATACACCACGACAGTGCGTACGCTCGATAAATGGCACCTCGCGCAAGACGCCCATTACCCCTTTGCGAGAAATTTCGCGATATGTGCTAGCGGCGCGTTCGCCTGCTCGGGCGTATAGCGTTGCACTTCTGAGAACCCGATGCTGATTAGCTTCACGCGGATCTCCGTTTCGGGCGCAATGTCCAGTGACATGCCCCCCTTAGTTCCGCCGGGCTGATAGATTTCAACCATGGGTTCGCCATTCATGACGAACCCGAATCGGAATACGCTGCCCGGCTCCGCCCTTTCGGGGTTGCTCGGGTCCAGGCTGACCACAATTCCTGGCACGATCTCGCGGAGCACCGGCACCGTAGGGTCGTCATTCGCTGCTCGTGGGACGCCCGCCGTGGGCAGTGACAGAAGGATGTCCCGCGGATCAAAGGCGTTGACAATCGCCATCTCCCACGCGTTCGCATTCATTTGGCCGGCGAGCTGATGGGCCGCGTCCAGCAGTCGCCCAAATTGGGCCGGCGTGACAGGTAGCTTGCTCGGGTCGGCAACCCATGGCGCGGAGACCACACGCAGCACACTCGCGTCGACGCCAAGCATGGCCGCCAGCGCCGCGAATCCGTTCGGAAGGGCTTCCACATATCCTCCTTGTATTCGGCCGGATTTTACACCTTCGGTCTTGAAAAGTGTATCACTATGTGGTATATTTAGCGATGGTTAAAACGCACCCATAAATGAAAAAATCGACCACAAGAGTGTTCAAAACGGCATGGTTTTCGAAGAAGGCGAAGGCCGCAGGCATCTCGGACGCCGATCTATGCGGCGCGGTCGGTGAGTTGAATGCCGGTCAGGGAGATCATCTGGGCGGGAACGTCTGGAAAAAGCGCCTAGACAAGAACACGAAGCGGGGCATCGTCGTCAACAGGATCGGCGACTTTTGGGTATTCGTCTTTCTGTTCGCGAAAAGCGACCGGCAAAACATCGATGATCGCGAGTTACGTGACTTCAAGAAACTTGCTCGGGATTACGGTAAGGCGAGTGACGGCAAGATTGACGAAATGGTCAAATCGAAGGATTTAGTGGAGATTTGCAATGGCTAAAGCACGGTACAAGAGCGATGCATCGGAGGCGATTCACAGCGCCGCTTCCGGTCTGTATCGCGCGAAGGTCATCGATAAGAAGACGATGCGTGAGTATGATGATCTTTGCATTGAAGAAGCGCCGGAGTTCAGCGCGAAGCAAATCGCCAGCATCCGGAAGACTGTAAATGTCAGCCAGGGGGTGTTCGCGGTCTACTTGAACACGACTGTCTCGACAGTCCGGCAATGGGAGCAAGGCAATAAAAAGCCGAGCGGCATTGCTGCGCGCATGCTCCAACTTGTCCAGAAGAACGGTTTGACCATATTCGGCTGATGTCGGCCTACGTACGCATCACACCGGACGTGGTGTTTTCAGTCGATGTGTTCCCACGCGTCGACATGCGAACATCGGAGGCGGCCTTGCGCCGCCGTGTTTCCGATTCGGTCGAGTCGACTGTCGATCCTCGCCAGATCGATTTGTGGGGTGATGACACTCAGCACGCGCCGGCACCCGTTTGACGTACCGCCCCGGATCAGCATCCGTCTTGCTGTTCTGCGTTCATGCTTCGGAAACTCGAATGCACGCAGGAGCGGTTCGCCCGAGTACAGGCGATCAACGCAAGATACGTGCAAAGGAAAGGCGGATCGCCGGTGACCCTAGCTTTCGACCGCGCTGCTGAGTGTCCTATATTCGCTGTAATGCCGGATCGCACGGGTCATCTGGCCGAGTCCCTCATGGAGACGCGCCGCGTTGAAATGCGCGTCAGCGAAGTCATGCTGCAATTCGATGCAGCGATGATACGCGATCAGTGCCTGCTCAAGCCTGCCGGAGTCCTCGAGCGCCACACCGAGATTGAAGTGCAGCAAAGGCTCCTCGGGCAGTGCTAGTAACGCCTTATGCCAGACAGCGATCGCGTCCTCGTAGCGGGTGTTTACGCATAGCATGCATCCCAGGTCGAGGTAAGCGTTCAGGTACAGCCGATCCGATTCAATGGCACGCCGATATCCCGCTTCCGCAGCGTCCAGATCGCCTTCAGCTTCCTTGGCAGCGGCTTCCGCAAATTCGTCAGGTGCGCCCCATGATTGAATGTTGCTGACGTTCAACGATCCCTTGGACTCAGGCGGGGGATCGAAGTCGAACAGCAACTGGCCACTCTCTGCTTCCCAGTGCCCTGCGTCGTCGCGCACGGCGACGTCTGTTCCGACTGCCGTTATGCCGATTGCCGTCAGGTCCTTGTCCTGCGACCAGTTGGCGCGAAGAGTCTCCAGGGCTCGCAGGATTTTTCGAGGAGGAATGCCCGCCTTGCGCAACGAGTGGGCCGTGCGCAGTAACACAACGTCGCGGAAGGAAAACAAGGTCTCGCCGCCGCGACCGCGCAGCGGCTGTACGAACCGTCCGGCTACCAGACGTGAGATGACCGTCCGTGACACACCCAGCATGCGCTGGACATCGCGTATCCGGTACAGATCCTGTCCCGTCATCGCTATTTTCGCGTCCCTGTCTTTCTGGCCGGTGTAGCGGGCGTCACGGTCGCCGTCGACCGTTTTGGTCCCTTGCGCTGCCGCGGCGCGGCCGTCACGGCGATCGGTTCCGGCTCGGCTTTGGCCCTAACGACGGCGGGGCCGCGACCTTTGAGGCTTGCCCGCAACGCGTCAACGAGATCGATGATATCCGCTCCCTCGGGTTGCGCTGCTGGCTGCAATGTGATCTTCTTGCCAGCGATTTTCTGGTCGATCGCGGCAAGGACGCGTTCCTTCTCCTCGTCCTTGAACGCCGCGGGATCGTAGCCGGCCACGCGGTACTGTTCAATAAGCTGCTGTGCGAGCTGCAGTTCGGCAGGCTGTACCTCCGGCTTTTCGATTCCCAGTGCGGACTGCGGGCGCACCTCATCGGCATACAGGAGTTGCTGAAGTATGAGCCCTTCGGGCCCGGCGCGTAGCTGCGCCACATACTGTGTTCCCTTCATGACCCACGTCGCGAGTGCGCATGTACCGGAGTCTGTCATCGCTTCAGCGAGCAACTGGTAAGGCTTCGCTCCTCGCTTGTCCGGGCCGAGGTAATAGGCCTTGTCGAAGTAGATCGGATCGATGGCGTCCTGGGGAAGAAACGATACGATATCGATCGTGTGGCGGGCGGTTTCCTCAAGTGTCTTCAGTTCGTCCGGACTGAAGACAACGTACTTGTCTTTCTCGAACTCGTAGCCCTTGACGATATCCAACCGTTCGACCACCGCCTGATGAGCGGGGCAATAAAGCTGCTGCCTGACGCGCGCGCCGCAATCCTTGTGGAGCATGTTGAAGCTGACGCCTGATCGGCTTTCCTGCGCCGAAAAGAGCCTGACCGGGATCGCAACCAGCCCGAAGCTGATCGTCAACGAAGCAATCGAACGTGGCGCGGCCATGGTTTTTCCCCTGTTGGCGTGCATCTAGCTCAGCAAGATCCTCGCCCGCCCGCGCTTCCTAGTTTCCCTTGTCTTCGCCGAAACGCCATCCTGTTAAACAGGCGCTAGGCCGTTCGTCATCCTATGGGTTAAAATTTTGTCCTGAAGAATGTCAACTTCTGAGAGTGCACGTCTGCGTCGGGGCTCACGATGGAGGCGAACGGACTTCTTTACCGATAGGACGCCGCATCAAGCCCGTGAGATCTGCGGGTCAAGTCTATCTGCGGGCCCGGCTGACGCCGCCAGAGCCGAAAAGGACAATGTCTTAAACTCGATTGGACATGCTCGCAAAAAATAAGGGATCCGTTAACTGAAGCTTCATCGAGGTGAAGATGAAACGACGAATTCTCTCGATTTTCTGCTGGAAACAGCCAATAGCGTTGGCGGCTTTTGCAATGGTCCTGGTCGCCGCGGCACCTTTGTCAGCGACTTCTAAAGATCTATCCGGGTGGGTCTATCCAGCGCAGAACAAGAAGATAGCGATAGTATTCATTCATGGACTTACCGGCGACGCAATGGATACATGGACGTTAAATAGAGTGAAAGGACAGTCGTTTTTCAGGTATGTAAAAGACAGTCCAATTACCGGAAAAGATGTTGACATTTTTACATTCACATACAGTTCTGAGAATATAACCACTATTTGGAGGCCTTGAGTCGCGACTGGGCCGAAATTCGAAGATCTGATAACCGGCCTCAAGTTATATGTGGTTACGAAACTGAGTCATACATGACTCAAAAAATCGTCGGCTGGTCGAGTGCGACGCGGTTGTGTGACAACGGCGGTGTGCCAATTGAGGGCGCCGACCATGTCAGTATTGTTAAACCTGACGGTCCGGACAGTGCAACAATGACTCTCTTTTTCAACGCGATGAAAGAATACGTCATCGACCCAATATCGACTCCGATTGTGGATATACCGGAATTAAGCCGTGATGGAGACCACTTTCTTCTGAATATCGATCGCCCAGATGGCCTTAAGAAAATCCATCTACAAAATCATGGAAAGAGTGTGGCGCGAGCCGGATGGGGCCCTCCATCGCCGCCTAATCTCTGGTTGATGCCAGATACTGAATCAATAATCCCACCGGGAAAGGAGGGTGTAGTAAATATCGCAGTGGTATATGGATCTCAGATTCGTGATTATGATTTCCCCCTAAGGGTGCAAGGTTTGACTGAAAAGCGCGTGCATGTTCATGTTCAAAATATGCGTACTGTCCACGCCAGTCAAAAGGCGCTTATGGATAAGGTGACGCTGGACCTCGTCAATTATGTATCTGATCCAGCTAGAAGCCAGCAATTGTCGTCTTTCGTGGACAGTGATGCACTGGCGTCTCAACAGGTGGTAGATGTGGTTCAACAGTCTGTCGCGCAACGACTTCCTGAACTCACGACATCCGAACAGTATGTTATTGCCGCCGACCTCCTAGCGGCAAAAAATCTGCGAGCGCTCGCGGCGCGCTCGCTTAGCACCGCTCAACTTGCGTCTCCTCGCTCGCCTTTGCAGCGTGCAGAGACAACCGAGGCAGACGAATCGAGTAGGTATCGTTCCGCTGCATGGGGAGGCGCTTGGGCGTACGAGAATTGGTTGACTCAGCGTGCTTCGGCGCACCAGGTCGAAGCGCTGTATAGAGTTGCAAAATCGTCTAAAACAAGCATCACTCTGCTATACGGCGTGACAAGTCCAATCGAAAATAGTTCTGAAGTGGCCTCCTCCACTAATCTATTGGATTTTTCTCTTGCATCGACGCTGAAGGAGATCCCCGCCCTGAAGGCGACGGGAACTAATTTAAGCACAAGCCTTGCGACCTCATATCGGAATGCAGTCTATTACGGGCAAGATCCCTTCGATGCGGACTATCGAGCCAGTGGACTTCAAACTCCCGAAAAGGAGTGGCATTGATCGAGGTACAATCGCCAAGTTAAACATAGGCACATTTAGCTCCTCTGCGAAGTAGTCGCATATTTACCTGGCGAGCGCAGGTCGCTATCGGCATAGCCGTCTATGTTCACCGACACCGCTTCAATCACCCCTGGCTTTCTGCTCGCGCCATTTCCGCGCTTCCTCCTTCAGGTCGATACCATCGACGGTCAAGAAGAATTCGTACTGGCTGAAGCGCTTGATCTGCACTTGTGCTGGGTCATGCCGGCAGGGCAGGCTCAGGTCAAGCTTATCGCCGCCGAACGCCTCGATCGCGCCGGAAAGCAATTCGCCGAGCAACTCCCATGCTTCGACTGCGACGTCGAGCAGGTCCCGGCCAGGGAACTGCGGAATCATCCACGTGCGCCAGAGCGCCGGTGCGGAGTCGCAGTCTGGCCCGAAGCCGCGAAGCATCTTGTTCGTTTTGCACATAGTCTTGTAACGCTCATACGCTTCGTCTGACGTCTCCGATGGGTAGACAGCGAAGGGAAAGACGACCTTAATAGTGGCGCCCTCTGTGGTGCCGATCCGGCCATGACTTTTCAGGTGTAGGGAACCGTGATGAACGACGAAGTCGCGTCGCTTGCCAAGGGTATGCAAGAGGACATTTGTGGACACTGTGTCCATTAGAGGCTTGATCTTTGCCTTCTCACCGGGATGCCGCTGCAAATCGTTAGACAGGGCTTGGGGGACTTCCTTGACCGCACGGAGGAACGAATTGCATGAATAGCGGAACGGCTCGGGCTCATGGTAATTGGCTTCCATCTGGTGCAGATACCAGTGACACTCCTGCCACCGATCGAGCGAAAGCTCCAGATTGCTGTGCGCGCAGGTTTGCATTCAGACCTCGTGTCATTTCGTCTCGTCGCCGACTGGCCTGCAAGTGAAACCACCTCCACCCCCCAAGGCAATCCAGGCAGTCCAATTATTTTCGGATTCGGCTCAGGTTCAAAATAATTCTGCCTAAGAAATCACCTGGAGCATAGCCGAATTCATTAGCAAGTGAGAATCGCTGCATCACAAACCACAAACCCGATGCAGCATGAACCGCGACATGATGCATCAGCGCCCGGGGGCTATCTCGAACGCACACAGACTACCGAAAAGTGATGTTCGTCCTTCGGCATCAGTGTTCGAAGCGCGAGTTGACGCTTCCAGTGGGTTAATGTCTGCAAGGTACGCTCTGTTTTCGGCTGTAGTGCACTTGCAGAAACCACGCATCCTACGATTTCCGAGCATTACATTAGCTCAAACACTAGCGAACCGCTGAAACAACGTCTTGAACATTTAGTTGCTTCAGAGCACGGTGGTGCAGAAAATCAGCCGCTCTGTTTGAACCGTTACCGCAAGAAGCGGTAACCCGTCCGCGGTTTCCTGCAGGAGTTACCCCTTGCTCCCTGTTGTATCCTGGCGCACACTGTATATTTATACAGGTCATGGAGCCCAATTGTGGATCACACAGACGTCCGTGCTCAGCCAATACGTGACCCTGACGAACGCGCCCGCTCGATTGATGGCCTTCTCGACTCGAGGGTGCACCCAGAGGCGGGGCGAACAGCGCTCTGGCGAGCTGCCCAACTGGGGCGAGCCAATGGCCGCGTCGTGGAGACCGGGTACGACGATTTGTCCGCAGTGTTGCCATCCGGCGGGTGGCCCAGGAGCGCTCTTGTCGAATTGCTTGTGCCACACGGCGGCTGCGGCGAGCTGCGCCTGTTACTGCCGGCGTTGTCGAAAGGGAAACAGCCAATAGTCGTGATCCAGCCTCCCCACGTACCTAGCGTTCAAGGGCTCGCGTATGGTGGTCTGCAACCGGATCGTATTCTTTGGCTCAAACCCAAGGTAACGGCGGACACATTGTGGTCGACCCAGGAAGCGCTGAAATCCGGCACCTTTGGCGCTGTACTGCTTTGGCAAACGTATGTGAGGTCTGATGCGCTGCGGCGCCTTCACCTGGCGGCGAAAACGGGCGAATCGCTCTTCTTCCTGATAAGGCCACTTTCGGCGGCGATGGATCCCTCGCCGGCTGAACTGCGGTTGGCGTTGCACCCGGCGGAGCACGGTGTAACGGTCGACATCATCAAGCGCAGGGGCCCCGCGTTGGGTCACAGCCTCACAATCGAACTACGGCCCGCGGCTACAACACAGACTGGTAGAAAGCGCCAGCTTCAGGAGACGCAACTGGACCGGTTGCCCACGCTACAACCGGCCTTTGTGTGATCTCCCCGGCCGGCAACATGACACAAAGTCGTATCCGTGAGCAGGACTGAGTTCTGCTCTCGTGAGTCCGACCGGCGACGATCGCATGACGAACAGACCTTCACCGACAAACACGGCGTGATCTGGTATTGCGATTGGAAGGAAACCGGCACGCATCGCGCTTTTGCTGCCCGCTCGTACGACGGCGTTAGGAGAACTTGCATGGACCTGGAACGGCCGATCAAACCGTCCGATCTGATGCACGCTATGCAGCGCCGGCGACCGTTTTCCCACGTCGACTGGCTGTTCCAATGGAAATTGGACGGTTTTCGATGCCTTGTCGAAAAGTGGGGCGACAAAGTGGCGCTAACCAGTCGGCAGGGCAAGCCCTTCAACCGCTCATTTCCCGAAATTGTCGAGGCAGTTGCTGCCGTGCCCGGTGATTTCGTATGGGACAGTGAGCTGGCGATCGGCGACGCTCGCGGGCCGGCGTCGTTCAGCCGACTACTGGAGCGCTCCAGCACCACGTCACCGCGGAATATCCCGGCGGCCGCGCGTCGACACCCTGCACGGATTTTTGTGTTCGACATGCTCCTATCGGGTAAGCGCGATTTGCGTCACCTGGAGCTTACCGAGCGGAAGGCTCGACTGCGCGACGCCTTCGACGACACACAGCGGCTCGTCTATGTCACGGACGTGGAATGCGTCGGCGAGCTAGTATTTGAACAGGTGAAAATCCACGACTTCGAGGGTATGGTTGCCAAACGAAAGGCGTCGACCTACACGCGCGGACGGTCGCCTAACTGGATCAAGATCAAGAACATCAACTACAGCAGGCCGGCGGCGTTGGGCTTCGGTCATGCAGACAAGTAACGCTGCCTCGGCAGGCAACACCCCCGAGGATCCCGCCATCGCGTAGGCCCGCGACCGGGTCTTGGCGGACCCGACTCCATCACGCGTACCCCGCCGCTATGCGCCGATCGCACGCATCGCGTCATGCAATGCTTGCGGTTGACTAAGGAACGACTGGAAGCCGTCGGCCCAGACAGCGGCTGTTCTGTTTGCATCCACCGTCCACCCGCTCAAGGCCTTCAGCTCACTACCCGGCAAATCGTAGAGTTTCATGCGCAGATCCTGGGTGAGCGAAATCTCGCGATCCTTGTATTCAAAGTTGAGGGCAGTGTAGAGGCCATCCACACCACCGTCCCAGTGGCCAACGTAGAGAATGGGCACCCAAGGTTTGGCACGACGCACCCCCTTGAGCCACGTATTCAGATGCAGGTCACCCAGACCACTGCCGAGCACGAAAATCACGTCCGCTTCCATCGCATCGCGGCTCAATGCCGAGTAGTAGAACACGTACGGTGTGCGTTGCAGTCGGCCTAGCTTGTCCAGTCCCGTGATGATCGCACTACGCTCGATCTGCGTGCCGTCCATTCTGGAATCGCCACTGCCGCCGTTTAACCCATACTTAAGCGCATCTTCACGTGCGGCATACCAGGCAATGTCGCCTATCTCACGCGACCCGCCTGGCGCCGGAAAACCCATGTGGATCGAACCGTGGAGGTGGAACAGGGCCGGGCTGTCCCAGTGCGACCAGAAGCCCGTCGCGTCGAAAGCAGCGTGGTCCCCATGATTTTGCGTAAAGCCCGTGAAATAGCGGTCGTCGGTAGACTGCCCCACGAAATCATCGTAATTCGTGGTATAGACGCGCGGTACATAGGCCTCTTCCAAGTTTACGAAGAACCGTGCGAGCTGGTCCAAAGGTTGTTCTGGCGCGTCGCAGATTTTCGACACTTCGCGGTATATGCACTTGATCATCGTGCCGGCAGCGGCACGCAATGCCCGCGGCTCGTATGACGGCGTCAGTTCCAGGAATGGCGCCATGACGGGCTTGAACTTCGTCACGGCGCCTGGTGTGACGCGCAATGTCTCCAGTTCGTGCAGCACGTGGTAGATGCGCTCGAAATGCGCGTCGGCTGGATCGTCGTAGAAGTCAAGCAGCTTGCCCGCCACCTCCTGGTACACCTGCGTGCCACCCATACGCTGACAGGATTCGTCGTCTCGCACGGTCTTTTCGATGAGCTTGCCGAAATCAGGCGTCACCGGAATTCCATACTCGACCGATGCGCCAGCGCCCACGACGACGAGTGCCCGCCGCTTTGTTTGCTGCTTCATGCAATCCCCCGTTGTTGAATGTCTGGAGGTTGATTATTACAAAAACGCTTGTTTGCAGTTGCAGGGATTGCGATGACTTGTGTCTCGAGGAAGGTGCGGATTGCAACAGCCATAGAGCTTGAAAAAGGCACCTTTCTTCGGTCCGGATATCGCGGAGAATCGTCACGGGATGACGCGGCTGATGTGCTGGACAACGCTTGGGAAACGGACCGCTTACGCGCCGGCAAGGTCTTCATCGACTATCTGCGCACTAGCCGCGGGGCGAGCACAGTCGCGCCGTTATCGGCGCGGGGCCCGTGCTGGACTCGCCGTTTCAATGCCCATTTAATGGGACAAACTGTTCGATGTCAGCGCCGGCGACGCCTGGTCCATGGACGCCGCGCTCGCGACGGCGGTCGCTGCATGCTGACCTGTGGGCGGGCTGCAGGCGTACGCGCCAGAGGATTAGCTCGGCGATGCGGCGGGCAATCGGCCTGTCACGTTAGCGGGTCGGGTCGCATGACGTACCGGCTTTTTCCGAGGAACCGATGAAACTCCTGCGTTAGCGCGCAGGTTTGGCAGACTGCGCGCGAAACTGTATCGGAATAGGCCGCCACGACACCTCTATTCCGATGTGGTAGAAGCCCCGGTTATCTAGGAAACACGGGTGGACGGCTCAAGGAATCCGCTTGCTTGCCGTTATCACTGTGATACTCCGACATTAGATTCTTGCAATTCCCTCACGTATCATGATGCTACCAATGATCGTGACTTTTGAGGTAGCTAGTGAAGCCAGCACAGTTCAGGGACATTCAAGCGGATTTGGGATGGACGCACGCTCAAACCGCTGCGGCGCTCGGCTTATCGGTAGTTAGCGTAAAACGCATTGCGACAGATACTCAGGTCATTACTGATCAGACTGCACGGATGCTCATCGCGCTACTGTTGGTTCACAAAGAAGGTTTAGCAAAGAAGTACGCAAAGCTCGTTGACAAGTATCATGGTGATACTACAATGGAATCCCGTTAAGGTTCCGGAATTCACGGAAAGCCCTGTCGCTGGCAAACAGGAAAAGACATGCAGATTATCGCTGGGGTATTGACCATCGCTTGGATCGTGGGTTCGGTGTGGTTCGTCGGCAAACTGGTTGCCAGGTGGGATAACACGCGCGAGCAGGAAAATCGGAAAACGGAGAACATTGACATGAAGGTAAAAATCGAAACGGCGGCTTATGTGACAACGGCCATTCTCGCGGCGTATGCCAGCTACGACCTCGTAACTGAAGCAGGCGCGGCCTACCATTTCAGCGCTGTGACTAAAGCCTCTGGCGGCGTCGCCCTTTTTGCGTTTCTGACCGGCGCAATGTGGACGACCATCGCTCAAGCTCTCGCGTTGCTCGCGAGTGAGCGGCGATATTCATGGTTTTCCAACATCGCGAAGGTCGTGTCTTTCGCCGTGGGCTTCGGCTGTCTCCTGCTATTCGCGTGGGGCGTTTCGACAGACGGGACCGCGTTCTGGCTATCGGCTATCGAGCTTATCGGCGCGGTAGTCGGCATGGGCACGTTCGCTTGCGTGCATGTATTTGCCGCTCCCGAAGAATCTGGCGAGGCCTCTGCGGCGTAACGGATCGGAAAACAGGAAAATGAAGAAAGTAGCTTCGGCGCTAGGTCCAGCGATCGCCGGGATCGCACTGTTGGTGCTGGGCTTCCTCGTTCTTGGGGGCATTGTTTTGGAATGCTTTCGGGAGTTCGGTCAGGCGGCGCCGTTTGCTTATGCAACTGTCGTGCTTGCGATTGTGCTGCCACTTGGATTGGTGCTGTGTCGCCGCTTGAAAGCGGATGCGGGTGCAGAACGCTAACGCCAAGGAAAACAGAATGGTTCAACTCTCGAAGTATTCGCTTGGCAAAAACGATTTGGGCAGGCAGTTAGTGGTGAGTCTCACAATTGTCGCCCTAGTGTATGTCGTGTTCGCATTGTTTCGACGCTTCGGGATTGCGATGCCCGATGTGGCGCGATGGGTCGCGACAAGTAGTGCTACTTTGGCCCTGCTCTGGGTGCTATTAAAAACCCGGCCTGCAGACACAGTAGCGAAACAATGCATTTGCGGCCTAATCTTGGCGGGGAGCGTAATGCTCGCCATCTGCTCCATTTGGCCTTGAGGCGTATCGGAAAAGCGATGACGACGCTTTCGCGCCAACACTACAAGCGCTTGCGGTTCTACTGGCAGGGCCGCGCAAACGGCGGTGCCGGGATGACTGACGGTGTTGACTTGGACCTCGCCGCGCTGGGCATGGTGGAGCGCTTCGAGCGCTTAGGCTCCGGCGTTTGCTTTCGCATCACGCAAGCGGACGAGCAAAAGTTGCGGCCGAGAAGGCGCGCGAGGTTGAACGCTGTCAGCCACATCACGCTTTGGCGGGCCGCTTGGCACAATGGCGACAGAGCCAAGGACGTGTGACTTGGCAAAATATCGAATTGCTTGTCGATCGCGAAATGGGAGGCAGGCAGGCGATTCGCCCAGACGTGTTCTCCGTTGCTGCAACCTACGACGAACAGCGAATCAATCTGTGCGTTGATGAGGTAAAGGTAAGTCGTGTGGATTCTCTCGCAGACGTGGCGCGTCCCGAGAAGCGGGCCGGGTACGGACAGATCGCAGAGGTCTTGTACTACCCGGCACCAGTTGGAATGATCGAGGCTTCAGAGGTGCCGGAAGGGTGCGGTTTATTGGTTGAAGTGGAACCCTGCAAGTTCGAGGTGCTGAAGCGGCCAAAGAAGCGTCGGGTCGCGCTGACCCCGCACCACTTTATGAATCTCATTTTGAAGCCTGGCGTTTTCACGCCTGCGTGGTGAACGAAACAACGGAAAACACAGTGATGGTGAAAAGAACGTTTGAAAGCGGTTTATGGATCGGCGGCGGGCTCGGGGCAAGCACTGTCACGATGTGTGAAGGATTCAAGCTCGCCATGGGCTTCGGTTTGGTCGCCATAGTCGCCGGCCTGGCGGCGATCGCTTTTGTTTCGCGCCCATCGGGTCAGCGGGGCTAGGAAAACATACGTTATGACAGACCTACATTCCGTCACGCCACTGTTGCTCGCCAATCTTGGTGCATCTGTTCAGAAGGTCGAAGCCCACGAACCGAATGATCCGGAAAGCAGCGACCTTTTGTGGTTGTCGATGGTCGATGAGGATCTAACCGAAGGTGATGTGCTGTGCGTCAGTGCTCTCTCTGGGGGGCGTTGGATGGTTCACCATGACCTCGCGCACAAGTACGGTGGCTGGCCTACAGTTTGGGACGTGGCTGGGTCAGAAACGGACGTCGTTGGAGCCGTTTCGACGTACATCAACAACCGACGTTGAATCGGAAACGATCATGAATCAGCGAGAGGCCGAAAGGTGTCGTTCAATGTTCGCGAGCGCAATGCTCTGGTTGATAAGCACTGCTGTCGCGCCCCAAGCGGTAGGGCAAACTCAGTTGCCACCGCTCTCCGTCCGAATTGATGCGTGCAGCCGGGTGGCTAAAGTCGTCAATTGGATTTATCAACAACGCGATGCGGGTACGGACCAGAGCGTGACCGATAACGCCATTCAAAATATGGACGTCAGCGCGATGTTGGGTCCTCAAATCACTTCAATTACCGACGATAAGAGCAGAGAGGGGTTACGAGAGGTTATTCACGAGTCGGTTGAGCAAGCGTATTCGCATCCTCGCGGTGCACGAACGCCCGGCGACGGGGAGGCTCTGTATTTTCAGGGATGCGCTCAAGGCGCTGCGGCGAATGACCAGACCTCAAATAAGTAGGAAGACGCTGACCAGCTCCGGCACCAGGACAACCACGATGAACATTTTGGAAAATGAAGCCGCGCTAGCGATCCTGCGAGACGCTTCCGAGAAGCTGAGAGCGATCGGCATTCATTCGGACATGCAAACGTGCGCGTCAAAGCACGGTGCATCGATAGCGTTGATCGCGTCCGAGACGGTTGAGGGTGCTGCCGCCGGCTATGTCGCCAGCTTTCTTGGCTGCGAACTGACGATGAGTGAGCCCGACCGCTTCTGTGACGAAGTGGCAAACCGCCTGGCAGACCGGGCGATCGATGACGCTCGGCACGCGTCGCGCTGACCTCGGAAAGCAGGATGGCCAGTTATAGCCTGCCCATTGACGAGTGCCTGCAGGTGCTCGCGCGTGTCGACGCCGGATCAATACAGCCAGAGCGGCTTCATTTGAGTGGCGGCACGGGGATTATCGTTCGGTTTTCCGGAGCCCAGATGGAGGCGCTAATCATCGCCGGCAAAAGACCAGGCGTTGCGCTCGACGTGAAAGCCGGGCGCGTGCTGGTCAGGCGCAAACATGCTGTAAGTGAGCGCTTCGCAGTCGGCGCAGGAGAATACCTGATTTACTACTGGATCACCGATGCCGGCCGACAGGCTGCTAGCAAATAGGAAAACTCAGGATGCTTGAATTCACCATCGGCGATAAGCGTGAAGTCGTTACCGACTCGCTCATCGAGAGCTTTTACGGAGAGACGGGCATCGGACGTGGCGAAGTTGATCTTGCGCAAGTTCGCGCTTTCTTCGTTGCGCGATGCGACCGGCTCCAGCCAAGCGACATTGTTACAGACTATGAGAAAGAACTGTCTCGCCTGTCGTATGCGCTGTACTTGGCGTCCGAGCGGGGGATAAAGATTGTGACGGTTAACTAGAGAACGAAAACGATGACCTATCAGGTTGATGCGCCACGCACGCGTGACCGAGTCGTTTCGTTCCTCAATGAAATCGGGATCGAATCGCGATTTGAGGTTGGCGCAACGGGTTTCGTGGAGGGCTGCAGAATTGATCAGGGAGCGCTTGCAATCGATCCAAACTGCCGGGTGTCGAGCCTGTTGCATGAAGCAGGTCATCTTGCCATTACGCCGAGTTGTTTCCGGGCATTGATGGATGGGAACCTGTATGCCGGTCAGCGAGAAATGCTGGAGATCGTTGAAAGGATCACGGCACATCCCGACGAACCGCTTTATCGGGCTGCCATCCAGTACTCAGACCCAGAGGCAACGGCGTGGGCTTGGTCTGCCGGTGTCGCACTTGGCTTGCCGGACGTCGAAATTATTCGGGATGACGAGTACGAGAACGACGGCGCTGCGATCCGATTGTCGTTGCAGGTCCGGATGTATGTTGGCATTCACGGACTCGCACACGCAGGATTCTGCGCGATTCGAGCGCGTGATGGAGTCCAAGCATGGCCAAAACTGAATTTCTGGACGCAGTAATTCGAAATGCTCACGCCGGAAGCCCGAACTAAAGAGTGAATTCAAATGGCAGACGTGTCCCTGATCGAAGAAATCCAGACCTACGCTGATGGCCGCC
Organism: Paraburkholderia humisilvae; assembly: GCF_902859855.1. Lineage (GTDB taxonomy): Bacteria > Pseudomonadota > Gammaproteobacteria > Burkholderiales > Burkholderiaceae > Paraburkholderia > Paraburkholderia humisilvae. The sequence continues at coordinate 220,930 of NZ_CADIKH010000009.1, forward strand.
ATAGCGATGTCGCCCGTGGTGCCGAAACGCCGGCGCTCGCTGCGCTCATGGTTGAGAAGTACGGCGAAGGCATCGCAAAGACTGTACGTCTGTTCGGCGCTGACAACAGCCACATCGAGCGCGAAATCGATCGCTTGTTCCGCGAGATTGACCCGCAGTATCAGAGGGATCGCCAATACCGCTTTGAAGCCCGACCGGCCGGTCTTTCGATCAACGGCGAAGTGTACTGAACCATCGGAGAACGTTGTGATTAAGGTACTTCTCGACTACTTCATCCCTTCGCCTCCGAACAAAGTGTCGCGTGAGTCGAATGACGCTCTGAACGCGGACATCAAGGCTGCGGGAATGTGGGGCAAACCGCTCGGAGAGGCTAACCGAGATGCGGTGGACGTCTGGGTACGTCATTCTGACCGTCGAAGCCGCGAGGTCAACCGCGAGTGGCTGAAGCCGCGGGCGAAGGTGTTTTGCGGGCGTTGGGCGCTCTTGTCTGGCGTTCTATTGCTGGGCGCATGGATCACGTCCGGATACCAGCTCGCAGAGCTCTCGCTGACCCTCGCTGGATTCGTGGCGGGGTGCGTCTCGATCTTGTTCTCCTGCGTCTCTCGATCAATGAATAAGTAGGCGACGGAAAACATGATGAGTAAAAGAAGACTGTGGATCGGTGCGGCGGTACTTGGTTGCGCGGCAGTTGCCGCAGTGAGCTGGCAGCGCTTGTCTGTGCTCACCACTGCGCAGCAAAACGACTGGCACATGCATGGGCCTGAGAAGATGAGCATGGTCGTCTCACGGGTGGTAGGCCCCGGCTGGACGATTGACTGGCAGGCGGGACCGGATCCCGTAGTTAATTCGGACCTGCTTTGGAATAACGCCGTGCGAGTTTATGATCCTAATAGTGCGTCCCTTTTCACCATCGCAAACACATTTTTGCAAGATACAGCCGCTGTGAACCCGGCTTGGGCTTTCGCCGCTTGTTGGAATCGTGAGGATACCCTGACTATCGTTCCGCAGGAACAAGCTGACGCTCCGACGTGCAAGCGAAATCCCGGCGAAAAAAGGGCTTAGGTTTGAAAACGCCGACGGACTGAGGTCACTCAGTGCGGGAGTGTCGCGCGATTTCTGGTTACGTTCGCCGCGTGGCTGTCCCTTTCGGGTGCGCTCTACGCGCTCTCTCAGCGGCAGCAATCCTGTCGCAATTGTGGTTGGTGTAGCCGCAGCCGTGTTCCTCATTACGAGCTTCCGCGTCGGTTCGAAGACCGACGCTCATGCATAGGAAAAGCACTATGTCGATACTTGATCTGATGGTGGACTTGCGTTCCGCAAAAACGGAAGAAGAATTCGAGGCAGCGCACGCGCGGTTTCAACAACGCAAGCAAACGCAGCCGACAGTTGGGGAGCAAGTTACGGCAAAGCTGCGTAACAGTACGATGTCGGATGGCAAACCGTTTTTGCAAAATGACGAACATGCCGATATCGAGGGCGGCAAGGTCGTCGTGAAAAAACTCAACTGAGACCGGAAAAGTAATGACAGCACTTTCACTACTATCGCAGGAGTTGGGACTTAGCGCGCTGGAACACCGCTTTGCTCATGCCATGCTCGGCGCTACACCTCTTGCGGCATCGGGCGGGACTGCAATGGTCCCTGTGGCGACGCTGATGAAAGCAGTAGAGCCCGAGCTGGAGCCCGAAGAAATGAAAGAGGCAGATGTCGCAGAAATGCTGCGCAATGGCGTAGGGGTTGTCTTGGCAGGTCTGCTACGGCAACCGCGTACATTCCGGGATGCATCCGCAAGCGTCAGTACATCGTTCTGTGTGCTCGACAGCGTGACTATGGCCAATGGTGCGGAGTATGTGCAGATTCAGTTAAGTCGCTTCTTTTTGGATCTACTCGGTCGGGTGGCTGTGGAACGCGGTATTGCGTCGTACTGATTGGAGAACAAGCGATGAACAGACGCGATATCAAACGGGTTGTTCTAGGCCAGTTGGCGACATACTGCAAACCGAGGTCATCATCGACGGATGCAGCCCGGAGGATATGGAACGCGCAGAAGAAGCGCAGCGCGAGCTTGCAGACGAGTTCACTCGTCGTTGCAATGGAGCGCAGTACAGCGCGCAGTGGGACAACTAGGAAAAGCGCTGGCGCGAGTCGCGCGGGCCACACAGGAAAGCAGCTATTTTTCATCGACCCGAAGAAAATGGAGGCCGAGGGCCACCATTTTATGCTGATGGGACGCGGGTAGGCCGTGTAGCGTACCGGTACGTGCCGAACCGTTTTGTTTTCATTGACTTCATAGAAACCGTTTCGACGCGTGAGGAAAAGGGCTATGCCACGAGCGTCCTCGCACAGCTTGCCGCCAAGCACAATGCCGTGATTGCGCCTGTTGACGAGCGAAATAATGAGTTTTGGGCAGCGATGCGCGCCAAACCCAGTCTGCCATTCGAGCTGGACGAACAGTACAGCGATGGGGTTGTGGTCGGAATGAAGGCATTCGAATCGGATCAATAGGAAAACAAAATGCATTTACCGCAAGAAGCAGCTATCCGCGCGATTGAGGCGCGAGGCGGCAAGGTGTTCACGATGGACGTCGGCGTTTCATATGTGCCGATCGTCATTGAGCAGAAGCGCTTTGAGCGAAAGATTGATCGACTGCGTCGACATGGCTCGCGCAAGGTGAAGACCGCAATTCGTCGAACCGAGCGCGACCACGGCCCGCTGTTTTCGCGCGAGTCGTTTGCGGAAGTGCTTGCATCAGTTCGCCACTGACCACAGAAAACAGACATGCACGTGTGGAACCTCGTTCACGGCATCGAAGCGGCTGCTGCGCTCGCGGGGAATCCGGTGTCTTTGCGTCGGCAAATGGAAGTTTGCCTTCACGCCGCTTGTATGCGCCGCGATGATCGGAGCGGTGATGGCTGCGGGCTACTAGGAAAACTGTTGGTGCTCTGTGTGCGCTCCGTACGGCCGGTAGCCGGGAAAAACTACTTGTTCAGGGAAATTATAATGTCTTCAATGAACGTGGTCGCTGTTGTCGCTTTGTTTCTCGTCGGCATCGCCAGTATTGTGGCAGCAGCGCGGAACGGAAGGCGCTTTAGTGTGCGCAGCCTTCGTCTTGCCTTGGGTGCGAGCTGCCTCGTGCTCGCGCTTTTGGGTTGCATCAGCGTGCCGCATCGGATTGTCGGTACGCTCGCAATTTGCGTAGCCGTAGCAGCCCAACTCGCTCTGGCCTATCGCGCATTTCGTGCCTCTAGGGTGCAACGATCCATGGCATAGGCAAACAGAACATGCTTGAAATAGCGATCATTACGGTTGCGGCCGTGATTTTGTGTACCGGGTTGGCTTTACATAGGCTAAGAGAGAAAGAAAAGAGTCAATCGCCGCACGAAAGGCACAATATGGAACTGTTGGCTCGTCACGGGATCGACCTCAGAAAGAGAAAGTGAATACCGGTGGTCGAGCAAATGCAACGTCAACAGCACCAAGGAAAACGGGGTTACGCATGGGACGACTCTACGCAGACGGCAAATCCAAACCGGTAACGATGGTAATCGCTGAATCGCGAACAGATGATGTAGTAGCTTGGCCCGCGATGGCTGTCGATTGGCTGGTTAACGAACGCTGCGACACGCTCGTTATCGAGGGGCACGTTGAGCTCGCCGCTGCGGTCGAGGCAATGCAGCGTGAAAGTACCGGTTACGAGTTTCCCGCCCCTCGCCACGCATGGATGCGTTATATGAACGCCCCCGAGTACGAGCCGGTCGAATCCGGCTACGGCTGGCGCGGGGAATGCCAGCGCGGCGACAAGGGCGCTGAAGCGGTGACCATTGCCGTTCGAAGCACTTAAGCATCGGAAACCAATGACTTCACGTAAATCGAAATTTTGGGCGCGCGTGGGTGTATGTAGCGAAGTGTTCGCCATTGCAGCTGCGATCATCACGGGCTGGTTTGTGTTCTTTGGCGATGAACCTATGCTGTCTGTGTTCCTGCTTCCTGCCTTCGTGTTTGCCTGCGCGTTGGTCGCCTTCTCGGTGATATCGCGCGGCGCGCTGCGCATTCTCCGCGCCCGCCTCAGTATCCATTAGCGCCACGAAAAAGCGAAGCATGACGAATGACAGAACCTGGACTTATGCCGATATCACGTCAGAGGCTGAGCGCCAAATCAGGCGCGCCAGGGCCGATGCTGATGATGCCGTCAGCGCTGCTACCCGGATCATGCATAGCGACTTTGCGATGGGAGCGTATTTGTTCTGGATGGGTCTGACTGAAGGTACGCACAACGCCGACGACATCGTGCGACTCAAGGCGTTGGTGAAAGACCCGCTTTCAAGCAACTAGACGGATCGGAAAACGGGGAAATTAGATGAGCGACGCGAAAGCAAAGATCGGGCTGTTCGTTGACCAGCTTGTGCAGCAGGCGATGAATTCTGGTCTGACGTGGGACGAAGCGGTGGCCGGGTTCGGCCTCGCCGCGAAAGCGACGGCTGTTGCCGCCGCTCAAGCCGGCGACGGCAGCGCCGAGAACTGTGAAGCGCACGCACGCAAACGGTTCGAGGAAGGATTCGCGCAGAACGTGAGCGTCATCATGGCCCGATCCGACCTGACGCAGCTTCGTGAGGCGTATGCCGATGTCGACGCGAGTGCGATGCTCGAAAACTGCAACGTCAAAATCGCCCTGCGGCACTGAACGGAAAACTGGGAAAAATTGAACATGACGAAGCAGACAAACACTGGGTCGACACCGTCGGTTCCTTCCCTGAAGGCCTATCTCATTGCGCTTGTATTGATTGTCGCCGGGATCATGGTCTTTCATGAAGGCCCGTTGCGTCCCATGGCCTCGTTCAGCAAGTTCGTTCTCGGGATCTGATCGCGGCGAACAGGAAAACGCCATGTCAGCGACTCCCTCCCAAACACGCGAAGGTGCGGTCTTCGAGCACATCTTTGGCGCGATTTGCAGTCGGTTCGGGGCAGAAGTCGTTCATCCAGTATCGGCGCGCGATCCGGTGAGGATTCGGGCCGCTAGTAGCGAATTTGCTGTGCGAATCTACGATGAAGATGGATGGCCGAGCCGTGCATCACCATCGATCACTGGCGCGACCGTCTTCAGGTGCGCCCGTTGGATGAGCAGATTCGCGCTGCTGTCGAGCGCATAGTGGAATTCGTTGGACAGGCTGTGACCCTCGATGGACAAGTTAAATCGCCGGGGTTCCGGCTCAAGGTCGTCAGCAAGAGTTGAACCGCAAAACAAGGAGCTAATGATGTGGGGAAAGCAAGAGACCATCGGTAAAGTGAAAGTGTTGTTTCAGCGCGGGGGCGAAGGACAGAAAGCTAACGGTACGATCTTCTTCGACCAGTTGCATCGCCTTCCCCGAATGTCGGAAGACGACTCACGGGCCTACGCGGCTTTGCTGGAAAAGCATTTTCCCGGTGTTGCCGTCGCGTGGTGGGCGCGTCAAAACCACGAAGCTATTCAAGCGTTTCTACGCGACTGGTGCCGCGACAGGCACTGGAGTTGACGTTCATATCGGAATACGAGCGGGCGAGCGACGGCTATTTCGAATGGCGATTTGACTACGCGATTCCCGTAAGTCGTTGGGTTTGACCACTCAAAATTATGAGAACAATTTTGGATTACGTTTCGCAGCGTGACTTGCCACTGTGGATTGCAGCGCACGTACTGGCCGCACTGAGCATGTCCGTCGGCGCTGGCCTGTTCCATTCGTGGCTGATCGCGGCGGGCGTGTGCTCGGCGGCCGCACTGATGGCCCGGCCGATGTACCGCACAATCATCCCTGTCAGCTCTTCGGTGATCGTTCGCGGGCAGTGTTCGCGTCGTGGTTGAGACAACGGAAAACGTCATGGACCAAACAATCAACATCTTCCTTGACCCGCCCACCCAAGGCGAAATCGATGAGGCGCTACGCCAGGACAATGCGCGTATCAGCAAAAGCCGTGACCGTGGCCTTACATTGGGCGAGAAAATTGCGCTCGGCCCCGGCGTACTCGGGCTTGAAGTATTGGTAGGTGCTGCCGTTGATGCTTTCAACGGCAGACCGCAGCAAGCAACTAGCTCAAGTTCGGTTTGGGAAGCATGGATGGGATCGCTTGATTGGGATTGGACGCAATCGATGTTCACCGACAGCTACGCTAAAAAAGTGCGCGTCATGGGCCGTCAGCTTGTGCGCTGCGAGGTCACGGCGCTCGCACACCAACTCAGTTTCGAACGAGAGGCTGCGTCAGTAGGCCAACAAGCCGGGAGAGCCGTTACAGCCCTCAAGGATGCTGGCACCATCGCCGGAAACATAGTGGATACGATCGTTCCCAACGTCTTCCGAAAAGACTCGTGAACGGCAGGTTTCACCACAAGGGAAACGGGGAAAGAGGATAAAGATGGTTTTTGCGACGAATCTGCTTCAATACCTGCTCCAGCTTACGTACTGGATGGGACTCGCTGTGCTGGTCAAGTGGCTCTATATTGACACGGTGCGAAACATGTACGCCTTTTCATCCGGCAAGGCGATAGGCGCATGTGGCGCTGCGATTGCCCTACTCGGGCTGGATAGCTGCGGTGACGCTTTTTTTCGTTTCGTGCGGGACAGCCTTGGCGAGCGGCCAGATGCTTACGATCCCGGCGTTTGGGAGCGGATGTATCGCGTCCACGGGATCACACACCTTCCGGTTGATGTCGCTGGCTCGATGCTTCTCGTCGGTGGCGCACTCGTCTATTGGGGAGTGTTTTCGTGGAGATTCACACGACCGGAAATGAAGGATGTCCGGCTTGCTGATCGCGCGCAGGCCAAGGCTGACGAAGACGCCAAGAATCGGTTCATTCCGGCAGGTGAACTCGTTTCGATTCGCACAACGGTTGCGAAAGGTGGATTGCTCTCCAGCACGGAGCGCTTTACCGAGATTGAAACGACCGATGGGGTCTTAATCGTAAGCGGTGAGGTCGGATCGATCGCAAAGGGTGTCCCGGTTTATCGAAATGGGTGGGACAAGGTTCGGATCGGTGGACTGCATAGCCGTACATTCGATATCCGTCACGTCTAACCATCGGAAACCACTATGTTCACGGCAATAAGAGCTAGGTGGTTCGAAGCTAGGGTTCGCGCTGAGCTGAAGGCGCAGCACAATGACCAAGCTTTTGTAAACGCAGCTTTTAAGCGGCTGGACATTGCGCGCGAGATGGAACGGATGAGAGGATCCGCTTTGGCACGAGGCAAACCCGGCGCATTTTTGATCGCCTGCAAGGTGCTGGCTATCAATGCAGCGGATCCGGAAAACGATCCCGTGACGCAGATGTTGTGCGCGAGTTTGTTGTCGGCCCGCTTGCAAAAGGCACGCTCGAATCCGAGTTTTCATGATGCGTTTTCAGGATACTTGGACGAGGTTGAAACGTTGTCTCATGATGCGATTGGGCGCAATCGCGGTGTCACCTGAGAGCCCGAAGAACAGGACGAACGGGACGTGCAACAGATGCTTTTGAATGGCGCGGAGGTTGTCCTCGCCGGCCTTGGCTATGGCCAAAGAGTCAAAGATCATCACGTTCCACGTGCTGGATGAAGTTCGCTTTCGCAAGGAGGCCGAGTTTGTCGAAGTGCGATTAGGGCAGAGGTTTCTGCAGGTCCTCGCCCATTGCAACCGATCGCGGTGTGCAGCTCTTTTAGGTCAGAAAACGGGACAAGAAGTAGAACGTGCAAAAGCAAAGCGTGTGGACCGAAGCTCGTGTATTTGCAGCAGCGTGCTGATCGCCAAGGTGTGCAGAATCACCAGCGAATGGTTTGGCGTGATCGGTTCCCTTCTTGGAGCATCGAACGCGTTGGCCGCTCGGTCGTATCTGGTGAAGTTGAAGCTGTCTGCGAAGTTCGAGTAACCGACCACGGAAAACACTTGGCGCCTGAGCGCCCCGCGCGCGGCCGGCAGCCCAGCCCATTAGATAAAAATGGCTACGAACAACATTTTTGAAACCCTTCGACGACTACGCAGGTACGGATTCGAGCTGCGCATCACGTCGTCGATTGCAATGGCGTCCCCAAGCGAGCGGCAACTAAACGCGGTGCAGGCTGCCGCATCCGTCCTCTTCAACGTCGACGTCGAGGCATTCGGAAAGGGGGGGATTTGGGCTCCTGTCGGAAAGCACGTGATGTCGAAAGGGCTGCGTGAGATGTACAAGGTAGAAGCCGTGGAACTCGGCTTGACCACCGCTGTGGAGCTTGCTTCCGTGAACATCGTTATTGCGTTCGCCGTTGAACTTCTTGAGTTTGTAGAAGCTGCAGCGTCATAAGCCCGGGAGAAACCGCAGATGGCCGATATTTTTAACATAGCATGGAAGCAGCAGCCAATCGGTGAGGGGTGGGACATTGAGACCGACCGGCCAATCTGGGTTGCCGTAGCAGCTTTGAACAAAGCGTGGTTCAGCGCCGAGGACTTCATTGGCCCGGGAGGAGCAGGGTCGCAGCATGCCGGCCGGTACGCGCAGTTCGGGGAATTTTTCGCGAAAGCGGCGTGCATCACCATGCCAACGGTTTGCCTAGATGTGAAAGGGGTAGTCGGCTTCACGAATGGTCGTCATCGGTTCGCCTGGCTGCGCGATCACGGATTGAGCAGTCTCCCGATTGAAGTGCCAGCCGCGCAGGCGGACGTTTTCATGACCCGGTTTGGAACTGCAGATCGGATTGGCACCATTCTGTGACAGACCAAGGAAAACGTATGAGCACGGTCTTTTTCCTCGTCTCGCTCAAGACGATGCAAGCGGTCGAGGTGGGGTGTAGCAGCGTCGGCAGCATGCGGGGTACGCAAGAGCCAAAAGCCTTGGCTCTTTTCTGCCACGCACATATGAGCGAAGTGGTCGAGATGATGACCGAAAAGGATTTGGAGTTTCGAAACCTCGACCACGGCGAACTGACGACGTGGACGGATGAAAACGCTGCTGCGCGATACAAGGCGGTTACGGGCCACGACCCTCCGAACTACTGACGCCACGGAAAAGAGCATGACCCTAGACGTTAATATCTTCCGCGACCCACCCCCATAAGCCGTCCACGCGAGTCGCGTGGACCAGTGAATCAATCAAATTTTTCGGAGAATCTTCAATGGCCATCACGAACAACACGAACCACCAAGACTCGTGGTTCAGACGGAACGATTGGGCCAGACCGCTCATTGCGAGCTTGCTTGTGATCCTCGCGCCGATGGTCGCGGCCACGTTGGCGGACGGCATTGTTTTTACGATTCCAAGTTGGGTCAATGTCGTGGCCTCCGTAGGTGGCTGCGTTGGGCTGTTTCTCGGAGCATTGAAGGCGCGGTTGACGGATACGTTATCGGCCAAACTTTTCTGCGCGGTAGGCGTCATCTTTGGTTACGTGCTTGCGATCTGGCAAATCATCCAAATACTCAAGCATTGATTCGGAAACACTGGTTCAACGCGCATGTCGTCGGCACGGTGCCGCTCCTGTGCGGTCTTCCGCCTCGGCGAGACGGACCGCCGCGATAGACCGTAAAGCGGGACGATCATCATGCAGAATCAGATAGCGGTATCGCTTGCTCTATCTGAAATGCCGGCCGCGGCGTGAAACATGGGAGAGATCGTGAAGAAGATTGCTTTTCATCCGGTGGGCTTGGTCGCCATCTTAACGATAGTGGCAGCAACGACCGCAGTGGGTAGTGCGACTGTCGCTTTTAAGAAGGGGTATGAGCGAGGTAACTTCGAGGGTCAACACGACACGGTTCGCAAAACGGCCTCTGCATTGATGATCCTGATGAACGCTGGAATCACGGTGCGTCAGTCGGACGGCGCAGACAAGCGATACATCTTGACGCCGGTGGAAACTGCGTTGCGTTGAAATGGAAAACGGGGAAAGGCGATATGCATTCTATTTTGAAGTGGATGAAAGAGCTTCTTCAACCTATCGATCTTTGGGTCGCAGACCGCACTCTCGAGGAGGCCAACTAGCCACTTAAAAAAAAGCACACATGAAGCTGATCCCGCTGGACAGTTTCGAGCCGTATAATTCTGGTTTCGAAATGGCCGGATTCTCAATGGTGAGTGTCGATGGACGGCACTATACAACTGTATTTTTGCTGCTATCGAGTTTATTTTGTCTCACCAGGAAGAGGGGCGGCGCAGTGAAGCACCACGAGGTCCCAAGACGCGAAGTGCGCAGCGCAAATGCGACTACGTACACGGCGCAGAAACGGGCTTCAACATGAAGCAAGATCTTTTGAAACTAGGCGGGTTCATCTCGATGAGATCAGATACACCCGGAGACAAGACAACGAACAATGATGATTCGACTAGTTCAAGCGTAAGGGCAGCGGCAATCTATGATTTTTTTTGTTATCCGCTGCGTCATTACCTTCGCGTTGCTCAACTGCGTGCAATATTCGACGGATTTCACGCACGCCGATGTGAATGATCCGCACCCGTGCCTTTGGATGATCGTCAAAGCGCAGGCCCGGCCCGGCAATGCATGTCTTTACCATGACGTGGCGTTGCACGGCGATCCGCTGGTGCGTCGCTTTTGGATCGGGGAACCCGGCGAGGTCCAGGTGGAATCGCGGGACGCAGTCGTTGAGTTCTCGGCGGGCAGTCATTCCGGGTGGACGTGGCGAACGTATCTGCTACTACTCGGTGCGGTTCTACCGTGGATTCTGTCGTCGGTCGATGCGTTTATTCGCATCCGCCGGCTTAACGCACAAGCGGAGGCTGCACGTTAAGCCAAAACTTGGATGCCTGATCGTTGCCACTCTCGGCGGCAACCGTGAGTCATCCGACTCAGTAACGACAATCACATGAAGGTGTCCAATGCACAAGCAGGAACTTATCGAAGCGGTGGCGCAGAAGACCGGCGACAGCAAGACTCAGACCGGGGCAGCGATCGACGCGATTATCGAAGTGATTACCCGTGTAGTTAGCGACGGGCAAACAATTCAGCTGGTCGGTTTCGGCAGTTTCTCGACCGGTCAGCGTGCCGAGCGCACCGGGCGAAATCCGTCGACCGGCGCTGAGTTGACCATTGCTGCGGCGAAGACAGTGAAGTTCACCGCGGGCAAAGCATTCAAGGATGCGGTGAACGGCAAGTAACCGACGCAGTTCATCACAACAGTGGCCGCTTTAAATTCAGTTGCGTAATCGTCCAAGTGGCGAAGGCAGGTGGGTCATGAGAAGAAGGGTTCCGGCTGACATCGCCGCGTCGGCAATCAAACTAGAATTGCCGGATGCTGCGTTTGTCGTAAGCGCGCGCTCGATGCGCGGCGTAAATGTGCTCGTTGCGGCAGACTCATACAAAGATGCTACGACCCGAGCGCGCGAGCTGCGCGTCGTTGAAAATCATATGGTTTGCATTTTGACTGCTGGCAAGCGTATGGCGCGATGGGATCGGATCAATGCTGGCGGTGGCCGGGCATATGGGGAGCGGAATCCGCCACCGACAAACCGCTGGCGTCGCGTCGCGGTAGACAGAGGGGAATTTCTGGGAGGCGTCCGAGTGATTTGGACGCTTTATCAGTGAGTTCGGAAGACAGTGGCACACGAGATCGCGCCAAAGCTCCCGTCAATTTCTCGCCAGCGCTCGTTGTCCGGCGCAACATGGAGGCGCGAGAGGTGCGAGGCACGGGAATATGGCCTTTGGTACGTCCGCGTCCCTGGCTGTTGGACCCTATGCCAGGCGAGGCTGTCGTTGTGGATCCCATTGCTGTTGCGTCCGCGGCAGGCCAAGCTCTTCGGGACGTAGGCTGGCCGGGCATCAGCCTGATGCAGCACGAATTTCAGCTAGAGCTGGTACGGCTTGCCGACGGCCGGGACGATGCCATGGAGCCCGCTGTCTCAGGCTGGTATGAGACACGTCGATCGAAGGTCGCGGCGGAACTCCGATCGCGACTGACATCGTACATGATTGACCATATGGCGCCGACGGCGCGGGTCGCCATGAGCGAAGCGTTAGCTAACTACGAACAGGGAAACTACCTTTCTGTAGTCCGCACCCTTATGCCGGAGTTCGAGGCATTCGCGCGTAACATTTATCAAGGGGGAAGGACTCGCCCGAAGCAAAGCGATGTGCTCACATGGCTTAAGGGCGTTATTGCCGCGTTGCCAGTGACCGGTGACTCCGCGATTGAGCTATTTTCCCTATACCACTTTATCGACGATAAACTGTTTGCGACTTGTTCTACTGCCGAGGACGCGAAAGGGCTCGGGGATGTAGCCAACCGTCATGCAGAGATGCACGGCCTTGCCAGCTACGGACACTTGAAAGGCGCTACCACATTGCTATGTGTCACCGGCTTCCTCATAAGACTAATGGACAACTACCGCGGGCTCCTGGCTGCTGAATAGCCACAGGCCCAACTAAGCGAAACAGGGAGCGACATATACGATTCTTGACGCAGAACTGCCGGCGGCGTTGCGAGCGAGGGCAAGGATAGATGCTGTAAGTCAATACGAGTGGTTTGGGCGTTTGGGCGGACAATCGAGTTCGACACAAGCGCAGGTGAAGCTGTGACAGACGACAATCTAACTGATGCCGAGAGAAAGCTTTTCGATAGCCTGCCCCGTCCTCCTGTGATGGCAACGGTCCAGACAACCAGCCTTTGGATCATCGAGTGGCTGTCATCGGATGAACTCCAGACAGGGCGCTGTCTGCACGATTGGTTGGAAGACCCAAGCATTCCAACCTCGCGACCCGGTTGGGCCGCATATGTGCTCTGTAAGAGCAAGGCCGAGGTGATCGCGGCCATTGATCGTGCAATAAGCTATGCAGAACAGACAGGAATGAAGCCAGTGCTTCACCTTGAGGCCCACGGTGATACCGACGGCCTCGCAGGACCAGACAGTAACGGAGGCACGGAGTTGCTGCGGTGGGACGAGCTTACTAGCCCCTTGCAACGGCTCAATGTGGCGACGAACTGCAACCTGGTAGTCGTCGTTGCGGCGTGCATCGGATTTGCCGCGATTCAGGCTTTCTATCGTGGCCCTCGGGCACCCGCGGTCGCACTTGTGGGCCCAGATAGAGAGGTAGCGCCATCCAACTTGCTATGGGCAACCAAAGAGTTTTACAGACGCTGGATGGATAGAAACGCCAATCTCGGCGAAATCACGAAAGGCGCTTCCCGGGAAGTCGCTCCGGTCGTTTTCGAGAGTGAGCCGTTTGCCATTCTCGCGTACGAAGCCATGATGAAACCGCTTATCATCTCGATGCGCCCTGAAGAACAGCGACTACGCGTAGAGCGAATGCGGTATCAAATGCGTGTCGCCAATACGTTGTCGGGCGTGGAGCTGGAGCGCCGTTTGGCGCTATTGCCTCCTTTACCTCCTCCAGCTGAGCTGCAAAGGGCATGGGATGAGATGTTTATGATCGATCTTCACCCCGAGAATCGGGAACGCTTTGGTATCGATATGGGTGTCATCGTTGATCTAATTTCAAGTACATAGACAAAGACAGATTGCACCGCTGCGCCGTCTTCGGTACCGCCCCGACCAGACTCGCGGTTTCCGTGCCGGTCTCGTGAGGCGAACTACCCGATGTCCGCGCCTGGCGACTACTGGTCAACCCCGGGAAGATCAGTACGACGACGCGGCGGGCGATCGGCCTGTCGCTTTAGCGGCCACAGGATGGGACAGCGTGCCACGACGTAAGGTCCTGATGAAACGAGCATCTTATCGGGGCACGCGATAAATCGATCTTGAGCAGCCAGCGGCCGTCAGCGGAAAACTGGACAGAGATCCCATGCGCATAGGCGCGATTGTGGATGTCCATCCGACTCAAGGAATCGCCGTATTTTGTCGTTATCACTTTGATACTTCAACATCGATCGCTTCGACTCCATCACGATCATCGTGCTACCGATGATCGTGACATTTTGAGGAATCGGTAGAGGCAGCACACTTCGAGGTAAATACAAAGGATTTGGATGGACACATGCCCAAACCGCAGCAGCGCTCGGCTTGCCCGAAGTGAGCGTAAAACGCGTCGCTACGGGCGCGCAAACAGACCTTCTTGACAAGTATCATGATGATACTAAAATAGGGCTCGTTGAACATTTGTCGGCCTCACTGGTATCGCAACGAACACGTTTGCCCTTAATGCTGGCTATCTAATCTCGCTGGCAGTCATGGTTGGGGCGCATGTGAGCGCATTTGCGTGTGCGCGAGGTAAAGAAAAAATGGGGGGAAAACGAAGCAATGATTTCACACAGAACAGCTCGCCGCGTTTGGTACGTGCTCAGTGGCGTGTGCATGGCTGAGACAGTCGGCATGCTCACGCTGGCACCTTACTGGAACGGCGGTGCAAGCGTTGGGGAGTTTCATGCGTTGGCGCTCTTTATAGCTGCGGCAGGCGTGATGTTCCTGTTGCTCGCGAGCACCGAGCCGGGAACAGCTCTTTCAACGCGAGTGAACCGCTATATGTTCGCCCTGATGGGTGGGGTGGCATTCAATGTAGTGGCTACGTGGGGACTCTGGGCTATTGGCTACCCGATGGTCAATGGCACGATCCAGCGTGGTCTGATGGCGGAGAACTACTGGCTCGGCCCAGTGATTCTGGCCTACGCAGTCGTTGTCTGGATGGTGTACCGACACGCCTTGGCAAAAGAGACGAAGCCCGTATGAGTTGTCTTTTGTTGAGGATTTGAGATTCAACGCTTTTGAAACCGTCTCCAACGATTCACAACGGCGCTGACTGTACGACACACCGGCAGAGGCGCCAGGTTGCGTTGGCGCGACCTGCCGGCAACTTCTTTCGAAATGGGATGAAAACGATCATGACCAACGACACCAAGAACCAACCAGCCCCGATCGCAGACATCGCGAGCTTCCTCACTTCACCGTCGGTGTTGCTTACCGTCTTTGCCGCGGTCCTACTTCTGGCAATCACCGCCCGTGCCGAAGCGGCAGCATTGAGCGCATTGACTCCGGCGTGGTTTATGCCCGCTGGTGCGGCCGTCGCCGGATTAGGTCTGGTTGCGACTGCAGTGTTCCTGGTGTATCGCAGTGCGTCCGCAATGCATTTTCTCGGACTCTTCACGATTGCGCTCGCACCGGCCATCGTTTGGGCACTGTTTGCGGGAGACATGGCCGCAGTTGGTGTAATAACAGGATCGCAGAAACTGACGCTTGGCATTATGTTTGCGACTATCCCATGGCTGCTTGCTGCGGTGTCGTGGTTTGAACGGCAGACCATTTCACACGCGGCATAGCGATAGTCATCATCGTTCGAAGGAAAGGCGGGGGCGATACCATCCTCATCCCCAAAAACACTACGGCCAGCGCGGCGTATCCGGTTAACATCAGCACCTAAGGCTAGGAGAGGACGCGTATGAACCTTGGGAAGCAGTCTCTATCGGTGGTCTGTGAGTATCTACGTGGATGGAGCGAAGCGATTGCAGGACTGTCCGCTTGAGAATTCTCCCTCTGCCGTACTGGTGTGATGAGCAAAGGACTGTGCCATATGCCGAGGCGTACGAGGCCGAGAAGCAGCAGACCCGGACCGAACGCTCATTGCGTGCCTCCGAGATGGCATGTGTGGAGTTCGCACGCAGAACGCTCCCCACCTTGATGGTGGCTGCTTTCGAGCGACACGGAGCGGCGGGTCGCTGCCCCCTTTTGCTGGTCGCCAAAGGGGATAGCCTGACCGCATTCCCGGACCTTCGGCGACTGGTTGGTGTCAATGAATGGCGAGCAGCACGGACGCTTCAAGCGCAGCCAGAATTCCAGGGGCTGGTCGACGCTTGCCTGAGTGCCTACGACGATTACACTCAGGCAAAGATTGATGAAGAAGAGGCGACGCTTGCTTATCAGATCTCGATCGAGGAAACGTACCGTCAGATTGAACGAGATGATCGGGCGGAAATTCGTGATGAGTGCGCCGAGCTGGGCTTGGTCTAAAGCGGGGGGAAGTTGTGCGCAGGTTTGAAACTGAGTTTCCGACGGTGCTATAGCCGGCTATGCGTTCCAACTGGGTACCAGCTGCGCGGCGAGCCGAGTACAACTACTGGGCAGAATGAACAACATGGCAACCGAAGGAGGGGTAGTCATCCTCGAGGGAGTGTTCTCCGGCAACCCGTTTGCCGACTATCCGACTCTGCGAGAGATATTCGACCCAGAGCGCAGGGCGCATATCGAAGCTGACACGCTGGCCGACATCGCGCTGGGTATACATGATCCGTACCGGAACCATATTTATGTCGCGCGGAGCGATGCGGGCGACGTCGTCGGAATCACGGGTTTCTTTCTGCTTGCGGCCGAACCGACAACCGAGCGCGACACGATTTCTCTGCGATGGCATGGCGTCCTTCCGGCATATCGTGGTCAAGGGTATTCGGAAGCAATGTTCGAGGCCGTGCGTCGTTTTGCGATGTACTGCATGCCCGAAGCAAATTGGTTTGTCGAATTGGTCCCGATGGCCGATCCACAAAAGGCATCACGAGTTGTCCGGCATTTTCGTAGGTTGGGATTCTGGTTTGACGATGAGCCAAAGGACGCAAGAACCTTTTCGCCTGGAGCGGCGCTGCCAGCCGATTCAGGTCTGTGGCAAACGATGCGTCGTGAGGTGGGCTCCATTGTGGGGCTCAACGACAGACGCGACCATGAATAGCCGCACCTGATGTGGCGGTGCGATCACGGGTCTGCCGTAGAACGTATTAATTTCTGGTGAGTAGACCCGGGGAGTTTCGCCCCGAGTCTCTCGCAGAACCGTACGTGAAGCTCTCGCCTCATACGGCTCTCTATGAACGCGTCCCGCTTTGCAACAGCTTTCGCGTGTTCGGACTGACAGGATGGGCTGCAGCTCTCTATCCGGCCTTGTTGCAGCCGGTAATGCCCGCTGCGGGCCTCTATG
>NZ_CADIKH010000010.1 GCF_902859855.1 Paraburkholderia humisilvae
CGCGAAAACATGGGGCTTCTACGATGTGCTGTTCAAGGGCAATGAATTCAGGTTCCAGCGTCCGTACGGCTCGTACGTGATGGAGAACGTGCTGTTCAAGATCTCGTTTCCGGCCGAGTTCCATTCGCAGACTGCGGTGGAAGCGGCCATGACGCTGCACCGGCAAGTTGCCACGCAGGGCAAACGCGCCGAAGACATCACGAAGATCACGATCCGCACGCATGAGGCGGCCATCCGCATCATCGACAAGAAGGGGCCGCTGGACAACCCGGCCGATCGCGACCACTGCATCCAGTACATGGTCGCGGTGCCGCTGATCTTCGGGCGCCTGACCGCGGCCGACTACGAGGATGCGATCGCGCAGGACCCGCGCATCGACGCATTGCGCGCGAAGATCGAATGCGTTGAGGACCCGCAGTACACGAAGGATTATCACGACCCCGAGAAGCGTTCGATCGCCAACGCGCTGACCATTGAATTCAGCGACGGCACGAAGCTCGACGAGGTGGCGGTCGAGTACCCGATCGGCCACAAGCGCCGCCGTGCCGATGGCATCCCGCTGCTGGTCGAGAAATTCCGCACGAACCTCGCGCGGCGTTTCCCGGTGAAACAGCAACAGGCGATTCTCGATGTGTCGCTCGATCAGGCCACGCTTGAAGCAATGCCTGTCAATGAATACGTCGATCTGTACGTTATTTAGTTCAGAAACGTAGCAACGTCATTTCCTCGAAAACCCCAGGAAAATACCATGGCCCACAACCTCCACAAAACGCTCAAGGAATTCGACAGCGGTTCCGGCAAAGGCAAGTACTATTCGCTGCCGCAGCTTGGCAAATCACTAAACATCAAGATCGAGCGACTGCCCGTCTCGATCCGTATCGTGCTGGAATCGGTGCTGCGTAACTACGACGGCAAGAAGATCGCCGACGAACACATCGAGCAACTGGTGAACTGGAAGCCGAACGCGGCGCGCGTCGACGAAATCCCGTTCGTCGTGTCGCGCGTCGTGCTGCAGGACTTCACCGGCGTGCCGCTGCTCGCCGATATCGCCGCGATGCGCGGCGTCGCCAAGCGGGCGGGCAAGAACCCGAAGTCGATCGAGCCGCTCGTGCCGGTCGACCTCGTCGTCGACCACTCGGTGCAGATCGACCACTTCCGCGAGAAGGGTGCGCTCGACCTGAACATGAAGCTGGAATTCCAGCGCAACAACGAGCGCTACCAGTTCATGAAGTGGGGCATGCAGGCATTCGACACGTTCAAGGTCGTGCCGCCGGGCGTCGGCATCGTGCACCAGGTGAACCTCGAGTACCTCGCACGCGGCGTGCACAAGAAGACCGATAACGGCGACACCGTGTACTACCCGGATTCGCTCGTCGGCACCGACAGCCACACGACGATGATCAACGGTATCGGCGTGGTCGGCTGGGGCGTGGGCGGCATCGAAGCGGAAGCCGGCATGCTCGGCCAGCCGGTGTACTTCCTGACGCCGGACGTGGTGGGCGTACACCTGACCGGCAAGCTGCGCGAAGGGGTGACCGCGACCGACCTGGTACTGACGATCACCGAACTGCTGCGCAAGGAAAAAGTGGTCGGCAAGTTCGTCGAATTCTTCGGCGATGGCACGCGCTCGCTGTCCGTGCCGGACCGTGCGACGATCGGCAACATGGCGCCGGAATACGGTGCGACGATGGGCTTTTTCCCGGTCGACGAAAAGACGATCTCTTTCTTCAAGGGCACCGGCCGCACCGACGCGGAAATCGCCGCGTTCGAAAACTACTTCAAGGCGCAGGAACTGTTCGGCGTGCCGGGCGAAGGCGAAATCGACTTCACGAAGATCGTCAAGCTCGATCTCGGCTCGGTCGCGCCGTCGCTCGCCGGTCCGAAGCGTCCGCAAGACCGCATCGAAATCGGCAATGTGAAGTCGACATTCAAGGACCTGTTCTCGAAGCCGGTCGGCGAAAACGGCTTCGCGAAGAAGGCTGCGGACCTCGACGCGCAATACACGACCAGTAACGGCGTGAACGTCAAGAACGGCGACATCCTGATCGCCGCGATCACGTCGTGCACGAACACGTCGAACCCGAGCGTGCTGCTCGCCGCTGGCCTGCTCGCGAAGAAGGCCGTGGAAGCCGGTTTGACCGTCGCACCGCACATCAAGACGTCGCTCGCCCCTGGCTCGCGTATCGTCACCGAGTACCTGACGAAGACGGGCCTGCTGCCGTACCTCGACAAGCTCGGCTTCACGCTCGCCGCGTACGGTTGCACGACCTGTATCGGCAACGCAGGCGACCTGACGCCGGAACTGAACGAGGCAATCACGAAGAACGACATCGTGGCGGCCGCGGTGCTGTCGGGCAACCGTAACTTCGAAGCACGTATCCATCCGAACCTCCGCGCGAACTTCCTCGCGTCGCCGCCGCTCGTCGTCGCGTACGCAATCGCCGGCAATATCACGCGCGACCTGATGACCGAGCCGGTCGGCAAGGGCTCGGGTGGCAAGGACATCTACCTTGGCGACATCTGGCCGTCGAGCGAAGAAGTCAACGCGCTGCTGAAGTACGCACTCGATGCCGACGCGTTCCGCACGAACTATGCGCAGCTCACGAAGAAGGGCGACCTGTGGAGCAAGATCGAAGGCGCCGAAGGCCAGGTCTATAACTGGCCGAAGTCGACCTATATCGCCGAGCCGCCGTTCTTCGGCGACGACTTCTCGATGCAGCCGTCGTCGAGCATCGCCGCGGTCAAGGGCGGCCGTGCGCTCGGTATCTTCGGCGACTCGGTGACGACCGACCACATCAGCCCGGCAGGCTCGATCAAGGAAGACTCGCCGGCCGGCAAGTGGCTGAAGGCCAACGGCGTGCAGAAAGCCGACTTCAACAGCTACGGCTCGCGCCGCGGCAATCACGACGTGATGATGCGCGGCACCTTCGCGAATGTGCGGATCAAGAACCTGATGATCCCGGCGAAGGCGGACGGAACGCGTGTTGAAGGCGGCCTGACGATCCATCAGCCGACTGGCGAACAGATGTTTATCTACGACGCCGCGATGAAGTACATCGGCGAAGATACGCCGACGTTCGTGTTCGCCGGCGAAGAGTACGGTACCGGTTCGTCGCGTGACTGGGCGGCGAAGGGCACGCAGTTGCTGGGCGTGAAGGTCGTTGTCGCGCGCAGCTTCGAGCGTATTCACCGTTCGAACCTGGTCGGGATGGGCGTGCTGCCGCTGCAGTTCAAGGGCTCGGACAGCATTCAGTCGCTTGGCATCACGGGTGACGAGACGTACGACGTCGAAGGCCTCACGGACGACTTCAAGCCGCAACAGGAAGTCACGCTGGTGATCCATCGGAAAGACGGCGAAACGAAACGCGTGCCGGTCCTGCTGCGCATCGATACGCCGATTGAAGTCGACTACTACAAGCACGGCGGGATTCTGCCGTTCGTGCTGCGCTCGCTGCTCGCTGCGTAAGCGCCAAGCCAGTGTTTTGCAGGTGCTGCGTCCCGCTAACGGGACGCAGTGACTTTCAAGCCCAGCCATCGCTGGGCTTTTTTTATCGTTCAACGGCAACGGCGCCGGACATCGGCATGGCCTGTTCAGCCTCCGCCTGGTCACTCGCTTGATTTCCGCGTCGCAGTTGAGCGATCAACACGCGAATCCGCGAGACAAGACTGTCGAGCAAGACCGCCGGCGGCTCCGGCCGCATTGCACCAGACTGTCGCAGCGCGTCCATCAGCCCGGCTGCGCCGACCAGCCCGACCGCGCCGCTCAGGCGATGCAACAACGCACGCAATCCATCAGCATCGCGTCGCTCGCGACACGCGTGCAGTTGCATCAGGTCTTCTTCCATCGCCTGTTGCCAGCCGCTCAACACTTCGGCAACGTCGATGCCATGCTCGGACAACGCATCGAGATGCCGTCGATCTAGCCGCTCCTCCTGTTCGGTCCCGAGGTTCCGCGCGTTCAACAGGGGTTCGACGAACAGCGCCTGCAAGCATGCGTTAAGCGCGTCGAGACTTGTCGGCTTTGGCAGCACGGAATCGAACAGGGTGGGAGGCACCTCGACGCGATCGCCAATATCTGTTTCGCCTGTCATCAGCACGACCGGCATCTTGGGTGACGCGAGACGATTCATCGCGCGCACCCGCTTTGCAAGCTCAATGCCATTGGCGCCGGGCATATGGAGGTCGGTAATCAACACATCAAAGCTTTGCCGCGCCATTGCGGCCACTGCCGCTTCGGCGCCCGGCACGGCGACACAGCGATATCCCAGCACATCGAGCTGCCGCGCCACCACTTTGCGGTTAATCTCGTTATCGTCGACGATCAGCACTGCGCGCTGTGCGACGGTGGACGCCGGTGCTTGCGTGTCGCATGCAGGCACCCTCTGTGCACGCACGCGTCGATTGATGCCTCGCAACATACAGACGCGCTCAACTGCGCTCCACGACAGCGGATTCACCGACAGCGTTAAATGGCCATCCATTTCGCTCAGACCACCTGGAATGAATGATTCGGTTACCAAAACGATCCGCGTGACACGCGACAACCCGGGAACCGGCGCGTGTTCATCGGCGAACCAGAGATCGACATGCCCGGGTACGGGCATACCTGCCGGCACGACATCCACGCCAAGCTTGTCAAGCAAATCGCACAACGCACGGCGTTCATGGCACGCGGACAGTTCGACCACCGCCCGTCGCCGGCCGTCACCCGACGACGGTGGACGGGCGAAACGCTCAACGGTAAACGGCGCGTGGAATGCCATGCATACGCCAAAGGCCGAGCTATTGCCGATTTCGATATCGCCGCCCATGCGCTGGGCCAGCAAGCGGCACAGCCCAAGATCCGGGACGTCCGGCGTGCCGATGTGGTTCGACGCCTGGTCGTCGACGACCACCACCCGATCGTATGGCGTTCCGGGCCGCGCGCCGCTCACGCCGATGAACACGCGCTGCGAACCCGCGTTCAATGTCTCGGTGTTGGCGGCGACCGTGAGTCGGCCGACTCGAGTGGCCGAGATAGCCGCGTCCAGCAGATTGAACACGATCTGCCCGATCCGCTCGCGGTCAGCCAGCACCCATGCCGCGACCGAGCGGTCTGTGCAAACGCGCAACTGCAACCCCTTCGCAATCGCGCGCGGCGCAAGCAACGCCACTGCGCCATCGATCACACATCGCAGGTCCACCGGCGATTCTTCGAGCACGATCGCACACCTATCGGCCGGAGATGGATCGAACACATCGTGAACGTTCTGCGCGAACGTCGCGAGCGCCGAGCGAATCAGGTGTCCAACGGGCGCTCCGATAAGCTGCACCGGGCGTTGCACACCTTGTGCGCCGACCGCGTTCAACATTTCAACAATGGCCCGCGCCGGGTCGCAAACGATGCGTCGCACAAGCTCTGCGACGCGCGAGCATTCACGTTCATGGTCGACTGCCGCCGCGGCGGATCGCCGCTGTGCTTCGAGTTGCATGTTCACTGCGTGAGCTTGTGCGGCAGATGCTGTGCGACGCAGTTGTGCCAGTTCATCCTCGGCGGTACGCAAGCGGCATAGCGCGATCTCGAGCGCGGCACGCGCACGCGACGTTGCGATCAATGCGGCCACCACGACACCGGTCACGGGTGCGCCAAGCAACGCGAACGCGCATACGGACGCCAGCGCCGCCGCATGCTCTATCGCACATACGCGCGCGATATCGCATAGGCGACGCGCGAGCAGCGATGCACCCACCGGGATCACGGTCTGGCTCATATTTCCAGTTCAGGCTGCGGGTCAGTCGATCAGCTTGTGATGCACCGCGAAGTCGATCATGCCGGCAAGGGTCGACAAGCCGAGCTTTTCGCGAAGACGGGTTTTATACGTGCTGACGGTTTTATCGCTCAGATATAGCTTGCTCGCGATGTCCTTGTTGCTGACCCCGCGCGCGAGATACTGCAATACCTCGACTTCACGCGGCGACAGGCATTCGAGACCGCCTTCCCGATTCGCATTGCCCGTTTCCGCCGGAAAGCAGTCATAGCCGAGCAATACCGTACGTGCCGCCGTCAATAATTCGCCGAGTTCTCGCGCTTTGCTGACGTAACCATTTGCGCCGGCGAGCCGTGTATGGCTAGCCATCACCTGCTCCAGTTTCGCCGACAAGACCAGTATGCGAATGGTCTCATTTTGTTCGCGAATTTGACGGATCATCGATAATCCGTCGAGTTTGGGTAAATCGAGATCGAGAATGGCGAGGTCTGGGGTTTCGGAAAGAATCATATTCAGGCCGTGCTCGCCGTCACCGCACTCTCCGACGACCTGCATTTCAGGATCGGTGGCGAGCATACTTGCCACGGTTCCCCGTACCATTGGGTGGTCATCGACAATGACGATTCTTTTCATTAACAATCCTCATTTCCCGACGATTCAGAATCGGACCCGGCTAGAATCAGGTGGATAAATCATCAAAATCAGGTAGGATTATAGCAAACACATACGATATGCATTCCTTATCATAAAGCGCGACACATCGGCATTGCCCGTATGATTTTTCCTACAAACCGGCTTCGAATCTGACACATCTATTATGTCCATGCCGCGTTCCAGCATTATGGTCATCGACGATCACCCCGCAATGCGTCGCGCACTGCGTCAGGTGTTTGGCGAAACCGACGAATTTAACGTAGTCGCCGAAGCAGGAACGGCAGCACAAGCGCTGCGGTTGACCGAGAGCGCTGCGCCGCAACTGGCGATCGTCGACTTGCGCCTGCCGGACCTCGACGGCATCGAACTGATCCCCGCGTTGCGCCACGTGCGGCCTGAAATGCGGGTTCTCGTATTTTCGTCGGCCGATGAACGTATTCACGCTGCGCAGGCGAAAAAGGCGGGCGCCCACGGTTTCGTCAGCAAGGTACGCGAACCGTCAGAACTGCTTTCGAGTGCGCGTCTCGTTCTTGCGGGCTACACCTGCTTTGCCTCCGATACATCGAAAGAACGCGGCATTGTGCTCTCCGAACGCGAAACGGCCGTGTTGAGACTACTGATCCGCGGCATCAACAATATGTCGATTGCGATGTCACTCGGCATCAGCCCGAAAACGGTCAGCACCTACAAATCAAGGCTTTTGCGCAAGCTCGCGCTGCGCACCGTCGTCGACCTCGTCGAATACGCGAAGTCGAACGGCATCGGGCACTAACGGGTTTCTCGCCATGTCAGCCAATCGAGATGAAAAGTCGAGGCGTTGCGCCAACCCGCGGTCCGTCAAAAGGCAGCAGGACGCCGCGGGCTCGGATCGCTGGTCCGAACTGATCGACCATGGCCCCGCGGATCTACGTGAAATGCTGATCGAGACCACCTTGGTGGATCTTCACGACGCATACGCCACGCTGCGAGCAGGCGATTTCGTGCGAGCGGAGTTTGTCGCGCACCGGATGAAAGGAATCGCACGCATACTGGATGCGGACGAAACGGTTGCAGCATGCGGCGCGCTCGAGATGTATTGTCAACAACGTGATGCGATGCGAGCCGGCGCGGCATTGTCGCAAATCGAGCTCGGCTTCGCGGCCGTTTATCGGACCTTCGACGTATCGGACCAACCGGCACCTTCCCCGGCATCCGATCCGGATAGCTGATTGATGCGCCCGACGTGTACGCCCGGCGTGGCGGTTACCGAACGACGCCTCGCCCGGTAACCGCAATATCAACGCTCGGTTAGCGGCTCATGGTCGCCGCCGGCCGGACTCGTGCGCATGAAGTTCATCTCCACGCGGCGATTCGGCGCAAGACACTCGATGAGCTGCTGACGATCTCTCTCGTCACACTGCACGACCGGGTCGGCCTTCCCGTGCCCGCGCGCCGTCATCGGAACGCCGACGCCGCCCTGCTGCAGGTAGTGCCGGACCGAATCGGCACGCTGTTTCGACAGCTGCCGGTTGTACGCGTCGCTGCCGATACGATCGGTGTAGCCTTCGATGCCGATGGTGGTCACGTCATCGACACGCTTCAAGTCCTCAATCAACCGATCGAGGCGGGCGCGTCCATCAGGCAACATGCCGGCCACATCGCCGCGGTCGAACCTGAACGTCGTATCGCCTTGCAGCGTCATCTTCGGTTCGATCTTCGGCGGCGGAGGCGGCGGTGGTTTGCACGCATCGAGCGCCACGTCGATACCAGGCAGCGTCTGTGTCACCCGGTCGACGCGCTGCGCACTGCCGGTGAAATCGCGCGTCCACGCCTCGTGTCCCGCATGCATCATCTCGACTTCCGAACAGGCCGTCAGACGTTGTGCTTCGATGCATGTCGGAAACTGCGGTGCCGCCTTGGCAGCGAGGATTTTCTGCCAGACATCGGGACGCACGACGGTCGCCGTGCGCAATTCCGGATTATCCGCGACAAGACCGTTGCCTGTTTCAAGCGACGTGGTCAATCTGTCCGCCTCGCGCAACGCCTCTTCAATAAAGCCCCAGTGATTGAACTGACCGCGTTCCTGCTGGGCGGCATCGACCCAGCACTGCGCCTTCGCGCCGAAATAGTTGTCCTTGCGAGCGCCGAGCGCCTGCAGCCGCTTCTGCACGGTATCCGCCAACTGGTGGTTGTCAGCTCCGCGATAGGTGTCGAGCCATTGCGAGGTCGCGGCGCCGGCTGCATTGTCCTGCGTCGCCCCGAAACCGGTCTGCAAGACACTCGGGTTCTGCACTTGCAGTTGGTCGCGGGTTGCGGACGCCGAGCATCCGGCAAGCAGCGCCGCGCACGCAACGGTGATCAATGAATACTTCATGTTCGTGTTCCATCAAGAATGGGCCGCGCGGGAAACCCCACGCGGCCCGGTCAGCTACGCCGATGTATCGGGATTCAGATCAAGGCCTCGCGGTCCGCCTAGTTGCCGAATACGATGCCGACACCCGCGCGCACGATGGTGCTGTTGCCGCCCGCGCTCGATACACCGAGGTTGTAGTTGACCGTACCCTTCTCGTTCCAGCGCGACAGACCGATGCCGAGCGCCGCCGTGCCGCGGTAGCCGGCAACGCCGGCGTTGAGCGTCGTGCGGCCGGGCAGATAAGGCGTGACGATATTGAGCGCGGACGCCGATGCGATACCGCGGCGATTGTCGCGGTCCATATCGTTGATCCGACTCTGGATACCGTTTACCGCGCTGCTCAACTGACCGACATTGACTGCGTCGGTCGGTGCCGATCCGGCCGCCACGTTGGTGATCTGACGCTCCGCGCCGGGTGCGCCGACCGACACCGTGTTGTCGCGGTCAGCAACGGAGTTCGCGCCAAGCGCAACCGAATTCGTCGCAGGAGCGGAAGCGCCTACACCGAGTGCGACCGACTGGTCACCCGCCGTCACCGTGCGTGCGCCGATCGCAATCGCCGCGATCCCCGATGCGACCGAGCCGTTGCCGATTGCGATTGCGTCACCGGTAGCGGTGCCGGTCGGCAGATCGTTGACCACCACGTTCGGCGTCGGCGGCGAGTAGTTGCTGATCTGGTTCGTGACGTACGACTGCATCTGCCCGACGTTGACCGCGTCGAACGGATCGACGCCGTCAGCGACATTCTTCAGTTGCGTCGGAGACCCACCCGCATTGAAAGTCACACTGGACTTCGACGCGTTGTCGTACGCGACGAACGCGTTGGTCACGACACCGGTACCCGGGTCGACGGTGAGGCCGGCCGCTTTCAGTTGCTTCAGGTTGACCGCGTCGAGGTCGGACTTCGCGTCGGCGACGTTCGTCACCGTGACAGGCACGCTCGCACCGACACCGCCCAGCGTGACCCTGTCGCGATCCGACGAGTCGTAGACCACGCCGTCCGTGGAACCGGTCGCAATCGCGGAATTGACCGCTGCAAATGCGGTTCCGACGCTATCGTAGGTTTTCCCGTCGATCGAATAGGTCGGTCTGGATACCTTACCGTCCGCTCCGACCTTCGCGCTGCCGCCCAACGCACTCGCCAGCGAATCGGCTGCACCATACAACTGCGCGCCATTGATCGCATCCTTGCTCGACGCGGACACCGCGCCCGCCGCAAGGTTGGTCAGCGTGACCGGCACGCTCGCACTGACGCCTCCCAAGGTCACGCGATCATGTGCGGTGGTGTCGTATTTCACCGCGTCGGCCGCCCCCGCGCCGCCCGCCTGCGCCACGGCATTCAGCGCCGAACCCACATCGGTGTAGGTCGTGCCGCCAATCGCATACGCCGGCTTCTTGACCGCACCCGTACTGTCGACGGTCGCACCCCCACCGAACGCCGCGAGCGCGCCCTTCAGCTGGTCCACATTGACCGCATCAAAGCTCCCGCTGCCCGCGGCGACGTTGATGACCTGCCGCTGCAATGTCGCATTGCCGACTGAAACCGTGTTCGCCCGTTCCGCGACGGACGCCGAACCGAGCGCGACCGAACCGGTGCCGCTTGCAACGGTTGAGCTACCGAGGGCGAGCGCATCCTCATTTTCCGCACTAGCCAGATAGCCAATCGAAACGCTGTTTTTCGCCTCGAAGCCAGTCGATGCGCCGACACCAATGACCGTTGTATTGATGCCTAGCGCACCTGCTTTCGCACCGATCGCCGTGGAGCCGGTGCGCAGCGCTCCCGCGCCTGCGCCGACCGCCAATGCTTCCGGCCCGGTAGCCGCCGATGTCGGCCCGACGGCCATCGCATTCAGGTCGTCCGATGCATGCGTTGGCGCGCCTGCCGTCGTATTCGAACTCACCGCGATATAGTCGGTCACCGGCGCCGCACCGAGCAGCATCGACTGGACACCTGCTGTCTGCTTCACCACTTGCTGCTTCAGCGCGGCTAGCTGACCGACCGTCGCCGCGTCCGTCGCGTCTATACCGTCCGCGACGTGCGTGATGCGCCGTTGGCTAACGGAACTGCCGACGGACACGACATTGGCCGCATCCGTCTTCGCCCCCATACCAATCGCAATCGAGTTATCAAATTCCGCCAACGCCTTGTCCCCTATCGCGATCGAGTCGACGCCACGTGCTTTTGCGTTGCTGCCGAGCGCCATCGATCCATCCACATAAGCGGTTGCACTCAAACCGATCGCGACATTGCCCTTTCCTTGCGGCGTGCCCGCACCGGCGCCGATCGATATCGATTGATCGGCGCTTGCCAGCGCGCCACTGCCGATCGCAACCGCGCTGCCGCCGGTCGCCTTCGCCTCAGGTGTGGATACATCGTCGTTCGGGGCGGCCACACTGATGTATTTGGTCGCGGACGTGACGTTCGTATTGATCGTATCGACCGTATAACCCACCGCCGCAAGTGCCGAACCGACATCACCATACGTTTTGCCGCTGATGCTATAAGTCGGCGCTTTGATCTTGCCGTCGGCACCGGCTACGGCACCGCCTCCGAGCGCCGTTGCGGTGCTCGTCGCCGTATTGAACAACTGCGCGCCGTTCACCGCATCGCGACTGGCAGCCGCAAGCTGGCCGGCCCCCACGTTCTTCAACGCGACGGGCGCCACGGCCGCCGTGCCGCCGAGCGTCACTGCATCGTGCGCCGCCGTGTCGTAGAGCACCGCGCTCGCGAGGCTCGCGGACGAACTTGCGGCAACCGCCGACTTCAACTGGCTCACATTGACCGCATCCGTACCGGCCGAGCCCGCCGCAACGTTGGTCACACGGCGCTCCTTGCCCACTGAACCCACGGACACTTCGCCGGCCGGCGTGACGCCCGAGAGTTCGAGCGAACCGGGCTGGTAAGCGGACGCGCTAAGGTTGGCAACGGTAAGGGCGTTCGCACCGAGCGCAACCGAATTCGTGCTGGTCGCGCGCGCATTGCCGCCGATCGCGACGGAATCCGTGCCGGTCGCGGTCGCACCATCGAGCGTCGAGTTCGCGCTGAAGTATTTGATTCCGCTGCCGTTGGTGATGTTGTTCACGACGTTGGTCAGATTCGTCACGTTTCCGGAGACGTTCGCGACGTTCTGATTCGTCTGGAACAACTGCGCACCGTTGACGGCATCCGTGCTCGCGGCGTTCAGCGCACCTGCCTTCAGGCCCGTAATCTGCGTGCCACCGCTGCCTTTCAGCGTGATCGTGCTGCGCGTCGAATCGTCATAGGAGACGAACGCGGTCGTCACGTTGCCGCTCGTGTCGATGCTCGCGCCAAGATCCTTCAGTTGCTTCAGGTTGACCGCGTCCGAATCGGCCTTGCCCGCCGCGACATTGGCCAACGTCACCGGCACCGATGCATTCTTGCCACCGAGCGTCACCCGCGTTTTCGTCGTGTCGTCATAGGCCACGAACGAGCCAGTCACGCCGCCCGTCGTATCGAAGCTCGCGCCGAGATCCTTCAGTTGCTTCAGGTTGACCGCGTCGCTATCCACCGTACCGGCTGCGACATTGACAATCTGCCTCTCAGCACCGGCTGCGCCGACCGACACAGTATTCGCGCGATCCGCCAGCGCACCCGAGCCGAGCGCGACCGAACCGGACGCGCTCGCACGCGCATCGCCACCGATCGCTACCGAGTTCGCGCCGGACGCTGACGAATCCGCGAGCGCCGAATTTGCGTGGAAGTACTTGACGCCATTTCCGCCGCCCGTGATGTTGTTCACGACGTTGCTCAGGTTCGTGACGTTCTGATTCGTTTGATAAAGCTGCGCACCGTTGACGGCATCCGTGCTCGCGGCGTTCAGCGCACCTGCCTTCAGGCCCGTGATCTGCGTGCCACCGCTGCCTTTCAGCGTGATCGTGCTGCGCGTCGAATCGTCATAGGAGACGAACGCGGTCGTCACGTTGCCGCTCGTGTCGATGCTCGCGCCAAGGTCCTTCAGTTGCTTCAGGTTGACCGCGTCCGAATCGACCTTGCCCGCCGCGACATTGGCCAACGTCACCGGCACCGACGCATTCTTGCCACCGAGCGTCACCCGCGTTTTCGTCGTGTCGTCATAGGCCACGAACGAGCCAGTCACGCCGCCCGTCGTATCGAAGCTCGCGCCGAGATCCTTCAGTTGCTTCAGGTTGACCGCGTCGCTATCCACCGTACCGGCTGCGACATTGACAATCTGCCTCTCAGCACCGGCTGCGCCGACCGACACAGTATTCGCGCGATCCGCCAGCGCACCCGAGCCGAGCGCGACCGAACCGGACGCGCTCGCACGCGCATCGCCACCGATCGCTACCGAGTTCGCGCCGGACGCTGACGAATCCGCGAGCGCCGAATTTGCGTGGAAGTACTTGACGCCGTCCCCGCCGATCGCGATGTTGTTCACCACATTGGTCAGATTCGTCACATTGCCGGCGACGTTCGCGACATCCTGATTCGTCTTGAACAACTGCGCGCCGTTTACCGCGTCGGTGCTGTTCGCGCTCAGATTACCGGCGCTCAGGCCCGTGATCTTCGTGCCGCCGCTGCCCTTCAGCGTGACTTGCTGCTTCGTCGAATCGTCA
Organism: Paraburkholderia humisilvae; assembly: GCF_902859855.1. GTDB lineage: Bacteria > Pseudomonadota > Gammaproteobacteria > Burkholderiales > Burkholderiaceae > Paraburkholderia > Paraburkholderia humisilvae. Next base: position 13,390 of record NZ_CADIKH010000010.1, read on the forward strand.
TATGCGACGAAGCCGCCGTTGACATTGCCCCCGCTATCGAAACTCGCGCCGAGATCCTTGAGCTGTTTCATATTCACGGCGTCGGAATCCGCCTTGCCGTCTGCGACGTTGGCGAGCGTCACCCGTTTCGTCGCGCTCGTGCCGCCCAGCGTGACCTTGTCGCGCGCGGTCGTGTCATATTTAACGGAGTCGGCCGCACCCGCTCCCGACAGAGCGGCGGCGTTAATTGCCGAGCCGACGTCCGTATAGGTCTGGCCGCCGACCGTATAGGTCGGCTGTTTGATCGTGCCGTTGCCGTTGACGCCAGCACCACCGCCGAGCGCAGTGGTGATGCCGGTCAACTGGTCAACGTTGACCGCGTCGTACTTCGCCGTACCCGCCGCCACATTGACGATTTGACGTTGACTGGTGCCGTTGCCGACCGATATGGAATTCGCGCGGTCCGCGACCGACCCGGCGCCTAGCGCAACGGTATTCGACGCATTCGCGGTCGCGCCCTTGCCTATCGCGACCCCGCTAACCGCCGCCTCCAACGTCACGGCATTCGTACCCAACGCCACCGAGCCGACGCCGTTGGCCACGGAAGTGGTGCCCAGGCTCAGCGTATCCTCGCTTTCCGCACTGGCGAGATAGCCGATCGCGACGCCGTTTTTCGCTTCGAATCCTGTCGATGCGCCCACACCGATCACCGTCGTATTGATGCCCAGCGCGCCCGCTTTCGCGCCGATGGCTGTGGAACCGGTGCGCAACGCGCCTGCGCCCGAACCCACCGCCACTGCATTGGGTCCGGTGGCCGCCGATGTCGGACCGACGGCCATTGCGTTCAGATCGTCCGACGCATGCGTCGCCGACCCTGGCGTGGTATTCGAACTGACCGCTATGTAGTCGGTCACCGGCGTGGCGCCGAGCAGCGCCATCGACTTCAAGCCATTGCTCGGCTGCGTCAGTTGCTTTTGCAGCGCGGTCAGCTGCCCGACCGTCGCCGCATCCGTCGCGTTGATGCCCGCCGCGATATTCGTGATGCGCTTCTCCGCGCCGACATGGCCGAACGAAACGGTATTCGCCTCGTACGCCTGCGCACCGGAGCCAATCGCGACCGAGTCGTCGAACTGCGAGCGGGCGCCGGTGCCGACTGCCAGGCTTCGATTGCCGGCGGCGAATGCGCCTCCGCCGATCGCGGTCGTTTCACTACCGAGTGACAGCGACTCGCTCGCATTCGACACGACCTTCACGTACTTCGCCGTTACCTGCACGTCCTTGCCGACCGCGCCGATCGCGTTCATCGCGGAGCCGATGTCGTTGTACGTCGTGCCGGAAATCGTGAAAGTCGGTGCGGTCACCGTGCCGTCCTGTTTGACGGCCGAACCCGCTCCGACGACCTTCGCCACGCTGTTCGCCGTTGCGAACAGCTGGCCGCCGTTCACCGCATCCGCGCTGCCCGTGTCGAGCCGACCCGCCGCGACGTTGGTCACCTGCACCGGCGTCGGCGCGGTCACCCCACCGAGTGTCACTTTATCGTGCGCACTCGTGTCGTACGTCACGCCATTCGCCGACCCCGAACCGATCTTCGCATTGACTGCCGACAATGCGGACCCGACGTTGCTGTACGTAGTGCCGTCGAGGGTATACGCGGTCGACACGCGACCGTCCGCGCCCACTGACGACGCACCGCCCAACGCACTCGCCACGCTCGACGACGTCTGATAAAGCTGCGCGCCGTTGAGGGCATCGGTACTCGTCGCGGACACGCCTCCCGCGGCGACATTCGTCAGCGCAGCAGGTACACCGGCCCCCACGCCGCCAAGCGTTACCTTCGTGTGCGACGACCCATCGTACTTCACCACGTCCGGCGAACCACTACCGCCACCGCTTGCCGAAAGCGCATCGAGCGCTGCTCCAACGTTGTGATAGGTCTTGCCCGACACCGTATACGACGGCGCGGTGATCGATCCATCGGCCGTATCGGCACTCGCACTCCCGCCCAGCGCATTCGCGGTACTTTGCGCAAGCGCGCCGAAGCCCTTGCCGATTTCCTGGAAACCTTGATTCGTCGCTGTCGCCAAAGCGAAGATCTGCGAACCGTTGACCGCGTCCGTGCTGTTCTGCGTGATCGCGCCAGCGGCGAGATTGGTTACCGTGACTGGCTGCGAAGCACCCACGCCGCCGAGCGTCAGCGCCGTATGCGCGGCTGTGTCGTATTGCACGAGGTTCGGCACGCCGCCGGTGATCGCGTTCTGCACCGTCGTGTTCAACTGACGCAGATTGACCGCGTCGGTGTCGGTCGTGCCCGCGGCAAGGTTCGTCAACTGACGTTCCAGACCTGGGCTGCCGATCGACACCGAGTTGGCCCGATCCGCCCGTGAGTTCGAACCGATCGCAGCTGAGTTATACGCAAGCGCCGTCGCGTTACCGCCGATCGCAACGGATTCCTTGCCCCCGGCTGTCGAATCGGCGAGCGTCGAATTGGCGTGGAAAAATTTGAGGTCGGTGGTGTCCGGCGGCGGCGGTGGCGGCGTGACACCGCCGCCACCCATACTGGCGATCGCCGCGTTCAGCTGATTGACGTTGACCGCATCCGTCCCGGCGCTACCCGCCGCGACGTTGACGATTTGCCGCTCGCCGCCTTGCCGGCCAACTGACACGGTGTTCGCGCGTGTTGCGACGGAATCGTAGCCGATCGCGACAGACTTGCTGCCAAGCGCCGATGCGTGTGCGCCGAGCGCCGTCGATCCATCCGCCGATGCGAGTGAGTGTCCGCCAAGCGCGGTTGTGTATGTGCTTGTGGCTTGCGCGTCACCGCCCAGCGCGACCGCGTGATACAGACCGTTCGCCTGCGCGTTGACCCCTACCGCAACGGTCGACGCGCCCTGCGCAAGCGACGCCGCGCCGATCGCCACCGGTCCGCCACCCGCGTTGCCGCCCTCCGATGCGTAAGTGGCGCCATCGGTGCTGGTACCGTTGGCACGCGCGCCACCACCGATCGAAATCGCGTCACTGCCGCTCGCCCAGGAGTCGGGCAATGCGGAATTCACGTGGAAGTACTTGAGGTTGTTGCGATCGTACGTATACGCGTAAGCATCCTGCGCACTCACACCGTTATATGTGACATTCGTCGTGCCGCCGCCGTCCCCGCCGCACCAGAACAGGAAACAGAAGAACCAGTCGTTGCTCGGCTTGGGTGCGGCCGCGCTGTTCGGGCCGTTCGCGCTAGCCTGACTCGTCGGGACCTTGGGCACCACCGTTGTATCGGCCGCATAGGACATGCCGACCGCCCCGAACGTCGCCGCGGAGGCGAGCGCGGCAGTCGCGATGTTGCGCGCGCGGCGACTCGATTTCTTGCCCGCCGATCGAGCGGTTTCCGCCGCTGCGACATACGTGCCGGTTGACTCGTTCCACACTGACTTGTACGCCTTGTTCATTCCTCTTGCCTTCCCACAAATAACACAGGTGAATTTCTCGTGCGTGCGCTTTTAACTGCGACAGACGGCTCCCGATAAAGCCTGACAATCGTTTTATTCGATTGATCCAGACTTCTCGCGTGATCAATTTATATTTTCGAGAAACTTTTAAAAATCAGGGAAAGATGCGTGAGCGTAGGATTTTTCCGAAAATGCAAAGGGAAAGAGGAATTCGTGACACGCAGCACATATCGGATCGACTTATCCGATCGACTAAAGGACGGACCAGCGGGAGCACGCGAGAATGCGCGTACTGCATCGGGATCGCTTTGGGAAACATGCGGCCCACGCGAAGAAATTTCTCACATTCCAAAGCGTCAGTCTTCTTTATACTTCGACTGCACGTGATCGAATATATATTTATTGCAGGTCACGTTGCATCGATTGATTTCAAATCAATAACCAGATTAATGCTGGAAAAATCCTCAATTCACTCTCTTATTATTTTTTATGAGAAAACCTGTCAAACATTGCCTTGCTCTCAAGAAAAGCAGGCAGCGCGGTCAAGGTATGACCGAATACATCATTATTGTGGCGCTGATTGCGGTATCCGCAATCGCTGTCTATGCGTCGTTCGGTAAAACGATTCGCCAGCAGACTGCCGGGCTGGCGCATGAAATGTCCGGTACCGATTCGGCGAATGATGTGAATGACGCGAAAACTGCCGCCAGCAATGCGAAGTCCGATGCTGGCAAAAACAAGGGCATGGGTGCGTACGGAAGCGGTGGCAATATGGACGCAGGCACGGACGGCAAGTAACGCTTAGCATTCCAGAACGATCATGCAACGCTCCGCCCGCAAGGGCAGGGGCCGCCCCGCCCGCTCTCGCGGACAGGCGCTGGCTCCCGCCCTCCTCTTTCTGCTGATCGGCGGTATCGGCCTGTACGTCGCATTCGGCTCGTTTCAGATGACCGGCGCGAAAATCAAGCTGCAGAACACCGCCGATGCGGCCGCGTATAGCGCCGCCGTGCTGCAGGCACGCGACTACAACTTTTCGGCTTACACGAACCGCGCGATGGTCGCCAATCAGGTCACTGCAGCGCAAGTGGTCGCGTTGAAATCATGGATCGACGAACTCGACGCGACCTATACGGGATACACCGACACAGAAGATCTCATTCGTACGCTCGCCGCTCATCCGGCATTGTGGAGCATACCGAACCAGCGCGGCCGGATCGATATTGCCCCGGTGCGCAATACGCTTGACGCGTTGCTGCCCTCTGTTGAGCAAGGCATCGGCTCGATCACACGAGCGCTAAGCACCGCCCAGCTCCACTATCACATGGCGCTTATCACCGCGATACCCGACACCGTAGATGCAGTCGCGCGGCAAAACCAGCCCGATACTCATGCAACCGCCGGTTTTTTCACGAGCACACGCAACGCCACGCAACTCGTCGCCTGGCAATCCTATACGACGATTATCACGCCGGCCGGCACGCTGGATCGCGACCGTTTCGCCGACGTCGTGACAGATGCGCAAACGCTCGATGGTTTCGTCAAACAACGCGCATCGTCGCGAAGTGTTGCGCCCAACTACCAGCAACTCGATGACCAGGCATCGCCGCAATGTCGGCCTGCCGGCCGTATCACGATCAACGTGTCGCATATTGGCGGGACACAACTGCGTACCGACAAGAAAGGCTGGCAATCGATCGACGCAAGCACCGCGCACATCATGACCCCGTGCACGGGGCCGATCGACGCAATCGCCGGCCACGGTGGCAGCACCAACGGCAACACGCGCGGCTATATGACAAACCCACCATTCGTGTCATGGAGCGACTGGAAGGGATACGGCGGTTACTACAATTTTGGCGATCACACCAGCCCGACACCCGGCCTCCTGATCCCGGATGCGATGGCCGAGCAATTTACGCTCGGTCCCGGGCCATCGCTCGACGCGAACAATGGCGGCCTGCTCCCCTATCAGGACATTGCCGGCACCCCGAGCGCCGACGACGCGCCGCGCATCACAATCGAAGTCGAACGCGACATCGGTACGCTCACCCCGACGCGACAGCTCGGTGGCGCGGCACGCATGCAGGTCGATAACGGCGGCGCACGCGGCGTCATGCGCGCGCTCGCGAGCGCTCAGGCGTACTTCGTGCGTCCCTCGGGAGATCCATTCGGCGCGGGCGCACTGTTGCATGCGAGCGAATGGCTGCGCGAAGACGGCAAGGTCGAATATCCGAGTACTTTTAGTCCCTACTGGCAGGTCCGTCTCGCGCCTGTCAGCGATGGCGAACGGACCGCTGCAAGACAGGCGCAGATGCCGGTCGCCGCCGGAACGCGGGGCCGACCATGACATCACGCGCTTGCTCAAGTGTGAAGCTTCACGGACCGCGTGCCCGGCATGCGCCCACCGGCCAGGCGATGCTGGAGTTTCTCGTGGTAACGTGCCTCGCCACCGGCGTTCTGTTCACCGCGTTGGCGATGCTCGGCAAATTCAGCGACGTCCGCAACAAGACACTGCTCGGATCGCGCTACGTCGCGTGGGAACGCTCCGTATGGCTCTCCTCCGACGCGAATGCCTCTGCGGATGCGACGCGCAGCGAGCGCGACTGGTTCGCGGCGTACGGTAGCGGCGCTTTGCAAGTAACGAAAAGCGACCGTGACATTCAGCACGAGTTTCTACAAAGGACCTTCGCCGCAAACGGCGGCCAGCTCCTGGCCACCGATCGAGACGTGGATCGCCTGCCCGCCGCCGGTCAGGCGATGTGGCGCGACCACAGTGGTCAGTCGCTGCTTGCTGCCGCACAGGACGTCGCCGCGTCCAGCAGCGCAGCACCGATCCCGTCTGCCGCGCTTGCGTCGTACACCACGGCACCCTATGGCACGGTCCTCACAGCGGATGGCGCGACGTTCGCCGCGACGCTGGATTTACCGACTCGCAACCTGCAATCCGGCACGCTCACCGTTGCCATCGGTAAGCAGAGCGACGCACTCAAGCGCTTATGGCAAGACTTCGACGGCCTCACCTTTGTCGACACCAATGCGTTGCTCACCAACACGTGGTTGCCCGAAGGCTCGGCGAACGGCCGGACGCTGTTCACGCGCGCCGCGCCCGCAGCGCATGTCGAGCTGGTCTCGCCGACACTGTACAGGGGCCTGCGACGCTATGCACCGGAAATCGACACGCTGGAATTCGGCCGCATCCAGCAAGACGTTTTGCCGGGCGATCGCGTTGCCCCATGAAACGCTCATCTTTCGTCGCCTGGCGCTTTGTGCGTTGCGCCGTCCGCTGGTCTGTCCGATTCAGGTGGCTGGCCTGCACGCTACTGCTGCCGGTTGCGGCCGCTGCCGAATGCGATCGGCGACCCGTGCAGCCCGAGCGCATCCAGATCATCGGCCGCGACATGCTGGTGAACGGAGTTCCGGCAACCGTCTATGGCCTTGAGTTCGCGCAGTCCGCTGATGAGGTATCCGAATCGTTTCGTGCATTCTGGGCGCGCGAAGGGGTGCCGGCCAAAGCACGGCTCGAGTTCTCGGGCCTACTGTTGTCCGCGCTCGATGGAGCATGCCACTACGTGCTGCTGATCGCGCCGGTACGCAAAGGCCTGCACGCGAAGGGAGTGATGAGCGTGGTGCGTCTGAACGGGGGCAGCGCACGGCACCTCATCCCGGACTCGGCGGTGCCGTTGCCACCTGGCAGTAAAACGGTTTCCGACATTGAAAGCCATGATCCGGGCCAAACCGGCCGGACATGGATCGTGCGTCTGAACGGCGATGCGGTGAATCAGGCGCGCGGCTACGGCCGTATGCTCGCCGCGCAAGGCTGGACGACGGTTGCATTCATGCCCGTCTACCCGCTCGACAGTACGCGGCAGGCGGTCGGTGGCGCGATCGGGATGCAGCGCGGCACCGACCGCGTCGACGCTGTTTTCTCCGACCGCCAGGGCCAGACGCAGGCGGTCATTCACATAACAAGGGATCGCTGACATGCACCGACATGCCATCACCCGTGCGACCCGCAGCACGTCGCCATCCCGGCAGTGCGGCCAGGCCAGCGTCGAATATCTGGTCGTCGCCTGCGCGCTCGTCATCGCACTGCTGGCCGGCGATCAGGTGCCCGCAGTCACCGCGCTGATCGCCGCGCTCAAGTCCTGCTTCAGCGCGTATAGCTTCGCACTGTCTCTTCCCTGATGGACCTGTATCTCTTTGTTTCGTCATGTTAAAGAAAATCAGATTTCGTTCGCTGTTCGGCAATGCGTGGATCGTGCTGCTCGTCGCGGTCTCGATCGCCGGCGCGCTGACGTTCTTTGTCTACCGGTATCTCGTCGACCACGAAGCGAAGCTCAAGGCCGAAATGTCCGGCAGGCAGACACGCCCCGGCGTTGCGGTCGTCGTGCCGAATCGCGATGTCCCGGCAGGGACGGCGTTGTCGAGCGGCGATTTCGTCTCGCGCGACATAGCCGCCGATCTCGTATACGACGACATGATTCGAGTCACGGACTTCGATGCGTATCGCGCGTCGAAGCTGGTGCGCCCGGTATTGCATGGCCGCCCTTTGCGGACAGGTGACATCGATGCACTGCGCGGGCGTGACTTCTCCGACATCCTGCCGGCCGGGCAACGGGCGCTGACGCTCGAAATTGACACCGTTAACTCGACTGCGTCGCTGGTGCGGCCGGGCAATCGCGTCGACATCTACTGGGTCGGCACGAGCCTCGACCCAGCTGCGGACGCGTCCAGGCAGCCCGACGAGCACAAAGTCATCAGGCTGCTGATGGCCGATGTCCTGATTCTCGCGACAGGCCAGGACGTCCGTCCACGCAATGCGGATGACGCACAGGATCTGGCCGACAACCTGCACACCAATGTGAACTACAACACCGTCACTGTGCAGGTGCCGTCGACGCAAGCGGCGCGTCTCGCGCTCGCTCAGCGTGTCGGCTCGCTACGCCTGATCTTGCGCAATAGCGACGACCGGCAATCCAGCTTGCCCGCGAGGCTCGCCGAAGATGACCTGTTCCCGATAGCGGCAGGACCCCGCGATACGCCTGTCGTCGAGATCATTGCAGGCGGCGGATCGTCTGGCTTGACGAGGATCGCACCGGGTGTTGCCGGCTCCGACCTCACGATGTCCGATACACGCACTGCGCCGCCGGCCGCTCCCGCTGCATCGGATCCGCCGGCGACGGGCGTGCCCACAAGCCTGTACGACGAAGCAAACGCGATCGCACGACAACTTCAGCAACGCGGCTCGCGCAATGCGTCGAACCGGAATTAAAGCACCCCGCACGAGTTTCCGATGAAAGTGAGTCACTGCATCATCCGCCGCGCGGCGTGGTACCGCGCGTTCGTTCGCCTTGTTTTGAGCGCCGTCAGCACGCTCTCGCCGTGTGACGCCGCGCAAGCCGCGCTTGCACAGACGCCCGTCGCCGCTCACGGGATCGACGCTGTATCCGCCACTGACGGAATTCTCGAAATGTACCGAGGCGAAGTCAGAATGGTCGACGTGCCCGGCACGATCAAACGCATCGCAATCGGAAACGGCAAACTGATCACCGCGAACGTCGTCGACGGCAGACTGATGCTGCTTGCGGAAAGCGCCGGCGTCACGTCGCTCATTGTCTGGAATAACGCCGGCGTTGCGCTACAGACCACCGTACGGATCGCAAAAGGCGACGTCGCTGCAACGGCCACGCAATTGCGCGACGTGCTGGCCTCGGTCACTGGACTTCGCGTGCAAACGATAGGACCGAACATCGTGCTCTCCGGCGCCGTGCATCGAGACATGGCGCCGGTCGTCAAAGCCGCGATTGCCGATCTGGGCAACGTCATCGACACGACGACTGTCGACGAGGGCGATGCATTGAAGAAAACCGTCCATTTCAAGGTGCAGATCATGGAGATCACGCGCACCGGTCAACGGGATCTCGGTATCGCATGGGACAGCCAGTTCAACGGCCCGCAACTCACCGGCCAGGGCTTTACGGGCAGCGGCATGCCAGGCACGAACTTCTTCTTTGCCGGACTCGCGTCGTCGCTCACGTCGAAGATCAACTTCGCGATCAACAACGGCGATGCGTATATTCTCGCGGCTCCCGAATTAAACGCAAAAAGCGGCGGGACCGCGACCTTTCTGGCCGGCGGCGAAGTGCCGATCCCGAAGGCGGGCGCGCTCGGCACCACCGACGTCGACTACAAGCCATACGGGATCAAGCTGAACATCAAGCCGGTGGTCGATGCGAACAACGTTATCTCGGCCAATGTGCAGACCGAAATCAGCCAGATCGACCCGTCGGTTTCATACGGCGGCTTTCCGGGATTTCTTACACGCAGCGCGACGTCGGACATCTCGATTCGCGCGGGCGAAACAATCGCGATTTCCGGACTCGTCAGCGCAGATGCGCTCGACGCGTCGAATGGCATGCCATTTCTCGCCGGGCTGCCGATCATCGGTCAACTGTTTCGTTCGGACAAGTTCCGCTCGAAAAAGAGCGACCTTGTCATTTTCGTCACACCGCTGATTTCGGACCCGACGCTCGCACCGAATACGGATTTGCTCGCACGGTCGGACAAAGGCGCGAACCTCTATCGCGAGCGATTCGGCGATCCGAGTCCGCTTGGCGATAGCGCGGCTCCCGCAGCCACGCCGGCCGCCGCGCGGGAGCGCGCCGTGCCGCCCGCCGTGTCGGACACTTCGCACGACGCCGGCACACCGACACCGACCGTGCCGTTCGAAGGCGCCCCCCGCGCTGCCGACATCACGCATGCGGCGCGCGCTTACGCTGCGCCAATCGGGCTCGCTGAAGCCATCCAGATACGCAACGCCCAACTGCCGACGATCAGCGAACCGACGGTCGCTACCGCGCCGACCCTGCAACCGGCTGTGCGTCCCGGCGAAAGCAACTGATCACTCGATGGAGCCCGACCCATGTTGAAGCTGCAGATCCATACGCGAAACGCGCCGGTACGGACGATCGAAATCGAGCGAAGCTGCACGATCGGCAAAAGCCCCGACGCTGACATCGTGATCAAGGGCATGTTCATCGGCAAGACACACGCTCGCCTTGTGAACGAACATCACGCGTGGTATGTCGAGGATCACGGCGGAATTGTCGCGACATTGGTCAATGGAACACCTGTGAGCCGCTATGGGCCGCTTGGCGGTGCCGATCTGATCGAAATCGGCACGACCTTACTGAAGGTCGTCCCGGTTACGCACTCGTCACCTATCGCGGCGGGTGCCGCGTTGAGCATGGCCATACCGCTTGTCCCGGCCGCCTCCGCGCTCAGCAGCGGCAAGCCGGAGCCGTCTCCTCAGCACGGGTCGCTCACGAATGCGCGTGCCGCCGCCGCAGCGGGATCTCAGCGTCACGATACGCATGCGGTGTGCAATCAGGCCGATGCGTCGGCGTCGCTGGAGCGCGACCATCTGCATCTGTCACAGAGCACCGCAGCACCCGGCGTCGCCGCAAGCCGGGCCGGCCAGCGCCCGCCGGCCACGCTCACCAACGTGACGCATCCCTTCGAGGAACGGGCTGCGCAACGCGCAGCTGAGGTCGCAATGGAGGGCGCGCCGATCAACAGCCCGATCGGCGTCGGATTGCGCAAGCTCGCGCATATGAAGGTCATCGCAGCACTGGATCTGCGTCGCCTGAACGTATCGCGGATGGCCGACGACGAACTGCGCGCGACCGTCAGCGATGCGCTGGATGAGCTTCTCGCGCACGATGTTGCATTCAGGCACACCGACGTCGACATCCCAACGCTGAAGAAGAGCGTCTTCGACGAGATTATCGGGCTGGGTCCGCTCGAGGCACTGCTCGCCAATCCCGACATCTCGGAGATCATGGTCAATTGTCACGACGAGATTTTCGTTGAACAGAATGGGTGCCTCTCCCGGTCGCCCGTGATCTTCACCGACGACCGCGCCGTGCTCGGCGCGATCGAACGGATCGTTGCACCGATCGGCCGGCGCATCGACGAAAGCTCGCCGATGGTGGACGCGCGGCTCAAGGACGGCTCACGCGTGAACGCGGTGATCCCGCCACTCGCGCTGAAAGGGCCCAGTATCACGATTCGCAAGTTCTCGCGCCACAAACTCGCGGGCGCGGATCTGATCGGCTTCGGCTCGATGTCGCCGGACATGCTCGAGTTTTTGCAGACCGCCGTGCGGCAGCGTGCCAACATCGTGATTTCGGGCGGTACCGGGTCGGGCAAGACCACGCTGCTCAACGTACTGTCCAGCTACATTCCCGACGAAGAGCGGATCGTCACTGTCGAGGACGCAGCGGAACTTCAGCTGTTGCAACCCAATCTGGTTTCTCTCGAAGCGCGCCCTGCGAACATGGAGGGCAAAGGCACGATTTCGATTCGCGACCTCGTCAGAAACTGCTTGCGGATGCGCCCGGACCGGATTGTCGTCGGCGAATGCCGTGGCGGCGAAGCGCTCGACATGCTACAGGCGATGAACACCGGACACGACGGCTCGCTTACGACCGCGCACGCAAACTCACCGCGCGACTGCATTGCGCGGCTCGAAGTCATGACGCTGATGGCCGGCCTCGACCTTCCCGTCCAGGCGATTCGTGAACAGGTCTGCTCGGCGGTCGACATCATCGTCCAGCAATCGCGCTTTTCGTGCGGCTCCCGGCGCGTCACTCACATCACAGAAGTCAGCGGGATGGAGTCGGGCGTGATCCAGTTGCAGGACGTATTCGTGTTCCGCGAGGTGGGCTTTGGCGAAAACGGCAAGATTCAGGGTGACTTCGTGCCGACCGCCTATATACCCGATTTCTACCAGGACCTGCTGCGCCGGCACATTCCGGTGAACACCGAAATCTTCACACGCGGCGAATGAGGGAGTCGACATGAACCTGTTAGTCATCCTCACGCTGACATTCGCCGGCAGCGTCGTCGCGATAGGGATGCTCGCGCGCACCGGCAGTACGGCGCTCACGCAGCGGACCCAGCGTATCGCCCACGATGTCGAACAGTCGCTTGCGGACGCTTTCGTATTCGTCAACCGCCAGCGCGTCATCGCATGGACGTTGCTCACCATGCTGCTGTTGCCGTGCTTCACGTTCGTACTGAGCGGCAGCGCGATCGTTGCGCTTGCAACGATACCGGTCGCGCTGGCCGTGCCGCGACGCTATCTGGCATGGATGCGCGGCAAACGCGTCGTCACGCTGGAGCGCCAGTTGCCCGATGCGCTCCTGATGATGGCCGGCGCGCTGCGCGCGGGCGCAAGCTTTCCAATCGCACTCGAGAGCACCGTCGAGGAGACCCGTGCGCCGATATCGCAGGAGCTTGAACTGCTGATGCGTGAAATTCGTCTGGGCATCGATCTCGACTTCGCGATGCGCAATGTCGAAGCGCGCATTCCCGTGCCCGATTTGTTGATGGTGACCGCCGCGGTCACCATCACCCGCGAAGTGGGCGGCAACCTTGCCGAAGCATTCGAATCGGTCGCGAGGACGTTACAACAGAAGCTGCAAATGGAAGGCAAGATCAAGGCGCTTACATCGCAAGGCCGCATGCAGGGCGTCGTAATGACCTGTCTGCCACTCTTTCTCATGATCGTGCTGCGTTTCATGGAACCCGTTGCGATGGCGCCGCTTTTCACCGAGCCGGTCGGGTGGTGCACGCTCGCCGTGATCGCCGTGATGGAGTTCCTTGGATATCAGGCAATTTCCCACATTACCGACATCGATGTGTGACACATGCTACTCATTTCGATCATCGCGGGCGCCGGTACGACGCTCGCCACATTTCTCCTGTTGCGCTCGCTTGGCCGCCTCGGAAACGCGGTGCCGAACGAGGATCGGACATGGCTCGATCCGCTGCCGCTGTTGCTCAGACTGATCTGGCCGCTCGTTAACTTCATTGCGCACCATGCTGCGCCGCAGTTCAGTGCGACGCTCGTCGAACGCACCGAAACCCGGTTGCGCGTGACCTCGCTGACATTTCTGATGAACGCGCAGCAGTTCATCGCGACGTCGCTGATCTGCGCCTGTGCCGCCACGTTTGTCGGCTCTCTGGTGACAGCGGCGACCGGACTTTTCTACTGGTGGATGCCGGCCGGTTTCGCTTTGCTCGGATACGGCTATCCACGCCTATGGACGCGCCGTGTGAGGCAGCGCCACGTGGCGAAGATCCAGCGGCATCTGCCGATCTACCTCGATTTCCTGACCCTCGCGGTTGAAGCGGGACTAAACATCAACGGCGCGCTGCAGAAGGCCGTCGAGAAAGGACCCGACGGCGCGCTGCGCCGCGAACTCGAACATGTGCTACGCGATCTGAAGTCCGGCTTGAGCCGCACCGAGGCACTGCGCCGCTTCGACGAGCGGCAGAGCATCAAGGAAATTTCCAACCTGGTCGGCGCGATTCTTCAGGCGGAGCGTATGGGTTCGGGACTCGCGCGGACCTTGCGTTTCCAGTCGGAACAGCGCCGCGCCGAACGCTTTCAGCGCGCCGAAAAACACGCGATGGAAGCGCCCGTCAAGCTGGTGTTTCCGCTGCTGGTCTTTATTTTTCCGGTCACGTTCATCGTGCTGGGCTTTCCGATTGTGATGAAGTTCGTTCAGGAAGGGCTGCTTTGAAATCCGCAAGCCTGATGATCGACGGCCGTGCTTGCGGCATTCGCGTGAAGATCGCCGCGTCGGCACCCGAACGCATGCGCGGACTGCTCGGACGCGGACAACTGGCCGACGACGAGGCGCTGCTGCTCGTGCCGTGCCGTTCGGTGCACACGTTCGGCATGCGCTTTCCGATTGATGTGATGTTCGTCGACCGGTTGTGGCGCGTGGTAGCCATTCATCGCCGGGTGCCGCCTGCGCGGATGCTGTTCAGCCTGCGTGCGGCACGCACGCTCGAGATGTCCGCCGGCATGACAGACGTACTATCGATCACAATCGGCGATCAGCTTGGCCTGGAGACTCATGCATGACTTGGCGTGATTCGGTGCGGTCGGCGGGTTCGTTGCGTACACAACGCGGGCAGGCAATCAGCGAATTTATTGTAATTGCGCCTGTGATGCTCTTTCTCTCCTTTGCGGCGGTGCAGTTCGTTCTGCTGTATCAAGCAAAGGCCACGCTGGATGTGGCCACACTCGAGGCGGCTCGCGCCGGTGCTGTGTCGCACGGTTCGATGAAAGCGATGAAAGAGGGGCTCGCGCGCGGGCTAGCGCCGCTTTATGCACGCCACGCAGATGGCGATGGCGTACAAGCCGCGCTGAAGCTGGCGCAATTCGACACGATCCAATCCGGTTTGATCACGATTGTCAGTCCAACTCGCGAAATGACCGAAGATTTTGCGCGCCCTCGCTTCTACCCAGCCGAAGGCATACGCTACAACGAAATTCCGAACGACACGCTGATGTACAGGAATCCCGCTGCTGGGCCACGTTCCCGAGTCGGCATTCAGGATGCCAATCTGCTCAAGATTCGCGTGCACTACTGTTACGACATGTATGTTCCGCTCGTCAACAAGGTGCTGTATTACGCGGTGAACGTGATCGGCAACGTCGCGCCCAATGGGCTTTTCTCACATGAGCCTGCCGATGCGGAGAGTGATCCTTACGGCGCCCCACGCCGTCCCGATACCATTTGCAGAACGAAGCTTGCCGACGGCGTGGAGACTAGCCGTTGGTCGCTCGCGCTCGAATCGGAAGCGCTCGTGCGCATGCAATCGTCCTATCGCGCCGATGCCGCACACGATATGAGCGAATTGCCGGGGACACTAGACCCGCGCGCTGCACACCGATGACACAGCAACCGTGCCGTGCGTGGCAAGCGCCCGTCCATGCGCGCATGCTGATCGCAGCGGCTGCGGCGCTATGCATCGCGGCCCCGCACCCGGCCGCCGCACAGGCTGCGTCCGTCAATCCCCCGCGCGTCATGATGATCATCGGCGGCTTTGCGGAAGATCGCGCTGGCGACGCCGTCGCTCGCAACCACAAGGAACGCTTGTCGCTCGTGCTTCAACTGGACACGCCACCGCTCGCGGCGAGCGTCAAAGCGCGGGTCGTGACACTCTTCCCGTTGATTGAAGAAGCAGCGCGTACGGTCGACATCGACAGCGCACTGCTGATGGCGGTGATCGACGTGGAATCAGGAGGCGATCCGCAGGCGATTTCGAAACAGGGCGCGGCCGGACTCATGCAACTGATGCCGGCCACCGGCCGATTATATGGCGCCATCGATCCATTCGACCCGCGACAAAATGTCGTGGCGGGCGCGCGCCTTCTGCGCAGATTGCTCACGCGCTTCGGTAGCCTCGAACTCGCACTCGCGGCCTACAACGCTGGCGAGGACGCGGTGCGCCGCTCCGGCGGCGCCATTCCGCGCTATCGCGAGACGCAGCGCTACGTCCCGCAAGTGGTCGAACGATATGAACACTATCTGCAAGCCGTGCAGTCCATGCGCGAACAACCGTACCCGGCCCGCTGACGAGGACGACGGCCGCAACCGCCGCGCTAGCCATGCACGGCGCCACTCCCGGTGCATCCGAGCATCTTTTCGAGCACGGCGTTCAGGCTCTGTACGACACTGGCGAAAACGGGCAGTATCGCGCGCGCCTTGGCCGCGTCACCATGACGGGCAGCCTGTTCCATACGCGCCGCGAGCCTGACGATATTGCTGCAGCGGAACAACCTGAGCGATCCACTGAGCCGGTGCGTAACGTTTCCGAGCTCAGTCCACTGTGCGCGGCGCGCGGCGTCGTACAACGCACCCAACGCCTCGCGATTGGTGTCGACCAGTATTCGCATGAATTCGGTCGCAATAGCGTCATCGCCGCAAGCCAGCGTGTCGACCTGGGCTTTCAGTGGACGGCGGTCGCTCACGATCAGCACGACACCGTGCCGTCCATGCTTTCGCGCACTGCCACCAGTAAGTGGCAATGGCAAGCCGTCGGCAAACGAACTGTGCCACTCGGCCGCAAGGTCGTCGTGCTCACGCCCGTTCACCAGCGCAAATCGCACATCGTGCGTATCGGACGAAATGCCCGAGTGCGCGAGTATGGATGCGATCTCTTGCGGTTCAAATGAAAGCAGCGCCATCTGAATCGGCCGGTATCCACGCTCGCCGCATTCGTCGGATCGAGCCTGTTCGTGGCCGCCACCGTCAATGTGCCGGCGATCGGAGCCCAATCCACTCATGGATACCGTCCGGCGCTCCGCGACTTGCGTCGGCTCGCGGCGCTCGCCATACCGGCGCATCATTGTTGCGTCGACGCAATGCCGCAGCGCCGCGCGAAATCGACCAGATCGACCAGCGTCTCCACGCCGAGCTTCTGCAGAATGCGCGTCTTATGGCTGCTGACAGTCTTGTTGCTGATGAAGAGCGCCTCGCCGATCGTCTTGTTTGACATGCCCTTCGCAAGCATCTGCAACACAACCAGTTCCTTATCGGACAACAGGTCGAGCTTGTCGTGCTCGCCCAGCTCGCCGACGAGCGGCGCGACAATCGCGCCCGACGTCACCGGAAATACGCTGTATCCAGACAGGATCGCTTCAACGCCGCGTATGATCTCGCGAATATCCTGCGTTTTACTGACAAAGCCCTGTGCGCCCGCGCGTACCGCGCGCTGCACGAATGTCGACGTGTCGTGGCCGGACAGGATCATCACGCGAATGTCCGGATGTGCGAGCCGCAGGCGCGGAATGACATCGAGGCCGTTGATGCGCGGAATATCGAGGTCGAGAATGGCGAGATCCGGCAAATGCTGGCGGGTCATCTCGACAGCCTCCTGGCCGTTGTCGGCCTCCACAATGTCGGCAATGTTCGCTACTTGCGTCAGATGCGTCCGGATCACTAAACGCAGTGCCGGATGATCGTCCACAATCATAACCGTAGTCATATTCGTTCTCCAAAATTATGATTTTATGAATGCACGAATCGATGAAAATTCAATGACACTTATCGTCGCCACTTATTCGACACTATTTTCAAGTGGCTCACGTTCGTGATCCTGATCATTCGGCACATTCATGCGTTCGTCTGAATGTTTAACATGTACGATGCGTCGGGCTGTCATATAAATTCATTGCGGTCTTTTCATGCCGTATGCATGCCGCTACATCAGCTCCGCATGCCCCCGCTTCGTCATTTCCTACGCCGAGCGCTTTGCGCTCACACAGCGTCGAGCATAAACAGGTTGACGCGCACAAAGTCCAGGAAATTTCCCCGTACGTCGTCGGATTCGTCAGCCGTTGAAATTTCGCAATGAATGGCGCGCCGAAGGAACAGGAACGGGCCCGCAGGCGTTGCGGCCGCGTGCGGCACGGCGATCGGGATCACGTGAGGGAGAACCGGCGCAGCGCAACAGGCTACGCCGTGCGTGACACGCGGTTAGTGCAGGTCGGGAGAGGGAATCATGCTCGCACCGCGCGTGCCGCATTGCGGCCGCGCAGCCACTCGAGGGCAAGCAGCAGGCAAGTTGAAAATACGATCAGAATGGTCGCGAGCGCGGCGATCGTCGGACTGATGTTCTCGCGAATACCGGTGAACATCTGGCGCGGCAGCGTCGTCTGGTCAGCGCCCGCGAGAAACAGCGTGACGACCACTTCGTCAAACGACGTCGCGAACGCGAACAGCGCGCCGGAGATCACGCCGGGCGCGATCACCGGCAGCGTGATGCGGAAGAAGGTCTGTAGCGGGTTCGCGCCAAGCGACTGGCTCGCGCGCACTAGGTTGTAGTTGAAGCCTTGCAGCGTCGCTGCGACCGTGGTCACAACGAATGGCACACCGAGCGCCGCGTGCGCCATGATCAATCCGGCATACGTGTTGGCGAGTCCGAGCGGCGCAAAGAACAGATACATGCCGACGCCGACCACGACGACCGGCACGATCATTGGCGAGATCAGCACGGCCATCAGCAGCGCTTTGCCACGAAAATTCGCTTTCGTGAGGCCAATGGCGGCGAGCGTGCCGAGCACCGTCGCGAGTACGGTGGCCGAAGGCGCGACGATAAAGCTGTTTTTCGCCGCCATGCGCCATTCGTCGGCGCCGATCAGGTTCTGATACCACCGCAGCGACCAGCCCGGAATCGGATAGACCAGAAACGTGCTCGACGAAAACGACAACGGCACAATCGCGAGCACCGGCAGCACCAGATACAACAGCGTGAGCACCGCGAGACCACGCAATGCGAAGTACCACACCCGTTCGATCAGCGAAGTGTGCGGCGCAAACATCGGCTTGGCGAATTTCATTGTCATCGCAGCGGTCCCCAAGCGTCAGCCAAGGCTGACTTGCGAGCGCGTGAAGCGTCCGTAGACCATATACAGCACGAGCGTCGCCGCGAGCAGCAGGGCGCCCAGTGCGCAGGCCATGCCCCAATTGATCGTCACATTCGTGAAGTACGCGACGTAGTAGCTGACCATCTGATCGTTCGGTCCACCGAGCAGCGCAGGCGTGATGTAATAGCCGATCGCGAGAATGAATACCAGCAACGCCCCCGCGCCGATACCCGGATAGGTCTGCGGCACGTAGACGCGCCAGAACGCGGCAAACGGATGGCTGCCGAGCGATATCGCCGCGCGCTGGTACGAAGGCGGAATCGACTTCATCACGCTATAGAGCGGCAGGATCATGAACGGCAGCAGAATATGCGTCATCGAGATGTAGACGCCGGTCCGATTGAACAGCAATGCGAGCGGATCGTGAATCAGGCCGCTGCCGATAAGCGCCTTGTTGACGAGCCCTTCGCTTTGCAGAATCACGATCCACGCGGCAACGCGCACCAGAATCGATGTCCAGAACGGGATCAGCACGAGGATCATCACCAGATTCGCGCGCCGCTCGGACAGCGTCGAAATCCAGTACGCAAGTGGATAACCGAGTAGCAGCGCGCAGACGGTCACCACTGCGCCGATCACGAACGTGCGCTCGAACACGGCCAGGTAAATCTGCTGATCGGGGTCATTCGGCACGATGCGGCCGAATGCATCTTGCCGGTGATCAAGCGACGCGAGCAGGTAGAACGGCGAAAGCGTTCCGCGGTTCTTCGCGATGGCGTGCCAGTATCTGACATCGCCCCAACGTTCATCGATCTCGAGAATCTTTGCGCGAATGTGTGCCGCGGGCAGCGCGTGGCCGGCGTCGTCCGTCAGCGGCATCGCGCGAGCGGTTTTCGCGACCAGCGAGCGATAGCCCGGTATCTCCGTGTTCAGCCGCCGCGCGAGCGCGCCCATCGCTTCGCCGTCTGCGACCGCGGTCAGGTCGGCGGCGAGCGCCTCGTAAGCGGCGTCGGCCGGCACGGACTTCAGGTCCCAGTCACGCAGCGCGCCGACGGTACGCGGCAACGCAGTGGCAATCTCCGGGTTTTGCACTGCGCGCGTCAACAACGTGCCGATCGGCACGACGAAGATCAGGAGCAGGAAAATCGCCAGCGGTGCGATCAGCAACAGCGCCGTCAGCCGCTTGCGCGACTCAACCGCTTTCAGTTCACGCTTGAGCCTACCGGCGGATTCAGCGGTCGAATCCGCAGCGATCGTCATCGTGGTCACACTATGTCTCCGACTTGAGCAAGCAGCGGCGGCACGGCACCCGCTGGCGAGACCGCGCCGCCTCAAACCGCGACGGCATGCCGCCTACTTCGACGCCCACGAAGCGAAACGCTGCTCGAGTTCGTCACCGTGGTCGGTCCAGAACGTCAGGTTTTGCAGCACCGCGTTCTTGCCGTTGGTCGGCGAGTTCGGCAGATTGGCGAGCGTCTTCGAGTCGAGCGCCTTGATCGCCGCCTCGTTGACCGGGCCGTACGCGATGTGCTTCGCGTATTCCTGCTGCGGCTGCGACGAAATCGAGTAGGCAATGTACTGCTCGGCCAGCGCCTTGTTCGGCGTGCCCTTCGGCATCGCCCAGTAGTCGAGGTCGTAGATGCTGCCGTTCCACACCACCTTCAGGTTTTTGCCTTCTTTTTGCGCGGCGTCGATACGGCCGTTATACGCGGTCGACATCACGACGTCGCCCGCCACCAGAAACTGCGGCGGCTGTGCTCCTGCCTCCCACCACTGAATATTCGGTTTCAGTTCATCGAGCTTTTTGAATGCACGGTCCTGGCCTTCTTTCGTGGCGAGCACCTTGTAGACGTCTTTCGGCGCGACGCCGTCGGCCATCAGCGCGAACTCGAGGTTGTAACGCGCGCCTTTGCGCATGCCACGCTTGCCGGGAATCTTCTTCACGTCCCAGAAGTCCGCCCAACTCGCCGGCGGCGTCTTCAGCATGTCCGCGTTGTATGCCATCGCGGTCGACCACACGAAGATGCCGACACCGCAAGTCTGCGGCGCTTCAGGAATCAGCTCGGACTTCTTGCCGAGCTTCGACCAGTCGAGCTTTTCATAGAGACCTTCGTCACAGCCGCGGCCGAGGTCGCCCGACTCGACTTCGACGACGTCCCAGTTCACGTGCTTCGCTTCGACCATCGCCTTCACTTTGGCCTGCTCACCGTTGTATTCGACCGCCGTGACTTTCGCGCCGCTCTTCGACTCGAATGGCTGGTTGAACGCGGCCTTCTGCGCGTCACCGTTTGCACCGCCGAAATTCACCACGGTCAATTCCGCCGCGCCCGCCTGTGCAGCGATACCGAATGCGGCGATGACCGCGCCAATAACGACCGCACTACGCGTTTGCCCGCTTCTTTTCATCACATCCTCCTCATTTATTGATGGTCTGCTTGACTGAGCCTGGTATGAATGAGCCCTTTCTCCGATGCGCTCATGCAAATACGCGCAGATGCTCGGGCGCGAATTCCAGCGCGACGGGTGCGCCTGGCGCAAAGCGTTCGATCGCGTCGGTGCCAAGCGGCACCTTCACGAAACACTCGTCCTGCTGCGGTAGACCACAGCGCATCCGCACGTGATCGCCGAAATAGATGAGGCCGCGTGCCTCGCCGGCAAGCGCGTTCGCGCCGGGCCGCAAGCCGTTTGCAGCAAGCTTCATCCGTTCGGGACGGATGCACGCGACGGCGGGCGTACCGGCCTGCGCGCCCCCGATATTGCGTCCAACAAGTCGCGTGCCGTCGACCAAATGAAACTCGCAGTAGTCGCCGTCGACGTGCGCGATCGTGCCGCGCAAGCGATTGCTGTCGCCGATGAAGTTCGCAACGAACTCGTTGCATGGCGACTCGTACAGCCGGTCCACCGTATCGAGCTGCTGCACGACACCTTTGTCAAAGACCGCGACGCGATCCGACATCGTCAACGCTTCGCCCTGATCGTGCGTCACGTAGACGAACGTCACGCCGAGCTTTTCGTGCAGCGATTTCAGTTCGTACTGCATGTGTTCTCGCAATTGCTTGTCGAGAGCGCCGAGCGGTTCGTCCATCAGCACCAGCTTCGGTTCGAACACAAGGGCACGGGCCAGTGCGATGCGCTGCTGCTGGCCGCCGGATAGCTGTGCCGGGTAGCGTTTCGCGAAGCTCTCCATGCGAACCATCCTCAGCGCGTGATTGACGCGCTGCGCGCGCTCGGCGGCGGACAGCTTGCGCACAGTCAGCGGATACGCGACGTTCTGCTCGACGGTCAGATGGGGAAACAGTGCATAGTTCTGAAACACCATGCCGATGTTGCGCTTGTGCGGCGGCACAGTATTGAGCAGTGTGCCGTCGAGCCAGATTTCGCCGCCAGTGGGAAATTCGAAGCCCGCGAGCATCATCAGGCAGGTGGTTTTCCCTGAGCCCGATGGCCCGAGCAGCGTGAGAAATTCACCCTGGTAGATATCCAGATCGAGTTGCTTGACGACCAACGTTTCGCCGTCATAGGTCTTGCGCACGCCTCGAAAACTGACGATCACGTCAGCAGTTTTCATTGTGGGTGTCTCCATTGCGCACCGTCCGCCTGGTTATCCGTACGGTTTTATGGCCTCGGCTGATTTCCGGGTTTTCTGAGTCTAATCCCGGCTGTGGCTCCGTCTCCAGCAAGGGATTGCATTGATTGCGTGACCCACTATAGCCGGTTACGGTTCTACCTTATGGAACCATTTCATTATTCCGGATAGAACCATTTGGACACCGTCATTCTGTCGGATTGGCTTGCCACGCGGCTCGATCGCGGTGATGCCGAGCCCGTCTATCGCCAGTTGCTGCGGCTGTTGCAGCAAGCCATCCTGACGAGCCAGTTGCCGCCAGGCACGAAGCTGCCGAGTTCGCGCACGCTTGCCGCCGATCTCGGCATCGCGCGCAATACGGTGCTGCATGTATACGACCAGTTGACGGCCGAGGGCTATGTGCTCTCCACCACCGGCAGCGGCACTTATGTTGCGGATACGCGGCCGGACCACCGCGCGGTGAATGCACGAAAATCGCCAACGCCAGGCCGTCGCGGCGAAGATGCGGCGCGAGCCGCCGACGTGACGGACACTGATTTGCGTCGCAGCGCGGCCGGCCACTCACCGGTTACGGCGCACACGGCGCGGTGCATCGAAGCACGTGACCTGTCCGTGCGTGGACGCCGGCTGATTCTCGAGGCGGGAGTATCGGCAAAACAGTGGGGCGCGTTCATGCCGGGCGTGCCGGACGTCTCGGAGTTCCCCGCGCGCACCTGGAGCCGGCTACAGGCGAAACTGTGGAAGCAGGCCAATCCGGACCTGTTGACCTACGCACCCGGCGGTGGCTACAGGCCGTTGCGACGCGCACTATCCGACTACCTGCGCGTCGCCCGTTCGGTGAACTGCACGCCGGACCAGATCATCATTACGACCGGGATTCATCAGTCGATCGATCTCGCAGTCCGCCTGCTGACCGACGTCGGCGATCGCGCATGGGTTGAAGAGCCTTGCTACTGGGGCGTGCGCAGCGTGTTGCAGTCGTCGGGGCTCACGCTCGCGCCGGTGCCGGTCGACGATGAAGGACTCAACCCGCGGGAATCCGATTTGCGCGCACCCCCGCGGCTCGCGCTCGTTACGCCGTCGCATCAATATCCGCTGGGCATGGTGATGAGCCTCGCACGCCGCCGCACATTGCTCGAGTACGCGAAGCAGCATGGCGTATGGATCATTGAGGACGACTACGACAGCGAGTTCCGTTACGGCAGCCGCCCGCTCGCATCGCTGCAAGGTCTCGATGACGCGGGCCGCGTCATCTACGTGGGCAGTCTCGGCAAGATGCTGTTTCCGGGGCTGCGGATCGGCTACATGATCGCGCCGGAAGATCTCGTCGAAACATTCAGAACCGGCATTGCCGAACTGTATCGCGAAGGCCAGTTGATACAGCAGGCCGTGTTGACCGAATTCATTATGGATGGCTATCTGACGTCGCATGTTCGGCGCATGCGTGCGTTGTACGGTGAACGGCGGCAAATATTGATTGACGCGATTACTGCGCGTTTCGGCGACATGCTTCCGGTGATGGGCGACGAGGCCGGTCTGCATTTCGTGCTCGGCCTGCCGGCCGATGCAAACGATCGAGCGGTGACGGCGGCTGCGCACGACGCTGGCGTGATCGTGCGGCCGCTCGCCGGATACTATAGCGGCGAGATCCCGGCGCGGCGCGGAATGTTGCTCGGCTATGCGTGCGTGCCAAACGAGAAGATCGGGCCGGCGTTTGACACACTTGCACGCGTGATCGAGGACACCGCGCTACGGGTGTCTTCGCGCGCGGCGTGAACGCGGCGCGAAATAAACTCACAGGTACGCAACCCGTGATATGCGTCGCGATCGCGCACCGGACCTGCATGGATAACACCACCGGCGTGCAGCCATGCCGGCGCAACGTGCCGCTTACTTCAACCCGAAATCCACCCGCGTCGTCGCACCTTTATCATCGATGCCCTGCGTGTCGAGCTTCGGCGCAACGATAAACACACGGCTGCTGTCGATCTTGCCTTCGAAGTACTGCTGCACGGACTGCGCGCGCCGCTGCGCGAGATCGCGCAAGCTCGCGTCGTTGATCGGCGCATGTTCGGCGAGCGCGGTCTTCATGTCGTCGTCGGGTACCGTTTTGGTCATGCCGATAAAGTTGCTCGGCTTCTTGAAGTCCGCGTCCTTGTAGGCCTTCGTCAGGTACTTGCGATACTCGTCCGGACTCACCGTCACGTTCGACGTATCGACGCTCTCACCGTTGCCAACCACATCCTTCAGCTTCTCCTGCTTGACGAGCCGCTCGACATAACGCGTCCGCAGTGCCGGTTCATCGACCGCCGGATCGACGCGCCCGATCAGATCGATACGCACCGACGGTTTGTCGGCCAGTGCCTTCGCGATCGTGTCGAGCTTCTGGCCCGCTGCATCGGATAGCTTCGCCGAGCCTGCCGCGAATTCGACGTAGCCGTAGTCCGCGCCGCCGCCGCCGCCGAACGCATGCGCAAGCAGCGTGAACGGCGCGGTCACCGCCTTTTGCAGCAGGTTCAGCACCGCATGCCAGATCAGCCCGCCGATACTGAACTCTGGATTGTCGAGCGACCCCGACACCGGAATGTCGACATCGATCTCGCCACGCGAATTCTTCAGCAGCGAAATCGCGAGCTTCACCGGCAGCTTCGTTGCGGTGTCGTTCTCGACGCGATCGCCGAAGGTCAGCTGATCGATGAACAGGTGGTTGTTTGCCGACAGCTGATTGTTCTCGAGCTTGTAGTGCAGATCGACGTTCAGCTTGCCCTTCGTGATCGGATAGCCGGCGTACTTCGCCGAATACGGCGTCAGATTGGTCAGTTCGATGTCGTGCGCAGTCGCGGTCAGGTCAAGCGCCGGTTGTGCAATCAGTGGATTGATCGTGCCGCGGATCGATAGTGGGCCGTTCGCGGCGAGCTTCGCGGCAACGTCGACCGGCGCGGGCGTCGTCGACTGCGTGCCGAACGCGCCAACCGTGCCGTGGATCGAGACGAGGTTCGCCGTGTAGTTCGGCTTGACGAAGTTGTCGGTGTAGGTCACGCGGCCGTTTTGCAGCACCAGTTGGCCGAAGTGCAGCTTCACCGGCGCGCTCGATGCGGTCCGCGTGGCCCGCGTTTTCGCGGCTGCGGCAACCGAGGTGCGTGGCGCCGAAGCGGGTGCGGACGCGCTCGCGGTGGCCGGCGCGCTTGCCTCACTTGCGGCGGCGGGCGTGCGGATCGTCACGGCGGCGCTCCCCGCACCCGCTTCGCTGGCCGCTACGGCCTCCGACACCGCGGGCGGAGTCAGAGGAATCGGCTCCTTGCCACTTTTGCTTTGTGTTAGCGAGCGCGGGCCGCGGTCGCCCGGCTTCGCCGTGATGTCACTCAGATTCAACCTGCCCTGCGCGTCGAGCAGCACGCGGCCATAGAAGTCGGAGAACGTCACGCGCGATGCATCGACGTCGGTGCCGTGGTCGTCGTAGTTCGCGTTGAGGTTGGTCAACGCGAGCGACCCCCAGCCCGCGAACGGCGCGGACGTTACCTTGTCGAGCATGCGCACGTCCACGAGCGCCGCATCGCCGCGATACGACGCCTTCAGTCCGCCCGCCTTGCCGTGCTGTTCCTCTTCGGCAAGCGCGACGTCGCCCTTCGCGTTGACAAGCGCGCTCGCGATCGTCGCATTCAGCTGGTTGCCGAAGTACGGTTCGAACGCGGCCGCGTCGAGCCGGTTCGCATCCAGCTTCAACGCGAGTTTGAGCGGCGACGCGGTCACGTCGCCGCTCACGCCGAGCGTGCCCTTGCGATTGACCGTCGCTTGCAGATCGATCGGCAGCGGGCGAGACATATCGTCGCTGATCTGCTGCACTTTCAGTTGCAGCGGCGCAAACGCCACCTTGACCGGACGCGCGGTTGTTTCGTCGGTAAACGTCGCCGAGCCGTCTTTCAGGTTCAGCGCGCCGATCGTGTAGTGCCATGCGGGCCCGGTTTCCTGCGCCTTCTTCACCGCGTGGATCGCGGTGCGCTCCTGCGCCTCCTGTTGCGGCGGACCGGCCAGTGCGAGCAGATCGATCTTGCCGTCTTTCAGCCGCGTCGCGTCGACCGACAAGCCGGCCGCATCGACGCTTTCGATGTCAGCCCGACGCGCGCCAACGTCGACGCTCTTCACGGCCACGTGCCCTTGCGCAAGCACAATAGCGGGCTGCTTCTCGCCCGGCCCGGCGAGCTTCAACGATTGCACGTCAAGCGTGCTCGCACCGACTTGCATCGCGGGCGGCGATTGCGCCCAGTTCGCGCTCAGGTTGACGCTCGCGTCTAACTTCCCATCGAGTACCTGCGCGGCGGTCGCAGTGTCGAGATACGGCTGCAGCGGCGCAAGCGCCATCGACTTCAGATCGAGCTTCACGTCGGCGGTCCTGGTCACCATGCCGAACGAACCCGATGCGTTCAGCGTGCCGCCGTCGTTCTTCGATGTCAGATTGAGCGTGTAGCGCGCCGGCGACTTCGAGATCGACGAAAAGTCCGCGAGCGACATGCCGATGTTCGTCAACGTCGCCGTCACCGGGCGCGATGCCGCGGCGTCGGCCGCTTCGACCGTGCCGTCGCTCAGCGTGAACCGTTTGATCGCCAGATCAAGTGGCGGCGCGGCTTCGGCCGCTGCAGGCGCGCTGGCCGCGGCCTGCGGCACGGATGCGGGCGGCGCCGCGCCCCCGGGTGCGCTCGCCGCGCTGCTTGCCGCGCTGCTTGCCGCGCTTCTGGCCGCCGCATTCGCGCCGGGTTGCGCGGCCAACATGCGCTCGACGCTCAATACGCCATCCTTATCGCGCGCCAGGTGCATCGACGGCGCGTCGACGCGAATGTCGTTGAAGTGATACACGCTCTTCAGCGGCTCGAGCAGATCGGCGTCGACGTGCACCTGATGCGCGGCAAAGAACGGCGCCTTGTGCTCGTCGAGCACGTCGAGGTCGGCGAGGTCGGTGGTGCCCGACACGCGCAACGTCGGCGTATCGCCGGACATCACGAAATTGAGTTTCAGGTCGCTCGACAACTTGCCCGACTGCACGGTCACCGGCAGTTTCGACGGCGCATACGACAGCAGACGCGGCACGTCGAGCCCGTCAAAACGAAGCGACATTTCCGATTCGCGGGACTGCGCAAACGGCTTGGTCTTGCCATCCAGTGCGAGCGGGCTGCCGTCGATTCGCATCCGCAAGACCGGCTCGACAAAGATGTCGGTCTTCGACGGCAGCGTCGCGATAAACGGCACACCGAGCTTCCACTGATCGATCACATGCTTTTCGTCGAGCAGCCGGTCGTCAAACGTAATCGAACCATTTTCGAGATGGATGTTCGATACCGAGAACAGCGTGGGCTTGCTTTCGGGCTTCGCCGGCTGCTTCGAGAACTTGTCGATCAGATCGCTGAAATTAAAGCGCTGCGCATCGTAGCGGATGATATGAAAGCGCGGCGAATCGATTTGCACCTCGTCGACGATCGGCGCCGCGCGAAACAGCGATGTCCACGACGCACGCACGATCAGCCGTTCGATATCGATGAAATCGCCAGCGCCGCCGCGCTCGCCAATATGGATGCGATCGGCTTCGAGATTGAGCGTGTAGGGATTGAGCGCGATACGGCCGATCGTGACGGGGCGGTCGAGCTGTTCGGAAAGCTGCTGTGCGGCGATATGGCGAATCAGCGGCGGCGCGGCGAAGAAGCCGAGCAAGCCGAATACCACGATGAAGATCAGCACGCCGATGATGACACGGCGAGTGCGCTGCGCGCGTGCAACGTTGCGTGCAGCCTGGAGAGACGATGCGAGCGATGCTTTATTAAGGCTTGCCATTCTCGGTCGCGGATCATGCGGCGGCAAGCCCGCCGCGGTGACGAAAGTCAGGGTTGCCGGAAGTATACGTCCTGCACCGCGGGGTGCACATCAAATGTAAGGGCATTGTTACTCATTGCCCGCAGCGTCAACGCCCATCGCGCGCTCACGCCCAATGCGCGATTGACCAGACACGGTCAATCCGGCCTGGGACGTGCGACATGATGCTTCGCGCGCAGTGCAGCTCCGCTACTCGCTACTGGCGCTCGATCGGTGGCGGCGCCCAGCTGCCGTCGGTCGCCTGCGGTTTTGGCGCATAAAGTCGCATCACGAGCTGGAAGGCGCCGCGTGGCGCCGGCAGCCAGTTCGAGACCTTGCGCCGTACTGACGACACAGTCACGTCGACTGAACCGTCACGGTTGCGGCGCAAGCCGTTGCGGTCGCCGACCGCGACGTGCGCGGTTTCGCTATCGTCGAGCGAGCCTTCCTTTGTGTAGGCGGTGATCGACCAGAAGCCGCGCACCGGCGGCAACTGATCTGGCGCGAAATGAATGACGTAGCGATTTGCGCCATTCAGCAGATGTCCATCGCTGTCGAGCGTCGCGGTCGCGCGTACTTCGTCATCCTTTGTGCCGATGCCCGGCTGCGTGTATGCCGCGTACGCGCGCAATCCATAGTCGGGCCCGTAGTTTCCGACGCCATCGCCGAACCAGCTCCAGCCGTTCGCGGTCAGCACATTCGACGGCGCGGTCTGGACGCGCGTGCGGCCATCGGCCAGGCCCGCGGCCAGCGCACCGCTCGCACCGGACGGAAACTGCACCGGTTCGTCCGGCGTCACGCCGAGGTCCGACAGAATGCTGAGCGCGTGAGGATCGGCCGGCGACGGCGGGGCATCCGGCAGCAGTTGCGCGACATGGTCGAAAAAGCCTTTCGCGTCGAGCGCCGCAACCTGCGAATCGGGCGTGCCGGCGGTCGGCGTGTCGCCGGCCGGATAGCTGCGCGGCAAATCGGGCGGCTGCGCCGCGCCGGTATAGACGTCGAGCGGCGCGATACGCATGGCCTTCTGCAGCTTGCGGATCGCGGCAAGATCCCGTCCGCCGTTCGACTGCACACGAATGTTGAGCCACACGTAGCGGGTCGACACATCGACGCGCTTCACCCCCTTCGGCAAGTCGCCGCTCCAGCCTTCCGGCACGAACGCGACCGTCTGAGCCTTGATGCCGGTCACGCGCGCGCCCGTTTGCGCGCTCGGCGTCGACCACAGCACATTGGTCCACATGTCGAGCGCGCGTGCATCGACGTAGCGGTTATGCGAGTCGGGCAGTGAGACGATCACCGGCTGGCCGGCGACATCGAGCCATGCGGACGAATCGATCGTATCGACGCTCGGCGTCGGCCGGTTCGCAGCCCCGACCGGCGGCAGCGCCTGCGCGTGGCGCAGCGTATTGAACGGCGCCTGCCCCGGGCCGGTGCCGACCGCCGCGTCGCGCGCGACGCCCATCAGCACGAGCGGATAGGCGAACACGTACGAATCCGTGACTTCGTCCTGAATCCACCCGGTTGGCTTCGGTGTCGAAATTGGGGAAGAACTGCAGCCGGCAAGCAACGCAAGGGCTGCCAGTGAAACGCAAACGGCGGACCGTGAATAAAAGCGTGAATTCAGCGAATTGGGTTCTTGACGATTTTTTGTCATTCGACGAACAGGCGTCCGAAAGGTTACGCGTCAGGTCCACGCGGGCTGCCGGTCCGGCCCCCCCTACGCCTGTCGCATTTTCCTGGTTCTGTGGATTATGTAGACGGGTTGTATCGTATCCGTGACACGCAAGCAAGCATATCCGCGATGAGGACGAGCGCATCCACCGTTTTCGCGGTACGTTTGCGCTTTTCCGCATAGATTTGCGGGATACCTTCCCACTACCGGAGCGATTTTATGTATATGCCCGCGCACTTCGAAGAGCAGCGCGCCGATGTGCTCCATCGACTGATCGACGAATACCCGCTCGGCGCGCTCGTCACGGTCGGCCCGAACGGGCTCGACGCAAACCATCTGCCGTTCGAGTTCGATGCGGCAAGCGGCCCGCACGGGACGCTGCGCGCACACGTCGCGCGCGCGAATCCGGTATGGCGCGAGGCGGTCGAGCGGCCCGACGCGCTGGTGATCTTCCAGGGGCCGTCCGCGTATATTTCGCCGAACTGGTATCCGAGCAAGCATGAAGCGCATCGGCAGGTGCCGACGTACAACTATATGGTGGTGCACGCGCATGGTCGCATCGCGGTGCGTGACGACGAGCGTTTCCTGCGCGGCCTTGTCGCCCGGCTGACGCGCAAGCACGAAGCGGGTGAACCTGTGCCGTGGAAGATGGGCGACGCACCCGAAGACTTCATCTCGCAGATGCTCGGCGCAATCGTCGGCATCGAGATTGAGTTAGCGAGGCTCGTCGGTAAATGGAAGCTCAGTCAGAACAAGGACCTCGCGGACCGGCAAGGCGCGCTCGACGCGCTGCGTGAACGCGGCAGCGATGCGCGACTGGCGGTCTCGGAGGCGATGGAGGGCGCGCTGCGAAAAGGGTGAGAAAGGAACAAAGCGCTGCGTCACTCGCAGGCACACTTCACCTGTCAGTTATCAGGCGCGGCAGCCTGCACGGCATCCAGATAGTGGGCAAATTCCTCAGCGATCGCCTTCTCCGCCCGTTCCACGTCCTCATCGGTCAATTCAGCGAAGTGCGCCCGCTTGCGCTTCGACAGTTCGCCGTGGCCCTGCACGACAATATCGACGAGGTTAGCCATCTTCGATTGCCGGAGATCCAGCCACGTTTCGAGCCGGGCAACGGCTGCATCGTACGCGTGCAGGTAGCGGACTTCGAGCGCGAGATCCTGCTCCACGCATTGCTTGCAGCACTCCAGCACGAACTCGCAGATTGCGGTCGCATCGAATGACGCATACAGCCAGGCCGGCTGCCCGGTACGCACGTGAATGGTGTCGCTGTCCGCGTCGAGGCGGTAGTCGAGCAACGCGGTGCGCGGCCGTGAATAGCTTTTCAGCAAGTCCGAATAGCGTGCGACGTTCTTCAACATACGGGCCGAAATCGGCAGGACGATACCCTTGGGCGTGAAACCGGACTGACGCAGCACGTGGTGAATGAGAAACCGGTGCAATCGTCCATTGCCGTCGTAGAAGGGGTGAACAAAAACGAGTCCGAACGACGCACAACTTGCGGCAACGACGGGATCGACCTGATTGGTCGCGCCCCATGCCGCGACTTCGGCCACCCCTTTCATCATTGATGAAACAAGCGCGGGTGGGGGCGGAATGTAGTCCGCAATATTGCGCAGGCGGCCCGCACGGGAGAGCCAGTTCTGGCCACCACGAAAGCCACCCTCTGCCGTTAGCGGATTGACGATCTGGTGCTGCCAATCAGTCAGTTGTTCTTCAGTCAGTCGACCCGGCGCACCGGCTTCCTCAAGCAGGCGCCGGAATTTCGCGGCGCGCTGATTGTCGGGAATCTCCTGCTCAATTCCGTAGGTGGAACGCGTTTCGGCGAGGTATAGATAGTCGACTGCGCGCGCGAGAACCTCGGGTTCGATCATCGCCATTGCTTGCGTCACCTTGCCAGACAGGTTTTCGGCGAGCAACGCATTGAGCCGCTCGGTACGACGTACGATCGGCACAAACGCGCGCGTGCCCAGCAGGTTGTTGACCACGCCAAACTGCGTATCGGATCGTGACGGCCCGACCACGTACTGCTTGTCCGACAGAATACGGACGCGGGCCGCACCAGGCGGCACGCTGAAGTCGAAACTGACGCCGTTCAGCCATTTGGCGAGGAACGCTGCTGTGCGGGCATACGCCGATGAAGGCGAGACGCGTAGCCACTCCCTCACCGTGTAGACGGCTTCGCCCTGCTCGAACAAGGCGCCCAGCACGGTCGGATTGAGCGTTTCGCGTTTTAGCGCGAAGGTCAATTGATCAACGATCGAGTCGGGATTGCCTGAATACCGATGCTTTGGCAGGGTTACCCGCTCGCTACCGTCTGCCGACGTAAACGTGGACATCACGCCGGATTTGTCCGACAGCCCGAAAACCTTGAGCGGTTCCGGCACTTTCAGGCGGAAGCGGTCGATGAGCGCTTGATAGCCGAGTGGAGTAGCCATCGATTCCTGCTGATTTCCCCGAGGGATCTACAAAAACACCTACAGTGTATACGAAAACGACTATTTATGGCAATTTTTACACATAAATGGCTATATTTAACCTGGTCACGTCAATGTAGTATGTTATGTAGGTTGATCCTCTAAAAATAGTCGATTTGGTACACGGAGTAGTTGTTTTGGTGGACGAGCGCCTCGCCCCAATAATTCCTTGACCTTCCCATCATTGGAACGTCGATACTGGGTTTCATCGAGCGGTCCATCGGCCGCCGCAGGAGCCTGAACATCATGACTGACCTTGCCACGCGATCGGCCACCGACGTGTCGCGCCCCGCCGCGCCGGGGGCCGAGCTCGAGATCCACGGCATGACGTGCGCGTCGTGCGTGATGCGCGTCGAGAAGGCGCTTGCCAAAGTGCCGGGCGTCGCCCGCGCGACAGTCAACCTCGCCACCGAAAAGGCGACTGTCGACGCCGACGCGTCGGTTTCCGTCGATACGTTGCTCGCGGCGGTGGGCAAGGCCGGCTACGATGCGTCCCCGGTTGCGCAAGCCGCCGACGCCGCGACCGCGTCCGCACTGCCGCCCGCGACAGCTGAGCTGGCGATCAGCGGCATGACGTGCGCGTCGTGCGCAATGCGCGTCGAGAAGGCGCTGTCGAAGGTATCCGGCGTCGCGTCGGCATCGGTCAACCTCGCCACCGAGAAGGCGCGCGTCCAGCTGAACGGCGAATCGGACATCGACCGGTTAATCGCAGCCGTCGAAAAGGCCGGTTACCATGCGACGCCGCTGGTGGCCGAAACAGCCGTCCCAACCACGGCCACCGCCGCCGCGCCGCGCGACAGCGCGCGCCGCGACTTCGCCGCGGTCCTGATCGCCGCGCTGCTGACACTGCCGCTTGTCGCGCCAATGGCAACCGAACCATTCGGCTGGCACGCGATACTGCCCGGGACGCTGCAGCTCGCGCTCGCCACCCTCGTCCAGTTCGGCTTCGGCGCACGCTTCTATCGCGCCGCATGGCGCGCGGTCCGGGCCGGCGCCGGCAATATGGATCTGCTTGTCGCGCTCGGTACGTCGGCTGCGTACGGCATTAGCGTCTATCAACTGGTGATGCATCCGGGCGACACGATGCATCTGTACTTCGAGGCGTCGGCGGTCGTTATCACGCTGGTGCGCTTCGGCAAGTGGCTCGAAGCGCGCGCCAAACGCCAGACCACTGATGCGATCCGAGCACTCAATGCATTGCGGCCGGACCGTGCGCGGATCGTCATCGGTAGCGAAGAGCGCGAGGTGCCGCTTGCGCAGGTGCGCGTCGGCATGATCGTCGCCGTGCGGCCGGGCGAACGGATTCCCGTCGACGGCCAGGTTTTGCAAGGCCGCACGCATATCGACGAATCGCTGATCACCGGTGAAAGCATGCCGGTCGCCAAACAGCCCGACGACCCGGTCACCGCCGGCTCGATTAACGGCGAAGGCGCGCTCACGATCCGCGCCGCCGCGATCGGCGCGGAAACCCTGCTCGCTCGCATCATCCGCCTGGTTGAAACAGCGCAGGCGGAAAAAGCGCCGATCCAGCGCCTCGTCGATCGCGTGAGTGCTGTGTTCGTGCCGGTGATCCTCGGCCTTGCCGTCCTCACACTGATCGGCTGGCTGTTCGCCGGGGCCGGCGTGGAGGCCGCGATCCTCAACGCGGTCGCGGTGCTCGTGATCGCGTGCCCGTGTGCGCTCGGCCTCGCGACGCCCGCGGCAATCATGGCCGGCACGGGCGTCGCGGCACGCCACGGTGTGCTGATCAAGGACGCGCAGGCGCTCGAAACCGCCCATCAGATCGACGTGGTCGCGTTCGACAAGACCGGTACGCTGACGGTCGGCCAGCCGTCGGTGACCGCGTTCGAGGTGGGCGATGGAGTCGATCGCATCGACGCGTTGCGCGTCGCCGCGGCTGTGCAGCGGCATAGCGATCATCCGCTGGCGCGCGCGGTGGTGAAGGCGTTCGAAGACGCCGAGCCGGCGCCGTTTGCGACGGCCGAAGCCGACCGCGACGCACTTGCCGGCGCCGCCGGCATCGCGCTCGCCAGCCCGTCCGCGTTGAGCGCGCGCTCGGCACGCGCGATACCCGGCCGCGGCGTCGAAGCAGATGTCGACGGACGCACAATCGCGATCGGCAGCGGCCGGTGGCTCGCGGAACTTGGCATCGCGTTGCCCGAACGCCTCGCGTTGCGCGCTCAGCAACTCGAGCGGGCGGGCAACACCGTGTCGTGGCTGACGACACGCGGCAGCGCAGGTACGCCGCCAGCCGTGCTTGCGCTAATCGGTTTCGGCGACACGGTGAAGCCGACGGCGCGCGCGGCGATCGAGCGCCTCAAGCAAATGGGTATCCGCAGCGTGCTCGTGTCCGGCGACAACCGCGGCAGCGCGGCGAGCGTCGCAGCGGCGCTCGGCATCGACGAATTTCACGCGGAAGTGCTGCCTGCCGACAAGGCGCGTGTGATCCACGACCTGAAGATCCGCAGTGCGGGTGTCGTCGCCATGGCCGGCGATGGCATCAACGATGCCCCCGCGCTCGCCGCCGCCGATATCGGCATCGCGATGGCGACCGGCACCGACGTCGCGATGCATGCGGCCGGCATCACGCTGATGCGCGGCGACCCGGCGCTGGTCGCCGACGCGATCGATCTCTCGCGCCGCACGTGGCGCAAGATTCAGCAGAACCTGTTCTGGGCGTTCGTCTATAACCTGATCGGCATCCCGCTTGCCGCGTTCGGG
Organism: Paraburkholderia humisilvae; assembly: GCF_902859855.1. Classification (GTDB taxonomy): domain Bacteria; phylum Pseudomonadota; class Gammaproteobacteria; order Burkholderiales; family Burkholderiaceae; genus Paraburkholderia; species Paraburkholderia humisilvae. The sequence goes on from NZ_CADIKH010000010.1 coordinate 48,338, forward strand.
TTGCTCAACCCGATGATCGCGGGTGCGGCGATGGCGTTCTCGAGCGTCAGCGTCGTGACCAACGCATTGCTGCTACGCCGCTGGCGCGCGCGCCACTGAGACAAGCCAGCCGGCTCCGGTGAACTGGCGGAGCCGGGTCGCTTCGCGGATCGCCGGCCGCTGGATGGCCGGCCCCCGGATCGCCGGATCGCCGGCCGCCGAAATTACATATTGCTTTCGAAAGATTAAAGAAATCTGCCAGCGCCGCCGATAATCCATGTCAGGTCGCGAGCACCTCCAATCTGGGCACATCACTCGCGACACGGAACTGTCCGAGCAGTCCCGTCCCCCCATTACCACCATTACAGTCATGGAACTCCTCACATTGCGCCGCGCCAGCGTCGGCGCCAGGCTCGCCATGCTGTCGTGCGCACTGGTGGCGTTGATCTTCGCGGCCTTCACCTGGGCGGTCACTCGCGCGGCCGGCGAGCAGATCAACGAACAGGTGCTCACGCGCATCGCAGAAAAAGACCGCTCGATCGCCGACACGATTTCGCTGTTCGACAAAGCACTCAATGCTGAAGTCGGCCGCTCGATGACGCAATTCGAACATTTTCTGCCAACGGACTTTGCGCTCGACGAAACGCAGAAGATCGACATCAACGGTGTCGCGACGCCCGTCTTCAAGGCTGGCGACAAAGTGCTGAATCTCGACTTCTCGGTGCCCGACGACTTTCTCGCGCGTAGCGGCGCGATTGCGACCGTGTTCGCGCGAACCGGCGACGACTTCGTGCGCGTGACGACATCGCTGAAGAAACAGGATGGCTCGCGCGCGATCGGCACGCTGCTCGATCGCAAAGGCCCCGCCTATGCGCCAATCGCCGCGGGCAAGACGTATACCGGTCTTGCCGGGCTGTTTGGCAAACGTTACATCACGCAGTACAAGCCGATCCTCGACGCGAACGGCCGCGTGATCGGCGCACTGTTCGTCGGTGTCGACGTCGATGCGCAGATCCATTCGATCGAAGAGGGCATCCGCAAGCTGAAGATCGGCGACAGCGGCTATTACTTCGTGCTCGATGCGTCCCATGGCGCCGAGCGCGGCAAGTTCATCGTGCATCCGGCGGCGGCCGGTCAGAAGGCCGACGATGGCAACGCGCCCTATCGTCAAATGCTCGACGAGAAAGAAGGCCACCTCGCATTCAGGTCCGCGGACGCGGCACTCGGCGAAACGGCGGCGTCCGACAAGTACGCGTCGTTCATCACCGTGCCTGAATGGCAATGGCTGCTCGGCGGCATCGCGAAACGCGATGAAGTGATGGCCGAAGTCAACGCGACGCGCAACCGCTTCCTGCTGATCGGTTTCATCCTCGTTGCGGTGTTCGTCGCGGTGTTTCTGATCGTGGTGCGCCGCCTCGTGAGCCGCCCGCTCGAAGAGGCGGCGAAAGCGTCCGAACGCTTCGCGGCCGGTGACCTCAGCGTGCGCGTGGCCGATGCGGGCCGCGGCCGCCGCGACGAAATCGGCCGCCTGATGCACGCGATCGACGGTATCGGCGAAGGTCTCGCGCGCATCGTCACGCAGGTGCGAAGCGCTTCGTCCGACATGACGCACGGCACCGCGAAGATCGTGGCCGGCAGCGGCCATATCGCCGCGCGTGTCGCGACACAAGCGAGCAGCCTCGAACAGACGGCAGCGAGCATGGAAGAACTGACGTCCACCGTGCAGCAGAACGCGAACCACGCGGCACAGGCGAACACGCTCGTCACGAACGCATCGGCCGCGGCGGTCGACGGCGGCCGTGCAGTCGGGCGTGTCGTGTCGACCATGGGCGAGATCAGCCAGTCGTCGAAAAAGATCGCCGATATCACGTCCGTGATCGAAGGAATCGCATTTCAGACCAACATCCTCGCGCTAAACGCGGCCGTCGAAGCGGCGCGCGCCGGCGAGCACGGCAAGGGGTTCGCGGTCGTCGCCTCGGAGGTGCGCGCGCTCGCGCAGCGCAGCGCCGCGGCGGCGAAGGAAATCGACGGACTGATCGCCGCGTCGACTGCGCAAGTCGAGAGCGGCTATCGGATCGCCGAGGAAGCGAGCGTCACGATGCGCGGCATCGTTGAGCGCGTCGGCCAGGTGCAGACGATCATCGGCGAAATCAGCGTCGCGTCGCGCGAGCAGTCAGGCGGCATCGAGCAGGTCAATCTCGCGGTTACGCAGATCGGCGAAGCGACGCAGCAGAACGCGACGCTCGTCGCCGAAGCGGAACGCGCCGCCGCCGAACTGCGCGAGCAAGCCGACCGGTTAAGCGACGCGGTGAGCGTGTTCAAGGTGAACGCGGATGCGCAGCACTGAGCCACGCATCGTGCGGTTTGCGGCCGGGGTTCGCGGACTGACTTACGCCTTCGGCCGGATCAACTCGAACATCGCGCCGGCTTCCACGTAGTCGCCGCGATACCCTGCGCGCATGATCGGCTGCGCGGCCAGCGTGTCGAACCGGCCGTCCTTCAGATACGCGTTCTGGATGTGCACGCCGACCACCTGGCCGATCGCAAGCCAGGTGTCCAGCGGCTTGCCATCGAGCGAATGCAGTTCCGCCACGTGCACCAGTTTGCATTCGAGCGCGGCGGGCGATTCGCCGACATGCGGCACCGACACATTGCGGCCCGCGACAGGCGTGAGTCCAGCCAGTTCGAACTCGTCGACTTCGGGCGGCACTGGCGCGGAGGTGCGGTTCATCTGCTCGGCGAGCGCTTTCGATGTCAGGTTCCAGACGAACTCGCCGGTTTCTTCGATATTGCGAATGCTGTCCTTATACGATTCGCTGGAAAAACCGATCATTGGCGGAAACGTCGAAAATGCGCCGAAAAAGCTGTACGGTGCGAGATTGCATCGGCCGTTCGCGGCGCGCGTTGAGATCCAGCCGATAACGCGCGGCGCGACGATCGCCTTGAACGGATCGTGCGGCAAACCATGCCCGACCAGCGGGTCGTAGAAGTGCACATCGCTCATACGGTATTCCTTCACTGCTGCTGGGGACCGAGTCCTTTGACGAGAGTGTCCAGCATAACGCAGTGCGCATTTTGATGATTTGCCGTAAACGCAACCGGCCTGCCGCTCAGCTCGCGACAGGCCGGTTGATGGACTGCGGGACGGGCGACACGGCAAAGACCGCGGCCGCCCAGATCAAAAGCTCATTAATCGTGATGCGGACGATGATCGTCGTGATGATACGGATCGCGGTCGTGCGGATGGTGGTGCATCCACTCGTCGTGCGACCAGTAACGATGGCCATCCCAGTAGCGGCCATCATGCTGCCAGCCGAGCTGGATCGAGATGCCGACCGGAATCATGTGCGGTTCACCGTACACGACGTCTTGTGCAAACGCGCTGGTCGCGCCGAGCAATGCGCCGCCTGCGAGCAGCGTGGCAATCAGGGTGCGCGACGTCTTGTTCAAGCCTTTCATGTTGATTCTCCCATTGAGAATGTTGTTGCGAGGGCCGTGATGTTCAGGAGCGTCAGCTTCGGCCCCGCGCTTGAGAACCACTGTAATGGCGACGCCGATACATAAACGTGAAGACTTGTAAGCACACATTTCACAGAACGGCGGATCATGCGGCCCCGCTATATGCGAAATGCCTGTCGATTCAGGACACATCCCAGGGTGGGCACTAACGGATAGCTGCGACGCTGTCAGCTTACGTTACATCCCTTTCGATACGGAAAGTGTGCGAAAGAAAATTGAAGGCGTAGCTGATGTGGCAGCGCGTGGGTTTAATGCGTTTTAAGGGTCTTGCCTGAAAGCAAAGAGCTCGGCATTTTTAGCCGAGCTCTCGATACTGCGCTTTCACTTGACGACTTCGCGCAAGCTTGCGCGTTGGGACTCGCCCAATTAGTCGGTGAGACGGACGCCGAACAGCGTCGCCTGCGCGCGGCGCATACGCTCCGCTTCGCGGTGACGAGCTTCGTACGAGTAATCCGAATCCAGCGGCAGGTACGGCGACGCGAAGAGGTCGCTGACCTTTTGGTACAGAGCAAAAAGAAAGTTCATGGCGACTCCCGTTGATGATTGATTCAGGGTTTTCCCTTAGAAGCAAGTATAGGGTTTTCCCTAGATCAAGTCTAGTGCGCCGCACAAAAATTATGTAAATAGGCGTGCGCTCGATCGTCGCATCGGTTGATGCGTTGCATCATTGCAACAAAGCAAACGATGAAAAAAGGGAGCGATTGAAGACCAGACACACGCGCCACCGGCGCGCGGCCTGAATAGTCAGTGCGCGTGAGTCGTCGACGGTTTGTGCTTACGCGCGGGCTGTGCCTTAGCGGACGAATGCGCGTCGGCAGGCTGCCGCGGCGCGACGGCCGCCGGCGCATCCGCATTGGCCGCCGGTGCCGCGGGCATCGCTGCTGCAGGCGACGATTCCGTCTGCAGCAGCGTCGCGAGTGTCGCCTGCTGGCCGAGCAGCATCTGCTCGATGCGTTGCTGGTGAAGGATCGAGTCTTGCGTCAGGTGCACCAGCAGCAGCATCTGCGCGACGCCAATCGCCACCGTCACCAGCAGCACGCCGACGACGATCGACAACATCCGCTTCATCCTGCGCGAATGGTCGGCTGCGGCGCGGCGCTGGTCTGCAATCACGCCGTATAGCGCATCGACGGTATCGGCGAACGCGGCCGCGCGCGCGTGATCCAGCTCGGGCGTCGCGCGGGGCGCAGTCTGCGTCGCGGCCGCCGCACTGCTTGCTGCTCCAAACGGCATGCGGGCGGTCGAAGCATATGAATGCGGTTGCGGTTGCGCCGGACGCGCGGTAGCCGCGGCGCCCGCGCCCATCGACGCGCCTACGTCGCGCGATGCGGCACTCGTGTCGTCAGCTGCAAAACGTGACGGGGCGGTCTCGCGAAGCGCGGCAACTGCCACCATCGGCTGCGCGACCGGCGAGACTTCCGCCAGCGACGTGTGACGTGCCGCGCCCTTGTCGTCGACATTCACTTGCGACACGTCGGCACCCGCTGCCGTTGTCGCCGGCTCGCCCGAATCGACGCCAAAGCAGCTGCGCGCCGAGGTTGATGCAGCCTTCTGCTCGACCTTCACCGTCGATGTTTCCGCCTCCGGTTGCGCCGTGCGCGCCGCATCGGCCGCTTGCGCCGCGCGCGCGTTGCGGCGTACGACCTTTGTCTCCGGTCGCGTCTCTTGCGCGTCGTTGCCTTCCGTTGCCACCTCGACTGCGGCCAGCACCTCATCGGGCAATTCGAAACCGCTCAGCGTCCCCTGCCGCACATCGATGTTCATCGCCTGCAATGCCGCGCGCGTGGGGTCGTCGGGAAACAGCTCGAGCGTGCTGTCGTCGGCCGGCACGTCGCTGAGTTCGGCGAGGCGCTGTGCCGAACGCGCGGCACGCGCAAGCTTGTTTTCGGTTTCGGTCGACACGGCGGCGGTGCGCGGCTCTTTCGAGCCTGAGCGGGATGAACGGGAAGTGCTGGGTGCTGCGGGATCGGCCATGTTGTGTTCCAAAGTGTTCCCGGGGGAGTCGGGTCGAGCGCCGCTATTATGGACGACAAGCCGCAGCGATTCGATCCCGCCGATGAAGGATCACCGCTCACACGTTGTGGAAATGCGTCATCCCGCCATCATTCGCCGATCCCTCTTTGGTTACGAGGTGCTCGCCGCGCTGCGCGGCGCCGCTTGCGGTTTCGCGTTCGGATCACCGTCGGGTTGTGCGTCGGGCTTGGGCTCCAGTTCCAGCCGCACGCGCAATGGCTGACGCATATCGGCCGGCGGCGCGCTGCCGATCGCGTGCGCCATCAACAGCGCGCGCAGATCGTCATTCGCCTGCGCATCGCCAAGCGAGTCGAACGCAACGCGCGTCACCGCGCCATCGGCGCCGACCCACGCGCGGACCTCAATCATCGATGGCACCGCGTCGCCCTGCGGATGCTGCAGCCGGTCTTCGAGAAACGCATGAAGTTCATTAGCAGTGTCGTCATACGCCTCGAGCGAATGCTGGAACTGCTCGCCGACGAGCTGCGCGTAAGCGATCCACGCTGGCGGCACGCCGGTAGTTTGCGCGTGACCGGTGATGCCCCATGCAAGCGCACCGACGCCGATCGTGCATCTGATCGCGCGGCCGATCGCGCAGATGAAGCGCGGCGACGCGCTTCGCTTGACGTTATTCATCGATTCTCCCCAAGCCCCGGTTGCAAACTGAACACGACCAATCGGATGCGCATGCCCGCATCCCGAGCGCCCCCCGCTCAAGCCGGATCGAACGGCAAATAGACACGTGCGTTGCCGCGCTGAATCAGCAATGCCGCGTTGTCATGCAGCTGGCGCAGCTCGACGACCAGCTGATCGAGCGACGCGACCGGCGTCCCATTCACCGACAGGACGATATCGCCCGCCTTCAAACCGATGCGCGTCGCCCGCCCCGTCACCTGTTCGATCAGGAGTCCATGATCGAGACCGAGGCGCTGCTGCTCGACGGTCGACAACGGCCGGACCACGATACCGAGCCGCGAAGGCGGTGCAGCGGAGGCATTGGCGGCCGAGCCACCATTGCTGTCCAGTTCGCCGACCGCGACGCTCATATGCATCGCATGGCCATCGCGCCACACGAGCAGATCGGCGTTCTTCCCTGGGCGAATCTTTGCAACCGTCGTCAACAGATCGACGGAGTCGTCGATATCGTGACCATCGACCGCAAGCACGACGTCGCCCGCCTGCATGCCGGCCCGCGCCGCCGGGCCGCGCGGATCGACGACGCTGATCAGCGCGCCGTCGGGTTTCGCGAGGCCGAATGATCGTGCGAGCGCCTGACTCACTTCCTGCAGGCTGATGCCGAGCCAGCCGCGGCTCACGTGACCGGTCTTCAGCAACTGATCTTTCACGTCAAGCGCAACGTCGATCGGGATCGCGAACGATAGCCCCTGATAGCCGCCGGTCTTCGAATAGATCATCGAGTTGATCGCGACGACGCGGCCGCGCAGATCGAACAGCGGCCCGCCCGAGTTGCCCGGATTGATCGGCACGTCGGTCTGAATAAACGGCACGTACGCCTCGCCGGGCAGCGAACGCGATTTCGCGCTGACGATGCCCGACGTCACGGTATTGGCGAAGCCGTACGGCGAGCCGATCGCCATCACCCAGTCGCCGACATCGACCCGCTGCGGATTGCCGGTGACGACAACCGGCAGATCGTCCGCGTCGATCTTGATCAGCGCAACATCGGAAAGCGCATCGGTGCCGACGACTTTGCCTTTGAACTCGCGCTTGTCGGTCAGCTTCACATCGACGACGTTCGCGTCGCCGACCACATGGCGATTGGTCAGGATATAGCCGTCCGCGGTGACGATAAAGCCGGAGCCGAGACTGACCTCCTCGCGATTGCCGATCACACGGCGCGCGAGAAACGGCGCAAGCGGATTGCCGGGCGCGATGCCGGGCGGCAGTTGCACGCCCATCTGCGTGACTTCATGCGTCACGCTGATGTTGACGACCGCCGGCCCGTAGCGCTTCGCAAGCGACGCAAAATCAGGCAGCACGATCTGTGCGGCGCCGGTGGGCGGCACCGCGCCGCCCACCGCATCGTCACTCACAGCGGCGCTCGCCGTACTCACGCAAAACGACGCGGCCACGACACACATGGCGACCCGCGCTCCACCCCGTTCAAGACCTCGTTTTGCGGTTGTCATCAATTCGTTTGCCTGTTTTCAGACCCGCGCGCGGTGCCGCGCCGCGGCATTATTTCACCGGCGCGGCAGACGTCGGCCGTTGCGGCGTCACCGAATTGCCCCACGCATTGCCGAAGCGGATACTTTCCGCCGAATAATTGAATGTGCCGACCTGGTTCGACGGCGCCTTCGCCTGCGCTTCGGCGGCGCTCACGCCGCTGGACGCGGCAGTCGGCGTGGGTGCGAGCTGCTGGCTCAGGCAATCGTATGAAAGCGCCTGCACGCCGTTCATTTCCGCGTTCACGCACACACGCTTGCCATTGTTCGGCGAGCCCGCCTGCGCGGCGCCCGCGCTGGCGCCAGCAGGCGCACTCTGCGCCCACGCTGCGTCGCCCATCATTGCCGTGCCGACGATCGATAACGTCACCGCGATTCGAAGGACATGTCTATGCTGTTTCATCGCAAGACCCTCTCATGATGTCCCCGTGTCGGCGCGCCCCGGGTCGGCCGACTGGCGGCCAGACGCCACGAAGCGCTGGAACTCCTTCACATCGGCCCGTTTCATCCAGGGTGGCGGAGTCTCGAGGAAGGAGGTATCGCGTCGCACCGTTTCATAGTGGATCAACTGCCTTGACGTCGGAAACGGTGTTTCGCGCGGTGCGTTGTACATCATCTTGAAGAACCGCGCCTGCGGCCCACGATGCGTCCATAAATCGCCTACGTCGCGCACGGTCGCATCGAAGCAGAAGCGCACCCAAACCGGCCTGCCGCCCATTGCTCCCGCGCGCATGAATTGGGCCAGCGTCAGCAGCACATAAGGCAGGTCATGTTGTTCGAGCGCCGGATAGGACCAGAGGTTCATTACATCGGCGTAACCGACGAGATAGATGAAACGCCGCACCGTCAGCGACGGCGCCGCGCGCCGCATCACCTGGAAATGACGCTGCCAGTTCTCGATGAAGACGCCGCGCTGCTCCCGCTCGAGCGCGACATCGCGCCTGCGGTGCACGCCCGGCACGTCCGGCTGATACGACAGCGTCGAGAGCGGGCAGCGCGCCTCGTCCTGCGCGACAAAGTGCCGAAAGCGCCGACCCGCGTCGTCGGCAACGGGGACGAGTTCGCCGAAGCAGACTGGACAATACAAGCTCGCCTTGTCGCCGATCCCATAGTGCGCGCCGACGACGTGAAAACCGTAGGCGCCGGCGTTCAGGTCGTCGAGCTGGAGCGCGGTATCGGACGAGGTTCCGGTCATAGGCATCGGCTCTGGCGGGTCGATCAGTGGACCGCGGCGAGCGCCTTCTTCAGCGCATCTTCGTCGATCGTCGCGGCCGACGGGTCCGCGAGTTTTGCCATATACGCCTGCGCGTTCTGCGCTTCACGCTGCTGGCGCAGTTGTGCGCGCAACTGTTCTTTCACGTCAGCGAGCGGCCGCACACTTTGTGCGCGCGTATCGGTCAGCTTGATCACATGAAAGCCCGCTTTGGTTTGCAACGGTCCTGCAACATCGCCCGGCTTCATGCCGTCGACCGCCTTGCGGATTTCCGGCATCAGCAGCCCGTCCGGTACGAAGCCCATATCGCCGCCGTTCGCCGCGCTTTGCGACTCCTGCGAATTGGCCTTCGCGAGCGTAGCGAAATCCGCGCCCGAGGCACGCGCCTGACGCGCGAGATCCGCAGCCTGCTTGCGCGCCTTGTCGACGGTCGCCGCATCGGCGCCCGCCGGCACGGCGATATAGATCTGCGAAAGACGCACAGCGTGCGGCTGCGTGAACAGCGCCGGATTGCGGTCGTAAGCTGACTGGATTTCCGCATCGGACGGATAGTCGGCCGACGGAGCGGATACCGATGCGAGATAGCTGCGCAGAATCACGTCGCGCCGGGTTTCATCGATCAGCGCGGTGACTTGCGGCTGCTTGTCCCAGCCCTTCGCATGCGCTTCGGCCAGCACGGCCGACGCTGCGAGCTTCGCGCGCACCAGCCGGTCGAGCTGTGCCGGGTCGGCGGCAAGCCGCGTTCTGATATCCGGACTCAGCGCCTTCAGGAACGCCGTCATGTCGGCTTGCGTGACCGACGCATCACCCGCGCGCGCGATCACGTCGCCTTGTGCATGCGCTGCGCATGACAGAGCCAGCATTGCACTGCTTACGGCCATTGCGAATTTCTTCACTTTTCGACTCCCCACTACTGAAAATATTGACCCAACCTGGGCTGTCAATGCGCATCGGCGCGGCCTCGACAGCTGCCGTCCCGCACCTTCACAACTCGGCGCCGAGCGAAAGACGCACGACCACCGGCTGCTTCATCATCCTTGGCGGCGGCGCGCCCACCGTCTGAGCTAGCAGCAGCGAGCGCAACTCGGCTTCCGCGACGTCGTCGCCGATATCGGCGAATTCGACTCGTTCGACGTGCCCCGTGCGGTCGAGCCAGACGCGCACTTTCAGCGTCGGCGGATCGAATGGCAGCGGTCCGCCATCGGCCAGCGTTCGTGTCGGCGCAGCAGCACCGGCATCGGTGTCGACCCAGTTGCTGAAGTACTCGTTGAAACGGCGCGCGGTTTCGGTATCGGCGGCAAGCGCCGCTTGCAGGGTTTCCGAAACCCGCTGCGCATAGGCAAGCCATGCTTGCGGCGCTTTCTCGACGCTCACGTGCTGTGCACCCGCGCCCGCCCACACGCTGTGCGTGAGCGCAAGCAATGCCGCGCCGAGCGCGCCAACCACGCCCGGCTTGCCCAATTTGTTCATTTCGCTTCGGCTTGCTGCGCGTCTGCTGCGATGTTCACGAATCCCGCGACCGCGACGCCTGCCATTGCATCACCGGAGGCTGCCGCCGCGGCCATGGCCGGCCGGTTACGCAGATGCAGCAGGAACTCTCGAATCAGGCGGTCCCACAGCTCGATCAACGAACGCAGATTGCGCTCGCTTACGCCGCCTGCGACCACCACATCCATTTCGAGCACCAGAAACTGAGCCTGCTCCCACAGCCGCGCGAAGCGCTTCGTGCGGTTCCAGCTCGCGACGATCTCAGCGGGCAGTTCGCCCTGCACTTGCAGCGCGCAGCTCAGCGTGAAGTCGAGGAACGCGCCGGCTTCGCTGGACGCATTGCCGAAGCGCACCGCAAAACCGACGCCCTGGCTCGCGCTCATCAGTTGCACGACGCCGTTCTGCTCGGCCGGCGTGACGCGGTAGCCCGCAGCCTTGAATACGTCGGCCAGCTGGTCAACGCTTACGGCTTCGATAAACAAATCGTCGCTGCTCTTCTTCGTTGCTGCCTTTGCTGCGGTCGTCATATCCATTCCTGTTTTTAAGTCCTGCTTTTAAGCCGCTTTTAAATCCTGTTATTCGATCCGAATGCCCGAACTGCGCGAGTTGGATTAACTGCTATGCATTGGCTGCCATGCGTGAAGTGCGCTATTTGACCGCGTATAATGCGACGCCTTCATGACTGTGTTATTTCGCCTCGATCGTTGCGCTCGCCGCGGCCGAAGGTGCCGATGCAGCCGCAGCGGGACGCGCGTTCGGGTCATATTTGCCCGCGTACAACTGATCCCCATACTGCTGCGCAATCTCGTCGTACTTCACGCGGGCGCTTTGCGCGAACGGCTGGCGCGCCTTCATGAAGGTGCCGAGGTCGATGTGCTCGTAGGCATCGAGAATGTCGTGCCCGACCGTGTATAGCTGGGCATTTTTCGCTTCACACGTTTGCAGTTGCGTGTCGCGCGTCTTCAGGTCGTTTTGCGCCTGCTTGCGCTGTGCCTCCTGCGTGCGAGACTCGGCGAGCAACGCGTCGTAAGACGCCTTCACTTTCGTCAGCTCCTGCGAATCCTTCACATGGCTCGCGCGCTCGGCGGCAAGTGAGCGCTCGGCCTGCTCCTGCGCGCTCGACTTGCCTTTCGCCGCATCCAGCTCGCCTTGCGCGGCTTTCAGGTCGGCCAGCGCCTTGTCACGCTGCTGCTCGGCCGCAGCTTTGTCCGCCTGCAATTGCGCCTGCGTGTCCTGCAATTGCCGCAACTGCTCGACGGTCGAACGAAGTTGCGTACGCAACCGGTCTTCGAGGCTACCGCTTTGCGCAATAGCCGACAACGACGCGCACAACAGCGCGGTGCTCAGGCAGCCGCTTGCCACGCTGCTCATTAGACGTTTTCGCATGGTCCGCCTCAGAATCTCGCATTAAGCTCGAGCTGCAGCACGTCGATCACCAGCGGCGGCCCGTACACTTCGCGTGCGCTCAGGTAACGCGCGGACACCCACGCATCGCGCGCGACCGCATACTGCGCACCGATCACGTAGCCCTTCGCATTCGTGCCGCCGAGGTGGAAGTCGGAATCGGTGAATGCATCGAGCACCGCATCCGGCTGCAGATACTTGTACGCAATCGAGAAGTTCCACTGACCCTTCTCGACCAGATCCGGCTCGCCGAGCGTGACCTTGAACATGTAGCCGTTGCCGCCGCTGCGGTAGTCGGATTCCGACACATTCGCGCTCGCGGTGTTGAAGTTGTTGACCGGCGTTGCCGGCGCATGGAGCGCCTGGTTCGCGTCGAACGAGAGGTTCCGCACGAACTCGCCGTCAAGGCGCAGTTTGTAGCGGTCCATGAGCTTCGTATCCCATTCGAGCTTCGCGTCGAACAGGCGATAGTTATAAGCGAGACCGAAGAGCTGCGGCTGAGGCGTGGTGCCCGGCGCGAGGTTCGGGTTATCCACGATATTGCGCAGCGCGATCAGCGTATTGCCCTTCTGCATGAAGTCCGGTGCATCGTTGTCGGTGCTGCAGCTCGTCGCGCCGAGGAACAGCGCACAAGGCGACGACAGCGAGCCGCGCGTGTTCTGGAAGTCGTAGTACGCGATCGCGCCCTTCAGGCGGTTCGTCTCGTTGATCTTCCATTCGGCGCCGAACTGGCCCGCGAACAGCCACTTCGTATCGCTGCCCGCTTTCACGGGGCTGTTCGACGGGAAGTTGTCGTCGCTGTATTGCACCGGGAATGCACCGAGCGTGCCGAACAGCGTCACGTCCGCCGCGACCGGCAGCGCATGGCGGAAGTTCGCGGCGAAACCGTCGAACTCGAGATCCGGATCGAACACCAGGTCCGACGAGAAGAACGGGTTATCGAATCGGCCGCCGATAAGATTCAGCCACGACGTCGGCGTATAGCTGATGTAGGCCTTGTTCAGCCAGATGTTCTTCTTGTCAAAGCCACCGCCTAGAAACTGTGTGGTCGAGACCGGATCGTTGTCGTTACCCGACGCGAGCTGAATGCCGGTGCTCAGGCCCTCGGCCACCTGCGCGGTGACCCCCAGGCGCGCGCGAATGCTGAACAGGTTCGAACGGTTCGTGGTCGTGTTGATGGACGGCGGGGCCGCGTTACCCGAGTTCCCGCTGAAGTCGAAGCCGCCCATCTGGTTGACCGCGGCGAAGTTGGTCAGCCCAGTCACGTTGCGCGGCGAGTAAAAGTCGAACTGGTCACGCAAGCGCAAATCGCCGTCGATCTTGATCCGCGATACCCAGTCCGGGAACGTGTTCGGCTGCGCCCAGTTTTCCGCCTTCGCCTGCGCGACCACTTCCTGCTTGACCTGGTCGCGAATCTGATCGCGCACGACCTGCGGCACGTACGGCACCGCGACATCGCCCGGCTGTGTCGGTGCATGCGCAACCAGCGGCACCGGCGGCCGCGCGGCGGCCGCTTTCGCTTGCGCGGCTTCGGCCTGCGCCTGCGAGATCAGGTCGTTTGCATTCTGCTGCGTGAGCACACCGCGCTTCACGAGCAGGTTGATCAGGTTGATCACCGTGCTTTCGGTCGGCGCGGCCGTGCCTGTCGCCGCCTGCGTTTCGAGCGATTGCGCATGCACGCCCGTGGTCAGCGCCATCCCCAGTGCCGTGAGCACCGCGAAGCTGATCCGCGTGCGCCGGATCGCACTCCCCCCACCGTGCTGCCCGCCACCCCGTAACACCATCTTCTGAATCATTCTGATTCTCCGCATAACTGCTGATTTTTCTACTGGCCCCGCCTGGTCCACGATGCACATGCGCGATTCGCTTCAGCCCGGCTGATGCCCCTGTAAGTTGAGCCGCACCGGGTATTGCCATGTCGGCGGCGGCGGTTCGTCGAGCTTGCCAAGCAACTGCAACGCGCTGACCACGGCTTCATCGAGCTTCGGGTCGCCGGTCGACTGCCCGATCGTCACGCGGACGATGCGTCCCGACGGCTCGAGCCACAGATTCACGCCGACCGCGAAGCGCATCCCCTGCCCCGATTCCTGCACGCCCTTGTCACGCTCGACGGCCTGTTGCAGCGCGTACACGATGTATTGCTGGTAAGTGGCATTGCCAAAGCCATTGCCGGTTCCGCTGCCCGCCATGCCTGAACCATCGCCGGCAGCGATCGCGAAGTTGTCCGTCCCCGCTTGCGCGGGCGCGTTCATCGTCATCTGCTTCGGCATGTTGTCCATCGGCTTGGGCGTTTCCGCGGGCTTCGGCGTCGCGGTCGGCTTCGGCACCGGCGTTTGCACCTCCGGCTGCTTCTCGGGCGGCGGCTTCACTTTCGGCGGCGGTGGCGGCGGTGGCGGCGGCACCGGAATCACCGTCGTCACGCGCGGCGCCTCGACGCGCTTCACGCCGGCCGTGTCGTTTGCGTAGTGCCAGACGATGAGCCCGACGCCGACCACTGCGAGCACGCCAAGCGTGGGCTTTACAAAGCGCTTCAGCCCTTTGCGCTCGTCGTCCGGATCGCCGCCGTGGCCGCCCTCGTAAGTCATTTCCATGAGCGAGGCCTCCTGCCGGCCGCGCTGCTGATGCTGGGCGCGAGTGTCATGATTTCTGCTTGCCCGTCACGAGACCCACCTGCGTCAGATCGAGCCGGCGCAGCAGATCGAGCACGTCCATCACCTTCTGGTATGCGACCGCCGAATCGCCCTTCAGCACGATCGGCGCATCCGGTGTCGTGGCCTTGATCGTGCGCAGCCGGTTCTCGAGTTCGTCCATCGTCACCGGATACGCATCGAGGTAGATCTGCCCTGAGTCGGACACGGTGATCGCCTTGGTCTGCGGCTTCGCGAGACTCGCCGACGAGCTCGCCTTCGGCAGATCGACCTTGATCCCCTGCACCGACGCGGTGGTCATGATGATGAAGATGATCAGCAGCACGTACGCGAGGTCCAACATCGGCGTGATGTTGATGTCGTCGTACGGCTTGTCGTCGTCCTGAACTTGCATGGCGTTACGCCCTCCGTTGTTGCGTGCTGCGGCGCGCGTCGTGTGTCGGTTGCGGTTTCGTGCGCTTTTGCATCCGTTTTTGCGTCCGCTTTTGCGTTATCAGTCGGCGGCGATCGCGTGGTCCGCGCTGCGATGCGCTTCCGCGAGACGCGTCACGAACTCGTCGACAAACACCTGCATATTCGCGGTCACGTTCTTGTTGCGGATCAGCAGGTAGTTGTAGCCAAAGAGCGCCGGAATCGCGACGAACAGACCCGTCACGGTGGCAAGCAGCGCGGCGGCGATACCCGGTGCGATCGCGTTCACGTTGACGTCGCCGGCGGCGGCAATCGCGGCGAACGTGATCATCACGCCGACCACCGTACCGAGCAGGCCGAGGAACGGACCGCCCGAAATCGCGATGGTCAGCAGGACCATCGACTTCGACAGGCGCTGGTTCTCGCGCACGAGCGTTGCATCCATCGTCGCGCGGATCGCTTCGATCGATTCGCTGCTGATGACCGTGCGGCCGTTTTCATCGACGCGGCTGTGAATTTCCGCAACGCCCGCGCGATACAGCCGGTAGAGCGACGAATGACGCAGGCGGCGGCCGTCTTCCGAGCGCTCGTCGGTATGCGCGAGGCCGACCAGATGGCGCCCGGCCACTTCGCGGAAACGCCTCACGAAATACGCGTTCGCCTTGTCGACGGTGCCGACGTACTGCGCCTTGTTCCACATCACAACCCACGACGTGAACGCCATACCGAGCAGGATCACGATCACGACCCATGCATCGACGGTCACGGACTTCACGATCACGCCGAAGTAGCCGAAGCCGAAGCCCGACTGCTTTTCATCGGCGCCGTAGTTGACGAACTTCGATTCCGCGCCTTGCGTCATCGCGTCGATGTCGAGCAGCGTCGCCGAACGCGCGACCTTCGACAGGCGCAGATCGTCGATCTCGCCGACATACGCGCTGCCGGTTCCGCCCGCAACATCGCCACCGATCGCGGCCGGTACGTTCATCGCGGGCAGCGTCGCCGCCACTTGCGCAACCTGGTGGCCGCCCACGTACAGCGTGAGATTGGTGCCGTCCGCGGTCACCGCGATATGCGACCACTGGCCAGCGGCGATCGGTGCCGACGCAGGCGTACGGGCCGGCGCGGCGCCACCATCGACTTCGGCGAACGGCACGCCATTGTCGAGGCCGATCAGCAAGCCATTTGCGCCGTCGCGTCGAGCGAACAGCAGCGTCTGCGGCGCGAGCGCGGCCGGCTTCACCCATGCGCTGAAGGTGAACTTGCCATCTGCCGGAATCGCGAGCGACGGGCTCGCCGCCAGATTCAACGGCGTCTTGCCGTCGAATTGCGCGGCCTTGCCGATGATGCCGTCTTCGACGATGCGCGCCGGTGCGTTCTGCGCGTTGTTCCCGTAGGCAGTCAGGTCCTTCGGCGGTGTACCCGACGCACCGTTGAAGTGATAGACCAGCGTGTAGTCAGGATCGAACGTCTCGGCAGGCTTCGCGCCGTCCGGCGCTTTCTTGTTGCCGTAGTACATCCAGATGTTCTCTGTCGCGCCGGCCGGGAATTGCGGTATGTCCACCCACACGAGCGCGACGCCGAGCACCGGATCGTATTGTTCGATGTGGTAGTTAAGCGGCGTCTTGTCGTCGGCGGCGACAAAGCGGATATCCGCGCCGCTGTCCTGCAGGCCGTCGAACTGGAAGTTGCCCGAATGCAGGCGGATCAGCAGCGGCACGCGTCCAGCCGACTCCGCGATATTGCCGCCCTTCGGCGTCGTGTCGATCGTGATCGACTTGCGGAACGACCAGTCGTTCTGCCACCACGCATTCGCCACCCCTGGCAGCCACATCAGGGCCACCGTCAGTAAAACCAACCAAGCTCGCTTCACAGTCCACTCCCCAGGTAAACCGGCCGGTCCACGTCCGGCCCGACACATTTAAAGAAACCGGTCAGAAACTCGCGCGCACAAAGAAGTCAAAACGCGGGCTATAGGCTTTCGTGAAAGTTCCGGACTTCAACGGGAATGCCATCTCCACGTCGGCGCTCGCATACTTGAGCAACTGCATGCGCGTACCGATACCAACCGACAGCATGTTGAATGACGAGTCCTGCTCCGGAAGCGGGCTCAACAGCCACAGATGCGCGGAATCGACGAACGCATGGAAGCGCCAGTCGTTCACGATCGACCCGTTGAAATACTTCGCGACCGAGGGGCTGCGCAGTTCGAGCGAACCGATCACGCCGCTGTCCGCGGTGTTCTCCGCCGACAGATAACCGCGCACGGTATTGATGCCGCCCGCCGCGAACTGCTCGCTCGACACGAGCGGCGAGTTCGAGATCTGCCCGCTCACATGAGCGTTCAATTGCAGATCGCGCGGAAGGTTCTGCGTGTGATTGATGTCGAACTTGCCGTACAGGAAATCCGAGGTCGCGTCGAAGCGCTTGTTGTCGAAATCGTCGGCGCTGCTGCTCGCGCCGCGAAGGTTCGTCGTCAACGAGACGGAGAACGCGGTCTGCGAACTCTTCAGATTCAGCTGGCCGTTGTACGCAAACGTGACCGGCACGTAGGTGATCGGCGCTTGTGACGACATGCCCGCCAGGATGTCGTTTTCGTCGAAATGCTTGTGATCGATTTCGACGCTTGCCGTCTGCGCATAGGTGTCGGTGGACGGCAATGCGTAGAGCGCCTGCAGTCCGAACGACGTACCCTTGCCAAGCACGGTGGTGCCGCCCAGCGATGCGACGTTGCTGTCCGAGTGATACGCGGTGGCGAGCAGGCTCCAGTGCGTGCCCTGCAACGGCGCGAGATACGAGAACGTATAGACCTTCGCGTCTTGCGGGTGCTGCGGCGCGATCAGGAAACTGCCGGAGACAACGTGGCCGAGCTGCCACAGGTTTGAATAGCTCAGCGATGCGACCGTGCGCAGTTCCGACGTCTCAGGGCTATGGTCGTTGTTCAGTTCGATACTGCCGTGCAGCGGGCTGTGGTCGTCGACCTTCAGGTCCACGTCGACCGTTTGCGGCAACGCGCCGGCCTTCAGCACCGGAATCACCTGACGGTCCTGCGCCTTGTTCAGATCGGTCAGCTGCTGCTGCGCGGCGTTGAAATCGGGCACGCTGCCCTCCGCGAGCGCCGGCACCGCATCGCGAATCTCCAGCGGCGAGTTGTACTTCGCGCCCTCGACCCGCAAGCGGCCCACTTTCGCCTCGACAACCTGCAGCAGAATCACGCCGCCCTTCACCTGCTGAGCCGGCAATTCGACAACCACCGATTGATAGCCCTTGTCCTGATAGACCTTCTGCAATGCATCGCGCGCCGCATTCACATCCGCGAGTGTTTTGCCCGGTCCTTCGAACGGATAGACGGCCTTTTCGATCTCGATGGACGGCAGTGTCGTATTGCCTCGCACGATAAACTCGTTGACGTCAAAGGTCGGCGGCGAGTTACCCGTTGCGCGCGCCGCTCCGCCCGTTGCCTGGGTCGTTGCTTGCGCACCGGTTTGCGCCGCTGCCTGAACCGTTGCCTGCGTTCCTTCCTGCCCTTGTGCCTGCGCTTGTGCCTGCGCGAGCGGCGCAAGCGTCATCCCGCTTACCAGCAATGCACCCGCCAGGCACTGCCCGATCCGGTTATTCGATTCCCCGTCTACTACCGGCGTCATGCGCCACCCCTTGATTGCTTGAAATTCCCAGCGTTGCCGTCGTTCCGCTTGCCGCATTTCGCTTGTGCATCGGTTCGCGCTATACGTGTTTCAGGTCAATTTGATGACAGCGGCTCAGTATTCCTAAATAGTTAATTTGGTCTCTCTCGCACCACACCTACTTGCCTGTTCACTCGACGCAACCGCGTTTCACATTCGCGAAAAGTCGACTGCATTACCGCCGGCCGCTCCGCTGAATTGCCGCGTTCAATCGCTGCGATTAATCGGACAGCCGCTACTCCCAGACCCCAGCTTCAGATTCAACTTTCTGCTTTGTCTGCTTTACGCGTTGCGCATGCGCTCTACTCATGCGGCATTCGAACTGACGCATCTATTTGCATAGACGGAATGAACCGCGGGAAACCGCACATTTTTTGTTTGAACAAGCCGGCAGGTCGAACCTACGACCACGTGGCTTGTGCTGCAGGCGCGCCGCCGCTTCCGCGAAACGCGGCAACCAGCGGGTGTGAAGACGCGGGATGACAGCAGAAGGAGTTTCTTTTCCCCCATCTATCAAGACGTACTAGATCACGCCAACCCGCACTTTTTTTGTCGTTGAGATTACGGACAAAAGGCGCCGGTTATTCCGCAGTGGCCGCGCGTCTGTTACTGCGTGGCGACCGTGCCTGCGTCCTCGTCTTCTTCACGCGGCCTTTGCTGCCAGAATCCGCCGCGCATCGTCGTAATCGACGGCATTTGCGCCCACTGACGCGGATTCAGGATCTCCGCGCGCAACACATCGGGCAGCACCTGCACATCGAGAATTTCCTCGACACCGTTGTAAAACTCGAGAATACCGAGCAGTGAGCCGCTCGCGAGGTCGACGGCGGCGATGCCCGCCACCAGTTCGTCCCGTTCCGCTTCGATCGGCAAGCCTTGCGGGCCGCGCCTCATGCGCAGCTTCGACAGCCCGACAAAGAGCACGCCTCGATACTCGGCGAGCCCATGCGTGAAGCCCGGCAGTTTCGCGACCATTTCCTTTGCACCGCTTGCCGGGTCGATCCTCAACAGCGCGCCGCGGCCGCCTTCGAGCACGTACAGCTGGCCGCCGATGATGCGCGGAGAGTGCGGCATCGACAGGCCGTTCGCGACGATTCGACCTGATGGCACTTCCATCACGATGCCGCCGTCGGCCATGCCCTTGCGCCAGCCGAACGGCGTATTCGTCTCGCCGAGTGCGGTCACGTATCGTACTTTCGATTCGTGAAACGCCATACCGTTGAGGTGACAACGATCGTCGGGGCCGAATTCGGTGACGAACGGCGGCTGCCAGATCGGCGTGAAGTTGAAGTACCCGTCGATCACGCTGATGCACGAGTAGCGCGTATTCACGGCCAGCACGATCTGCTTGTCGAACGCCATGTCGTGCAGGTCGAGATCGCCCGTATAGTGGGACATGCGCGGTACGAACATCCCGTCGTAATAGTCCGGCCGTTCAGGGTAAAGCGGAGCGAGCGACGACACGTTGGCGAAGATCATCAGCTCGTGAATCGTCGCAATCGCAAGACGCTTGCCGCCGACCGCCATCCCCATCGAGCGGGGCAACTGGCACGCCGACAGCGTCGGTACACCGTTCTCGACGCCGACGATCGCGACGCCCGACGGGCGCCGGCTGATGGCGAGCGAACACTTCAGCGACGCCAGCACGTCGAGAAAGCGCCCGGTATCGCGCAAGTTAATCAACGGCGCTTCTACGTGGTCTGCCTGCGAGGGATGCGCTGCGGCTTCATGCGGAGACTGCTCCACTACCTTTTCCTTTTATTTGCGTGTGCAACATTCGACGTATCGAACGGCTTGGTCTTTTTTCAAGGTAGCTTATGTTTTGAGTCAAGCATGTGACAGAAACACCGGATATGCGCAATCGCACACAAGTTTGCGGGATAGCGGCACCCGATCCGTCTAAGCAGTAGACACAGGTGAAAAAGACGAATTTAACTCATGATTTCCGACCAAGCGACCCGCGCGATATCGGCTGACAACGCATCATGCTGTCACTTTGAAACTGGCTGGGCAGGGAGATTTGCGTGCCGCCGAGCCTGAAACGGCTGCGTTCCATCGCTGAGCGCTTCACGTCACGCGCAAGCCAGCCCACGCCGTTCCCGCTGCGCTGGCGCAGCCCGTGGAGCGCGTGGCAAGGCGCGTCGTGGTTCGCGAACACGCTGCTCGCCCCGCCGTTTACCGTGGTCGGCATTCTGTTGCTGATCAACGCGCACAGCGATTGCCCGTATTTCTGGCCGTCAGCGATGGCGGTGGTCGCGTTCACCAATGCGGTCGCGATCGTCGACGCGAACCAGCGGCACCATCGCCGGCCGTTCGGCAGCCGCGCACGCATTGCGCTTCGCTATTTCGGCGTAAGCGCGTTTGTCGGCAGCGCGTTGTTCATGATGCTCGTATGGGGCACGGGCATCCTCGAAGATGTGGCCGGACCGCTTATGCCCACGGACGGCACAGCCCATATAGCGGGTTCGCTCACGCAATTGCAGTTGACGCTCACTGCGACAGCGGCATTCTGCGTTCTATCGTTCGTCCATGCATCGGTGTTGCATGCATGGCTCGCGTTCGAAGTGCCGATCTGGCATCGCATTTCGCGCGGAACATTTGCGTACGATCGCGCGGAACGGGAGGACAAGAGGGTCGAGCGCGCGGTGGCCAGTTCAAGTTCGACTGACACGCGTGACAAGCATAAGAGCGGTCCTTCATAACCGCTCCAGGGCGACCGTCTCACGTGTGCGTGCCGTTGTCCCGAAACTCCCTTACACCGGGAAACTGTCGTAATTGCTCGCAAATTGCGTTGTATTCCGGCTGCGATACGCGGCTAAACGTGATCATCACTTCGTCATGCTCAGGGGAGTCGTCGCTCTGCTGCACGACGAACTGCTTCACGCGCGCGCTCGACGGGCCGAGCACATCGTGCAGCGTGTGAAACGTTAGCGTGCCGCGTTCGGCGAGCAGCGTCATCTGCCGCCGCTGCTTCGCGGTGATGAAGCGGCGCTCGATCGGCTTGATGCCGGCGAGAATGAGCAGAATAATCAGAGTCGCCGCGATCGATGCCGTGTACAGGCCGCCGCCCACCGCGAGGCCGATCGCCGCGACTGACCATAGGCTTGCGGCGGTCGTCAGGCCGCGTACGATCTCGCCGCGCAACAGGATCGACCCCGCGCCAAGAAAGCCGATGCCCGATACGACTTGCGCTGCCACCCGCGATGGATCGAGCACGATGTGTTCGCCGCCCAGCACATCGGCGAACCCGAATGCGGACACGATCATGATCAGCGCCGAGCCGACGCACACCAGCATATGCGTGCGCAACCCCGCCGCCCACGACAGCCGTTCTCGCTCGAACCCGATCACACTACCGAGTGCGGCCGCCATCACGAGCCGCGCGATAAATTCAAGATTGCCTGGCATATTGTGTCCCCCTGTTTTTTGTCGAGCCAGCAAGATGCGGTCCGCCCCGGCCCCGGGCGGCGTACCATAACGGGTTATTCGCCGGCTGTCCGGTGCCGGCCGCGCGCCGCCGGATAGCGATGCACATCATTTTTAACCTGACTTCGACTCATGAGACCACCCGCTTCGACGACCGCCACCGCGCTTTCACTGCGCGAACATTTTTCAAGCGTCGTCTTGCCGACCTGGCGCGGTCCCGGCTTCAATGAAGCGCTCAACCTGCCTTACGAGGCCGTCGCCGCCGACGGCCACCGGCCGCTACCCGCCGTCCGCTACCGCGCAATGGCCTGCGCGCGCCAACTGTTCGTGTTCGCGCAGGCCGGGGCCGACGACCACGCGCAACGACTTTTCGAATCGCTTGTCCGTTACTTTCATGACAGCACGCGCGGCGGATGGTTCTACAGCGTCGACCCGCATGGCGCGCCGCTTGATACGACAAAGGATCTATACACGCACGCGTTTGTCGTCTTCGCGTGTGCCGAGTACGGCGCACGCTCGGGCAATCGGGACGCGTTCGATATCGTGCATCGCACGTCGTCGATCATCGAGGAGCGCTTTGCGGTGCGCAACGGGTTGCACGGAGAGCAAAACGCGCAAGGGCTCTACAACGCAGCGCTGAACGCAAGCTTCTCCGCGGCGAGCGGCGGACCGCTGCAGAATCCGCTGATGCATCTCACGGAAGCGTGGCTTGCCGCGCGGCAAGCCACTGGGGACGCAGCATTCGATACCGCGCTCGAGCGTCTCTGCGATGCGGTCGCGCGCGCGTTCGTGCATGCGCCGACCGGTTGCATCGCCGAGCTGCCGATTGGCAGTGCCGATAACTGGCTCGAGCCCGGCCACCAGTTCGAATGGTTCTGGCTCGTGCGGCAGGCGGGCACACTGCTGAATCGATCAGGCCTCGACGAACCGCTTGCCCGTGCGTTCGTTTTTGCACGGCAACATGGCGTGGACACGGCAACGGGCGGCGTCGCGCTGGCGCTCGACGAACAAGGGGCGATCAGAGACGCGACCCAGCGGATCTGGGCGCAATCCGAATACTTGCGCGCACTCGCGGTCCATCCGGACGCTGGCATGCGCGCCGCGCTGCCGCAGCAGATCGCGCGTTTCAGCGAACGCTTCCTGCGCCCGCAAGGCTGGTTTGAATGCAAGACCGCGGCAGGCGACGTCGCGCGCAACGATATGCCGTCGACCACGCCGTATCACCTCGCGACGGCGTATGCCGCGCTGTGAGGCGTTGTGTGATGAAATCGGCGTCGCTTTCCAAAAGACCTCCGTTGACAGCGCCGCTGTTCACAACACATTGAGCGGCGTCTTCAGATAACGGATACCGTTCGCTTCCGGCGCCGGCGCGACGCCGGCGCGGATGTTCAGCTGAATCGACGGAATCAGCAGCGTCGGCATGCCGAGCGTCGCGTCGCGCGTATTGCGCATCTGAACGAACGCGTGCTCCTCGACCGAATCATGCATATGGATGTTGCGCTCGCGCTGATCGCTCACCGTCGTTTGCCAGCAGACGCCGCGTCCGTTCGGCGGGTAGTCGTGGCACATGTACAGCTGCGTGTCACCCGGCAGGCTCAGCAGCCGGCGGATCGACGCGTACAACATGCGCGCGTCGCCGCCGGGAAAATCGCAGCGCGCGGTGCCGACGTCCGGCATGAACAGCGTGTCGCCGACGAACACCGCGCCATCGAACTTATAGGCAACATCGGCGGGTGTATGACCAGGCACATGCAGCACTGTCGCTTCCAGCTCGCCGACCCCGAAAGTTTCGTTGGCAACGAACAGATGATCGAACTGCGCGCCGTCGGCGTGAAACTCGGGCTCGAAGTTGAACACCGGGCCGAAGATCTTTTGCACCGAACGGATATGTTCGCCAATGCCGATCGCGCCGCCCAGATGCTCACGCAAATAAGGAGCGGCGGACAGATGGTCCGCATGCGCATGCGTTTCGAGCAGCCACTGCACGTTTAGACCCGTATCGCGCACGAACTGGATGATGCGGTCGGCGGAATGCGTCGACGTGCGGCCCGAACGCGGATCGTAGTCGAGCACCGAGTCGATCACCGCGCACTGCGATCCGGGACCGGCATGCACGACGTAGCTGATCGTCGCCGTAACGGGGTCGTGGAATGCTTCGATCGCAGGTTTCATCTCAGTCACCGTGATTCATACCGTCAGCAACTGGGAAGATAACCGAGCTACCGGGCGTCCGCCAGCATCGAATTGGAAATCGCGAACACTGCGACCGCATCTTTAAACTGACGGGTTGGCTCGTCTCGACGATCCTGTCGGCGCTTCGCTCGATGCCACGCGATGTCGCGTCGAGCGCGTGTGCGGCGACCTGGATCTCGCCGAACATCTCGTCCCAACTGAATTGAAATGAAAAAACCATGCGTTCGGGTTTACGGCAATACGAGCGTTCGCTTGAGATGGCCGACGGGTTTGCGGCTAATTACAACCTTTTTTCACAATAGTTACATGGCGATTTTTTCCGGATTA
Source organism: Paraburkholderia humisilvae (assembly GCF_902859855.1). Taxonomy (GTDB): domain Bacteria; phylum Pseudomonadota; class Gammaproteobacteria; order Burkholderiales; family Burkholderiaceae; genus Paraburkholderia; species Paraburkholderia humisilvae. The sequence goes on from NZ_CADIKH010000010.1 coordinate 72,828, forward strand.
CCTTGACTTGGCGTGTTCACGCTTCCTAGAGTGGGTGGAACGTCACAGCGGGCCATGCCCGAAGGAAATCCGACGATGACTGATCTCCTGGATCGGGCGCGCGGCGCATTGCATGCGCAGCCGTTCAGCATGCTGCTCGGCACCGAACTGATGTACGTCGGCGCCAACGAGCTGACGCTATGCCTGCCGATCCGCGACGATCTGAGGCAGCAGCACGGGTTCGTGCATGGTGGCGTGATCAGCTATCTCGCGGACAACGCGTTGACGTTTGCCGGCGCGCTGGCGCTGGGACCGAGGGTGATTACCGGGGAGTACAAGATCAACTATCTGCGCCCCGCGGTGAACGGCGTTCTGATGGCCCGTGCGGAGGTGGTCTATGCGGGCCGCCATCAGGCGACCTGCCAATGCAGTGTGTACGTGACGGACGGCGACCGCGAGCGGCTTGTCGCGGTTGCGCAGGGCACCATCAACCGGATCGGTGACGGCACCGACAATCATCACCACGGGGAACCGCAGGCTGAATAACGCGTGGCGCCGCGGGGGCGAAGTGCGTCGCCCCGCGCGAAGCGGCGACGCTTATTCCGCCGCGTAGGTTTTCTGCTGCTGCTCGCCAAGCCCTTCGATGCCAAGGCGCATCGTCTGACCCGGCTTCAGGTAAACCGGCGACGGCTTCACGCCCATGCCGACGCCCGGCGGCGTGCCGGTCGAGATCACGTCGCCCGGTTGCAGGCTCATGCATTGCGACAGATACGACACCAGCTTCTTCACGCCGAAGATCATCGTCTTCGTGCTGCCGTTCTGGTAGCGATGACCGTCCACTTCGAGCCACAGCTTCAGGTTCTGCGGATCGGACACCTCGTCGCGCGTGACCATCCACGGGCCGATCGGGCCAAACGTATCGAAGCCCTTGCCCTTATCCCACTGACCGGCGCGCTCGATCTGCCATTCGCGCTCGGACACGTCGTTGATCACACAATAGCCCGCGACGTAGTCGAGCGCGTTGGCCTCGTCGACATACTTCGCCGCCTTGCCGATCACAATGCCCAGTTCGACCTCCCAATCGGTTTTCTTCGAGCCACGCGGAATCTCGACGTCATCGTTCGGGCCGCAGATCGCGCTCGTCCATTTGTTGAACACCACCGGCTCCGGCGGCACCGGCAGATTCGATTCAGCCGCGTGGTCCGCGTAGTTCAGGCCGATACAGACGAACTTGCCGATCTTGCCGACACACGGGCCGATGCGCGGGTTGCCTTCGACGAGCGGCAGCGTCGACGCATCGAGCGCGCGCAACTTCGCGAGGCTTGCATCGTCGAGCATGCTGCCGTCGACGTCGCCGACCACTTTCGACAGATCGCGCATCTTGCCTTGCGCATCGAGCATGCCGGGCTTTTCCTGACCTTTCGGCCCATAACGAAGCAGTTTCATCGTTGCAGTTTCCTGTAAGTTCAATAGACATTCGAAATGAAGACGCGGACGCCCCGGTCAGTTCGACCAGCCGCCGTCGATCACATGCGCGTGACCCGTCGTGAACGCGGATTCGTCCGATGCCAGATAGAGCGCGAGCGCCGCGATTTCCTCCGGCTTGCCGATCCGGCCCATCGGCTGGCGCGCGACGAACGCGGCCTGCACGTCGCCGACGCTCTTGCCCTGCGCCTGGGCCTGCTCGGCGATTCGCTGTTCGAGCGACGGCGATGCGACCGTGCCCGGGCAAATCGCGTTACAGCGTACACCACGCGTGACGAAATCGGCCGCCACCGCCTTCGTGAGACCGATCACCGCCGCCTTCGATGCGCCGTACACGAAGCGGTTCGGCACACCCTTCACGCTCGATGCCGCCGACGACATGTTGATAATCGACCCGCCACCCTTTTCCAGCATGCCGGGCAAGAACGCGCGGATGGTCCGGTACATCGCTTTTGCGTTCAGGTCGAACGCGAAATCCCAGTCCTCTTCGCTTGCTTCGAGAATCGAGCCGGCGTGCACGAAACCCGCGCAGTTGAACAGCACGTCGATCGGGCCTAACTCTTTCGCGAGCGCATTGATCGCGGCGGCGTCGCGCACGTCGAGCTTGCGCGCGTCGAGCGGCTTGCCGGCGAGCGCATCGAGTTTGATATCGGTGGCGATCACGCGTGCGCCCTCGCGGGCGAACAGTTCGGCGCTCGCAAGGCCGATACCTTGCCCGGCGGCGGTGATCACGGCCGTTTTGCCGGCCAGTCGTTGTGTCATATGCGGCTCCAGTCAGTTTGATACCGGTTCGAACCGAATCGCGCATCGCCCGCGATAGACGCTGACCTGACGATGCGGATTGCGGCTTGTGTCGTTAAAGACGATAAAACGCTGTGGCGTTCGCGCCGAAAATCGCGTCGCGCTGCCCATCGGGCAACGCGGCGACGAGCGTGGTCGCGATTGAATGCCACAGCAGATAGTCGCCATTCAGGTTCAGTACAGGCCAGTCGCTACCCCACATCAACCGCGCGGGTCCGAATGCGGCCAGCAGATGGTCGACGTAGGGCCGCAGCGTCGCTTCGGTCCAAGCCGCGGCCGCTTCGGTCGCGAGGCCCGACAGTTTGCAGTGCAGATGCGGTAGACGCGCAAGCCGCGTGATGCCGTCCGCCCACGCGCGCCAGCCAGCGCTGCCGTCGCGGATCGGTGGCTTCGCGCCGTGATCGACGACGATGCGCAACGCGGGAAAGCGCTTCGCGAAGGTCTCCAATGCGTCGACGTGGCGTGTGAAGATCAGCGCGTCGAATGCGAGATCGTGCGCGATCAAAGCATCGATCGCCGGCTGCAGGGCCGGGTTCGCGATCCAGTTGTCGTCGGGCAGGTCTTGCAGCATCGGCCGCACGCCCTTGAATTTGGGTTCGCGCGCGAGCTCCGCGATCAGCGCCGGCGCGTCACGTTCGAGCAGCGGCACCCAGCCGACCACGCCCGCAATCGACGCTTCGCCGCGCGCGAGATCGAGCAGGTAGCGGGTTTCGTCGACCGTCGGCGCGGCCTGCACGACCACCGTGCGTGCCACACCCGCGCGCTCGCACAGCGGCGTGAGATCCGCCGGCCCGAAGGCGCGATAGAGCGGCGCAAGGTCGGGCGTCAGCCACCCGTAGTCGCCGCGCGCCGGGTCCCAGTAGTGCTGATGTGCGTCGATCTGCGGCGTGGTCACGTCACGCCTCCGGCACCGGTGCGCGCCGATCGATCAGGCCCTGGTCCTGCAGTGCCCGCCACAGCATGGCAGGAATCGCCCGCCGGAACGATTCGGCGTTCTGGCGCATTTCATTCGGGCTGCGCGCGCCGGTCAGCACTGTCGCGATGGACGGATGCGCATACGGAAACTGCAACGCCGCGGCGGCAAGCGGCACACCGTACGTGCGGCACACTTCTTCGAGCCGCGCGACGCGCTTGATCACTTCGGGCGGCGCGGCGCCATAATTGAATTTCAGATCGCCCGACACGCCTTGCGCAAGAATGCCCGAATTGAACGCGCCGCCAAGCAGGATGCTGACATTGCGCTTCTGGCAGGTCGGCAGCAGGTCGTTCAACGTCTGCTGTTCGAGCAACGTGTAGCGGCCCGCGAGTAACGCGCAATCGATCTCGAACTCGCCCATCATGTCGAGGATCGCTTGCCCTTCGTTGACGCCCAGGCCGATCGCCTTGACGACACCCGCCGAACGCAACTCGTCCAGCGCGCGGAACCCGCCGCCGTCAGTGAGCTGCTTCCAGTAAAACGGATTCTTGTCGCCGTGCGTCAGGCGGCCGATATCGTGAATCAGCAGAATGTCGATATCGATAATGCCGAGACGCTGCTGGCTATCTTCGAACGAACGCAGAATGCCGTCGCGCGTGTAGTCGTAAATCGCTTCGAAAGGCAGCGGGTTCTGCCAGCCTTCGCTGCCGTCATACGGGTGGGTGCGCGGCACGAAGCGGCGCCCTACCTTGGTCGACAACACATACTCGCCGCGCGGATAGCGACGCAATGCGTCGCCGAGCCGGTGTTCGGCTTTCGTGTGTCCGTAGTGCGGCGCGGTATCGAAGAAGCGCACGCCGCAGCCCCATGCGGCATCGACGGTAGCGAATGCCTCCTCGTCCGTCAGATCGCGATACAGCCCACCGAGCGGCGCGGTGCCGAGGCCCAGACCGCTCACCTGCAGCGCGCGGCCGCCAATTGCGCGGCGCCGCGCGATTTTCGAATCGATTGCGGATGTCATCCTCACTGTCTCCTTTCTTGTCTCGCGCGCCGCCTCGTGGCGCCTTCCGCTGATTCGCGCCGCATCGCGGTTCGATGTGAGGCTCAGTGCGGCGCGATCTCGACCACCCGTCGCGGCAACGCCGCACCGGATGGAAGGCAAGCGGGCCCGACCGGCTCGAATGTCTTGTACGTAAGAATAAACTCCTGGTGGCCGAGTGTTTCGGATTTCGACAGGCCGCCCTGCGCCACGCGCAGCGTCACGTCGAATACCTCGCGGCCGACCTCCTCCAGCGTCGCGCGGCCTTCGAGTATGCGTCCTGCGTCAACGTCCATGTCGCCGGACAGATTGCGATACGTGTCCGGATTCGCGCACACCTTGATCACCGGCGAGATCGCCGAGCCGACCACCGAGCCGCGGCCCGTCGTAAACAGGATCAGATGCGAGCCGCACGCGATCAGTTCGACGATCTCCGCGTTGTCGCTGATGTTCGGAAAGCCGAAGCGCGGTTCGCCGTCGGGCACCACGTCGAGCAGGTACAGACCGCCGGTCGGCGGCACATCGCCCGGCTTGACGATGCCGACGATCGGCGATGCGCCGCTTTTCGCATACGCACCCAGCGATTTTTCTTCCTGTGTGGTCAGGCCACCGTCCGCATTGCCGACCGCAAAGCTGCCGTGGCCGAGAATCGAGTAGTAGCGCGCCGCCTTCGCGACACACGCAACGATCTCGTCGCCGAGGTCGGCGCGCGCCGCACGGCTTTTCATATGAAACTCGCAACCAACCAGTTCGCCGGTCTCTTCGAAGATGCAGGTTGCGCCCGCATCGATCAGTTGATCGAACGCACGGCCGACCGCCGGATTCGCGGTGATGCCACTCGTGCCGTCCGAGCCGCCGCATACGGTGCCGATCACCAGTTCGCTCAGCGCCATCGGCACCTTGCGCTGCTTCGCGAGCTCGCCGCGCGCCTGTTTGACCCAGTCGACGCCGTACTGGATCGTGCTGCGCGTGCCGCCCTTCTCCTGAATCGTCAGCACCTCGACAGGCCGACCGCTTGCGCGTACGACGTCGACCAGATAGTGCTTGTTCATGCTCTCGCAGCCGAGCGACACGAACAGCACCGCGCCGACGTTCGGATGCGTGGTGAGCTGCTGCATCATTTTTTCCGCGTAGCTGTTCGGGTAACAGCCCGGAAAGCCGATCAGATGCACGGGCGGTTCGTGATCGACCGACGCATCATCAAATGCGTCGAGCGGCTCACGGAATTGCGTGACGATTTCGCGCGCAACATGGTGCGCGCATTCGACGAGATACGCGACCGCGACCACGTTGCGGATGCCTTTGCGGCCATCGCTGCGCAAATAGCCTTCCAGCATCGGCTGCGCGGCGGCGGGTGTGACGGAAGTGTCGGTCATGATGGTGGATGTGCGGCGGGTTGTAGGGCGTTTTCGTGTGCCACTCGGCCGCGTCAGGTCAATGGTGGACGAATGCGTGTCCTGCGTCGTGCGTGTAGGTCGGCAAATAGTCGCTTTCGAGGTTGTGCGTATGCAGATGCTCGCCGCGCGCGACCGGGCCGGTCACGTGGCCGATCACCGCGCCGTAGCGCAGCACTTTTTCGTCTTTGACGAGCGCGCGGCGCGCGACCTTGTGACCGAGATCGATCGTCCTGGCGAGCGTCACCGTCTCGCCTTCTATATCGAGCTGGGTATTGGCCGGAAGGCGCGCCGCCGCGACGAGGCAGTTGTCCTCAGGGCTCAGCAGTATCAGGCGTGGGTCTGTCATGGGGTCCATACCGTGGGGGATGTTGCGTTGGGTTCCGTTGTTAGTTCTGTCCTTCGCCGCTCGCGAGCCGCGCCACCATCAGCGAGCCAAGGATGATCGCGCCGTAAATCGCCTGAATCCAGAACGACGGCACTTGCGCGAGCGTCAGCAGGTTTTGCACGACACCCAGCAGCAGCACACCGGACAGCGCGCCGAGCATCGTGCCTTTGCCGCCGTCGAGCGAAATGCCGCCAATCACGGCCGCGGCGAACGCGGTGAAGATCATCCCGTTGCCCTGGTTCGCGTTGATCGCGCCGACGTAGCCGGTCACGATCAATCCGCCGATCGATGCCAGCACGCTGCCGAGCACGAACACACCCCAAGTGACCCGCTCGACGCGAATACCCGCGGCGCGCGGCCCAGCCGGTGATAACGGAGCATGAACGCCGCAATCGCGAATGCGGCCGCCGCAAGCCAGACGGATAGCGGCAGACCGAACACGATGGTGGTCGCGAGCGCGAAGAACGACGGCGGCATATCGAACAGCGTGCCGCCTTTCGTCGCGCCGACCAGCATCCCGCGCAACACGATCAGCATCGCGAGCGTGACGATGAAAGCGTTCAGCTTGAGCCGCACGACAAGAAAGCCGTTGATGAAGCCGACCAGCGCGCCGACCGCGACGATCGCGAGCAGACCGATGGCCGCCGGCCATTGAAGACCAAAGCCCGCGGACGCCGCCGGCATCACGAGCATCGCGCCAATCGCGGGCGCGATGCCGACGGTCGATTCGAGCGACAGGTCGAACTTGCCAGTCAGCACGATCAGCGATTCGGCGAGCACGACAAGCGCAAGCGCCGCCGATGCGCCGAGCACGCTAATCAGATTCGCCTTCGTCAGGAAGCTCGGGCTCACGAACGCGCCGATCACGATCAGCAACGCGAGCGCGGGCAACAACGCCAGATCGCGCAGCCGCGCGAATTCGATGCGCGGCTTGCCCGCGCGCATAACAGCAGCCGTGGAGCCATTGTCCGGCTGGGTCTGCGCGGATGCGAACGCCGGGGTTGGCACGCTATTCTTCATGGAGACTGACTCCTTCTACCGATGCAATCAGGTCGTGGTCTTCCCAACCTGCGTCGAATTCGGCCGCGATACGGCCACGGAACATCACCAGCACGCGGTCGCAGGTGCGCAGATCGTCGAGTTCGCCCGATACGACGAGCACCGCTTTGCCTTCGTCGCGCACGCGGTCGATCACCGACAGCAGCGCCTCCTTCGATTTCACGTCGACACCCGCGGTCGGATCGATCAGCACCAGCACCTGCGGATCGGTCGCGAGCGCACGCGCCATCACGACCTTCTGCTGATTGCCGCCCGACAGGCCCGACACCGGGTGCTCCGGACCGGGCGCAACGATGCCGAGCGCGTTGATCATCCGGCGGCCGAACGCGTTTTTCTTGGCGGGCGGCGCGATGCCGAAGCGGCCAAGCATCCGCGCGATCGTCATCGATGCGTTCTCGGCGACCGACTGGGTCAGCACGAGGCCTTCGTGATGGCGATCCTTCGGCACGCAGCCGATACCGTGCGCGAGCGCCGCCGGCACGTCGCCGAGCGGAAGCAGCGCGCCTGACACGCGAATCTCGCCGCGCTGCGATTTGCGCAGCCCGGCGATCGCTTCGGCGACGCTCGTGCGGCCGCTGCTCGTCGCGCCGGTCAGGCCGATCACTTCGCCGCGCCGCACCCGCAGCGACACGTCCGCATAGTCAGCGCCCGTCAGACCGTGCACGTCGAGCGCGACCGGCGTGTGCGCGGGCAACGGCGCACGCGACGCCGCATCGGCCACCGCCAGGCCGCCGCGCTCGCCGGTCATCGCTTCAATCAGCTGGTCGCGCGGCAACGCCGCCACCGGCGCGCTGACAATATGCCGCGCATCGCGCAGCACCGTGACCGCCTGGCAAATCTCATACACCTCCTGCAAATGGTGCGAGATAAACAGGAATGTCACGCCTTCGCGCTGCAGTTCGGTGATGCGCCTGAAAAGCCGCTTGATTTCCTCGCCGTCGAGCTGTGCCGTCGGTTCGTCGAGGATGATGAAACGCGCGCCATACGACAACGCCCGCGCGATTTCGACCAGTTGCCGCGCCTCGACGGTCAGGTCGCCCGCGCGCGCATTTTCGCGTACATCGATCTTCCAGTGGTCGAGCAGCGCGCGTGCATCGCGGCGCATCGAGCGCCAGTCGATCACGCCACGCCGCTCGGGCTGGCGGTTGATAAAGAGGTTCTCCGCGACCGTCAGGTCGCGGATGATCGTCGAATGCTGATAGACGCACGCGACCCGCTCGCGCCATGCATCGCGGTCCGCGATCGGCGGCGCCAGCGTGCCGGCGAAGCGGACTTCGCCGGTATCCGGCTTGCGCAGGCCGGTCAGAATCGACACCAGCGTCGATTTACCCGCCCCGTTGCGCCCGACGAGCGCGTGCGACTCACCCGGCATCACACGCATCGTCACGTCGCGCAGCGCGGACGTCGAGCCGAAGCGCTTGCCAACGCCGAGCGCTTCGACGACCGGCGCGGACGCGCCGGACGCCGGTACGCCGGACGCCGAGGGGATCGAACCGTGCGTCATCTCGCTCATTTCAGCGTGTTGCCCCACAGGTTCTTATCGTCGACGTTCGCCTTCGTCACGAGCGGCGCCGGCAACTGGTCCTCGAGAACGCCTGGCTGCAGTTGCACGATCGTGCTGCCGTGATCGGTCGGACCCGGCTTGAAGCTCTGCCCGGCGAGCGCGGCCTTCATGTAGTACAGGCCGTACTTCGCGTACAGGTCGGCCGGTTGCGACACGGTCGCGTCGATCTCGCCCTTGCGGATCGCATCGAACTCCTGCGGAATGCCGTCGTTGCTGACGATCACGACGTGCTTCGGATCGCCGGCCGGAAACAGCATCTGCTTGCGGCGCAGCGTTTGCAGCGTGGGGGCGAGATAGACACCGCCCGCCTGCATGTAGATCGCCTTCACATCCGGATTCGCGGTGAGCAGACTATCGAGCGCGCTTGCCGCGACATCGCCCTTCCAGCCCGCCGGAATCTCAAGCAGCGACAGGCCCGGATAGTTCTTCAGGCACGCGCGGAACGCTTCCGAACGGTCGCGGCCGTTCACCGATGCGAGGTCGCCTTCAATCTGCACGACCTTGCCCGTCTTCACATGCTCGCCAATGTACTTGCATGCCTTCTCGCCATACGCGTGATTGTCGGCACGCACGACCATCGCGACCTTGCCCTGCGTCGGCGCGACGTCGACGGCGACCACCTGCACGTTCTTCGCCGCCGCGGAGTCGAGCGCGCGGCTGATCGCGGCCGAATCGATCGGCCCGACCACGATGCCCTTTGCGCCGAGATTCACCATGTTGTTCATATCGGTGATCTGCTGGGCGGGGTCGTTGTTCGAGTTCACCGGCGCGAGGATGTCGATACCCATCTCCTTCGCGTACTTCGGCAGGTAGTTGTTATACGACTGCCAGAACGGCGACGTCAGCAGCGGCAGACCGAGGCCGACCTTGCCGGCATCGGCGGCCTGCGCAGCGCCGCTCGCGGCAAGACCGGCGACGCACGCGGCGGCCATCCCGACCGACAGTGCCGAATGAACGAAACGGCGGGCCGTGCTCGACCCGTTGACGAAACTCATATCTGTCTCCTTGTAGGCCGGGGGTGAGCCGTTTGCGTGGCTACGCCGGTCCCATGCTTTGTGCTTGCGTTGTTTGAACTGCCAGACCCCGAGCGGCCAGCCGTTGCGGCGCAACAGCCTGCTCTGTGGGAACTCTCGTCCTGCGCTTTCTCGTGGATTGGCGTCGGCCGCATGTCAACTCATCGCAGCAACCATTCACCAATGAACGTATTATTCATATACGAACTTTTTCAAGTCAAGGCATATGCGGTGCGGCATCCGTCCGTGTTTTCCCTAGCGGCGGCGGTTCGCGCGCCAATTCCTTAGATAATGGGATGAGAACAAATCGACATCAGACGGTCACAATGGACGCACACGTGGACGACAGGGACGACGGAGACCGTTATCGCGCGCCCGCGCTGGACAAGGGTCTCGACATCCTTGAACTGCTTGCGGAGCAGAAAGGCGGCCTGACGCGCGCCGAAATCACCAAGCTGCTCGGGCGCAACGCAAGCGAGATGTACCGGATGCTCGAGCGGCTCGTCGCGCGGCAATATGTGGTGCGTTCGGCAGGCGGCGACCGCTATTCGCTCAGCCTGAAGCTGTACGCGCTCGCGCATCGGCACCCGCCGATGGAACGATTGATTTCCGAAGCGATGCCGCTGATGCAACGCTTCGCCGCGCAAGCGGAACAGTCGTGCCACCTCGCTGTGTACGACCGCGGCAATCTGCTGGTGATCGCCCAAGTGGATGGACCAGGCACGTGGGGTATCGCGGTGCGTCTGGGCTCGCGCGTCGGTCTGATCGATACCGGTTCGGGCCGTGTGATGCTCGCGTTCCAGACAGCCGAGCAGCGCACGCAGATGCTTGCCGAGCACACCGCCGTGAAAGGCGAAGTGACGATCGATCACACTGCGCTCGAAGCGGCCTGCGAGCGTATTCGTACGGCCGGTTTCTCGCAGAAGGACAGCCAGCAGATTTTCGGCGTCACGGATCTGACCTTTCCGTTGCTCGGCTCATCGGGCCAGGCGATCGCCGCGCTGACCTGTCCGTTCCTGAAGCGCATCGACGAATACGTCGCACCGTCGCTCGACGAAACCATCGCCCTGTTACGCGACATCGTGCAGACGATGTCGATGTTCCGCGAGCCCAGCGCTTACGACGAGTCTGCTGCGCACACGTCGCCTTGACGGTGGAAATCGCGCTGGAAAACGCACACACATGCGTTAGAATGGCGGCCCTTTCAGAACCCGCCGCACGCGCATCGGCGCGTGCACGCTTTCCATCCGCTCCGACACGCCATGGCCAAACTTCTGTCCGATCAGGAATTCCAGCGCTTTACCGAACTTCAACAGAAGCAGGCAAGCTTCACGATTACGAGCGATGAGGCCGACGAACTGCGCGGCATCGTCGCGCGTGCCCAGCAAAAGCGCGACGATCGTGCCGCGGCGATGCAGGCAATCGAAACGTATATCCGCCAGTTCGACATCACGCCGGACGAACTCTATTCACCCGAGCAGATCAGTGACGCAGCGCGTTCGTATGGGCTGATCCCTGCCGCGAAGAAAGAGCGCGCGCTGCCGCCGACGCTAACGTTCAATGGCAAGCCTTATCAATGGACGCGCAATCTGCCTGACGACATTCGCATGCCGCTCTTCGAGGCGTTCAAAGGCGGGCAATCGGTGAAGGCGTTTATCGCGACGCCGAAGGACGCGGTACGCTGCGCGGCCACCATCGCGCGGCTCGAGCGTGAAACAGGCGCCGTCTACGCGGATGCGTGGCTCGAAGAGCTTGCCGTGTCGCGCGCGCAAATCGACGAGGCCGCGGCAAAGCTCGCGGCCTGAGCGTTCATCTCCGGGTTCAGCCCACACCGTGCGGCACGCTCGTTCGCGCCGCCGGTCCACGCGTTTTCTCCTCTCCTTAGCTAGCGGTAAACCGGCCGCACATCGAAGTTATTCCGCGCCCGCACGCTACGCGACAAATATTTTTCCTGCCCGCGCCATTCGGCCGCTCACGCACGAAGTTTTTCGAGCTGTCAGGAATATCTGCGCGAAGCGTCATGTTTACCCGATTGCATACCGCACAACTCGTCAAGGAGACGGAAATGAAGAAGTTCGCGATGTTCGCTATGGCGCTTGCAGCATTCAGTTCAGCCAACGTTTTTGCGCAAGGTAAGACGCGCGCCGAAGTCTACCAGGAACTGGTGCAAGCGAAGCAGAACGGCCTCGATTTCGTGACGGACGCTTCGTATCCTGACGTCAGTCCGGTCTATCAAACCACGGTCGCCTATCTGAAACAGAAGGCACTCGCCAAGAACGAACAGCAAAACGGTCGCTCGACGGCGGACGCCGATACCTCAATGAAGCATTGAGGTCACCGACATGCAACGCAATCCCACCCCAATCGCCAGACACTCGGTCCGCGGCGAATCACGTCGGCGCGGACTGCGCGTGATACTCGACACAGCGCGCCGCTCCAAAGGATTATGGCTCGCGGCCGCAGCCGTTTTCGCATTCTCCGCCTGCGCATCGCTGCCGCCTTCGGACAGCAACGCGACCAACGCGAATGCGTGCGTCGGACCTGTCAGCTACTGCAATATCTTCTTCGGCTCCTGAGAGCCATTCATCGACCTCTGCGCCTGGCGGCATCGCGTAATCGCATAGCTGATATGCACGCCGCCTCGCGCGTGCGCTGTAACCCGATCCACTTCCCGAACGAACTAACTCTTAGACAGGGGTGTTCAACACACCGCTGACACCCGTTCATTCACCCACATGGAAGAGGTTATCGCGCTATGAATAACAACCGCCCTTTGACCGAGCGAATCAGCTCGTTTTTGTCGGACCGAGCGAAATCCGCGTACTGGGCCCCGCTGCCCCTTCGGCTGATCGTCGGATATGGCTTTATGGCGCACGGGTACGCGAAAATCGTCAAGCACCCCGAGGTCTTTGCCAACATTCTCCACGCGCTGAACGTCCCTGCGCCGCATTTCATGGCGTGGGCGACGATTCTGATCGAGCTGCTGGGTGGCCTCGCCATTCTGGTCGGCGCATTCGTTCCTCTGGTCAGCATTCCGATGGCGGCCGTGCTGCTGGTCGCCACGCTGACCGTTCACCTGCAGTTCGGCTTCACATCGATCAAGCTGATGGCCGTCACGGCTGCGGGCCCGCAATTCGGGCCGCCGGGCTACGAAACGGATCTGTTGTATCTGGCATGCCTCGCGACGCTTATCCTCGGTGGCGCGGGTCCGTTTTCGGTGGACGGTTACATCGGCAAGCGGTTGCGCGCAAATCACCCATGAACGCGCCGGATGCGCAGCACCTGAGCTTCGGCGACCAGATGCTGTGCCACGTGCCGCGCCTGCGTCGCTACGCACGCGCGTTGCTTGGCAATCGCGAACGCGCGGACGACCTCGTCCAGGACACGCTCGAGCGTGCGCTGCGGTACGCGTCGAACTTTCGTGCGGGTTCCAATCTGAACGCATGGCTGATGACGATCATGCACAACGTGTTCGTCAATGACGTGCTTCGGGCTGCCAACACAAGAACACACGTCGCAGTGGACGACGCAAGCATCGTCGAGGATGAATTGATGGTCGACGGCCATCACGCGGCGGGGCTGGAAATGCGCGATCTCGACGGCGCGCTTCAACAGTTGCCGCCCGACCAGCGGGAAGTGGTGCTGCTGGTCGGTCTCGATGAGATGAGCTACGCGGAGATCGCGCAAACGTTGAACGTGCCGCTCGGCACAGTCATGTCGCGTCTTTCGCGTGCCCGCCATAAGCTGCGCACCTTGCTGTCGCGTGACGTGGCGCCCGCCCGGTGATATGCATCGCGTTGCGCGCTGACACTGCAGCGCGATGCCGCTTCAGTTCCGTTCGGTTTCCTTCGGTTTGCACCGGTTTGCGGCGGTTGATGGGTTGACGTCATTGTCACCGCCCGCTGCGCGCGCCATTACCAGCGCAATACCTTTTCTCCGACCACTGCCCCGACGAGCGTCGGTATCGCGATCCCGAGCAAATACCATGTCGCCCAGAAAGGTACGCTCGTCTCCGGGCACTTCAGGCAATAGACGGCCGTGCCGATCGCGCCGGCCAGCAGTCCGGCCGCCGCCCCGGTCAGGCGCAAGCGCGTCGGCGCAAGACTACGCACGACCGCGAGAATCGCAATCAGGCCCGGCACCGACAGCAGTGCGATATTCAGCGAGCAGGTGCGCCATGTACGCCCCATTAGCAGCGACGCGCGTGCATCGGGAGGCGCAAGCCACAAGATGACGAGTGCGATCAGCAGGACGGTCGCGGCCGGTACAGCCAGCCACGCCCATGCGCGTCCGATGGCCACGCCAGGCCGCGACAGGCGCGCGGTCGCCAGCAATGCCGCGCCGGCCATCGTCAGCGCGAACACGATCTTGGCCCAGAAGATCGGCGTGCCCACGAGCCACGCCAGATCGGCTCTTACGCCATAGACAGGCAGCAGCACCGCGATCGCGCCGCCAGCCGCAATCGATAGCGCGGACACGATACGCCGCTCGACAACATGCGTTCCAACCGGCGCGGCGTCCGCGGCCAGGGCTTCGATCAGGTTCTCGGTATTCATGCTTTTCCACCACCACGTATTTTCAATGCCAATGCCTTGAGTCCGCGGTGCACACCAACTTTCACAGCGGGTTCGGAAAGGCCGGTCGCGCGTGCGGTCTCCTCGACCGAGCGGCCTTCGACCTTCACATGAAGAATCGGCAGCTTCTGCCGGTCGGGCAACGTATCGAGCAGCTTGCCGAGATCGCGCCTGATTTCCGCAGGCTCGATCTCGGATTCGGCAAAAAGCTCCGGGAAATCGTCGAGCGGATCGTGCAACGCTTCGTGCCGCGCGCGAGCGCGCAGAAAGTCAGCGAGCTTGTAGCGCAGGATCGCGTGCACCCACGCGGTCAACGGTTCGTCACGCCGGTAGGTGTGCCGCCCTTTGTGAATCGCGATCAGCACTTCCTGCAGCACGTCTTCCACATCGTCACGCAGATTCGGCAGGCGTTTGCGCAACAACGCACGCACGTGTCTCGCAAGATCCTGCAAAAACACGTGGTAGGCGGCCGAGTCGCCGTCGAGCGAACAGATGAAGAGTGTTCGCAAGCGTTCCTCCACCGGATGTGTGTGAGGTCCCTCAGTGCATTGACTCATCGACGATTGCTCGCGCAGCTCCTTTCCGTGCCCGTTGTTACAGCGCGGCCTTCAGAAAGATTCCGCGATCATTCTTCTAGTTCGTCTGGTGGAGCAATCCGGTTACAGCGCCGCGCGAAAAAATAGGCGCGAAAAGTAGACCTGAAAATCATCCACCACGCAAATGGAAGCGAATTGCAAGGATGTTGACGGCTTAGGACTATTCTTCAGGTTCGTCGAGCGCCATTCTGAAGCCCACGACGGACGGATCGTCGGTGGACGTGACGGTGAAGCCGCATGCCTTTGCAAGCCCGATCATCGCCGCGTTTTCGCGCAGCGCTTCGCCGACCAGCCAATGCGTGCCGCGGGCTTTCGCATACGCGATGATCCGCTGCATCAGCAGGCGCCCGAGACCACGGCCCTTCTGGTCTGAACGGACCGCGGTCGCGAACTCGGCGGTTTCGTTATCAGGGTCCGAAACCGCGCGCACGACGCCCAGCGTGCGCGTCGTGCCGTCTTCGTTCGGCACCGTCGCGATCAGTGCCATTTCGCGGTCGTAGTCGATCTGCGTCATCCTCGCCAGCTGCGAATGGTCGAAGCCGCGCACCGCGCCGAAAAATCGTAGACGCAAGTCGTCGGGCGTCATTGCTCCGATCAGTTCCCGATGCGCCGCTTCGTCCTCAGGACGAATCGGCCGCACGCTGAGCCGCTGGCCGTGCCAGTCGAAGGTCTGCTCGTAGCGGCGCGGGTACGGAACGATGGCGAGCCGGCTGCGCGTCGCGGACAGGCGGATGCGCGGTTCGACCACCGCCACGCGATCCGTCATCACACGCAATACGAGCGACAGGCCCACGATCTCGCGAATATCGCAGACTGCTTGCGATACCGACGTCAGTGCGGCGAGCACGGGCTCGGGGTCCATCTGTCTCGCGTGGGCTGATTTCGACACGATGTCACGCGACAGGATCGGGTTCAGCGGCGGCAGGCCGTAGCGACGCAGCGGCGGCGAGATGCCGTCATCGGATGGTGCGGTAAAGCGGAACACGGGGCCGAAGTTGTCATCGTCGCGCAGTTCGACCTTGACATCGACGATGCCGGATTTCGAGGCCTGTTGTGGCGATAGCGCGACCAGACCAAAATGCGCAAGGAGCCGTGCGGCTTCGCCCCCTTCGAGTTCGGTGACGCCTGCCTGAAGCGCTGCGCACGCTTGCGCCTGCGCAGCGTCGACCGCCTCGGGTACGCGTGCGGGCAAGCCTTCCGGTGTCTGCATCAGCAATTCGCGGCCGAGCCGATAGTCGACCAGACGCGCGAATGCGCGGGCAAGGCGGCGCGGCGTCGAGTGAACGGGAATGCCGTGCGCGTGCAACGCATCGCGTGTCGCCAGTGAAATACCGCCGAAGAAGCAGGCAAGCAGCCCGCGGTATGCGTAACGCTGGTGGGCGATCAGGATCTGCGCGACCTGTTCCGCCGGCGCATTGTGGGTCGATGCATGCACAACGAATGCGGTACCGGTTTCATGCTGTTCGGCGAGCACCTTAAGCGCGGCGCCGAAGTGCTCGGGCAATGCGTCGCCGCCGAGCAGCAGCGGGTTGCCGGGCGTCGCGCGCGGCAGTGCATCGCGGATGGCCGCGGCGTGCTGCTCGGAACATGGCGCAAGGGTGTCGCCGGCGGCGCGAAATGCGTCGCACGCGAGCGTGGCGACACCCCGGTCGCTGGTGATCAGTGTCGCCGCTGTGCCGGCTGCGACACGGCCGACGCCGAGTGTTTCGATTTCGTCGAGCAGGTCGTCGAGCGAATCGACGCGTACCATGCCCGCACGGCGGAATGCGGCGGTATACAGCTCGTCGACCGGATCGCTGCGCCCTGAGCGGAGCGCGAGCACAGGCTTGTTGCGTGCCGCGGCGCGCGCCGCCGACATGAACTTGCGCGCAGCGTGGATCGTATCGACTTCGAGCAGGATCGCGCGTGTGCTGGCATCGCTGGCGAGATAGTCGAGCACGTCGCCCGCGTCGACATCGGCTTCATCGCCGAGCGCGACCGCATGCGAAAAGCCGAGTCCGCGCGCGTCGGCCCAGCCCAGCACGGCGTTGGTCAGCGCGTTCGATTGCGAGACCCATGCGACGCCACCTGCTTTCACCGTGCACGCCGGCGCGCCGAGATGCGCGCACAACGCGGGCGTGATGACGCCGAGGCTGGCGGGTCCGAGAATCCGCAACAGATGCGGACGGGCGGCGGAGAGCGCGTGCTTCAGATGAAGCCGGTCCTCATCGCTGCGTGTCTCGCCGACGATGATCGCCGCGCGTGTGCCGTGGCCGCCAAGTTGGTGGATGATCGACGGCCAGCTCGCGGGCTTCGTGCAGATAATGGCGACGGTGGGCGGTTCGGGCAGATCGCCCGCTTCGCCGACCGTTGCGTAGCCATCCAGACTGTCGTATTTCGGATTGACTGCCCAGATCGGGCCGGCGAAACCGCCTCCGGTCAGGCGATTCCAGACCATCGCGCCGACGCTGCCCTGACGGTGCGACGCGCCGATCACGGCGACGGATTTCGGACGGAATAGTGCATCGAGATTGCGGACGGTCACGGGCGCTCCTCGAATCAAAAGCGCGGTGGGCGGCAGAGACGTGCCGGCTGCGCGTGTTTCAACAGGATAGGCGAAGTCGTGTCCGCGTGCGCGGTTCAAGCGCCGGCTACTGATATGACATTGTGAAGGTTGCAGCCCCGTTGACGGTTCCGGGGACAACCGGGCTGGCTGTCTGCAGGTACTGCACGACGAGAGGAATCTTCACTACGCCACCATTCGATGTGCCGACAAACCATTGATTGACGTTCCCGGCATTCTTCGAATCGGGTCCAAAATTCACCGGGTTTCCCGAATTCAGAATCTGGAGGCCAACGCCTTTTGCGGTCGAATTCGGCTTCAGCGACAAACTGTTCGAGGTGTTGGCCGGTGTGGTGTTGTCGGTCAGCGTGATGAAAATCCGAACAACGGACGATGGGCAATTCAGATTGATCGAAGTCGCCTGGGCGCCGGCCGTCGAGCCGACGCGCTGGAATGCGCTGGGACTGATCACGGGAAGCGTGACCGAGATAGCGGACGTTGTCACGCTGCAGGCGGAACTGGTGATCGTGCTTGAATTCGCAGGCACGACAACGTTGAACAGCGTGCCCCCGCTGGCGTTGACGAAATAGGCAGCAACCTGATTAGGCAGTCCAGCGCCTCCGCCAGGATTGAGCGACAGCGGTCCGGATGCGACGGGCCCCGTTACGACCAGGTTCGCGGTGACAGATACCTGGGATTGAAAAGTGGGGCTCGCGGGTCCGCCTGGTGTCGCGGCGTTGCTCCATCCCGAATCCATCGCGATACTGCTGCCAAACCCGCCGCCAGACAGTGACGACGTGTACCCAATTCCCGCCACGGAGGTCGTGCCTATCCGATTTGCAACAACAGGGCCGGCCCGGATAGCCCAATACAAGGTGTCGCTGCCGGAACAGGTTGCATAGTTAACGCCCGCGGCGGCGCCCGTCACGGGTACGGTGACCGTCGCTATCACCGTACCGGCCGGCGCATTGGCGGGGACGCTGATGGATGCAGGAAAGTTAATCGATAGGGTCCCCAGATTTTTTGTACTGGAACAGCCCGCTTCCGCTTCCCGCGAGACCACCTGCAACACCACCGCCACGACTGCTGTGCCAATGAGCCGGACCGATATACGCCGCAGATGGCCCAACGTCGCAACGAACCGCGTACGTCGGGAGGGTGTTCTCAAACATAACTGCGAACCGCGCAACGCACCGATGGAGTTGTTCACGGGACGCCCTCCCTTTGGCAAGCGTCCTGAATATCGACGCGTCACCTATGAGAATAGACAAACCGCGCCACAACGAATATTCGATGGATCGCGGCGCATGTGTGCCGCGAATTCTGTGGCATCAAAAAAAGGTTCTCGCGTCCGCTTGGCCCCACAAGAAGCTAAACCATTTGAGCCTCCAAACGGGGCGAAGCGCTGCGACAAGCGTATTGACGACGTCCATCCTTTGCTTTGATAGTTCGGCGTAGCGGGGTTCGCCTTCCGCCTGAAAGATCGCTATCGGAACCTGCTCTCAATCCCGGCCGAACGGCACTTGCGGCGGCTCCAGTTCGACGACGGTGTGGGCAATGCGGTCATGCAAAGCTTGCGACCGCTGATTGAACAGTATCCACAGGAAACCCGCGCCGCACGTCGCGAACGTGAGCAGATAACCGAATGTACGCAATAGCGCCTGCTTCGCGGTCATCCGCTCTCCCGTGACGGCATCCACGATTCGTATCCGTACCGCACGCTTTCCCGGTGAAGTACCCCATGAA
This sequence comes from Paraburkholderia humisilvae, assembly GCF_902859855.1. Classification (GTDB taxonomy): domain Bacteria; phylum Pseudomonadota; class Gammaproteobacteria; order Burkholderiales; family Burkholderiaceae; genus Paraburkholderia; species Paraburkholderia humisilvae. The sequence goes on from NZ_CADIKH010000010.1 coordinate 91,924, forward strand.
GCCCAGAGCATGCCGGTGACGAGTATCGGAATGCACTGGCCGACGAACAGCCAGAGTACGACGGACGAACCGAACGCCACCGGGTTCGCAAGAATGTCTTCTGTCGACGGGCCCAGTGGAACGAACAGGACGATGAGCGTCCACCAGATCGAATCGATAAAAAGCGCGCGGGCGCGCTGTGAGAAGGCTGCATAGCGCATTACCGGTCAGTCCTCAGTGGGTGCTGTGGTATGCCGACGGAACAACGTACTTGATGATGCCAGGCGTTGCGTACGCAAGCCGCGAATTCATGTCCCATTAAAATATAGTTCTCACTCGAAACGAGCGTAAGTAGTTGATTCCTCGTACGGCCGCAATCTTGCGGTCGGGTCATAGTTTTCATTTTCCAGCGGGCCTTCATCTTCCCGATACACTCAGGGTTGCCATAGTTTTCATTCGAGGGTCGCCGGCGCTGTTGCCCTTCTCGTCGCGTCGCAGTTGCTCAGCAGGCGCCGCCGCTACAAGAAGCGGGAGCCCCTATGGTCGCTGAGCGACGCGGATGCTCGCCCACCTAGTCGGCCAACTTGGGGCACGAACCGCTGAACAATTCGTCAATGAGCTTAGCCGTCGCGTCGCGGCTTCGGTGCGCGTGTACTCCCGCTCGATGCGCCAGCCTCCACGGAGTGCGCGGGATACCTGTGGGCCAATTCTCGTATAACCATCGCACGCGTCGGCACTGTATAGATTCAACCGTCTCGACTGACTGGCTAACGACGTCGGCTGTTAGCGGAAGCTTTCCGTCCCTAAGCTGAATTGCGAAGGAGCGACTGCCCACAAACTTCATAATAGAGGCCTTCGTTACACGCTGTGGAGGCTGAATTGACGCCAGTTTCGCTGCAGCATTGCGCACTTGCTCGCATAGTTGTACGTCATAATAAGCCCAATTGATAGAAGCCGATTGCCGCTCCTCCTGCAGCACTTTCGTGCTGGTAAGCTCGGGTTTTCTACTCCGCATCTTAAGCGCCGACTCGCTGCTACCATTATGACTACGCCGTCGAGTTTCCCCACCGAGCATCTTGCGCACGGTTGCCAGTCCCACGCCAAGTTGCGACGCAATCCTCGAACGAGGCACACCGTCTCCGGCTAGTGCTTTAACTTTCTCGCTGAATACATGACCGTGTTTTGTGACATATAGTTTGACGGGTTGACCGGTTGAATCGAGCTCGCCCAATCGGGCAGTAAATTCATAGCCACATGAGCATAGAAATCGTCCGGCGGGCCTAGCATTCCTTCGAGTCTTACCCAAAGAATACTTTGTTATTGTGGGCTCCCAGTAATGTTCAGCCGTCGGATTCTGGCAACGCCATGGCCCAGCCGGCATAACGGGCCTACGTGTACCGTTGGCCCCGCACGACTCTAGAAAGATTTCAACCAGCAAATGCCGTATTGGCGTATGGCATCCCTCTTGAGCCCGGATAACCTTTCGAATCCAGCTATATGATGAGGTTTCGTCCACCTCGCACTTCAAAAACTGAAGGACCCGCGAGCCGTAAAAATTCTTAAACTCGCGAGATAAATTACGATTGTCCACCATATCGCTGTTTCTCATGAACCCGTTGCGTCGTAACCCTTCGCGATATGTCGACCGTTGTTCCTCGAGCGTGAAACTCCGCCTCTCCTCCAACAACCGGACACCACGCTCCGAAATTTTCCAAAGTAACTCCTCGTCGCGGTCCGAGAACCCCACAACATAGTCACGAGTTGGCATGTCCAGCTCTGCACAGCGAGACGGTTGCCGACCGCCCCCAATCGGTCTGACCTCAATGTCGGTCTCGACCAAAGGCAGATTGTGGATGGTGCAAAAGTGCACTCCTTGTAGTTGATGGGCGCGACGCCAATACGCCTCCCCTTCAATTCGCGTATCGCGTTCAAGACAAGCACGACAAGTTCGCATGTAGACCGGTAACGGGACCCTTTGGGCACCTAGACCAATTTTCCTGAACAACGAGCCACGCATTGGGTAGTCACTCCGCATCTCATCAACGAGTTGGCTTTGTCGTTCCGTCCCGACAAACGCGGCGTGAAACGGAAGCAATGTTCTCTTCCAGACGAGGTCATCTGCTGTCTCGGTTATTAAATGCCCCACGTTGTCGACGAAGAGGTCCATGCGATTAGGGAAATCCATGGGAACGACATTTACATGTCTTCCGTAAAGCCCCTGCGTAGTCATTCCCCACGACCTTGAGAGTGTGTGCCTGTGATGGCGACCAATTGCACTCCTAAGAAGTTCGTCTTCATAGAACATCGGAAAATAGCTAATCATCGCACCCCTCCTATTCCATGTCAGACCAGACGGGGTTGCCCACCGCACCCGAGATTTTCAATGCATCGTACGCCGTGCAATTGGAGCCTCGTTCAGCGACAATTTTTCTCAGGTCTTCTTTCGGAAGACTCGACGGCTCCGAAGATTCTGCTTTCTCCCGACGCCTAGACGGAGCACGCCCGCGTTTCCCGACAATCTTAACAATCTCAGGTACAGCCTGCTTGGTGGTCTGCTCGGGGGAAAGGTCAAACATTTTTGCTGTCGTCAGTTCGGCCATTTCGGCAGTCAAACCCTCTGTACGAAGCATTTCCAGGATTTGTGCACGTTTGGAAGCTTGCTCCTGCTCAAATCGACGGCGCAGAGCCTGCACATCGATTTTCTCCACCATGCGAAGCTGTTCGCGTTCCAAAACCTTCTCAAACTCGAGGGGCCTCAGGTCATCGTATTTGGCGATGCGAACGGGGTCACCCGAAGCCAACGCATCCAACATCGGCTTAAGCAGCTTGAATTCATCACCTGCCACCGCTTCCATCAATTCCGCCGTAACTTCTTCCTCACCAGTAATCATCGCTCGATATTGCGATAGGACATATAGTTTTACGGCGAGGTCAACGACACCTTGCGTTCGCTGGTAAAACACCTTTGAAATCTCGGGAGAAAAAGCGATTGATTTTCGTGTCCATTGGTAGCTCCATAGCTCCTCCATCAGATAATCCCACTCGTCCGTGTGGTCAAAACGTGTCCAGACGAGCCCTCCAAGCCCCGCGCCTCTGCGCGCCTTACTGAAATCGGCCTGTAGCAGTTCCTGCGCGGCCATAGTGCCTACGAGAACAATGGGTGTCCCGGAAAGATTGACCAACGTTACGAAGAAATTTAGTACCTCCTCTCTCGCAGTGCCCCGAGCAGAACGGATATATTGCACCTCATCAAAAATGATGCCTCCGATGGCGTGTATGCGAGCGATGTTCGCCACCTCAAGGATTCGCTGCGGGGTTGTTACACCTTTAGCTCCAAATTGGAGTGCGTAGTGTTGTCTACCGAGCGCCAAGTCAACTGCCTCGAAAAAGCTCAAACATAGCTGCTTTATGCCGGCATCGGGAGGGCATTCGACAATCAGCCAGGGAATTTGATTTATCTGGTATTTTTCATGCCATATGACCTTCGGATATTGTGCGATAGTTCGGCGAAGCGAACGCGTCTTCCCCGTCCCTGACACGCCGATTAGCGTCATCGACATTGACGGCGGAAGTGTATCCAGACCAGCACCGTCAAAGTCCTGCCTCTGACTCATTTGATAGATTTCTTGCAACCTTCTCCGGAACTCGGGAGTCATAGGATTGCGCTTTCGATATCCGGTCCTCATCAAGATGTCCAAGCGCATTCCGGCGTCAAAATGACGCCCCAGTGGCTCAAAGTACTGAAACATGCGTTGAATGCAATGGGCTCGCAAATGTGACGGGAGTTGACGTTCGGATTCGTCGTATGGCGGACGTTCCGGCAGAACGACCGCGAGCCGCTCGTAAGAGACTTCTGGGGGCAGCGCTTCGATAAACGGATTACCCCGGTACTCAGCCAATGGGGAGGAGATGTAATTCGCTATCACTGCATTGGGACTTGGTGTCACGATTGTTTCGGACAGTCTTGAACGGCGTTTCATCTTTGCTTCTTACGAATATCGAATATTGAGGGGATTGCGAACGTTTTTTTCTCACTCTTAGCCATTTCCGCAGCTCCGTCGCCCAATTCGACAACAGATGTCTCAGAGGAGGAAAAGGTGAGTTTTTCGAACTCCCGCTGAACCTTTCTCTCGGTAGCAGCGTTTTTACGGATGTCGCCTGTGCGCTCCGCCTTGCTGCGCTCGTCCGGCCCTAGCGAGGCTTTGCGTTCTATAGCATCAAGTGCAATCTTTTCCATTTGAGCATCCCGGCCCAAGCTTTTTTCCAACACGCGGTGTGCTCTTTCAGCTTTGTTTCCCTTGGCCCTACGCTGCATGGCGAGCAATTCCTGCAGACAAAGTCCGAACTGCTCTTCATCGTCGGAGATAAGGCGGCAGACCTCAAAGCGCCTAGTGTCGTGCGGGTCGTGTAGCAAAATCTCATCGAGACATCTAGTGTCATACGAAACACTTACCTTCCAAGCTCCACTACCGCGCGCCTTGGTGTACCACCCTGCTTCATGGCCCTGTCGGCTTGCATAGTGGCGGTTGTAAAACTTGATGCCGGATTCCGTTACCGTGGCTTCCTCGGTGTGCATCAGCGCAAACTGAAGTAACTTCCGGTCATAACTCTTCAACATGCCGGCCCGCTTCTTTATGCCCCAAGCCCACAGTTCATTAGGTATTGGAAGTACCCCATCCCGAATCATTTCTGGCGACAGCGGGTATTCGCCAATCGTCGTGGCGTTGTGGTCGAGTGCCGACAAAATCATGATGCGAGTGAATTCATACAGCGTGAGCGCAGCATCAAGGCGATAGTCCTCGGCTCCGCGCTGCCGATAATCGACATCGATATATCCGGGCAGAAAATGCTTGAACTTTGCGGGCAATAGTCCGAACATACGCTCGACTATTCCCTTCCAGTCAGGACGGTAAGGTGGAGTATTCTCAACTGTAATGCCGAGCACATTCGACATCCGCTCGGCCAGCGCCGACTCCAGTTCGCCTCGGTCTCCAAGGATGACCGTACTGAGGCCAGCGGCCGGCCATTCCTCGGGCGAAATCGGGATACGATACTCGTTACAGAATGCGACCTTGTCGGAGGCTGCATTCAAAAGCGCCATCATGGCAGCTGTCCATGACGCGTGCTCAAGGCCGACATAGATTCCAACAATCATTCGAGACCAAACATCGATAACCACGTAGACGACGGGGCGACCGATGATGTCGTTCGGATTGACCTTCGAAACCAGATAGACATCGGCAATGGTGGCGTCGATTTGGTACCGAAAGCCCGGGCCGATTGCCTCATGAGTGGAATTACCAAGCAACGGTCGTAAAGTGCGTTCGAAGAAGCGCTTCCCCTTACGTGCTTTGACCTCGCTTTCTTCGTTGCGACCAACTCGATACCAATAGTAAAAACTATCGTAGGTAGGAAGCTTGCCTTCCTCCCGGAGTATCAGTTCACGCTGACTATCATCCTCTACATACTCCGAAAAGTGTTTCCGAAGCATCTGCCTGAATGCAGCAGCCAGCGTTGCCTTCTTGTTACGAAGATAGTAGTTTTTGATTGCAACTTCGAAAATTTTCTGCAGTGCCGCTCCGACGTTTACACCAACGCCAAGGGTGACACTTCGCGGCCGACCACGCTTTTTCTCCGTGTCCGCTTTGCGCTGCCCTCGATTGCCACATTTATCCCAATCTGGCAGTAGTGCGTTCCTGGTCATCCCACGTTGCCAGTACGCAAAAAACCAATTCCGGATTGTGTCTTTGTGAACACAGGACTCCGCCGACAGCGCACGAACCATCGCCGCGCGCGTATCCGCCAGGTATACGTTGGGCTCGTCTGCAACAAGGGCCGAGATATGGCTCCACGCAGTGTCCCGCCGTTCGCGCGCCTTGACACCAAGCTGGCTTTCGGCCGGCAAGCGTAGAAACAAGTCTTCTGCGACCGGCTCGATTTTTCCGACCGCAGCTAGCGCTTCCCAATCGGTGCGCTTTGCCCATTCTGGCGCGTTCACTTTCGCATCGACCTGGATAGAGACAATCGCGTCCGCCGACGGAGATATCCAAAGAATGCGCCTGACCTGATTCAGTTCGACAAACTTGTAGAGTTCGTTCCTGAAAAAAATCATGCCGCTCCTCCTATGCTGCGCGCCGGTCTTCTGGCACTGCGCCGGAAGTTTGTGACGCGAGCACACGAAATACCGCTGTATCAACACAGATATCCATTAGCGGGGTTTCCCAAAGATTCTTCCTGTCGATGTCCGTCGTGAGCACCCGACGCGCGAGCAGATGGCGAGCCACGAAAAGATGCGTTCCCGGCACACAATCGCATTTCTCATCAAGACTCGAACACACAGTGTTCAGCCTCGACTCGTTCCGAGTATTCGCCTGGACGTAGGACACTAGCCGATGCATCAGTTCAGCGAAATAGCCTTTTCGCGGCTCCTGAATGTCGTTAATGTCCCAGGCACTTCGCATCCAATCCAGGGATTCGATTTGGTCCATCGGAAGTTCGCGCTCTGTGCTGATGTACCACTTAACACCTTCTTGCGTAGCCCAGTATCGCCGCTCGATTTCCAACTTTTCCATAACCCGAGCGTCATCGAGTTCCTTTGCAGGCTTGATAGCCCAAGCTTCAAGCTTTCGATTTGTGCCGGAACCCAGAACAACGAGGAAGTCGGTCGTCATCACCTCTAGTTCATCGCTGCGCGGGTCTTTCGGATGCTTGATGCCAGCCTCTTCCGCGATTGCTATCGTTTTGTCACGGTCAAGCGGAAATTGCTCTCGAATATCGATTACCCCCGGAGCCCAGTCCAGAAGAAGGAAGTGCCGATATTCAATGTCCGACAGGAGTTGATGGACCCGTTGCGTCTTCCAACCATAGGGGCGATGTACGCGACCGTCGCTAGGGACGTCTTGAATGGTAAGCCAAGGCTTGTAATTCGCACCGCTGCCTTGTCCGCGTCCTTCCTTAATAAATCTCGCCATCTTGGTACTGTCGATTACATACTTACGCTTCGCCATTATTTCTCCTCCAGCAGACTGGATAGAAGAATAAAACCACCAATACAGAAAAGCGATTCATTCATAACGTTCTCCATGCCAACAAGGTAAGGAGATGTTAGGGCTATCCAGACGATTATTGCAACATCCATAACGGTGAATGAGATGCCGATAGCCTTTGGACCAGCGAATTGAAAACACGCCTAACTCAGCTAGTGTCCATTTGATAACAAGAAATCATTGAAAATTTCAAAACTCAATTTCCAAATTAAATCAACGCAATTACAGACCCGCATCAATATCAACAAACCTTGATATTTAATATCTTATGAGTTGGGAAACTTTTCAAATGCCAGATATCGAGCACGGAGATTTTTGAAGAGATGTCGCATTTATACAACACAATCGAGGCCCCCTTCATATCCGGCCATTAGCCACGCACGTCGTTATCAGATTGGTGGCCAACGTCCGGTGGTAGTTTACTGCGCCAAGTGCACCGCCAAGCGGTGCGGAGTTTCGAAGGTGTTCTGGAAAAACCGAACGATGTGCTCTGCCCAATGCATGCGGTCAAGGCATCCGCAGCGGGTAACTTCACCGTATACGAACCCATGTCCGACGAACTTCAATAGGCCACCCCAAAATCGCACTAACAGCAGCGCGACTCCGATTTTTAGAGGCGTACGTCGCAATACCTCTCAAACACCCATGGCATATCGTCGCCCAACGCCGAGTACAGGTCGCTCTCGCCCCGTAGCTTTCTGGTTGATAGAAGGTTATTGATGTAAGAAGCGAGCGGCGGGCGATGCGTAAGTTCACCCCGTTCTATGCCATTCACATAATCGATGTGTCTCACGGGAGAACGACGTAATATATCTTCCGACGACACGGGACCCAAGTCATTGCTTGCCGCTCATTGCGGTCTTACAATCGCGCAACGCTGAATAAAACGAATACGAATCGGGGGATTCATGGATTGGTGGAAATATGTCATCGCCGTTGTGGCGGCGCTCGGCGCTGGCTGGACGTTGAAAATAGCAATTTCGAGCCGGTCGTCGCGTTCAAAGCGAGCGACGTTCGTATCGCAGAAGAACAATCACGTCGGCGGTGACCTCGTCGGCGGGGATATGCACAAAAACAACCGCGAGTAACGTTCGTGTTTACGAGCCAAAGCCACAATGATGTCGAGGGAGACCTCGTCGGCGGCGATAAGGTCGACAACAGCAGAACGATTGTCATCCATCCTGTCGTCAATAACGCTGCGGGACAGGAACTCGCGGTGCTTTACCAGAAGTACAAGGCCAACGGTGTAGGTGACCCGTCGCACGGCCAATTTTCCGAGAAGTTGCAGCACTACATGTCCGCCATAACGGACGGTGACGTTCGTGGTCTCGACGCAAAGCTACGCGAGAGCGGGCGAGAGGACCAGCTCCGCACAGCAATGGACTTAAAAGAGCGAGCGTTCAAGTCCATTATGCGTTACCAGACCTCGCGTACAGCGCAGCGGGTCTACACAATCGTCCTATCCGAACTCCATGCCGCGTTCACGCTAACGGTTACACCCGTCATCCAGGAGGGTGCGGAACGTGTCGCCGTCGACCAGTGCATCAACGCCATTCTGCAGTCGACCAAGAACATTCTGGGCGAAAACGTCTTTGAATTTGACGTCATGGACCTGCTCGCACTCCTGTACTACCTCGGCGGCAATTGCCATCTAAGGTGGGACAAATGCTGATTTATCATCCTGCATACGATGCGTACCACTGCGTGTTCCGCATGCTACTCATCGCTGAACACGTGAAAGACCTCGAGATAGAAAAGGCTCGACTCCTAGACTTCTATCTGTTGTTCCCCGGCATGCTCGTTCATGCCCGGCTTCCAGACGAGCTCAGAGCACTGCGCTCCCAAGCCAAGTCGCTGGCGAATGTTTATCGGGACCCGGTCAGCGGTCTCTCAACCTTTCGAGACATGCGCCACATTCAGGAAGCCGCACTGAAGTCGGTCGCGGCCTCCGGCCTGATTGACGTTAAGCAATTTGAACGCGGATTTGTTAAACGCACCGAGATGCTCCTTGCCCCTGGGTTGAAGGAGAAGCTGGACGCTTTTACTTTAGCCAATGGTCCGGTGGTCGATGGTGTGCTGGCTGGCCTATCGAAGCTTCCTCTTCTCGGCCACAACGGACTGAAGCATCGCTCCGAACTTATGGAATATCGGTATGACTTTGCTTGAGCCTACGCTGCGAGTGAATCGCCTCGTTGTCTTTCAGGGGGGCCACGTCGCGTTTGACTGCCCGTTCCACACCGGCGTGAACGTTATTCGCGGGCGCAATAGTTCCGGCAAAACGACGGTCATGGACCTCCTGGCATTTTCGCTTGGCGCCGAGAATATTAGGTGGAAGCCCGAGGCGTTGCGATGCTCTGCGACCTTCGTCGAGGTGCTTCTCAACGGCGAAGTCGCCTGCCTGCGACGAGATATCGGTGAGACGCTTCTGCGTCCAATGTCCATCTTCTGGGGCACGTTGAACGAGGCGTTGAAGGCGGGACCGCAACTCTGGGAAATGTATCCGTTCAAACGCAGCGTGCACCGTATCAGCTTCTCACAAGCGCTTTTCGATGCGCTGAATATGCCCCAGGCCCAAGGCGACGGTGCATCGAACCTGACGATGCATCAGTTGCTGCGCGTGCTTTACGCCGACCAGCCATCCGTGCATAGCCCAATTTTCCGACTTGACAATTTTGATACGCCATTGACCCGAGACACAGTTGGTGGCTATCTCGCTGGCGTGTATGACGATGTACTGTACTCGGCGCAGTTGCGCTTGCGCGAACTCGATGCTCAAATTAGCAAGCAGGAGACGGAGCTTCGAAGTATCTTCAACGTGCTCGGACGTTCTGGACAATCTCCGGACTTGGAGTTCCTTAACATCAAAATCGTTGAGCTTGAAGAAGCACGCGACAGGCTTTCGGCTTCCTTAGCTAAACTTAGGGAAGAGCGGGCGCTTCCCCGAAAGGACGCAAACAAAGCACGTGCTTCGGCTGACGAGCTGCGCAAGGACTTGAATGTCGCGCGACATGAAGAGTCGAAGTCGAAAGACAAGCTCGCCTCCCTCGACCTCGATATTGCGGATTCACATCTGTTTGTGAAGGAGCTCGAGTCGCGCCTCCGCAGCCTGGACGAATCCAAAGAGACGCGCACTTATTTCGGCAATATGCAATTCCGCTATTGTCCCAGTTGCTTAAGCGAGCTTCCCGAGGCGCGGACTGATGCAGAGCATTGTCACCTCTGCACCACCGCCCTTGGCGATGGTCGCGCAGATGCGCAGTTGCTGCGAATGCGCAACGAGCTGAATATCCAACTCAAGGAGTCGACGTCCCTTATTCAGGAACGCACGAAAGATGCTGACAAGCTGCGCGTAGACATCCCCATTCTTTCGCAACACGTGCGAAAGCTGGAGCAGGACTACAAAGCCGTGGCGAATACCTGGTCAAGTGATGTCGAAGTGGTCTTGGAGGAGACCGCACGTAAGCTAGGCGCGTTGGATGAGGAGATTCGCCAAGCCTATGAGCGCCAAAAGCTGGCAAGTGTTATCTCTGACCTGCAGAAACGGCGTGACGAATTGACCGCTGAGGGCAAGCGACTGGAGGAGAGCATTGAACGGCTGGAACAGAAGCAGGAACAACGGAAGACCGAGGTCGCAGATGCCGTGAACACGGCTATGACTCGACTGCTAAAGCTCGACCTTCCGTTGCAGCCGGAATTTATAGGGGCCACGACATCGACTTTCGACTTCGTGAGTAACGAAGTCTACGTGAATGGCTCGAAAAATTTCTCGGAAAGCTCTGCAGTCGTCCTTCGGCACGTCTTCCACCTGTCGCTCCTGACCGCGAGCGTACAGAAGCCGTTCATGCGTGTGCCGCGCTTCCTGATGCTTGACGGCATCGACGACGGTGGGATGGAGAAGGAACGCAGCCATCGTCTCCAAGAAATCATCGTCGAAGAATGCAGCACCTACGAGGTGGACTATCAGGTGATTTTCGCGACATCGGAAATCAACCCCATGCTGGAAACATCCGACCTCGTCGTGGGTCGTTTCTTTACACCGGACGCGCGTTCCCTAGACGTTCGGGAAACTTGACGGCTTGTTCGCCACTATCAGGGAAGTGGCCGCGCGAGGACGCGTGCAACGAAGTCCTGAGAGGAACGCTCTTTTCGGAATTGATGGTTCAAAAGCAAATCAGCAGGAGAGACTGAAGTGTCGTCCATCGTTCCAGCGGAGTACGAAGGTCGCGAGCAGGCGCTTGTGAAACACGAGCTGCTTCGACACTATCTAGAGAAGCTTGTCATGATAATCGGCATGCACGCAAGAAAGAAAGGGCACGTCGAAGTCTGCTATGTAGATTGCTTTGCCGGACCATGGGGCGCAACCGACGACACCCTGGAGGGGACATCGATATCGCTTTCGCTTCGCATTCTGTCTGACTGCAAAAATGCTCTTGAGACACGCGGCATCCGTGTCACTATGCGAGTGCTATACATCGAAAAAATTCGAAAATCGTTCAAGCGTTTGCAGCAATATCTGAATATGCATGCGCCGCCGGCTGTTCAATGTGCCTGTCTCTGCGGCGACTTCCTGGAGCTACGTCCAGATATACTGCAGTGGTGTGGAAACGAAGCATTTGCGTTCTTCTTTGTCGACCCGAAAGGGTGGAAGGAGGTCGCGCCATCCAGTTTGGCACCGTTGATTAAAAGACAAAAATCTGAACTACTCATCAACTTCGCTTTCAACAATGTCAACCGCACTGTGTCGATGAGTGGTTGGCAGGCAGAGATGGAGAAGTTGTTGGACGGCCCACTCGATTTGGGCAGTCTGAGTGCCGGGGATAGAGAGGTCGCGCTTGTCGACGCGTACCGAAAAGGGTTGGCCCGTTGCGTAGTGGCCAAGCAGACACGCTTTCGGCCACGGACTGCTTATGTTACGGTTCTTGACCCTCTGCAGCAGCGGACCAAGTATCATCTGGTCTACCTTACCTCGCATCCGCGAGGAATAATAGAGTTCATGGACGCGTCCGAGCACGTCGATATCGTCCAGCGCCGAGTTCGGTCCGCAGCAAAGCTCGATGCCAAGGCAAAGGAGACGGGCACACTCGACATGTTCGGGCCATCTGACGACGCACTTGAGGGCGGCCGCGAACGCCTGTACGGGGCCAACGACGTTGACGCCTATTGGCGTCGCTATCTTTCCGAAGGCGCCCGCGTGGTCGACACAGCGGCTTTTGCCGATATCCTCGAGGAGACGAACTGGTTCCCTGCGGACTTTCAGGCGTCGCTGGCACGCCTCATAAAGTCCGGGAGCTTGCGCAATATCGATGCGAGCGGGCATACACGCTGGAAGCGCCCACTCCACTTTGAAAAGGGTGAACGTCTGGAGCTGGTGTGAGGGAAAAGTGCCTGAGCCACCGCTTTTGTAGCGTCGCGTGATTTCTCCATTCGCACTGAATTCATGGGCTGCAGATGCGTGGCTTGAAAGCCTACGAAATGCTCTATCCTGAAGAGTGAGGCCAGGCGAACAAATCGACGAGCGGGCATGGCTAAAATGCCGAGCTACACGCGATTCACCTCAATTCGGTTGCTTGTCTGGTATCTGACTGCTGAACTCGTGATTGCCGATGCTGGATGGCAAAGCAGACTCGTCAGCAAATCAGCGGACAGACTGACGCATGCGGAAATGCCTACTACCAAAGCGACCATCCGCGCGGGGTACAATTCGGCACACACGAGAACGGAGCAGATGATGAGCGGCGGCCAGAGCAAGATTGAGTGGACGGAACGGACATGGAATCCGACAGTCGGCTGCACCAAGCTATCTCAAGGTTGCAAGAATTGTTACGCAGAAGGCATGTCACGCCGCTTACAAGCTATGGGTACGCCGGGGTATGAAAACGGCTTCAAGCTTACCCTGCTCGAGAATCGCCTTGATGAGCCTTTGCTTCGGAGCAAGCCGACTATCTATTTTGTGAACTCGATGTCCGACCTGTTCCATCAATCCGTCCCGGACAGCTACATCACGCAAGTGTTTGAGACAATTCGCGCGTGTCCTCAACACACGTTCCAGATTCTCACCAAACGCGCAGAACGATTGGCCTCGTATTGCGGACGACATGACATTCCGCTCAACGCATGGTTGGGCGTGTCAGTGGAAGACAAGCGATACGGTGTTCCGAGAATCGACCATCTGCGTAACGTTCAAGCCAGCATCCGCTTCCTCTCTGTGGAGCCGCTGCTCGAAGACCTTGGGCGGCTCAACCTACGCAATATCGACTGGGTCATCGTCGGAGGTGAGTCTGGTCCGAAAGCTCGCCCTATGAAAACTGCGTGGGTCGAGCGAGTGAAACAGCAGTGCGAGGCTCAAGGCGCCTTATTTTTCTTCAAGCAGTGGGGCGGCTGGGGTGCAGATGGAGTCCGGCGTTCGAAAAAAGCAAACGGGCGGCTGCTTGCTGGGCAAACGTGGGATGCCATGCCCGACCCTGCAGCACTAATCTGACCGAGTCTTCAGAAAATGATTATCTGACGCGAATGTTCAATCACATCCGTCAGTGCGTAGCTCTTCGATACGCGTCGGAGCCGGGAATCCTTGTTTGAAACGATGATGTTTCCAGCACTATGTAAGCGCCGCACCACCATCTGGAGGCGTGATTCGTCAGCCATGGTGTCCGAGATGTGCTGCTGAAAGAACTGTTGAAGGCTGATGGGCTGTGACGCTTCGGAGAGGCTACGACCTAACTGGTCAACCAGCTGGCTTACGCACTGCTCGCCTGCATCCGGCCCGAATACCAGTGGAGACTGGCGGCTGTAAATCTCGTCAGAACGAGGGTTATAGCCTAGCAAGAAAAGTCCTGGTTCTAGCTCGTGACCGAATTCACTCGAATGCTCCCAGTGTAGCTGCTTCATAACATCATGCGCCTTGTAACGGCGCGAGAGGTGCACAAGCCAGTAACTCCATGAGTTCGCCTGGCTTGGACGTACGAAAAACAGCGTCATGAACGGCGCACCGGTCGCCTTCTTGATGCCATGAGCCACGTGCCGCTGTAGCACAGTGCGCCAGTCTGTCTTCGACTTGATGTAGGGCAGTTGCTCCCAGGGCATGTACTCCTCGAGGCCAATTGCACGCAACGGCTTGCGGTTCTTCTCGAGCTGGCTCAAGTACGTGAACATGGAATCCACGTTGAAATTCAGGATGATTTCTGCGCCGGGCAATTCGGCCATGAGCCATCTCAACGTCTCCATCGAGACTGCCGTATAGCTGTACTGGTCGAGCAGGAATATCACCCGTCCACCGCCTTTGCGAGCTTTTACACGGTTGACGATGTCCGGTAGGGCATCGTTGAAAGCCTGCGCCTTGGTGCGCACCCGAGGAGAGTCGTCAATGTCGAATGCTCGCAACGATTTTTGGCCGGCAATATGCCAGTCAAGGTATCTGATGGTTTCCGAGTTCTTGTCGACAAAGAAGTACTCGGTATCGACAATTCGCGGTATCGTGTGCCTGTCCAGATTCAGTTCAATTCGCGCTCGCTGAACGGCTTTAAGCATCAGCAAAGGTGTGCCGTCGAGCAGTTCCTGTCCATCCTCGGAGAGGTATTGCCCACCTCCGCAAAATCCGTCAACAAGCGTAAGCGTGAGTTTTGGAATGTGCGCTGGAGCCATAACCGTCTTGATGTATCGGTAGACGTAACTCTCCACGATGGCGTGCTTTACCGCGCTATGCTGGTCCAGCACCGGTGGCTTGGTACCGACCATCCAGTGGTATTTATCTTCTATCTTGGTCATGGTCTGCGCGTGGGGTCAGGGGTTAAGCCGCCGCTCAGCAAAAGCAAGCAGCCTGATTGACTAGTTATAGGTTTCGCGTCCACCGAAAAAGGTCTCTACGCACGCGCCCCCTTTCCTGCATTCTTTTCCTGCAATGCTGCTGCCACTGAAGCGCTGATTACCTCGTCGATAGAGTCCACCCCCTCTATTGGTTTTGGGAGTGTCCATTCCCGATACTCAACGAGGCCGGGTAGCCGCTCAAGCGCCCCAATTGGCTCGATACCCATTGCGGTCAGACGCTCCACCAGTTCTTCAAATACTTCTTCCTTGCGTAGGCACCACGTCGATGCGAAACAGCGCCAAAACGTCCATCCGGCGCGCTCAAGAACACGCTGCCGATTCATGTCGCTCGCCCAACGCTCTGGCCCGTGAAAGGCATCGCCGTCGCATTCAACAGCGAGCCGGGTATCGTTCGCACCTTCGACAACCATGTCGAGCCGATATGACCCGCTCTTAACCTGTGGCAACACACGGTAGCCGCGCTGCACAAGCATCGAAAACACTTCGCGCTCGAAACCAGACTCACAAAGCTTGATGAGCCCTTCCTGGTCAATAGACTGTTCGATAGACGGCTTGTTGAAATGCGAGAGCAAAGATAGGCGTACATCCTTTTCCGAAAGCTGCTCGGTCGTCACCGACCGCACAAGGTACATGCGGTCCCGCGCGCGGCTCGCAGCAACGTTGAATCGCTGGTCGTATGCGTTTCCCGAAAGCGCGTGACAGCGCTCGGTGTCAACCACCATCGAGAGGAACATAATGTCCCGCTCGCTACCCTGAAAGGTCCGGGCATCTCCACAGTCAAACTCCCGATGGACAAGCTCGGTCGCTGAACACCGTTCCCGCACTAGCGAGTCAATGTATTTCGCTTGCTCCATTCCCAGCAAGGACAGCACTCCCAAGGTCCGCCCGGCATATGCCTCGTCGGACAGCAACGCGCTTATCTCGTCCGCAATCGCCTCTGCCTCGAGCTTGTTGCAATCCTTGCGGTCGCGCACACCGCCCGGTACGTAAATGTCCACGAGTGGTGGGTCAAGTCGCTCCGACGAACGAGGAATGCGAAGAGGCTGGATTCCACCTTTGTAGAATTGCGCGTTCGAGTATGAAATGATGGGCGGAACGCAACGGAAGTGCTCGCGCAACATGACCTGCTCGGCGGCAAACACGCGCGCTGCCAAGTCGTAGAGAGATTTCTCGGGCGTCATGTCCGCGCCGAAAGGTTGGTCGCTCAGGTATCGGTCGCGCAACTCGCCGATACGTGCGCTCGACAGGAACCCTCCGTCCGGTGACACCTGCTTGTCGTCACCGACGACAAGGATTTTTTTCGCGCGCACGATGGCAGGAAGTGCCCACAGGTCAGACTGGCTAGCCTCGTCCACAATCACAAGGTCAAATGCTCCGATATCTGCTGGCATGGACTCGGAAATCTTCGCGTGGCTCATAATCCAGCAAGGCACCGCGCCGGCCGCATCAAGCATCGATTGCTGAGCATCTCGACGGTAGCGCACGGCATTCGGACCGGTCCCCTGTCCAATACGACGGATGGCGGTCGCATAACCCGCAAGAGCCTGCAGGACCTTCGGGCTTGCATTCCGCTTGGTGGCTAACCATGCAGCTTTCCCCACCACGTCCCGATACATTTTGGCGAGACCAACTTCCAGGTGTGAGCGCCGCTCGTTCAGCGCTACAAGTTCCTTGCGAGCCTCAATTTTCTCGAGATGAGAGCGCATGCGGGCCCATGTCCACGCCTCTCGCCAACTCACCGGGACAGCGAAGTCCTCCGCGCCATTGGCAACCGGCACCTCAAGGACACGTCTAGCAAGCTTTTCGGCGCCAGCCTCAGCAAACCGCGTGGAAAACTCCAGCACTCGCCCAAGCACAGGGGCGAGCCCCGTGACACGACGCAGTTCGACGATAAGCTCGGTGTATTCAGCCGCTACACGTACTGCCTCTTCGAGCCCATTACCAAGCTTGGTGTCGACGAACGACTGAAGCGCCTGCGTGATGCTGCCTGTATTACCCGCGAGCTTTTCCTGCAGTTGGCTGAGCGCAATCGCTGCGTCCGCGAGTTCCGCGCGAGTCAGATGTTGCAAGATATGCCGACGTACTGCTTCGTAGTCGTCGCTCGAACCGCACACAAGGCTCGCAGGGGCTGTTGCGAACACCGACTCAGCTCTTTTCGGCAAAACGCCGTCATAGCGAGTCGCCACCTGATGCACGCTACGGGCGACACCAGTCACGAGTTCAAAGGCGCGCAATTGATTGACCCCGCCGGACAACTTGGGTAACTCAAGCAACTCGGCCACGGGGTTCCAGCGACTTGTGAATGAAACAATCTGCTCGTGTAAATTTACGTAGGTCTGGACATGCCCCCAATCTTCGGTAGAAGTTGGAGCGAGGCCGTTCACCTTTACCCTGGCGATATGGTCTTTGGCCTCTCCCACACCGAACGCAACAAAGCCAAACGGCTTTCCTGTTGCCGCCCCCCGAGTGACGGCCTCTGTCGTCTTCAGGTTGGATAGTCCTTCCTCAGGAAACTCAACTGGACGCTTGAGGAACGTCGCGCGGGCGTCCATCAGCCGCTGGGCGTCATCGAACAACGCTACAAGCGCCTCGACTTCAGTGGCGTACGAGGGCTGCGCGCATCTGCGGCGCAGCGTGTGCGGCCACTGTCCATCGACTTCCGCCAAGGCCTTGAGGTCCGATTGAGCAGTTCCCAAAAGTGACAGCAACTCTCGAGCTGCATGTAGCACTTCTGGCGTAATTGCTCGAAGCGGCAGGATATCGCCAGCAGCCGTGGCGGCGTCCAATGACTTGAGCTTACACAGACTGGTATGAAGCTGCCCGATGCTTGAGGCAATCGGCAATTCGTCGGCGGTCGGCACGCGCGCATTGACGTAAGCGAGGTCCTCGCCCAAGCTACGGCGGTCCTCACGCAATTGCACACCATCTTCCGTCGACAGCGGTGGCGCATGCTCCGGCGCCAGCGACAATTCATCGTCAAACCAGTTGTAACGCGATGCCCCGCCGACAACCAATTCCGCGAGCTCTTGTGCCCGCAGCGAGGAACCGTCAACCTTAATCTCAGAGAGCTGTGTCAGCGCAATCTCGTCGACTCTCCGGTCTATGTTGGTCAGCTCGGTGTGTGCTCGGTCGATTGCATGGTGCAGGCGGTCAATCTCTTCGCGAGTCTGCTCCGGATTGAGCTGCGACACCTGATGCTGGATGGCCTCAATTGACGCCTGAAACTGACGGATGCCGTCCCTGTCACCCGCGAGCAGTGCAACGGTCAGCGGTTGAACTTCTTCTGGAATCTTCGACTGCAGAACCTTCAGCGCGGGTTCACCTCGCGAAGTCACAAGGATGCGCTTCCCACTTGCCAGGTAATGGCAGATGATGTTTGCAATCGTGTGCGTCTTGCCGGTTCCCGGTGGCCCTTGAACAGTGACGCCTGCAGCGCGCTCAAGGCGTTGGACGATAGTGACCTGCTCCTGGTTGTATGGCAGTGGGAAATAAAGCTCCTGCGCCACACTTCCCGCGCCCAAGCCAGAACTGGTTCCCCGCCCAGATAGCCCTCTAAAGTTTACGGCTTCGTAGGAAATCGGGATGTCTGACGGAGGCGACACCAACGCGAGCGGCCCGGCGGGGATATCGCACCCTTCTTCGAGCTTGTGGCGGATGTTCTTCAGGTCGTCAACCAGAAAATTGTTCGACTTCGGCCGCGCAAATAAGACCCAGGCGTCAGTGACAACAAGATGTTCGCCAGCGGCTGGAGCGTCTTTGCCAGCACTTAGAACTTCGACGTAAGTACCACGGCTATCCAGATTTCGGGCCGCGAGCTTGAGGACATCAGCGTAGCTCGAGGTGCTGAATGGCGAGACAGGCGTGTCGCGGTGCCGCGCGATGTGCTCACGCATCGCTTTTTCACAGTCGGCTGCACCCAGTACGCCTATGCCGACAAAGGCGTCCATCTCGCAACGCGGGTCGGTCGCGCGCGGGCGAACCTCCAACGCCATCGAGTCGTCGTCGAGGGCGATTTCTAGCGGTTGGGTCAGCAGCGGATACTGGAAATCACATGGTTTGTCTTCGAAGGACAGCGTCCATGAGGCGATTCCCAGGCCCCAGACGAATTCGATTGGATTAGCGGTTTGTTCGGCCTGCAGCTGGTGCTTGAGCGCAAACAGGTCGCCGTAAAGTGCAATCGACCGGCGTCGAGGTTTCTCGACGGCCGCCCATTGCTGCCATTGACTGGTGTGAACAACTAGCGCCGTTTCAACACGCGCACGGAACTCATTTTCGACGTCGCCATGCAACGCGTCTTCCTTTCCAGCTTTTACCTCAAGGAGGACACGAGCAAACTCGAGTTCATCAATATGTGGAGCGGAACCAGTCGGGTCATCCGAGAAACGAATAAGGTGGACATATTCCGAAGCGACCGCCGGTGGATGAATTGCCTCCAGCCGGTCGACCTTGAGCCAGATGTGGTCACCGGGTTCAGTGACATCAAATACCACTCCCGGCAGAGCTGCCAAATCATTCTGAAAGAATCGTGGGGTTAAGGATTTGCCAACCACGAAGCTCCGTGGGTCTGCCTGCTTCAGCTGCTCCTCAATGTACTCGAACAGTCGGTGCAGAAGCTCTCGCGGCTTTGTCGACATCCCATTCCCCGTTATCGTCGGTGGCCTAACGACCGAAGGCTTGAGTTTATATGTGTTTAGCGACCGGCCGACAAAAGGAAACGCTGGATTCGGCAGACGTTGCACGCGAGGCGCATTACATGCCAATTGCATAGCGCTCCGCTCGCTCTGCCTTTCTTGACCAAAGCAGCTTCGATAAACTATGGCGGGCTGGCTACAATCGAAGCTATCGGTCGAATTAAGTCGGCTTCAGAGCCGCCGGCCGCCCGATGAGCCGTGCCAGCCGCGCGTGAGCTCGGCCGTCGCGTGGCCCGTAAGAGCCGTTCATTAACGGTCACTTACGGTCAAATAGCTTTGGGAAATGCACCGGGCTCAAACAGTGCCGTCGACGCACCCATCACAATAAAAGCAGAGTCAATCGTGAGCGAAAGCAAGAATATCGGAGCCGCCGTTCAGTGGGAGCACGGAATCATTCACCTCGTTTGGTGGCGTTTTGGCAAGGTGCGCAGACTAGTCTTCGGTTGGATTGAACTCATGCCAATCGGCGCGCCGTTGCCCCCCAATCATCCCTTCCTGCGTAAACGAATTTCTGGAGCAAACGAGAGCTTTGTCCACGTGGCCCGGTTTCCGATGAACGCGAATGCCGCCGTCGAGTGGTTTGACTCCGCGCAACGGGGCGCACTCGTGTTGCCCACGCATCCCCTGCTGCCCACGCCTGGCGATGGCGCTGAACTGCTTTGCGGCGATATGGATGCCGAACCCAAGGGCAGTGATTGGGCTGTAGCCGACCAACTTCCGTTTCTACCGCAAATTCACGGCCTCGCCGAAGTTCGCGGCCTGCACGGAAAGATGAACTTCGACGTTGAAGCCGACACGAATACCGACGACTTCGACCAATGGTTTAAAGACCATATGTTCTTTAGCCTTCGCGAGCATTCCGAGTTCCGAGGCAGTCTGCTTTGCGTACGATATGACCCGGTGGTGCGTTGGGTCGACAACAGACTGATGGACCTAAGTGCAATCGACGAGGCAGAACTTTACAGAGTAAGCACATGGCCATCCGCGTCGAGCGAAGGCCTCAAGATATCGGTCACGCAACGACGACCCTACGGCACCACCAAACCAATAGTGCGCGAAATCGCGAGACCAGGAACGCCAATCGAAATCCAATGGCGCGGGAAAATTGCTGAAACAGCATCCGAAATAGTCGACCGCGACGGCGTGGTGCGTTGGCGCAGTGGCTTTACCTCCTTTCTTCGCCAGATTGGCATTCAGGGGGCGTTTGCAGTCGGGACTGACGCAATAGAAGTTCGTGAAGATGGCAAAGTCATCGACAGCTTTTCGAAAAGCAAGTTAATAGGGCCTCGTGGTGCGGGTAATCTCGTCGGCGAGGCGCTACGAGCGGATAGCTTCCAGGTTGCGGCGTCAGTTTCCCGCTTCAAGCGAGAAGAGCGCGAACGCCTCGCTCAATATGCACCTACTTGGCTTGAAGACGAGAAGCATGCAGCGAATCTCGTTCGTGCAATTCTTGGCCAAGCCAGACAATCGGTATGGATATTTGACCCGTACTTTTCTGCACGAGGACTGTTACGGTTCGTCCTGTCCGTACAACCGGGTTCCCCCAAAGTCGAGGTGTTTACTTCAGCAAAGCACCTTCGCACAAAACTTAAGAGCGACCCTTCAAAGCGAGTCATGGATGGTGTCCAATCGGCAATGGCCGACTTAAAGGCACACAAGATTGATATCGAACTGCGCCTCCTACCAGGAGGTGCTCATCCGATTCACGATAGGTTCATCGTAGTCGATGAATCTCGTGCATGGATGTCAGGGAATTCACTTTCGGCAATCGGGCGTCGTGCCAGCGTTCTTCTCGAAGTCCCTCTCTGTGAAGACCTCATTGGCCGACTGACAGACGTACGCAAAAAATCCACTAGCTTCAACGACTGGCTCTCTCGGGGAGAAGGCGAGATAGAAGATGTCGACGCCGCCGACGATGATGGAGCTCCGCTGTAAGCGATGATGCGCCTCAAACCATCTACGGCCGACGTGCCCTCGACCTCCCCCATTGCGCCGCGAAAGCTGCCCCTACCAACTCTACGATGGCCTTCACATTGGTGGGAAAGCGGTACGCAGCCTGTGATGGACGCGAATGGTTTTCCGCACAAGCACGAGTTGGGACATCGAGGGTCCCCCGGGGGAGTCTTGGCTTCTGTAGAGTTCTACGCGGCACTTCGAAGTGCGCGGCAGCTCCTCATCATGGATAACCACTTTGATAGGGAGTTAGGAGTCGAGCCGATGCTCAGATTCCTTGATACAAAGACGCTAGCACTCGTGAAGATAATTTCCTGCAAAGTTTCAAAAACAGAGGGACACGCGATGCGAAGCGAGCTGTATGAGCGTCTCCGGAAATGCCTGCCTAACGATGTAATCCCGGACGTCCAGTGGCGCAATGACACACAGGTCGACATAGAGCTTCACGACCGATTCGCGATAGTTGACGATGAACTTTGGCATTTCGGCGCGACTGTGGGCGGTTGTCATCCGTCAATCAACGCCTTCTCTCGCGGCTGGAGTGCAACCGAAACACGCGCGGAAGCGTATTTCTTTCATCTTTGGGGTAACCAGTGACGCGTCGACGTAATGCATATCGAACCCAACGCGACAATGCCATTCACGCCGTCCGAGCGAACATCGACGTACCGGCAAATTGGATGGACGTAGTCTCGTGTTTTGCCGACTGGTTGACGTGGCTAAACGTGCATGGTTCAACACCCGACCGCTCCAATCAAATATTGCAAGCTCTCGAGTCTTCAGAGAACAGTTTTCGGACGTGGTCGTCGAAAGCGGGTCATGTAGTCACTGCCAGAGAAGAGGTACTTCTCGAGTTGATTGAAGATGGCCCGAGAAAGTTGCTGCGCGTCGAGGCTGCTTACCTGCTGGGATGGGCTGCTACCAGGTCATACATTCAACGCATCAACGAGAGTCGCGGTTTTGCGGCGCCATACGAACTCGTTCGGCTGATAGACAGTTTTGGTGTTGGATACGCAGGCATCGCGGACGCGCTGCTCGCACTATCTGATGCAGAGTGGCAACCACTGAGGCAGGAGGTGGAAGCGAGCCTGAGCGCAACGATGCCGGGCGTTCTCGAAGATATCCCGTCCCCCTTTCCTCCGTTTGACCATGCAAAGCAGCTCTGGGACGGAGCCATCGACGCTGAGCAAGCGATAAATCGGCGCATTCTGGAAGTGCCATTCCCTACCTTTTTGCCTCGCATCCTTGCAGATATGGGACGAAGGGACGTTCGTTTTCTGGCAAAAACGCTCGACTCGACGGCGGGCCCCTGGGTGAGTTGGCCATGCTTGGCGGAGATTCAAACCGACGGCTTAATAGAGTTACTGAGGCACGTCGATGACTGCTACCAAGACAATGGCACGTGGACAAAAAAATGGACAGGGCGTCTCATTCTAAATCACCTCGAACTCGACATGCGATTGGAGTGGGAGGAAAGTGACGAGTCCTCGAGCGAGGTAGATGCAGGTGCTCGTACGCAAGCAGTGAAAGACACAGTCACCGCAATCTGCAGAGTTCTCGAGGGACATGACGGCGGTCAAATCCTTCTTACGCGCTGGGCGGCGCACCTAGTCGTCGAGGCGACGAACGCAGAAGGCGCAGTTCGTCGCGGACAGCGGCGCGGAAACCCGGAGCAGTATTACTACGCTGCCTTGAATGGACTAATCGACAGCGTGAATGGCCAAGCTTGGGCTACTGTCGCGGCAATCCGCAGGAAGTTTCCGGCGAAAGACGTATCTTTGGGAACTGGGGTTGTGAATGCACCGGTTTGGATAGACTGGCTTGGGCGAGTCGACCATACCGTGCCTCTCGCCTGCGCTGTTGCGTTCCAACTTTTTGAAGGTGCCAGTCATGTGTACGACCCGGAACTTGCGCAGTGGCTGGCCGCTGTCATGGTAAGTCTGCGTGACGAGCCTTCCGTCCATTACCTTGCAGCAGAGAACGCCAATTTGCTCACGCGTCTAACAGGATGGCCGCTCTTTATCGACCCAAACCGCCGGGAGCAACTGCAAGAGATTTGGCAACAGCTAGCCCTCACCAGAGTTGAGGCGAGATTCCGACGCGACTACAACAGCGCTTCCGCGACAGAAGTCTGTGCCTCCGTGGCCAATATTGCAGTTGAGGCTATGTCATGGGGGGCAACGATGCTTCCCGTTGAGAGCGCGGTCGA
Source organism: Paraburkholderia humisilvae (assembly GCF_902859855.1). GTDB lineage: Bacteria > Pseudomonadota > Gammaproteobacteria > Burkholderiales > Burkholderiaceae > Paraburkholderia > Paraburkholderia humisilvae. The sequence goes on from NZ_CADIKH010000010.1 coordinate 115,623, forward strand.
TAGCTACGCCGTAACCGTAGCAGGGGTGATTGACGAGCTTAGATACTTTGTTCCCAGCGTGGGGCGCAAATCATGGTCTATAAGCACGAGTCGCCTGGTGAGCGTCATGGCGGCCACAGGAAGGCTCAGTTCACAAGATGCTTTGCAGGGAATTTTGAGTCGCTACGTTGGGGACATTGACGCTCTGGCGCTGGCATCAGCCAGCGCCATCGCGAACGGTGTTGCGCCAGAGTTCGTTGCTGCCGCGATGTCGTTCGCCGGCGTGTCTCCGCAAAGTATGACTAGCGACTATTGTGCTTGGCAAATCCGCGCACAACACAACAGGAATCGAACCAGAGTAACTGAGATTCTTCAGGACGCGTACGACAGGGACGAATAAATGTCCAGGCAAAAAACGCAGCGGTACGAAGTCACACGGTGGCAGCATCCAACGGATTTTCGTGCGCAAGCGTCGCGCAATTAAACGGAGAAAAGAAGCGATTGTCGCGTGACGACGAGCACTTCTTCAACATTGTCGTCAATTCGATTCAGGCCGAGACGGCTACCTCGGGTCACAGCGTGGTAAGCAAATCCGTCGCGCTTGCGTGCAAGAGGATAATGTCGACCTCGCGATACGCATTGCCGTTACTGATAGTAAGCGGCTCAATCGATTTCGCCAGCGTCCGCGCCGCGTGAACGACTGTCGCGGGCCCATAGGGCTGCGCAAGATAGTTGCGCGTTTTTTTGCACGCCGTCTCACTCTTCGGCAGTTCGCTAAAGAACGCGAGCGTGCGCGTCACATGGATATCCGGCTTGACCACATCAAATCCCACGTCAACAAGTGCATGGAACACCGTCGTTTGTCCCCACCCAATACCAAGCGCACAGCAGAAGGGGGCGACCGCGCCGTACAATGCTTCAGCACTGGTGCAGTTCTCGAGATTGAGGTCGAATAGGTTGCCCGTGACACCGACTTCGTCGACCCGCTGGCGCAGCCAGAGCGCCGAACTCCTGATGGCGTGTAGCCGCGAAATCGATACGCTGGGCGCCCCCTCCCGTTTCAATCTGCTATGCAGCTCACCTACACGCTTTGCGTTGTACATGTAGCATGAGTTCGACCGCCATCCCTTCTTCGCGACCGGCACATATCGGATTTCCCACTCTGACGACAGAAACTCCTCCATCGAAGGAAATAGGCCATCGTCCCAAGCCTTCGTATATCGGGCGGCCAACGTGAGCTTGGTGTTCGAGAATAACGGCTTTGAGCCAAGCGCATTCCAAACGGCGTTCACGTCTCCGGGAGCCTTTGGCAGGGAGGATACTGCTCGTGCGAGTTCGTGCTGAACCTCCGGACACTCATTCAGAAGCCGGTCACGCAGCATTTTGTACGACTCCATTGTGAGCCTCTGCCCGCTCGGGGTTATCGCTGCAAGCTGCTTCCGACGCACATTCGAATTGCGGTTGGACATCAACGCTTCCTCATCTGCCAACAAAGATATCGAGTTCTCACGACTCCCGCAATTTGCCGAGAATTTTGCTTACGGACCTCGCGGGACAACCGTCAATATGAGTGACGGTGAGTGATTGAGGCAAGCGGAAAATAGCACCGACTTTAAAGTTTATGCTGGTTGTACCGTAAACATGTTGTGCAGTTATGTGGACCTACGGCGTGGAATGATTTATCGTGACTGACATTGAACATCCTGTAGCAGTCTATTTCGACGGACAAGGAAATCGAGTCCATGTGTGGGCATCGAGCCTACGAGACACCGAGCAACTGGCATTGGCGAAAGGCCGAGAACTCTACGACGCAAGCGAGCAAGTTCGGGTAGCCCCACGAGTGTCAAAGAATGGCGTGCCGCACTTCTATGAAATGACGTCGCGTGCTCGGAGCGTCTTTAGCGGCGAGGACGACCCAACACATAACAACCGCGTCAAGGACCTGCATGACAAGCTGCAAGCACTGGATAGCTGGGCGTTAGTATTAACAACAAAGGACAAAGCGACGGGAAACGTCGACCATGACGAAATCCTGAAATTCCCTCAGTATAGCTGGGGTACAGAGACGCACCGAATTCTGGATGAGAAGGCCATCGTCCGTCACGATATCTTTGGACAATCGCCCGACTTAGCCATGTCGATACGGCGGCCTTGGATAGCGATTGAGGTTGTTCACACGCACTTTCCGGAGGAAGAAGCATTTGCCGCATTTCTCGACATAAGTAAAAGGCTTCCGCTAATCGTTCTGTTTGAACACACCGCTCGCAGGAATGTATTCGTGAAAATCGATGACAAGAATGGTTTACTGCAAATTTCTCGATGGACGTACTACATCAAAGACGGATACGTGTGGCAGGGCCACGAAAAAACGAACGTCTCCACATCTGCGCGACTTCAAATTGAGCTCGTGGGGATGCTAAAGCGCTGGGACGACTATGGTAAGTCGAAACACGGCTCCACGAGCGCGAACTGAAGCCAATTTCGTCACAGTCACACTTTCCGTGCTGGATACTGCCGATACCGGTCGGCTTCCGGATGGCAGAATGCGTGCTGCCCACCTGCTTTGCCCACGACGCGCCGGAAGCATTTGCCGCTCAAGAGGAGGGGTCTTGTTCAATGGAACCATACATCGCTTCGGAGAGGGCGTTTCGACGCAACGCCTGAAAGAGATAGCCGTCTCTGACGACGACTATCGTGCAATCGATGCGAGCATGACGAAGAGCTCGAAGTTCGAACATGACGCAGCGATGCGTGTGGGAAGACTACTCCCCCGAGCAGTTGTAGCGCTGGCGGCACCTTTTATGGCAAAGTTCGGCAATCACATCAAGGGAGATAATAACAATGGCAACTTTAGAAGCAATCCAAAGCAAGATTGCAGCACTGCAAGCAAAAGCCGGCGAAATAGCATCGAAAGAATCGGTCAAGGTCATTGCTCGCATTCACGACATAATGCAGCAGCATGGACTCACAATCTCTGACATCGACGTACACCTTGCTGGCAAACGCCGAGGCCGACCACCGGCAAGCGATAAAGCAGCGACCTTTGCCGCCAAGAGCAAAGACAAGCTTCCACCCAAATACATTAATCGGAAAACCGGCGAGACATGGAGCGGTCACGCTCGTCCGCCTAGCTGGATTGCTGGCGTCAAGGACCGGACCAAGTTTCTGATTGATGGCAACGTCGCAAGCAAGAACGGAACAGGCGAGGCGACGGCAAAGACTGCACACAAAGGTGTACGTGGAGCTGCGGCCAAGACGAAGGGGAAAATGCCACCGAAGTACCGTGACCCCAAGACGGGCGCGACCTGGAGCGGTCATGCGCGGCCGCCGGCGTGGATTAAGGATGTTAAGGACCGTTCGCGATTCCTGATTGCAGGCTAGCGCCGAGTTTCGCAAGCCCGGCCAGAGCGAGACGAAAAAGACCCCGCACGCATGCGACGCGCGGGGCATGGACGAGAAGTGCTCTACCGCTCCATTCGGAGCACTTCACTCTATGTCATGATTGGCTGCTAGGAAAGGTTTGATATCAACGGCCCGGGGTGCTATTTGCCCCGGCACAAGCTTCGGTTGGCTGCTCATGAAGGCGAGAAACGATGCCGGCGACGCCTATGCGCGGCAGCGGTTCGCGGTTGATACCATTGGGAACCACCGGAGGACGTTTTTCCAAATATCACGTGCGCGGCAAGCGCGGTTGTCGCTCCCAAAACGGACCTGAAGGCGCGAGCTAAGCATTTGATTTCAAAGAATTGGCCGCGTAAAACCGAGAATTCGATTCTGGACGGCCATTTTGGAAACACGTAGCTCTCATCCAGGCGCAGCATAGGGCGCTTTGCTATGGCGACGCCGGTCGCTATGGTCGGCCCACGGTTCGATTGTCGATGTGGGAATATCTGATTGCTGCGAGCGCTCAACCATACATTAAGTCGACTGTGACAGAATAGATGCTGTTTTTCTCCGGACAGCTATGTTTGAGTGCAGTTTTGGTCCGTCTACAAGTCACGGTGCCTATTTTAGGTGCAGTTTACCGCAGCTCAATGGCGAGCAATTTTATCTGCCCCCGCTCTTCGTGGACTATTCGTGTGTAGTGCGTGCTATAGGTGTCTTGTACCTAGATAACCCTCATCCGAGTCCCCCCAAATTTCTGGAAGACGACTTACCGAGAGTTTCATATGTTGCGCATCAGGATAGTGCTTCAGCAAAGACCTGGCGTATCTCCGCAGCGTCTCCTCATCGCGCCGGTTGTCAGCGTATGCCAGTTCAGTCAGCAGGTTGCGAGCACGCAAAACAGCCATACTTCTTTCATAGGGAATTGTCATCTCAGACCTCATCTTCCGACAAGACGTTCACCTTCCGAATTAAGTTCCGAGAGGAAGGTATCGACGTCTCGATAAGTACTTCAGAATTAGAACTCTTTGCGGGTTAGCGACGCAAACGCTTCCCTAGCGCAGCCAGTATCGCGACCATCAGCGCACGGACAGTTACGTCACAGTATCTGTCCGCACTTGAAGTCTGCTCTTGCTCGCGCGCAGGTAGTCCCCGAAAGACTCTGAACTTTCGGCGCAACCAGGCACGACGCGCTGCACGTGCGAAAGCCTTCTCAGCCTGTTGCGGTGCATCGGCTATGAACTCGAATTCGTGGCCATCGATATATCCCGAAAGCAAATGACCAGAAGGTCTTTGGGTTATTGACGCGACATACCCCCATGCAAAAACTTCGGTCATTTTTTCCTCCTTCCTCGAGCGCGCCCTTAATCGACGCGTCATTTGCTCTGGTCACGGTAGCGTTTCGCGACGGAGCCGGACCACGGCTGCCGGGAATGAGCTGCTCGGTTACCTCTCTCCATGGTCGTCCTCCGCCAAGAGCTTTGACTACTTGATTCCACAAGTTACTTGCATCCTTGTCGTACCCGGCCGGGCCAACAAGTACATATCGACGGCCCTCTTTGTACGGGCACGTCGTGCATCGGCGTCGAACTCGACAATTTCTGTACTGACGCGACCATCCCGGTTTGCCACGCACCACCCGACAAGATATCGTCCGCCTCCTTCAATTTCGCGAATCGACCAGCGCTTAAGAAACGCTATCTCGGGGCCTTCGCCCGGTGGTGGACAAAACGAGATTGACATGCCACAGCCTCCGTGAGTAGTCGCAAGCGCGTTGCATGTGACGGACTCGCGATACCGATAGACAGTTTGAAAACACGTCCCACACCCGGTCCGTGTTCGCGCGTGAAAACGCCTGCGCTCTCGCCTTCGTCCTCTTTACGCCAATCACAATTCACGAACGTGCGGCTTCACATTCGTACTGCGTTGTCAGCGACATAGCTCCGGTAACTTCTCCTGAAGTCGCCTTACCACTGCCTCGTTGCCAAGCACCTCTCTCTCATTGCCCAGCTACGACGCAGATTTTCCAATCTACGCCCCCTTGCCGAGCAGCGATTGCAGTGCAACTTGAAATTTCTCATCCTGAGCTGCGTAGAGTGCGGCGGCATATTGCCGGGCGCGTACAAGATGTCGACTGCTCGACATCGCGTCAAGCATTTCCGCTGACGTCACGCGGCGAAGAGCAAGGTAGCCAATCTCCTGAAGTCGCGAAACAAGCACGGATTGCGCAGCAGCGTCGAAGCCGGTCGAGCCTTCGACGTTGATGCGTTTCGAACCGGTGATTTCGCTAAATTCGAAATCTGACGATGCGACGACTAAATATGGCTCAGGACGCGTAGACATGAAATCGAGAACTGCCTGCTCCTTCGTGTCGCTCAGTACATTCAGTCCATTGACGATGCGACGCCCGAGCGTTGAACAAGTCGCACGCACGGTTTCGATGTCGTACAAAAGCGGCCAATCATTGCCCACTACTAGCACAGCGCCGGGAAAGCGCTCCAGTGCTGCCGCCAACGCCGACATGTCCGCGTCCAGCGAACGCGTGGAGTTGGGAGCACCGTCGCGCGCGGTTATCGATTGATTGTGCTGCAGGTCGCCTGGCACACTGCTCATGCAAAAAAAGACGTAGACCATAGTGCGTTCAGTAGACGGTCGTCAATGACGGCGCAGGTCGCGGCAGGTGGGCGCGTTCTGCCACTGTCTGAGTTGGTCGTTAAGGAAAACGAGGTGGTTGAACACATATTCAACATCACTGTTGTATCCCGTCGGGTTGACCGACTTGTAAATTCGGCCACTTTCCGCGCGTCCGCTACGCGCATTGACGCCGAGTTCAACTATCACTGAACCGATGCGAACATCGCGCGTTTTTCGAGCTATGTTCATGCGCGTGCACTGAGCGGGCGCTATCTTCATTGCGGCCATCTTGGTAATTTCTGACATAGGCATTCGCACACCACGCGATTGGCTGCCCGTCAACATTGCTCACGTCTCTGTTTTCGTCGCACGGGCAGCCCTATCCCGTATTTTGCGGCGCTGTCGTTCGTACAGTTCGTCTCGCAGGGCTTGCTTGAATCGTCGTCCGAGTTCGATTGACGACATTGTCATGAAGGCGACGTAACCGCGCGGCGTTATAGCACTGGGACCAGGTCGCAGGGCTTCGTCGATTGCAGCAATGAGCGCCCGCTCAAGATTGTCGAGTTTTCCGGCTGCCCGGTGCTTGTTGGTCCGCATCCCGACCCTCCAATTTTTACTGCGCCACGGCGAATCGATAGAGTGGCGCCGGTCCCTGTTGCTTAAGAAAAGTACTGATGCAGTCGGCGCCGCAGCAGTTCAACGACCGCGCGGTCTCCTAGCCCACATTCAGACTGACAATGGACGAGGCGCTCGCGGCAGGTCTCAAATCCATCTCGCCGGTCGTCGACCGCTAGCCAACGGTCCAGCGAATGACGCCGCACGTAGTCAAGTACCTGCGCTCCGCGCGATAACATCGGCCAAAGGAATTCGTCAAACTCACAACCTTGGTACGTCGCTGCGGTTGCTCTTTTGCGCAATAATGAGTCTGGCAGCATGGCCAATGTTGGCTCGACGCCGAACCGGTACGCCCAGTCAGACGAAAGGACCACATCGATATCTGGGTAAGAACTCAATAGCTCATCGAGCACAGGCAGATATTCAAACAGTTTGATGCTACTAGGTGCACCACTAACGATGCGTTTTCCCGCGACATAGGAGTTGCCTCTGTGTAATACGCCGTCAATGTCGACGAACAACACTTTACGCGTCACAGCGCCACCATTCCCCATGCGTTTGTGCGTCCCCTGGCTGAAAACAGGCGCCCACCCACGATTTCTCGTGCACGCCACAGCGTGGTCGCCAGCTCAAATAGTTCTGTCATTCGATTCGCGTCCTACTCAGCATTTCGGCAAGCCGATGCTGAAATTTGGAGTCGCTAGCCGCTCGTAGCGTCCCAGCGTATTGCTCAACGCGCCGCAGCAATTGAGGCCCGACAGATGCCCGTAGCAATTCGTCTCTTGATACCGGCCTTTTAGCGTCGTCACCGAGTGAATTCAAGAGACTAAGCAGCCTTGCGGCGGCCTGCTTGTCGAAACCATTCCTTGGACTCACGTCAACGCGTCTGGCCTCGGTCATTTTGCTGAATTCGAAATCCGTCGAGCTGACCACTATGCACGGGTCCGGCCGGGTGGCCATAAAAGCATGGACCGCCTCTTCTTTCGTATCACCGAGCAGTCGCGCGGCATTGACTATACGGCGCCCGAAAGGCGCACATTCTTGCCTCAAGACATCAAGGTCGTAGAAGAACGGCCAGTCGTTGGCAACAACGACGAGCACGCCGGGGAACGGCTCGATTGTCTGGGCGAACAAATGTGTATCGAGCTCCAGCGAGCGCGTAGCTTCCGGCTCATCCTCGCGGGTAGTTATCGACGGATGCCGACCTAGGCCGTCCAATACCCCGCTGACACAAAAAAAGACCAATACCATGTATGCCTCATACGGCAGGAAATGACCGACTCATGCTGAAGTTTTCAATTCCGTGGCTGGAAGGTCGCGCCGAGAACACGAACTTATCAATGGCGCACGCCCGCACCTCGGCGCATTACGCCGATGCAATTGAAATCAAACCGCAGGGAGGGTTGCGATGAAGGCACCCGGTCCTTCCGCCCATGGTCAATTGTAGCTTTTTATGCGTGCTTGTTTAAAGCGTACATATGATGACTGGTAGAATAATTTTCGCCTGCAAGTAATGCTGTGCGGCTATGCCGAAGCTCCACGAAGCGGTCGCCAGCGGGCTGTCCGAACGACTCAAGACAATTCGAAAACGTGCCGGCCTCTCACAAGACGAGCTCGCCGCGAGGGCATCATTGGCTCGTCCAAATCTGGCGAGCGTCGAACAAGGGAGGCGGGCAAACCTGCGACTAGTGACCCTTTCGCGGTTAGCGGAGGTACTAGGGGTCGACGTGCTCGATTTTTTTTGTGACCGGCCGGTTGACGAACAGCGGCCGACGGGCGAAGACGCCACAGTCCGTCTGATAACGAACATCAAGCGCTTGCGCGGCCAGCAGGGGCTCAGTCAGGAAGCCCTCTCGGTCAAGTCACAACGATTCCGCACGTACGTGGGTCGGTTGGAGAACGAGGCCGCGAGCCCGATGGCCGTTGATGTGCAGGACCTCGCTGATGCGCTCGGCGTTTCCATCCCGGCCCTCTTTGAGGCTAACACGACGGGAAACGAGTCGAGATAACGCCGCTTTCGGGCCCAAGGATGCCGTGGGCCGATAATTCAGTAGGTTTTCCGCCCGACAGAGTTTACCCCTTCGCCGCCGCAAAGAAGTCTTCAGCCTTACATGGCAGGCTAGAACTGAAGACTTTTTTGTAACGCCACAGCTGGGAAACACGGCAGCCTCAAGGTGCCGAGGCCGCCGCATGAAAACCCTATTCCAAGAATGAAGATTTTATTTAAAGAATGAGGACTTTATTCCAAGTCCACAATTCAGGCAATCAGATCGCCTTGGTGAAGGGCGCGCCCGAGCGCTCGCGCAACTCGTTGAATACAATCTTCGGCCACGCCTTCTGAGCAACCTCGATTTCAGAAATGTGCGATGCGAGATAGGTCGGCGCATTCGACGCATCCATCGCAATGCGGGCTGAATAAGCGTCCAGAAACCGGCGCAGTTCACCGGCATCGTCACATGTGATCCAGCGCGACATCTTGTAGCGCGCGGACATCATCCGCACGTCAACCTTGTATTCCGTCGAAAGCCGGTGTGCAACCACTTCAAACTGAAGCTGACCGACCGCGCCGAGAATCATCAACCCGCCGACGACAGGCTTGAACACCTGAATCGCACCCTCTTCGCCGAGTTGCTTCAATGCTTCGCCGAGTTGTTTGGCTCGCATCGGGTCGACGACTTCGACGGTCTGGAAGATTTCCGGCGCGAAGAACGGCAACCCGACGAACTGCAGGTCTTCGCCTTCGGTCAACGTATCGCCAAGACTGAGCGTACCGTGGTTCGGAATACCGATGATGTCGCCCGCGTAGGCCTCACTCACCGTCTCCCGTCGTTGCGACAGAAATGTCACCACGTTGTTGGCGCGAAACGTCTTGTTCGAACGCGTGACCTTCAACGCCATCCCACGTTCGAAGCGCCCCGAGCAGACACGGATAAATGCGACGCGGTCGCGGTGCGCGAGGTCCATGTTTGCTTGCACCTTGAACACGACACCGGTGAACTTCGGTTCGTCGGGTTGGACGGGGCGCTGTACGGTCATGCGCATCGATGGCGGCGGAGCAAGATCGACAAGCGCGTCGAGAATTTCTTTCACGCCGAAGTTGTTGATCGCCGAACCGAACAGCACGGGCGATTGTTGGCCCGCCAGAAATTCGTCGCGATCGAAGGTCGGCGTCGCGCCGGTGATCAACTCCACTTCGTCTTTGGCTTTCGTCCATGCGTAGCCGAAGCGGCGCTCGCCATCATCGTGGCCGATTGCCTGTAGCGTTTCGACAGCGCCGCCGAGCGTATCCTGGCCCGCACGGAATACCCGGACCTGATCGCGCTGAATATCGTATACGCCCTGGAAGTCCTTGCCCATGCCGATCGGCCAGGTGAACGGCACGGCCGCGACGCCTAGATGCCGCTCGATTTCGTCGAGCAGGTCGAGCGGTTCGCGGACTTCGCGGTCGAGCTTGTTGATGAACGTGACGATCGGCGTCTTGCGGCTGCGACAGACTTCAAGCAGCTTCAGCGTTTGCGCTTCGACGCCGTTCGCGCCGTCGATCACCATCACCGCGGCATCGACCGCCGTCAGCACGCGATAGGTGTCTTCCGAAAAGTCTTCGTGGCCCGGCGTGTCGAGCAGGTTGATGACCGCGTCGCCGTACTCGAACTGCATCACCGAGCTTGCGACCGAAATGCCGCGCTGCTTTTCGATCTCCATCCAGTCGGAGGTGGCGTAGCGGTTGCTTTTGCGGCCTTTCACCGTGCCGGCGATCTGAATGGCGCCGGAGAAAAGCAGCAGCTTTTCGGTGAGCGTGGTTTTGCCCGCGTCAGGGTGAGAAATGACCGCGAAGGTGCGGCGGCGGCGGAGTTCGGAGATTGACATGGGTGCAATTGTGACAAATACGATCTGAGCGCCAACAACCCGATAGCATCTCCTCCGGGAGGGGGCTGATGTCGACTCTGGAAAAACGCAGACACGAATCATACACGCCGCGCTCCCTCTCGGCGGACGCTTAACGCACTTGCAGGCAGATCGAGCCGTTCAGCACATCAAGCTTGCGCAACGTTTTCCGCTCAGTTGTAACTCAGAACGAATGTTGCGACCGCTCGTATCGTACCTGGCACCACGGTCGCATCTGTCTGCACATAACGCCCCTGAAGTGCGAGGGCCGTGGCTCCCGACCGCGATCCCAGCGAAATCCTGTTCGTGATCGGCGTATTGCTATTCGAATAGGAGTATGGGGCCGGACCGAGTGGCAAGGGTTGCGCATTGTACAAAACCTGCACGCCGATGCCTTTGGCTGTCGACGTTGAAACCGAAGTCAGCGTCACACTTTGATTCGTCGGCATGTTGGAATCGGTTAGCGTGATAGCGGGATTCGCGTTGTCTTCGCAATCCAGACCAATGCTGAAAGAGGTCACCCCAGTCGTCGTGCCAACACCTTTGAAATCCGATGCCGATACGGCAGGCAACGTTACATCGACATTGGGGTTCGATACTGAACAACTCGGCACCTTTGTCGGGGTCAGCGTGTAGCCAAAGTTCAGTCTGCTGGCCGAATCGGAGCCGTTTGCGTATTCCTGATTCTGTACATGAACCATGGCAGGGAATGAGAAGGAGCCCGAGGTGGCGTCGGCTGTCTTAACCGGTTCGAAACTGCCGGCCAATATGTTCGCGCCGGTCTTTGCTCGACCAAAATCGAATGTGTCATTCGATTTTATATTGCTGATGGCGGTAAGCGCTTGCCCAGAAGAATTGCGTAACCGAAAACCTATGCCGGCCCCCATTCCTGCGATTGTATACACATCGGAAAATCCCGGCACCAGCGAATAAGATGACGAAGACGCACTAACGAACCAGTCCCCGTTCGGGTCTATCGAACACGTTATCGGAATTGAGATGCGGCTCGCGCACCGGGGCCGCCAGCCAATACGGCAATCACACATAACCTAAGCAAGCACATGAAAATATTTTGCATTTCGATATCCGCCATGCAGGCGTCGCTACATTCCAGATAAATCACATCCAACCAAAAGGGAAGACGCGCATTGTTCAGGCTTAATTCGCCTCGGACATGCGTTCATTCGCCTGCGTTGAACTCACCCCCATACAATGCCCCTGCACCGACAGATAAGCCGCATCCGTCTTGCCACTCGGCTTCGGCAGCACATAGTCGACCCGGCATTGCTCCGCCGCCCCCTCACCCCACTTCACCGTCAGCGAACCCTGGTCCTCCAGTCCGCGCGCAAAAATCCGGCTATCCTGCGCGACCACGCCGACATTCCGCCCACTCTGATCGACCACTTCCGCACCGAACGGCAGCGCGTCGCCACCGAGCCGCGGCGCCTGAATCAGCGCCGCACGCCCCGTCACCGTCTTGTACTTCAACATCACCACGGATCCGGCACGCGGCACCGCATGTTCGGACGTCGATTCGAATTCAACGTCAGTTGACGTGCCCTTCGTGTCGATATCGACGGTGTTCATCCCATACGGCGTCAGATACGGCACGACGGCGTAACCGTTATGGTTCACCTTCACGCCTTGCGCGCTCGTCACCTGAGCACCTTCCGCGCCCTTCGCTTCCACGATGCCAAACGTATCTCCGACCGTCTGCGAGAACGTCACGCCACCCGGATGTGCAACGATCGAGCCGCTCACGCCCGCCGACACCTGCGACGAATTGGACCCGGCACTCGCCGACGCCGTCACCTGAGCATACGGCGCACGATAGACGCCACTCACGCCTGCATTGCCGTTACCCGATCCACCGTTCTGCCCATACGTGCCGTACGCGTTATATGAGTACTGATTGTTCTCGCCCAACGTACCGCTCACGTTCGCCTGCAGATTCGACGAATCGCCGGTCTTCGACAGGTTGGTCGTCAACAACGGTGCGTGCTGCTTGTGGCCGAGCGGAATCGTCGTGCTCAGCATGATCTCGTTCGACATCGTGCCGTCCGAATTGCGCGTGCGTCCGGCGGTGATGCTGTATGTGCCGTACTTGTAGCTGTTCGAGTATCCGAACTGGAAAAACGTGTCGCTGCCGCTGCGATTCCAGTAGTGCTGCGTCGATGCCGTGAAGAACACGCTGCCGTGCTGCTTCAGATTCTGGTTGACCGTCACCTGGACGCGGCCGCGCTCACGGTCCACCGAGTTCAGATCGCCACCATGCAGCGCTGCATCGCGCAGCGTCGCCGCATCCGAGAAGCCCAGATAGCCGGCCGTCGAATAACGATAGGCCGCGACCGTAATGCTCGTGTCGGTCGGATCGATGAACTTGCTATAGCCGATCCGCAGGCTCGCACCATGCATCGCATTCTGTCCGGGCACCTGCGTCTGAGCCGCGGTTACATCGGCGGAAAATGCGCCATATTTTGTATTGAATGCCGCGCCAGCGTTCACTGCAAGGTATCCGTTCGATACGATGCCGCCGCCGTATGCGGTCAACAAGTTCGTCAATCCGCGCTGCAACGTGAATTGCGCAAAGTTTGGCTTCGTTTGCAACGAGTCATCGCGCAACTGCCCCGCGGTGAATGCGAAGCGCGTCGTGCCCGGACGCAGCGATTGCGCCACCGATGCATACGGCACCGTAAAGCTCTTTGTGCGGCCGTCGGCCTCGGTCACCGTCACGTCGAGATTACCGCCGTAGCCGGTCGCATAAAGGTCGTTGATCTCGAACGGGCCTGGCGACACTGTGGTTTCGTAGATTACCTGACCGTTCTGGCGCACCGTCACGCGAGCGTTAGTCTCCGCCGTGCCTCGCACAACCGGCGCATAGCCGCGCAGCGATTCGGGCAACATGCGATCGTCCGTGGCGATCTGCGCACCGCGAAACGAGACGCTGTCGAACACATCGCCGGTCGTGTAGGCGTCACCGACGGTAACCTGCGAGCGTAGTTTGGTGACATCGTGCTGGACATACGTCGCGACGTTGTCGAACGTCGTCCGCTGACCTGTGGTCGCAGTTATCGATGATTGGTGACGAAAGTGCCATGCGCCGATATTCACGCCGGCATTCAGGCCCAGATACTCCTGCGACGAATGCACGCCTGCGTTGTCGCTACGGTACGCGTTCGCGTTGTAGCTCAGGAAGCCTGCATTGACGCCTTGCTCCCACATCTCGGGCGGGACGTAGCCGCGCGCTGAATTGCGCATGTACTTCTGCGGCACGGTCAATTTGATCTTTTGCTCCGAGAAGTCGAACTCGATGGTTGCATCTGGGACTACCGCAGCGAGGTCGACGCATTCCTCCGCGCTCACTGCCAATGCTCCATCTGCATCACTGCGCGCGCCCGTATCCGCCGCTGCCTTCGCGAAGTCGACGCCGAATCCTTGTAGCGTCTTGCGGCTAAAGCAGGGACGCGCGCTTTCACCCTTTGCGGACGCAACGAAACGGACGTCATCGTGTGCAACACGCGTGTCGTTTATCCAGACGTCCACCGAGTAGACGCCCGGCGAAACCGGGTTGCTACGCGCAAAGCGCGTTACATCGACCGTTTGCGTCGAATCCGTACGCAGGAATGTTGAATCAAAAGTGACCGCGCCATTAGTACCGGCCGTATCGGAATTTTGCGTGTCCGCCGCATGGGCACTACCTATTACCATGAAGGCAGACCATACCAGTGCCGTAATTGGCTTTAAACCGAATGATTTGATTTCGACACTAAAGTGATCGTGAAACTTTATTGGGTGAAGATTCTTCATCATTTAATGGACTTCGACTAGGCAGGCGTTATCTCGAAAAGTTCAAAACGATGTTATTAATTCGAGACCACGAAGTACCTAAGACGAGTCCTATTTTTGAGATGAAGATTTAGGGCAAACGCTGCCTCACGCGTGCCACCGCGGCAGCACACGCGTTACGCGAGGCGGAAAGACTGAGATTGGGCAAAAGCGGTCGACCGACCGCGGAGGGAAATGGCAGAGCTTATTGATGAACCGGCGCGTCGCCCGTTAACGCGCCGCCGTAATCGCTTATGGCGGTATAACGGACCGTCGCCGAACCCGGCACTGCATCCATGTTTGGCACGGTAATAACAGCCGTACCGCGCGGCGGCACCATACCGCCGGCTTCGTTCCGATAGGTTTGCGAACCACTCACCACATCAATTTCACTGAACGACACAAAGTACGGAGTCGGATTCGAGACTGCTAATGCCTGCCCCTTCCCCTGAGGCGCATGCACAAGTTTCCATTCCAACTGATGCGGCGCCTCTTCGGGATTTCCAGGCAGCTTCGGCGGCCGGACGAAGACCTTTATACGCGTGCGGTACGCAAACTGTAACGTGTTCGTGTCGGCCTTCTGCTCGGCTTTCGGCGGAATATCGAGCACATTCAGCCAATAGACTGACTCACGGTCTTGCGGCAAGGTCGCGTCGCCGCTGAAGATCACACGCAACATTTGCGTTTTGCGCGGATCCATCCGGAAGATCGGCGGCGTAATCACAAACGGAACCTTAGCCTCGCCCGGCTTCGAATCCGCGTTGCCATCGTCCATCCAGACCTGGACGAGCGAAGGGTTCTTGCTATCGTTTTCAAGTCTGACCGTCACTTCGCGCTGATCGAGCGGATACACAACACGCGTTCCACCGATCGTCACACTTGCCTGCAAACTGTCCGCCGTTAGCGCGGCAGCAAAAGTCGCGGCAACCACCAGCACCGTTCGAACAAGGGCATTCATCTCTTTCCCCTTTTCTGATTAGCAATTCCAAACCACGCTGATTAAAAGGCGATTGCGTTAGCAAACGCCTTGTCCTGCGCGTCACCTATATTGCATTGTGTATTGCACTGATGTTGCCACTGGCCCTGCCTGTGCCTGGCCTATCGCAATGTATTGCGCGAAATAATTCAGGATAGCCGAACCGCCGGAAATCGGAATGCCATTCTCGGCAATCTGATTGTTGATGCCGTTCCGGATATCGATCGGTTGAAGCCGATTATTTAGCAAGCGGATTTCCACGTTCTTCGCACCGTTATCGACGAATGCATTCTTCAGATAGCCGTTCGCCTGATCGACCGTGGGGCCGTTCTCGAACCTGGCGACGGCCTTGGTCCCCAGTCCCGAGCAGCCGCTCACCACCATTTGAATGTCGCCCATGTTCGACGTGCCAGCAACATCGCCGGTATTCGCAAGTGAGTCCGTCGGAACAGCGGGCAAAACCACGCCGATATCTGCCGGCGTGCCAGACGCAATGCCGTTGATCGAGCATGTCGTATCGGAGACGACTCCGTGAATAACGATGTCGCCGTCAGCCGCCTGGGCATTGATTGATGCCATGCTGACCAGACCGGCGCAAACAAGCGCGAGCCTGTAGAGAGAAGAGTTCATGTCTGTTTTCGAATGAAATCGCGGGAGGATCGCAAACACCACAGCGCGAAAGTTTCGAAGGACGCGGATAAAAATAGGGCGCCGCGCAAGCAACGCCCTCTTCATGCGTCTTACTGGTATTGCATGGTGTATTGCACCGACGTCGACACATTGCCCGCTACTGCCTTGTCGGTCGCGTAATACTGTGCGAAGTACTTCAGGACCGCCGAGCCGCCGGAGATAGCCGTGCCGTTGGTGTTAACGTCGTTGTTTTGCCCATTAAGAATATTGATCGGCTGCAAATTCGCATTGAGCAGACGCACTTCGACATTCTTTGCACCCGCCCCGCCGGCCATGTTGTTCAAATAGCCCGACGACTGGTCGACGGTCGGGCCGTTCTCGAAACGGGCGACCGCTTTGGTTGCTGTGCCAGAACAGCCGCTCAGCGTCATCTGGATATCGCCCGCGTTCGACGTGCCGGCTATCGCACCTGCCGACGCCAGCGACCCTGCCTGAACCGTCGGCAGCGTGACCGAAATATCAGCCGGCGTTCCAGCTGCTGCACCGTTGATCGAGCACGTCGTTTCCGACACCGTACCTTGAATGGTGATGGTGCCGTCCGCGGCATGAGCATTAAGCGACGCGAGGCCGATAAGACCGCCGACAACCGGGGCGAGCGCAGAAAAGCGCAGTTTCATGGTTGACACTCCAATAAGTTAAATACAGCAGATTGAGATCGGCACCACCCATTGGATTTGTCTGGTGCACGTTGCCTGACTCTCGCATCGCGCCTAGCGCGTTGCCGGAGGCTTTCGTTAAAGCGCGCGGGCAGTCATCAGGTTGAAGAGAATCTTAAAAAGGTGTGGCTTAAGAATCCGTAAGACGATTCTTAAATTGAGATGTTTGTCTCGACAAAGGTCCTCCATTGCTGCCGAAGCAGACAGTCAAGGTGAGGATTTTCGGGAGCCCGCGCGCGGAGCCTTCGACCCCGGCCGGGAAGCGATGCTACGCAATAGAAAACGCCGTATCGGTTGCCCGATACGGCGTCATTGCGCGGGAAAGGTGAGGATCTCCGGGATTGGGCTGGCGAAGCCGCCCCTCCGCCGGGCGACGCCGCACCCTGGCCGCGCCACTGGCCAACGCGAGGATTCGCCTGTCGCCGCTTACTGCTCGATCAGAAAGCGGTCACGATTCTTCCCCGCCAGCCAGCCCGGAGCGCGGCCGCGGCCACTCCACGTCTCGCCGGTCTTCGGGTTCTGATACTTGGGCGGAAGAGCCGGTTTGCGCGCCGCCGACCGTTTCTTGCTCGAAAAACCGAGCTCCTCGGCGGTGATGCCATATTCGGCGATCTTCTCCTTGATATCGGCAATGGCCTGCATGACTTCCTTGTCGCGAGCCATTGACATTTCCTTGTGAAGCTTTTCGAGTTGCGCAGTCAGCTGCTTATACGTGGCCATCGAGCATCGTCTCCTTTCAGTGTCGAGTACGGCAGTGTGACCGTACCAGACCCAAAAAGTGCCGGGTAGCCTGTATTGCCCCGAGAAGGAATTGAATTCAGCGCTTGCGCGCCCGCGCCTCGAGTGCTTTCAATGCTTCACTGAGCTTCTTGACGCGGTCTGCTTGCGCCGGAACCAGCACCGCGCCCGACACCGAATTGATGCGATTTCGCCAATAAGACAACGGAATTCCATCATTGGGCGAAATGCGTGAAATTATCCGTTCCAGGTGCTCTATGTCCTTTTCGATCTGATCGTGATTCATCGCCTTCCCCGTATTGTCTGTATTTCGGGTCGCCCGTCAATTCCGCGAGCGGTATCGCCGGAAATCGACTTTAGCGTTTCACGCGCTTTTCTTTTAAAGACTTCCTGTTGGTATCGCGTGAAACCGCACACCGGCGCGACCTTATACGGATCGTCGCCGCAAACGACTGCAAACCACTATAGCGCGTCGCGCAGGTATGCGTCCGTTGCCCGCCGCACGGAAATGTACGGGAAGTTCTACCCTGCAACCTGTAAAAATGCCGGTGTCGAAAGAAATCAGAGCGGGGCGCGCCTGCCTCATTCACCGGCTAATAGAAAAGCACCACGGCGAAATAAGATCGGTTGCCTGCCGACCTATGCGCATCGAATGAGTCTGGCAACGTCATTTTCAGATTCGTCGGCTATCACGCACGCGATAAAAAGCGGGACGACACCCGATTTACCGCTTCCGGGAACCCGGAACCGCTTCGCCATTACTTGCGCTTACACGCATACAGCAGATTGCGGACGCCGCTTTCGACCGTCTGACGGACCACCTCGTACCCGCCGCCACCGCAGTTGGCGGCTGCCTGTTGCTCGCAGGAATCCGAGCCGCTTTGACACTGGACAAGCGTTGTCGGACTCCCGTCGGATGCAAACAACGGCGCGCTGCTGCCGCAGCCAGCCAGGCCGGCGACCGCCGCCAGCGCCACCATCGCGCGCGCCGCGCGGAGCGGACCGAACGCCTGAGCCGCGCGCGCCACTGCAAAGACCTGACTACGTTTCATGGGCAACCCCGATCGGACCTTTTGTTTTTCGACTATGCGATTGTGCCATGTGGCCGCTACATTGCGTCATTGCGCATCGCTCGCGCCAGCCGGCTGGTCCGGCGCGGCAAGCGTCTTGTAGGGAAGCGGCGCACGGGCACTCGAGCCGACCCGGATAAACACCTGCTCGACGTCCGGAATCGCTTCGAGTTGCTGACGCAGTGCCTGCCGATCGAACGACGCCGGCGCGCAACCTTCCGCGTAAACGAAACGGCGCTGGACCGTAATCCACAGGCTGGTGCCGTCGAACGCGCGAGGATTGCTGAAATGCGCGCGAATCGCATCGGCGATGGGTTGGTCGTACATATATGAATTGGGCTTTGTGCATTTGTGCGCAAGCCAGCAGGTCGTGCCTCGCTCGACACGATAGTGCGCGTCGTCTTCCATCTGCGCGCGCGTCATCAATGGGCCTAGCGGAACGGGGCAATCCGTCATTGCGTGCGACAGTTCGAAGAACGGATCGTTGAACCAGTTCTTGCGCTCGGTTGCCACAGAGGCGGTTGAAGCGGGCTGTTGTGCAAACGACGGTTGCACATGCCCGAGCGCAAGTGCCGCAACCAGCAACGCGCCCGCTGTGCTTGCCTTGCCGACCTTTCGGATATCTGACGGTGCCATGACTCCCCCTCCTTCCGGGCGTGCGAGATCAAACTTCGATGGCGTACGCCGCAATCTTCCTGTAAAGGGTCGCCGCCCCCGGGCGGTTCGAACTCGCCCCTCTCTATCGTGTTCATTCGCGTCAGGTCTCGCCAGCAAGCGCGATTGTCTCATTTTTGAGAATCGCGACCCGGCTGCAAATCGGGTATTCTCTTGAGCCCTGCGAACCCATGCAAGCGGTCTGCCTCCGTTCCGAGACGAACATCGGTACGCGTTCGCTCGTGACCTATCGGCAACGGCCACGGGTCATCCGGCATCCGTTGCTGGACGTGTATGGCACAAAACCTGCGGGCGCCGGCCGCGGCTCACTACGCGACTCGCGCGACCGCCGCTTAGAACAACCCCGTTTGGGAGACACCTTTGTCCTTTGTCATCGTCCTTGCCGCTCTGGCGTTTCTGATGTTCGCCGCCTATCGCGGCTACAGCGTGATTCTCGTCGCACCGATCGCCGCACTCGGCGCGGTCCTGTTAACCGACCCCGCCGCTGTCGCGCCGGTCTTTTCCGGCATCTTCATGGAAAAGCTGGTCAGCTTCGTCAAGCTGTACTTCCCGGTCTTTCTGCTAGGCGCGGTATTCGGCAAGGTGATCGAACTATCCGGGTTCTCGGAATCGATCGTCGCGGCGGCGATCCGTTATATCGGCCGTTCGCGCGCGAATGCCGTTATCGTCGCGGTGTGCGCGCTGCTGACTTACGGCGGCGTATCGCTGTTCGTCGTCGTGTTCGCGGTGTATCCGTTCGCGGCGGAGTTGTACCGTCAGAGCAATATTCCGAAGCGGCTGATGCCGGGTGCCATTGCGCTGGGTGCGTTCTCGTTCACGATGGACTCGCTGCCGGGCACGCCGCAGATCCAGAACATCATCCCGACCACGTTCTTCAAAACCACCGCATGGGCCGCGCCGGGGCTTGGCGTGGCAGGGTCGATCTTCATCGTCGTGGTTGGGCTGACGTTCCTCGAATGGCGCCGTCGCTCCGCCATGGCCAAGGGCGAAGGCTACGGCACGTCGCTTGTCAACGAACCCGAGCGCATCGAAACGTCGAAGTTGCCGCATCCGTTGCTCGCAATCGCGCCGCTCGTGCTGGTCGGTATCGCGAACTTCGCGCTGACGCAGCTGCTGCCGCAATGGTATGGCGCGTCATACACGGTCGCGCCTGAGGTGTTGCCTGGCGTCCATGCGCCGGTCAGCGTGGCAGTCAAGTCGATGGTCGCGATCTGGGCTGTCCAGGGTGCGCTGCTGCTTGGCATTCTGCTCGTCGTGCTGACCGCGTTCGGCCGCGTCAGCGAACGCTTTGCGAGTGGGACCAAAGCCGCGGTGGCGGGCGCGCTGCTCGCATCGCTGAATACCGCTTCCGAGTATGGTTTCGGCGGTGTGATTGCCGCGCTGCCCGGGTTTATCGTCGTCAGCGACGCGTTGAAGAGCATTCCGAATCCGCTCGTCAATGCCGCCGTGTCGGTCAGTGCGCTCGCCGGCATTACCGGTTCCGCGTCGGGCGGTATGAGTATCGCGCTGGCGGCGATGTCCGATCTGTTTATCAAGGGCGCGCAGGCTGCGCATATTCCGATGGAAGTGCTGCATCGGGTGGTCGCGATGGCAAGCGGCGGCATGGATACGCTGCCGCACAACGGTGCAGTCATTACGCTGCTTGCGGTAACCGGGCTGACGCACCGCGAGTCGTATCGCGACATCTTCGCGGTGACGGTGATCAAGACATTAGCCGTGTTCTTTGTGATTGCGCTGTATTACACAACCGGCCTGGTTTGATGCGCAGGGGCATCCGGCTGCTTGAAATAAAACCCAAAATTTGATCTCTCGACGACGAATCAAGCGACTGCGAACAAAATGCGGATTCGTTCATGCGTTCTTCTTCAACGTACGCTTTGTGTCGCATGACTAACCGACTTCATCTTCGTCCCGATTTCCATCAAGCGGTCTTTGGTCTCATCATCCGTACCAGGAGAGCACTCACGCGCATCGTGCCTAACAACGATGACGGGTTGATCACTCCGTCACTCCAACCGCCTCATGCCTTCCGCGTATCGAAGCTCCGGATGTATGGTCATGCCCTCACATTACAAAGCTCCGAGCCGCTTCGGGTTTGCGTTGTTTCGTAATAGTTCGCTTCCGCGTTCAGGCGAGCCTTTTAGCGTAAGTCCGATCCCAACATGAGGTGATCATCAGTTCGCCCATGGCCCGCTGACTTCGTGCACGACTCATCTGCCGCTATCGCGCGTCAGTATATTGGAATGGTAGGCAAGCCCGCGTTTGGTCAGTCCGGACGCCGCCCGACTGCCGGCAAGCAGTGCTCGGCCTCGTTTACCTTGACGAACTCGATCAAAGATCCGGCAGCAGCACCAGACTGAATCGCGTAGCCCATAGCGTCCGCTGGAGCATGACGGAACGCCGGTCCAACAACTCAGCAAGCCTAACGGGCACGGATTTCCTTGGGCCTTCGGCCTGGAGCCAGCGCGCGCCAGCGCCGCATACGCTACGACGATAAGCACCATACCGCCGAAAGCTCCCGAATGTTCGCGCAGAAGACGTCTGCGCCCCCTCGCACGCGGTATTCACGCCAGTTCGATCGAAGCGGCGACGGTGAGGAAAGGCGATACGAGCCAACCGAAACGTCCAGTGAGAATGCTCCACAGCACGTGTCAAAAAGCGGAAAAGGGAAATAGCAGGCGTGAGGCAAAGCGCACAACCGGTTAAGCCGCTCGCGCGTCAATCCCCTTGGCACCGCGAGCGCCATTGTGCATTGCCCGTCCTGCGGACACCGCCGCGAGCCGACCTAACCGTTACCGCCGTGGAACAGCGTCAGTTTGTTCGACACCGATGTCACGCCCTGCACCGAGCGTGCGACCTCTTCAGCCTGACCAATCTGCGAGCCGTCCTTAACGCTGCCGCTCAGCGTCACCGCGCCGCCGCGCGCTTTAACGAACACCCCGGACACGTCAAAGCCTGGGGTTTTGCCCAGTGCGCGCCGGACTGCCTTGGCAAGCGCCCGGTCGGCCTGCTTCGTCGACTGCGGACTCGTCGCCTGCGTGGTGGCCGCCGCGTCGTTCTGTGCGAACGCAGATGAAGTTGCGACAGCCATACCGGCCGCCAGCAACAGTGCTTGAATCGTCTTTCGCTTCATGATCGCCTCCTCGCTGCACGTTGTTTCCATACTCCGGCCGTGATTTTTGCAATGTAGGCGATCTGGAAGAAATGCGCAAAGAGACCCCCGGCAGCCTTGCCGTATAAGGAAGCAACGCGGCACGCGGCTGTCTCGCAACGCGCCTGCGAGACTCAGCGAACGCTAAACACCGACACCTGTCGAGCGAGATCATGCGACTGCTGATCAAGCGCCTGTGCAGCCGCACTCGCCTGTTCGACAAGCGCGGCGTTTTGCTGCGTGATCGAATCCATCAGACTGATCGCCGTATCGACCTGTTCGATGCCGGTACGTTGCTCGAGCGCGGCCGCGACGATCTCGTTCATCACAAGCGCGAACCGCTGCACCGTCTCAAGGACGTGCCGCATGGCCAGCTCGGCTTCTTTGACCAGCACCGTGCCGTCCGCTGCGGCGCTCACCGAATCAGCGATCAGTTCTGCGATCTGCCCCGCCGCCGACGACGAGTGCTGGGCAAGCGCGCGCACTTCCGCCGCGACGACCGCAAACCCGCGACCGTGCTCGCCGGCGCGCGCCGCCTCGACGGCCGCGTTCAGCGCGAGAATATTCGTCTGAAATGCGATGCCGTCGATAATGCCGGTGATATCCGCGATCTTGCGCGAGCTCACGTCGATCCGGTTCATCGTACCGGTCATGCGGCCGATCACCGCGCTGCTGCCTTGCGCAGCGGTCGAAGCGTCGTCGGCAAGGCCGCGCGCCTGCTGTGCATGTTCGGCATTCTGTTTGACGGTCGCGGTCAACTCGCTCATGCTAGCCGCCGTCTCTTCGAGTGACGCCGCCTGTTCTTCCGTGCGCGTCGACAGATCCAGCGTGCCCGCCGCGATTTCGCGCGTCGCGGTACCGATCGTTTCGCAGCTGTCGCGCACCGCCGTAACCGTCTTCGATAGCTGCGCTTGCATCGTTTGCAGACCAGCAAGCAATTGACCCATCTCGTCCGCACGGTGACGTTCGATGTGGCGGCTCAGATCGCCCGCGGCAATCGCGCTGAAATGGCCGAGCGCGTCGTCGAGCGGGCGCATGATCGCGCGACGCAGCGTCATCCAGCTAAACACGGCGGCGAGCAAACCGATCGCAATGAGCGCGGCCGATGCAATCAGAAACGTTCTGAAGTAATGCTCTGCCTCTTCGTAGCGGCGTTGCGCATTCGTGTACAGCGTGCGCTTCAGCGCTTCATCGGCCGTGGTCAAGTCGTTGAAGAGCGGGCTCAGTTGCACGGTGCCGATCCGATCCGCCGCCGCGCGCTCGCCTTTCGTCAGCGCATCCATGAACGCCAGCATTGCGTTGCGCAGCGCCTCACGGCGCTGGTTCGCCGCTTCGATCAGCGGCGCTTCGCCAGGCTCGTGCGGCTGTCCGACGAAGCGGCGCCATGCGTCGTCCGATTGTGCGAGATATTCAGTCGCGCGCGCAATCTGGCGCTGCACGACCGACTCGTCGACATTGGCCGTCGCCGCGCCGAGCACGAGGCGCATGCGTGCGATCAACAGTTCCGCCGCGCCGATGTGCATCGTGGCCGCCAGCTTGTTCTGGTACGTATCGCGGTTTGCATGGTTCGCCTGGTAGCCGCCTTGCAGACCGAGTCCGCCGATTGCGAGCATCAATGCCGCAAGCAGCGCGACGGTCAACGCAATGCGCGCCTGCAGCGAAAACGATTGGCTGCGTTTCGCGACGTATCGCGCGTGCGCGTTGTCCGCGCCGTCGAAACGCGGTGCATGGGCCGCGTCAGCGGCCAGAGCTTGCGTCATCGAATCAGATCCCCGTATTGATGTTTTTATGAATCGCCAAGCACCGAGCTTCTCTGCATCGGTTCCACGGCTTTGGCGGCAGCCGCGTTGTGTTCAGCATGCTGCGCGCCGAACCGAACGCGATACAACAACGACAGCACCGCGGAGAACACGGCCGTCACCACGAAAAGCAGTGCAGCCGCATAGAAAAGTTCCGCGATTGGCAGATGCATCGACAGAAGCAAGCCGCCGATCACCGGTCCGGATACCGAACCGATCTTGCCGACCGAGATTGCGCTGCCCACACCCGCCGAGCGGAACGACGTGGGATAAATCATGCCGGCCACCGCATAAAGACCATACTGCGCGCCGACGACACAGAAGCCGGTCGCGAACACGGCGAGCATCAGCCACGCTTGCGATGTCATCAAACCGAGTGCCGCGGCGACCGGTGCGCCTAGTGCGGGCAGCGAGATAATGGCCAGCACGCCGTGGCGGTCGACGAAACGGCACAGAACCAGTCCGCCCAATACGCCGCCGACCGAGAACATCGTCGTGATCAGACCCGCGCCCTGCGGATTGATGCCGATGCCTTCCATCAGGATCGGGAGCCAGTTCTGCAGGAAGTAGAGCGTCATCGAGTTCACGATGAACACGATCCACAGAAGCGGCGTGATGCCGGCGAGCCCATCGGAGAAGATCAGCTTGAGCACGAAACGCCGCTTCTCGTGTACTTCGCCCGCAATGAAACGGGCGTCCGCGGGAATCTGCAATTCCGGACGTAGACGCGCAACGAGCCGGCGCACGGCATCGACGCTGCGCTGTCGGACGACGAGCAGCTTCGCCGATTCGGGTAGCGTGAAAATCAGCAGCACCGCGACGAGCAGCGACCCGCCACCGCCGACGATAAACATCACCGGCCAGCCATAGTGATGAATCAGCGACGATGAAACCAGTCCACCCGAGCCGGCGCCGATCGAAAAGCCGGAGAACATCAGCGTGACCCATGTCGCACGCAAGCGCTTCGGCGCGTATTCG
The DNA here is from genome assembly GCF_902859855.1 of Paraburkholderia humisilvae. Lineage (GTDB taxonomy): Bacteria > Pseudomonadota > Gammaproteobacteria > Burkholderiales > Burkholderiaceae > Paraburkholderia > Paraburkholderia humisilvae. The sequence goes on from NZ_CADIKH010000010.1 coordinate 140,678, forward strand.
GCAACCAGCGCCACCGAGTTCGGGATCACGCCGCCCATGCCGATGCCCGCGATAAAGCGCAGCAGCATCAATTCGTTTAACGATGTAACCCACACCGACGCGAGCGTCAACGCACCGAAGAACAGGCTGCCCGAAACAATCGCCTTCTTGCGGCCGAAACGGTCGCCGATATAGCCGAAGATAAACGAGCCGATCAATGTACCGAACAGACCCGCGCCGAACACCGGTCCGAACCCGCCGCGCGCGACGTGCCACTCCTTGATAATGGCGGGCGCCGCGAACGACACGGCCGTCTGATCATAGCCATCCATCAGCATGATCATGAAACACCAGAACAACAGCCCGACGGCGAAGCGCCCCGTCTTTTGTTCTTCTACCAGTGTCGCGATATTAAATGTGCGGTCTGCTTGCATGTGCGTTCCATTTGCGTCGTCAGCGCACCACGCCGTCGCGCGGGTGCGTTGCCGTGTTCTCCTCATGCTCTCGTGGCTGCCCGTTGCAGCGCCGCTGCCCGGGGCCCACAATATAAGGCCCACTGCGCAGCGGCAGAATCAAAAAATAGCGATGAAGAAATAGAAAAAAGTGAATAAACCCGCCGCTGCATCACTTCTTGTCACGCCATACCGCCTCCGCTTCAGAACATGTGGTTGATGCCGACCCGCCCAACCGTCTGCGCGTTCGAACTCGACGCGATGTAGCCGAACTGCTCGGCATGCGCGTTGGGCCCGGACGCGCGCTGCAGACCGACACCTGCGTAAACCTGCGTCACCTTCGACAGGTAGTGCGTCAGAAACAGGTTGTACTGATTGAATGTCAGATCTTCAAACGTCGAGCGGTTGTACGACAGGCCGAGCACGTATAACCGCGCCCCTCCGCTCAAATCGATATTCACGCCGGCCTGATAGTTGTGCTCGTGGACGGCACCTTCCGCGTTTTCGAGCTTCACATCGGTATACGTGAGGTGTGGCGTGAACGCGCTAATTGCCACCGAACCGCCCACGGCGATCGTGCTGTAGCGGCTCGCGTTGAACTGAACGCCCGAGCGCAGTTGCTGCCCGAGCAGGGACGTGAGGCTAAACACGCCGAATATGTCAGCCGTGCGGTCGTGCGACATCGTGTACGCCGCCCCGAATTTCACGATGCCGTTCTGATAACGTGCGCCGATGCTGTACTGCCGTCCCGCGCTGAAATCGCCCGCCTGGCCGCCGAAACTGTTCATCACGCCAGCCTGGAAGCCGCGATAGTTGATCGTTTCGTACCTCACCGAGTTGTTCAACGCATGCGTGTTCGCCAGACCATCGAGGTTGCCGACCGTGTAGAACGACGAAATACCCGGCACCGCGTTGTTCAATGCGCCGACGTATTCGTAGATATAGTCGGGGATGTTGCCGAAGCTAAGCGCGCCCCACCGGTCATTGGCAAGACCCACGTACGCATCGCGGTTGAAGAAGCTCGTCGGGTTGATCTGCGCACCGGTGTTGGACAGAAAGCCGGACTCGAGCCGTGCAAACACCGCGTTGCCCCCACCCAGGTCTTCCCTCATCAGAAAGCCCCAGCGGTCCGGCGTCCGTTTGCCTGCCGATTGCTGCACCAGATGGCCTCCATTCGAGTTCGTCACGAAATCGATCCCTGAGTCGATGCTCCCGTATATCGTGGCGTACGACTGCGCGAACGCAGGACAGCTGAGCAGCGCGGCGCATCCGCCCGCGAACAATCTAGTCTTCAACTTGCCTCCAAATATTGTTATCCGATCTTGTTATCGTGGCCGGTCTGGGTCTCGCAGACGGCACGGATGTCTGTTGTACATGAGGAGCCTCGCAACGTCCGATCCTCCTGATCGGCCTGCGTGTCCACAGTCTCCTCACGCTGCGCAAAGTGTAGCGAGGTCATTTACGCTTTTGAATCGTGAAATATTTATCAATCAATAGAACAATGCGAATACTGACCTGGGGTATTTACCAGGAACCCCTGTAAATTACGATTACGCGTCTTTAATCGCCGGTATTTCGCGTGCTACCATCCGCGCGTTCTGAAACGAGTTTAGAAACGATAAAGAGCCGCCCAGCGGAGGAAAATAGAATGCAAGTCAGAGCCGTAGCGCCGCGGCGCATGGTCGTCGGCATCAGCGGTGCGTCGGGCGTCGTATACGGCGTGCGGCTGCTGCAACTGCTAAGGCAGATGGAGATCGAAACGCATCTGGTGATGAGCCGTTCCGCGCAAGTCACGCTCGCGCACGAGTCAGACTACAGTGTCGCGGACGTGCGCGCGCTCGCCACCGTCTGCTATTCGAATACCGACATCGGCGCCGCCATTTCGAGCGGCTCGTTTCCCGTCATGGGCATGATCGTCGCGCCCTGCTCGATCAGGACGCTATCGGAAGTCGCGACAGGTGTGACGAGCGGGCTGCTGTCGCGCGCCGCGGACGTGACGCTCAAGGAACGCCGCCGACTTGTGCTGATGGTGCGCGAAACGCCGTTGCATCTGGGACACCTGCGCAGCATGACGAGCGTCACCGAAGCGGGCGCGATCGTCTATCCACCGGTGCCGGCGTTCTACGCGAGTCCCGAATCGATCGACGACATGGTCGATCACACGCTCGGCCGGGTGCTCGATCTGTTCGGCATCGAGACCTCGGTCGTGCACCGCTGGGGCATGTAGCGCCAGCCGCTGTGATGCACCGTCATTCATAAAATTGCTCGATGATCCGTTCGGATTCTTTTGCTTCTTAAGTGTTCGGCGTTGTTTTAAAGTTCATTCCAGTTTCAGCGGGTGATGCATTTAAAACAGCATTAAAAAGATTTATCGATAGACTGATAAATCAACTCGATAAAACGCGCCCCAACACGAAAAGAGGTTGATTCGACGAATGAAGATAGTCATTGCGGGAGCCGGCATCGGCGGACTGACGGCAGGCGTTGCGTTACTGAAGAAAGGCTTCGATGTCACCATTCTCGAACAGGCGCAGGCGCTCAAGGAGATCGGTGCGGGCGTGCAGCTGAGCCCGAACGCGACGCGCGTGCTATACCAGATCGGCGTCGGCAGCAAGCTCGAAGAACTTGCCTGCGAGCCGCCCGGCAAGCGCGTGCGCCTGTGGAATACCGGCCAGGCGTGGCGCCTGTTCGATCTCGGCGCGGCATCGCGGGACATCTATGGCTATCCGTACTTCACGCTGCACCGTGCGGACCTGCATCAGGGGCTCGCCGACGCCGTGTATGCGCTGGCGCCCAATGCGATCCGTCTCGGCGAGAAAGTCGAGGGCGTGAAGCAACGCGGCGGGAAGGTTGAAGTCACAACGGTTCAGGGCACCGTCTACGAAGCCGACCTGCTGATCGGTGCCGACGGTGTGCATTCGCGCGTGCGGCGTGCGCTATTCGGCCCTGACGAACCGGTGTACTCCGGCGTGATGGCGTGGCGCGGGGTGATCGACGCGGAAAAACTGCCGGACCACCTGCGCACGGCTTACGGCACGAACTGGGTCGGCCCAGGCGCACACGTGATTCACTACCCGTTGCGTGGCCACAAGCTTATCAACTTCGTCGGCGCAGTCGAGCGCGACGGCTGGCAAGTCGAATCGTGGTCGGAACGCGGCACGCTCGAAGAATGTCTGAACGATTTCGCGGGCTGGCACGACGATGTTCAAGCGCTGATCTCGGCGATCGACATCCCGTACAAGTGGGCGCTGATGGTGCGCGAACCGATGACGCGCTGGAGCGCCGACCATGTGACGCTACTCGGCGATGCCTGCCATCCGACGCTGCCCTTTCTCGCGCAAGGCGCCGGCATGGCGATCGAAGACGGTTACCTGATCGCGCGCTGCCTCGCGCGCTATACGGACGACTTGCCGCGCGCGCTGGCCCGCTACGAAGCATTGCGCGTCGATCGCACCGCGCGTGTCGTGCGCGGCTCGGCGGCCAACGCCGCGCGCTTTCATAACCCGCAGCTCGCGCATGCGGAAGGCGCCGCCGACTATGTCGACCGCGAATGGAGCGAAGAGCGCGTGAAAGAGCGCTACAACTGGCTGTTCGAATACAACGTCGACACCGTCGAAGTTTGAGGTCCGAACCGCCCTGCGTTCCGGAAGTACAGACCGTTCAAGCCGGTCATGCAAAGGAGACGATAGATGACCACGATTCCCGCTGTCCTCGGTCTGCACCATTTCGCATGGCGCTGCCGCAATGCCGAGGAAACCCGTCATTTCTACGAGGACATCCTCGGTCTGCCGCTGACGCACGTGATCCGTCTCGATCGCGTACCGAGCACAGGTGAGCATTGCCCTTACGTGCACCTGTTTTTCGAACTGGCGGACGGTTCGAACATCGCATTCTTCGATCTCGGCGACAACACGGCCGCGCTGCCGTCGCCGAACACGCCCCCATGGGTCAATCACATCGCGTTCCGTCTCGCGACGCTCGGCGAGCTCGATTCGATGAAGCAACGGCTCGTCCAGCATGACATTCAGGTGCTCGGCATCACCAATCACGAATTCGTGCGGTCGATCTATTTCTTCGATCCGAACGGCCTGCGCCTCGAGTTCACGGTAGTGGTCGCGAATGCCGAAACGCTCGAAGGCTATAAAATGCGGGCTCGCGGCACACTCGATGCATGGACCGCGGACCAGAAAAAAGCTGCGCCGGAGACACGCCCCGTATGACCGCCCTGAATTCCACTCACGATCCCGCACTGCGCAGTTGGGTCGAAACAGCCAATCTGCCCGGTGCGGACTTTCCGATCCAGAATCTGCCGTTTGGCGCATTCGAACGCGACGGCGAGGTACGTACCGGCGTTGCGATCGGCGATCGTATCGTCGATCTGCAGGCGCTCCACGAAGCAGCGCTTGTCGACGGCGATGCGGCCATTGCCTGTGCCGCCGCTTGCGGTGGCGCGCTTAACCGTTTGATGGCGCTCGAACCGCGCTATTCCGGCGCACTGCGCCGCGCGCTGTCCGCGCTATTGCGCAGCGATTCACCGCTGTTGCCGCAGGTCCAGCCGCGGGCGGCCGCGCTGCTGCCGCGCATCGCCGACGTCACGATGCGCCTGCCCTGCGAAATTGGCGACTACACCGATTTCCTGACATCGCTGCATCACACCGAGCGGCATGGCCGCTATAAGGGTCTGGCCGACCCCCTGCCGGCGGCCTTCAAGTCGCTGCCGATCGCCTATCACGGCCGTGCGTCGTCGCTGCGCGTAAGCGGCGGCGACGTGCGCCGTCCGCATGGACAGTATCGCGACGCGCAAGGCCATGTTCGCTTCGGCCCTGCACCCGCGCTCGATTTCGAACTCGAACTCGCCGCCTTTATCGGCCGTGGGAACACGTTCACGCATCCGATCGCGATCGACGATGCGCACCAGCACATCTTCGGTTACTGCCTGCTGAACGATTGGTCCGCGAAAAGCATCCAGTGGTTCGAACAGGTGCTCGGTCCGTTCCTCGGCAAGAGTTTTCATTCGAGCCTGTCGCCGTGGATCGTTACGGCGGAGGCGTTGGCGCCGTTCCGCAAGCCGGCTCCTGCGCGTGGCGCAGGCGACGCTGCGCCGCTGCCGCATCTGCATGGCGCATTCGATCAGCAGCACGGCGGATTGAATGTCGAACTCGAAGCGTATCTGTCGACTGCGCAAATGCGCGCCGCCAGCACCGCGGCGGTTCGGATCACGCGCACGCATCTGGACAATCTGTATTGGACCTTCGCGCAGATGGTCACGCATCACGCGAGCAACGGCTGCAATCTGCGCACCGGCGATCTGCTCGGCAGCGGCACGATTTCCGGCGCTGACGATCTGTCACGCGCCTGTCTGACCGAATTGACGAATGCAGGCAAAGACCCGTTGTCATTGCCGAACGGCGAAACACGCACCGCGCTCGAAGACGGCGACGAAGTGATTTTCCGCGCCCGCGCGGTGCAGCCGGGCGCTGTGACAATCGGCTTCGGCGAATGCCGTGGCACGATCGCGCCGGCATTCGACGCATCTGTTTCATCAGCGACATCCACGACGGTACGCAGCGAGGCACACGCATGACGGCCGTCAACGGATTCGTGCAAGTCGGTCACGGACCGTGCAAAGTACTCGTATTGTCCGGCTGGTTCGGCAGTTCGGCGGACTGGAAGGCCCTCGAGCCGGCGCTCGATGTCGACAGCTTCACCTACGTATTCTTCGACTATCGCGGCTATGGTCAGTCGCTCGAACGCGACGGCGCGTTCACGTTCGCCGAAGTGGCGAGCGACGTGCTCGCGCTCGCCGATAATCTCGACTGGCAGCGCTTCAGTCTGATCGGCCACTCGATGGGCGGCATGGCGATGCAGCGCGTGCTGCTCGCCGCACCGCATCGTATCGAACGGATGGCTGGCATTTCCGCGGTGCCCGCGTGCGGCTCGCGCATGGACGCGGCGCGCCTCGCCGGGTTCGGTGCGACCGTCAACGACGTGACGAAACGCGCAGGCATCATCGCTTTTTCGACGGGCAATCGCCTTACGCCGCGCTGGAGCGCGCATCTTGCGAACCAATCGGTTCGGCTGTCGACGCGCGAAGCATTCGCCGGCTATCTGCCGGAATGGGCAACGCGCGACTTCTCGGCCGAACTGATCGGCAGCGCGGCCGCGCAGGTGCCGGTCAAACTCTTTATCGGCGAACACGATCCGACGCTCACCGCCGATCTGATGAACCGCACGTGGCTTGCGTGGTATCCGCACGCGACGCTCGAAACACTGGCGAACGCGGGCCACTACCCGATGTTCGAAGTGCCCGTTGCGCTTGCAACAAAGCTGGAAGACTGGCTGAAACAAACGACGTAGCAATACCGTCCGCGTGCCGTGGTCCGGTATGCGGACGCAGGAGACTCCATGTACGAGACCACCTACCGGCGAGCGTCGACGCTCGAGGAAGCCGTCGCGTGGCTGCGCGAGCACGACGAAGCGCGGCCGCTGTCCGGCGGCATGACGCTGATCCCGACGCTCAAGCAGCGGCTCGCGGCGCCATCCCATCTGATCGACCTCACACGGATCGACGCGCTGCGAGGCATTGCCGTCGTCGACGGCGCGATGCGCATCGGCGCCCTGACGCGGCACGCGGAAGTCGCCGCTTCGCCAATGGTCGCCGCTGCAATCCCTGCGCTCGCGCAGCTCGCGAGCGTGATCGCCGATCCGCAGGTGCGCAATCGCGGCACGATGGGCGGATCGGTCGCGAACAACGATCCCGCCGCCGACTATCCGTCCGCCGTGCTCGCGCTAAACGCGCAGGTGATCACCTCCGAGCGGCGCATCGCCGCCGACGACTACTTCGTCGACACGTTCGAAACCGCGCTCGCGTCCGCCGAGCTTGTCACTGCCATTGAATACACGATTCCGCTGCGCGCCGCGTATGCGAAGTTCCGGCAACCGGCTTCGGGCTATGCGGTGGTCGGCGTGTTCATCGCGCAGTATGCGGACGCGGTGCGCGTCGGCGTCACCGGTGCGGGCGCGTCGGTGTTCCGCTGGCGCGATGCGGAAGAGGCGCTAACTCGTGAGCTTTCCGAAGCATCGCTTGCCGCCGTGAAAGCGGACCCATCGACGTTGCCGGATGACGACAATGCGTCGGCCGCCTATCGTGCCCATCTGATCGAAACTTACGCGCGCCGCGCATTGCAGACGCTGCTCGCTCAACCGCTGCGCCCAGCCGCCCAATAGGAGACGAATCATGGAATTCACCGGATCGCAAACCATCGCCGCCTCTCGCGAGCAGGTGTGGCGCGGCTTGAACGATGCGGCCGTGCTGCAGGCCTGCGTGCCGGGCTGCGAGGCATTCACCGCGGAAAGCGACGACGAGTTCAAGGCAGTCGTAGTTGCGGCGGTCGGCCCCGTGAAGGCGCGCTTCAAAGGCACATTGCAGTTGTCCGACCGGGATGCACCGAATGGCTACAAGATTGCGGGCCACGGCGAAGGCGGCATCGCCGGCTTCGGCAAGATGACCGCGACGGTCACGCTCGCCGATGCGGAAGAAGGCGGCACGCTGCTGACCTACGTCGCCGAAGCGCAGGTGGGCGGCAAACTCGCGCAGATCGGTTCGCGGCTCGTCACGTCGGTCGCGAACAAGCTGGCGGCGGAGTTCTTCAAGCGCTTTAACGCGACGATGAGCGCGCCCGCGGAAGAAACGAGCGCAGCAAAGTAAGCGCGATTCGATGCGACCGAAATGGCAAGGAACAGGTGAATCATGGTTGAAGTTCAGTTGCAGGTGAACGGCGTCGATGTCCGGCACGAAGTCCCGGACCAGACGCTGCTCGTCGAATTCCTGCGCGAGACGCTGCGCCTGACCGGCACGCACGTCGGCTGCGATACCAGTCAGTGCGGCGCATGCACCGTCAATCTCGACGGCGTCTCCGTCAAGTCTTGTACGGTACTCGCCGCCCAGGCGAGCGGCGGACGCGTCGTGACCGTCGAAGGATTGAAGCCGAACGAAGAAACCGGCCTGCATCCGGTGCAAAACGCGTTTGTGCAATGCCACGGACTGCAGTGCGGGTTCTGCACCCCTGGCATGATCATGGCGTGCGACTTCTACCTGCGCCAACCGCCGGCACTTGACGACGCAAGCATTTGCCACGGACTCGAAGGCAACATCTGCCGCTGTACCGGTTACGTGAACATCATCGAGGCGGTGCGGCACGCGGCACGCGAGATGTATCCGGGACAGGCAGGCGCAGCGCTCCAGGAGGATCCGCACTCATGATCGGCAAACCGATACCGCGTGTCGAAGATTTGCGCTTCGTCACCGGCCAGGGACAATACACCGACGATCTGCGCGTCGAAGGTCAGCTGTATGGGGCGTTTCTGCGTTCGCCTCATGCGCATGCGGCGCTCACTTCGATCGACACCCGCGCGGCACGCGAAGCGCCAGGTGTCGTCGCGGTGCTTGTGGGGCAGAACTATGTCGACGACGGCTTGCTCGGCTGCGATCACGTGCCGAACCCGGTCGATGCGGTCGATGCGACGAGAAAGGCGTTCCTCACGTCGTTGACCGGTTCGATCTTCAATCAGCTGCATATTCCGCTGCCGGTCGACCGGGTCCGCTATGTCGGCGAAGCGATCGCGATGGTGGTCGCGCAAACCCCGCTGCAAGCGCGCAATGCGGCCGAAATGATCGAGGTCGATTACGACGTGCTCGACGCCGTGGTCAACGGCGCGGATGCGATGCGCGACGACGCGCCGCAATTGTGGGAAGGCGCGCCCGGCAATCTGTGTTTCCAGACCCAGATCGGCGATCGCGATGAGGCGCGCCGCATTCTCGCTCACGCGCATCATGTCGTGCAACGCGAGTTTCACCATAGCCGGCTCGTCAACTGCCAGATGGAGCCGCGCAGCGCGATCGGCGATTACGATGCGCGGACCGGCACCTATACGTTGATCTCCGGCAGCCAGGGCGCCGTACGTCAGAAACTCGTGCTCGCCGGCGCGCTGAAAGTGCCACCCGCGCAAGTACGCGTGGTCTGCCCGGATACCGGCGGCGGCTTCGGGCCGCGCTCGTTCGTCTACGTCGAGCAGCTGGCGGTTGTCTGGGCCGCGCGCCGCATCGGCCGCCCGGTCAAGTGGACGAGCGATCGCAGCGAAGCGTTCCTGTCCGACTATCAGGGCCGCGACCAGATCATCCGCTCCTCGATCGGCTTCTCGAAAGAAGGCCGCATTCTCGCGATCGACAACGAATGGATCGGCAACGTCGGCGCGCATACGGTGTCGTATGTGCCGATGTCGAACGGCACGCGCATCATGACCACCGTCTACGATGTGCCGGTCGCGGCCGTTCATGTCAGCGCGGTGCTGACCAACACGGTGCCGACCGCGCCCTATCGCGGCGCGGGGCGGCCCGAAGCGCACCACGTGATCGAGCGGATGCTCGATCTCGCCGCCGCGGAGCTCGGCGTCGACCGTGTCGAGATTCGCCGCCGCAATCTGATTGCACACGACAAGCTGCCCTATCGCAGTCCGATGGGCCTGACCTACGACAGCGGCGAGTTCTCACGCAACATGGAACGCGCGCTGACGCTCGCCGAATGGGATAGCTTCGAAGCACGCCGCGCCGCATCGCGCGCACACGGCAAGCTGCGCGGCATTGGCCTCGCGAACTACATCGAGTCGCCGGTCGGCGCGCCGCGCGAGCGCATCGAGCTGACCGTGCTGCCGGATGGACGGGTCGACATCGTGTCGGGCACCCAATCGACCGGGCAAGGGCACGAAACCACGTTCGCGCAAGTGATTGCTCAACATCTCGGCGTGCCGATGTCCGTCGTGAAGCTGCGCACCGGCGATACCGCGTTCGTCAGCGTCGGCGGTGGCAGTCACTCGGATCGCTCGATGCGCCTAGGCGGCATGTTGCTCGTCGATACCGCCGCACAGATCATTGCGACCGGTAAGCGTGTCGCCGCGACACTGTTCGATATCGCCGACGAAAAAGTCGAATTTGCCGACGGCGAATTTATCGACGCCGCGTCGGGCCGCCGCACGAACCTGTTCGACATCGCGCGCGTCGTCGCGAGCGACGGCCTGCCTGGCGAGCCCTTGAAGAAGAAGCTCTATGCGGAAGCGGAAGTCAACACGCGCGTACCCGCCCACCCGACCGGTTCCGCCATCTGCGAGCTCGAGGTCGATCCGGATACCGGCATCGTCACGCTCGTCAATTACACATCGGTCGACGACGTCGGGCAGCCGATCAATCCGCTGATCGTCGAAGGCCAGGTGCACGGCGGCCTCGCGCAGGGGATCGGCCAGGCGCTATCGGAAACCTGCTATGTCGACCGTGAAACGGGCCAGGTGCTGACTGGCTCGTATATGGACTACGGCATGCCGCGCGCGGGCGTGGTGCCGCCGCTGCGCGTCGAACTGACCGAAGACCCGACGCACGGCAACCCGTTGCGTGTGAAAGGCGGCGGCGAAAGCGGCATTACGCCGGCCACCGCGACGATCTTCAACGCGCTTGCCGATGCATTGAAGGAGATCGGCAATGAAGAGCTCGCGATGCCTGCGACACCGAAGGTTGTTTGGGAGTACATCCATCGCGACGCCGCGTAAATGACACCCACCCGAACTATCCACGCGCGGCTCCGACTCGAACTGAAACCAAGGAACTTGCATGTCCACTGAATTCGTTGCAATCAAGCGAAACGGCCCGCTGCTCGACATCGTGCTCGACCGGCCCGAGAACGGCAATCTGATTAACGCGGAAATGAGCGACGCGATCATCGCCGCCGTGACGAACATCGACGACGACGTCAAACTCGTTCGCATCGGCAGCAGTAGCGCCGATTTCTGCAAGGGCCGCCAGTCGCCGATGCCAGCCGCCGATGCCAAACCGTCGGCGGAGACCTTGCGTCGTGTTGTCGCGGCGCCGCCGCTCGCGCTCTACGACGCGTTGAAAGCGGTGCGCGTGCCGGTCGTATCCATCGTGCGCGGCGAAGCGATCGGCGTCGGCTGCGCGTTGGCGGGCGTCTGCGACGTCGCGCTCGCCGCCGACACCGCGGTGTTTCAGATCCCCGAAATGGAACGCGACATCCCGCCGACCCTCGTGATGTCAGCGCTCATCGGCCGCGTACCGGTCAAGACCGTCGCGCACATGGTGCTGAGCCGCGAACGCGTCAATGCGACCGAGGCGCTGCACGCGGGCCTCGTGAGCCGCGTGGTCGCAGCGCACGAACTCGATTCGGCAGCGGAAAAACTGACGCAAACGCTGCTCGGCTGCAGCGCGGTCACGTTGCGTGCCGTCAAGCAGTTCCTGCACCTCGCACCGGAAATGCCTGCGTCGGGCGCAAGCGGTTTCGCGGCCCATCTCGCGGCCACGGCGCTGTCGGCGCGCTTCTGATTGCCGATTGCGCAAGCGCGACCAGACAACTCCCCGAACGACACTCGACTATCCATACGCATCCGCATTGCGCAAGGACCCCCACGTGAGACCGAAGACCGTCATCCCCTCCACCGTGCAAGGCGCGGCGGCCCCTGACCTCGAACAGTTCCGCCTGCGCCGTTTTCTCGACGCACTCGACGAGAGCGAACTGGAACGCCGCGAAGCACCCGTCGATCTCGCGGACGTCGCCGCGATCATGGAAGGCAACCCGCGTGCGGTGTGGTTCAAGCGTCCGGCAGGCGGCGAGATCTCGCTCGCGGGCAGCGTAGCCGCAAGCCGCACACGCCTCGCGAAAGCGTTCGATACGACACCGCAACAGCTGCTCTCAACCGTCCGCGAACGGCTCGCCGTCAAAGGCAAGCTGATCGAAGTCACGCGTGAAGAAGCGCCCGTGCAACAGGTTGTGCTGACCGGCGATGCCTGTGACTTCACCGCGTTGCCCGTGCATCTGCAGCACGACCTGGACGGCGCGCCCTATATTTCGGCGTCCATCGATTTCGCCGTCGATCCGGAAACCGGCTGGACCAATGTCGGTATTCGCCGGCTGATGCTGCGCGGCCGACGCACCGCGGGCATCGATCTCGTCGCGCCATCCGATCTGCGCGTCATCAGCATCGCCCATTCGAAGCGCGGCGAACGTTTGCCTATTGCGTTTGCGGTCGGCACCCACCCGGTCGACCACGTCGGCGCGACGATGCGTATTCCCGCCGACGAACTCGAACTCGTCGCCGCCCTGCGCGGCACGCCGATGGGTGTCGTCAAATGCGTGACGAACGATCTGCTGGTGCCCGCCGACGCGGAATTCATTCTCGAGGGCTATCTCGACGAGCGCGGCCATGTGGAACCTGAAGGGCCTTATGGCGAATTCCTCGGCTATTACGGCGGCGTGAAGACGAACCCGGTGTTTCATCTGACCGCGATCACGCATCGGCGCGACGCGGTGTTCCAGACGTGCACGATCGGCGGCCGTTCGATGGCGCGCACCGACACGGCGCAACTCGCCGCGCTGCGCACCGAGGTCACTGTGTGGCGCGCACTCGAGACGGCCGTTCGCGAGGTCAAAGCGGTTTATTGCAGCGCTGCGACGGGCGGCATGTTCAACGTGCGCGTCGCGCTGCAACAGCGCGTGCCCGGTGAAGCGCGCAATGCAATCGCCGCGGTGTTCGCATCGCTCGCGAACGTCAAGCATGTGTTCATCGTCGACCCGGACATCGACATCTTCTCTGAAGAGCAAATGGACTGGGCTCTCGCGACGCGTTTCCAGGCGGACCGCGACCTCGTCGTGCAGAACGGCTTGCGCGCGATGCCGCTCGACCCGTCGCTGCATGGCCTCGCGCACGGCGCGGCGAGTACTGCGAAGGCCGGCTTCGATCTGACGCTGCCGCTGCTCGCGCCGGGTGCACAGCGGCCGCTCGAGCATCGCGTGCCGACGCCGCCACGCTACGAAGGCGCGCGTTTCGCGTCGCTCGAAGCGGCGCTCGCGGATGGCCCGAAGCGCTTTGCCGAGCTGATGGCCGCCACCGGCACGCGCGATGGCCGCGACGTCGTGCGCTGGCTCGAGGACATCGCCGCCACCCGCGCGATCGCGCGAGACGACGAAGGACGCTACGCATTTTGCTAGCGCGATAGGGTGCGGCCGCCGCCGGCGGCCGCACATTTGAACTTCTTCACTCGAAACGGAAGGGATAGAATCTGCGGCATTCTTAAGCCGGACACGAAGGATCGCCGTCAATGAATCTCTCCCTCAAGCAGCTCAAAGTCTTTCTCGGCGTCGCGAACGCATCGAGCTTCACGAAAACCGCGCAAAGCATGCATCTAAGCCAGGCTGCGCTGAGCGCGATCATCCGCGAGCTCGAAACCCAGCTGCAATGCCGGCTGCTCGAACGCACGACGCGCACCGTCGCGCTGACGGATGCGGGCCGCGCGTTCTATCCGACTGCCATGAAGATCGTCGAGACGCTTGAGAAATCGGTGATCGAATTGAATGAGCTCGGCCGCCAGAAGCAGGAATCGCTGCTGCTCGGCTGCACGCCGATGATCGCCGCAAGCCTGATGCCGCAGGTGCTCGCCCGTTTTGCGCACACGCATCCGACGTCGACCATCGAACTCGTCGACCGACCACCCAGCGAATTGCTGCGAATGGTCGAAGAGGGCGACCTCGATGCGGCGTTCGGTATCTTCTTCTCGCAGCTTTCCGGCATCGACCGCATGCCGATCTTTCCGACGAGACTCGTCGCGGTGTCCGCGCAAGGCGACACGTCACTCGGCGGCGCAGCCGCGCGTGAGCGGCACGGCGTGCGCTGGAGCGCGCTCGAAGGGCTGCCGCTCATTACGCTGCCCAAGGACAATCCGCTGCAAAGACTGATCGAAGCGACCCTGTCAAAAGAAGAAGTGACAGTTAGCCGGCGCATGGTGGTCGGACACTTGCAAACCGCGATCGCAATGGCCCACGAAGGATTGGGCGTCGCGGTCATGCCGTCGTTCTGTGAACATATCTGCCAGCACTATCGCGTGCAGATCGATGTGATACGGCCCGAGGCCGAGTTCTCGTTTTACCGGATCACGCGTAGCGGCCGCGACACGCTCGCGGTGCTCGATACGTTCACGGAAATGTTCGCGCAGGCGGCGCAACAGCGTCCGGCCGCGGCGGACCCGGAACCGACGCCGGCTCCCGTCGTCGCCGCCACACCGCGCGCCAAATAGCAACGGATCACGATTCGTGCGTCGAACGATCCGGTGAAGCGAAGGAGGTCGATCCGATGGCTCAACCCCGACGGTCGACCACGGGTTCAACCGCGCTATTCGTGCGGCGCTGGCCGCGCGCCATACTGGAAAATACGCCATCGCGGCGAATCAACCCATGGAACATGGCCGCGGCCAGATGCCCGAGGAAGGTGACAAATAGCAGCATCGCGAGCCAGGTATGCGCGCCGCGCAGGAACGCATACAGGCGCGGACTCTGTGGCACGATCGGCGGCAGATCCAACCCCGCGAACATATGCACCGGAAAGCCACCCGCCGACAGCATCGACCAGCCGATGAGCGGCATCGCAAACAGCAGCAGATAGAACAACCCATGCGAGCCATGCGCGAGGCAGCGCTGCCAGCCCGGCATGTCGCTCGGCAAGGGTGGCGGCCGGTGCGTGATACGCACGATCACGCGCACCACCACCAGCACGAGAATCGCAATGCCGAGCGGCCGATGGATCGCAATGAGTGTCAGATGCAACCGCGATACGGTTGCGACCATCCCGACGCCGATAAACAACATGGCGACGACGAGCGGCGCCATCAGCCAATGGAAAAAGCGAGCGGGCAGACTGAAGTGTGCTTGACCTGCTTTCATTGATGACCTTCTATCGACGAAATCTGCCCCGCGGGCATGTGAGCTTCCTCATGAAGCCGACGATTGTAGGACACAGCATAAGCGGCCGAACGCGCCGCGAGCAGCGGATCATCGGACGGCTTGAGTCCATCGGGCAGCACCGTCGGATCGTAGTTGATGTCGCGGCAGTCGCCATCCGCCTGGGCGCTTTCGCGCTCGATGGTCAGCGTACCCGCATCGATCTGCCTGCGATCGTCGGGCCATGCCTGCGTGGCGTCGTTCGTCACGTCGCCGTCGGCGGCCACGGTCAAAATCAGATGCCAACGCAACGGCCCCTGCGCGAGCCGGCTTGAAAGTTCTTCGGAAAGATAGTCCGGCGCATTGCCGCTCGGCTTCGCCGGTGCATAGGGCGCTTCGGGTATCACTGCCCAGCGGATAAACGACGTATTGCCGTCCGCGTCGATCGCGCGGAACGCGTTGATACTGTAATACGCGGCATTCGCGAAGCTGCTCGAAGGTGGATGGGTCTTGACCCATTTCTGGAACGGCTGCGTCTCCGGGTGCGCGCTAAAGAACGCCTTCAGTTTCGCCGGATCGGGCTTGCCCGTGGCCGGGTCGGGTTTGCCCGCCGCGAGCTGCTGATAAAACGCCTCCGGTGTGCTCACCACGAACAACGGCGTGTTGTTCATTCCGGTACGCCATTGCGCATGATTCGGCAATTCGAATTCGAGCGCAAAACTGCGCACCGGCGTGCCGCCGTCCGGCGCGACCGGATTCGGACCGGGAATGGCGAAGCGCCCGATTACCGGCGTGCGAACGGGTTCGAACACCTCCGCACGCGAAATACCGGATGCCTTGCCGTTACCTTCAAAGTAACCGGCAACACATACGCCCTTCGCATGGTTACGGCGAAAGCCCGGATGCACCCCACTATATGTTTCAAATTTATTTACGATATGTTGCGGCGTGAGCCGGTCTGGTGCAGCGAAACCCGCGACATAGACGAAAGCGCCGCCCACCGCGAGCACCACCACGCCGATTGCGCCGAGCTTGCCGATTTCCCCCGCATACCTGCCGGGATGACGCATGAGCTCGGCCAATGAAAATGGTCGTTCGTTCATGAAACCTACCTTTGCTTGAGATTCGCAAAGGGGCGAACACGGGTTCTTTGCATTTATTCCATCGATTTTCGAAGTCGTAAGAATGAAAGGTTAAACGTTGAACAAGACGCCTAACAAACCACTGCAAACAAATACTGTCGCGTTTATCCTATCGACGCTCACACCTTGTTGCGGGGAATTCATCATGTCTGTTTGCAGCCAATTTGAACTGTTCGGATTCTGGCGGTCGTCGGCCACCTATCGCGTGCGCGTCGCATTGAACCTGAAGAATATGAACGCGCAGGAAATGACGATCGATCTCGATGCCGGTCAGCAGCAAAGTCCGGAGTTTCTCAAGGTGAATCCGCTCGGCGCATTGCCGACGCTGATCGAACCTGGGCAGCAGCCGCTTACGCAATCGCTGGCGATTCTCGAATATCTCGAGGAATTGCAGCCGACGCCGCCGCTGTTGCCGTCCGACCTGCGAGGACGTGCGCGAGTCAGGTCGATCTCGTCGATGCTGACCGCCGATACGCATCCGCTCGTGGTGCCACGCGTCAAGAACTACCTGATGGAGCGCGGCGGTTTCGATCTCGCCGCATGGCGCGAATGGCAAATTCAGTGGTTCGGCGCGGGCATTCGCGCACTGGAAAGACGTCTCGTCACCGAACCTGGCACCGGCACCTGGTGCCACGGCGACTCGCCAACGTTTGCGGATATTGCGCTCGCGAGCATCATCGCGGTGATGCGCGTGTTCCAGGTTTCAATTCCCAACACGCCGACAGTGGACCGCATCATCGCGCAATGCGATATGCACGAAGCGTTCCTGAAGGCTGCGCCGTACCGGCAGATCGGCGCGCCGCCGGTACCGGTGCGCGGCTAGAAGTGGCAGCACAGTCCGGTGCCGATCTGCAACCGATTGCGGCTCGACGATGGGTCAGTTGAGTCATGATTCCAGATGCCCCGGACGATGCGCGTTGATAGACCGCTTCGAGGTGCACATCCGTGCGCGTCGAGATGACGCCTCTCACCTCGTACTTGCTGAAGCCTGCGACGGTTCATCGAGTCCGAAATGGCTGCGCAAGCCATCATGAAGTGCGAACGCATAGTGCGCAATCGCAGGCGTCCACGTATCCGTCGCATCGCACATTTTCTGCAGTTCGCGGCATTGTTCGGCGAATTGCAGTTCGCGAACGATCAGGAACGCACCACCGGCGCTGTGAGCCCAGTCGCGCAGCGCCGCGCGGTCGCAGGCGTCGATTATGCCGGCCAGCTTCGGCAAGTCGGTACTCAGATGGTCCTTGAGCATCGCGAGATAGCGAGACTTGTCGACTGCATCGAGTGTGTGCTGCCCAGTCGTTTCGGACGGGTTATGCGCATCCGGGACAAGGTGTGGCGGTAAATCGCGCGCACCTTGGTACAGCGCGAGCAGGCCCGTACGCAATTGCTGTAGCGATGCGGGCTTCGAAATGTAGCCGATAAAGCCGCGCTGTCGCCATTCGAGTGCCTGCTCAGCGCCAGTCACGGCACTGAAGGCGATCACGGGGAGCGCGGGATAGGTGTCGCGCAGTGCCATCATCAGCGCGTAACCGTCCATCTCCGGCATATGGATGTCGGTCAGCAAGAGATCGACTTCGGTCTGCGAAAGAATCGCCAACGCCTGTTTGCCGTCGCTGACGACGGTCGGCAAGCAGCCGAGGGTCGTCAACTGATCGGCGATCAGCGTCCGGTTCAGCGGATTGTCTTCGGCGACCAGCACGCGCAAGCCGCTCAATTCCGATGACACCGATGTCTGCATGCGATCGGCTGTCGCGCGCGGCGTCGCGTCGCGCGATGTCACATCGCCTCGCTCCGCACCGGTGTGCTCCACTCCGTGCACCGCCAGTTCGATCGCCGCGCTCAGCGCACGCTGGCTGAACGCGGTGACTTCAAACACGCGCTCACCCCGCATGCTCGGGCTTAGCGGGCCGCTGGGCGTCATCCATACAATGCCGGTCGGCCCCATTGCGCGCAAATGCGCTATGACGTCGTCGCGATACTCGCCGGTGACGATCATGAACGCAGGGCGATTCACGCGCAGCCATGTGCGGGCCGAATCAAGCAAGGTCACGCAGGTCGGCTGCCAGCCTTGCACGGTCAGCACCTCGTCGAACCACTCGACACCTGCCACGTCCTGGCAGAGCACGAACGCACTGCCGCGCGCGGCACACGTCTCAGACGGAGCATGGCTCTGCACAAGGCCGCCGTTTTCAGCCGGCACCGCAAGGGGCAAGGTCACCGTGAATGCGCTGCCCACACCCTGCACGCTCTCGACCGCAATCTGCCCGCCCATCAATTCACATAGCCGCACGCAGATCGACAGGCCAAGGCCGGTTCCGCCGAAACGGCTCGCCGTACCCGGCTCCGCCTGCACGAATGGCTTGAAGATTCGTGCGACCTGCTGCGCGTCCATGCCGATTCCGGAGTCGCTGACCCGGCACACGAGCCTATCGTGTCCGGCTTCGTCAGGTGGTACGTGCGCACTCAGCGTCACCCTGCCGCTCGACGTGAACTTGAACGCATTGCTCAACAGGTTGTTGACGATCTGCACGATGCGTGTGCTGTCGCCGCACCACACGCGATGCAGAGCCGGCGACAGATACGCATGGAAATTCAGCGGCCGTCCTTCTGCGAGCGGTGCATACGTTAGCGCGAGATTCTCGAGATCGTCGAGCGGGTCGAACGGCTCGTTGACCAGCTTCATCATGCCGGCGTCGATCTTCGAAAAGTCCAGAATATCGTTGACGATGCGCCGCAAGCTGTCCGCCGCCATGCCGACCGCGCGCACCCGCGGCTCATGCTGTTCGAGGTCCGGGCTGCGCGACAGCAGTTCGAGATTGCCGAGCAACGCGTTCATCGGTGTGCGAATCTCGTGGCTCATCGCCGCGAAGAAATTGCGCTGCGTGCGCATCATGGCTTCGGTTTCGCGCTGCGCGGCACGCAACTGCTCACTGAGCCGGTGACGGGCAGAGATGTCGACAATCGAACAGAACAGCACATCTTCGTTGTCGTGCCGCGCGGCCTGGTAGTTGATCTGCAGCATTTGCAGATCCGGCGCGTCAGTCTGGCCCGGCAGTGCGGGCACGATGAACTCCGCCTGTTTGCGCGCCGCGTGCTTATCGGCATCGGCATCGGCATCGGCATCGGCAGACGGCGACGCGCTCAGGCTGCATTCAATATAGGCGGCCGCGATATGCGGCGGCAAACCCGCCGCATCGCCGAGATGCAACAGGCTGCGCGCGAGCTGATTGGCCGCCATCACCGAGAAATCGCGCTGCCTGACGATGCACAGTCCGACCGGCGTCGCGCTGACGACGATATGGTTGATTGCCTCGCGCTGCAGCGCGTGCAACGCCTCCTCATGCCAGTTGCGCAAGAGCCGCATGCCCCAGAACTTCGCGACGAGCACCATCGCGACGATCAACAGCAGCCCGAAACCGACGATCGCGCCAAGTTGCAGTGCCGTGGCCGCGATTACCACGCGCCACGGGAGATAGCTGACGAGCAGCCCGTACCGGTGCGTCGCCGCATCGACGAACACCACGCCACGCCACGTATGGCGGACGCCGCCCAGCGGGGTTCGTTGGGCGAGCTCGCGCAGCCATTGCATCGTCGATGTCGCGAGCGGCGGCGTCGATGCAACCGGTCGGTAGCGCGCAACACTCAGCAACAGTGTGGACGAACCGGAAGGCTGACGAACTTCCGCGAGCAATGCGCTGACTGGCAGCGTCATCGCGATCAGCATGACTGGCGTCCCACTGGCGGATTGCATGCTCAGCGTACTGACGACCGGCGCGCCGCTTAGCGGGTCGGTGTACGGGCCGACCAGCACGCGCTCGCCCGTCGCTAGTGTGCGCTTGCCCGTTTGTGACGCGAGTGCGGCGAGCAGCGTGTCGCGCAGTGTCGTCGCAAGTCGGGCGTCAAGCGGCGGCGCGTGCGGATCCGTGCGCGGATCGACGGCTGGAAGAATGGCCGCATAGTCGCCGTCGAGCCCGATCAGAAACGTACGGTACGGCAATTCGAATGCGTCACGCGTGGCCAGTGTCGAGTCGGCGGCTTCCGAAAGCCGCCACAACTGCGTGCCCAGATCCGCGCGCCATGCGGCTCGCGTCGCTTCGGACACGACAATGGCAAACGGAATACCCAGCGTCGACGAATGACTGAGCGCAACGCCGGATTCACTGACTCGACGAACCAGCTCGTCCGGCGCGTGATGCACGTCTTGCGTCTGACGATAGAACTTCGTCGTCCATTCGGTTCGGACAAGGAACGATGCGGCGCGATGCAGAAACAGCGACACGTCGGCCGCGTTCTGTGCGCTGGTCCGGCGTTGCAGATCGAGTTGCTTGTCGATGGCCAGCGCCGCGAGCAGCAACACCGAAAAGGCGACGATCGATATCAGGACGGTCAGCGTCGCAAAGTACAGACGCTGCTGGCGCCGCGCATTCGCCGCCAGCGACGCAAATGCGCCGGCGAGCGATTCCTGCGTGCGGTCGAGAATGTTTGGCATCGCATCGCTTGATGATGTGCGCCGCGGCAAGGTCCGCGTCTCGCTTCGCTTGCAAACCACTGCGCGAGCGCCACCGCTGGCGGGCAACGCAGTCAATCCAGCGCAGTCAATCCAGTTTAGGCCGTTTCGCTTTGGCGAGCGATGTCATGTCTGATGGATCGGCGTAAGCCCCACCTCGACAAATATTTATTGACCCGTCAGCATGAAACCGTCAGCGCCCCGAAGTGTGTGCGGGCCGGCTGACCCGAGTAACAACGGCGTTTTAGCGGCCCGTCCCTGGTGGACGGGCTATTTTTTGTGTGCGGGAACGTAGGACAACCGATTGCCGCACACCCGAGTGAACTCGCGTACGCGGGGTCCATAAAACAAGCAATAAATACCTATTTTCCAGTCTCCCGGCAGAATTTTCCGGCTCGCATTTCGCGCAGGCTACCCGAGATGCAATACCGCGATGCGTCGATGACACGCACCGACCAGGAACAGTCATCGAACAATGCTAGGCTCGTCTGACCGACGAACGGCGCACGAAACTGCATTGCATGCGCTTCGTGCGCAAGTTCACTGACCGACGGTTACGACTGCGACAAACTCACCAATGTGCGCAACTCATGAAACCGGGCGGTGCCCGCGCGACGCAACGCGCACCGCACCAGGGCACAAAAAATGCAATGGCCGGCGCGCGAAGTCGCGTTAAACTGGCTTAAGCATTCGCGTCGCCCGCACCGCGCAGAGTCTGCCGGGTAGCGCGACAGAACGGTGAAGGTCCCCGTACAATGCTTGTTCTATAACGGATGAGGAAATTTTCGATGCGCACCACCGGGTCTTCCGGGTCTATGGCCCTGCTCACCGAGTACGACGACGCGACCGGGCGCGAACTGCGCACGCTGCGGCTCGAAGCGACAGAAGACGGTAAAGGCATTCTTCTCGTCGAGGTCGACGAACGCAAACCGGGCATTCACCGCGAAGTGCGTTATGAAATCACGCCGGCTGAACTGATCGCGGCAATCCGTGCGCATGGTGCCGAACTCCCGGGAGAACAGCACAACCACCATCGGCAGGGAACCTGATCCACTCGCGGCGCCGCGTTCGCGAGCCGCCTCATCTGCCGTCCGTTTTGCGCTTTGCCATTGCGTTTCAGCCAGCCGTCCCCAAGTCGTGTCTTGCCGTACGGCCCGCAGCCGTACGGCGAGTGCAACGTTGTCGTCGATCGCTTTCCCATCGCATTTCTGTCGTTTTTCCGGTTGCTTTTTCGCTGCGTTGCTGTTGCGTCCGTGCTGCTCGAACCGGGTTTGCGCGGCGAGGCGTGCGGCGTACGGTCGCCGCGCCGCTGCAATCTGAAAGACTGGCTCCAAAAGCTGCTTCCAATGCGGGCGGGCCGTTGGGCCGCTCGCTTGCACGTGGCGGAAATGCGTCCATAATTCTTACCTCACCTGACGCAATTGCTGCGGTTTGAAACGCCGCGGAAAGTAAACCGATGCTACATGATCTCGTCGAGCAATACGGGCCGGCGCTAGTGTTCGTCAATGTGCTCGCCGCGTCCATCGGGCTACCCGTGCCCGCGATGCCATCCCTCGTGCTATTCGGCGCGATGGCCGCCATGAATCCCGCGACCGTCGGAACGCAGCTGGTTTCGGTGCTGGTGCTGGCGATCTTCGCCACGCTGATCGGCGACAGCGCGTGGTATCTCGCCGGCCGCATCTACGGCGGCAACACGCTGAAGACGCTATGCAAGCTGTCGTTGTCACGTGATTCCTGCGTGAAGAAGACCGAGCGGTTCTTCGGCCGCTGGGGCGTGCGCGTGCTTGCCGTCGCGAAGTTCGTGCCTGGCCTGTCGATCGTCTCGATTCCGATGGCCGGCGCGATGGGCACGCCGTACCGCACGTTCCTCACCTACGACAGCGTCGGCGCCGCGCTGTGGTCCGGCCTCGGCCTGTCGCTCGGCGCGCTGTTCGCGAAGCAGCTCGACCTGCTGTTCGCTGAAGCCAGCCAGCTCGGCAAGCTGACTGCGCTGATCGTGGTCGGTCTGCTGCTGCTTTACGCCGGATACCGCTGGACGCGTCGGCGTGCATTGATCAAGAAGCTCGCCACCGCACGCATGAGTGTCGACGAGCTATACGATCTGATGCTGAAAAAAGAAACACCCGTGCTGTTCGACATCCGTTCGGAAGAGAAGCGCAAGCTCGATCCTTTCGTGATCCCCGGCTCGAAGTTCGCCGACGAACGCCAGCTCAACGACATCCTCGCGGCCTACCCACGCACGCAGAAGCTCGTCATCTACTGCTCGTGTCCGAACGAGGTGTCCGCCGCATGGATGGCAAAACAGCTGACCGACGCCGGCTTCAGCGACGTGCTGCCCTTGCGCGGCGGCCTCGACGCGTGGCGCGATGCAGGCCGGCAGCTCGAGCCGCTGGCGGACGCCCCCGCGCCGCATGTCGATGACATCGGTATCTCGCCGAAAGCTGTGTAGTATCGCCGCGGCCTCCGCGCATCGCTATGCGGGGTGCCGGGGCTCATGTGCCTGATCACAACGCTCATCCCTGATGAATGCAAACGACGTAAGGAGCGGTTCGATGCTTGCAGCAACCCGCGATGGTGAAGGACAAAGCGGCGACGTCGTCGCGGACGCACCGTTTTCGAATCTGTCGACGCGGCGTCATCAGATGTTCCCCCGGCTCACGTCCGCCGAGATTGACCGCGTGCGGCGCTTTGGCGACCTGCATCACTGGCACGCGGGCGAATATCTGTTCCGCACCGGCCATATGGGCCCCGGCATGTTCGTGATGCTGTCGGGTTCGGTGCGCATTACGCAGCGCGACGGGCTCGGCCGCGAGAACCTCGTCGTCGAACATGAAGGCGCCGGGCAGTTCCTCGCGGAAGTCGGGCAGCTGTCAGGCAAGCCCGCGCTCGTCGACGGGCTGGCGATGGAGCCGGTCAGCGCGGTGCTGATCACGCCGGAACGTCTGCGTGCGCTGATCGTCGCGGAAGCCGAACTCGGCGAGCGCATCATGCGCGCGCTGATTCTGCGGCGCGTGTCGCTCATCGAGAAAGGCGCAGGCGGCCCGATTCTGCTCGGCAAAAGCTATGACGCGCGGCTGGTCGCGCTGCAAAGCTTCCTGTCGCGCAACGGCCACCCGCACTCGGTTATCAACGAACGCGACGAAACAGCGCTCGGTCTCATCGAACAGTTCGGCGCACAGCCGGAAGATCTGCCGCTCGTGATCTGCCCGGACGGCAGGGTGCTGCGCCGCCCGAGCGACCCGGAACTCGCATCCTGTCTCGGCCTTCTGCCCGATCTCGACGAACGCCATGTGTACGACGTCGCGATCGTCGGCGCAGGCCCGGCAGGACTCGCCACCGCGGTCTATGCGGCATCCGAAGGCCTGTCGGTGATCGTGCTTGACAGCCGCGCGCCGGGCGGTCAGGCAGGCGCGAGCTCACGCATCGAGAACTACCTCGGTTTTCCGACCGGCATCTCCGGCCAGGCGCTCGCCGGGCGCGCGTTCGTGCAGGCGCAGAAGTTCGGCGCGCACGTCGCGATTCCGCTCAAGGTAAAAGCGCTGCATTGCTCAGAACGTCCGCACCGGCTCGAGTTGACCTGCAACGCCGGCATCCGGACCGGCAATGTGCGCGCGCAGTCGGTGGTGATCGCCAGCGGCGCGGTCTACCGGCGGCCCGCGATCGAAGGACTCGACCGTTTCGACGGCCGCGGCATCTATTACTGGGCGTCGCCGGTCGAAGCGAAGCTATGCAAGCAGCAGGAAGTCGTGGTGGTCGGCGGCGGCAATTCGGCGGGACAGGGCATCGTCTATCTGGCGTCGCATTGCGCGCACATTCACGTGCTGATTCGCCGCAGCGGCTTCGAATCGACGATGTCGCGCTACCTGATCGACCGGATCCGCTCACTGCCGAACGTGACCGTGCATCCGCATACGGAAATCGGCTGGCTCGATGCGGACGAAAGCGGGTTGTCGACGATCGGGTTGAAGTCCCCGTTGCCGAGCGGCGAGGACCGTTTCGAGTCGCGGCATCTCTTCCTGTTCACCGGTGCCGAGCCGAATACCGGGTGGCTGCGCACCTGCGGCGTGCAACTCGACGCGAAGGGCTTTGTGCTGACCGGCGCCGACTCGGCCTGCGACCTGGTGACATCGGTCGAAGGCGTATACGCGATCGGTGACGCGCGTGCTGGATCGACCAAGCGTGTCGCGGCGGCAGTCGGCGAAGGGGCAGCGGTGGTCGCGCAGATCCATCAGATGCTCGCGACGCAAAAAGGCGAAGCGGTCGCGCTCGGCGCGTAATGTGCCGCGCGGTCCGTGGTGGACCGCGGCGGCACGCGCCGGCTCAACCTTGCGCCGATCAGTGTTCGATCTTGGCCCGCAATTCGCGCGCCGTCTCGAGCAAACCTTCATAGCCCGAGCGCGCGTGCTCCGGCAGGTCGGGGTCG
This sequence comes from Paraburkholderia humisilvae, assembly GCF_902859855.1. Lineage (GTDB taxonomy): Bacteria > Pseudomonadota > Gammaproteobacteria > Burkholderiales > Burkholderiaceae > Paraburkholderia > Paraburkholderia humisilvae. The sequence continues at coordinate 165,949 of NZ_CADIKH010000010.1, forward strand.
CCGACCAGGGTGCCGAGTGTCTCGATCAGGCTGTACAGAATGCCGCGTGCAGCGGCCACCGCGATGTTGCCGGACGATACCATCTCGCCCACATGCGTGACCGCGGCGTCAAGATGTTCGATGTCGGGCACGTCGCCCTCGGGCCGTTTTTCAGGAGCATCGCCGCTCATGGTGGTGTGCCGTCTCCGTTAATCCAACGTTGATAGAAAAGGCTCATTTCGTTTCGTTATATACCGATCGCGCGCGGTCGTCCACGCGCGCGACCGCACCTTGACGATCGATTTGCCCAACAGCGGGCCGCGCTCGCCCGCATCGGTCCGCCGTCGCCGTTAGCGCCGCACGCGGCGTGTCTGCATCTTCACGGGTGCCATTGATACACGAGAATCTTCGCACGCGCGTCGTCTTCGACCAGCACGTCGTATTCGCCGTTCGAACGCAGCGTTGCGCTGATACCGAGTTTGACGTCGACCTGGCCGCTCGTATTACCTACCGTCGCACCCGGCGTCATGTATCCGACCTCCTGCCCGGTGGTCGCATCGTAGACGTGGATCTTCTGCGTATAGAGTTCCGCGACGAACACATAGTTGCCCGCCGTGGCAATCGAGACCGTCGTGATCGGTGGATTGGTCGTCGTGTCCCACGACAGCGGAACCACATACCGCTGTGTCGGATTACCCGTGCTCCAGTTGTCATAGCGCGCCATGACCGGCCCGGCCTCCTTCCAAAGCGATGAATTCCATGGAATCGCCGGCGTGAAGCCCGTCACGTACATCGTGTCGGTTTCGGGCACGTAGAGCGCGCGGCCCAGCCGATTGAACACCGCGGGCATCGGCCAGGTTTTCGCGGCCGTGTACTGGTAGATCGGATTGCCAACCGGGTCGAAACCTTGCAGCGGCAGTTCGCGAATCCCGCTCACCGGCGTGGCGAACCACACGTTGCCCTGCGAATCGACCCATATGAAGCTGTTGCCGATCGTGCTGAGCGTCGACGGATTACTGGTGATCTCATTCGCATCGAGACTGCCGTTGCCGTTCGTGTCACGCCACATCCATTCGCCGAATGCCGGCTGACCCGGCGGATACCCGCCCACGATCGGCAACTCCGCGATCATGCCCGACGGAATCGCGATATTGCCGTGCGCCGAGTCGAATCGGTAGAAGAACACCTGACCCGAGTACGGGTCGAGCGTAAACAGATACGGCTTGCCGCCATTCAGCCGCCGCAGCATCGGTTCGCCGCGCACGTCGCGGCCGATGTGCAACTCCGGATCGTCCGGGTACGAGAATCGATCGACGGTGAACGCGGAATACGTCCACTGATGCCCGGTCGGTTTGCTCCAGTCCATCGTGAAGATTTTCGATCCGGTATAGATCGTGTTCTCCGACGCCGGATCGAAAGTTGCGCTATCAACAAACGTCAGCCCGTCGAGTTCCCACGCAAGCGCGCGCGACACACCGGTGAACGCTTGCAGCACCGCACCCGAACCGACCGATGCGGAGCCGAGCTGACGCGGCCCTTCGCTGTTCTGTCCGACGTAGATGTTGCCGGCCTGATCGAAGCCAATACCGGTGATGCCGTTAAAGCTGCCGACCTGCGTCGCGCCTCCGTTGTGGAACACGCCACGGGACGTGCCAAGGCCGCTTGCCAGTTGCGTCTGCCCGCTCGCGGTCTTGTTGTAGATCAGAATGCTCTGGTTCGGCCCATTGTCGGAGATAAACAACTGGCCGGATGGCGCGATCGCGACGTCGGTCGGCACCACACCGGCGCTCAGCACCGGTGCGCCGGGGAGCGGCGCACCGGTCGACGAATAGTGCGCGACCGCGGGATGACCGGTCAGCGCGCCGGTGATGATCCACAGCGTCGAGTCGGTGTCGATCGCGATGCGGCCCGGCGAGGTCACGTTGAACGAGCGCAGACGCTGCATCGTGTTCGCGTCATAGACGACGACCTGGTTCGCGTACTGGTCGGACACATAGAGTTCCGTGTCGGTGGCCGCGAGGCCGCGAATCGCGGCATCGACGCCGGTCGTCACGGTATCGACAACAAGGAAGCTATTTTTGGTCGCATTGGCACTATTCGCGATGCCGCCAGCAAACGGCGCGCCCTGCGCGATATTGCTGACCAGACGGCGCGTGACGCCATACCACTGCTGACTGTTGGGTGGATAGTCAGCGCCGACCAGCGTGTTGGTCTGGTTGCCGATCGTCATCGCGGCATACACGTACGTGTGATTCGACGCGATCGCTTCGCCGCCGCCGGCTCCCCAGCCGTGTGTCGCGCCCGCTACGGCAAGCTTGTCCCCATTTTTATAGGCGGCAATTTCACTGCCGCTTTCGTCCCATTCACAATTGACATAAACGGTGCCATCCGGCGCGACATTAATGGCCTGAATGTCCTGTTGCATCCATTTTCTATCCCCGAAACCAAACGAATTGCCAAGCCAGGAAGTGGTGTAATTCAACTGGGATTGAGCACTGCAATTAATAGGGCCGAAGCTACTCAATACCAGCAGCGCTGCGGCCATGCGAGAGAATACTTTCACGATCTGCATCCTTGCGGGAGTAATGAAGCGAATTGCAGGTGAACGCTTGTAACCCATTGCGCATCGCTAGGGTTTCAGCCACACCCGAATTCGTCAGAAGAATAGCCGCAAATGGCAGATCACAATTCAGTTCAAAATGATGGAAATACCGCTCTATTGGGCGATTTGAATTTGCTTTTCCAAGATTAGTCTATGTTTTCGAAAAAACTATTCGACCCTTTGACAATCTGTTTTTTTACATTTTTTATTTGTATTTCAATTATATTTCACGATTAATTTCACCGTTGAAGCGCTATAAGATTTCCCTTCTTCGAAACACAGGACGCGGCACGGCGCCGAATGCGACGAGGTTGCCGAACACGACCAGCGCGAGCCCGATCACCGTCAGCACCGACCACCGGTAGCCCTCGAAAACGGTCGACACGGCAAGCGCGACGAAGGGGAACAGCACCGTGCAATACGCCGCGCGTTCCGGGCCGATCCTGCCGACCAGCGTCAGATACGCGGTAAATCCGATCACCGAGCCCGGCACCGCCAGATAGACGAGCGCGCCGACATATCGCACATCGGTCTGCGGCACGAACGACAGGCCCGCGACCGCGCTGCCGAGGGTCAGCACCGTAGCGCCGATCAACATCGCCCAACTGTTGGTGACAAGCGGATGCAGCCCGATCGCCTGCATCCGGCTCGACAGCAGATTGCCGATCGAAAAGCACATCGTGCCGGCAAATGCGACAGCGAGGCCAATCCAGACCGCGTGATCGCCGAAATGTCCCGTTATCTCCGGCAGCGACAGGCAGATGATGCCGGCCAGGCCAAACGCCGCACCGGCAATCGCGGTGGGCTGCAGCGGCCGCCCGAGAAAGAGCCGGCCGTTGATCGAGTTCAGCAATGGCGCGATCGAAAACACGACTGCGACGAGGCCGCTCGGAACCGTTCGCTCAGCATAGTAAAAGCACAGGAAGTTCACGCAGAAGAGCGCGAGCCCTTGAGCCACCAGGTATCGCCACGCCTCGCGCGGCGGCCGCATTGGACGACGCATCACGGCAAGCAGCACGAACAGCACGGCGGCGGCGAGCCAGAAACGGTACGCAATCGACACCGACGGCGGCACGTCGTCCAGTTGCCATTTGATGGCGATCCACGTGGTGCCCCAGATCACCACCGTGACGGCATAAAGCAGAAGATTCATCAAAAACGCCTACATGGGAAAATGACAGCCCGACTATGCGGCGGCGCTCGCCGTGCAGCTTGTCCGGAATTGCGCACTTTCGGGGCAGGCCGGGTGAATGTCGGGAATTGCGCAGCTTCGGCCCATGCCGCGCGACTCGATCGAAATCGCACGCTCTCCGTGCACGCCGGCCGCGACTTGTCTGGAATTGCGCACTTTCATCGCACGCCGCCGTGCGCATCGGCCGTGCCCTTTATACTGAGCGCTGCTCACCACTGTCGAAACCGCGTTTCGCTATTGTCGTGCCGTCAACCGTGAACTCCGTCCCGCTCCCTGCCGCCGCAGATCCGGCCGGCCCGCCGTTCGGCATCCAGTCGATCTGCAACACGCTGGCCACGTCCGACGCGACGCTCGACCGTTTTGCATGGTTAGGCGACCAGCTCGCCGTGGCGGAGTGGACCCGCATCACCGAGGTCGCGGAGACGGTCTACGAGCAGCCCGGCCACCATACGCTGTCGTGCTATCTGGACGGCGGCCATCGCACCGAGCGGCAAAGACTGCCGGGGCGGTACGGCGCGCCAAGCCGGCTGTGCGCGCTGCCTGGCGAACATGAATCGCGCTGGTGGGTGCGCGGCCATATGCATTTCGTGCACCTGTACTTCCTGCCCGAGCATTTCACGCAGCGCGCGATTCGCGAACTGGACCGCGAGCCGCGCGAACTGACGCTCGCCGACCGCACGTACTTCGAAGATCCGCACATCGCGCGCCTATGCCAGTCGCTGCTGAACGGCCGGTGGGACGATGCCGACGGCCAATTGCGCGCGAACGAAATCGCCCATGAGGTGTTGTCGCTGCTGCTGCGCTCGCAGAGTGTGAGCCGCACGGACGCGGTGCTCAAAGGCGGCCTTGCTGTTGCAACGCGCCGGCGGCTGCGCGACTACATCGACACGCACCTCACGCAAGCGCTGACGCTCGGCGAACTGGCCGGTGTCGCGAACCTCTCCGAATATCACCTTTCCCGAATGTTCAGGGTATCGTTCGGACTGCCACCGCACGCGTGGGTCGCGCAGCAGCGCGTCGAACGCGCGCGCGAGTTGCTGCGCAGCACCGGGCTACCGCTTGCCGATGTCGCCGCGCAATGCGGGTACGCGAATGCGAGCCACTTCAGCCATCGCTTTCGCGAAGCTGTCGGCGTCGCGCCGATCATCTACCGCACCGTGCTGGGCGCCGGCTAGCCCCCCGCGCGGCGCGGCCGCGCAAACCGGCTGACACGCGGTGAAAACCTTCAACACAAGGACAATCCATGAAGATCCGCGAATTCGGTGTCGAACGTTGGATGGATCTGTATGAGCACCGCTGCGAGCTGAATCTGGCGGAAACGTGCGTCGCGTCGCTGACGGTCGGCGAACTGCTGCGAATCGCGGGCAAAGAGGACGCACTGCTCGCGGAAATCCTGCCGATGAGGTTGACCTATGGCGCCATCGACGGTACTGAGCGGCTGCGCGCGAACATCGCGTCGCTATACGAAAAACAGCGAGTGCCGAATGTGCTGATCACGCACGGCGCCATCAGCGCGAATGCGCTGGTCTACGAAACGCTCGTCGAACCGGGCGATCACGTGATTTCGGTGCTGCCGACCTATCAGCAGCACTACTCGATTCCGGAGAGCTACGGTGCGCAGGTCGGCATTCTGCGACTGCGCGAGGAAAACGGCTTCCTGCCCGACCTCGACGAGCTTAGGCGCATGGTGACGGACAGAACGCGCGTGATCGCGATCAACAATCCGAACAATCCGACCGGCTCGCTGATGGATCAGCCGTTCCTCGAGCAACTCGTGGACATCGCGCGTTCATGCGGTGCGTATGTGCTCTGTGACGAGGTCTATCGCGGCACCGATCAGCACGGCAACGGCTTTACGGCTTCAATCACGGACCTGTACGAGAAAGGGATCAGCACCGGCAGTATGTCGAAGACGTGGTCGCTCGCCGGGCTGCGCGTCGGCTGGATCGCGGCGGACGTCGACCTGATCGCTCGTGTGCGCACGCATCGCGACTACAACACGATCAGCGTCGGCATGCTGAACGATCTGCTCGCGTCGATCGCGCTCGAGCATCGCGGCGCGCTGCTCGAACGCAATCACAGCATACTGCGCACTCACCTCGCGCTGCTCGACAAATGGGTGGCAGCGGAGCCTGCGCTGTCCTATGTGAAGCCGAAGTCGGGCACGACCGCACTGGTGCGTGTCGATGTCGATATGACGTCGCGCGATTTCTGCGTCGCTCTGGTCGAAAAGACCGGCGTGATGTTCACGCCGGGCAGCGCGCTCGATATGGAAGGCTATGTGCGCATCGGCTATACGAACAGCCGCGATGTGCTGGAAGCGGGGCTCGCGAGGGTATCCGGTTTCCTGAATGGCGTTGCACGCCGTTAGTCGACGCTGTTAATCGACGCTGTTGGTCGACGCTGTTGGTCGAGTCACCCGGCCGCGTCGATATTCGGCCTGGCGGCATACCTGCCGACCAGGCCAGCCACCCTCACCGTGTCGTCTGATCTTTCTTGCGCAGCGCTTCGGGCAAACCGAACATCATGATCGCCGCGCACACGAGGCTCATACAGCCGATCACATACAGCGCCGGCGTCGTGCTACCCGTCACGTCGCGAATGCGGCCGACCATCACCGGGCTCACGATGCCACCGAGCTGCCCAAGCGTATTGATCAGCGCGAGACCGCCGGCGGCGCCCGCGCCGGACACGAGCTTCGGCGGCAATGCCCAGAACGCCGGAATCGACGCCACCACGCCCGCGCCCATCACCGCGAGCGCGATAACCAGAAATACCGTCTGCTTGTCGAAAATACCTGCGGCGAAGAAGCCGACGGTCGCCATCAACAGTAAGCCAGCGACGAACTTCCGGCGCTCGCCGGTCGCATCGGACAGGCGACCCACCACCACCATGCACACCGCACCGCAAATATAGGGAATCGCGGTCAAAAGCCCGATGATCGTCGGGTTTTCCGTGCCCGCGCTGCGAATCAGCTGCGGTGCCCAGAAGTTGAGTCCATACGACGCGACCTGAATCAGAAAGTAAACCAACCCGAGCGTCAGGAAACCTGGCGTGCGGATCGCTTCACCGAATGACTGGCCGTGATGCTTCTGCTGCGTTTGCCCGTCGATCTGGCTCGACAGATAGTGCTTTTCCTGCGGCGTCAGCCAGCCGGCGTCCTCGACGCGGTCCTTCAGCACCTTCAGCACGAGCAGGCCAAGCACGATGCAGGGCAGGCCGCCGAGCAGGAACAGCCAATGCCAGCCGCGCATGCCGAGCACGCCATCCATGTTGCCGAGCACGAGGCCCGATAGCGGTGCGCCGATCAATCCGGAAAACGCGGACGCGAGAAACAGCAGCGACGTGATGCGGCCGCGGAAACTCGCCGGGAACCACAGCGTCAGGTAATACAGCACGCCGGGCGCAAAACCCGCTTCCATCGCACCAATCACAAACCGCAGGCCGTAGAACTGCCATTCGGTATGCACGAACACCATCGCGGCGGTCGCTAAACCCCACGAGATCATGATGCGTGCAATCCAGCGCCGCGCACCGACCTTGAAGAGCAGCAGATTGCTTGGCACCTCGAAGATCACGTACCCAACCACGAACAGGCTCGCGCCCAGACCGTAAGCCGTGTTCGAAAAGCCAAGATCGCTTTGCAGCTGGAACTTCGCGAAACTGATGTTGATCCGGTCGAAGAACGCAAACAGATAACAGACCATGATCAGCGGCATCAGCCGCCATGCAACCTTGCGGATCAGCGCCGCCGCATCCTGGATGCTCGTTGCCGGTTTGTCTGCTGCGACTGCGCCTAGATCACTCATGTGTGTCTCCGTGCCGGATTCGGCGTGGTGCCTTCCGGTCGTGCGTGTTCTTCGTGAAGTTCTCGTTCAGATCGTCGGGGGGGGGGGGTGGAACGGGCGTAACGGGATTGACGATCAGGCTTACATGCAGACAATGCCGGCCGGCACCGGATGCAGATCCTTATTGCGGCCGGCTTTCGCCACTTGCCCAGACATCTCGTGGCCGAGCAATGCGGGCAACGTACGCGATAGCGTGATCAGCTTGTCGAGATCGATGCCGTGCGGAATACCGACTTCCTCGCACAGGTTGACGAGGTCTTCGGTACAGATGTTTCCTGACGCGCCCGGCGCGAACGGACAGCCGCCGAGGCCACCCAGCGACGCATCGAAACGGCGCGCACCCACTTCATACGCGGCCATCACGTTGACGAGGCCAAGGCCGCGCGTGTTATGGAAATGCAGCGTCAGCGCGCCGGCGGGAATACGGCCCAGCACACGCTTAACGATGCGCGCGACCTGGCGCGGATTGGCCATGCCGGTCGTGTCCGCGAGCGTGATGCCCTGAAAGCCCAGCTCGAGGTACTTGTCGACGATCGACATCACGAGGTCTTCGTCGATCTTGCCCTCGAACGGACAGCCGAACGTAGTCGCGACCGTACCGTTCAGCGTGACTGACGCACCGCGCGTCAGCTCGACAACCTCGCCGAACCCGGCTAGCGATTGATCGCGCGTCATCCGCATATTCGCGAGGTTGTGCGTCTGACTCGCGGACATCACCAGGTTCAGTTCGTCGGCGCGCGCCTCGAGCGCGCGCTCCGCGCCGCGCCGGTTCGGCACAAGCGCGACATAAATGACATCGGGATTGCGGCGGATCTGATGAAACACCGCTTCGCCGTCGCGCAACGCCGGAATCGCTTTCGGCGATACGAACGACCCCCCTTCAATACGCGAGAAGCCCGCGGTCGACAGCGCATCGATCAGCGCGACCTTGTCGGGCGTATCGACCCACGTCTTTTCAATTTGCAGGCCGTCACGCGGCGCGACTTCCTGCACGATCAGTTTGTCGTATTGAACGTCGCTCATTGCACTGCTCCTTCGCGGCGAAGCCGCTCGATGTCGTCAGCTGCGAATCCCAGTTCCGCGAGCACGCCGTCCGTGTGCTCGCCAAGCGTCGGCCCGCTCCAACGCACTTCACCCGGCGTATCGGACAGTTTCGGCACGATGCCCGGCATCTTCACCGATGCGCCTCCGGGAAGTTGCGCCCGCAACAACATGTCGCGCGCCAGGTAGTGCGGGTCATTGACGATGTCGGCAACCGAGTAAATGCGGCCCGACGGCACTTCGGCGCGCTCGAGCGCGGCCAGCACGTCTTCGGTCGAATGGTGCGACGTCCATTCGGTAATCGCGGCGTCGAGCATCGCGCTTTGCGCGGCGCGGCCGTCGTTGCGGGCAAGCGCCGGTTCGTCGGCGAGGTCGGGGCGGCCGATCACCTGCATCAGCCGCTTGAAGATCGGATCGCTGTTGCCGGCGATCACGACATACGCATTGTCTTCCGTGCGGTAGGTATTCGACGGCGCAATCCCGGGCAGCGCGCCGCCACTGCGTTCACGCACGTGCCCGAGCAGGTCGTACTCCGGCACAAGGCTTTCCATCAGGTTAAACACGCTCTCGACCAGCGATACGTCGACCACCTGGCCTTCGCCCTGACCGGTCTTCACGCGCAGCACCGACATCAGCGCGCCGATCACGCCATGCAGCGACGCGAGCGAATCGCCGAGGCTGACGCCCACGCGCGCCGGCGCGCCGTCCGGCTCACCGGTCGTGTAGCGGATGCCGCCCATCGACTCGCCAATCGCACCAAAGCCCGGCCGATCGCGATACGGCCCGGTCTGACCGTAGCCGGAAATGCGTACCATCGTGAGCTTCGGGTTGATCTTATGCAGCGTATCCCAGCCGAGACCCAGTTTCTCGAGCGCACCCGGGCGGAGATTTTCGACGAGGATGTCGGCGTCGGCGACAAGCCGCTTGACGATGCCGGCGCCGTCGGCCGACTTCAGATTGACACAGATGGATTTTTTGTTACGCGACTGGAGGTACCACCACAGCGACGTGCCCTCATGAAGCTTGCGCCATTTGCGAAGAGGGTCACCACCGTCGGGAGCTTCGATTTTGATGACTTCGGCGCCGAATTCCGCCAGAAGCCGCGCGGCGAACGGCGCGGCGATCAGGGTTCCGATTTCGACTACGCGGATACCCGTGAGAGGCCCACTCATGATGCTGTCTCCTGATACTTGAAAGCCATTGATGAACAGCTTAAAAGTCCCGTGGATACAGCGTCCAGCCGCTATTCACCAATGACCTTTCGCGAAACGCGAAGGGTCATTGGTGCTCCATCAAACCGCGCCCTCGACCGAGCGCAGATGGTCGAACAGCAGGCGGCCGACCGGCGAAAGCGCCCCTGCGTCACGTACCACGATGACCAGATTGCGTTCGGCCCATTCGTCTTCCAGCTTGACGGCGATCAGGCCGAGCGGCTTGCCCATGATCTGAAAAACGTTCGCCGGCAACACGCCTACGCCCATATCGGCCTGCACCATCCGGCACACCGCGTCGAAGCCCGGCACATGAATGCGCAAGCGCAGCGGCTTGCCCGCCTGGCGCGCCGCCATGTGCGTACGCGCGTTGATCGAGCTCGCCGAATGAAGACCGACATGGTCGCTATCCAGCGTTTCCGCAAACGTGACGCGCTCGCGGCCCGCGAGCGGATGGTCTTCGCGCATCACGACGACCAGCGAATCGTGCCGATAGTGCGTCGCTTGCAGGCCACGCGTATCGGCCTCTCCTGAACAGATGCCGAGGTCCGCGAGACTGTCCGCGACGGCTTCGACGACACCGCCGCTCGGCCGCTCTTCGAGGTCGATCTTGATCTGCTCGTTGACCGACAGAAAGGCGCGCAAGTCTTCTGGCAGGAATTCGACGATTGCCGACAGATTCGCCATCATGCGCACGTAACCGCGCACGCCGCTCGCATGGCCGGCGAGCTCGATGCCGATATTCTCGACGTCGCGCATCACACGCCGCGCGTGATGCAGCAGCGTTTCGCCAGCCGGCGTGAGCGTCATGCCACGCGCGGTGCGCTGAAACAATGTGGCGCCAACGGCCTGTTCAAGTTCGAGCAGGCGTTTGCTGGCGGCCGAGATCGCGATGGCTTCGCGTTCGGCAGCACGCGTCAGCGTGCCTTCCTCGTAGACAGCAATGAATAACTGAAGCGTCGTGAGGTCGAGGCGTCTCAGCAGGTTCTTTAAGACCATAGGTCGGGGTGCGCAAGAAGCGGCAAGTAAGAAGTAGGAGCCGGTCCGTATTTTGCCGCGATGCGGCTTAAGGTGCTGGCAAGCGTACAAAACGTGTCGTCAATCACATTTTGCGCACCGCACAGTGCAGCCACCGCTACGGCGCTTCGGCCAACCGTCGTGCGGTTCGGCCTTCGTGCGCGGCCCTTGCAAACGCTTCAAGCATGCCTGCGTCCCCTTGTCGCGTCAGTCGAACGCGTACAGCGCAATCGGATCGCTTGCCGGGAAAGTGTCCATCAAGGCCTGATCGACCAGCCAGTCTTGACGCTCGCCCGCCTTCTGTTGCTGGGCCGCGAACGATGCTTCGTCGAATTCGAAATCGGGTTTGATATCCTGTTTCATGGTGCGCTCCTAAAAGAGGGAAGGGGTGGATGTCGCATGCAGTGATGTCGCTTACAGTATTGGCCGCACAACGCTTGCAGGACAATCCCGGCGCACCGCCCAACGCTGCCAGAGATACCGCGTCCTCTGCCAGTGCGCAGCAAACCGATCTTTCGAGGAGATGAATCGATGCCGAGTGTCGCGATTGCGATCTTTCCGGGCGTACAGGCACTCGACGTCGCCGGGCCCGTCGACGTGTTTGCGGAAGCGAACGGGTTTATCGACACCGCAGACCACTACCAGGTCATGCTGGTCGCCGCGGATGCGGGCGCGATGCGCGCATCGAATGGCATGTCGCTCAACGCCGATGCCACCTTCGATGCAACGCAGCGCGGCTTCGATCTCGCTTTGGTCGCCGGCGGTCCCGCGTTACCCGAGCGGGTGCCCGATGAACGGCTGCTTGAATGGCTGCGAGGCGTGTCGGAGCGCTGCGGCCGCTTTGGCTCGATCTGCACCGGCGCATTCGCACTTGGCCACGCGGGCCTGCTCGACGAACGCAACGTGACCACGCACTGGCAGCATGCCGCGCAACTCGCGGCGCAGTTCCCGCGCGCGCACGTCGACTTCGACCGCATCTACCTGCGCGACGAACGTCTCGTGACGTCGGCGGGCGTGACAGCGGGGATTGATCTGTCGCTCGCCCTCGTCGCCGAAGACCACGGGCCGCACGTCGCGCTTGCGGTAGCAAAGCGGCTCGTCGTGTTCTCGCAGCGCCAGGGAGGACAGTCGCAGTTCAGTCCGTATCTGACCGCGCCAGCCGACGAAACTTCCCCGGTCGCGAAAGTGCAGGCGCATGTGATGGCGCACATCAGCGGAAACTTCACCGTGAAGCAGCTCGCTGACGTCGCCGGTATGAGCGCGCGCAACTTCGCGCGCGTGTTCGTTCAGGAGACCGACGTCACACCGCATGAGTTTATCGAGCGCGCGCGGATGGATGCCGCGCGCAAGCTGCTCGAAAGCACCCGTCTTGCGCTGAAGACCATCGCCTACGATTGCGGGTTCGGCACCGCCGACCGGATGCGGATCGTCTTCACGAAACGCATCGGCGCAACGCCGAAGCAGTATCGCGAACGCTTCCAGAATGTGAGCGGGTAGGACGCACTGCGCGGGGTATCGCGATGGATGCGCCGCGCGGCGCTGCAATCCTCAATTTCGCGTGAGAAAATAATGCGGAATAACGGCCACCTTTCACGGGAATAACGATCATGCCTGATTCCGACGCTTTTTCTACCGTTCGCGCGATCGTCACCGGACATACGCGCGGACTCGGCGAAGCGCTTGCCGAAGCGCTGCTCGCGCGCGGCATCGCGGTACTTGGGCTATCGCGCACGAAACACCAGACGCTGACATCACGCGACCGATGTGTATTCGAGCAGGTCGAACTCGATCTCGCGAATCTCGAGCACATCACCCGATGGCTTGCCGGCAACGCTCTGCAGCGGTTTATCGGCGATGCGCAGCGCGTGCCGCTGTTCAATAACGCGGGCACCGTGCAACCGATCGGCCCATTCGATGCGCAGGAGCCAACGGCCGTCGCTCAATCGGTGGTCCTGAATGTCGCCGCGCCATTGATGCTATCGAGTGCCTTCGCTTCGGCAAGCGCCCATGCGGCAGACCGTCGTATCGTTCATATCTCGAGCGGCGCGGGACGCAATCCGTACGCGGGGTGGGCCGTGTATTGCGCAACCAAGGCCGCTCTCGACCACCATGCGCGTGCGGTGGCCCTCGATTCGAATCGCGCGCTGCGCATTGGCAGCATCGCGCCAGGCACGCTCGATACGGACATGCAGGCCGAGCTTCGCGCAACCCGCCTCGATCGCTTCCCGATGCGCGAGCGGTTCGCGGAATACAAGCGCACCGGCGCGCTGACCCACCCGCACGACGCAGCGGCAAAGATGCTCGACTACGTATTAAGCGACGCGTTCGGCGCCGCGCCGATCGCGGATCTTAGAGAGTTGCCGTAACGCCCCACCCTCACCCCTATCCGACACCCACCATCCGCCACACGCGCTATCCGTCGGTCAGACGCCGGATAGCGCGCATCGACAATCCGGCACTGATTGATTTTCGAAGCGAAATCTGATTGTTTCGATTTTTTTCATGCCGCGTACATTTATTTTAATAAGCCGGTTTGTTTTTTTTTGCAATTTCCCGTTGTAGCGTCTTATTGCCTGATCGGACGAAAGCATTGCTGATGATTCGGCGCCCCGCAACTGCGTCCCGCTACCCCCGCGTTCGCAGCGGCGACGGCAATGAGCGCGTCACAACGAAAGGGGACCGGCACATGGTGCACATGGACGTGCGGGAAAAGCGGTATGAAGTACTGGATGGACTGCGAGGTGTCGCCGCGATCGGCGTGATGCTGATGCACTACTCGGAAAACACCGGTCGCATGTTATTCGTGAACGCGGATATCGCAGTCGATCTGTTTTTCGTGCTCAGCGGCTTTGTGCTGATGCACTCGTACAGAAGCAAGCTGCTACTGGGCCTGAGCGCCCGCGAGTACGTCAGGAAACGCATTATCCGGTTGTACCCGATGTTCGCCATTTCGATGGCGATCGGCATCCCCGCGCTCATCGCCGCCGCAATGATCGGGCTCGCCGATTATCCGCTGCGCTCGATCATCGTCGCGTCGCTGGACAATCTGCTATTCCTGCCCTATCTCGGCGATCACGGCGTCGCCAACATGGTAAGCGGCGCTGCGCACTTGCCGGTTGAAAAGTATACGGTCGGGGAAATCTTTCCGGCCAATCCGTCCGCCTGGTCGCTGTTCTTCGAAATGTGCGCGAGCGTCGCGCTGCTGGTGCTGATCCGCCTGCAACGGCGCGATCTGATCAAACTGATCATTGCCAGCGCGATCCTGCTGTTCGGCACCGGCGTGTTGTTAGGCTTCGAGCACAAGAACGCAATACCGGTATTTTTTGGCGCCGGCTGGGGAACCCGTAATTTTTTCGCAGGATTTATTCGCGTGTCCTACGGATTTTCCATGGGCGTGCTGATCTATTCGCTGCATGAAAACCAAACACCGCTGAAATTCGGCAGAGCGCTGTCCGCGGTCATTCGCAACGATCTTGCGCTATACCTGCTGTTCGCCGTCGCCATTGCCTGTCCGTTTGGCATGAAAGGCCTGTATCCGATGGCGGTGATTTTTTTCGTTGCGCCGCTGATGGTCTATTGCGGCGCGAATATCGCGCCGACCGGACGTGTCGGCGCACGGGTCGCGCATTTTCTGGGCTGGATGTCCTACCCGATCTACTGCCTGCACTTTCCGATCGGCCGGCTGATCTTTATGTATTTCCCCGGCAGCGAGCATCGCCCGGCACAGGCGATCGCGCTATCGGTCGCGCTAACGATCGTGATTTCGGTGATCGTCACGAAGCTGCTCGAGGAACCGGTGCGCACGTATCTGACGAAGAAGTTTGCGTCAAGAGCACGCGTGGGCTTGAAGGCGGAGTCCGTTGTTTAACCGGCATGACACTCCGGAACGCCCGGCAACACTCAATGCATTCTGGTTTGGGCCCGAAGTTGTGCTCCAGCTTGCAGCCGCGCATTGCCCCCGAAAACCCTCACCTTTGCACCCCGCGTCGACCATCAGCGGGCGCACGATTCCACTGAATGTCACTGGGAAAGCGGCACTTGCGCGCGATCGCAAAACAAAAAGCGAGTGCCGCGGCACTCGCTCCCGAAAACACTCACCTCAGTGTGCCGCGCACCGCGGCAGCACGTAGGCTGAATGCGTCAAACCTTGCGGCGGCTGCGACGGAACTGGTCGAACAGCACCGCCAGCAGCAGAATCCCGCCGCGAATCAGATACTGATAGAACGTCGGCACATTCAAGAGGCTCATCGCGTCCTGCACCGAGCCCATGATCAGCACGCCGACCAGCACGCCGGAAATCGTCGCGACACCGCCGGTCAACGACACGCCGCCCAGCACGCACGCCGAAATCACACCGAGTTCGAGGCCCACCGACGTCTTCGGATCACCGAGGCTCATCCGTGATGCGAGCATCACGCCGGCAAAACCGGTCACGAGGCCCTGCAGCACGAACACCGTAATCTTGATGCGCGTAACCGGCAAACCCGCCAGCAACGCCGCTTCGCCATTCCCGCCGACCGCCAGCACGTTCTTGCCGAACACGGTCTTGCGCAGCAGGAAGCCGAACAGCACGAAGCCGACGATGTTGCTCCAGATCGGAAACGAAATGCCGAGGAACGACCCGCCACCGAGATCGAAGAAGCGCTCTTCGGAAATCATCACCGCGTCGCCGTTCGATGTGATGTACGCAAGACCGCGCACGACTTCCATCATTGCGAGCGTGACGATCAGCGAGTTGATCTTGTAGCGCGCCACCAGCACGCCGTTCACGAGTCCGACCGCGCCGCCCGCCAGCACACCCCCAGCGACGCCGAGCATCACGCTATGCGTGGCCGTAATCAAGGTTGACGCGGCCACACCCGAAAACGCGACGATCGACGCGACCGACAGGTCGACTTCACCGAGCGCCAGCACGAACATCATCGTCACCGAGATCGAGCCGATCAGCGTGACGGACAGCAACAGGCCCTGCATGTTGCGGGTCGTCAGGAAGTCCGGCACGGTCGCCGACAGCACCGCGAACAGGATGATGAACACCATCACGATGCCGGACTTGTTGATCAGATCCCAGGTGCGTGCGGCGTGCGACGGCGCGCCAGGCTGCGCGGCACGGGTGGCTTGGGTGGTCGGAGTTTGCATGGTCATCTTCATCCAGTGGCGCGCGCTGACCCGCGCGCGATTGCTGTCCGCCGCTCAATGCGGCAGAGCCAGTTTGATCAATTGGTCAGGAGTGGCCTGCGCCTTCGGCAGATCGCCGACAATGCGCCCTTCTTTCATCACCAGCACGCGATCGGCAATGCCGATCACTTCCGCGAGGTCGCTCGATACCACCACGACCGTGCGTCCCGCTTCCGCGAGTTCGTACAGCAATTCGTAGATTTCCGAGCGGGCGCCGACGTCGATACCACGCGTCGGCTCGTCAAGCAGGAAGATGTCGATGCGCTCGGCGAGCCAGCGCGACAGAATCACCTTCTGCTGATTGCCACCCGACAGCGTGCCGATCGCCGTTTCGGTGTTGCGTGTCTTGATCGACAGCTTGTCGATGTACTCGCGCGCGAGATCGCGCTCGCGCCGCGCATTCAACAGGAAGCGCGCCGCGCTGAAATGACGCCGCGCGCTGATATTCAGATTGTCGGCAACCGATGCGATCGCAACGATTCCTTCCTGCTTGCGATCCTCCGGGCACAGCGCGATGCCGGCGCGCACTGCGTCGCGCGGCGTCGAGAATGCAACGCGCTTGCCGTTCAGTTCGACATGGCCTTCGCGCGGCTGCACCGCGCCGTAGATCAGCTTCATCAGTTCGGAGCGCCCTGCGCCGACCAGCCCGAAGAAGCCGACAATCTCGCCCTTCCTCGCGGCAAACGACACTGGCTCCGAGAGCCCCGGCCCGAGCAGGCCCTTCACTTCGAGCTGCACATCGCCGGCCTTGCGCGGCCGGTAGCCGTATACATCCCGAATCGACCGGCCGACCATGCAACTGATCAGCCGGTCGCGATCGAGGTCTGCAACCGATTCGAACGTTTCGATGCGACGCCCGTCACGGAACACCGTCACGCGGTCGCACAGTTCGTAAACTTCATCCATCCGATGCGTCACGTAGATCACCGCGCGGCCCTGCGCGCGCAACGCATTGATGATTCGAAAAAGATTCTCCGTTTCGCGTGCGGACAGCGAACTGGTCGGCTCATCGAACGCGATCACGCGTGCGTCGCGCATCAGCGCCTTGCCAATTTCGATCATCTGCCGCTGCCCGATCGACAGGCGCTTCACTTGCATGTTCGGGTCGATCGATTCGCCGAGGCGCTCGAGCTCGTCCATCGCGCGCTTCACCAGCGTCTTTTCGTCGAGCACGCCGAAGCGGTTCGGCAGTTGCCCGAGCATCAGGTTTTCCGCAACCGTGAGTTCCGGGACGAGATGCAACTCCTGGTAAATGATCGCGATGCCGGCCTCGATCGCCGCCTTGGTCGTCGTGAACTTGTGCTCGACACCCGCGAGGCGCAACGCGCCCGACGCGGGCTGATTCACGCCCGACAGCACCTTCAGAAGCGTCGATTTGCCTGCGCCGTTCTCGCCCATCAGGCCGTGCACTTCACCGCCGCGCACTTCGAACGACACGTTATCGAGCGCCAGCACGCCCGGGAAGCTGACGGAGATTCCGTCGAGTTCCAGGTACGTGCGGCCCTCGGCGCGCGGCCGCGTATGCGGCGCGGCGCCCGTTTCAGCATTGGCCATCATCGTGCATGTTTCCGTTGTTGCATCCCGCAGTACCACGCGTTACGCAAGGCCAGGCCCTGGCGGCCCAGCCTCGCTCGGCTCGCTTAAATACCGAGTTCCGTACGCACGTCCTTCCAGTTTTCGCGCGTCATCAGCTTGCCGGTGGTCTGCGTGTCCGCCGGCGGCTGCTTGCCCGACTTGATCCAGTCGACGAGGTTCTGCGTGCTCTGCTTGCCGTGGTTCGTCGAGCTCACCGCGATCGTGCCGTAGAAGCCCGTCGGTTCCTTCTTCTGGAACTCGGCGAAGGCTTCACCCGCGCCGTTGATGCCGACGCCGATCACATCGGTGCCCGGAATGTGCAACTGCTCGGTCGCGCGCACGCCGCCCAGCACCGACTCTTCGTTCAGCGCGAAGATCACCCACTTCTTGATGTTCGGGTGCTTCGACAGAACCGGCGACGCCGCGTTGAAGCCGCCTTCGTCGTCGGTGGTCTTTTGCGGCGCGTCGAAGATGTTGTCCTTCTTGAAGCCGTTGGCGACCAGCGTTTCGGTTGCGCCGTCGGTGCGCAGCTTCGCGGTCGGCAGCTCATAGTCGGTGATGCGGATCGCGCCGACTTCTTCCGGCTTCCAGCCGCGCTTCTTCATTTCGTCGGAGATCGCCTGGCCAACCTGGTTGCCGATCTTGAACGCGGACATGCCCAGGTGCGGGACGCCGGCGAGCGGCTTGCCGTTCGAATCGACAAGCTGGTCGTCAACCGTCACGAACTTCATGTTGTAGCGCTTTGCACGCGCCTGAATGGCCGGTCCGAGACGCACGTCCGGCGGGCAGATCACGAAGCCCTGCGCGCCTTGCGCACCGAGGTTGTCAATCGCCGCGAGCACCTTCTCGCCGTCGGGCGTGCCGATGTTGACCACCGAGAAGCCTTCCTTCTGGCCCAGCGCGGTCGCTGCCTTCTCTTCGTTGATGAACCATGCCTGCTCCGGCATCTTGACGAGCACGCCGATCTTCAGCGGTGCGTCGGCATGGGCGGACAGCGGCAGCGCGAACGGCGCCGCGCACAGTGCGGCAACCAGCGCGGACAGCGTCAGGCGGCGAATCGGGTTGGTCATGCTTGTCTCCTTCGTAAAGTCGTTACGACCGTAGGTGCGGGTTGATTACTATGACTGCGGTACGCGCGCGCACGTCGACACCCCTCGGTGCGCGCAGCACCGCGTTCTCTCTTGTTACCTGGTGTTGTCCTGCTCAGTCCTCGAAAGGCTCGACTGCCTGGTGGCTGCCGAGCAGGAACGCATCAGCGACGAGACGCAACGGACGCACATCGACGTCCTGCTCGCCGTGATCGATCAGCCACTGAAAACGTTCGTACAGCGCCGGGTATTCGCGTTCGGCCGCGAGGTCGACAGGCTGACCGGCGATCGCAAGGCGCTTGCCGCCTTCCGACAGGAACAGATTGCCGTCGCTCGTCGCCACTTCGATTTCCCATTGCTCGACCGGCCCATACCGCCAGTCGAACGACGCATGCACCGGCACGCCCTGTTCGTCGCTGAAGTCGAGTTCGGCGGCAATCGGCGTTTGGCGGTTGGACGGCACCGACAGCGCGGCGGACTTCAGCACGATTTCGCGCGGCAGAATGCGCGTGACGATCGACAGCGCGTTGATGCCCGGATCGAACACGCCGAGACCGCCCGGCGTCCAGATCCAATCCTGCCCCGGGTGCCAGCGCCGCACATCTTCTTTCCAGCGGACTTCAACCGAGCGTATTGCGCGCTTCGCCAGCCACTCACGCGCGACTTCGACGGCCGGTGAATAGCGCGAATGCCACGTCGCGAAGAGCGTGCGGCCGGCCACACGCGCCATCTCGCGCAGCACTTCCACTTCATGGACACTCGCGCCCGGCGGCTTTTCGAGCATCACATGCTTACCCGCCTTGAGCGCCGCGCGCGCCTGCTCGAAACGCACGTGCGGCGTCGCGCACAGCGATACCGCATCGAGCTCGGGCTCGCCCTGCAGCAATGCGTCGTGGGTCGGATAGTTGCGCACGCCTTCGACCGTCGCGTTGCGGCTCGCGCACGCGACCAGTTCGAAACGGTCGAGCCCCGCGATCGCGGGCAGATGCTGGTCACGCGCGATCTTGCCGACGCCGACGATGGCAATCGAAAGTTTTCTGTTCATATGGGTTAAGCGGTCAATGGCCCCAGCGCAGCGCGAGCGGGTTCGCTTCGCGCGCCAGTTCGAGCAGTTCGGCGCGGGTCGCACCGGACAATGCCTCGAGCGGATGGCGCACCGCATCGCTGCGAATCACGCCACCTTCCATCATGACGGTTTTCGTCGCACGTAACCCGCACTGGCGATTTTCATAGTTGATCAGCGGCAGGATACGCGCGTAGCCGGCGCGCGCCTCGTCACGCCGCCCGGCGCGGAACGCGTCGAACACCGGACGGATCAGGTCCGGCAGCAGCGCGCTCGACATCGTGCCGGTCGCGCCGGCGTCCAGGTCCGGCATCAGCGTAATCGCCTCTTCGCCGTCGAACGGCCCTTCGATCGTGTCGCCGCCGGCTGCGATCAGCGCGCGCAGCTTCGCCGCCGCGCCCGGCACTTCGATCTTGAAGTAGCGCACGAGCGGTAACTCGCGCGCCACGCGCACGAGGAACGGCACCGGCAGCGCAACGCCGCTCAGCGGCGCGTCCTGCACCATCACCGGCACGCCCGCCGCATCGGCGATGCGCGCGAAATGCTCGAACATGGCGCTTTCGTCGACCCGCAGCGTCGCGCCATGATACGGCGGCATCACCATGATCATGCTGGCGCCCGCGGCCACCGCACGCTTCGCTCGCTCGCTCGCGATCTGCGTGCTGAAGTGGCTGCAGGTGGCCATCACCGGCACACGGCCCGCGGTATGCGTAAGACACAGATCAACCAGCGTGTCGCGTTCGGCATCGGTCAGCACGAACTGCTCGGAGTAGTTCGCCAGAATGCAGATGCCGTCGACCTGCTGATCGACCATGCAATCGATCACGCGCCGCTGGCCGTCGAGGTCAAGCTCGCCCGACGCGGTAAACGGCGTCGGCGCGACAGGGAAAAGACCGGAGAAGCGAGGCGAAGTAACCACTATTTGAGACTCCTGTTGTTCTGCCGTGCGCAAACGGGCGCTATATTCTGAATAGCCAAACTATATGCGCGAGTGATGCGTCTAGTGATTAGTGTTTTCCCCCATTCTCGACGCGCAAAAAGTCATTCTATTTGTTCGCGAGTGCGAGTAAATTCTGGATATGTGGCACGTAATATCGTTGACATTTATAACCCTGTGCCAGAATTCGCCCGACTCCGCCATTGTGAAAAGTCTTGCTACAACGCAGCTTGGCTTCGGCGGCCCGCATCGAATATAGTATTACTATATTGTCCAAATCCGAATGGAACACCATGACTGATCAACCCCGCAAGCTCCGCTCGGCCCAGTGGTTCGGCACGGCCGACAAGAACGGCTTCATGTACCGCAGCTGGATGAAAAACCAGGGCATTCCGGACCACGAATTCGAAGGTAAGCCGATCATCGGCATCTGCAATACGTTCTCCGAACTCACGCCCTGCAATGCGCACTTTCGCAAGCTCGCTGAGCACGTCAAGCGCGGCGTGTTCGAAGCGGGCGGCTTCCCGGTCGAATTCCCGGTGTTCTCGAATGGCGAGTCGAACCTGCGGCCCACCGCGATGTTCACGCGCAACCTCGCGAGCATGGACGTCGAAGAATCGATCCGCGGCAATCCGCTCGATGCCGTCGTGCTGCTCGCCGGCTGCGACAAGACCACGCCCGCGCTGCTGATGGGCGCGGCCAGCTGCGACGTGCCGGCCATTCTGGTGACCGGCGGGCCGATGCTCAACGGCAAGCATCATGGCCGCGACATCGGTTCGGGCACCGTCGTCTGGCAACTCTCCGAGCAGGTTAAGGCCGGCAAGATTTCGATTCACGAATTCATGTCCGCCGAAGCGGGCATGTCGCGGTCGGCCGGCACCTGCAACACGATGGGCACCGCGTCGACGATGGCGTGCATGGCCGAAGCGCTCGGCGTGACGCTGCCGCACAACGCGGCGATTCCCGCGGTCGACGCGCGCCGCTATGTGCTTGCGCATCTGTCCGGCATGCGCATCGTCGAGATGGCGCTGCAAGACTTGCGGCTGTCAAAGCTGCTCACGCGCGAAGCATTCGAGAACGCGATCCGCGCGAACGCGGCAATCGGCGGCTCGACCAACGCGGCGATTCACCTGAAGGCGATCGCCGGGCGCATCGGTGTCGATCTTGCGCTCGACGACTGGACGCGCGTCGGCCGCGGCACGCCGACCATCGTCGACCTGCAGCCTTCGGGCCGCTTCCTGATGGAGGAGTTCTATTACGCGGGCGGCCTGCCTGCCGTGCTGCGCCGTCTCGGCGAAGCCGGCCTGCTGCCGCATCCGGACGCGCTGACGGCTAACGGCCGCACGCTATGGGAGAACGTCAAGGAAGCGCCGAACTATAACGAAGAAGTGATCCGCCCGCTCAACAATCCGCTCGTCACCGATGGCGGCCTGTGCGTGCTGCGCGGCAACCTCGCGCCGAATGGTGCAGTGCTCAAGCCGTCGGCGGCAACGCCCGCGCTGCTCAAGCATCGCGGCCGCGCGGTCGTGTTCGAGAACTTCGACGACTACAAGAAGCGCATCGTCGACCCGGATCTCGAAGTCACCGCGGACTCGGTGCTCGTGATGAAGAATTGCGGCCCGAAGGGCTACCCCGGCATGGCTGAAGTCGGCAACATGGGCCTGCCGCCGAAGCTCCTCGCACAGGGCGTGACCGACATGGTGCGGGTGTCCGACGCGCGGATGAGCGGCACCGCATACGGCACCGTGGTGCTGCACGTCGCGCCCGAAGCACGGGCGGGCGGGCCGCTGGCGGTCGTGCGCAACGGTGACTGGATCGAGCTCGATTGCGAAGCGGGCCGGCTGCACATCGACATTGACGACAAGGAAATGGCCGCGCGCCTTGCCGCATGGAAGGAAGCGCAGACGCGCAACCCGAAGGATGCGAGCGGCTATCGGAACCTGTACGTCGAGCATGTGCTGCAAGCCGACGAAGGCTGCGACTTCGACTTCCTGGTCGGCTGCCGCGGCGCGGAGGTGCCGCCGCACTCGCACTAAGCATGCGATTGGGCCGTCAGGCCCTTTTCCCTTCTGGGACTTTCCGCATGAAGCCGGCGCGATGGTTGCGCCGGCAAGCATCTTCCCGGCGCGCGCCGGCAGCTCAGCCGAGGCCGCGCGCCGCCAGCCCGAGAATCGAATTGGCGTCCGCGCGCGCGTTCTCGAGCTGGACAAGGCTCGCCTGCCGCGCGCCGAGCGCATCGCGATTCAGGATCGCGGTCAGAATCGCCTTATGGCGCGGCAGCGACAACGCGTGGGTATCCGGGTGACGGCTCGTCAGCTTGATCGACTCCGATAGCGCGAGCGACATCATGTTGCCGATGTACGCGAGCATGTCGTTGTGCGTTGCAGCCATGATCGCGCGGTGAAATTCAAGGTCCGGCTCAAGCAGCGCGCCCGCGTTCTGCGCGTGTTCCATACGGTCATACGCCGAACCGATTCGCTCGAGGTCTTCGTCGGTCGCAGCGGTCGCCGCGAGCGCGGCCGCCGCGGGTTCAATGATGCGGCGCACCGTCATCAGCGCGAGGAAGAACTCGCCTTCAGGGATGTTATTGAGCGTCCAGTACAACACGTCCGGATCGAGCATGTGCCACTCTTCGCGCGCACGCACGATACTTCCGACACGCGGCTTCGAAATGACGAGCCCCTTCGCGACCAGCACGCGCGTCGCCTCGCGCAAAACCGGGCGGCTCACACCGTACTGTTCACAGAGTGTGGCCTCGGCCGGCAGCCGCTCGCCCGGCTTCAACCGTCCGCTGACGATCTCGATGCCGAGTTCCTGCACGATCCGGGCGTGCATGCTTTTTCGCTTCTGGAGGTGCCGATAGTCCATTGCCGTTTGTATTCGAAGCCGCTGAGGGCGGACTTTTGTGCGCGGAGCAGGTTGCGGCGAAACCGCCGTAGGCCGGCGTTCAGGTCCGGCCCGCAGGGGGCTGAGCAAGCATAGCATGTGCACCGCTGTATTGGCCGGGTTCGCTTCTTGCTTTTTTGTCAGCATAGCGGAAGATACCCGCCGTTTTAGCGAGGACACGACGATGAAACGAAAATTCTTCGCTGTACTGCTGGCATTCATTGCCATGGGAAGCAGCGTGACGTTTGCGGCGTCGCAAGACGACGAGGACAAGGCGTGCCGTAGCGATGCGTTCCGGCTTTGTTCATCGGAAATTCCGGACAGGGACAAGATCGAGGCGTGCATGAAACAGCACTACGATCAGCTATCGCCGCAGTGCAAGAAGGTATTCCAGTCATCGTCGTCGGACAGCGGCAAATAAGCGCAACATGAGTGTCACCCAGCGAAACGAATGCGCCGCCTATTGCGGCGCACGCCGGCGTTCAACAGGAGGATGTACCCATGAAGATCTCGTCTCTCCACACACTGTCTGCATGGATCGCTGGGGCCGCGCTAGCGGTCGGCATGGCGGCAAACGCCGTTGCGCAGGACGCGCAGACTGACGGTTCGCAAGGCGGCGCCGCGATGCAGCCGGCCACCCCGCCGGCGACCGCCGCCAGCCTGACCAAGGCGCAACGCAAGGCGGCACAAAAAGAGGCTCGCAAGGAAGCGCGCGCCAAACGCAACGCGGAGCTCAAACAGCTGGAAGACGCGGGCTACTCGCCGGCCCGCGATGATCCGAATTACCCGCAAGACCTGCAGAATGCGCAGAAAAAGGCCGGCATCGGCCAGGGTTCGGGCCAATAGCGGGCAATCACAGCCCATAGCAGACGCGCCGTGGCCCACATACCGTAAGCCACGCCGTCGAGGCGGTGACCACGCTGCGCTCGAAATGCACGCGAGTGGGACGTCTATGTGATACTTCCGACGCTCGATCGCGGGGTTTCGTCCGTTGCATTGCGACATCCGGCCCCCGGTAGACGACAATCCGACAAGCGTAGCCTTCCAGTCAAAAATGCCGATTCAACTAGAACAAGCAGACGGGAATCCCGACCGGACGGCGGCCGTCGCAACCGTCGACCCGACCCACTTCCGGCGCATTATCCGGCGCAACATCGCGCTGCCGCTGGCGGTCGGGCTCGCGATGATTGCCGTGTTCGTCGCGCTGATCGCTTACCTCGTGTCGACGGTGAACTGGGTCGAGCATTCCGAGCGTGTGATCGGCAACGGGAATGAATTGATGCGTCTCGCGGTCGATCGGGAATCCGCGCTGCGCGGCTTCCTGCTGACCGGCGACGACTCGTTTCTCGCGCCCTATCAGGCGGGACAGCCACGCTTCCAGGCACAGATCGCCGAGCTGACCGACCTCGTATCGGACAATCCCGCGCAGATCGACCGCCTGAAGCGTATTGAGACCATTCAGATGCGCTGGAACACGTACGCGCAGCAGATGATCGACCTCGAGCGCAAGCATCAGAACGTCACCGACGTGATCGCCGCCGGACGCGGCAAGGCCGAATTCGACGAGACACGCCGGATCTTCGGCGAGTTTCTCGACACCGAGCAGGCGCTACGGCAACAACGCTCGGACGCGGCGCGCAGCCTGACCGGCATGACCGTGGCCGTATTCCTCGTGTTCAGCCTATGCATCAGCGGACTGCTCGCGTTTCGCGGGCGCCGCGATCTGCTCAACCTGTCCGCGAACTACGACGCGGTGCTGCAGCAGCAGGTCGCGTATTCGCAGCAGTTGCAGCAGCAGGTGTGGCTGCGTTCGGGCCAGCGGCTGCTCGCGGAAAGGGTCGTCGGCCAGGCGACGTCGCCGCTCGTCGGACGCGCGATACTCGAATTCCTCGCGCAGTACCTCGATGTCGTCGTCGCCGCGCTTTATGTGCGCGACCGGATCAACGGTGAATTGCGACGTATCGCCACCTACGGCTTCAGCGCGGAAAGCGAACAGGCGGTGCGCAACTTCCACGAAGGCGAAAGCCTCGTTGGCCAGGCGGCCGCTTCGCGTCGGACGATCGTGCTGCAGCCGGTGCCCGACAACTACATCAAGGTCGTGTCGGGCACCGGCGCGAGCGCGCCTGCCAGCGTGATCGTGCAGCCGATCGAAAACGACGGTGTCGTCAATGGCATCGTCGAGATGGGCTTCATGCGCACTGCCTCGGCGCGCGACCAGGAATTCCTGCAACTGGTGTCGAACAGCATGGGCGACTTCATCGAAGCGGCGCTGTATCGCGAGCGCCTGCAGGATGCACTCGCCGAAACGCAGCAGCTCAACGAAGAATTGCAGGTCCAGCAGGAAGAGTTGCGCGTGTCGAACGAAGGACTCGAAGAACGCGGCCGCGCGCTCATCGAATCGCAGACGCGACTCGAAGCCCAGCAAGCGGAACTCGAACAGACCAACGTGCAGCTTGAGGAATACGCGCAGCGGCTCGAGCGGCAGAAGGCCGAACTGCTCACCGCTCAGGACGAACTCGCCGCGAACGCCGCGCGGCTCGAACAATCGAGCCGCTATAAGTCGGAGTTCCTTGCGAACATGTCGCACGAGCTGCGCACGCCGCTCAACAGCTCGCTGATTCTCGCGAGACTGCTGCAGGAAAACCGTCATGGCAATCTGACCGACGAACAGGTGCGCTATGCGGAGACCATTCACGCATCGAATAGCGACCTGCTCGTGCTGATCAACGACATCCTCGATCTGTCGAAGGTCGAGGCCGGACAGATCACGATCGAGCCTCGTGCGGTGCCGATCGACGCGTTGCTGCAGTCGCTGCGCGAAATGTTCGAGCCGATGGCGGCCGCAAGGCACTTGCAGTTCTCCGCGCAACGCTCGCCCGGCGCGCCGGACACCATCGTGACCGACGGCCAGCGTCTCACGCAGATTCTGCGCAACCTGCTATCGAATGCGCTGAAGTTTACCGAGCAAGGCGAAGTCGCGCTCGATATCGCCGCGGACGAGCCAGGCATGCTGCGCATCGATGTGCGTGACACCGGCATCGGCATCGCCGCGGACAAGCTCGATATGATTTTTGACGCGTTCCAGCAGGCGGACGGGTCGACGAGCCGCCAATATGGCGGCAGCGGTCTCGGCCTGTCGATTTCGCGCGAGTTCGCGCGGCTGCTCGGCGGACGTATCGGCGTGGTCAGCGAGCCGGGCCGCGGCAGCGTGTTCACGGTGTGGCTGCCGACCGAGTTTTCGGCGCGGGCCGCTGCCGAACTGGCGCAAACCGCGCCGGCGCCCACCAGCCCTCTGCGTGCCGTGGCCGCCACGGAGGGCACGTCCAACGTCCCCGCGGCGCTCGCGCGAGCCAGCGCGCGAAACGCGACCACACCGGAAAGCGCGCGCACTGCATTGGCTTCGTCGGACACATCCGCCAGCACGCTAACCGCCGCACCGAGCGCCGCACCTCGCGCCACGCGTACAACCGGCGGTCTGCGCGCGGAACCGGCGCCGCAGCCTGTCGACGACGACCGCCACCAGCGCAAACACGACAACCGCCTGATTCTCGCGATCGAGGATGAACCGGCGTTTGCCGAAATCCTGCGCGACCTCGCGCATGAGCTCGACTTCGATTTCGTGCACGCGACCGACGCGGCAAGCGGCGTCGCGATGGTGCGCGATATGCAGCCCACCGCGGTGCTGCTCGACGTCGGGCTGCCGGACCGCTCGGGTCTCACCGTGCTCGAATGGCTGAAAAATGATCCGGCGACGCGGCATATCCCGATCCATATCGTGTCGGCCACCGATCACGCCGAAAAGGCACTGCATCTGGGCGCGGTCGGCTATACGCTGAAGCCCACCGCGCGCACGACACTCGAGGCCGCGATCCGCCGCCTCGAAACGCGCTTGCAGCAGCATATGAAACGGGTGCTCGTGATCGAAGACGACCCCGCGATGCGCGAAAGCATTCGCGCGCTGCTGCGCAGCGACAGCACGGAGATCATCGCCGTTGCGACGCTCGCGGCTGCACTCGAACAGCTGGACGGTACGCCCTTCGATTGCGTGGTCACCGACCTCGCGTTGCCGGACGGCACCGGCTACGATCTGCTCGAACGGATGGCCGCGGATACGGCGCTTCAGACATTGCCCGTGATCGTCTATACCGGCCGCATGCTGTCTGGCGACGAAGAACACCGACTGCGGCGCTATTCGAAGTCGATCATCATCAAGGGCGCGAAGTCGCCCGAACGGCTGCTCGACGAAGTGACGCTATTTCTGCATAGCGTCGAATCGTCGCTCGCGCCGGAACAGCAGCGCATGCTGCGCACCGTGCGCCAGCGCGACAATGCATTCGAAGGCCGCACGATCCTGCTCGCCGAAGACGACGTGCGCAATATCTTCGCGCTGTCGCACGTGATCGAGCCGCTCGGCGCGAAGCTCGAAATCGCCCGTAATGGACGCGAAGTGCTCGACCTGCTCGAAAAAGGCGTCGAAGTGGACCTGGTGCTGATGGACATCATGATGCCGGAGATGGACGGCCTGACCGCGACCGCGCAGATTCGCGCGAATCCGCGCTTCGCGCAACTGCCGGTCATCGCGCTGACCGCGAAGGCGATGGCGCACGACCGGATGAGCTGCCTTGAAGCGGGCGCCGACGACTACATCTCGAAGCCGATCGACGTCGACAAGCTGATCTCGCTATGCCGCGTATGGCTGCGGCAACGATAGCCGTGTAAGCGCGGCAGGGAGCCGAACCCGATGACCCGTTCGTTCTACGAGCTATCACCGCAGCGGATGCGCGATTTCGACATCGAGCTGACGCTGCTGCTCGAAGCGATCTATCTGAAGTATCAGCACGACTTCCGCCACTACGCGATGTCGTCGGTGCGGCGCCGTCTCACCCAGGCGCTCGAAGAATTCGACGTACTCACGCTGTCGCAGTTGCAGGACCGCATCATCCGCAGTGAAGCGGACTTCAACCGGCTCTTCCATTACCTGACGGTGCAGGTCAGCGACATGTTCCGCGACCCGCCCTACTTTCGTGCGCTGCGCGAACACGTGCTGCCGTTGCTGCAAACCTATCCGTCCATCAAGGTGTGGGTGGCCGGCTGCAGCACCGGCGAGGAATTGTGGTCGCTCAAGATTCTGTTCGATGAGGCGGGGCTGACCGAGCGTACGCTGTTCTACGCGACAGACATCAGCCCGGAAGCGCTTGCGCGCGCCGAAGCGGGTATTTACGCGCTCGACCGGATCGCCGGCTTCACTCGCAACTATCTCGCATCGGGCGGCAAGCATTCGCTGTCCGATTACTATCATGCGGCGTATGGCGGCGCGCGCTTCGCCGGTTCGCTGAAAGAGCGCGTGGTGTTCGCCGACCATAGCCTGTCGACCGACGAAGTGTTTCTTGAAGCGCATCTGGTTTCGTGCCGCAACGTGCTGATCTATTTCGATCGCGGCTTGCAGGACCGCGCGCTCGGGCTGTTCGAGCGGTCGCTCGTGCGGCGCGGATTTTTAGGGCTCGGCAGCAAGGAAAGTCTGCGCTTTTCGAACCATTACAGCGGATTCGACGAGTTTCGTGAACGCGAACGGATCTACCAGAAACGCTAGATGCGACGCTAAGCGCGGCACGAACTGCACTATCCCCTATCGACTGAACAGGACCTGTATGCGAGACGACCGAGACAGCGCCGCCGCCCCGCCCTCAGCGCCCTATTCCGCGCGCGTGTTCGACGCACTCGTGCTCGGTGGATCGGCGGGCTGCACCGAAGTGATGAGCCAGCTACTGGCCGCGCTACCCGCCGATTTCGCGCTGGCTGTGCTGGTGGTTTCGCACCTGCCTGCCGATACGCCCAGCTATCTGCTCGAAACACTCAGCTACCGCTGCGCGCTGCCCGTCATCGAACCGGACTCCGGCGAAGCGGTCGTCGCCGGGCGCGTGCATATCGCGCCGCCCGGCTATCACATGCTGGTCGACGACGATCGGTCGATCGTATTGTCGGTGGACGCGTCGGTGCGCTTTTCACGGCCGTCGATCGACGTGCTATTCGAATCGGCTGCGCATGCGTTCGCGTCGGGGTTGCTTGGCATCCTGCTGTCGGGCGCCAATGATGACGGTACACACGGTCTGGAAGTGATCCGCGCGCTGGGTGGCGTCGCGTGGGTGCAGGACCCGCAAACCGCAAGCTCGGCCACCATGCCGCGCGCCGCGATCGCTCGGGGAGCGGTCGACGACGTGCTTTCTCCCACTCTCATGGCCCAGCGGCTCGCCGCACTGCCGGCCTCCACGTAACATGACGCCATGGCGCATCCACCAGTCAACATCCTGATCGTCGACGACATCGCACATAACATCACGGCGCTCGAAGCGTTGCTGTCACGGCCGGGCGTCAAAGTGCTGGTCGCGCATTCGGGTACCGCGGCGCTGGACCTGCTGCTCAAACACGATGCCGCGCTCGCGATTCTCGACGTCAACATGCCCGGCATGAGCGGCTTCGAGCTCGCGTCGCTGATGCGCGGCAGTCCGCGCACGTCGCATGTGCCGATCATCTTTCTGACCGCAACGGCGGAGGATGCATCGCGCACCTTTCGCGGCTACGAAGCGGGCGCGGTCGACTTTCTGCATAAGCCATTCGATCCGCGCATTCTTCAATCGAAAGTCGATGTGTTCGTCCAGCTCGAACAGCACAAGCGGCGACTCGCCGACCAGCTGCTCGCGACACGGCAGCTGCTCGAATCGAATGAAATGCTGATGGCCGTGCTCGGCCACGATCTGCGCACGCCCCTGGGCACCGTGCTCGCGTCCGCCGAATATCTGGCGCGCAACGCGGCGGACAAGCAGGCGTGCACCGTCGCAAACCGCATCAGGAACAGCACGCTGCGCATGTCGCGGATGGTGCACCAGTTGTTGAATCTCGCACGGCTGCAAGGCGGCCGCATGCCGCTCGAACCGCGCCCGACTGATCTGGCGGCGCTGTGCCGGTCGGTCATCGAAGAGTTCGCCACGCAGGAAGGCGTCGAGCGGATCGCGGTCGATGCCCGTGGTGATTGCAGCGGTGCCTGGGATACCGATCTGCTGTGGCAGGCCATTTCGAATCTGATCAGCAATGCGTTGCATCATGGCGCGCAGGACGGCGGCATCGCCGTCGATATCGATGGCGGCGACGCGCAACACATTACGCTGAAGATTACGAACCGCGGCGCGATTCCGCCAAACGTGATGCCGCATCTGTTCGAAGCATTCGGCAGCACAACGGCCGACCGGCGCGCAACAGGCAGCCACCCGGCGGACGGCCGCCTTCGCGAAGGGCTCGGACTCGGCCTGCATATCGTGCGTACGATCGTGCACATGCATGGCGGTAAGGTCTGCGGCACATCGGACGCGGAGCACGGCACCGTATTCGCGATCGAATTGCCACGCACGGCAGATCACGGAACAACACGCTAGCGGAATGGCCACGCCGGCGTTGCAAAAACCGCGCGGTTTCACCTTCGCGGGCGCGAACCGCACTACAATGCTTGCCGATCCGTTCGACGTGCCGCGCGATGTCGCCGCGCGGTTTATCGCGTGCTTCGCAGTTTGTCCGCTTTCAACATGCTCACCCGTTCATCACGATTCGCGCGCGCGCTGCTGCCCGGGCTCGCCGTCACGCTTGCCGCGTGTTCATCGACGCCCAAACCGAAGTTGCAGGACGAGTTCCTCAGCAACGATGCGAGCCCATTCATGCGCACATTCGACGTGTCGAGCGCGCAGGCGTGTGAATCCGCGCGGCGCGCGCTGCTCAGCCAGGGTTACATGACGACGCTCGCGCGGCCCGACACCGTCGACGCGACGAAAAACTTCCAGCCCGCCAGCGACTCGCATTACACGGTCGAGTTTCATGTCGTGTGCACAGCCGGCGACAACGCGACGAACTCGAGCGTGATCTATGCGAACGCGGTGCAAAACGGCTATGCGCTGAAGAAAAGCGATACGTCGGCCAGCGTCGGCTTAAGCATCCTCGGCTCGCTGTCGCTGCCGATCCGCTCGAATAGCGATGCGATGGTCAAAACCTCGAGCGAGACGATCCAGGCTGGCAAGTTCTACGATCGATTCTTCGATCTCGTCGGACGATATCTGCAGACCACGGTGCTGAGTGCGCCTGTGCCGAGCGAATCGGTCGACACGAAGTCACTGCCGGACGATCCATTGCCACTGCCGGCGCCGGCGCTCGTCGCGGCGCCCGCGACCGTGATTCCGGCGCCTGTGGCCACGCTCCCGATGACCGCAACACCGGCGGCAGCGCTGCCTGCGACGGCCGCACCCGCAGCGGCGACCGCAGCGGTCACACACGCTGCGACAACTGCGGCGACCGCGAACGCTGCGGCGTCGGACAGCGCAGCCGCCGCCGCGCCTGTCACGGCGTCCGATGCCGTGATCCTGCCGGGTATGGCGACGCATCGACTGGAGCCTGCCGCGGATCGCGCGGCCACCGCTGCGCCTGCGTCCAGTCCTGCGATCGTGCCGCAGACGCAGTAAGCGCAACGCGACTCACCGCGCGCGGCGTCAACCATCGTTCAGTCGGTCGCGCTGCGCTCCGGCGCGGCCGCGTGCGGCCGCTCGCCGGCCGTCCCCGAATGCTCGCGAATCAAGTCGATCAGCGCCCGCAGCGCCGCCGGCACATGCCGCCGCCCCGGATAGTACAAACACAGACCGTCAAACGGCGGCGTCCAGTCCTCCAGTACGCGCTGCAGTGTGCCGGCCTTCAGATCAGCGCCAATCGTCCATTCGGTCAGGTACGTCACCCCCAACCCGGCGCGCGCGGCCGACAGCATCAGGTCGGGATCGTCGAGCGTGATCGCGCCTTTCACGTCGACCGCAAACGCCTCGCCGTGCCGCTCGAATTCCCAGTGATACATCGCACCGCTCGGCATCCGCGTGCGTATGCAGCGATGCGCAACGAGATCGGCTGGCGTGCGCGGCGGCGGATGCCGCTCGAAATACGCAGGGCTCGCCGCCACCGCGAAACGCAGCATCGGGCCAAACGGCACCGCGATCATGTCTTGCGGCACCGACTCCGCAAGCCGGATGCCGGCGTCGAAACCTTCGACAACGATGTCGATCATCCGGCCTTCGGTGACGAGGTCGAACTTCATCTCCGGGTAGCGGCGCATGAAATCGATGAAGATCGGCATCGCCTGGCGTGCCCCGCCTGACGATGTATTGATGCGCAACGTGCCGGAAGGCGTATCGCGGTAGCTGCCCGCCTGTTCGAGCGCCGTGCGGATTGTCGATAGCGCGGGCGCGATGCTGTCGACGAACTGGGCGCCGGCTTCCGACAGCGCGACGCTACGCGTGGTACGGTTAAAAAGCCGCACGCCGATGCGCGCCTCGAGCGCCGCCACGGCGTGGCTCAGTGCCGACTTCGATACGCCGAGCTCGGTGGCCGCCACGCGGAAGCTGCGATGCCGCGCCACCGCCAATACGGCTTCCAGTTCGCCCAGGCCGGATGTTTCCATTGTCCTAAATTCCTCAACAGCACATCCTTGATTATATGGCTAGTCAGGCCAACGTCGCAGCACTATCTTGATGGCTTGTTGTAAACCTTCAGGAGCTTCCCCTTCATGCAGCAGATCGACCGGATTTATATCGACGGAGCATTTGTCACGCCGCACGGCGAAGAAATGTTCGACCTGTTCAACCCCGCGACCGAACAGGTGATTGGCCGCGTCCGTCTCGCGGACGAACACGATGCGAACCGCGCGGTCGCTGCGGCAAAACGCGCGTTCGTGTCGTTTTCGCGGACCAGCAAAAGCGAACGGCTCGACATGCTGGAAAGCATGGCCGGTGCGCTGGCAGCACGCGAAGACGATCTCTATGAGGCAATCGTCGAGGAATACGGCTCACCGGTTTCCCGCGCACGCTGGATGGCGCAATTCGCAGCGGCCTCGGCCATCGAGGTGGCGAAGACCTTGCGTCAATACGATTTCACGCGGCGGATTAACGCCAGTGACATCGTTATGCAGCCGGTCGGCGTCGCCGGAATGATCACGCCATGGAACGCCAATGGGCACTTCATCAGCAACAAGCTCGCGACCGCGATCGCGGCAGGCTGCACGGCCGTCATCAAGCCGAGCGAGATGAGTGCGATCCAGACGCAGATCGTGACCGAGGCGCTGCACGCGGCGGGCTTGCCGGCCGGCGTGTTCAACATCGTCACGGGCCGCGGCGACGTGGTGGGCGCGACGATCAGCGCGCATCCGGACATCGCGAAAATTTCGTTCACCGGCTCGACGGTAGTCGGCAAGGCGATCCTGCGCGCCGGTGCTGAGACGCTCAAACGCATCACGCTGGAACTGGGCGGCAAATCACCGTTCGTCGTTCTCGACGACGCGAATTTCGCTGAAACGGTGCCGCTTGCGCTGCAGGCAGGGTTTATGAACAACGGCCAGGCGTGCATCGCGGGCACGCGCATTCTGGTGCCGCAACAGCGCGTCGCCGAATTCGAGGCGCTCATTCGCGCCGCCGTTGAAAAGACCCAATCTGGCGATCCGCGCGATCCGGCAACCGTGATCGGGCCGATGGTCAGCGAGAAGCAGTGGCACCGGGTGCAACGCTATATCCGCGTCGGCATCGACGAAGGCGCGCGTCTGTTGACGGGCGGCGAAGGGCGGCCCGACGGGCTTAAGTCGGGCTGGTTCGTGCGGCCTACCGTGTTCACCGACGTGCGTAACGATATGACCATCGCGCGAGAGGAAATCTTCGGGCCGGTGCTGTCGATCATTGCGTATCGCGATCTGGAAGATGCGATCGCCATTGCAAACGACACGACCTATGGGCTGCAGGCCTATGTGATGTCGTCCGATCCGGCACGGGCGCGCGAGGTCGGCGCGCGCATCGATGCGGGCCGCGTGATGATCAACGCGCTGACGCACGACCCGGCGGTGCCATTCGGCGGATTCAAGCAGTCTGGGATCGGTCGCGAACTCGGGACACTGGGTCTGGAGGCGTATCTGGAGCCGAAAGCGATGATGGGCGTGGTTTAAGCGGCACGGTGCGATGTGCAGGCCGGGTCTTGCACACGCGCTTCACATCAAATTGCGCATCGTGCGCGCCATCGCCTGCGGCGGCTGTCCAAACGCCCGCAGGAACGCGCGCCTCATCCGTTCGCGATCGCCGAACCCGGTCTCGCGCGCGACCACGTCGACACCATGCCGGCCGGTTTCCAGCATCAGCCGCGCCGCTTCCACGCGCAGCCGCTCGACTGCTTTTGCCGGCGTCTGCCCGGTTTCCGCGCGAAACGTGCGCGTAAACTGCCGAGGGCTCAAATGCGCGGCGCCGGCCAGTTCCTCGACCGACAATTCCGCCTGCAAATGCTGCTTCGCATAGTTCAACGCGTTCTGGATGCGATCGGACTTCGGTTCCAGATCCAGCAGCGCGGAAAACTGCGACTGCCCACCCGCACGCCGGTGGTAAAGCACGAGTTGCCGCGCGACCACCCGTGCAGCCTCCACGCCGGCATCCTTTTCGACCAGTGCGAGCGCCAGGTCGACACATGCGCTCATGCCCGCTGACGTCCACACCGGCCCGTCGATGATGAAAATCCGGTCCTCCTCCATTTTCACGTCCGGATAGTCGCGCCGCATTTTCTCCGCGAAGTACCAGTGGGTCGTCGCGCGCCGCCCGGCGAGCAGCCCGGCCTCCGCCAGATTGAACGCGCCGGTACACGTCGAGCCGATGCGCCGCACCGTCGGCGCCGAGCGCTTCAGAAACTCGATGACCGCGGGCGGCGACAGCACTCCATCGTTATCGCCGACGACAATCAGCGTGTCGAACCGGCTGTCGTCGAATTTCTGCGTGGTGACGGCGAAGCCCGACGACCCCTGCACCGCGCCACCGTCCTCGGAGAGCAGCACGAGGTCATACAACGGCGAGTCCGCCACCCGGTTGGCGAACTCGAATACCGTCAGCACCGACAGATTCATCATCTGAAACCCCGGAAACAGCACGATTCCCAAACGCAGCATCACAATCCCCCACCGATGTCCTAAAAGGTTGCATATACGACATTGCCGACATGTGAGTATGCACCTAATCTTCGTGACATGCAGCAGCGCATCGCATTGAAACTAAACCCCTCATTTATCTGGAGCCTGGTATGTCGAACCCATCTTTCAAAGGTACTGCCGTCGTCACGGGTGCATCCACCGGCATCGGCGCGATCTACGCCGAACGTCTTGCCCGCCGCGGCTACGATCTGATCGTCGTCGCCCGCAACCGCGCGCGCCTCGAGCAACTGGCTGCGCACATCACGAACGAAACGGGCCGTTCGGTGGAAATCGTCGTCGCCGATCTGTCGAACGATGAAGATATCCGTCGCGTCGAGCACGTGTTGCGCACCGACGCGAGCATTACGTTGCTCGTCAATAACGCCGGCGTCGGCGCCGCGCTGCCGCTGCTGAACTCGGACGTCGACACGATGGAAGCGATGATCAAGCTGAACGTCGTCTCGTTGACCCGGCTCACGTATGCCATCGCGCCGGCGTTCGTGGCGCGCGGCGGCGGCAGCATCATCAATGTCGCGTCGATCGCTGCTGTCGCGCCGGAAATTTTGAATGGCGTCTATGGCGGCACGAAGTCGTTTGTCATTGCGCTTACGCAATCGCTGCGTCACGAGCTGGCCGACAAGGGTGTGCGCGCGCAGGCCGTGCTGCCGGGCGCCACGCGCACCGAGTTCTGGGGCATCGCGGGCAAGCCCCTCGAAAACCTGCCCGAGCAGATCGTGATGGACGCCGGCGACATGGTCGACGCCGCACTCGCGGGCTTTGATCAGGGCGAGACGATCACGATTCCGTCGCTGCCCGATGTCGAAGACTGGAACAGGTTCGAATCGGCTCGCCAGGCGCTGATGCCGAATCTTTCGCGCAGCAAGCCGGCCGCGCGTTTCCACGTGACGGAAGCGGCCGAGGCCGAGTAGCCCAGCGGTTAGTCCTGGTGCCGCGACGGTTAATCGGCCGTCGCGGCCTCGTTCGCAATCAGCGCGGTTTGCACGTGTAGGCAGGTATCACAAACGAAATACCGTACTCCGTAGAATCGGTTTGCCTTTACGCGTTTCACCGATTACCAGTCTGATACGGAGAACGACATGACCCATGTATCGTCAACCGCTTCGCAGCCTTGGCTTTTCGCGCAACCGGACGACACGCCATCGGACCATGCGGCAACGACACAACGACGCCATCGACGGAAAGCAAACACAAGGCCGCCACACGACTATTCGCAAACGTCCACCGTGCCTCGACGCGCGCAAGACAAAACGCCAGCGGGCGACACCGGCGTCACACGCGCGTACCTTGGCCCTGTCTCGCAGGGCGCGCCCAGGCACGACAGTCCACAGATTCCGGAAAAAGTCTGGCTGCTGCAAGCACAAAGGAAAAAGAAAGCCCATCCTCCCCGGACGAACCAGCACACGTCAACGCAGCGCCCGCGGATACCACCCGTACCGCCTGCCGTCACGCGACCGGTCAGCCCCGCACTCGTCCCCAAACTCGCAACAACGGTCCCCATCGATCCCCGGCTGCAAGTGAACCAGGGGACCACCTCGCTAAAGCGCCTGCAAGGCGAGGGACCCATCAATCTGGAGCCCGCCGGTGAACCCGCCGCTGATACCGCGCGCATCAAACAGTTCGGTGCACCGCTCACGTTCTATCGGAACGACAGGAGCGAATCGGGCACGCGTAATCCCTCGTTGATCGACAAGACGCGCTATCGGGCACGGCATGACGTCGTTGCGGTCGGCAAAGGCACGGACGCAACCTCTTACGTGCCCGAGGCGAAGGCGTACATGGGAAGAGCCTGGTCCACCACGCCGACAGAATTATCGGGAACGGACGTCGTCAAGCTGGGCGCCGGCAAGGACGGCACCGCAGCGATCATGCTGCCGTTCCGCGAAATACGGCCTGGCTCCACGATTATCGTGACCGGAGGGCCGATGCGAGGCAGTACGATGCTGTTCGCCGCCGATCATCACGGCTTCCATGCCTACCACGCGGGCTCGTCATCGGACCATCCACGCTGGAGCGTGTCTGAAGACGGCGCACGAAGTATCGCCAACGCGTACCGTACGATGCACCCCGGACATGACGCGTGGATCACCGCCCGCTCCGGCGCCGAGGAACTGGTCTCCATCGCCCGGCAATACCCGTTCGCTGCGCTGATCTACAACGGCGAGTACTCAACCGAGCCGGGCCGCAAACTGCCGGACGAGCGCATCCATGCACCGTTGCATGCGAGCGGAACCGATCCGCATGACCCGTGGCACATGATGACCTTCAGCTATTTCGAACCGGGCGACGTTCGCAGTGTGGGCACCGCGGAGGCCGTGATATCGAAAGATGCCCGCGGCAAGGTCACGGTCCAGGTGCTCGGCGAAAAAGGCAGGCTCGACCATATGCAAACGCTGGATCTGCATGGCGGCTCGGTCGGCTTCCGCTATAAAACGATCGAGGGCGCGACGACGTCGTACAGCGTCGAGCAAGCGAAGCAATCCTGACGATGGACATCCGCCGCACGCCCGCACACGTGGCTGAACCGGCTCATGCCGCTCGCTAGCTCGCGAGCGCCTTAAGTTGCGCATGCAACGAATCTGGAATATCGATGCCATCCCGATTTGCCGACTCGGCGAGACCTTGTCGACGCTGGCCGGGCAAACGCACATCCGGGTCCTGTAGCAGGCTTTCGATCAGCGCCTCGACGCGCGACAGGTACAGGTCGTTGCCGGCCAGCGCACCTGGATCAACCGCCCAGAACAGATGACCGATGCGTGAACGCTCGCCTTCCTCGGTCAGGAACGATCCGGCTTCATACCCGAAGTTCGCGCCGGCCAGCGCGGCAGCCAGCAATTCGACCATCAATGCAAGCATCGCGCCCTTCGCACCGCCGAACGGTAGCACCATGCCGTCGAGCGCCGCTATCGCGTCAGTGGTGGGCGTGCCGTCGCGCGTGGTTGCCCAGCCTTCGGGAATGGGCTTGCCTTCACGCGCGGCGATCATGATCTTGCCGCGCGCCGCCTGCGACAGCGACAGGTCGATCAGCAGCGGCTCGCCATGGCGACGCGGGAATACGGCCGCAATCGGGTTGGTGCCGAACAGCGGGTGGCGGCCGCCCCATGCCGGCATCGCGCCCGGCGAATTGCTGAACGCGAGACCGACGAGCCCCGCGGCGCCGAGTGCTTCAAGATGGTACGCGCCGACGCCGAAATGATGGCTGCGCGTGACGCTGGCGACCGCACTGCCGTGTTCGCGCGCGCGCACGATCAGGGTATCGATGGCAAGCGCGCAGGCGGGAAAGGCCATACCGTCCGCCGCGTCGACGAGCACCGCGGCGTTGCGCGACACGATCACAGCGGGCCGCGCGTGCGGATCGACTCGGCCGTTGCGCAATTGCGCGATATACATCGGCAGACGAGCGACGCCGTGCGACGACAAGCCGCGCTCGTCCGCATAGACCAGCGCCCGCGCGGTCGCGACCGCGGTCTCGTGCGGCGCGCCGGTCCGTTCGACCGCGCTCGTTGCGAGCGCAAGCAATGCATCGGGTGAAACACGCGTCATACCAGGATTCCTTTTCATGTTGCGGCCGGAGCGCGCCGAAACCGGCCGCAACGCTCCCACCCTGTCAGTTCGAATTTTCGCGCGCGAATGCCGGCGACGTTCCGTCTTCGAGGTCGCCTGTTTGCGTCTGCGGTTCGTCGCGTAGTACTTCCTGCGGCGGTGCCGCGAGAAATTCGCGCGCGGCGCGCGCGTCGAATGCGCCTTCCCAGCGCGCAACCACGATAGTCGCCACCGCATTGCCGATCATGTTCACAATCGCGCGGACTTCGTTGAGCACGCGATCGATCCCGAGAATCAGCGTAATGCCCGCAACCGGGATGATATTGTGCGTCGACAGTGTAGCGGTCAGCGCGACCAGCGCGGCGCCCGCGACGCCGGCGCCGCCCTTCGATGTGAGCATCAGCACCGCGAGCAGGCCAAGTTGCTGCCACAGCGTCAGATGCGTATTGGTCGCCTGCGCGATGAAGAGCGATGTCATCGTCAGGTAAATGGCCGCGCCGTCGAGGTTGAACGAGTAGCCGGTCGGCAACACAAGACCGACCACTGTCTTCGGGCAGCCGAGCCGTTCGAGTTTTTCCATCAGGCGAGGCAGCACCGATTCGGTGGTCGACGTACCGAGCACGATCAGCAGTTCCTCGCGCAGATACTTGAGTAGCGGCCACAGCCCGACGCCGGCCCAGCGGCAAATCGTACCGAGCACCAGCACGATGAAAAGAATGCTGGTCACGTAGAAGCATACGATTAGCAACCCGAGTTGCTGCAAGGTCGTGATGCCGTACTTGCCGACCGTGAACGCCATCGCACCGAATGCGCCAAGCGGCGCGAGCCGCATGATCATTTCGACGATGGTCATCAGCGCATCGCTGGTTTGCTCGATCACGCGCGTGAGAAAACGGCTGCGCCGCGACGTCAGCGAAAGCGCAATGCCAAATAGCACCGAAAACAGCAGCACCTGCAGCAGATCGCCGCGCGCGAATGCGCCGATCACCGAGTTCGGCACAATCTGCTCGAGGAAATTCGTCGACGCCTCGTTGTGCACTTCGGTCACGTAATGTCCGACCGCGTGCGGATCGAGTGTTCCCGGATCGATGTTCAGGCCCGCGCCCGGGTGCAGCACGTTGGCGACGACGAGCCCGATCACGAGTGCGACCGTTGTCACCACTTCGAAGTACACGATCGTCTTCAGGCCGACGCGGCCCACCGCCTTCAACGACTCCATCCGCGCGATGCCGATCGATACCGTACAGAAGATCACGAGCGTGATCAGCATCTTGATGAGGCGGATGAACGTATCGCCAAGCGGCTTCATTTGCACGCCGAGGTCCGGCATGAAGTAGCCGACCACAATACCGGCCGCAAGGCCGATCAGGACTTGCACATAGAGATGTCGTAGCACGCGCAAGATGGTGTCTCCTCCACTCGCTGCTGCTGGAAAAGGACAATGCCGCGCCGCGTGCCGGGCCTGCGGGCCCTTGTACGTTGTGAGGGGCTACGCGTTGCGCGCGCACTGCTGCGAAACTGCGTTTGTGTATGTCTGGATTGGGCTAGGAGAGGCGCTAAAACGAAGCGGTGAGACGGCCCGGTGCGGCGTATCGCGAACGCCGCACCGCGCGCTTATCAGGCGCTTTCGAACAGACGCGTCAGCACAAATTCGCGGTGGCCGAGCGTTTCGGCCGCCGTCCAGCGGCCGTTGATCGTCGCCATCATCGATTCGAGCAGCTTGTCGCCGGCCTGGTCGAGGTTCTGCTCGCGCTGCAGCAGGCCCGACACGTCGACGTCAATATGCTCGCTCATCGTGCGCACCGTGCGCGGGTTCGCGCAGATCTTGATGACGGGCACGATCGGGTTACCAATCACGTTGCCCTGGCCGGTCGGGAAGAAGTGCACCGCAAAGCCGGATGCCGCGCACAGCGTGACCATTTCCGCAGCCGCCGACGATGAGTCCATAAACCACAGTCCCGAATGCGTCGGTGCTTCCGCTTTATCGAGCACACCGTCGACCATGCATTTCTTGCCGATCTTCTGGATGTTGCCGAGCGCCTTTTCTTCGATCGTCGTCAGGCCGCCGGCAATATTGCCCTTGGTCGGCTGCGATTCGGACAGGTCGTCGGTTTTCCAGCGGTTAATCATGTCCTGATAGCGGTCGAACATGAACTGGAAGCGCTCGCGCACCTTGTCGTTCGCGCAGCGTGCGGCGACGATCTGCTCGCCGCCCGTCAGTTCCGACGTCTCGCCGAACACAAGCG
Organism: Paraburkholderia humisilvae; assembly: GCF_902859855.1. Taxonomy (GTDB): domain Bacteria; phylum Pseudomonadota; class Gammaproteobacteria; order Burkholderiales; family Burkholderiaceae; genus Paraburkholderia; species Paraburkholderia humisilvae. The sequence goes on from NZ_CADIKH010000010.1 coordinate 207,380, forward strand.
TCGTGCCAAGGCCGTACAGCTTGTCGAATGCGTTGCCGACCGTCGGGTTCGCGCCGCAACCGGACGTCGTATCCGATTCGCCGCACTTGGTCGACACCCACAAGTCCGAGATCGGGCATTCGACACGATCGAGCGACGTCGCGTACTGCACCATTTCCTTCGCGGCCTTCGACGCACGCATGATCGTGTCGTGGTCGCCGTGCAGTTCAATGCCGAAGCCCATCACCGGCTTGCCCGACTTCGCAATGCCATCGACGACGCGCTTGGTCCAGCCTTCCTCGATGCCGATCACGACGACCGCCGCGACATTCGGGTTGCAGCCCGCGCCGATCAGCGTGCGGAAATGCAGATCGAGGTCGGCGCCGAATTGCAGGCGGCCGTACGGGTGCGGCAGCGCCATCGTGCCTTTGATGTTGTTTTCGACCGCTTGCGCAGCAGCATTCGACAGATCGTCGACCGGCAGGATGATCACATGGTTGCGCACGCCGACGCGGCCGTTATCGCGGCGATAGCCGCGGAAAGTGGTGTTCTTGTCAATCACGCTCATGGTGTGTCTCGATGTTTTGAATGGAGGAACGTAGTGGGTTGCACGCGGGGTTGCACGCGGGGTGACCCGCTGCCGTTACCAGCGCTTCGTCTTGATGTTGTGAACGTGCGCGTGTTCACCCGCCTTGATGGGTGCAACCACCTTGCCGATATCGACGCCATACTTGAACACCGTGTCGCCGACAGCCATGTCCTTCAGCGCAACCTTGTGACCGATCGGAATGTCCTGCTTCGCGGCCACCGTAACGACTTCGTCATCATCCATGATCCACGCGTTCAGTTGCGTGCCCGCCTTGATCCCCTCCACCACCGCGACGCCGACGGTGTCTTTCGCTTCGTGCAGCACGATGTGAATCGTCCTCTTTGACCCGCCGGATTGTTGCGGCGCGGCTGATGCGGCGTTGCTCATCGAAATGTCTCCAGGGTGGTTGATACGGTTCGGCCTGTTGTGTCGTCCGTGCAACCCATCTTAGGCGTCGGGATTGCATGTGTCAACCATATCATCTATATGTGTTCAATGAGCCGTATGAAGTAGAATCCCCGGCAGGATTCCTGACAACGAGGTTGCATGCCGGGCTGCTGCGAGAAAAGTGACAAGGGGCAAGAGCCATGAACACGCTGACGATCGGTACGCCCGCCATTGGCGGCACGCGTTACAAGGAAGTGAAGCATGCCATGCTCGCGGCGCTGGCCGCGCATGAGTGGAAAGGCGGCGAAACCATTCCTTCGGAAAAGCGCCTCGCCGAGCGCTTCGGGGTGTCGATCGGCACGTTGCGCAAAGCCATCGACGAACTCGTTGCGGACAATATCCTCGTGCGTCACCAGGGCCTGGGCACGTTCGTCGCGCAACATCAGCGCGACCGCCACTTCTTCCGTTTTTTCCGCGTCGTGCGCGCGGACGGCGACAAGACCTATCCGACGGTGAGCCTCGTATCGTTCAGAAAAGCGAAAGCCACCCGCGAACTGGCGCCGCTGCTGAATATCGAAACCGGCGCGCGCGTGTTCACGTTCATGAACCAGCTCGCACTGCACGGCCAGAAAGTGATGACCGAGAACATCACCGTGCCGGAATCACGTTTTCCGGGGCTGACCGAAGCCGCGCTGCGCGACCGGCCAAGCACGCTGTACAACTTCTATCAGGACGTCTTTCATATCAACGTGGTCGGCACCGACGAACGCGTGCGCGTAGCACTCGCGGACCAGGTCGAGAGTGCGCTGCTCGGCGTCACGCCCGGCGCGCCGATCCTCGAGATCCGGCGCATTGCGTATTCGTATCATCAGTTGCCGGTCGAGGTGCGCATCTCACACGTGAACACCGAACACTATGAGTATGTGGGAGCGTCAGCGTCACACGACGAGCCTTTATGACGCCGCGGCAAGAGCAATCCCGATCTGGTAATTTGCAATCGGTGAAGCGATCACCTACACTCGCTACTCATACAGATGATTTAAATCATAAAGCGGTCGTTAGGAAGTCGTATTGAGCAGTCGCTGGAACAGCGGTCTTGACAGTCGGGGACTGTCAGCCACGCACGAATAGAGTCAGCTGCAATCAAAACCGGCCGCACGGCGCCCTGCGCGGGCAGGCCGGAATTCAGGAGACCCTCACGATGCACACCCCGTCCTTCCGCCATCCGCACTGCCTTGCGGCCCGTTCCTCCGGGCCACGCACCGTTTCCTGTTACCCAGTTTCTCGCCGCGCCGCAACGAATCCTTAATATTGGCGACTCATACTGCGCCGCTCCGTTCCCGGAAACATTTCTAACGATCCGCCGTGCCGTTCCTCTCGCAAGGAGTGTCGAGCAATGAGCTTTCGCAAAATCGCCGTCGTCTGTTCCGCGCTGGCCACGCTGCTGGTCTGCACGGTCGCCCGCGCCGACATGTCAGAGATCAAGATCGCGCGTCAGTACGGCGTCAGCTATCTGCCGCTGATGATCATGCAGGACCAGAAGCTGCTTGAAAAACACGCCGCGCAGCTCGGCGTGCCGAATCTGAAGGTATCGTGGGTCGAGTTTGCCGGCGGCAATGTGATGAACGACGCGCTGCTGTCCAATTCGTTGCAGATCGCATCGGGCGGCGTCGCGCCGCTCGTGCTGCTTTGGTCGCGCACGCATGGCACGCCGCTCGAAGTGAAGGCGCTCGCCGCGATCAATTCGATGCCGCTGCTGCTGAACACGACCAACGCCGCGGTCAAAACCGTGAAGGACTTCTCCGGCAAGGACAAGATCGCACTGCCCGCCGCCAAGGTGTCGATTCAGGCGATCACGCTGCAAATGGCCGCCGAAAAGGCGTTCGGCGCCGGCAATCAGGGGCAGCTCGACAAGTACACCGTATCGCTCGCGCATCCGGATGCGCAGCAGGCGCTGCTGTCCGGCAGTAGCGAAGTAACCGCGCATTTTGGTTCGCCGCCATTTCAGGAGCAGGAACTCGCGCATCCGGGCGTGCATACGGTCGTGAATTCCTATGATGTGCTCGGCGGCAAATCGACGTTCAACCTTGTCTGGTGCACGTCGCAGTTCTATCAGCAGAACCCGAAGCTCGTGCAGGCTTTCATGGCCGCACTCGACGAAGCCGAGGCGTCGATCAACAAGGACAAGCGCGCGGCCGCGCTCGCTTATCTGCGCATCAGCAAGGACAAGAGTAGCGTCGACGAAATCGAGAAGATGATCTCGTCGCCTGACGTGCAGTTCACGACCACCCCGCAAAACACGGTGAAATACGCGGACTTCATGGCGCGTACCGGCCTCATCAAGGCGAAGCCGGCGTCGTGGAAAGACCTGTTCTTTCCGACCGCGCAATCGCAGCAAGGGAGCTGACCATGTATTCGATGCGTAATGCGAGCGGCGCCGCATCGTCCGGACACGCGTCGGACAATGCGCCGTTGCTCGACGTGAAGGGCGTCACACTGCAATACAAAACGCGCAAGCATCTGGTGATGGCGACCTATCGGGTCGACTTCCAGGTGTTCCAGGGCGAGCGTTTTGTGCTGCTCGGCCCGTCGGGTTGCGGCAAATCGACCTTGCTAAAAAGCGTCGGCGGTTATCTGCCGCCCACCGAAGGGTCGATTTCGCTGAAGGGCAAGACGATTACGAAGCCTGGCCCGGACCGGATGATGGTGTTTCAGGAATTCGACCAGTTGCTGCCGTGGAAAACCGTCAAGCAGAACGTGATGTTCCCGCTGCTGTCGTCGCGACGGCTTGGCGCGCGCGACGCGGAACAGCGTGCGATGCACTACATCGACAAGGTCAATCTGACGAAATTCGCCGACAGCTACCCGCATATGCTGTCGGGCGGCATGAAGCAGCGCGTGGCGATCGCGCGCGGCATGGCGATGGAGCCGGACATTCTGCTGATGGACGAACCGTTCGCGGCACTCGATGCGCTCACGCGCCGCAAGATGCAGGACGAACTGCTCGCACTGTGGCAGGAAACGCGCTTCACGGTGCTGTTCGTCACGCACTCGATTCCCGAGGCGATCAAGGTGGGCAGCCGCATTCTGCTGCTATCGCCGCATCCGGGCCAGGTAAAGGCCGAGCTCAACACGGCCGTGTCCGGTGAAGCCGCGGTGGCGCTCGAAAAGCGCATCCAGCACATGCTGTTCGAAGACGAGATCGAAGAGGCCGAGAATGTCTAACGGTACTGCTCAGGGCACCGCGTCTGCCTACCCCAATCGCGAATCGATGGCCGGCGTCGCGATGGCGCCGCGTGAGGAAATCATTCGCGAAACCAGCGATACGCATCAATTCAGCGTCGTCGAAAAGCCGTTGTCGACGTTCGAACGGCTCTATAACCAGGGGTGGATTCGCAAGCTGGTCATTCTGGCGTTTCTCGCCATCGTCTGGGAAGTGTACGGTCGCATCCTCAACAATGCGCTGCTGTTCCCCACCTTCAGCGCGACGGTCAATGCGTTCGTCACGAGCATCGCCAATGGCGAATTGCCCGGTAAAGCGTGGGCATCGATCCATGTGCTGCTGATGGGCTACGCGTGCGGCATCGTGCTCGCGGCCGTGCTGACCGCAGCGGCGATCACGTCGCGCATCGGCACCGACTTTCTCGAAACGATGACCTCGATGCTGAACCCATTGCCCGCCATCGCGCTGCTGCCGCTAGCGCTGATCTGGTTCGGCCTGGGCAACGGCAGCCTGATTTTCGTGCTCGTGCATTCGGTCACGTGGTCGGTCGCGTTGAACACGCATTCGGGCTTTCTGTCGGTCAGCAACACGCTGAAGATGGTCGGGCGCAACTATGGCCTGCGCGGCGGCCGCTACGTCACGAAGATTCTCGTACCTGCCGCATTCCCTAGCATTCTCACGGGTCTGAAGATCGGCTGGGCGTTCGCGTGGCGCACGCTGATCGCGGCAGAGCTCGTGTTCGGCGTGAGCTCGGGCTCGGGGGGACTCGGCTGGTTCATCTACGAGAACAAGAACCTGCTCGACATTGCGAACGTGTTCGCCGGATTGTTTACCGTGATTCTGATCGGCCTTGCGGTCGAGAACCTGATCTTCCGCACGCTCGAACGGCATACGGTGCAGCGCTGGGGCATGCAGTCGTGAGCGGCGTCCCGTTGCTCGCCACCCGCTACGCTGCAGCGGAGCGCAGCCGTTGAGCACGCAACTTGCGCTGCTGGTGATAGGCGGCAGCGCGATCGCGGGCTTCGTATCGGGTCTCGCGGGATTCGCGTTTGGCCTCGTTGCGATGGTGTTCTGGGCATGGACACTGCCGCCGCAGGCAATCGGGCCGATGCTCGTGGTCGGCTCGCTGGCGGGCCAGGTGCTGACGGTGGGCACGGTGCGCAGTCAGATTCACCCGAAGCTGATCGGGCCGTTTATTGCGGGCGGGTTTATCGGCGTGCCGATCGGCGCCGCGCTGCTGCCGATCATCGATCCCACCGCGTTCCGGATCGGCGTCGGACTATTGCTGATTGTCTATTGCGGCCTGATGCTGGCGGCGAAGAACCTGCCGACCATTACCGCGGGCGGCGCGTGGGCCGATGGCGGCGTCGGCGTGATCGGCGGCGTGCTGGGCGGAATCGCGGGCCTTGTCGGCCCGGCGCCGACCGTCTGGTGCATGCTGCGCGGTCATCAGAAGGATGTGCAGCGTGCGATCTGCCAGAGCTTCTTTATCGCGATGCAGTCACTGACGCTCGTCACCTATGCGCTCACTGGCCTGATCGATCGGCAGACCCTCACATTGTTCGCGTGGATGGTGCCGTCGACGCTGATCTTCGCCTGGCTCGGCTCGCGCCTATACGTACGCATCTCGGACACCGCGTTCAAGCGCGTGCTGCTCGCGCTGCTGTTCGCATCGGGTGCCGTGCTGCTCGGTACGTCGGTTGTCCACGCATTGCGGTAGCGTCTGTTTGCGCGCATCGGCGGTCAATCCGCAGGGAACCGGGCTATGAGTGCAATTCGGTATTTCGTCACGTTTCTATCCGTCGCGCGGCATGGCTCGTTCGCCGCGGCCGCCGACGAGGTCTGCCTCACACAGGCCGCGGTGAGCCAGCAGATGCGCTCGCTCGAGCGCGATCTCGACATCGTGCTGTTCGAACGCACGCCGCGCTCGGTGTCCCTGAGCGAGCAAGGACGCACGATCCTGCCGCTCGCCGAAACGCTGGTCGCGAACTATCGCAAGATTCTCGCGGTCGGCGAGCGCGATGAAGTGGCCGGCGTGGTGCGCGTCGGCGCGCTTGTATCGTCGTTGATGGGCGCATTCGCGGACGCGATGCTGAACCTGAAGCGCCGCTATCCACGGCTCGAGCTCAAGCTGTTCACCGGGCTGTCGAGCGATTTCGCGACGCGCGTCGACAGCGGCGAACTCGACGCGGCCATCGTCACGCAATCGCCGACCGGATTCCCGGCCACGCTCAAATGGACCGCGCTCTACAGCGAGCCGATGGTGCTGATTTCATCGACCGACGACCCGCGCACCGACGTCGACGCGCTATTGCAGGAGCCGTATATCCGTTTCGACCGGCAGACGTGGACCGGCATTCTGATCGAAGAAGCGCTACAGGGCCTCGGCGCATCGGTGCGCGACATCATGGAGTTGAACTCGCTCGAAGCGATCTGCGAGATGGTAAAGCGCGGCTTCGGCGTATCGATCGTGCCGCGCCTCGCGAACGCAAACTGGAACCTCGAGTCGGGCCTGCGCGTCACCGCGTTGCCCGAGCGCATCGCGCCGCGCCGCGTCGGCTTGCTCGAGCGCCGCGAGCACGGGCGGGAAGCGTTCACCGATGCGGTGAAGCGTCATTTCACCGACGGTGCCGATGAACCCGCCGCGAGTGGTTCGCGCGGCGCCGACGCCGATGCGGGTGCGGGTGTCGATGCGGGTGCCGATGCATCGTCGAGCAGCGACTGACCGGGCCGCACACGCGTGAATTGCACGCGGCGGCGGCTCGTTTCCAGCTCGCCATCGCGCAATCGCAGGCACATATAGTCGGATGTTTCCAGATCGCCCGCGTCGGGGAAGTCTTCGCGGAAATGCGCACCGCGCGAGTTCTCGCGCAGCAATGCCGATTCGGTGATCGCGCGGCTCACGAGCGTGAGGTTCTGCAGGTTCAGCCAGTCGTGCCACGACAGGTTAAAACGCAAGTCGCGGCCATCGACGCCCGTGCGCGCAAGCCGTGCTTCGATATCCAGCAATGTATCGCGTGCGCGCGTAAGCCCTTGCGCATCGCGCAGAATGCCGACGTCGTTCCACATCAGATCGTAAAGCGTCTCGCGGATCGCTTCGAGGTCGGAATCGGGCTTGCGCGTCAGCGGCGCGCGACAGCGCTCGATCGCGCGCCCGATCTGCTTGCGATCCGCTTCTTCGTCACGTCCATAGCGCGGCACCCATTGCGCGAGCGTCTCGCCGGCAATGCCGCCGAATACGGTCGAATTCGCGACGCCATTGCCGCCCAGCCGATTCGCGCCGTGCACGCCGCCCGCATCTTCACCGGCGACGAACAGGCCTGGCAGCGTCGTCGAGCAATCGGCCTCGAACATCACGCCGCCCATCATGTAGTGCGCGGTCGGCACGACTTCGACCTGGCCGCCCGCCAGATCGAAGCCGCAATCCGCACAGCGCTCGACCATGCCCTTGAAGCGCTGCCGCACGGAATCGGGTCCGAGGTGGTCCATCCGCAGATAGACGCCGCCGTTCGGCGTCGCGTTGCCCGCGCGCAGCTCGCGGAAAATGCTGCGCGACACGATATCCCGCGTCGCGCGCTCGCCGCGCGGATCGTATCGATGCATGAAGCGTTCGCCGTCGCCGGTGAGCAGGTATCCTCCCGCGCCGCGCAAGCCTTCTTCGAGCACCGTGCCCGTCATCCGCGTGTGGGTGCCGGCCAGCAACCCGGTCGGATGGAATTGCACCATTTCCATATCGCGCAGCGTGAGCCCGGCGCGCAGCGCCATCGCCATCCCGTCGCAGCTCTTGTCGCCGCTTGGCGTGTGGTACTTGTACATGGTCGGGCCGCCGCCGGTGGCAAGCAGCACCGCCTTCGCGCGCACGAACGCAAACTCGCCGCTGCGCATATCGATCATCAGCACGCCGGCCAGCGCGCCGCCCGATTGGGTTTCGATAAACTCGACCGCGCGATGCTCTTCGAGCCGCGCGATACCGCGCGCCCACACCTGTTCGGCGAGCCGGTTGATGATCTCGATGCCGGTCTGGTCACCCTTGTGCACCGTGCGGTCGAAGGTCTGTCCGGCGAACGCCTTCTGCTTCAGCGTACCGTCCGGGTGACGGTCGAAGAAGCAGCCGAGCTCGTTCTCCAGTTCGTGAACGCGCTCGACTGCGCGCGTGACGAGTGTCCACGCGAGGTCCTGATTCGATAGCCACTTGCCGCCTTCAATCGTATCCATGAAGTGGCGTTCGATCGAATCGCCCTGCGCGAGCGCGACGTTATAGCCGCCCTGAACCATCCGCGTGCAACCGCATTTGCCGAGCAAGCCTTTTACCGCGATCGTGATGCGCAACTGCGGCGCCGCTGCATGCGCATGCAGCGCTGCGAACAGGCCTGCGCCGCCGCTGCCGAGAATCAGGATGTCGGTTTCGTACTGCTTCATCTGCGTGGGCTCCCGGGTCGATCAGCTCGATTGGCTTGATGCGTTTGAATGGTTACGGACGCACGCCTAGCGACGCGAGCACCTTGTCGCGCTTTGCCTGGGTATTCTGCTGTACCGTCGTGTAGACGCTGCCGCCGTAGCTGTCCATCGCGACCAGCAGCGGCCCGAACTCGCCGATCCTGAAGCGCCACAACGACTCAGGGTTCAGATCGTCGAGATCGACGTCTTCGATCTGTTCGATCCAGGTCGTCTCCAGCGCCGCGGTGCCGCCGACAATCGCCAGATACACGCCGCCATGCTTTGCAAATGCATCGCTCGAAGCCTGCGCGAGTCCGCCCTTGCCGATCACAATGCGCACACCGTATTGCGCCATCAACGGTTCGGTAAAGCGCTCCATGCGCATCGAGGTGGTCGTGCCGACACAGATCGGCTCATAGCCTGCCGGGTTCGTGTCCGATACCGGCACACGGCGCACATTCGGCGCGGTATGAATGACCGCGTGCCCGTTCAGATCGAAGCGCGTCTTGCGGCCACGGTCGAACATATGGATCTGCGTCGCGTCGCGAATGCCGAACAGGGTGCCGGTCAGCGTCACCATGTCGCCGATCTTCAATGTGCGAATCTGCGCTTCGGTCACCGGCGTCTGCAGTAGGTGGTGCGTCATCTATCAGGTCTCCTCGCACTCGGCATCGGTCAATAGCCGTATTCGACTGCGCCGCGCGTCAACGTCGCGCGTGCACGCCGCGCCGAATGGCATTGCATGTTCACCGCGACCGGATTCATCGTGATGTGCGTCGCGGCCAGCTCGACGTGCACCGCGAATGCGGTCGCGTCGCCGCCCAGCCCTTGCGGCCCGACGCCGAGTTGATTCACCGCGGCCGACAGTTCTTCTTCGAGCGCCGCCGCGTGCGGGTCGCTGTTGCGCGTGCCGAGCGCGCGCGTCGCGGCACGCTTGGCGAGCCAGACGCACAGGTCCGATGTGCCGCCGACGCCGACCCCGACGATGGTCGGCGGGCAGGTCTTGCCGCCGGCGTCGACCACACAGTCGATCACGAAACGTTTGATCGCGTCGATTCCGTCGGCCGGTGTCGCCATCTTCAGGAACGAGTTGTTCTCGGAGCCACTGCCCTTTGGAATCATCTCGATCACGAGCGTATCGGCGGTCGAATCGAAGTCGATATGGATCGCCGGCATCAGCGGGCCGCACGACGTCTGCTCGTTTTGCCTTGTCAACGGATGCACGACCGACGAGCGCAGCGGATGCTCGCGCGTCGCGCGCTCGCAGCCGCGGCGAATCGCCTCTTTCAGCGCGACGCCATCGAGCGCGAGACCCGCACCAATCATCACGTTGTAGATCGGCAGGCCGGTGTCCTGGCACAGCAGGTTGTCCGCGCTTTCGGCGACGCCAATATTCGTGCGCATGATGCCGAGCACACGGCGCGCGGTATCGTCGGTTTCCGCGCGTTCGAGGCGCGCAATGCCATCCTTGATGTCCGGCGGCAGTTGCTTTAACGCGCGAATGTAGAGCTGCTTCGCGACTTCTTCGACTTGCTGCATATCCATCGGGTGGTCTCCATCGCGCCCTTCAGTTTGCGTCCAGGTTGGCGCGTTTGATGGGTTCGGCTTACAACGTCAATGACAACGCGAATGCAAGGCCTATGACGAGCGCACCGCCGGCGGTTGCCGCGATCAGGTCCTTGCGCAGGCCGCTCCATGGCCGGTATTCGATCAACAGAATCCGCACGCCGCCGATCAGATGAGCGGCAAGCAGCGTGACGAGTCCCCATTCGGCAAACACGAACGCCGGCTGGCGCGTCACGGCGAGAAACGAATCGAACGCCGCGGCGCCATGCAATGCGGTGCCTAGCGCCCAGAAATGCATCGGCAGGAAAATGGCCAGCGCGAGTCCGGACAACCGGTGCACGAGAAATGCCCACCACGCGGGGTGATTGCGCGCACGCACGTCGGCGCGCCGTCCCGGCGTCTTGCGTTGGCTTGCGGCTGCGCCACAGCGCCATGCATCGATGTCACTCACAGCGGACCTCCGATCAGCGCGTAGACCGCGCGCAAGCCTGCCACCGCAAGCATCAGGCCGATCAGCGCGCTGACCGCGAACACACTGGCACCGCGCCAGCCGAGCCACTCCTCGGCGATGCGCCGCAAGCCGACCGGCACATGCGCGGCAGCCGCCAGCACAAACACCGCATAAAACAGGCCCCATACCCCATTGCCGTGCAGCCGCGCGAGAATCGCTCCCGCGGAAAGGCCGCCATGCACAACGACGATCATCGTCATCAGATGAACGGTCACGCATAGTGCGAGCACCATCGCCGAGATGCGCTGCACACGCCAGCCGCTGAGCGCTGCTTTCATTCGTCTGCTCCTTGTGGCGCCTTGCCGTTCAGGCGCTTCAGACCCGCAATGCTGGCGGTCGGCGCAAGCGATTTCGGGCACCGTTCGGTACACGAGCCGAGCGTATGGCACGAGTGACAGCCCGCATCGTTCGACACAGCGGCCACACGTGCCTGCTGCTGCGTATCGCGTACGTCGTTGACGAGCGTCCACGCGCGATTGAGCGCGGCTGGCCCGAGATAGTCAGGATTCCATGCGATGACATCGCAGCTCGCGTAGCAGACGCCGCAGCCGATGCATTCGATGCCCGCATCGGCGGCCTTGCGGGCGGCGGAGGCTGGGTCCACCCGCGCAACCGGCTCGGCGCGAGTGCGCTGGCCGGCGAAATAGCCTTTCGCGTCGCGCCATTTGTCGAAGAAACCGGTCATATCGACCGCGAGATCCTTGACCACCGGCAAATGATTGAGTGGCGCGATTTCGAGCACGTCGTCCGCGTGCCGCAGCACTTTCGTCACATGGGTGCGGCAGGTCCAGCGCGCGCGGCCGTTGACGGTCATCGCACATGAACCGCACATGCCGACACGGCACGCGAAGCGGTACGACAGCGTCGCGTCGAGATGTCGCTGAATATGAATGACGACGTCGAGAACCGTCTGGCTCTCCATGCGGGGCACGTCAAAGCGCTGAAACTCGCCTTCGTCCGCACCGCGCCAGACGTTCACCTTGAGTTGTGTGGGGGTTGCGCTTTGCATCCTGACCGTTCTGGTTCGCGTGATAGCGGAGCCAGTCTAAGATGCGTGCGCGATGACTGAAAGCCAAAGATTTTTGCGGCAAGCAAAAGGAATTCTTTTGCTCGAAGCGCGACCTGCAACCCGATGCAACGTAAAGCCGTTCAGTCACGGGGTCTCGGCCATATTGCGTACCCAGATGCCGAAATTTTCGTTTTCGAACTCGTATACGTCTCGTGGCGACTTGAGGACGATATTTTTGCCGGCGAGCCGGGATAACGCGCGCTGGACCTGTGTGGCGCCTAACGCCGCAACCCCCAATTGTTCCTTGAAGGCCGCCAGCTTGTCCCGCGAGAACGGCCTAAAGGCCGGATTCCCCGCAATTTCCCGCACCAGCAGGCGTTCCAGCGCACTCAAGGAATCCCACGTCGTTTCGTGGCCTTCCGCTCCGGCCAGCTTGTCGAGTTGGAACGCCACGGCGTCTTCAAAGGACATTCGCGGCTGCATCATCAGCGTGATCGCCACTTCAAGTAGCGGTTCCGGGCGGCGGTGAAACTGCGCAAAGGCGGCCTTGGCCTTCGGCACGCTCAGTTTGCGTGAGGTCGCCGCCGCAAACCGGGTTGCGACAAATTTCACGAATGCATCGTCCAGTAGCGGGAAGTCCTGCAGCGGGTTGGCTGCGGAATAGAGCGGAGCGCGCGTGTCTGTAAACACGTGCCCAAGCTGGGTCCGCGAGGACCCGGTGAATACGACGCGAAGCCGGTCCTTGTAGCGGGTCAGCGCGGTGCGCAGCGCGCGCGCCACGTCTTCGCCCTCTTCGCTCCGGCCCAAAGACTGAGCTTCGTCAACCAGCAGCAGCACGGGCCTGCGCCGGGCCAGACCACCCAGCAATTCGTCGAGCTGGAGTGCGGTGTTGGCCGCGGCCAGCTTCTTGTCGTCATTGAGCTCGATTGCGCCTTCGATCGACGTGCCGGCAATTTCCGCCTTGCCCTTTAACGATTTGAGCGAGGGCAACAACCGGGCCTTGAGCTTCCTTGCCAGCGTGTCGGGCTCGTGCGGCGATTGAAGCGCGTGAACGAGCGCGGCGCCCGGCGTCTGGCGCGTTTGCCAGAGGTCCGCGTAGACGACCACATAGCCCATCTGCTGGGCCGCCGGCGTCAGATCCTCCCGCAGAAACACCGTTTTCCCGGTGCGGCGCGGCGCGAAGATTGTCAGCGACGTCAGGATGCCCGAGTTCAGCGCGGTCAAATAGGCTTGCGCCAGTTCGGGGCGAGGAAAGTGCCACAGTTCGGTCAGTTTCACGGATTACACGAAATTATCATCGATATGTGTAATTATACAAAGACCCGATAATTTCGTGTAACGATGAACGCCTGCCGACGAAGTCGTGCCGAAGCTGGCCCGTCGCCTCCACGTCCCCGCGCGGTTCCGCGGTTCGTTACGCAACCTGCCGGTAGTAGAGGTTTTGCGGGTGGCGCGCTTCAGCAAAGAAGAACCACCGTTCGGCAACCAGCCCCGCGTACTGGATCGCGCACGCCGCGCACAACAGCATGGCCGAAAGCGCAACCGACCCGACGCTTCCGCCCAACGCGATCAGCACGAACGGCACCGGGAACGCGGCGATCAGAAATGTCCATTTGATTCGCTGCAGCGTTTGCGGCGTCTTGCCGTGGAAGAATTCGCGCAGATTGAACGCACCGGCCGTAAAGCCGCGCGATTTCTGGACCACCTTCGCCGCATGGATGCCGGTCGCGCTTTGCACCGTCGATTTCGGCCGTAGGCGCGCATTGCGTCTGAGCGACGCGACACGCGTCAGACAACCCGCGAGCGTCAATCCGCACGCGCACACGGCCAGCGCCGGCACGAGAGCCGGCGCAGACCACGCGGCGCTCGCGCTCGCCAGCGTGAAGCCCGACGCGCAGCCGAGCAGCACGAAGTTCACCATCGTCAGCGGCGTCGCCCATTCCTGCAAAAAGCGCAGACAGGCGTAGATCATCGACGTGCACACGAACAGCACGCCGCTTGCGAGCACTCCGAGCGCGCCGAGCGCGAGCGAATACGGCATACCCAGCGCATGCGCAACGCCATACGCGAACACACAGGCCAGAAACAGCGGCAACGCGAGACATTCGCGCGACAACCACGATGTGCGCCACATCGCGATCGCACGCCATGCGCGCTCCGGATGCCCGAGGTGGAAAAACGACGCGAACAGGCCAAGCACGCCGAGCACGACCGACAGCGCCGCGCCCGCGACGAAAAACGCCTGCGGCGGCAGCGCGATCACGCCAAATTGCGCGCCGAGTTCGACACCGAAGAGCGCGATCATCAGCCCTTGGCCCGCGCCGCTCAACGTGGTGAGAAATACAACCGAAAAAGCCGGATTCATCGTACAGGTCCCCAATCCTTTTCTGAGCGCGTCGCAATACGCGCCCGTTAAACGCGCGTCGCCATCGACGCAAGGTCCACCACGCCATGTTCGAGCGGCGCCGCCGGCGCCACGTCGGCCGCCCCTTCGGCATCCGAACCGCACGAGCACGACCCGCTGCCGCATGCGGTCGTCTTCTGGCGCGGCAGATAGTGGTTTGCCGGACGCGTGCCCCACTCCGGCATCAGTTGATACCCGCCGCGCTCGCGTATCGCCTTCGACACCACCGAGTCGGGATCGTGAATATCGCCGAAGAGCCGGGCCGAGGTCGGACACGCGAGCACGCAGGCCGGCTTGCGATCGCGTTCGGACAGGTTGTCGTCATGAATGCGGTCCGCGCACAGCGTGCACTTGGTCATTTCCTTGCGTTCTTCATCGAGCTCGCGCGCACCGTACGGGCACGCCCATGCGCAGTACTTGCAGCCGATGCAGCGGTCGAAATCGACCAGCACGAGGCCGTCTTCCTTGCGCTTGTAGCTCGCGCCGGTCGGACACACCGGCACGCACGGCGGGTCCTCGCAA
>NZ_CADIKH010000011.1 GCF_902859855.1 Paraburkholderia humisilvae
CCGTCGCTCGCAACAAGCTCAAAAGCGCTCAGCACCGACCTTCGATCATCGCCGCGTGCTGGATTCAGGCAACCTTGTGGTGACGTCATGATTTATGGAAAGGTCAATAGTTACTGCTGTTGCGTGTGGCGGTGCCCCTTCCTTTCCTGCCTGGCTCGCACAGCTCAATTTCTTCCACGGAGGCGCAAACAGCGCTGCCTACCGTGTACGACCTTGCGACAGGCTTCTGGTCGCGTCGATCGAAGCTCTGCCTTCGTTGTATTGAACGCGAACGTTATCGCCGCGCTCGATCGCCTGCTTCAGATCGGCAACATTGAATCGCGACTTCTCGTGGACCACTGCCGTTTTCATTCCAATGTCCTGCACGACGTGGTGATCCGTCTCGTGCAGAACCTTGCCCGCGTATCGTCCGGCCTGCACGTTCAACGGCTGCGTCACGCCACCTGACTTCAGCGCCAGATCGTTCGCCTCTTTCAGCGATCGCTCAGCCGCGGCTACCGGCGGGCCGTGTTGTGGAGGCAGCATGCGTTCATCACGGCCGGCTCGCAGTTGTTCATCGCGGGTCCTGCCGGTGTCTGCCACGGCAACGCCAAGCGCGTACTGTCGCCGGACGTCGTCCGGAACCGCCGGCATCTGTGCATGCAGGATAAAGGACGCCTCCGGCCTGGACTTTCCGATCAGGTCCCGGAGCGCTTTCTCCGAGTGGATTCGTCCGTCGGAAGTTGCCGGGGTCAACGAAGCATCGCCGCGTGCGCCTGCTCGTTCACGATCGGGCCTGGATGTTTGCAAGTCGGCGTCAAACTTCTCCAGCCAAGCCGGGAGGCGGTTGACCCAAGGCACGTCCGTGTGTCTGCCAAAGTCCGCTATTTCGCGCGACATCGCGTCGCCGATCTTTCTCATGCTCGCAAGATCCAGCAACGCGTCGAGCGCGCCGATTCTGGCTAGCGTGTTGTCCCGTTCTGCAATGACGCCGCGGCTCTCGACCTCCCTTTGAAAGCTATGGGTCTGAAGCGCCCATTCATTCGGAAAAGGCATCCAGGGGAAGATGCCCTCCGCTGACTTTCCCTGCGGTACGCGCTGATCGAAGTCCCCGACCACTCGCCCTTGCGCCTTCAAGTCCTGAGTTCGCGCCAGCTCCCCATCCTTGATTCTCGAATCGATCAACTGATACCGAACCTTCTGCGCCGCGTCCGCGGCCTCAGCCGGATCCCGGCTGGCAAGCTGATGCTGGATCTGGTCATACTTGTGCAGGCGATCCTGTGTTTCCGCATCCATGGGCCCGAGCTCGACGCCGGATCGCCGCATGTCGGAATACATGCGCGCAAGAGGACCGCTCGCCAGGATATCGTGTCGATACCCTCCGCCAATCTGGCTGTGCGCTCCGATAAAACCGTATTCCCTGATTCCATCGTGAACGTTTCCTCCTAACACCGTCGTGAGCGGAAAGTTCTTCCTGTACTCGTTGAGCGCAACACATTGGGTACTGGTCTCGATTCCCGGCCCGACCCGCAGATCCATGCCGTAGTGGCTATTGCTCACCACGTCATACGAGGCGACGGTGTCGAAAAGCCCAAGGAAGTGGATCTTCGCCTGAGGCTCACCTGAACGATTGGCTCCCGGTTCATCCTGCCGGATCTTCTCGAGATTCGGATACTGCAGGTACGCGTGGGTAGCCTGTCCGTGGGCGTCTAGAACGGGAATGCCTTGCACCAGAATCCGGTTTGCGAGCGCGCGACTTTGCGCCGCACCGCGGCTAAAACCGACGATGTTGATATCGATGTCGCCACGTTTTGCCGCCTCGGGGTTCGCATTGCAAAACTGCACGACCGCATCGTAGGCCTTGTCGATTCGCGCGCCGGCGCCATAGCCGAACGCACCCTCCAGTATCTGATCCGGGCGGTATGAGTGCGGGCTGCTGCCCACTCCGTCGAGATAGACCTTCGCTGATTCACCCTTTTGATACTGTGCCGCATCGAACCGCTCCTGCCCGTCCGGCGAGTTGAAAGCGAGACTGGTTCCTTTGGCCGCGTCGTAGTCGTAAAGACGCGCAACATTGGTTTGGCCGTCTTGGGGTTTCGCATTCTCCTTGTTATTGCCGGTGCCATCGAAATAGATGCAAATGCGCGGGTGCGCAGATGTTTTCGCGGACATCCGGTCACTCCTTCCTGTCCGGATAGGTCTTGAGTCCGGCGAGGTGTTTCCCCAACGCCGTCGCCGCTGTCACGGCTAGCTGGATACGAAACGGTTTCCCCTCGCTCATCAACGGAGAGTCTTGAACCGTCTCGATGACGGCCTTTCCAACCTTCTCTTCGAGGTCTTGAATACGAAAGTCGATTCGAGCGAGCCGGTCTGTCTCGTCGGGAAATTTCTTGCGATCAACAAAATTCGTGATAACCCATTCCGTGAGATCTTTTTCAAACACACGGTTAACCGCCACGACAATGCCATACACCGTCTCGCGTGCAAGCGCATCGTCAATCTTGTGTTCCTGGAGATACTTGCCGGCGGCTTCACCCACCACGCCGCACATGGCCATATTGGTGTACTCGTCCAACGGTGGATTGATATGCGGAGGCAGTTGGGTAACGCCCTTCCGGTAATACGGGTAGTCCGGGTTGGCACCGAATTCGGGAATGGTGTTCATATACGAGCTCCTCGTCAGCGTCTGCGTATGGGCCGGCTGATGGACAGGGATAACGACAGGGAAAGGAATGATGATGGGCATGGCAGGCGCGGCCTCTTTGTAATTAGATCATGCGTTATTAAACGATTTCACGACAGGTCGAACGTTCCGGTTGCGGCTCGCTCACACGCCCGCGACCGTTCTGATAGGCAATTCGCGCGCGATGCCCGACTTTGGGGACTGCGCCCAGATTGCACACGCGGTGCAGCGCAACGTGATCCTTGCCGACGTGCTGCAGCACGTACCGGCCGTTGGCCGCAAGCACGCGTCCGGAGTACGCTTTTCCGTCCGACACATCTGCGTCATGTACCTTCGCGCCGTCGACCCCGTTTACGATCGACTGCATCTGCTCGCGGTCGGCGCGGTCGGCGATAAATTCCTTGCGCATGTCGTCGACGGCGCGCGCCACGAGTGACTTCACGTTCGCGTCAGCCACGTGGACCTTCCGCTCGCGATCGAAGGATGTCCCATCCACACGCTGGATAAGGTCGGAGAGGACCGGATTGAAGTCAAAGCTGATCGTATACGTGTCGCCCTCCCGCATGACGGTCACACCGTCGACGGACTGCCCAAGCGATGAGTCCAGCTTTTCCCCGATCGTCTGCATCGGGCTCACCGTCGCGCGGCCGTCTTCGCCGTAGACGATGCACACCTTGTCGCCTCGGAATACCCGTTCCCCCAGTTCGGCGAGCCGGTGAAGCGTCACGAACGCCGCACCGTCCCGACCATCGAAGCGCGTCAGTTGTTGTGCCGCGTACCGGTCATTCACCGCGATGATCTCGCCGCGTAAAGCTTCGCCGACAGGATGGTAGTCGCTCATACGCGGCAGCAGAGCCGAGTCGACGCCGACTGCCCCTCGACCCTGCGCACCCAAAGCCGCTACGAGCCGTTCGATGTCACTGCGCGATGCCCCATCCAGAACGTATTCCGACCGCATGCCAACCACCGCCTCCAAGAGCGCGTCGTACTGCGAGACCGGCACTTTCCATACATCCGCATCGCGATCGAATCTCGCACCGGCTATCTTGCGTATTTGCGCCGCGAGCGCGGGCTCGTAACTGAAACTGACCGAATAGGTGCCGCGGACATCGAAAACTATCCTCACGCCGTTCTGGTCGCTATCTAGCGGCTTCAACCGTTGCCGCTTCACCTGCGGGTTCACGCGCGCGAGCGAGCGCCGCGGTTTGCCTGTCGGCGCGCCGTTCGACGTTTGGCTGCTCATGATGTTCTCCCGTATCAATTTAAAAAAACCACAATAGAGCGGTTCGCTGTGCAATCAGCGACCGGGCCGGTCCGCACGGCGCGGCGCTGGGTCTACTACCTTGAAATTGATCCGCGATTGACCTCATGACCGCGATCGGCAACGACACCGCGACCATCCGAATAAGTAATTGCAACGCTCCGGCCGACGGGCGGAACGCGATCGAGCTTGGCCAGTTCGTGAATAACGACGCTGCCACGGCCGGTCGACTGCACAAGGTGAAAGTCAGTGCGCGAAATGACCTCGCCGACGGTCTTGACATTCGGTCCGGGCGCCTGGATGTGCGCGTCATCACCATGCTGTTCACGCGCGGACTTGACCGCGATCGCGTAGCTGGCCTCGAGTGCAGCGACGCTTTCAGATACCGCGGGGCGCGCCACGCCCTGCCGCAGTCGGGCCAACTCGGCTTCTTCCATTCGCCGTTCGTCAGCCTGCCGAACTACCTTGACGATCTGGTTCATCCGCTGCTTTGAGATGCCGACTTCGGCCGCCGCAGCAACCTGCTGCATTTCTTCAACAAACACAAGCCGGGCAGCTTCACGACTCACTGCCGACAACCCAGTCTCCCGAATCAGCTCGGCGAACTCTGCTTCTGTCATACCCTTTCCGAATTAGCAAAACCCTTTCGGAATATATACCACCAACTCGTCACTCGGCGGCGCTGACAGTGAATGCGTGTACTACCTTGAGTTTCTCCGACTGCACGACGACGAAAGAGGACTGTTCTTCAAACGCATCCATTCCTTCTTTCCATATGCTTTCAAGCCATGCACGATAAACATCCAGATCTACCGAGCCATCAGGGTTGGTTGCGAACGGCAGCGGCTGACCTGCGAAAACGCGCGCGAGAACGCTGGGAGCGACGACCGCACCAACCGGCGGGACATGACGGCTTTCCTCTTCAGATACCTCTCTCACAACCGACGACGAACCCTTCATCACACGACTCCCATTAGGCAGAACTGCATTCCACACGCCACCTTGCAAGCGACATGATACGCGAAAAATTCCTGAAGTAAATAGCAGTCGCTATTTACTTCTATTTACCCGAATGCCGTGCTTCTGACGTTGGAAGACGGCCGCGAAGGTTGCCCCTCTCGAACACACTTTCTTACTGCAGTTACATTCAGTTACATTGAATGTGGAATTCTAACTTAAATATAAGATGATTAGCTGGTGGACCGCTAACACCAATGCGAACTCTGCCATTGCTTCCAAGGCTAGATATCCGGACAACGGCAAAATCGAGTTAAAGCTTGAGCAGCAAAAATCGTTCAGATACCGAAATTACGGTCGTCGGTCATACGGACATCGATCTGTCTTGTGGCCTGCATTAAACGGCAATGACTAAAGATTGATATATGCCACTTGCATTTCGTTCATCGACCCAATTCACCAACGTCCTGATTGTTGGGTAGTGCGGTCCATCAAACCTGCCAATTCATTTAAATCACGGTAACCAAAAGCAAAAGGCCGGAGGGATACTCCGGCCCGGGACACACCGGCCTGTCGCTTAGCGCGCCGAGCGGTTGATCGCCTCGGCAAGCGCCATCGGTAAGTGCGCGTCATCGGCTGGCAGACCCATGCCTAGCTCCGTGATCGCGTGTTTGATTTCTTCGACAGGCAGCATCAGAGAGACCAGATGCGCCTTGCTCACCAGCGCGCCACGCATCAGTAGCAACTCGATTTGCTGAAGAGTCAGGCGAGCCTCGCGCTTTTCAAGAATAGCGGGGTTCAGAGCGCCCACGCCGGCCGGAATGACAGCGTCACCACCGCTGTCGAAGATCTGCCGCTTCGGAGCCGGCGCACTCATCGCCACCTCACTCGGTTGATATGTCTCGCCCTTCGGAGCCTGCTTCGCAACGAACTCCTGCACTTGCCGCGCGAGAATCGGATCGAACTGCTGTACAGCACGAGCGGGCACTTGTGGCGCCTGCACGGGAGCAACGGCGCCCTTCTTCACCGCGGACTTCGCGGAGCGAATGTCGCCGGATGTCAGCGCGCGATTCTCGCGCTGCGCCGTCTCTTTCAACTCCCGCTGCTTGCTCCTCGGAAGAGCCCGATACTGTTCGAGGAGCGACGCATACGTAATGATTCCCGAGTCGACGACATCGGCCCACTGCGGATCCAGAAGCGCCAGAATGCGAGAGATGTACTGGCTGCTCTGGTTGATCAGCTTCGCAAGCTGCTGCTTCTGCAAGCCGGGGAATTTCTCCAGCGTTTCCTTTAGAAACTTCGCGGTTTCGCGGTCCGATAAATCCTTGCGCTGCAAGTTTTCCGCCAGCTGAGCCAACGCCAGTTGCTCAGCCGTGAGGTCGTTGCGGATCATCGATGGAATCCTGTCCGACCCACGCACGCCGCGCTCATTGTTCAATCTGAACGCTCGCCACCGCCGCTCGCCGATACTGATTTTGTAGCGACCGCCCTCTTTCTCCCGGATCGTGATCGGTTGTAACAGCCCTACCTGTGTGATGCTGTCGGCCAGTTCCACCAACGCTTGCTGCGTCGCCTCGTCAATCACTCCATCGACTGGATAGAACTCTTGCCGCGGCTGATCCGGGTCCGGGTCGATAAGATCAATGTCCACCAAAACAGGCGGCGCCGTCGATGCCTCGAGACTCTGAAGAAGATCCAGCGTGCTCATGTTCACATTCCCTTATGCGTTCAGTTCCAGTACGCGAGCGGAAAACTTCTCCGCTCAACGTTGAAGTTCTCGCCGTGCACGCGCTTCCCCCAAGTCGGCTCGGGTTTCTCCGGCACATATGACACGCCGCTGCTGAGCCGTTTGCGCGAAATCCGCCGGCATCCGCATTTGCGTAGCGGACGAACACGCGAACAGGTCGACCCCATCGGCATGGCAAAGCACGGATTGTCGTGCTGCACGGCTTCGACGGCATCGAAGGTCGAGTGGAGCCCTGTCATTGACGCTGGTTTGAGCAGAATTGTCACCCGCGCGAGGTCCAACCAGAAAAGCGGTGCGGCGATCCCCGGCCCGATTGACCGGGAAGCGACGAAGCTTACGTAGTCGGCGTGATAGGATGATATCAATCCGGCAAATCGGATTCAATATAAGTATTATTTATATAACTTTTCATCTGCAAACAGGCCGCGCGACCATTGCGCGGCCCACTTCAGTCGTCGGAAAGATTACATTCGCCGATGTCGCCGTGCGCTATCAAGCATGCGCGGGCGGTGCGCCTAGCATCTTCGCAGGCGGGTAAATGTACTGAACCCACCAGAAGATCGAGGTGTAACAGAACGCGGCGCGCGATACGCCGCAGGTCGCCGCCGCAGCCTCCACTTCGGCAGCCACATCAGCGGGAAGCTGCATGTTCACCTGCTCCCACCCCGTACGCCCGGTCACCCCACCGGCAAGCGTCACAGCCGTCTTCGGCTTGCGCCAGTGAAGCCCATGCTCCCACGGACGCTCCGCGAGGAACCGGCGCATCATGTCCTCGAACATCGCAGTCAGCGAGCTATACAGGAAAGGCGTGATGCCTTTGAGGTACGTGTAAATCTGCGTCGGACAGCGCGTGGGAACAGCCTTCAGGCCCTCGATGCGCGTCTTGGGCCTTCCAATTCGCCGACCGTGGCTCGAACGCGGCCTTGTTTCCGGCGATGATGCGGTCGCACCGTCGCCGCCTCGCGCTTTCGCGTGAGCCGCGCGTGCGCCGCTGTCGCTTCCTCCAGCGACAACAGGTTTCGTCCGCTTCTGCGCCTTCTTCGATGCAGGCGGTGCAGGCTTGGACGCCTTGACCACCGCCTTGACCTGCTTTAGCGCGCCCGTCCGCCCCTTCGCCGGCGGCTTTGCTTTTGCTGCCGGCTTGACGGATGACTGCGCGCTCTTCCGCGCCGCGGTGGCTTTCGGAGGCGTAGTTTTTTTTGCGTTCATGAATGGATGAACCTGCATTTGCCTTAGTAGAAATTTGCTTCTTAGCCTTCTGCCTATGTTATTTGACTATGAGGCCAACAGCAACGCAGTTCTGACTATAGTCGACAACAAAATGCATTACAGCAACAACACGTGTTCGTATGGAACCCGCTGTCAGCAGCATTCTACAGGTGGTGCAACCGTTCGTGCACTGGGTCGATCGTCGCGACTTCTGACGTTGGAAATGACATAAACGTTGCAATAAAAAAAGGGCACTTTCGTGCCCTCCTTCCCGCGAAACGGTCCTCAGTCACCGTTCGCAGTGAGCGGCTGGGGCCTGTATGCGCTTGGGAACACGATGTCGCGCGTTGCGACGATGTTGAACTTGTAGCCTGGCGAGCGCGTCAGCGTCGGCTGGATGTTCATGCCCTTCTGGATGTATGCCGCACCGGTCTGGCCAAGCTGCTGACCGACCGATTGCGAAAGGACCTGCGAGTTGGTCGGCACGCCATCAGGGTTGACGGTCGTCTTTTGCGTCAGCTGGATCCCGGCACTGAACAGCGCCATAAAGGTCGCGCTGCCGAGCACCTTCAGATAGTGATTGTTGACATCGGCGTCGAAACCGGCATTTCCCGCCTTGTCCTCACCGGGCATGCCGTCGAGACTGATACTGCTGCCATCGGGAAAAATGAGCCGCGTCCACACGACGAGGATCCGCTCCTGGCCGTACGAGATCTGGCTATCGTACGCGCCGATCAGCTTGCTACCCTGAGGGATCAGCAGATACTTCCCGGTTGCGGTGTCGTACACGTTCTCAATCACACGCGCACATGTCTGTCCCGGCAAATCCGAATTGAGTCCGCACTCGAGCGCTGCGGGAATGACCCAGCCAGCCTTGATTTCAAAGGGCGTAGCCGCCGGCATTTTCACTTCGTTCAAGCGCGTTCTGGTGAGGCTGTCGCCGCTCGCGAGGAACTGCTCCTTACGTACCTGCTTGTTCTGATCGTCCTGCGGCAGGCCGCCGATCGCGGGTATCAACGGACTGCCCGCAGCACCGCCGGCACCCTGTGCAGCCGTTGCCGCTTTTGCCGCCTGCGCGAGTTGCGCCAGCAACGGATTGCTCGAGCCGGACGCGGCCAGGCCGCCCGCGGCCGCCCCCATCCCGCCCAACGCGCCCATCCCGCCGTCGCCACCTCCCGCATCAAGCGCCGAGTTGATCGCCTGATTACGTTTCTCATCCTGGTCACGACGATGCCGGTCGGCCTCCTGCTGCTCCGGCGTCTGATATTGCGGCTGTGGTTCCGCGCCCGCCGCGCCGCGTGAACCGAGCGAGACCTTCCCGGCACCCGCGGCGCCGATCGCCGGGACAGCCGGTGACGGCGCGGCAAGCACGGGCGCACCCACGCCGCTTGCCCCAACAGCAAAGGTAGGCCCCAGCGCACTGGTCGCCGCTGCTGCCGAGGCCTCTTGCGCCAGCACAACCGCTTGCCCGGACCCGACATTGCCGAAGTTTGGCGACGCGGGAGCAGTGCCCGTGTCAGCCTGCCGCGCCGCGACATCCGCCCCGCCGTCTTTGGCAACGGCGCCGGATCCGTCGTCATCTGCGCCAAAGATCGCGAACAACACATACCCGACCACCGCCATCAGGATGATCGCCGCGAGCGCTTTGACCTTGCGCGAAACCCTGGTAAGGCCCGACAACTTGCCCTTTAACTGAACCGAGTCGGGCGAGTCAAACGGATCTGCAACCGCCATGCTCAGTTCCCTCCCAAACGCGACCAGAAGGAACGCCTGTTTTTCATCCAGGTAATCGTGACCTTCTTCTCATCGCCGTCGGCCCCGACCACCAGCATCGCCTTGTCGAACAGTTTGTCGACCTGGTACAGCGTCGGGTCCGAAGCGGTGGGACGCCAGTTCACCAGCGCCGGCTTGTCGTCCTTGTCGAGCAAAACGAGCACCGGTGCTTCCGACGTCGTAATCGCGTCAGGCATCTTGATATAGACCTTGAGCCCGTCGTTATAGACACGCTCAGGCCTGAGCGGCGCGTCACCGTCGATCGAATAGGCAAAATCGAGCTTGTCGGCCGATCCCGGCGCCAGTTCGGCAGCAACCAGCCTGTCGTGGGCGCGCTGATCGCGGTCCTTTATTTTTGTTGTCTCATCCCATTCGGCCGCAATCTCGTCCGGGTAGTAAAAGCCGATCATGTTCAGGTAGTCCTTCTCGTTCGGACTCGAATACAGATCGATCTGATAGGTGCGCCGATCGGTCGTAATAATTAAATTGGTTTCGATGTTCGTATCGACCGGCTTGACGATGATATGCGTGACCGCGCTGTCACCGCTGCCGGAGACTCGCTTGCTGAATTTCCATCGAGCGGAGTCCCCCGCGATCGGCTGGCCGGTGGTCAGTTCGCCGGCCTCCAGTTGGATATCGCACGCACGGATAATCGTGCAGGTGAGCTTCGGCATGTACTGCCCGAAGGGATAGTTAATCCGCCCATCATCGGAAATGATCGGCTTCGCGACGCCCGTCTGCCGCCACTTTTGCGCCTGCGCTACCGCGGCATCTTCCAACGTCAGAAACTTCTTTCCGGATTCCGCAACCGCGGCATGGCTGACCACAAGAAAGAGGCAAGCGTTCAAAGCCGCCAACATCTTCATACCGATGCACTCCCGAATAACGCGCATATCGATTTAACCCACGACCTTGGACCACGTGAAGTCCGTGATGAAGAAGCCGGCTCCGTTGCGTTGAATGTCCTCGTCCTTGTCCAGCACCATCGTCTTGAACGTGAACAGGCCCTTCCAGCGTTCTTCGCCGAACACATCGCCGTTCGGCGCGTGCCGGATCTCCGTCCATTCGACCTGATAGGAGTGGTCCGAAACCGGCAGCGCGACCGTCACGTGCGTCTCCACCGTGTGATCGGCAGCCGTTGTAAATGGTTTGCGCTCGTTGTGATAGAAGTTATCGATTTTCTTGTACGCTGCACTGCCTGCCTCGACCCGCGCGTAGACGTAGCGCATGAACGTCTTCTGCGCATCCTGATCGCCGACGACGATCCGCGACCACTCGACCCAACGGATCACCTGCTCCCGCATGGCACGGCGCGAGTCGACCGGATTGGCGCGCGAAGGCTGCCCCACGGACACCACCGTTCCAAGCTTGTCGACAGCCACAACATAAGGAACGACCTTGCTGGTCACCATGTAGTACCCGTTAAACGCGATCGACACGGCAAGCAAAGCCGTCGTGATTCGCCAGGCGACCTGCCAGTTGTACTTCTCCACCGCGAGATTCATGTACCGATCGTCGCGCCTTCCATCTGGCTCCTGAAGGTGCAGCGATCTTTCTTGCTCCACGCTACCCTTCGGGGATTTCGCGCCCCCTGCCGCGGCCTCGTCACCGCCCTTCTTTTTGCGCCCGAACATGTGTGGTTTGCCTTATGCAATACATATATTAGTTACCGGCGTGCTTCGCATCGATACGGACCGAAGCGGGATGCGCAGCATCGTTCGGTACGTATCCCTGAAGATCTCGGATCCGGTTCTGCAGCGAGGTGCCGCCGTTAGCCGGCGGCGGGGCATTTTTGCTTCCCGAAGCCGACGCTGTAGCCGCGGGCGGCGGGGCAGCCGAACTCGAGTCCGCCGACGTTGCGTTGCTATCGGCAGCGTCCTGCTGCGCGCCGGCACCACCATCGCTTTCATTCGACCCAGTCTGAGCCGCATCTGCGCCGCCTTGCGCAGCCGGCGCGTTAGGCGGCGCGGATGGAGGAACAGGAATTCCCGCCGCGCCGCTGCCGCGCGATGCCTCGATGCTGGACGCGATCTTTCCGCCCATGGAGCCGTCCACTTTCTGTGCGAAGGCCGTTTTTGCGCCTTTTATCGCGTCCCCTACCGCACCCTTCGCCAGGCCCAGACCGTGGCCCCCTACTTCTCCAAGTGTGTGCGCCGCCAGGGCCGTGCCGCTCTTGCCCAGGTCGAGCCCGGAGTTCAGCCCGGCGCCCAATGCCTTCGCGAGCCCGGTTGCGCCCGCCGCCGCTCCGGCTGCGCCCTTCGCCGTGCCCATCGCGCCCGACATCGCAGCGCCGCCTACCCCAGCTGCGGCGGCACCGACAGTCATTGCCGCTCCCAGCATGCCGCCCGCGGTCAGGCTCGGACTGCCCGACATCATTGCGCTCGCTATTTGGGGAACCGAGATCGCGAGGTATGCGTAGACGACCGCTTCCCCCATCGCGACGAGCGTGGTATCGAACAGGTGCGCCGTATCGATCCTGAGATTGTCGAATAGCGTCTGGCCGGCCCCTACGATCATGTATAGAACCATCAGCTTGATGCCGGTCGCCACCGCGTATTGCAGGTATTTCGTCGCCATGTCCGTCGTCCACCGCGACCCACCGAAGCCCAGCAGAATCACGCCTCCGCCGATAGCGATGTACGACTCGATCTGGATAATCAGGAGTTGCGCGGCGACGAACAGGAAAGATAAAAAAATGATCAGCGACAGCACCGTGATAGGGATAACGACAGCGATCTTTTCCAGCACTCCCAGCCTCATCATCGCCTCGAAAGCGGCCATCGCGGCATCGTAGCCCGTCGATACGATTCCGTCGGGCGTCACGGCGGAAGGATCGGTCTTAGCCGCAGCCTTTCCAGCGTCAATGCCGGCCGACTTGAACATACCGATGATCGTGGGAATATACGTGTCCGACATCTTCAAAAGCTGCCAGAAAAAACAGATTGTCATTACCTTCTTGATGAGGCTCTTCAGTATGTCCGCAAACTCCAGCTTGTCCAGAACGTAGGTGACGGTCGTCCACCCAAAATCGATCGAGACCAGCAACCAGAACAGGCGCTGCGCATAATCCTTGACCACACGGCCCCACTCGGCTTTGAAGCCCGAAAACTTGTGGTCTATTTCATTCAGGAAGCTGAATTGATAGCCGGCGATGTTGCTCTGTGCCATAGCGGAGATCGACAGACACCACAAGACGGTAACGACAGCGAGAACGGCGGCAAATCTGAGCCACCGCCGTGGCGATGACGGTTTCCGGAATGTCAACTTCAATATGGCGAGCATGACCGGGCTTCCTTCAGTGCTTGATGTACGGTGCTGATGTGCTATGCCTTGTCGGCATCACGCTTCCCGCAAGTGGCAACCGCGGCAACAAGCGCAGCGGCAAACGGGCAAATCACGACGATGGCCATGCATGACTCCCTTAGTTGGACGGCGGCGACGCCTGGGCCGGAGCCGAGGCCGGGCTCGAAGGCGGGGTGTAGGCGGTAATCCGTTTTGCGTGGATGTTGCCGAACACCTGGTCAAGTCCCGACTTGCCGCTGTCGTTCATGGAGGTTTGCATCGAAAGATAGTGATCCTGCGATTGTCCCTGTGCCAGCATGAGTTCGCGCAGCTTCTGGAACTGGCCGATCATTGCAACGCCAATATCGTTAGCGGCCTTTAGCGCCTGCAATTGACCTGTTGCGCTTTGCGAACGCTGCTGCAATTGCTGAACCATCGATTGCTCATTCGCAAAGTCGCTTGTCTGTGCATTGATTACTGCGAGCGAGTTCCCAATCGCATTCAATGTGGTGTCCGACAAGTCCCGATAGCCATGCTGGAAATCAAGCAGCGACCCGTAACCTGGATGAAGATTGCGAAAAAACTGATCGGCGTTCTGAAGCGTGTAATCGATCTTCTGCCCGGCCACGACGATGGTCTGCAAGCTCTTGAACGCCTGCACCATGTTCTGGTCCCTCCAGAGCACTTGCGCCGCTTCCCCGAGCAGTTCACTCGGGGTGATGTCCATCAGGTTTTGCAGCATTGTCTGGTACTGATTGACCTGCGTGACTGCCTGTTGAACCAGCGTTGAGTATGACGCGACGAGTTGCAGCATATTGACAATCTGCGTGGGCTCCGTAGCGCCGGCAACCGCACCCGCATGAGCTCGCGATGCAATCGTGAAGCCGACGAAGAGCGCGATACCCGATCGTTTCAGGATCTTCATTCTCAACCTCCTCCGCCCCGTTGGGGATCACATGCATATGGGTTGGTTTCAACACCGGTCTGGACGTATGCGTACTTGCCGTTCTTCGTCATGTCGGTCTGGATCAACGTACGGCGGTAGTGATCCGGATCAATCGCGGCAACCACCGCGCTCACGCCCAGCGCCGCCGCCGCGCTCGCACTGAGCGACTTCGCCGCATCGATCGCGTTGATCGCATCCTGCACCTGCGACTCATCGGCATCCGATAGCGCACCGTAACCCGCGTACAGGTGCCAGCCGCCGCCCGCCAGCGCGTAGGGCAGCGGCAAAGTGATCGTGGTGCTGAACAGCCCGTTCGTCACTATTGCGTAGACCGGAAACATCCCGTCGGTCCAGTTGCTCCAGGCATTGCCCGTGAGAAACGCCGCGTGCGACATCGACGGATCGTGCATGCCGATGTAGACCAGGCCCGGCCGGCCCTGGTCGGCGCCGTTGATGGGCAGCGTGAACGTGACGTAGGGTTGCAGTCCTCGGCAACTGACCTGTACGCCGGTTACCGCGATGGTCGAGCGGGGTCCAACCTGAGCATGCACGCAGCTGCAACACAGCAAGACCGCCGTCGCCAGACCGTTGAAGATCTTTCGTCGCATCACTGGCCGCCCGATCACCGCGGCCTTCGGAAACACGCCCATGGCATCTTCCATCGAATATAATTGAGTTAATTATATTATTATATTTTATAAATAGATATTGCAGTATCGTCAGGCTGCCTGCGCTACGATTCCGAGCTGGCGCTCGTGGTACGCAATCCAGTCGGTGAGTTGCCCTTTGCCCCATTCCTTGTTCGTGTTGCAATGCCGGAGCCATTCGACAGTCCACCGCTCTCCATACTGCTTGATAAGCTGACGAGCTCGCGCAACATCATCCTTTCCCGATGCGCCGACGAACGCGAGGCACACCGGACCCAACCCCAGCTGGTACTTGCGGCGCCCCAACGGCGACATGTAGTAGTAGTCGAGCTTCTTCGCCATACGGCCGACGATGTCGATCTGACGCTCGTTCAAACCAATCGCACGATACTGCGCTGCCGACTCGTCGTTACCCCGAATCTCCGGATTGGCAAGCAGAATCTTCGTCGGGCAGCTCTCAAATAGCACGTCGCGAATCGCGCTCTTTCCAACGTCAGAAATCGATTGCGTGGCAAACATCACGACGCAGTTCGCCTTGCGCAACACCTTCAGCCATTCCCGGATTTTTTCCTGGAACAGCGGATGACTGAGCATCAGCCACGCCTCGTCGAGCACGAGCAGCGTCGGCGAACCGTCGAGGCCGCGCTCCACACAGCGGAACAGGTACAACAGGATCGGTATCGCGAAGCGGTCGCCCATGCTCATCAGGTGTTCCATTTCGAACACCACGAAGCGATCCAGCGTGATGCTGTCCGACTCGCCGTCGAGCATCGCATTGCCGCCGTCGAGCGTGTAGGGCGCGAGCGCTTCCCGTATCGCCGGATCGGCGACCTGCTGGACAAACGAGGTCATCGACCGGCGATCGGCGTAGCTGTCATCGGCGAGAATGCGCATCGCCTTGCGGATCGTCGTACGGTGCTCGGGCAACACGACAAACTTTTGCAGCGTCAGCAGCGTTTCGACGTAATCTTCCGCCCACGCACGCTCGGCAGGCTTATGGACGCTGCCCAACGGGCAGAAGTTGACTTCGCTGCCGTGCTCGCTGCCGATATCGAAGTACGAACCCTGCAACGCGTGGCATAGAACAAATGACGAGTAACCCTTCTCGAACTTTCGAACCCTGGCCCGCGGATACCGCAAGAAAGCCTGCTCGATCAGTTCCAGATGGGTCGATTTGCCGGCGCCGGTCGTTCCCATCATCAGCGTATGCCCGACATCGTCGACGTGCAGGTTGAACCGGAAAGGGGCGTTCCCGGTCGTCTTCGCCATCAATAGCGGTGGGCTCTTCGGCGGGTAGAACGCGCACGGATTCTCACTCAGCCCGGGCCACGTGGCCGTGGTCGGAATCAGATGCGCAAGGTTCAACGAGTGCAGGATCGGGCGCCGCACGTTCTCGTACCCATGGCCCGGCAGCGTGCCGAGATAGGCCTCGACCGCATTCACGTCCTCGAGACGGCATGGAAAACCAAGGTCCGATATGGCCGTTATGCAGTCTTCGACACTCTCCTTGAGTTGCACGAGGTCCTCGTCCATCAGAAGCACGACGCTCGTGTAGTGGCCGTATCTGACGAGGCCCGAGCCCGCTTCCGACATCGCGGTCTGGGCATCCTCGGTCATTTCGAGCGCATCCTGATCGATTGCCCCGGACGACGAGTTGCTCACTTGATCGCGAAAGCCGCGCACCTTCTGACGCCACCGCTTGCGCAGCTTGCCCAGCAACGACTTGCCCTCCTCCGGATTCATGAAAATAAAACGGGTGTTCCATCGATATGAAATCGGCAGGGTGTTCAGCATGTTAAGAATGCCTGGATAACTCGTCGCGGGAAAACCTTCGATCGAAATCGCCCGCACATGCTTCTTGCCGACGCGCGGCGTGTTGCCGCCGGTAAAGTCCTGGCTGCCGATGATAGTGTCGTACATGACGCCCGCGGGAGGCTTGACGATATGTTGCCGGACCCCGGTCACACAGTAGTGCAGATAGCCTGCAAGGTGATCGATGACCACCGTGGAGCCGTCCGCCCTGCTCTCGACGATCTGATCCGTGATGCGGGTGATGCCCTCGAATAGTGTTCCAAGCCGCGACTGGAGCTGATCGAGTTGATCCTTGAACTTCGCCACCATCTGCTCCTGTAGCGAAACCCGGCTGATGTGCAAGTCCGCGCTCTTTTCGAACATCATCGCCGATGCCTTGCTCTGCAACTGAAATGGCGGCAGGTACGTGAAGATCATTGCGTACACGCTCTCGAAGTGAGCCCCTTCCTGGTTGTACTGGGACTGCCGTTCGAGGTCCATCAGCGCAGCCACGGGAACCGGAAAGTGATTATTTCCCGGATACCCCACCGCGGACGCGCGGATCGCGTCGACATGGACCATCCAGCCAGACCCGAAACGTCGCAGCGCGTCGTTCAGGCGCGCGGCGATCGCTTCCAGCTCACCGTTGCTCGCCGATTCCGTGTCGGTTCCCCTATAGAAGAAACCGGCAATCAGCTCACCACCCTTGCCCAGCAAAATTCCCTGTTCGAGCGGACGAGCGTAGCGCAACAGGTCCGCAAGGCCCTGTGCCTCGTCGCGATATTCCTTCAACATTCCCGCCCGCCCGGCCGCGAGCGCGTACCACAGTACGCCGGCAACCACGAGGCAGATCGTGATCCAGAATCCGTTCATCGTTCACCGCCTATCTGAAATCCGGGTACGAGGGCGTCGGTGCATGCAAACGCCCTCGCGCCGGATAGTACGACCGGTACTTCATCGACCGGCGCACCACCTTGGACATGAGCGGGTCTTTAAGCGCCATGACGCGCATCAGCGAGATCCAGACCGCCCAAGCCCCGGCCCCCAACGGAATCCCGTAGTACACCGAATACCGCATTGACGTGATGAAACCGAGGTAAATGCTGATCAGTAACCCGCCCACGACCAGATTCCGCTCGCCACCCATAAACATCAGGTAGCGGACGCCGGCCGCGTGGATCGTCACCTGTGTTAGTTCGCTCCGATGGTCAGCACTCATCGCAGCCTTCTATCAAACCGAGCACGTGCTGTGCACTGCGCCAAGCTTGGTCGCAACCCAGCCAATGAAGGCGCCGCCGCCGATCGCAAGACACACGGCCATCACGATGTTGACGACCTTCTTCAGGATGCCGGTCAACTCCTCGCCGAACATGAAGCCAAGGCCAGCGGCAGCGAACGCGATGGTACCGACCGCGATCGGTGTCGTACCTTTGAACCATCCGGCCACACCGCACAGCGACGAATCCCACGGTGCGGAAGTATCGGTCACGCCCCCCGCCTGCTGCGCTACGGCCACCCCTGCGTACCCGGCGAGAATGAACGCCGCATACAGGTTCGTGGGTGACAACATCCGTTTCGAGAACTGAACGGAGTGGGTGCTGTTACGCACGAATCGCGCCTTCACGTTGCTGGCCACCGCCGTGGCGCACGATTTGAGGTTAATCGCTTTCATTAATTCTCCTTTTTAAAAATTACACATAGTGAAGAATGTACTTCTGCTTCTCGACTTCATAGCCTTCGACAACGGCGAGCTCACGCACTTTTCTACCCGCGTCGATTTCAGACTCTTTCTCAATGAAGATACAAAGATCAATCGCATTCGCGATGACCTGCGGATTGGCCTTGATGCCTTCGTTTTCCTCCATCAATTGACCGACTCGAACCAGGCCATCCTCGCAGTCGTTCGCGTGAATCGTCGCCAGTCCGCCTGGATGGCCCGTGTTCCACATCTTCAGCAGCGCCAGCACTGCACCATCCCGGACTTCACCGACGATGATCCGGTCAGGGCGCATTCGCATGGTCGCTTTCAGGAGCCGCGTCATGCTGATCTCCGCGTTCGAGCGCATCTGGACGAAGTTATCGGCCGCGCACTGGATTTCGCCGGTGTCTTCGATCAGCACGATTCGATGGTCCGGCGTAAGTTTTGCGATTCCGTCGAGAATGGCGTTGACCAACGTTGTTTTGCCCGAGCTGGTCGAGCCGATGACGAGAATGTTCTTTCGTTGAGCGATGGCAAGACGAATGATTTCTCCATGGGACAGCCCGCTCACTGCTTCGACAAAGGTCGACGTGCGCCGCTGACGGGCGTTCAGCGGATCATCGCGACGGGTGATGATTCCGCGCGTTTCATAGTCTTCGAGCGTGAAGATCAACGACGCCTTTTTCCGAATGGCGAAGGCAGGCGCCGCGACGACCGGCCAGATCAATCCCTCGAACCGGCTTCCGTCGAGCGGCAACTCACCTTCGAGAATCGGTTCCTTGATCGTGACCGCCGTGCGTAGCATCTCAGCAATGCCGTTGAACAGACTCTCCGCAGCCGTCGCTGCCAACTTCTGCCCGGTGTCGAACATGCCACGGCCAAGCTCGTCAACGAATATCCGACCATCCGGATTGAGCATGACCTCGATAATCCTGGGATTCCTCAGTGCTTCAACGCACGTCGGCCCCAGATCCCGACGTAGCCCCGTCATGCGGCGTTCGCGTGCCTGCTCGGACAGCGCGCGCGGCGCACCATCACCCGTCGCTGCGGAAAATCTTGAAGCTTCGGCCTGGTCCATTCCTTTTGTTCCCGATCTTTTGCCAGCGACCCGGCGTGCTGCCGTTCACCCCGCGCTTATCCTACAGCCTTATTTATCATAGTACAATGATACTACTTAATTACTTTCTGGATAATATTTCTGACGTCAGAAGTTTGTCCGGCTAAATGGGCTCCACCACTTTTCCGAGGCTGATGGCTATGAGACTTAAACCGCGACTCGCCGCGCTTCTTGCTGCGCTTTGCTCGAGCGGCGCTGCGCACGCTGCGTTTTATGTCAGCGACGACATTCCGACCGTCACGGCTGCTCATCCCGGGGCCGCACACCGCGAGACGACGTCGTATGTGTCGTTCTATGGGAATCGTCCATCGCGCGCGGGGCGAAGCGCGCTCGACAGTCTGTCGGGCACGGCGCTGTCCGCCGACTCGATTGCGATCAATGCGTATGCAAAAACGCGCTCGCAATTGACGGCTGCAAAACGCCGGGTCGCGACGTTGAAGGACTGGTTTGTCAAACAAGGCGTGCCGGAGTCGAAGATTCAGGCGTGGTCCGAACTCGATCCCGACGACGATCCGATGGACAACGATGTCCAGATCGTGCTCCGATCTTCGGCTACCACGCCGAGCCAGGAGGCGATGGCGAGCGCGACGCTCGCGCCTGCGCCTGCGCCTGCGCCTGCGCCTGCGCCTGCGCCTGCGCCGGCGACGCTGCCGCAGCCCGCACCGCCGCAACGGATCGCTTCCGGCACCGTCATCAATGATCAGGTGCGGCTTGAGATGATTCGCCGGCTGATGGCAATGGCGCAAAGCAAGATGATTTCGCAAGAGGATGCGATGCGCCTCGTGTCCGATCTGCTCGCGCCGAATGCACCGCAAGCGGCCCAGCCGTTGATCGCGGCACCGCAAGATATGGCGGAGATCGCCCCGACTGCGGCACCTCCGACGGCGCAGATCGTTCCGGCAACGGACGTGATCCGCACATGGACACTGGTGGCCAACGAGTCGCTTCAGGACAACCTGCGACAATGGGCCAGGACGGCCGGCTACTCGGAACCTAAATGGGCCGCGTCGAACCCTTATCAGGTGACGTACAGTTCACCGTATGCGGGCACCTTTCTCCAGGTGCTTCAGCAGCTGTCGAGCGCCGTGCCCGGACTTGACTTTCAGGTGTCTCAGTCGCGGCATACGCTACGCGTCGTCGATGCAAAGCGCTAGGCAGAGGCCGCCATGCCGCTCCTGATCGCGCTACTGGTCTTTTTCGCCTTTGCTGCTGACTACGAGGGATCGGTCTGGATTCGCCTTCAGAACGCGCGCGTGTCTCAAGAGGCCAACGCAATGGGCGATAGCATGCGCGTTTATCGATCTTACGTGCAGCAATACGCAACCACCAACCGGGGCTACATAGGTCAGGTGCCCGACAGCGTGTTGCCCACGTGGTACGTCCGCCCGACAACCGTCGGCAACTACGTCAGTAGCGGCACCGCCTACGTCTACAACACGGCGCCGCCGCAAGGCCTCGTGGCGGCGATCGCCACTCGCAGCGCTTACCTCGCCACGGTGGGAACGAACGTCAATGGCCGGCTGGTCGGTCCGGCGATCGGCCCGACCAGCACGCAGGTCACGCTCCCCGCTCAGGTTCCGCAAGGCAGCGTTGTGATTACGCCGTAGGGGTGACTGTTTGTAAGGGCGTCGTATTTCTCAAGCACCTCCGCGTAGTGGCGAAGCCGCGAGGATCGCGCCTACCGGGCGAGGATTGTACTCAGTTCGTTTGGATGCCGGGACATGTACTTGGGAAAAAGCAGCGAGCTGCCGGCCGCGCTCAGATGGTGATAGTCATCGAAGCGATATATCGGACGCCCGTCAAAGTCTAGCGTGCACGTGGTCTCTGTGCACGGGACATCGTACGTATGCATGATGTCGATCTGCGGGTATCGCGCCTTGAGTCTTTCGAGCATCGCCTTTATTGGAGCGTGCTGTTCGCGCGCAATAGCTGCGTCGAATTGGCAGGTCTGGCGACGAACCGGAAAGTAGAGGTTATTGTTAAAGTCGCAATTAATAAGGCTCGTCGGTATCATCGGCACATCGTCCATGAGAACAACGTGCTTTCCGGCGGCAGTCAGTTTTGCGATCGTGTTCCCGAGTTCAGTTTCGAGTTGCATCGGCAAAAAGCCGTGGCCACTCAATTGAGGGTGCGCGTCTGTCGAAAGATTCAGGTAGTTCTGATATGCCCCGGCCATGAAAACCGTCTGAATGTCGGGCCGCTCCATGACATACGCCATTACCGCCTTGTCGTGCGCCACGCAATCAAGATGATCCTTCAGGTACGGCATGTAGCCAGGCTTCGGTGGTTCGTTCTCAATGGGCGGGCACAGAGTAAAGCCGACGTCGTGAACTGCCATGTGCTCGTTCTTGCCCAACTCGTCAAAGAAATAGATGAGGTGATATGCATGTGAATCGCCCCAAAGGATTGCCTTTCGTTCAGCGCCGGCCTCACCCAACGTGCATGTTTGCTCATCGGTGACTGCAACCTTGGACCAGCACTGCTTCCCTCGCGGCATATCAAAAAGGGCGTCACCAGACCACCGGAAGTCGTTGCGGATTTTTGGCGGATAAGCGAACAGAAAGCCGTTTGAGACCTTGCCTGTTCCGGCGAGTGCGCCGGAGGCGATCAGGGGCGCAAACAGGAAAACCAGCAACGCACGGCGCACGGGCATCGACGCACGCCTAGCCTTCTTTTCGACATAAAAGTACGTTAGGACAGAAAGTACGAATGCAGCCGCGATCGCGCACCCATAACCGGTCATTGACGCGAGCTCCAGATGGCGAAGTGCAAAAAAGAGCGGCCAGTGCCACAGATACAGCGGGTACGATATGAGACCGACGAAAACCATTGGACGATTGGCGACTAGCTGGTGCGCCCAAGTCGAGCGCCGACCAGCGTAGATCATGACAAGCGCTCCTCCAACAGGAAGGACTGCCCCAACCCCGGGAAACTGCGCCATCGTGCTGAGGCCAAGCACCCCTGCCGCTATGGCGACTACGCCAGTGAGGAACAGCGCATCGAAAATTGGATGACGTCGCGGCTGCCGCCTGAATTCATAGATTGCCAGAAGCACGCCAATCAGGAACTCAAAGCCCCGGTATTGAGCGTAGTAGTACGCTCCCCGCGAAGCATGATGGGCCGCGACTACAGCGCAGACGAACGAGGCTATGGTCAGGCAGCACAGTACGGGTATCAGCCACGCGCGGGCTCTCCGATGCAGCCAATACAGCAGAAAGGGCAGCGCGATATAGAACTGCTCTTCCACTGATAGCGACCACGTGTGGAGCAAAGGTTGGTCTGCCGCCGCCGCGTCGAAGTATCCGGTTTGCTTCGACAGAAAGACGTTTGACGTCATTGTCGCGATAGCAAGGATATTCTTTGCGATGTGGAAGCTATCGTCCGGGAATAGAAACAGGATGCTGAAAACAAACGTCGCAGTGAGCACGACATAGAGTGCTGGCGCAAGACGCTTCGCACGACGCGCATAGAAACCCCTGAACGAGAAGCTACCGCTCTCCAGATCCTTCAGGATCGATGCCGTCACCACGAAGCCTGAAATCGTGAAAAAGACGTCGACACCGATGAAGCCGCCCGCAAAGGCCGAAAACCCGGCATGAGCTAGCATGACCGAGAGAATAGCGATGGCACGAAGCCCGTCGATGTCGGGGCGGTAGTAGGCAGACTGGTGTGGGAGTTGTGGTCGATTCACGCGGGCACTCGCTTTATTTGCGGCGCAAATAATAGCAGGAGCAAATTGAAGCTTCCCGACGTTAACGCTCGCCACACAGTCAGGAACATGCATATTGAATGCCGGGCCCTTCTTACAGGCAGCGTGCGGGGGGCACAGATCGCGAATGGCACCCCGTCAGCTACATGCGGTTACTTCCGGTAGGTCCCGGCAACCAGACTCAAAAGCAGGCGTACCACACCTGTGCGCCGGCCTTGGAGTTATGAACAGCGAATGTCCGATTGTCCGGCCCGCCATCGGTTTGCAGAAAAACGCCCCACAGGCCAAACCCGTCCGACTGATTGTTCTCGATGCCCTGCATAAAGCACCAGTTGTAGGGTCCCACCACCGCATCGCCCGTCGCGATCCCACTTACGCGCGGCTGCATGGACCCCAATGCTGTCCAGACACCGGATTGACAAAACAGCGGGCCGCTACCCGAGTTGCCGATCGACCCATTATTACAAGGTCTACTACCCTGTACCGCAAAGCCGTTAACCTGCACGAATTGGTTCGCAGTAAGCGTGCTTCCTGCAGTAAGCGTGCCGTTGACG
Source organism: Paraburkholderia humisilvae (assembly GCF_902859855.1). Taxonomy (GTDB): domain Bacteria; phylum Pseudomonadota; class Gammaproteobacteria; order Burkholderiales; family Burkholderiaceae; genus Paraburkholderia; species Paraburkholderia humisilvae. The sequence goes on from NZ_CADIKH010000011.1 coordinate 23,355, forward strand.
GTCATGGAACCATTAACCTGCGCCCCACCGTCGACTTGCAAACTTCCCGTCGAATGCATAAAGGCAGCAGTCACCGTCCCGTTGGAAGCCCACAGATTTCCCGCTGCAATAACCTCTCTGGCATTGACGTCCGCCGGCGCACCGGCCAGATTTTGAACAGATAACGAACCGTTCTGCCGAATGAATGAATTGGCAGTGTCCGCGGCGTAAAAAGAATTCCCCACCTGAACGCTGTTCCCCGTGGGCGTCACTATCTTCTGCGCGCTGACTGTGCTGGCGTTGTTCAGGTTGTTCGCGTTCATGTCGATGGCCGTTTCCATCTGATTCGCTTGAGGATTCCCCGGCACAACCACCCGCGACAGATAATTCGAAACGGCCGATGCACTCTGGAAAAAGCCCGCGGCGGCAAGATGCCCTCCGCCCGGCGAACCACCGAAATTCGTCATGACCGCATTCCAGCCGCCCATCGCGCCGGTGGCGTTAGCCGGCGTGAGGCTCGACACGTAACCGCCCGCGCCCCCGAGAATCCGGGCAATGCTACGCAGGTCTCCCTCCTTGATGACGCTTCCACCCGTCGTCACCACCATCACGTCAAGTTGTCCGGACGTCGGCTCCTTGAAAACGCGCAGCGAATATTGCTGCCCATACACGTTAGTCTGGCTTACCGTGGTCGTGCCGTTCATAAAGGTGGCCCATGGGTACGTGACCGATGGATTTGCCGCAGCCTGCACAGTCGTGTAGTTCTGGTTAAACCACGTCAACGCCTGCTGAAACACCGTGTTCAGGTTGTCGGCGGCGTTCTGATTGTCTTTCTCATCAGCGTTCGCCTTGATCCACGTACCGACGATGGCCATCGCGAACAACAGCACGCCCATCACGACCACAGCCTCCAGCGATATCACCCCGCTCTGCCGAACCGCATCGTTTGCCGCGCCTCGCCGTGCCTGACGAATCACCCGTCGTTGCCGCGCGATGCCCGGCACTCCACCCTGCGCCCTGTTCATTTGCTCTTCCTCGAAACCCACGCCGAAGCGCTCGCCTGGTGCTCGATGTCCAGTCGGAGCCCCGCGAAGTTCCCCTCGCGAATTTTCGTCTTCACCGAGTCGTTGTCCTTCACCACCAGCATCTTCGACCGCAGCCGCTTGCCGAACTGCCCCGGCCTCGGTTGAATACTGTCGAGCGTTTGCCACACAAAGGCAGCCAGCCCCTTCGCAATCACACTTCCCGCTTCGTCCATCCGCTGAACCGCCAGCGAATGCAGTCGTTCGATACCTCCCTCGATGTCCTCGCAATGCTGAGTCGCGAAGATCAAGTGTCCATTAAGGCCAGCACGCGCCGCCTCGGCCGCGGTATCCGGGTCCCGGATCTCACCTAGAAAGATGATCTCCGCGCCGCTTCTGAGGCCAATGCGGAGTTGCTCCTGGTATCCACCGTTTGTCGCGTTCGCCCAAACCTGAACGATTCGGCCATTCCCGTGGCGCCCTTCGAGGTTCAACTCAGGCGGATCCTCCACGCCGAAGCCAAGCCCGCCATAGCGCTTGACTCGCTCGAGAAACAGCGAACCGGCGGTCGACGTCTTGCCCATCTTCATCTCGCCACCGACCACCACGAGGCCCCGCAAGCCCTTCTCCAGCAAAACATCCAACACCGGATCGCTCAGGCCCAACGCACTGGGCGAGCGCACGTCGGCGTGCGGTTGGCGCAGCGCGAACACCGTCTCGTGGACGCCCACATACATCGTCACGCGGTACAGCACGTCCCCGACTGGAATCGAAAACTCACGCGCCCGATTTGCCTTCGAGAAATGGACGCACGTGGCGCGGAGCGACGCGACGTCGGCCATCAACTCCTCCGGCACAGGAACCAGGCCTTGCACCCCATCGAGACCGGAGATTTCGCTGAAACTCTCGCCGAGATACAAATCGACAAATTCAATCGAATTGATCTTCTTCACGCCGTCCGCCATGTGCCGTTATTTCGTGCTCGTCCAGAGAATCGAGCTCGGATCGCTCGAGCATGCGGTCTGGGCCGTAGCCGTCGCAAGCGGGCCGGTATTCGCCGATCCGCTGTTCACGGACACCGAGTCGAACTGCCCGTTTTGCGACACCGACGACACAATCTTGATGCAGTTTTTTTCCGGCACACCCGGATCGCTCAGCGTGAAGCCCTGACCCGTGCTCTTGATGTCGTACGGTTGCCCCCAGTTGTTCATGATCTGGGCGCCGCTTATCGCCATATTTCCCGGCACCTTCCCCATCGCAATCAGCGTGGGCGACAAATCCGTGCCGGACGAGCCATAGCCGGCCGACGTCTTGATCTCCCTGATCGCACCATAGAGCGACTGGATGTTGCCGCCCTCGGTGGTATTGTCGGTGCCCAGATACAACTGGCCGATTCGCGACCCGCCCCATACGAGAAGAACCAGGATGATTGCGATCACAACAATCGCTTCGATCGAGATCACCCCGCGCGGTGTGCGCCGCCCGCGAATAGGCAGTCTTCTCTTCGCATCGGCGACCGCGCCCGCCGTAGACCCCGACTTCACGGCACCCACCGCACCGCCCTTCATATCGTTCGTATTGACCTGCTGCATGGCTTTGTTAACCCCCGATATCAATATAAATATACTATTCCGAGACACAAGAACCGAACCCAATTACAAGCCGCTGGTAATGCTGTTGGTAATTCCATTCGCGCCGGCGAGAATAAGGAGAATCAGCACGCCGCCCAGACCAATCGCCACCTGTTTGAATCCCGCAGCGAACTGCTCAAGCCGCTCGATTGTTTCGTCCATCCACTCGTCGGCGAACTGCCTCAACTGCGACTCTCCCCCGTCCATGCTGCCGATCAGCTTTACATAGGCAATCGAATCACGGCTCGGGAAGTCGTAGCCACACTCTTTCAGCGCGCCCCCCAGGTCCAGACCGTTCTTGACACCTGCAAGCACGCCTTCGATCCGCTCCTTCATATACGGGGACGCACGCTCCGACATCTCCTCCAGAATCTCGACCTTCGAAACGCCCGCCTCGAGCAACACACAAACGTTGTAGAGAAAGATCGCGCCCTGCACGATCCGATACACGTTCCACGGTGGAATCTTGTCGATAAAAAAGCGCAACCGCCCGGTCAGGCGCGGCATGCTGACAATGGCAAAGACCACGAGCCCGATGCAACCGATCAACAGGGCTTCCCCGTGTGCCGCGACGAAATCCGACATGTACTGCATCGCATACGTGCTCGAATCCCAATACTTTTTCTGTGTCACGCGGAGCAGCTTGGGCATCACCGTGACCGATATCTGGTAGAACGTAATGCCGAGCGCGAGCATGATGATCGCCGGATAGGTCGTCGCGTTAACGACGGCCTTTCGCATCTGCGTCTTCCGCTTGATGATCTCGGCGGCGCGTGCCAGAGCATCCGCTATCTTCCCGCTCGTATCCCCCGAAGCGATGGTCGAATGCTCATCGAACGGCGTCCAGGCTTGCAGGACATCCGACAGTCGGGTTCCTTCCTCGACAGCCACGAGGCAATCGCTTGTCACCAGTGCCTCGATGCGATCGGGTTTTTTGCCCTCGTCGCTATAGACTTCATATTGAGCCTGCAACGCCTTCTTCAGCGAAACCTTGTTCCGCAACAGAAGCGCCATCGATCGATAGAAATTGCGCCTCGCCTTGGCCGAAAACCAAAGCCTGTACCACGCAGCGTTCAGACGCTCAGTCAATGCCCCAATCATTGCCCATCACCCGATCGTAAGCGAGTCTTCATCGAGACCGCACACGGCTTCCTCGCCGAAGTACGGGTCGACAATGCCCTCATTGATCTTCTGGATCAGATGCTGGCACTTCGTGATCCCGCCCATCTCATTGACCCAGTACGTGCGAGCCGCGCTCGATCCACCATCCGCCGCACGATAGACATTCAGGAGCCTCTGGTTCGTCAGGACCACTTCGGCGACCACCGTACGATCGACAACACCGATCCCTCCGCACACCTCGCAATCCTGCTGGTCGCCACGCAGAAACACCGCGGCGGGCAGGCAGTACCGCTCGACCCGCTCCCGCAGGTCGGGCGCCAGTTCCTTCATGTGCTGTTTGAACGGCCGCTTGCACGCTGGACACAACACGGGCGCCAACGACTGGTTGATCAACCCGGTGAAAAGCGCCGCGTCGCCCAGCCGTCGATCCGGCACGCCCAGGTCAGCGAGACGATCGAGCGACGCAAAGCCGTCGCGTGCGTGCGTTGTCGTCCACAGGCCATGCCCCGTCAGCGCGGCATGAATTGCCGCGATCGCCGAAGCGAGGTCACGCAGCTCGCCGACCATGATGTAATCCGGGTCGAGCCGCATCAGGTTACTGATCGACTTCGCCCACGCTTCGGAAATGGCATTCAGGTCGTCCATGTTCGCCACGACGAGCGGCGTCTGCACCGCGCCTTCGATCACATATTCCAGTGGCTGCTCCACCGTCAGCAGATTGATAAGACGGTGATGCAGTTCGAGCAGCATCGACAGAACCACTTGCAGCGACGTCGACTTTCCGGAACCCGTGACACCCGAAAAGATATTCACGCCACGACGGCGAAGCATCTGCTGGATCGCGCTGACTTGCCGGACGTTGTAGCCGAGGTTCGCGAGCGTTTTCTGCTTCTTCATATTGCCGTAGAGCAGCCGGAGGACAAGCAGGTTGCCGTACTCCATCGGCCGCGTCGCGATACGCGCGCCGTTCAGTCCGGCAGACTTCAGGAACTCTCGGGAGAGGCGGCCGTCTTGTGTTTCACGATCGTTGTAGTTCGGCTCGGCAACGTCGGTCATCGACTCATACATACACCGGCACAGCGATTGCCCTTCCTCCGGGCTCAACTCCATCTTCTCGAACAGCAGACCGTGAATGCGCATCTTCAGCACGGTGCGATTGGCGTAGTTCAGGATATGCATATCGCTCGCCCCCTCCTTCACGCACTGCTTGATCAGGCCGATCGCGCGGATCTGCATTTTGCTGTCGGCCTTCTCACTGCTCTTCGCTGCCGCGCCCTCCCGCAGCTTCGCGAATTGTTCGAGGTTCACGAAACGGCGCTCGCACTTCACACCGAGCCTGTTGAGAAGCAGCTCGTACGCCCGCACGCCATGGTCGCTTTTGTACGACTCCACGACGACCAGTGTCCAGTCGGACAGGAGCGCGGCAGCGTGCCGCGCTGCTTCCGGCACTTCGTAAGGCGAACCCTTAACCGAAATCACTCGTGCGTCAGACGATTCGAGTGCAACAACTTCGCTCAAGTCCATGATGGATCCTCCTAGCGTGCCATGACCTGATTCATCGACGGAATCACGGGCGGCCGCATCATCGGGACACCCTGTGCCATGGTCCCTTCCTGTGCGCCTGCCGCGCTGAGCGCCGCGAGCCCGGAGTCTTTCGAAACGGGAATCGTGATGCTTTTCTCGCCCTTCTTCTGAACATCTACCGACGATAGAGCGGGGGAAATGGCAATGATCCTGTAGCCCCCGGGCAAGACGTCTCCCACGCCTTGGTCCAGCTGCCCGTTCGGGTAGACAAAGGTGGCGGTGGCAACGCCGCGCGCCTCGAAGATACCGGACACGCGCGGCAAACCGTTGCTTTCCGCGCTCGCGCCCAACGCACCGTTGATCGTGCTAGCTGACTTCTGTTTCAGATCCTGCCGGGCCTGCTCCCGCGCCGCCTCCGCCTTGAGGATCACGGTGTCCGCAATGACCACACGCAGGTCCCCGGCCGTCTTGACGCGCTCCTCCTGCGCGGCCGCGCCGAACGACAAACCGAACAGCACGGCGATGAGTGTCCAGGAAAAAACGTTACTTTTGCGCATAGATGAACCCCTCGACTTTCCATGTAGCGGACCCGGCCTGAGCGTCCACCGTTTCAGTGATCTTCTCGATTCGAACGCCCTCAAGCCCGGATAGAGCGCCCTTCAATCTGGCGAAGTGATAGGTAGGGGGCAAACCATCCGAGTAGTTGAAGCTGTACTGACGCCACGTCGCGACTGGGGCTGGCGACGGCGGTTGACCCGGCACGTCTGCCGGCTTTGCTAGCTTCACAGGCACTTCCGAAACGGTGACAGGTATCACCGCCCCTTCGAAGTACGAATGAAAGTGCGGCATAAGGTCATCCGGCAGCTTCAGCTTTTCGTCGCCGGCCACAGGCGGTTCAAGCTTCACTTTCACCGTTCCGCTGTTTTGATCCTCGCCGCTGATGTGAGGCTCTTCGCCATACAGATCTCTTGCTTCGGTGATGAACCCGTCGACCGTCAGTCCTTCCGCTCTGGAATACGTGGCAGTCGCCGTGTGTCCATCACACAGGATTTCCGCGAGCGGCCAGCCGGCGATACTGAGCTGGAATCGGTCTTCCGTCGCAACGCAGCTCGTCACGTAGTCGTATGCACCGGCCGACGATGCCCACGGGTGAACGAGCGCCTTGACCCCGAGCTTCTGTCTCGCTTTCGCGTTCAACTCGTCGAGCCTGCGCTGCTGAGCGAGGCGCTGCTGAGCCGCAATACGGGCCGCTTCCTCCGCCTGCCTGTTCGAATACCATGCATAGCCGGCCACCCCGGCAACGAGCACCAGAACCGACGACACCGCTATCGCGAGCTCACGTTTGGTCAGCCCGAACGTCAGTTGCTTCAGACGGTGTTCCTTGCGGACCGTCTTTGCGGTGAGGAGTTGATAGATATCGCGCGAGTGTGACGAAAACTCCAGTTCGGGCGGCGCATAGATCGCGTCGTCGTCGAACTGATGCAGTGTCACGGCGTTGGCGAGGAGCCGCTTCGCTTCTTCCGCGTTGCAGATCGTGTCGAATCCGATGCAGATCATGCGCTCGTACACCGCCGTCACCACATATCGCCCGTCGTTCAACGTGAAAGCGCCGAGCCACGAATCACCGAGCTGCGCAGCGAGCGACGCGGCAAGGCTGTACATCCCCTTCAACGCGGCCGATTTCCTTGGCGCGAAACCTGCCTGGACACGCGTTCCACGACGTACCGCGACAATGTCCCACTCGTGCTTTTTGCCGAGCGTGCGTGCTTCCGCCATGTAATTGCGGGCATTGCTAAGCGGTTGCCAGAACAGATCCGACACGAACGTCCGGTTGTTGATTTCAACCACCTGGACGCTGAACCGGACGGGCGCGGACACGGACGGCTTGCGCCTTCTCGCTTTCAGTACCGAAGCCATGTCAATCGTCCGCGAGAACTGGGGTGATCAGAACGACCAGCATCGTGTGGCTCTTTGTTACGTTCACGCCGCCGCCCAAAGCGAAAAAACTGGCGGTGCCGGCGCCATCACGCGTCGAGTTCTCGTCGTCGTAGTCCTGGCCCGCTAGCATGACCGTATCGCCCGGTTTGACGCGGATCGTATTCGACGTGTTGAGCGGCATCGAGATATCCGGCAGCTCGATCTTCGAATCGCCGCTCGTGACGACTCGCGGCTGCCCCTTTAGGCTCGACAGGTTGATGTTCATCCGCAACTGGATCTTGTTGTCCTCGCGGATATACGGAAACATCGATATGTTGAAACCGGTGTTGATCGTCCCCGGCTGCAGCGAGGTACTCGTCCCCACCTGCGCTGTTTGCGTTTCGGTCGCGCTTTGAAGGTAGCCGTCCTGTTCACCGGTTTGTGTCGCGACGGCGTTCAGATTCATCGTCGGCAGTTGGGTGCTTCGCAAAAGCCGCGCCGAACCCTGCTCGTTCAACGCGCTGACGATCGCTTGCGTTCCGCCCCACGGCGAGCCGGACGTGCTCAGAATGGAGAACGTCGCATTGACCGCATTGGTCGGCGCCGCGAACACATTGGAAACGTTTATTCCATATTTTCCAGTCAACGTTTTGTATAACGCATCCCAACTCACTCCGGCCGAATCCGTGTTCGTAATCGTCACGGAAATCAGTTGCACATTAAACGTGACGAACTTGTCGAAAAGCTTGTTCTTCGCGTCGATGTAACGCCTCGCCGCATCCAGCTTCGCGTGCGATGCGGTCACCGTCACACTGCCCATCGACGGTGCGACGCTTACATTCCCTTTGCCCGCAATTGTTTCGAGGTTGCCCTGAATTTCTTTCCAGAGCGATGTCTTAAGCGCAACCACGGTCGATTGCATGGTCGAGCTCGAGCCGGAACCGTTGCTCGACGATGCGCTGGAGCCGCCCGTCTGCGTCGACGACACCCCGTTTGTCTGCGTGGTCCCGCTCTGAAACTCCGATCGCATATCGGTGTCGCTACCGTCCGTGCCGCTCGCAATCAGGTGAACGGGAAACGTCTGCGTATCGATGCTGTAGATCCTGATCGAGTGATTGTCTTCGTCGGGCCGCCAGGACACGCCGAGACGCGAAACGACCATATCCATCAGCTCGGTCAGATCGCACCCGCGGCAATTGATATCGATCTTGTGATCATCGGCGATCTTGACGTTTGCCGACTGACCGAAGCTCGGGAGCGGCGGCACCATGACAGGTCCCGCCGGGGATGGAGTGGGCGACGGTTGGACCCGGCCGGCCGTCATATCCGGGTTGTATATCGTCGCCATCGCGTCGTCGGTGACGTGAACGGGAATGCCGCATTTCCTGGTGACGACCTGGCCGAACTCAAGCACCGATACCGGCTCGTTCGTGACGATATTCATCGTTCCGCAGTCGAGACGCGGCAGTTTGGCTGCGGCCGATTCAAAGATCGGGTTCAGACTGACCCACTGTTTCGACAGATACTGCACGGTATCGTTGGCGTGGGACTGTTGCTGGGAGACCGCGTTCAGGTGCCCCGCAATCGTCGTTTTGTCATTCTGGGCGGACGTTTCGATATGCGAGGCATGCCGGAAGGTGTCGCACCCGGATAGCAGGAGTGCCAGAAGCGCTGCCGTCGCATTGAGCGTCTTTCTCATGATCAGTTGTTCTTCAGTTGCACGATGAACGCCCGCTGGTCGGGTTGAATAAGCACCGCGAGAGGCTTGCGCGCCTTCTCGTACAGGGAAATGCAGTCGGCAACGACCTGTTCGACCGGCCCCTGAAAACGCAGCGCAAGCACGATCGGATAGTTCACCTGCTTGTCCGGGCCGTCAGGCGCATTCCACACGACATGCCATTGCGCTTCGTCAGCCCACTTCTGGATCGATTCACGTAACGTCGAGCCGGCCGCAGCGGTCCAGGTCTTCGGCGGTTCCGGTGCCGGAACGATTTGCGCCGCCGGATCGATCGGCTCGCCGACGACGACCTGGCCTTGCGACGGGTCGGCGCTTGCCATCGCCGTCGCAGCCGGAGCCGACGCTGCGGGCGCACCCGGCGATGGCCCATCGACCATGACCACTCCTGCCATCGCGATAGACGGCAGCAGGAGCACTGGAATTACTAGACGTTTCATCGTTGCATCCTTCGGTTAGCAGGGCACGCGAGACGTGCCACGCGTCCTCGTGCGAAGCAGTTCGAAACCACTATGATACCTCTTGTATATATTTATATCATAATCTTCATACGTTATGCGCCCACACGAACGGCTTTCCGAACAGGCGAGCCCACGTTGCGGTCGCTTCCCGTTGAATCGCGGGAATGCTTGTGCCGCGAGCCCACCAATCATTGGCCGAGCCGACGAAAATATCGGGAGATTGCGCTGCGCTTAGCAACGCCGGCCATATCAAAAGCTCCTCGTAGCAGATCAGCGCTGCGGCTCGCTTTCCGCCGACACGCGCCACCCCGCCATGTGCCCAGTAGGCGATCGCACCCGTGTTCGAAAGCGGTCTCCACATCGAGATTGGAACCGGCACGCGATCGACCAGAACCTGATCGCGATCCGCACCTATCGAGACGAGCGCATTCACGTAGCGCCGGTTTTTATCCTGCGGAAGATACGCGCCAACAAGCACTGTCTGGCCGTGCGCAGCAAGGTCCACCGCTTCGTGATCCCACCAGATTCGATTCATCGACCAATCGCCGCCGACCAGTTCAGGCAGCACGAATGTCACCGCATGTGGATTTTGTGCACGCGCATTGGCGAGTGCCGCCTTTAACGCCTGCAGACGATCGAATTCTCCAAATGCGTCACGAGCCGAACCAATATGCGTATCGACCGCGATCCATCGGTCGACTGACGGAGCCCGATACGAAAGATTGACGACCGCGGCGAGCAGGACGAATGGGAGCGCGGCAAGCGCGGGCCGGGCATGCTGAGCGAGCACGTAGAGCAACCCGACCGTCAGGGCCAGTCCGATCCAGCCCAAACCAGGGAAAAGGGCTCCAGCGCTCGTCACAGGATTGGCCCATCCGAACACGCCGATTGGCGGCACAGACAGGACAAGCAGCGCACATAAAACCCGCACGCCTTGGCGCGATCTGCCCCATGCAAGCGCCCAGACTACCGCCAGAATGATGCTCGGAACGAGCCACATGAGAGCGCCCAGCAGCCACGCGGGGAGCGCGCTGTCGTCGCCGAAGAAGACGCCTGCTCCATGAAACAATCCTCTTCCTGCTACGAGGTAATAAAAAAGGCAGGGGACAAAGGCTTGCTTTCGTGATGTCGACAATCGCCACACCAGGACCAGTAACGGCGCAGCGATCAGACCGGCAAGCCAGCCAGACCACGCGAGGATGGCGACCAGCGCGCCGCAAATGGCTGGCACCACGTGGCGGCGAAGCGCTGTCGCTCTCACCGTAGACCTTCCGGGATCACGTTTTTCTGACGTTGGAAGCAACGTTGGCAGAACGCTCATCACTGAGCCATCGCCGCAGGCACGAGACGAACCTTGAAGACGTACCCGAGCTTGCGGAGATCCTTGACGAGTTGAGTGCCGTGAATCGCCGACAGATCGAGGGTTTGCGATACGTGATCCTCGATCGCACTCAGCAGCGCCAGCGCGTCGATGTGGCCCGGCGCCGGATCGGCCGCTTCTGGCGCAATGACGGCCTTGACCGGCCGCGCTGCCAGCGCCGCGTTCAGTTGGTTTGTCAATCGCGCATTTTCGCTTTCCAGCCCAGTGACTTTCTGTTCGAGTGCGTTGTTGCGCATGGTCAGGGGGTCGCGCTTCTCGTTCGACTGCTCAAGCTTAGCCGGCGAGGCTGCGGGAGATACCGTCGTTTCGACAAAACCGTGCGGGTCTCGCACCGATGCCGGCGTGTTGCCCGCTACTGCCTCCGTCGGAGCCAACGCCGCCGCAGGCATGGGCATGGCACTGACGCTGAGCGTGCTGGCGGGTATCGATGTCGTCGTCGCACTCATGATGCCCACACTCACCAGGCGGCCAGCGAGCCTCGCCTCCACGTCGTCGTCGCGCGACAACAGGCTGCACTCCGCCCAGCCTGCCTTCTGAACCAGGTAGTTCACGCGCGCGAAGTGGTCCACGGCCTCGCCATAGACGGTGATCGTCTCGCCCTCGTTCTCGATGCGAAGCGAGCAGTCGGCATGCCCTGGATCCCGGGAAACCAGCATCCAATGGCCCGCTTCATTCGGGTCCTCCCGATAGTCGAACTGTTCGAGATACAGCGCCAACTCGGCGGTGCTGCAAAGATTTCCCGCCAGCATGACCAGTTGAGCGCTGGAATGTTCGGGTAACAGTGCCATCTAAAACACTCCTTTTAATAAAGTTAATCGGCTGCCGGCCGGCACGGGGCGTTCGCACGCCGGATACGTCCAATCTCCGACTTCAACGAATGCGCCAGCCGGAACTTCGCTTCGCCTTGTCGTCGTACGGTATGCAGTAGACGGCCGAGCCGTCCTTGCGGGTCTCAAAACCGGCGCAGTCCAACATCGCGCGCACGTTATTGAAGGACGCGAAGGCTTTTGCAGCCCGTCCATCGGGTGACTGAACCCATGCCGCGTCAACTGCGATCTCGCCCCTCGCGGAACGCTCACCGGCCTGGTACGCTCCCCACGCAACCAACCCGAGGACCGGCACGGAAACAGTGAATGCAACCACCAATGCGAAGATGAACTTTCGGCGCAGCTCCTGATTGGCCAGAATCTTCCCGGTCTCGATCGCCTTGTTTGCCATTTCGCGGGACGTCTTCGCAACCGATTCGATGAGGCTTGCCTTGACAGCACGCTCCACGGCTTCGGCCGTGGCTTCGAGCGCGAGTTTGTGGTCCGCGAGAACCTGCCGGGTTTGCTCCGTGATGCTGTTCGGGATGTCTTTGTACAGGATTTCGTAGTGTCCAAAGGCGAGCAGCAAGGCCCACACCGAGTCATGCTCCGAAAATCCGCAAATCTCCTTGATCTTGTAGAACTTCGCGACCTCTTCCGGAGCAGGTTCGCGCTGGATTAACGCGTGAAGGGCTTGGTCAATGGCTTTCATGGGTCACGATATCGACAGCGCGTCGTCGAACGCCTCGAGCAGGTTCGCGCGCCATTCAGCCACCACCACGCGCGCATAGATGAAGTTGCTTTCCTGATCCCCTTGCTGGTCGACGAAGGCGCGGAAGGAGAGGCTGGATTCCCGAACGACCTGCATGATCCGGCCATTCATCGCAGGCAAGAGGAACACACGGTCATCGTGAGCGGCACCGTACGCGGCATCGAAATGTTCGAATTCACGAACCTTGCCAAAGGCCAGATTCTTGACCGGCACAACGTCGGGAAAGATTTGAGCGAGCCGGCCGAAAAAGTGGAGGCCGTCCGGTAGCGTATTCATCACAAAAAGAATGCGGACCTGGAAACCGTAGGCATGGACAAGCCGTATGAAGCGCTCGAAGTGGAGAACGGCACGCTCGTTGATGCCGTCCGGCAGATTGGCCACAACGTGACCGTCCACCAGCACATTGCCCACGTCTGTCGTACAGAGAAAGTCGGAGAAAAGTGGCCAGCCGTCCGCGTCATGCAGATCGAACTCCCGCGTCGGCAAGACTCCGCTGAAAACGCCGCTGACATCCGGCGTACGCGCGTCACCGTCCACGACGGTCACGCGTGCCGACAGGCTAAGCAGCCATTCAATCAGTGCCTTGGCCATGACGGACTTGCCGCATCCGCCCTTGTTGCCGGCAACCAGCCAGACCATCCTGTCCATTCCCGCTCGCATTCTTCACGAATGATATAATAATATCATACGAATCGAACAACGAAACGAGGCTTTAACCAGCGGCAGCTTCCGCGATAACCGGCTAGAACTTGACTCTCAGCTGAAACCCGATCGTAAAAGGCAGATTATCCGAGGGAATGGGCGGCACGATAATAAAGTTCATCCCGATGCGCTTGTATTCGGTCATCACAATCGGCGCGGCGACCGGACCAACCGTATGATTTCGTCCCAAGCCCCAGTTGCCATAGTTGTAGCCGGAGATAATGCCGCCGATCACCGCGAGCCGCACAAAGCCCCAATGCGCGAACTCCGGCGCCCATACGCCGCCGCCATAGTACGAAGGACGGCGCAGCGAGTTGCGAAAGCCGCCTGCGGTGAGCGCCCACTCGTTGTTGAGCCAGCATTCGACGCCCAGACCCGGGTTGAATTCCTCGAAGTGTGTGCCGGGATCGGGATTGATGTGATACGACGCGAACATCGCGTCGACCCAGACACCGCCTGAGCACCAGTCAGCATGCGCGGACGATGCCGCCAGTCCGACCGTCAGCGCCACCATGAAGCGCTGCACATTTTTCTTGATGTTCTTGATCTGCCGAAAACGCATGTCCTCTCCGCCGGCGGTCGGATGCCGGTGTCGTTAAAACTGCGGTCTATTATCGATTTGCTTATCCGTCGCGCACTCTACCCCACAATCTGTAACGATCGTATGGAATATCGCTTCAGCACGACAGTTTCGCGAAGCGGCTTGACCGCGGCAGGCAGGACAATAGCGGAAGGCCGATGACAGAGCGGTGAACGTCCGGCAAGAACGTTCACCGTATGCTTGACGTAATGATGCTCAGAGACCGAGGTCCGACAGGCCCGGATGATCGTCCGGGCGACGGCCGAGCGGCCAGTGGAACAGGCGATCGCTTTCGCGGATCGGCATTTCGTTGATGCTTGCGTGGCGATGGGCCATCAGGCCGTGCTCGTCGAACTCCCAGTTCTCGTTGCCGTACGCCCGGAACCACGTGTTCGAATCGTCGTGAAACTCGTACGCAAAGCGCACCGCAATACGATTGCCGCCGAACGCCCACACCTCCTTGATCAGTCGATAGTCCAGTTCGCGCTTCCATTTGCGACGCAGCAGTTCAACAATCGCCTCGCGGCCCGTGACAAATTCCACACGGTTACGCCAGACGCTTTGCTGCGTATACGCCAGCGACACGCGCTCAGGGTCGCGCGTGTTCCATCCGTCTTCGGCGGCGCGCACTTTCTGGATCGCGGTTTCGCGCGTGAATGGCGGAACGGGCGGGCGGGTTTCGATTTCTGCCATGATGAGCTCCTAAGGTCGGTTACGGTCTCTTGCTGTGGATGACTGCCCGCCGGATGCCGGACGGGCATGCGAGTGATACGCATCAAGTACCTGTTCGGCCGCGGCGCGCGCATCGAGCGCCGCGTCGGGATCGCCGCTGATGAGCGCCACACCAATCGCGCCGTCGATCAGAATCAACAGTTGGCGCGATAACCGCGCCGCACGCCGCGCATCGGCTCCCACCGATGCGACGTACTCGTCGCACTGCGTACGCACGAAGTCGAGCAGACGTTCCTTGTGCTCGCGCGCGACGACACGAATCGGATCGTCCGGCGACGCGATTTCACCGGCTGCGTTAAGAAACGCGCAGCCGTGAAACTCGTCCGAAGCGAACCATTCGCGCAATACGTCGAACATGCCGAGCAGACGCGCATGCGGCCGTTTCCCGTGGCGCAGCGTGCCTTCGATAAACCATCTCATCCAGCGCTCGTCGCGCCGCTCGAGCGCGGCGGCAACCAGTGCGTCCTTCGATTCGAAATATGTATAGAAGCTCTTGCGCGCGGTGCCCGACTGCTTGACGATCGCGTCGACGCCGGTTGCGTGAATGCCGCCGGCGTACACCAGCGCTTCGGCTGCTTCGAGCAGCCGGTCGCGTGCGGAGCCCGAAGCAGAAACGGGCGTCGGGGATTCGTTCGAGGTAGCCATGTGGCACATGGTAGAACGGTCATTCTACCTCGTCAAGTATGCTTTTCCAGAAACGCACGATGGCGTTTGCGGCTTGCGCGACGCTGCGCGTGCACGATCGTGGTGGATGATGCGGGTCGAACCAACGGAGAAGCCATGAAGAATGCCGCTGTCCGCGCGGCCGCCGTGCGCGCACTCTTTCTCGTCGCGGCTGCGACGTTTGTGTCGACTGCGTGTACGCCGCTGGAAGTGGTCACGCATACCGTCAGCACCACTGAATCGCGCGTGCCCGCGGGCCAGTACAAACTCGACGCAAATCACTGGAGCGTGATTTTCGACGTTGACCACTTCAAGTACTCGCGCTTCGCGATGCGCTTCGATCGCGTAACGGGTCAGCTCGACTGGCGCGCAGGCGGGATGGAAAACAGTTCGGTGGCCATCACGATCGATGCGGCAAGCGTCGACACGAACGTGCCGCTGCTCGACAAGATGGTGAAGGGCGATGAGATGCTCGATGTCGCGCGCTATCCGGACATCCGCTTCGTCAGCACGCATTTCGAGCGCACCGGCGAAGCAAGCGGCAAACTGACCGGTGACCTGACGATTCACGGCACGACGCAGCCTGTCACGCTCGACGTGAAATTCAACGGTTACGGCCGCGACCCGCTGACCAAACTGGATACGCTCGGCTTTTCAGCGGAAGGGAGTTTCAGCCGCTCGAAGTTCGGGCTGACGACGTGGTATCCGGCCGTCGGCGACGATGTACACGTTCGCATTCAGGCCGAATTCGACAAACCGCCGGCGGGCGCGGCGGGTTGATTCAAACGGCGCCGACCGGCGCTGCGTGATCAGACGGTCCAGTCGAGGATCACCTTGCCACTCTCGCCGGACATCATCGTCGCGAAAGCGCGCTCGTAATCGTCGACGGCAAAGCGGTGCGTGAGCATCGGCGACAGGTCGAGCCCGCTTTGCAGCATCGCGACCATCTTGTACCAGGTCTCGAACATCTCGCGGCCATAAATGCCCTTGATCTCGAGCCCTTTGAAAATCACCTGATTCCAGTCGATCGACGTTTGCGCCGGTGGAATGCCGAGTAACGCGATCTTGCCACCATGATTCATCGCTTCGAGCATGCTGGTGAATGCGCTCGGCACGCCCGACATTTCGAGGCCTACGTCGAAGCCTTCGGTCATGTGAAGGTCGGCCATCACATCGCGCAACGTCTCGCGCGACACATTGACCGCGCGCGTCGCGCCCATCTTGCGCGCCAGCTCGAGCCGGTAATCGTTGACGTCGGTGATCACGACGTTGCGCGCGCCGACATGTTTGGCGATCGCGACCGCCATGATGCCGATCGGACCGGCGCCGGTAATCAGCACATCTTCACCGACCAGGTTGAACGACAACGCGGTATGCGTTGCGTTACCGAACGGATCGAAGATGGCGGCCAGGTCATCGGAAATTTCTGGCGGAATCTTGAATGCATTGAATGCCGGAATCACGAGATATTCGGCAAACGCGCCTTCGCGATTCACGCCGACGCCAACCGTATTGCGGCACAAATGACGTCGCCCGGCGCGGCAATTGCGGCAAAAACCACAGGTGATGTGTCCTTCTCCCGACACGCGGTCGCCGATCGCAAAGCCCTTCACTTCCTGACCCATTTCGACGATCTCGCCGACGTACTCGTGGCCGACGTGCATCGGCACCGGTATGGTCTTTTGGGCCCAGTCGTCCCACTTCCAGATATGAATGTCGGTGCCGCAAATCGCGGTGCGGGTGATGCGGATCATCACGTCGTTATGGCCGACTTCAGGCTTTTTGACGCGAGTCAGCGTCAGACCCGGCGCGCGTTCGAGTTTTGCCAAAGCTTTCATGGGTGTTCCTGCCAAGGTTCGAATAATGCGAAGCTGCACTCAGATCACGCCGAGCGAACGGCCGACGCGCGCAAACGCGTCCACCGCGCGATCGATCTGTTCGGGTGTATGGGCAGCGCTCATCTGCGTGCGAATCCGCGCGCGGCCGCGCGGCACGACCGGAAACGAAAAGCCGATCACATAGACGCCTTCGTGCAGCAGCGCATCGGCCATCCGCGACGCGAGCTGCGCGTCGCCGAGCATCACCGGAATGATCGGATGCTCGCCGGGCACGAGCGTGAAGCCGAGCGTGCTCATCGAACGGCGGAAATGCGCGCCGTTCGCGCGCACCCGTTCGCGCAGACGGGCGCCTTCGTCGCTCGCGAGCAATTCGAGCACCTTGAGCGATGCGGCTGCGATGCTGGGCGTCAACGTGTTTGAGAACAGATACGGACGCGAACGCTGACGCAGCAGATCGATGACTTCCTGGCGCGCCGCGACGTAGCCGCCCGACGCGCCGCCGAGCGCCTTGCCAAGCGTGCCGGTGATGATGTCGACGCGCGACAGCACGCCGCCATGTTCGGGCGTGCCGCGGCCGTGTTCGCCGATGAAACCGACCGCGTGCGAATCGTCGACCATCACGAGCGCGCCGTAACGGTCTGCGAGGTCGCAGATGCCAGCCAGGTTTGCGATGATGCCGTCCATTGAGAACACGCCGTCGGTTGCGATCAGCTTGAAGCGTGCACCTGCGGCATCGGCCTCGCGCAGTTTCGCTTCGAGATCGCCGAGATCGTTGTTTTTGTATCGGTAGCGCTTCGCCTTCGACAGTCGCACTCCGTCGATGATGCTGGCGTGGTTCAGCTCATCGCTGATGATCGCGTCGGATTCATCGAGTAGTGTTTCGAACAGACCGCCGTTCGCGTCGAAGCAGCTCGAGTAGAGGATGCAATCGTCGGTTTGCAGAAAGGCCGACAGCGCGCGCTCCAGTTCCTTGTGCACCGTCTGCGTGCCGCAAATGAAACGCACGGACGCCATCCCGAAACCGTCGCGATCGAGCCCGTCCTTCGCCGCGGCGATCAGGCGCGCGTCGTCGGCGAGACCCAGATAGTTGTTTGCGCAGAAGTTCAGCACATCGGCGCCGCTTGCGAGCTTGACGCCGGCCGCTTGCGGACTCGCGATCACGCGCTCGGTCTTGTAGAAACCGTCGGCGCGAATCTGATCGAGCGTGCCGCGCAGATGGGTAAAGAAAGCATCACGCATGAATCGAGCTCCTGGTCGAATGAGCGGCCCGCGTGGGCATGAGTGCGGCGACGCGGCGGCCGGTTATGCCTGCTATAGTCGGTTGTCAGCTTTACTGGAAATATTCGATTTTCCGAACAAAAGTTCGATATATCGAACAACTCTAAACGATAGGTCAGCAAATGGCAAGTTCGGAATCCCGCCGTACCGCGCGCGGCGTACCCAGTCCAGCGGCCGCCGCACCCGTCGCGTCAGCGCCGGCGGCGCCGCCGCGTGTTGGCGAGCAGATCCAGCGGCTGCGCGGCGAACGCAGAATGACGCTCGATGACCTGTCACGCGCCGCCGGCGTGTCGAAGTCGATGTTGTCCGAAATCGAGCGTGACAAGGCGAATCCGACCATTGCCGTTGCATGGCGCCTGACGAACGCGCTCGGCGTGAGTCTCGATTCGTTGTTTGCGCCGCAGAAAGCGCCTGAGGCGATCGCGGTGTCGGGCCCGCACGACATTCCTACGTTGAGCGGACACGATGCGAAATACCAGTTGCGCGTCTGGGGTCCGATCGAGCTCGCCGGCAAGTTCGAGTGGTATGAGCTTACGCTTCAGCCAGGCGGTGCGCTGGTGTCGAACGCACATGAACCGGGCACGCGCGAGCACCTGACCGTGCTGCACGGCGCGATCGATATCGAAGCAGCGGGCGCGACGAAGCGGTTGAAGGCGGCGGATACGGCGCGCTATGTCGCGGACGAGCCGCATGCGATCCGAAACGCGGGTAAGGGCGAAGCGAGGGCGCTGCTCGTGGTGATTCACGGCTAGGCCAGTCGTCCGCCGAAGTAATGTTGGTGCGTTTTGCGAAGTAATGTCGAAACTTCGCCGAATTTAGGTGGGTTTGCGCAATTCTGAATAACCGTTTTCTTGTGAAATCAAACGGTTAGGAACATTGCGAAGTAAAGTTGGTGCATTCTTGGGGGCGGGTTGATGGCCATGTCGCCGCTATCGCTAGCGCTTGGGCAGACCAACGCAGGTTGTCGCGCACCATGATCAGCTCGGCGCCGCGCGCGAGCGCATGCGAGGCGTGCGCGTGGCGCATCCAGTGCGGGCTCGCGCGGCGCAGCTTCTCCGCCATCGCGGGCCGCTCATCCTTGATTGAGCCGGCGACTAGCGCGAAAAATCGCCGCAACACGCGTCCGAGCCGCGTGGTTTCGATGCCTGCGCCATCTTCCCTGAGGCTGGCCAAGATGACCGTTGCAGGGTCCCACCTTTCCCGTGTGACTGGCAACCGGCGTTGCGCCAGGTACTGATCGAGCGCCATGCGCGCCAGTGCGGGGAGCGTCACCTTGCCAGTCTTGCAGCCCTTGCCGACAAGGTGCAGCCAGTGATCACCATGCTCGTCGACGCGGATGCCGCCGAGCGTTGCGCCTGTCAGCTCACTGACTCTCAGGCCGGTCGCGTACCCGAAATCCAGCAGGAAACGAAGACGCTGTGCAGCCGCCTCGCTCCAGCCGTAGGACCATTCGAGTCCGTCGGCTATCGTGCGGAGCAGCAGCCATTCGCCCTCAGTGAAGCCGCGGGTGACGTCGAGGCCCGTCTTCACGCGCCCTCGCACCCTGACACCCGCGAACGGATTGGCGAGGACGTAGCGCTGCTCGACCAACCAGCGGAACAGTGCCGCCAGGACGGTCAGCGCGTAGGCGGCAGAGCGCGTCGACAATGGTCCACTGTACGGCCAGCCATTCCACGCTTTGTCGCGGCCGCGACGGTCCGACCCAGCGTTCGCGCGGTGTTGGCCGGCGAAGGAACGCCCGGTAGGCGATCGCATCATCGGTGGTTAGCGAAGACAGCGCACAGCCCCGCTCGACGATCGCCCACAGCATCAGGCGTGCCGCCTCCTTCCGGTAGGCGCGCTGCGTGGCGGCGGATTCGTGCAGGGACAGCCAGGATTGCACGGCCTCGTAGTCGTTCGACGCCTTGAGCAAACATACGTGCGGTGGTGCGCGAAACGGTCCTTGCGAGCCATCAACCTCATGCGGCACGCGCAACTGTTCCCACGGCGCGATCGGCCCTGAAGGTGCTGCCGCAACCAGCGCACGGGCACGTTCGGTCAGAGTCGGATGGGCGGCAAAGAATGCTTCGACGTGACGCGCGCCTGCAGCGCCGAGCCCGGCGATCGCTGTCCACCAGCGCCGCCGGCGCGGAATCCGCACGGTCAGGTCTGCGAGCGTCCGGATTCCCTGCGCCTGCAGAGCGGTCACCACCCGCGACGGCAACCACTGGCCGATGTCGTCGGCGATGTGCGCTTCCGGATCGGCAACTTCCGCAGTGCTTCGATCGCGCGGGTGACGGTGTCGGACGTCGCCGCGGAGCGCTCCCGGAATATCTCCGCCAGGTCGGCGCGGTGCCGGCTCGTCGCGAACGCGACCAGAACCCGCCGGATGCGGCTGAGGACGCCGCGCGCAGACGTCCCCGGCGCCTTGCGGTCGCCCAAATAGCGCGCGACAGCCGTACGGGCATCGAGCCCGGCGTACCACGCCCGCAATGCAGCCAACTCGGCGTCGTTGGGGAAGGCGGCGGATTCAGGAAGGCCCGCCATGAAAGTGTGTCCGCTCTCGATTCAGCGAGTCTCTCAGAGTTCCAGCGCGGCGATTCCGGCACGTGCAATTTCGGCGTCTTCTTCCGACTTCACTCCCGAAACGCTGACTGAACCGACCACTTCACCTGCGACGACGATGGGAACGCCGCCCTCGAGGAAGCCCGTCATCGGCGCGCTGAGGAAAGCAACGCGCCCCTGCTTGACGAGGTCCTCATAAAACTTGCTCTCGCGACGACCCAGCGCGGCCGTGCGGCCTTTTGCGAGCGCCATCTCAATTGAGCTGAGTGTGGCGCCGTCGAGGCGGTTCAGGTGCAGTAGATGACCACCGTCGTCGAAGATTACGATCGTCACCGGCCAGTTGCGGGCCATCGCATGCCGTTCGGCGGCGGCGGCGATTTTCTTCACGTCGCCGTTGGTCAATATGGTCTTGGTTCTCATCGCTAATATGGTGTTGTCGGGGAACGGATGCGCAGTCGAGTGCGCGCTTTATACGACGGGCGTGGCGTCCTCGGCGGCGAGCGCGGCCTTGACCGCGGCGCGTGCGCCGATCCGCTCCATGAAGCGTGCAAGCGCCTTCCAGCGCTTGATGTCGATCGAGAAGTGCGGCAGCCACGACAGCACCGTGTACAGGTAGGCGTCGGCCACGCCGAACTCGCCGAGGAGGTAGTCCTTGCGCGATAGCGTGGTGTCGAGGTTGTCCAGGCGCTTGTAGAACTTCTCCTTGATGATGTCCTTCACGTCTTCGGGAATATCGCTGCTGAACAGCAGGCTGCAGCCGGCATGGATTTCCGAGGTGACGAAGTTCAGCGTTTCCTGGAGCCGCACGCGCTCCCACGTGCCGTTCGCCGGTGCGAGCTTCGCTTCCGGCTTCAGGTCGGCCAGGTACTGGAGAATCGCCGGACCTTCGGTTAGCACTTCGCCATTGTCGAGCACGAGCGCCGCGACATAGCCTTTCGGGTTTACTTCGAGGAAGCTGCGGCCCTCGGAGGTCTGTTTGGTCTTGTTGTTGACGCGTACCAGTTCGAACGGCAGGCCGAGTTCGCGCAGTACTATGTGCGGCGACAGCGAGCATGCATTGGGAGCGAAGTAGAGCTTCATGAGGTTGGATTTTGCAGTGACGTGGAGAAGGGTCGGGCGCAACTGCGTCAACTGCACATTGCGCCGCGACCGTTGGGTGAGCCGATACTAAGGCCCACCAAATCGGCACGTAAAGTTAACATTCGACCGAGGCAACATTAGCTATCTTTATGACCTCGGCAACATGCCCGTTCATCGTCGGGCGTGCACCGCGGGCGGCCCTTCGAATAGCAGCGCTGGGAAGGCCAGCTTGGATCCAGCGGCGCATCGCGGTGCACGGCGAGCCTCACTACGCTGGGCGTGCGTCGCAATTGATCGAAGAAGGCGTGCACGGCCGGTGAGAGCTGGCCTGCCTCGGAGCAGACCAGGCCAAACTCGCGATACATCGGCGTGGCGAGGTTCAGGACGCGCAGCCCCTGGCGCGCGACCGGCAGCATCGATTCCGGCACGAGCGACAGGCCCATGCCCTCGCGGATCAGTTCGAACGCGGTCGACCAGTCGCGCACCGAAATGCGCAGATCGGACAGCGCGTGGCCCGCTTCCGCGAGAAGCCGCCGACTGTTCAGGCGGCAACCGCCGGTGGCGAGCACGTACGGCTCGTCCGCCAGCTCTTCCAGCGAGACGCCGATCTTGCTCGAGCGCCGGCCGAGTGGATGGCCGGTCGGCGCCACCACCACCCATTTATCGCGGCCAAGTACGAACACCTCCCGTTCGGTGTCGGAGTTCATCACCACGCCGATGTCTACCGTACCGTCTGCGAGCCAAGCCTCGATTTCATCGTCGGTGCCGTCGAGCGAGACCACGTTGATGCCGGGATACATCTGCCCGAATGATTGCAGGAAGCTTGGCAGCAAGCTCGTAAAGACCGACGGGAACGTCGCCAGCTTAATGCGCCCGGTATGCAAGCCGCGCGACTCGTCGACCAGTGTCTTGATCGACTCCCACTCGACCAGCATGCACCGCGCGTGCGCAATCACCTGTTCGCCTATCGCCGTCACCGTGGTGCGACGCCGGTCGCGCAGCAGCATCTTCACGCCGAGCATATTCTCCAGCTGGCTTATGGCCTGGCTCGCACCCGATTGCGTGATGCCGACCTGCGCGGCGGCTTTCGAGACACAGCCAGCATCCGCCGCGGCAACCAGCAAACGCCAATGCATCAAGTTCATCATGATCAGTAGTCCGACTTATGGTTGAAAGTTGAACAATTAATTTTCCCTGGCGGCAGGTCGGCGAGTAATGTCGCGATTCGTCAATCGAGCCAGCTACCATGACACGCGCCCTTTCCCGCGATCCGTCCTCCGTTCCCGCCTCCGTCTCGCCTGTCGTGACGCGTGCCGCGCTCATCTCCGTCGCGCTCGGCTCGCTGATGGTCGCGCTCGACGTGACGGCACTGAACGTAGCGCTGCCGAGCATCGGGCGCGCGTTCGCGGTCGGCATCGACCGGCTCCAGTGGATCGCGGGCGCCTATACGCTGCTGTTCGCAAGTCTGTTGCTCGCCGCAGGCTCAACCAGCGACCGGCTCGGTGCGCGCTGCACCTTCGTGGCCGGTGTGGTCGTCTTCATGGGCGCGTCGGTTGCCTGCGGCGGCGCTTCCGGCATTGGCGCGCTGATCGCGGCACGCGCGGCACAGGGCTTGGGCGCGGCGATCATGCTGCCGAGTTCTATGGCGCTGCTCGCCGCAGCCTATCCCGACCAGGCCCGGCGCGCCCGCGCGATCGCGCTGTGGGGCGGCATCTCGGCAGTCGGCCTGGTGGCCGGCCCGGTCGTCGGCGGGCTGCTCTGCGAACTGGCTGGCTGGCGCGCGATCTTCTATCTGAACGCGCCGCTCTGCCTGGTCGCAATCGGAGCCGCGCTGCGTTGCGGCGAGCGGCGTGCCGAGCACGCGCGCGCCTTCGATCCGTGCGGCGTGGCGCTGTCGGCGGTCACGCTCGCCGCCATCATGTTCGCGCTGATCGAGGCGCCCGTGCTTGGCTGGCGCGCACCGGTGATCGTCACGACGTTGGCCGTGGGCGTGACGGCCGCGTGCGCGCTGGTCGCCTTCGAGCGGCGCGTCGCCGAGCCGATGCTGCCGCCGCAACTGTTCGCGTCGCCGGTTTTCGCGGCCTCGGTCGGCGTCGCGTTCCTGCAGACCTTCGCCTATTTCGGCACGCTGTTCGTGCTGCCCGTCGCCTTGCAGGTGCATGGCGGCGAGCCGCTCGCGGTGGGGCTGCAGCTCGCGCCGATGACGATCACCACCGGAGTGGGTGCCACCTTCTCGGGGCGTCTGGCCGAGGCGTTCGGCGTGCGCCGCGTGATGGCGCTCGGCATGCTTGCCGGTGCCGTCGGCGCGCTCGCGTTGTGCCTGTTCGGTGTGACACAGGCGCCGTTCGTGCTGGCCGCCCTGCTGCTCGGTGTAGGCGGCGCGACGCTGCCACTGATCGTCGCCTCGGCGCTCGCCGAGGTACCGGCGCAGCGTACCGGCATCGCCTCGGGCGTGGTCAACGCGGCGCGGCAAAGCGGCGGTGTGCTCGGCATCGCATGCCTCGGCGCGCTGATGAACAACGGCCGGGCCGATGCGCGACTCGCGCTGCTGGTCATCACGGCTGCGTTCTGCGGCGCAGCCGTGCTGAGCTTCGCGTGCATTTATCGCCCCCCGCGCGCGGCAGCCTCCGTCGAGGCCTGACAACAGGCCGCTCGACGAAGGCCGGATCGCCGCGCGCGGCGCGCGCCTCATCACGATCCCCAGCGCCGAACGGTGCCGCTGTCGAGTGCAAGTAGGTCGAGCATGCGGCCCACGCTGTGCTCGACGATGTCGTCGATCGACTCCGGCTTTGCGTAGAACGCAGGCACCGGCGGCATGACAATCGCGCCCATCTCGGTCACCTGCGTCATCGAACGCAGATGGCCGAGATGCAGCGGCGTCTCGCGCACCATCAGCACAAGCGGGCGCCGCTCCTTGAGTGTGACGTCAGCGGCACGCGACAGCAGGCCATCGGTCACGCCTGTGGCGATCTCGGACAGACTCTTGATCGAGCACGGCGCGACCACCATCCCCATGGTGCGGAACGAACCGCTGGAGATGGCCGCGCCGATGTCGGTCGAGGCGTAGTGGACGCTTGCCAGTTCCTTGACCTGCTCGGCCTTCCACGGCTGTTCGTGGGTCAGCGTGACGTGCGCAGCGCGCGTCATGACGAGGTGAGTCTCGATCTCGAGCCGCCGCAGGCATTCGAGCGTGCGGATCCCGTACAGGATGCCACTCGCGCCGGTGATGCCGACGACCACGCGCCGCACGGACGTGCGCGCGCTCATGCTTCACCATCGCCGTCCATAGCGTCGAAACGCTCGACACGGGCCGGCTCGCCTGGCAGCCCGAGTTCGCGCCAGCGTTCGGCAACCTGCCGGTAGACCGATTCGCGCAGCAGCGTGCGGCGCGGGAAGGTCTTGATGTGACGGTAGTCCTTGCAGGCGTTGATGAGCGCCTTGGACCCGTACAGCCGCTTCTCGGGCGGGTTCTGCGAGGGATCGAGCGGCGAGCCGCGCGTGTTGCGCAGGATGTCGATGTCGTCGGCCGGATTGCTGCGCGTGCCCATCGCCCACAGCACCTGATCCATGTCGGTCGGGTCGACGTCGTCGTCCACGGCGATGATCCATTTCGTGACATAGGCGCCGCCGGGTACCTGGGCCGCGAGCGAGAGCGCCTGCGCGGCGTGGCCCGCGTAACGCTGTTCGAGACTGATGACGACCAGCGCGAACGCGCCGGCCGCAGCCGGATGCGCATAGACGCCCTTGATACCCTGAATGCCGAGCTTGTCGAGATCGGCCCAGATCTTTGCGGAGCGGATGGTCGAGAAGAACGCGCTCTGTTCGTTCGACGGATAGTCGGCCATCAGCGCATTGGTCAAGATCGGCCGGTGGCGGAAATGCAGAGCCGTCACCTCGATCAGCGGGCAGTCGATGTCCTTGGTGCCGTAGTAGCCCGTGAATTCGCCGAACGGACCTTCCTCCTTCGTCGCGCGGGGATGGATCAGACCTTCCATGACGATCTCGGCCGCGGCCGGCACCAGCAGGTCAGATTGTGTCGCGCGAACCACGTCAATGGCGCGACCCTTGATGCCGCCCGCAAAGCCATATTCCGACACGCCCAGCGGCAGCGATTGCGAGCCCGCCACCATCAGCAGCGGATCGACGCCCCAAACCGCCGCGACCGGCAGCGCCTCGCCGCGTGCCCAGGCCTGGTGGATATGGCGCAGGGCGTCCTTGCCCGGCGCCAGCGAAAGGCCGACCTGGCGCGGCCCCTGGATCATCATCCGGTAGGTGCCGACGTTCAGGTAGCCCGATTCAAGATCGCGCGTGATGACGGCGTCGGCTGTGCCCGCGTAGCGGCCGCCGTCGCGCGGCCAATGCTGCGGAATCGGTAGCTTCGAGAGGTCGATGTTGGCGCCGTACAGGCTGTTCTGGTAGAGCGGCGCCTCGGAGGCCGGCCCCTCGCGCGGGTCGATCGCGACGCGCAGCTTGTCCTTGGTGCGGCGGATCAGTTCTAGCGCGGGCGTGGCCGGATCTTCCTCGAGCGTGATCGCGATGCGCGCGACGCTGGGCCCGAACAAGTTCCAGAGATGGCGAAAGCCGTAGGGCTTCGCGTTGGTGTCGAACAGCACGGCGGGTGAGGTTTCGGTCTTCGCGAGCAGATAGGTGATCGCGCTCATTTCCTCGCGCGCGTCGACAGCGGCGTCGATCCGTTGCAACTCGCCCGTGCGTTCGACGCGGGCCAGCCAGTCGCGCAGGTCGGCGACCGGTCCGGTGTTGTCAATCATGCGGGACTCCGTATTCTTTGGGAAAGATGGGCGGAAGGACGATGCTTCCACATCGTCCTTTCGTGCCCGACAAGGCGGGTCGCCTTATTTGCCGTCGATCGAGTATTTGCCTGGCCCGAGCGCGCACAGGAACAGGAAGCCGGCCGAGATGCTGATGTTCTTGAAGAAGTGGACGAAGAAGGCGTGATGCTCGGCCGGATTCGTCGAATTCCAGAACGCGTGGCCGATGATGCCTGTGCCGATCGTGTAGACGGCGAACAGCGCAGCGAGCGGGCGCGTCCAGAAACCGAACAGCAGCACGAGGCCGCCGAAGAACTCGATGACGGTTGCGACGATCGCCGTGAATTCGGGCACCGGTGCATGGACCGAGCGCAGGTAGGCGAGCACCGTGGCGTGATCGGTCAGGTACGTCCAGCCGAAATAGAGGTAGATCGCGAGGATCATGATCCGCGCGAGCAGGATCATGGCGTCGCGCTGGTTTTCCAGGAAGTCGTAGCGAAGCGTTGTCATTGTTGTGCTCCTGTGCTTGGGTAAGGCCCGGTCCGGCTGCCCGCCGGACCACCACGTGTCAGGCCGTCGCCAGCGTGGCAACAGCGTTGCGATTGACGGCGTTGTCGAGTTGCGGCTCGCCGTCAAATACGCTCAGCGCGTTGACGACCGCGATCTGCGCCATGCGTTCGACTGCCTCACGCGTGACGCCCGCTAGATGCGGCGAGCAGATCACGTTCGACATCTCCAGCAACGGGTTGTCGGGCACTGGCGGCTCGGGCAGGAACACGTCGATGGCCGCGCCGGCGAGATGCCCGTTCGACAGCTTCTCGGCCAGCGCGTTTTCGTCGACAATGCCGCCGCGCGCTGTGTTGATGAGGAACGCGCCATGCCGGAAGCGGGCTAGGCGCGCTGCGTCGATCAGGCCGATCGTCTCGGCCGTCTTCGGGCAGTGCAGTGTGACGAACTCGGCGCCCGGCAATGCCGCATCGAGATCGGCGACCGGGTCGACACCGGCCGAGCGCATCTCGTCGTGGGCCACATAGGGGTCGTAAACGCGCACCCGCATACCGAAGGCCTGACAGAGCCGCGCGACGCGCGATCCGATCCGGCCGAATCCGACGATCAGCAACTCGCGGCCGCGCACTTCGCCCGGCAGATAGCGGTAGCGCTCGTGCCAGTGGTTCATCCGCACCAACGCGTCGAGTTCGTGCACGCGCTTTGTGAGCGCGAGCATTGACGACAGCGTGTGCTCGGCAACTGTGTCGCAGTTCGCGCCGGCGCCGATCATGACCGGGATGCCGGCCTCGCTCATGGCCGGCACGTCCACCGCGTCGTAGCCGACGCCGATCCGCGACACCACCTGCAGGCCGTTTGCGGCTGCGAGTTCGGCGCGACCGAAGGCGGTCAGGCCGAGGATCACGCCATGCACGGCCGGCTGTGCGGCCAGCAGGGTGCGAAACTCGTCCTGACCGATCGTGTTGGCGAACTCGATCACTTCGACATCCTCGCGAGCGACGAGGATGTCCTTGCCGGTCTGGCCGAGAATGTGCGCGACCAGCAGCCGTTTCTTGCCGCGGTCGGCGTTTGCCTGGGAAGCCGTCATGCTGTCGCCTCCTTTTCCTGCGTGGCGAAGAATCCGCCGTCGTTGATGCCGATCCGGTGCATGACGCGCTCCGCCTCACGCGGCAGATCGGTCGCGCAATGGATCACCGAGCGGTTGTCCCAGATCAGCAGATCGTTCGCGTCCCAGCGGTAAGCGAAGATATGCTTGGGCTGGAGCACGTGCGCGAAGATCTCGTCGAGCAGCGCGCGACTCTCTTCGTCCGAATATCCCTCAATATGTGTCGTGTAGCCGGGGCTCAGGTAGAGCGTTTCGCGGCCCGTGTGGCGGTGACGCACGATGGTCGGATGCGAGACGGCCGGGAACGTTGTGGCAAGGCGCTGGAAGATCTCCTGCACCGATTCACCGAGATCGCTCTGCTTGACCTTGTAGGTCCAGCGCACGTCGTGCTTCGCCTGACGACCCTCGATCCGCTCGCGCAGACGCGCCGGCAGCGTAAGCAGCGCCTCCTGCATGTCGACGAACAGCGTGTCGCCCTGGCCCTCGCCCTCCGGCACGCGCTGCGCGTGCAGGAAGGTGAGCGGCAGCGGTTCGGTCAGATACGAGGAATCGCTATGCCACATGTTGCCGAGCTTGCGCGCGCCAACCGATTGCCTGGTGGCACCCCCGTTCCGGTTGTCGATCACGAGGATGTTCGGGTAGTCGGGGTCGTGATAGTTCTTGAGCCGGAACTGTTCGGGTTCGCCGAAGTGCCGCCCGAAGCCCAGATACGCGTCGCGATTCATCGGCTGGTTCTTCAGCGCGAGGACCTTGCGCGAATACGTCAGCTCGCGGATCGTGGCGACGTCGCGGTCCGTCGCCGCGGCGATGTCGAAATCGACGATCGCCGTGGCAAACGATTGACTCAGATCGATCTGTTTCAAGTGAATACTCCCGAAACCGACCGCGTCAGACGAGCGCCGGTGCGGCTTCGTCGGAGCCCACGACGGCCACGCCGTTGGTCTCCACCGCTTCCTCGCCTTCGCGTGCGCGCAGCAGGGCGGACAGTTCGCGGATGTCGTCCGGATCGTGCGCGGCTGTGACAGCCATGCGCAGCGCAGCCTCGCCGCGCGGCACGGTCGGGAAGAACACCACCGACACATAGTGGCCGCGTTCGAGCAGATATTCGCCCGTCGCAATCGCGCGCTCCTCGTTGCCGATGCGATAGATGCGGATCGGCAACTGGCTGCCGATCGTCTCGGTCGGGATCTCGTGGTCGAACAGCGCCAAGTTCTGGTGCAGCGAACGTTGCAGCATGCCGAGTTCCTCGCTCATGTGGATCTCGGCCGAGGCCAGCGCCGCGCCCACCGAAGCCATGCTCGGTGCGCACGAGAAGCCGTAGGTCGGCGCATAGCGGCGCACCGCGTTTTCGATGTCGTGCGAGCCGAGCATCAACATGCCGCCGGCCGCGCCGTAGCCCTTGCCGAGCGAGGCCGCGACGACCGTGCGGTGATCGAGTCCGCTGAGTTGCGAGCGAACGAAACCTTCGCCGCGCTTTCCGACGACCGAGATGCCGTGTGCGTCGTCGAGATAGACGAACAAGCCGTACTTGTCTTGCAGCGAGCGCAGTTCGCGCACGGGCGCTGCGCCGCCCATCGAGTAGGCGCCGTCGCCGACGTAGGCGACCAACGGATGGCTCTGGCACAGGCGCTCGAGATGTTCGAGATCGTTGTGCTCGATCACGATTACATCGGTTTCCTCACGTAGCACGGGGATGTGATATTGCAACGTGACGTGGGCGAAGCGGTCGAACACGATCAGCGGCTTGACGCCACCCGTGAACAGGCCCGCCGCGAGCAGCGGCAGCGCGCCCATGTTGGCCGCTGCAACAGTCGGGAACACCACCACGCCGTTGACTTGGAACAGGTTCGACAGCGTGCTTTCGAGACGAGCCAGCGGCTCCGCCGACAGGCGTGTGCGCGCCACCGAGAAGTGCACCGACTTGATCTCGTCGGCCGCGGCGCGCGCGGCGGCGAGCACGCGCGGATGACTGTCGAGGTTCAGATAGCCACAACGCGTGTAGTCGACCACCTGCTGCCCGGTGGTCGCGATTTCTATGCGACGATAATCGCCCACGCGGCACGATACGCCCATCAAGCCTTTCTCATACGCCGCGTTGAAATGCGGTCTGCTGATTTCCGCCATTCGTGCTGCATTACGTGCCCTCGGCTTAGCCAACGGACCGATGCCAATATCATTGTGAAGATTATTCACTTTTATACCGTTAATTGAATGCAAAGATTGCTGGTGATTTACGGCAGAGAAACGGCGAGAAGCATCGCAAGAAACCGGTTTCGTGGCAAATGAGATCTTGCGTGTTAGGATATGAGAAAATTTCATGGGCCTATCATGGGCCTATTCTGACGTATCGATTTCGATTGTTAATTCATTCAAATTGTATATTTTTTTATAAAAATAGGACTTGTCCGAAATTAGTTAATGGTGATCAATTCGCCACTACTGCAACTTCGCTTCTTTTCTAATAGCCACTACACGCTTCGATCCAATGGCAGCAAAACTTCCATCGCTGAACGGTCTGAAAGTATTTGAATGTGCTGCGCGCCATATGAGCTTCACAAAAGCGGCCTCCGAGTTAAATGTCACGCAAACGGCCGTTAGCCATCAGGTGCGGCGTCTCGAGGATGAACTGGGAATCCGCCTGTTTCACCGCTTCAAGGAACGGCTTGAACTAACTGCCTCGGGGCACGCCTATCTGCAGGGAGTGAGCCTCGCGTTCGATCAGCTGCGCT
Organism: Paraburkholderia humisilvae; assembly: GCF_902859855.1. Lineage (GTDB taxonomy): Bacteria > Pseudomonadota > Gammaproteobacteria > Burkholderiales > Burkholderiaceae > Paraburkholderia > Paraburkholderia humisilvae. The sequence continues at coordinate 54,232 of NZ_CADIKH010000011.1, forward strand.
TTTCCACTGAGCAAGTGCTCGAAGGCTGCAATGACACCACGCTCACCATTTCCACGCTCGCCACGTTTGCGTCGAAATGGCTGCTGCCGCGCCTAGGCTCGTTTCGTCTCGCGCATCCCGAAATTGACCTTCGCGTAAGCGCCTCCACGGATTTCGTCGATTTCGTGGTCGGCGGCGCCGACAGTGCAATTCGATACGGCAGCGGTGAATGGAAAGGGTTGCGCGCGGACTGGCTGATGGCCGATGAGATTTTCCCCGTATGTAGTCCGACACTGCTGACCGGCAATCATCCGCTCACGAGCCTCGACAATCTCACCCATCACACGCTGCTCCAGGTGAGCGGTGTGACCAGCAACGACTGGAGCATCTGGCTCGAGGCGGTCAGCCTACCGGCTAACTTGACGAGTGGCGCGCGCCTGACCTTCGATCTCGCGCTGATGGCCGTGCAAGCCGCCGTGGATGGTCACGGCGTATGTATCGGCCGGCGCGCCTATGTCGAGGACGATTTGCGCGCCGGCCGCCTGATCGCGCCGTTCGGCAAGTCGGTAACAACCGATCGCGCGTTTTATCTCGTCACGCCGCGCGATCTCGCCAACTGCGCGAAGGTCGTGGCGCTACGCACCTGGCTCATCGACGTGATCGGCAATGCCGAAAATCGGCATACCGCTTAGATTACCGATCTTCACGACGAAGTTACGCAGACGACGCGGCGCTAGGGCAAACGAGCGAATGACCTCGGCAAGGACCAGAGCGCCGTCGGTGAGTGATCCCGAGCGTCCACTGTTTAGTCTGCAGCCGACGGATGGGGAACGCCTTGACCGGTAATCCGCATGCGTTAAAAGCGGGGGGATTACCCGTCGACAACGCTTGCAGTCGATACTGTATGTTTGTACAGTATACGGCCTATCGACCGCGACCGGAGCCGACATGAACAGCCCGTCCACCGATTCCGATGCCGCGTTGGCGGCGCTACGCTACCGGCATGCCGCGCGCGATCTCGAGCACATTGTTCGGCATATCGCGTCGCGCTATATCGCGCAGCAAGTTCCGCTTACGTGGCGGCTATTGCATGCTATTGAAGCGGAAGCGCTCGCGGATCTCGGGTTCGCGAGCCGGCACGACGCGCTGATGTTGGGCCTGTTTCAGCGGCCAGCTGATCTGCCTTATCCGGAATCCGATGATCCGGTGAGTTTCGGCGCATCGAATGCGCTGCCCGCGGTATTCGCATTTGCGGTTGTCGCGTATGAACGGGCGCAACAGGAAGCGACTCAACTTGCCACGCGCAATCATCCGGCGCGAAGCAGGCGCTGGGCGCGCGCTTGGGGCGGATAGCGATGTGAACCGTATACCGACGCAGGCTTTTCGACACGCGAGGGTTGAGCGGTTGAAAGAGCAACTCGCCAGCGTCTATTATTCGCGCAACTCTCGGAGAGACAGGCGTGGCTTCCCCCCCACACTCATCGGGCATCGGCGACCTGTTCGATCGCGAACGGGAAGACTGGCTGCGCGATCCCGCCATTGCGTTTGACGCGTGGCTCGCCACCCAGCAGTTTCGCGCTTCGTCGGCACAGGTCTATCGCGCGCAGTGGGGGCTCTTTCTCGATTGGCTCCATGCGCGGCGCAAGACGCTAGCGACCGTCGACCGACGCGCGATCGCTGACTTCGTCGCGGGACTGTCGATCCGCAAGCCGCAGCGTGCACGGTATCTGCGGTTGATCGAACGTGTCCTCGATCATGTTCGCTATATCGAAACCGCGTCGACGAATCCCGCGCGGTTCATCGCGCAGGATGGCGAAGCAGGCTGGCGCAACGCACGCGACAACGAGCCCACCGGGTTTCTTTCCACCACCGAGCGCGCAATGCTAGTGGCTCACCTCGCATCGCCTGTGTCAGGCGTATCCGGTGCGCAGCGATGGCGGGAATATCGCGACCGTGCTCTGGTGGCAGTATTTCTTGGCGTCGGACTGAAAACAGGCGAGGCGATCGCTTTAACCCTGCGCAACATCAGCCCCAACACCGCGTGGCTCACAGTCGACGGCGACCATCCCGGGTTGTCACGTCACACGCGGGTTTTGCCCTTCGCTGTCACGGTGCTTGATACCTGGCTCGACGTGCGTGCAACGGTAGGACTTCCAGGCACGTTGGTGTTTCCTGCGTCATCGTCCGGAAGGCCGATGCACAAGGCAACCATGTTGCGGTCCATCGATACTTTGATCGACGCTGCCGGAATTGCCGCATCGCGTGAGGCGCGTGCGAGCCCGCAGACGTTGCGTAATTCGTTCGCGGCCGATCTGTTTGAAAGTGGTGTCGACCCCGAACTCGTCGGTGAATGGCTCGGCTTCGTGCAACCGGTTTCGGCCCATCGGCTACACCGAGCGTGGGCAACGTGGCGCAGTCAATACATCGCGGACCAGACGGCCGACGGTGAGTCGAAGTCCGCCGAACCATGAACCGGTGATGCATATCGGCGCCGATACTCACCGATTCAACACATCCCGTAAAGGCTCACCTTAGCCATCCCGGACAAGCTCACCTTACCGGAAAAGCCTTGCGCAACATGGGGTTACGTTGACGCAGAGACGGCGCCGGCCGACAGGAAGCGCGTCACCGCTTCGAGCCGCGACGTCCCGGTTCCTGACGAGTGCTCGCACTCCGGACAGGACAGTTCATACCGGTGATCCACTTGCGACAACTCCGGCTCACCCGCTTCGCATTTCGGACAACGCGCGGGTAACGCGACATGTCCATCGACTGCGGTGCCGATCGACGCCAGTTCACCGGCTGTCAATCGGCCAGCCGTCGCGAGCGCGCACAGCAAAGTCGCGACCGAAGGATCGATGCCCTGTTGCGCGCGTATTGCCGCAACCTGGCGGGTCATCACATCGAGTTCGTCAGACTGCTCGCGCAGTTGCGCATCGAGCCGGTCGCCTCTTGCCTTGGCCGCCGCGAGTTGCTGGATGAAATCGAATTCCTTGCGGCTCGCGTCGCGTACGCCGGACTGATAGGTGGCGGCCATACTGCGTAGCGAATCAAGTTCGACCAGCATCGGCTTCACGCGACGCTCCGCTTCGGCCACCGCGTCCTTGATCTGTTGCGCGTAGTGCTCCGTGCTCTCCCGCATCTGCTCGTGCAGCGTATCGACCCGATCGCGTAGCGCGGCGTTGGTCGTCTGCTCGGCCTCCACGCGTTTTTGCAAGGCATCGTTGTCCGCATCGAGCCGACGCACCGATGCCTGCAAATGTTCGTGATGCGCGCTGCCGTGCGTCGATGCCGCAGACAGTTGCGCTTCGAGCGTTCGTACCTGCTCCCACGCGGCGTCCGCACGCGCTTCGCTACGCGCGATGGCCTGCTCCGCGGCCTCGTGGCGAATTTTGCCGTCGTGCGTTTCCTGCTGCGCGGCCGCGACGGACGCCTGCATTTCCCTGCGCTCCTCGTCGAGCGCCGCGCGTGCCTCAATGAGTGCTTCCTGGTACAGCGTGCCGAGCAGTTCTCCGGCACGTTCTTCCAGCAACTTCGGAATGGCGCCGGCACCGACACGGACTCGCGACGCGTGGCGGATGCGTTCCCAAAAACCATCGATGTCTTTCGGGATGTCGCTTGCGCTGCCGGTCTGGGTCAAGTCCCGGACGGCAGCCATCGAAGGTCGAACGCCGAGATCGAAGAACAGCCTTTTGCAGGCGTGCAGCGAAAGCTCCTGGCGTCGAGCACCGTTCTGCCGCATTGCATCGAGTTCGCGCCGAATTGCCTCGCGTTCGTCATCGAGGTTCATGATTGCCTCATCGCAAGTATGATTTCGTGAATCATAACAAAATACGTAACGTTTGCTACGTTTTTGCTACTACGGCCTCATTATTCCTTCCAGCTGGCTTTGAACTGCCTGTCGGGTGCTCTTACCGACGACGTTGGAGGGGCATCCGTGAAACAAAGCGAAGAATAGACGATAACGCATTGTAATTAAAAGATTTTCCCGATTCGAACCATTTCGACCCTATGTTTCACGAGACGAAACGAGCTGAATCGGGGTGCCTTGCCGTTTTTCTTCTTCGCAGCTCACGCGAATTCCGTTGAGAGAGATAAAAGTAAACACCCTTGAACCTTGGTTAAAAACGTTAACGCCATCGCAAAGCCTTACCAGGCAAGGATTTCCCGCCGGTCAGGTGAAGTTTTACAGGAGCCTGGGTGAGCCGGCACGGGATTGTGCAGTGAAGGGATTCAGGGAGCTGGGTGAGCGGCTGCGGGAAAGTTCGTGAGCGGGTTCAGGAGCACCCTGCGAAAACACGTTGCGTCAAAGGTGAGTATTTTCGGGGGCCTGGCTCGATTACGCCCATATTCTGCATGAAACGCGGCTTTTCCATCAGTGGAGGCCAGGGTGAGAGGCTTCGGGACGATCTCCGGCCTCGGTTTTCGGCGCTATTTTGCCGCCGACAATGCGATCGGTGAGCGCGAGCAGGAGCGCAGCGTCTCCTCAGGTGAGGCTTTTCGGGAGTCGACGCGTCTGGCGCGCCGTTTTCGATCCCTGCTTGGCCCAAAGGTGAAGGTTTTCGGGAGTCTCAGGCAGGTTCTCGCGCCGAATTGTCGGTTCAGGACGGCCGAATCGCAAAAGGTGAGGGAATGCGGGAGCCGAAATTGCCGTCGCGGCACGGTCCGAATGAAGATCGGGTTGACTAAAGGTGAGCGTTTTCAGGACATGTTGCGACTGCGAAAAGCCGTTGAGGTGAGGAAATACGGGACCAGGTTTGCGATCACTTACGGCAAAAGCCCGGCAGATGGTGGTGAATCCGATCGGGCACTGACGGTGTGGCTATCGAACGGTGAGCGTTTTCGGGAGGTTTATCGAGACGACGTCAAACGCATCGCTCATCGACCGCGTGGACTTTAGGTGAGAAGTTTCAGGATCGTTTCGACGATCACGGTCTGCTTTATATGTACATCATAAGTACCAGAATCGATTGGGGATTTTCCGTAGAACCGCGACAGGTGAGGGTTTTCGGGAGGTCTCGCTGCGCCCCGTAATGCTTCACGGTAGCCATCCGAAGCCACCGTTGAGGTGAGCATTTTCGGGAGTCTTTGACGCAGGTTGGCCCGGACGCCATTCGCAAAGTCCCGTTTTCCGCGGTTTCCGGAGCGGCTAAGGTGAGCGTTTTCGGGAATATGGGTTGGCAGGCGCGCGACGCTTGATGCTGCGGTCCCGGATGATCAGGGTTGTTCAGGCGAGCGGGGAGACGGGGCTAGGAAAACGCGGACGGGTGTTGGCGCCTGGTTCGAATGCTCCGCGTGACGGTTTTTCGCGGTTCCTGCACGCATCAGGCTTCGCCCGTGGCGGTGTGTCGCGCGTCTCTCTGCAGCCGCTGACGACGGGGCTTGGGGCCCGCACCCGTTGGATGGCGCTGCGAGGCGCGTCCGCGCCGCTTGCGCGCGGCGCTCGACGCGCGCGTCTGGTTGTCGCTTCATTCAGCCGCCCACCCTCTGCGGTGGCGATAGCGCTGCCGAATGTGCGCGCCCGAGCGTGTTTATTGAGCCCACCCAGCAAAATTCGTCCGCGGTTACCCGACGTTCGCTTGTCGTCCGCTGGCCGTCAGTTTTGGCGTCGCAAAATTACGACGTTTATCAAGGTGAGCCAATACAGGAGCCGCCAATCGTCGCAATTGACGGGCGCGTTGCTGGCGATTTTTCCGGACGCCGCGACAAGCAACGAACGCGGGAATCGACCGGAATTTTGACAGGTGAGTCTTTCCGGGAATGTTCGAGGTGAGTCGCGACCCGTAAACCCACATCACCAGGAAATGGTGAGGGCCGCCCTATAGACGCACATCACCCCAGTCGGTATCCTTGCGCAAAACCCTCCTCGACCCGACGCATGGCCACGAAGCGCGCGAAGAAAACCGATGTGGTGAGCCCGAGTTCGGCAGAGTTGCGCAAGGCCGTCGAAGCCATCGCGATTCAGCCGAAGAGCGGCAAGATCACGCTGCTCACCCGCAAGCTGTTCAACGTGCTGCTGGCGGTCGCGCAGCAGGCGGACGAGTCCGGCGACACGTACCGGGCGCTTCTGTCCGACATCGTAGCCAATTCGGCGTTCGATTCGAACGACACGGCGCTCGTCAAGGAACACTTGCGGCGGATGGTGTCGGTGCAGGTCGAATGGAGCACCGGTACGTCGAGCCAGAAGCCCGGCCGCAAATGGGGTATTTCGACGCTGATTGCCGATGCGGAAATTCTTGAAGATCCGGCCACCCGGCGCGTGTGGGTCGAGTTCTCGTTCGCGCCGAAAATCAAAAAGAAGCTGCTCGACCCGGTCCAGTATGCGCGACTGAGCCTGCAGTTCCAGAGCCAGCTGCGCAGCAGCGCAGGCTTGGCGCTGTACGAGATTTGCGTGCGCTATCTGACCAATCCCAGCCATCTGACGATGCGCGAATCGTGGGAATGGTGGCGGCCGATCCTGTCCGGTACACCCGATACAGAAGCTGGTGACGAAGCGAAGCGCGAATACAAGTACTTCAAGCGCGACTACCTGCGGCCCGCCATTGCCGAGGTCAACGCGGTCACCAACATCTTTGTCGAGCTGATCGAGCATCGCGAAGGTCGTCGTGTCGCCGAGATCCAGTTCCGCGTGACGGAGCGCAAGCAACCGATGCTGGCCCTCGACGAGCATCCGAACGTGTTCGACAGTACGCTGGTCGACCGGATGGTGAAGATCGGCATTCCGCTCAAGGAAGCGCAAACCCTTTACGCCGATAGCGAGGAAAACCGGATACGCGCCGCGCTGCAGATGACCGAGCAGCGGATGCGCAGCACGACGCTTCCGCCGGTGCGCAGCGCGCCGGCGCTCTTCAAGGATGCGTTGAAGAAGGGCTATGCGCCTCCGGTGGAAGCGCTGCCGTCGGCCAATGGCGGCAAGGTATCCGGCGCGGTGCCGGCGGACGACCTGAAGGCGCGTCTGTTGAGCGAATATGCGGTGTACCGGCGCAAGGAAGCGCAGGCGCTCTACGAGGAACAGGGTGAGTCCGAGCAGGAGCTCGCGCGACAGTCATTCGAAGAAGACGAACTTCCCGATCTGGGCGCGCACATGCGCGACGACTGGCGCCGCCGCGGTCTCGATTCCAAACTCGCCGAGACGGCATTCTTCGATTGGCTCGCCCGCAAAACATGGGGCGAGCCGACTGACGGCGACCTGCTCTCGTTTACGTTGAATCAATCCCGCGCGGCTTGATGCCGTTTTTCCGGCAGCATCCGTTGTCACGGAGTGTGCGTGCGGAACGCGGCCGGTGCTGTCCACCGTTGCGTTACTTTTTCAGCAACATCTTCTCGATCTGGTGAAGGATATCGTCGCGCCTTTCGCGCGACAGGCCTCGCAAACGGAGTTCGATGCGATCGTCGCCATACGACTTCAGATCGCCGACTGACACCCCGTCGAATTTGATCTCGAGCCGCTGCGCGTAACGTTGGCGCCCGGCGGGTTTCGCGCTTTCCTGCGCGCTCGCCCTGCCCTTCACGATATCGGCGACCTGCCGGGTGCTGAGGTCATCGGACAGAATCTTGTTGATGAGACGCAGCGTTGCGTCCGTGCCGCGCGCCGAATGATAGCGGCCTACCTGGTATCCCATGTTCGAACCGAATCGATCGGGCCTCGCGACCATTTCCTGCATGACGACTTCAGGAAGCTTGGCGATCGATAGCGCGACCGCAACCGTTGACTCATCCAGTCCCAAATGCTCGGCCAGTTCCTTTTGACTCTGGAAGTGCCTGTCATCGAGAAATCGCTTCCAGACGACAGCATTGTCGAAGACCGTTTGGGAGTCGCGTTGAACGTTGAGGTCGTAACCAAGCTTGTAGCTCTGAATACCGATTGGCAGATCGATCACGATTGCCTTCACGGATTCCTTGTTGGCTTCCTTCAACGCGCGTACGCGCCGTCCGCCGTCACTGACGAAGTAGGTACCAGGATTGTCGTAGTCGGGAATGACGTGGATTGCCTGCTGCTGACCTTGCTTGGCAAGATTGACTGCGAGCTCTGCAATCGAAGACTTCAGATAAAAATGACGCGGATTGAACGGGCTTGCCTTGATCGCCTTGAGCGCCAGTTCAATCACCTGTCCGGGGCGATATCCGTGCTCGGCGCGCCACGCCCGGTATTGCGGTGATTCGCTAACGGCTTCCGCCGACTCACCCTCGTTCGACGCCTGCTGAGCAATCGACTGATTCTGGCGGTTGGCAACCTCGTCCATTCTGCGCGTGTTGTTCTGCACGAGGCCGTCGATTGCATTGAGCCGATCGAGTGCCGTGCGCTTCTCGCTGCTGGTCGTGTCCGGGCGCGCTTGAAAGCCTTTGGCGAATTGGGAGGGTTTCATTCAGGGACCTTTATGCGCATAAATTCAGGGAAGCAGGGCGGCAATCTCGTCAGCACAGGCGCGGATTTCGACGCTGGCGAGTTTGGCTCCACGATCGTTCATTTGCAGCACCGTTTGCCCGAGGGCCATGGCCTGCTTGTACGCCTCACGGGTGGGGATTTGTGTCTTGAGTAGCGGAAAACCGAGCTCCTCCAACGCGCGCTTGAGTTCGCGGGTGAGCATGCGTTTCTCTTCGGTCTTGTTCAGCAGGAATACCGCGCGCAGATCTTCGTTCATCACCTGCGCTTGCTGGATCAGCTTGACGAGTCCAACGCTCGACCAGTAGTCGGCGGGCGAAGACGACGTGGGAATGACCGCAACCGTCGCAGCCAACAACACGACGCCCGACACTTTCTCGGTAATCGAGGGCGGGCAGTCGACCACGATCACGTCATAGTCACCGATGAACTTCTTGATCTCACGGTGAATCTGTCCGCCGGCTTCTGACAGGTTGACCACGGGAAACGGAATGCCGGTTTCTCCATCAGAAGAAGCGCTGGCCCAGTGAATCAGTGTGTTCTGTCCGTCAGCATCGACGACGAGAACACGCTTCCCCTTTTCATGAAACGCGGCGCCGAGATGCATCGCAATCGTGCTCTTTCCGACACCGCCCTTTTGTTGTGTGACTGCGATGATTTCAGCTGCCAAGCTTCACCTCCCCGTTTTGGACGCTGCTGAATTCTACCTTGATGTATTTTTGTTTCAATGCATTTTGTCGTGACACTGCGACAAATTAGCCATTTGGCCGAGGTTTATGCGCATAAAGGAGCGGTGTGTGCGCTTGGCCCGTTGAGGGTGGCAATGCGCGATCGGGAATTCAGTCAGAGGCGAGGTACTGATACAGGGTGGCGCTAAGGCATGAGTACGTGTCGCATCAGCGAATACGTCACCGCTCCGCTAGAGACATAAACTCTGGTTTCTCAGGCATAGCGCTCAAGCAAGGAATCGGAAGATGGGCCGCTCAGCCTTAACGCTAATCCGCAACCGGACTATACGTCCTGTGCTGCTGCTGTTAGGTTCAGGTCTCTTTATGCGCATAAAGTCGCGCGCCGAATCGTGGCGACCAACGCCGCTAGAATCGCAATATCGGCCCTTGTGCTATCCGCACAGGCCATCGAAAACCGGAGTCCACCGATGATCACGATCTACCATAATTCTCGTTGCTCGAAATCGAGAGGCGCATGCGAACTGATCGACACCCGCTTCAACGTCGCGAACGAGCCGGTCAAGATCGTAGAGTATCTGCGCGAGCCGTTGACGGTCGCACAGTTGAAAGAACTGAACCGTATGTTGGGCTGCTCGGTGCGGGACATGATGCGCGACACCGAACCTGAGTACAAAGAACTCGACCTTGGCGCCGAGGACGTCGATGACAATCAGCTATACGAGGCGATCGTCAAACATCCGATCCTGCTACAACGACCGATTGTCGTGCGCAATGGCAAAGCCGTGATCGGACGCCCACCCGAAAACATCAAAGCGCTATTCGACAGATAAATCAAATAGCGCTTCCTGCGACAAAAAAGAAATCAACGTTAGCCTTTCGCCACCTGCAGGACCGCATCCTTGGTAACGATCTGGCCAGGAATGATGCGAAGCTGCGCGAACGCGTCCGCGATGCGTTGCTGCTCGGCCAGTACTTGCGCGTCGACTGGCCGATACACGTGTGCATAGTGTCGAAGACCGGCCTCGATCACGCTTGCGTCGAGGCCCTGAATCGGCGCAAGTTGGCGAGCCGCCTCCGGATAGTGATCGCGCAGCCATTCGCCTTCTTTTCCGACTTCGTCGATCACCGCTGCAATGACATCGGCGTTGTCCTGCGCGAACGGCCGCGCGCTCAGAAAGAACTGGTGATGACTGACAATGCCTTCACCGTCAATAAGCAGCCGCGCGTTGGTCTGCCGCTTTGCCGCTTCGAGAAATGGATCCCAGATCGCCCATGCATCGACGGCGCTGCGCTCAAACGCCGCGCGCGCGTCGGCAGGAGGCAAGAACACCGGTTGAATGTCCGTGTATCGCACGCCAAACTTCTGCAGCGCGGCGACCACGAACCAATGCACGTCCGAACCTTTGTTGAACGCGATCTTTTTCCCCTTCAGGTCGGCCACCGACCTGATCGGCGCGTCACGATGCACGAGGATGCCTTCCGCGTGCGGTGTCGGCACCTCATAGGCGGTATAGACGAAGTTTGCGCCGGCGGCCTGCGCGATCACCGGTGGTGCTTCGCCGACGTAACCGAAGTCGATCGACCCGACATTGAGGCCCTCGAGCAATTGCGGTCCGGCTGGGAATTCAGTCCATTTGACGGCGACGCCAAGCGGCGCGAAGCGTTTCTCGAGGGTGCCATGCGCTTTGAGCAATACGAGCGTGCTCGCCGCCTTCTGATAGCCGATGCGAATCGTGTTCGCGCGCGCTGCGGCGAGCGAAGGCAGTGCCGCAGCGGCCAATAGAGCGCCGGTCCCGGCGAGAAACGCACGGCGCGTCAGGGAGGAATGACGAATCATGACTGGAAGTGGAAGTCGACTGGGCGAAGTACGGACGCAACGTGGACCGGTTGCGCTTAACGATAAGTCGCCTGTGAGCGATCGCGAACCGATAAATTCGCATAAGCAAATCACGCCGGAACGGCGCGGACCGCAGACCGCGATAGTTGTGCACTTATTCGCGCGTGACGCGATCGCCCGTATCGTCGATGCCGCTTACCGCACGCGACGCCGCGCGCAGCAGTCCGATGTGCTTGCGAAAGTTGCGACACCCGCCGCACGTCGGCAGATGCGCGCCGACGGCCAGCCATTCGAGCGCGCTGAGCCGACGTTCGAGCGCGTCGGAGAGCAGCCGCGTGATGTCTTTACATTTCCCCATGAACGTCCCCGCTGGAAAGCCCTTTTTCGGTCAGGCAGGCGCGCAGCCGCAAGCGGGCGCGATAGATCAGCACGCTGCAGTGGTTCGCGGTCATCTGAAGTTCGCTGCAAATTTCCGCGGTTTCCAGATCGAGAAACTCGCGCATCATGAATACACGTCCGATCTGCTCGGGCAGAAGCTCGAGGCACATCTCGAACAGTGTCCAGAACTGCTGCTGACGCAACGCGATCTCGGGCGTCGGCCATGAACGCGGTTGTGCTTCGCGCGACCAATGTCCGTTCTCCTTGAACAGTTCGCGATCGAGCAATGCCTCGCCATCGAGTTCGTCGTCGAGCGCGGACAGATTGATCGTGCGCTGCCGCGCCCGCAGCGTATCGACCAGCTTGTGCCGCAGAATGCCGAAGACCCATGTCTTATGCTCCGATTGGCCGGCGAAGCGGTCGGCCTGCGTCCATGCCGCGGCTAGCGCTTCCTGCACCGCATCTTCCGCGGCGGCGGCATCGCGCAGTTGAAGCCGCGCAAAACGCAGCAGATCGCGACGCAGCTGTGCAAGGTAAGCGGGATCGTCGAACGCTTGCTCATCGATCGCGCCTTTCATGCGCGTCTCCGCTGAGCGGTGCGACACGGCGGGCGCAAACGCAAGACTGCAACAAGAATGCTGTGCCGATACCGGCGGCTGTCGAGCTCGATCGTGTTCATTCGCAGGATGAAATAGGCGCCCAGGCGGGCTTGGCGCCTATTCTCCCGCACGTCATTGCCGAAGCGAATGAAATTCGCTGACCGATGCGCGAATCAGACAATCGACGCAGACTGAGTCGTGCGGCGACCACCGTTATGACGAAGTGGGCGCCGATATTCTGTTTTTCGTTGCGTGATCCGCGCCGGGCGTTGACGCGTGCAGCGCGCGTTCAGGCGTTCAGGAACACTTGCCGCCGCCGTCGAGTCCACTACCGGTACGCCACACCTTCTTGCCCTGTTCCGACAATTCGCCGCAGCTGTGTTGCGCATCAGACTGGGTGTCCTCGACGGCCATTTCGCCGCCCGCTTGTTCCTGTGCCTTCTGCCGCTGCCCTTTGCGAGCCGCCACGGCTTCGTCGTGGGATTTACCTGATGAAATACGTGTCATCTGTTAGTCCTCCGTAAAAAATAGTGCGTTGCCGCGCGGGTCGCGAAGCTTGCGCTGCGCGATATGCGCGAGCCCCTGGCAGATTCGAAGAAGCGTCGCGCACCATGTTCACGACAGGTTGTAACGAGAACGCACGGTTTCCGGTAGATATTGCCTCTCATCTGCTAGCCGATCGCAAGCTTGACTCACAAGGACAAGAGTCAATTTATCCACAAGGTTCTCCACGAAAACTGTGGATAACGTGTGCAGCTGTGGACTTATCCACCGATCAATAACAAAAAACCGAATACCGCTATGATTATTGGGGCGTGTCTTTTTGCGCCGCACCAAACCGAAACACGTCAAAGGAATGACATATGGCTTACCAGATTGCAGTCCTCGTCGGCAGCTTGCGCCGGGAGTCTTATAACCGCCAGCTTGCGCACGCACTGATCTCGCTGGCTCCTGCGGATTTCAAGTTCGAGTTCATCGATATTGGCAGCCTCCCGCTTTACAGCCAGGAGTACGACGCGGATTTTCCCGAACCCGCGCGCCATTTCAAGCGGCAGATCGAGTCCGCCGACGCATTGTTGTTCGTCACTGCGGAGTACAACCGGTCGATTCCGGGCGTGCTGAAAAACGCAATCGACTGGGGGTCGCGGCCGATGGGCCACAGCTCGTGGCGCGACAAACCGGCCGCTGTCGCTGGAACGTCGCCGGGTGCGATGGGTACCGCGATGTCGCAACAGCACTTGCGCAACGTACTCGCTTACCTTGACGTGCATGTGATGGGCCAGCCTGAGATGTTCATCAAGCACGACGCCTCGCGCATCGACACGACCGGCAAGATCGTCAGCGACGACACACGCAAATTCCTGCAGAACTTCGTCGATACCTACGTCGCATGGGTGAAGAGGCACAAGGGCCACAAGGCTTGACCGCAGCCACGCGACGCGCGTGTCCGATCGCGCGTTGATGGGCTGGCCCAACCGGTTTCGATGCAGACGGCGCCATACCGACAATGGCGCCTTGTCCGCCCGTTCACCGAAGTGCCTGCCGTGCGCGCGGCCCGCGATCGTCAATGAGGGTGGTGGTGGTGTCCCGTCACGCGCTCCCAGCCATGTCGTACCGCGGCCTTGAAACGGTCCCAGCTGCCTTCGGGCGCGGTGCGTTCCCAGTCTTGCCGTGCGTCGAGTTCGACATCTTCGTCCCACGGGCGATCCTGATAACGCGCGTCGCCGCCCATCTTTGCGCCGTAGCGATAAGCCGGCACGTACTCGTCGTATCGCGCACCTTCACGCGCACCGTACTGTTCGTCGTAGTGCGTGCGGAAGTCCTCCTCGTATTCAAGGAATTCGTCGGGAATCGGTGCACCGAGTCCACCGCCGTCGCGCGGACTTTGCCGCGCCTCATATTCGTTCGTCATGCCGGGAGCACCCGCCGCAGCCGGGCGAAGCGTACCGGCGTCGCCTCCGACACCTTCGACGCGCGTGCCGGTGCTTCTCACGGCGTTTGGGCTTATGCGTTGGCCGGTCGCCTGGGCCGTGTCTGGCGGGACGTCCGCGTCGGACGTCATTTGCGGTGGCTGGTGCTCATCGCGCACACCGATGTTCGTTGTACTGCGCGATTCCTGCGTCGGATACTCGCCGGCTCCCTGCGGTCCGCCGCGCTGTATCGCTTCGCGCTGCCACAGACCTTGGCCGGGCAGACTTGTCGCGCGGCTGATGTCCGACGGATCGGACTGGTAGTGCGCGGTGCCGTAAGCCGTTTTCGCCGGGTATCCGGAATCTTCGGCGCGCGCTGACAACATGCTTTGCGTTTGTTGACTGCCGCCTGCGGATGGTGGCATGGTGCCGGCGATGCCGCCCGAGCCCTTACCGAACCCACCGCCGGACGCCTTTGAGAATTCGTCCCGTGGCGGCGCAGGCTGCGCATCCGGCGACTGCGCCGCTTCACGCATCGCCGCGTCGTCCAGTTCGCGCCGGCCCGTCTTCGCCAGGTCCGGCCGCAGTACCGCCCCGGACCCGGGCGCACCGCCTGCGGCGATCGCAGTCCGCGCGGCCACATCGTCAGTCGGCGTATCGTGCGGAGGGGCATCGACGCGTTCGAAGCGGCGTTCCGTGTCGATCGCGCTCAGTGGCTCGCGAGGTGGCGGCGCGGCGGTCGGCCGCGCCGCCGGGCCGCCGATGCCCAGTTCATCGAGCATCGAATGTTCGCGCCGCGCCTGCTCGACCTGCCGCGTGTCATCGCGCTGCGGCGGCGACAGATAGGGCTGCTCGCTAACGTCGCGTGCGCCGAGCCGCATCAACGTATTGCGCGCGAGTTCCGTGTGCACGTCGGTCGCCGCGTCGACTGACACGAGCACCGCGCCGCGCCGCACGGCGTCCGTGTAGTGTTCGACGATCGACTCATTGGCGGCAGGGCCGGACGTCGAGAACAGACTCGCAAAAAAGCGCTCGATGTTCGCGAGGACGCCAGGTGACTCGTCGGCAATCGCATCCGACGCCGTTTCCGGGTTCGCGCGCAGTTCGACTTCATGAAAAGCGAAGCCGGACTCCACGAGCGCATTGCGCGCACCATCCGCTTCCGCGTAGGTATTGAACAGGCCAAAGACCGTTTGTCGCATCGCTGCCTCCCGACGGTTGGCTCGAGCCGGCGGCGCAAAAGCACCGCCTTCGCTCGGTCACGCTAACCGGAGTCGCCGCAACGATCGTGCCGGAAGTGCGCGATACGACACGGCTGCGCATTGCAGCACGCGCGCCCACCCAACGCGGTCGCAGAGCGGGCGTCAGTGGGCCGCGACGTCCGCGCAAGCGGCATCCATCGACCCGTCGCCGCCTTTTTTACAAAGGCCGGTAATGTGCGCAGCCCTACTCACTGGGTCGGTTGCGCAGGCGAATGCGCGAGATCCTGCTGCAGTGTCTGCAGGAATGTATCGAGCAGCGCGATATCGAATGGTTTCGGCAGAACGTGCGCATCGACGTGCCGCGCCCGGTCGAGTTCTTCGGCGTAGCCGGTCACGAGCACAACCGGCAGCTTGGTTTCGAAGTGCTGGATGGCTTCCGCGAGATCGATGCCGTTCAGTTTGCCCGGCATGTGAATGTCGGAGATCACGAGGTCAAACGGCAACGGCTCACCGCTGCGCGCCTGCTTGCCGCGCGCGTCGTCGAGCAGGCGCAGTGCAGTGTCCGCGTTGAATACACAGGTTACCTCATGACCCATCATCTGCAGCAGCGCTTCGGTGCCGGCGGCCACTTCGTCGTTGTCCTCGACGAGCAGAATGCGCAGCCCGTGCCGCACGTCGTTCCCGGCGACGACCGGCTCCGCGGGCGCTTCGGCCTGCGTCGGCTCGCCGGTCGCGCGCGGCAGGTAAAGCCGCACGGACGTACCGGCGCCGGTCGCGCTGTCGATGGCCGCGAGCCCGCCTGAGCGCTCGCAGAATGCGAACACCTGCGGCAAGCCGAGGCCGGTGCCCATCCCCTTCGGCTTGGTCGTGAAGAGCGGTTCGAACGCGCGGGACAGCACATCAGGCGGCATGCCGACACCGGTGTCTTCAAGCGATAGCTGCACGAAGTCGCCCGTCAGTGGGAAGCCGTCCTCGTGGCGAAACGTGATGTTGCGGGCGCGCACCGTGAAGCGTCCGCCGCTTGGCATCGCATCGCGCGCATTGACCGCGACGTTGATCAGCGCGAGCTCGAGCTCCGCGACATCGACGCGAATTGGCCACACTTCGACGCCCATGTCCATCACGAGCGACACCTTCGCGCCGAGCGACGCGCGCAGCAATTCGCGGCAGCCAGGCAGCCAGCGCTCGATCGCGAGCGTCTCGTTGCGCAGTGGCTGCTTGCGCGCGACACCGAGCAACTGGCGCGTGAGCGACTGGCCGCTTTTTAGCGCACGCTCGATTGCCGATAGCTCGCGATCGAATGCGGCTGCCTTGCGTCGCCGCAAAATCTGGATGTTCGCCGAGACAATCATCAGCAGATTGTTGAAGTCGTGCGCGACGCTGCCGACCAGATTGCCGAGCGCTTCCATCTTGCGCGACTGCCGGTACGCGGACTCGATCGAACGGCGCATCGATGCTTCGGCCTGCCATCGTTCCCACGCTTCCTCTTCAGCGGCAAGGCGTTTCAGCGACACCCAGATCACGCACCACAGCACGACCGACGGCACGAACATCGCGAGGATCAGTACGCTCAGATGCCGATACCACGCGGCCCAGATCGCCGAGGTGCGATAGCCGCAGGCGACGTACACCGGATACGAACCGACCCGCCGGAACGCGACGATTTGGGTGTCGCCGTAAATCGTTGAATGCACCCTGACGACGCCCGCGCGACGGCCTTCGGCAAGCGCCTCGGTAAATCGCGAGCGCTGCGGTTCGGCGGCGGCCCTGCCGCTTGGCGGATAGTGCGCGAGCACGGCGCCGTCGGTTCGGGTCAGGCCCATCGTCATCGGCGCGCCGCTGCCGCCCAGCAGATCGCGATAGAAATCGCTGAAATAGGCCGAGCGCAGCGCGACCGAGACGATACCGGCGAACGCGTTCGTGTCGTCACGGCGCGCGACACCGGTGTTGAACACGATTTCACCGTCGGCCGCGCCGCCCGACATCACCTTCGATACGTGTTCGATCACGCTGCCATTGCGAATGCCGATGAAATCGTCGCGCGCGGCAATCGACATTGGCGGCGCCGGATAGGACCGGCTGCTGGCAAGCAGCGTACCGTCGCTGCTGAAGATCGACATCGACGCGACTTGCGGGTAGCCGCCGCCGATCGATTCCAGCTTGTCGTGAATCTGCGCTTCGCGCGCGCGAATGCCCGCATCGTCGAGGCCTTGCACCAGATCGACGACGCGCGCGTCGAGCGCTTCGTTCATATCGAACACTTTGAGCGCGTGCTCTTCGGCGACACGCACGGTGCGCAGCGTCACATCGGTCGCTTCCGCTTCGCGCGTGCGGAAGTCGTTGAACGCCATCACGGCAACGAAGATGCACGGCAGAATGATTGCCGCGACGAGCAGCGCGATCAGCGTGATGCGCCGCACCGCGAAGTGGTGCTCGGGCACGGCGGGGAATACAGTCTCTTCCGGCCGGCTGCCGGTGCCACGGGATTCTTGAGCCGGTTCGCGCCGATCAGAAGTCATGAGGGACACCGCGGCAAGAGTCGGGAAGGGTGTACACGACGTTTACCATCATACGGCGGCCGGCGTCTGTTACCGCGGACCGCATAGCGTTCGGCAACGGCGAACGCTCGTGAATCAGTGACAAATCCGGAAGCGCAAACGTACACAAAAGGATAATCGGCGACATTTCGTCCATTAATAGTTAAAACGCCCCGAGAAAGCGAGTCATCTGAGTGACTTTTGTTCGTGGAACCCCAATTTGGCGAGTTGCCTTTTCGCCAGTTTGATTCGAAAATTGCGCCCCAGATAATCAATGCGCTCGCCATGTCCGGGCGCGGTTGCGCGAGGGCGCCCCGACATCCCAACCAAACGAGACGAAAGGGTCGTTCGCAATTGCCAGCGTGGCGGCACGGCGTGCATCACGCCCGTTTTGCCGCGCAGATTCTGCTACGGGGTGGGTTCGAAAAATGCCGGCCATTATCGTCTTTCGACGCGCACTCGGGTTTTCTCGCGTGCGCCGATCCTGTACCGTGCAGCGCCGCACTCATTTGCCCCTTTTTTGCACCGCGCGCCGCGCTCAGTTTGGCGCGCGGCAACATTTCCAAAGCACGACGTTAGCCGGCGGGGCCGGTTACTAAAGAAGCGCTAAGCGCCGCCGATAATACGTACGAGACAATTCCGTTTACCGATTGATTTGCCGCCATGCCTTTGCCCATTGTGATCGCCGACGATTCGCTGCTCGCCCGGAAGGTGCTCACGAAAGCACTGCCGGCGGATTGGGACGTCGAGATCACCTACGCGTCGAACGGCCGTGAAGCACTCGCACTGTACCGCGCCGGCAAGGCATCGGTGATGTTTCTCGACCTGACGATGCCGGACATGACGGGCTATCAGGTGCTGGAAGCGCTGCAGCACGAAGATCTGAATACCTTCGTGATCGTCGTGTCCGCGGACATCCAGCCGATGGCGCAGGAACGCGTGCGCACGCTGGGCGCGGTCGCGTTCATTCCGAAGCCCGTGACCCCCGAGGCGGTCCTTCCCATCCTCAAGGAGTACGGGTTGTATGCCTGAGCCAGTTCTCACCGAAGACCAGCGCGACGCGCTGCAGGAGGTCGCGAATCTCGCCATGGGGCAGGCCGCGCAGCGTCTCGCGCTGTTGCTCGACGCGTTTATCGAACTGTCGGTGCCACGCGTGCGGGTGGTCGCGGTGCGCGAAGCCGCGGAGGCGCTGCGTGAGATGACCGGCATCAGCGAGACGGTGGCGGCGGTGCGCCAGGGATTCCGCTCGGACATCAAGGGCGAGGCGCTTGTGATCTGCAAGAGCGGCAACGTCCAGCAGCTGTGCGCGCTGGTGAGCGACCCGTATGCAAAGTCCGCGTACGAGGCGACCACCGAGGAAGAGCTGATTTTCGATATCGCGAACCTGCTGACGGGTGCCTGCGTATCGTCCATTTTCGAGCAGCTCGGCCGCGCGCCGGTGTTCACGGCGCCCGGCATGCTCGGCCTCACGATGTCCCTTGATGACGTGTTTCAGCCGAAAGTGCTCGCATGGAGCGTCGCGCTGCTTGTCGAAGTGAACTTCTCGCTGGAAGACCAGAGTTTTCGCGCGCATCTCGTGATGCTGATGGCCGAAGATTCGATCCGGCATATCCATCACGCACTTGATGCGTTGTTGTCCAGCCTATGAATGTCTTGACTGCCTCTCTGAGCGACCTTGTGGTGGAACGCGTCGGTTTCGGCATTTTCGTGCTCGACCGGCAAATGAACGTGCTGATGTGGAACCGCTTTATGCAGGATCACAGCGGCCTGGCAGCGGACCAGGTGGTCGGCAAGTCGATCTTCGCGAGCTTCCCGGAATTGCCGCGCGTCTGGCTCACGCGCAAGCTCGAAAGCGTGTTCCAGCTCGGCAGTTTCGCATTCAGCTCGTGGGAACAGCGGCCGTACCTGTTCAAGTTCGACCACGATCGGCCGATTACCGGCGGTGTCGACTTCATGCAGCAGGACTGCACGTTCATGCCGTTGATGCGCGATCGCGAAGTGGAAGCCGTCTGCGTGACCGTATCGGACGTGACGCACGTAAGCATCGTGCAGCGGGAACGGGAAGAAGCGGTGGCGAAGCTGCAGGAGTATGCGGACCGCGACGGCCTGACGGGCATCGCGAACCGCCGCTATTTCGAGGCGCGACTGCGCGACGAGTACACGCGCTGGCAGCGCTACGGCGGCGACCTGTCGATCCTGTTATTCGATCTCGATCATTTCAAGAAAATCAACGACCAGTTCGGACATGTCGCCGGCGATTTCGTGCTTCGCGAAATGGCGCAGCGCGTGGCCGGCGTGGTGCGCGCGCAGGACACCTTCGGGCGCTTTGGCGGCGAGGAATTCGCGCTGTTGCTGCCGTGCACGCCGCTCGAAGACGCGATGCTCGTGGCTGAAAAGATCCGCAATACGATCGGCGACACGCCGGTCGACGTGCAGGGCGTCAGCGTGCCGGTTACCGCAAGCGTCGGGGGCGCGTCGGCGCGTACTGGCGTGCCGGCTTACGAAGCGCTGATCAACGAGGCCGATGCGGCCCTCTATACTGCGAAACGGCAAGGACGCAACCGCTCGATCGCATTCATCTGATGCTTCAGGCAAGGCCCTTCGCCGTGCCCGGCAACGCTCAACGCGCCGGGCCGTCCGTCCGGCTGCCCGTGGTTTAGCGGCAGCTTACGAGGGCTGGTATACTTTGGCCCGTTCCCGGCTTCCCAGCCGGCATATTCATATTCGCGCGTGTCCGCGCGCGCGGGCGGCTTGCCCTGCGGGTAGGCATGACTTCTTGATCGCCTCGTGTTGGGCGCCTCAGCGGAGATTGTCTTGGCCGTTTCCAATCCAGTTGTGGACGATACACAAACCGACGCTGCTGCCGTTACCTCGGGCAGTTCGTTCTACCTCGCCATGCGCATTCTGCCGGCCGCGCAGCGTGACGCGATGTACCAGATTTACGCGTTCTGCCGCGCCGTCGACGATATCGCCGACGGCGGGCAGCCGCCCGCCGAACGGAAAGCCGCGCTCGAGCGTTGGCGCACCGACATCGACGCTTGCTATGCGGGTTCGCCGCGCGAATCGCTGCGCGATTTGACGCGGCACATCCATACGTACCATCTGCAGCGCGAAGACTTTCACGCGATGATCGACGGCATGGCGATGGATGCGGAAGCCGACATCTGCGCGCCGGACGAAGCGACGCTCGATCTTTACTGCGATCGCGTCGCGAGCGCGGCGGGCCGCCTGTCGGTGAGAATATTCGGGATGCAGGAGCAACCGGGCCGCGATCTGGCCCACCATCTCGGGCGGGCGCTGCAGCTGACGAACATCCTGCGCGACATCGACGAAGATGCGGAACTCAACCGCTGCTATCTACCGCGCGAACTGCTGGCGCGCGAGGGCATCGCGGTGACCAGCCCGGCGACGATCGCCGATGATCCCTCCCTGCCGCGCGTGTGCGCGACGATCGCGGAACGCGCGAAGAAGCACTTCAGCGCTTCGGACGCAATCATGAATCAATGCCCGCGCGCGCACGTGCGCGCACCGCGCATCATGTCGGCGGTTTATCACTGCCTGCTCGATCGCACCATCGAGCGCGGTTTCGACATCCCGCGTACCAAAGTCCGCAAGCCGCGCGCGCGGCTGCTGTGGATCCTCGCGCGGTACGCATTCTTCTGATGCGCAAGCTGGTCCACGTGATCGGCGCGGGCCTCGCGGGCCTCGCCGCTGCGGTTCAATTGCAGCGGCGAGGCGCGCAAGTGGTGCTGTACGAAGCGGCGAAGCAGGCGGGCGGCCGTTGCCGTTCGTACTATGACCGCACGCTCGGTGCGACCGTCGACAGTGGCAATCACGTGGTGGTGTCGGGCAACCATGCCACCTTGAACTATCTGCGCGCGATCGGCGCGGGCGATGAGCTGGTTGGGCCGACCCAGCCGGAACTGAATTTCATCGACGTCGCGACGCGCTCGCGCTGGACGGTGCGGCCGTCGCCGGGGCGCGTGCCGTTCTGGATGCTCGACCCGGGCGCGCGCGCGCCGCACACGCATACGGCGGACTATCTGTCGCTTGTGCCGCTGCTGTTCGCGAAGCCGGGGCGCACGCTCGCGCAGACGATGCGCTGCAATGGCGTGCTGTGGGATCGGATGCTCCGGCCGCTGTTCATGGTGATGATGAACGTCGAGCCGCGCGACGGCACCGCCGGGCTGGCCGCCGCGGCGTTGCGCGAGATGCTCGTGACCGGCGGTGACGCTTGCCGGCCGCTCGTCGCGCGCAACGGCCTGAGCAGCGCGTTTGTCGACCCGGCGTTGCGTCTCTTGCAGCATGGCGGCGCGACGATCCGGCTCGATGCGCGGCTCGACGGGATCGACTTCGTCGACGGCCGGGCGACCATGTTACATATCGGCGGCGAGCGAGTCGCGCTGGAAGCGGGCGAAGCGGCGGTGCTTGCGGTACCGCCGCATGTCGCGCAGGCGCTGGTGCCGGGCCTGCAGGCGCCGCAGCGCTTCTCGCCGATGGTGACCGCGCACTTCGCCGTGGAGCCGCCCGCCGGCCATCCGCCGACCGCGGCGCTCATCAATGGCAACGCGCACTGGCTGGTCGCTGCCGATGGGCGTCTTTCGGCCACGGCTCATGGCGCCGATCGCCTCGCGGGCATGCCGCGCGACGCGCTTGCACAAACGTTATGGACCGACGTCGCGCAGGCTGCCGGCTTGCCGGCGCAACCGCTGCCGGTGTGGCAAATTGGAGTCGACCCACTGGCGACATTCGCTGCGGTGCCCGACGAGGAGATGCGCCGCCCGGCGGCGCGCACCCGCTGGAATAACCTGATGCTTGCGGGCGACTGGACGGCTACCGGTCTGCCCGCGACGATAGAAGGAGCGATCCGCTCGGGCCAGAAGGCCGCGGACCTGCTTCTGAACGAACCGATGGAACGCCGATGAACGATTTATCCGTGACCCAGCAGTTGGGCGAAGCAAACCCCGCGGCCGGCGGCGAGCAAGCCGCGCAGGCGGCGGCGCCCAGTGCTGCGCTGGACGCGGCCGTTGCGCGTGCAACCGACGCGATTCTCGCCGTGCAGCATGACGATGGCCACTGGGTCTACGAGCTGGAAGCCGACGCGACGATACCGGCTGAATACGTGCTGCTCGTTCACTACCTCGGCGAAACCGCGGATCTCGAACTTGAACAGAAGATTGGCCGCTATCTGCGCCGTATCCAGTTGCCGGACGGCGGCTGGCCGCTGTTTACCGACGGCGCGCTCGACGTCAGCGCGACGGTGAAGGCCTACTTCGCATTGAAGATGATCGGCGACCCGGAAGATGCCGACCATATGCGCCGCGCGCGCGAAGCCGTGCTGAAGCACGGCGGCGCGGAGGCGGCGAACGTGTTTACGCGCGTGCTGCTCGCGCTGTTCGGCGTGATCTCGTGGCGCGCGGTGCCGGTGATGCCGGTCGAGATGATGCTGCTGCCGCAGGGGTTTCCGTTCCATCTGTCGAAGGTATCGTACTGGGCGCGCACGGTGATTGTGCCGCTGCTGGTGCTCGCGGCGAAGCGTCCGGTTGCGCGCAACCCGCGCGGCGTGCGGATCGACGAGCTGTTCGTGGGTGCGCCGGTCAACACCGGCATGCTGCCGCGTGCGCCGCATCAGAGCAAAGGATGGTTCCGCTTCTTCCGATCAATCGACGCCGTGCTGCGCGCGACCGATGGTCTCTTTCCGAAGGCGACGCGCGAACGCGCGATTCAGGCGGCGGTTGCGTTCGTCGACGAACGCCTGAATGGCGAAGACGGCCTTGGCGCGATTTTCCCGGCGATGGCGAATTCGGTGATGATGTACGACGTGCTCGGCTATCCCGCCGATCACCCGAATCGCGCGATCGCGCGCCGCTCGATCGACAAGCTGCTCGCGATCCACGAAGACGAAGCGTATTGCCAGCCTTGTCTGTCGCCGGTGTGGGACACATCGCTCGTGGCACACGCGCTGCTCGAAACCGGCGACGCGCGGGCGACGGCGGCGGCCGCGCGCGGGCTCGACTGGCTGGTGCCGCTGCAGGTGCTCGACGTGCGCGGCGACTGGATTTCGCGCCGGCCGGACGTGCGCCCCGGCGGCTGGGCGTTCCAGTACGCGAATGCGCATTATCCGGATGTCGACGATACCGCCGTGGTGGTGATGGCGATGCACCGCGTCGCGGTGGACGCGCAAACGCAAGCCTATGAGATCGCGATTGCGCGGGCGCGCGAGTGGGTCGTTGGGATGCAGAGCAGCGACGGCGGCTGGGGCGCATTCGAGCCGGAAAACACCCACTATCACCTGAACAGCATCCCGTTTTCCGATCACGGCGCGCTGCTCGATCCGCCTACCGCGGACGTGTCGGGCCGCTGCCTGTCGATGCTCGCGCAAATGGGCGAACTGCCGGCGACGAGCGACGCGGCGCGCCGCGCATACGACTATCTGCTGAACGAACAGGAAGCCGACGGCAGCTGGTATGGCCGCTGGGGCATGAATTACATCTACGGCACGTGGAGCTCGCTGTGCGCGCTGAACGCGGTTGGCATGCCGTTCGACCATCCGGCGATGAAGCGCGCGGCGCAATGGCTTCTATCGATCCAGAATGCGGACGGCGGTTGGGGCGAGGACGGCACCAGCTACAAGCTCGAATACCGCGGCTACGAGCGGGCGACGAGCACGGCGTCGCAGACCGCGTGGGCGGTGCTCGGCCTGATCGCGGCCGGTGAAGTCGATCATCCCGCGGTTGCGCACGGCGTCGAGTACCTGGTGCGGGAGCAGCGTGAGCACGGGCTGTGGGATGAAACGCGCTTTACGGCCACTGGGTTCCCGCGCGTTTTCTATCTGCGATACCACGGTTATCGCAAGTTCTTCCCGCTGTGGGCGCTCGCGCGCTACCGGCAGATGAAGCGGGCCGGCGAAACGCGCGTCAAGGTCGGGGTGTGAGCGCGAATTCGCCGTCGGCGACGGGCGTTGTCGCCGCGCTGCCCGTTATTGCCGTCACCGGAATGGCATTTGAAGCGCGCATTGCGCGGGGCGATGGCGTCGACACGGTTTTCGCGGCGCGCGCCGACCTGCTCGAGCGTGCGCTGATCGCCGCGGTTGCGCGCGGCTGCGCGGGCATCATCAGCTTTGGCACCGCCGGCGGACTGGCGCCCGATCTCGAGCCCGGTGCGCTGATTGTTGCGGATGCGGTCGATGGTCCGCTCGGGCATATATCCACGGATAGCCGCTGGTCCGAGCGGATTGTCGCCGCGCTCGCGTCGACGCCGCTCGCGGCAAGGCTGCGCCGTGGCCGGCTGGTGGGCGTCGCGGCGCCGCTGACGGGCGCTGCCGACAAGGCGGAGTGCCATCGGTTAACCGGCGCGCTCGCGGTCGATATGGAGTCGCATCTGGCTGGCGCGATTGCGAATGCGCATGGCCTGCCGTTTGCGGTATGTCGCGCGGTGGTCGACCCGGCGTGGCGCACGCTGCCGCCTGCCGCGACCGCTGGCTTGCGGGACGACGGCAGCACCGCAATCGTGCCGATCCTGCGTGAACTGATCAGGCAGCCGTCGCAAATTCGTCCTCTGATCCAGCTTGCCGCAGACGCGCGGGTGGCTCGTGCCGCGTTGGTCGATGCGCGCCGCGCGTTGGAGCAGGCTGGCGCGCTCCGGTTTCAGTCTCGATAAGCCGCGCTGGCGACTTCTTTCTGATTGCACCCTTGTTTATAAAAGAGAAAGCCGGCCGGCCCGCGGCGCATGGACCTGCGGGCATGCCACGCTTGCTGCGCTACTTCGGCGCCGCGGTTGCCGGCGCTGCCTCGCCCGGATCGCTGTAATTCGGCAACGCCGAACCGGCGTCGTTGCCGCCGCCCGCCGGCGCGCCGCCGGCACCCGGCTGCGTGTAGAGCGGCACGCCTGCCGGCGCGGCGGCCGAAGCGGGCGTGGCTGGCGCGGCGCTGGACTCGTCGGAATCGCCGTAGTCAGGCAGCGCCTGCGCCGGCGCACCCGCGCCGCGCAGCAGCGCGCGCCGCTGCTGCGTGTACGCGTCGCGCACGAACGAGTACTTGTCGAGTGCCGCCTGTTCCAGCAGGTTCGTCGCGCCCAGCAGATCGGAACGCACGCTGACAAATTGCACGCCATATAGGGCCGTGCGCGGCTCCCAATCCAGGTAGTGGATCGGATTGAAACGGAAATCGACCGCGAAGCCGATACTGTCGCGGAACGAACTCGGCCCGAACAGGGGTAGTACCAGATACGGGCCCGACGGCACACCCCAGCGTCCGAGCGTCAGGCCGAAATCCTGCCGGTGCTTCGGCAGGCCGGCGGGTGTCGCAAAGTCAAGCAGGCCGCCGATGCCGAACACCGTATTCATCGTGAAGCGCATCAGCGTCTCGGTTGCCTCGGTGATATGCAACTGCAAAAGACTATTAGCCAGATTGCCCAGATCGCCGATATTCGAAAAGAAATTGCTGATCGCCTGACGAATCGGCTGTGGTGTGACCTTCTGGTAGCCCTTCGCAATCGGCACGGCCACGGCCTGGTCGACCTTGTCGTTGACGTTGAAGATCACACGATTCATCGGCTCAAGCGGGTCCCCGGGCTTGCGGTCTGGGCCCGTTGCACATCCGCTCATGAGACCGGTGGCAAGCATCGCCAATGCGGCGGTTCGCATTTTCATGCATCAATCCTTTGTTTTTTCTTCGTCGTTACGCGGCGCACCCGCGGTTTGCCCATCAGTACCGGTTGAAATACCACAGCGCCGATCAACGTGCAGAAGAGCGACAGCGCGAGCAGCTTGCCCATGCTCGACGTGCCGGGGTGGTGCGACAGCCACAGGCTGCCGAACGCGGTCGCGGTGGTCGCCGCACTGAAGATTACCGCGTGGGTGAGGCTTGATTGCAGCAAGCCGGTCTCGCCCCGGCGCCATGCCATCACGAAGTAGATCTTGAATGCGACGCCGACGCCGAGCATCAGCGGTAGCGCGATGATATTCGCAAAATTAAGAGGCATGCGGAACACCACGCAAAGCTCAAGCGTGACAACGGCCGAGACCAGCAGCGGAATCAGCGTGCGCAGCACATCGCTGAACCGCCGCAACGCGATCCATAGCAGCGTGGTGATCGCGACGAGCGCCCAGCAAGCCGCCTGCACGAACGACAGAATGATGACGTTCGCCGAATGCAGGATCGAAATCGGGCCACCGATCGTCGCCGGTTCGGCGTTTTTCACCGCCTGCGCGA
This sequence comes from Paraburkholderia humisilvae, assembly GCF_902859855.1. Taxonomy (GTDB): domain Bacteria; phylum Pseudomonadota; class Gammaproteobacteria; order Burkholderiales; family Burkholderiaceae; genus Paraburkholderia; species Paraburkholderia humisilvae. The sequence continues at coordinate 80,958 of NZ_CADIKH010000011.1, forward strand.
AGCGACGCAGCATCACGTCGTCGCCGGGATCGGTGCCGGGCGGTACCTTCGGCGAAATCTCGACGAGTGCCTGGCCGTTCGGCGCGATCCAATCGCGCACGATGTCATGGGGCAGCGTCGCTTCGGTGATCAGTGACGGTTGCAGCAAGTTCGTGAGCTGCCTGAGCGCAATCCGCAATGGCTCGGAGATCGCTGTTTCCGCACGATCGCGGGTGGCGGCGTCGGCGGCGGCCAGTTTGGTCAGCGTGGCCGATAGATGCTGTGCCTCTGCCGCGCCGGGACCCGGATGATCGCCCGCGGCGAGCGCAAGCTGGTTCGCGGTGCGCTTTAACGCGTCGACGCGCACGGCGTCGGTTGCCGGCGGCGCGGGTGTCTGCGTGAGCGCCGGCAGCAGTTGCTGGGCGGCGGCCGAGATCAGCGTGAGTTTTTGCGGTTGATCGGGCGGAATAAAGGTGGAAAGCGTAGTCGTGCGGCCCACTTCCGGCAGCTTCGACAGGCGCGCGGCAATCGCGTCCGCCGCGGCGAGGTTCGGTGCGAGTGCGCGGACGTCGTTCACGCCGGCTTCGGGCGAGTCGTTTAGCGACAGTAGCGTCGCCATCGATTCAGTATGGGGATCCTTCAGATGCAGCGGGTTGAAGTCGAAACGCAGATGCGTCAGCAGCGGCAATGCGCCGATGATCACGGCCAGCGTGATGATCAGCACGGGCTTGCGGTTGCGGTCGAGAAAGTCGTCGACGGGCGCGAGGAAGCGAAAGCCGGGAGACCCCGCTTCACCGGGCGGGTTGAACACTTTCAGCAGTGCCGGTAGCAAGGTCATGTTCGTGAAATACGCGACGAACATACCGACGCCTGCAATTTTTCCCAGTTCCGATACGCCGCGATACGCAGTCGGCAAAAACGAAAAGAAGCTCTCCGCGACGGCCACGGCCGCGAGCGTCAGCGGCACGCCGATGCTGTATGCGGTATTCACGAGCGCAGCCGAGAGCCGGTTGTCGCGATAGCGTTCTTCGCGATACTTCACGCCGTACTGAACGCCGAAGTCGACGCCCAGCCCCACAAACAGCACCATGAACGCGACCGAAATCATGTTCAGCGCGCCGACCATCATCAGGCCGAGCGCGGCCGTAATGGCAAGACCGACAAATAGCGTGATCAGGACCGCCGCGATCATGCGGCCCGAGCGCAACGCGAGCCACAAAATGAACAGGACGACCGCCAGCGTCAGAATGCCGTTGACGGCCGCACCGTCTCTCACCGATGCGAACTCCTCGTCGGCGAGCGGCTGCTGGCCGGTCAGGCGCACGCGCGCGCCGTATTTACCCTCGAGGTTCAGCGAGGCGGCGGTCTTGCGGATCTGGTTCGATGCGTGCGCGCCGGCCTGCAACGCGCCGTAGTTGACCACCGGCACGACCGTGACGAAGGCGCGCGCCGGCTGTTTCGCTTCGCTCCTGTCGACCAGTGCGCGCCATGACATGACGGCTGGCTGGTGCGCCAGTACGCGGTCGAGTGTGCTGGCGCTTTCCGACAGCAGATGGCTCATGTCGCCCAACTTCACCTGGCCGATCTGCAGCGGCAGCAGAAGGCTGGTATTGAGCGTGCCGGCAAGTCCGGTGAGGCTCGGATCGTGCGCAAGCGAATTGATTAGCGGCCGTGCCTTCACAAGCTGCGACGTGGTCGATTCGACGTCGCTCAACGAAGGAAACAGCAAGCCGTTGCGTTCAAAGAACGGCCCACCGGCCGGCTCGGTGACCCGGACGAACTCATTCTTTTCTTTTTGCAGTGCGGCACTGAGCTCGTCCGCGGCGGCGCCGGCAAATTCCGGCGCACCGGCCTCGACGACGACGAGAATCGTGCCGCCGCGATCAGGAAACGCCTGATCGATCGCGTTGTCGAGCGCCGCCCACTTCTCGTCGTTCTCGACGAGCTTGCTCACATCCGTGTTGATCTTGAAGTGATGGGCGACGTAAAAGCCGCTCGCGACGGCAAGCGCAAGCGATACGCCGATCACCTGCAACGGACGGCGCACGGAGAAGATAGCTAGGCGAACGATGGATGACTTCAGCATGTAGGCGCAGAGCCCCTGTCATTGAATGGCGTTTTCTGCAAGAGCGCACAAGTATACCGACGCAACCCGGCTGTAGGCGGATCGAAGGACGGGCGTCCGTGTCAAAGCCATTTGACAAAGCCGTTATACTGGCCCTTCGCCCGCCGCCTTCATCGCAGGCGTTTATTGTCCAACGTACCGATCCGCATATGAAACGTTACCTGACTGTTTTTATCGCAGCTGCCTTCGTGTCCACCGCGGCTATTGCACAAACCGCGCCTGAGGCCGTCGTCAAGAGTGCGGTGCAGGGCACGGTCGAGGCGATGAAGGCCGACCCTCAGGCACGCGGCGGTGACATGAACAGGATCACCGAAGTGGTCCAGTCGCACTTCGTGCCCGCCACGAACTTCCAGCGTACGACGCGCATCGCGGTGGGCAAGGCATGGGGCACGGCCACGCCGGACCAGCAGAAACAGTTATATGAGCAGTTCCAGTTGCTACTGGTGCGCACGTATGCATCATCTTTGTCGCAATTGCGCGGCCAGGACGTGAAGTTCCAGTTTCTGCCTGCGACCGTCGGATCCGGCGGCAACGATGCAGTCGTGAGTTCCCATGTGCTGAGCAACGGCGGCGACGATCAGATCGACTACCGGCTGGAAAAGACCCCCAACGGCTGGAAGATCTACGACATCAACATGCTGGGTGCGTGGCTGATCCAGGTCTACCAGACGCAGTTTCAGGAGCAACTGTCGAAGGGCGGCATCGACGGTCTGATCAAGTTCCTGACCGAGCACAACGCACGTAACGCGGCGTGACGCGCTTCGCTTCACTGCCACGCTACTTCTTCTTTCTTCCAGGCCGGGCCGGGCGCTGCATCACGTGAAACCGCGTGGTCCGCGCCCGGCGCGCTTTGCGACACAGCGCGCCGCTATTTTTTGCTGCGGTGCTCGACGGCGAACTTGATCAGCTCCGCCTGACCGTCGATATCCAGCTTGCGCTTCAGGTTGAGCCGGTGCGTTTCGACCGTCCGCACGGAAAGTCCATTGCGCTGCGCAATCTGCTTGCTCGACAGACCTTCGGCCAACGCATCCAGAATGTTCCGCTCGCGCGGCGTAAGACGGGCAAGCGGCGATGGCGCGGCCGATGCGTGGATCATCCGCACGCCAAGCGCTGCGCTAAAAAATGTCTGCCCGCCTAGCACAGCGCTGATCGCGCGGATGATCTCGGTAGCGGGCGAGTCTTTCAACACATAGCCGCTCGCGCCCGCCTGAATAGCTTGCGTGACGTACTCGATGTTGTCGTGCATCGACAGCATTAATACCCGGATGTCCGGAAAACGCTCGTGGAATACACCCGCGAGCGTGATGCCGTTCATGCCATTCATACCGACATCCATCAGCACTAGATCGGGCCGATGTCCGCACGCCAGCGCGATGGCCTCGTCGGCGTTGCCCGCTTCGCCGACCACCGTGAAGCCCGGCACGGCTTCGAGCCGGGCGCGCAGGCCGTCGCGCACGAGGGGATGGTCGTCGACAAGGATCAGCCGGGCCGGATTCGGCGATATGTCGGTCATGATCGGTCCTCCTGCGCGATCCGTGCGGCTGATATGGGTGCGCGGTTGGCCGCGGAGACCGGCACAGTCGCTTTCATCACCGTGCGGCCCGGCTGAGAGACGCATGACAGCATGCCGTCCAGCGCTTCCAGGCGTTCGCGCATATTGCGCAAACCGACGCCAGCATACGGGTCGGCCTGGACGCGTTCGACATCGAAGCCGCAGCCGTCGTCCTCGACCGTCAGCGTGACCGTTTGCGTCGACATGGCGAGCGCGAGCACGGCCTTCGATGCGTGCGCGTGCCGCACGATATTCGTCAACGCCTCCTGCGCGATGCGGAAGAGGACCGTATTGACCGCGTCGGGCAGCGGCATGCAATGCGCTTCCCCGCGTTGCGCGAATTCGATCGTCACCCCGGACTCGGCGCCCAGTTCGCGGGTGAGTTGTTCGAGTGCGGCAGCGAGGCCAAGGTCGTCCAGCATGGACGGCCGCAGCGCGTGTGAGATGCGCCGCACTTCGCGCAGCGTGTCCGCGAGCCGGGCAAGGCTCGTAGACAACGCGGCCTCCGCCGCGGGCACCCGCACGTCGCTGCGTTCGAAGCGCGTGAGCGCCGATTCGAGCAGCAGCTTGATCGACACCATCATCTGACTGATGCCGTCGTGCAATTCGCGTGACAACCGGGCGCGTTCGCTTTCCTGCGAGGCGACGACCTGTTGTGCGAGGCGCCTGAGCTTTGCGTCGGCACTACGATACTCGCTGACGTTCAGAACCAGCGCGCATAGCGTAATCACGCAGAGGCCCGCGAGCGCGATGCCGCCGATCCACATCATCGTGTGCTCGATGTTCGACGACGCGCGCTGGTCGATGCGTGCGAGTGTGGTGTCGACGTCGTCCAGATAGATGCCCGTGCCGAGCATCCAGCCCCAGCGTTCCAACGGCACGACGTAGCCGAGCTTGGGCGCGAGCTTGCCCGTCGACGGACGATGCCAGACGTATCGCACATAGCCGCCGCCGTGAGCCGCGGCGGCGATCAGTTGCTGGATGGTGAGCGACCCGGCGGGATCGCGCAGCGTCCACAGATCGCGCCCGACCAGTTCGGGCTCACGCGGATGCATCAGCGAGCGGCCGTGCATGTCGTAGACAAAAAAGTAGCCATCCTGACCAAAATCCAGCTTCTCCAATGTGGCGAGCGCGCGGCGGCGCAATGTCGCATCGTCGCTTGCGTTCGCACCGGTTGCTTCGTAGAACGGCGCGATCGCGCTCATCGCGAGATCGACATAGTGACGCAATTCGATTTCCTTACTCGCGAGATACGCGGCCTGCATCGTTGCGTGCTCGGTTTGTGCGAGCGCCGTGGCCTGGTGGCGCACGCCGATGCCAATGCCACCGATCGCCAGCACGAACGGCACGATCGCGAGCAGGAATATCTTCGCTTTGAGATTCATCGCTGAAAAGTCTGCCAGATGGCATACGTAGTAATACGTAGCGCGCATACGTAGTTGTGCGCTTGTGACGCTGAAGACGAAAGCGAATACTACACGCCCAGAGGATGGCGGACATACGATGGTCCGTCGGCTCTTCGCCTTCGCTAATTGAATTCGTATAACTAAATAGGAGACTCCATGAATCGGGCTTCCGGGTTCCTGGTGTGGACCGCGGTCGCGCTACTCGGCGCGTTCGCGTTCGGCACCATTGCACTGGCGCACGGCGAGCGCGTCAGCGCCCTGTGGGTCGTGATCGCCGCAGTCTGCGTGTATCTGATCGCCTATCGCTTCTACAGCCGCTTCATTGCAAACCGGGTGTTGCAGCTCGACGTCAATCGCGTCACGCCCGCCGTCCGGCACAACGACGGCCTCGACTACGTGCCCACCAACAGGTACGTGCTGTTCGGCCATCATTTCGCCGCGATCGCGGGCGCCGGGCCGCTCGTCGGTCCCGTGCTCGCCGCGCAGATGGGTTATGCACCCGGTATGCTGTGGATTCTCGCCGGCGTCGTGTTCGCGGGTGCGGTGCAGGATTTCATCGTGCTGTTTATCTCCGCGCGCCGCGACGGCCGCTCGCTCGGCGATCTGGTGCGGATGGAACTGGGCGCCGTGCCGGGTGTGATCGCGCTGTTCGGTGCATTCCTGATCATGGTGATCATCCTCGCCGTGCTCGCGCTGATCGTCGTGAAGGCGTTGACGAATTCCCCGTGGGGCACGTTCACGGTTGCGGCAACCATTCCAATCGCGCTGTTCATGGGCGTTTATACGCGCTTCATCCGGCCCGGCCGGATTGGCGAGGTATCGATCATCGGTTTTGTGCTGCTGATGGCCTCCATCGTGTGCGGCCAGCAGGTTCACGACTCACCGGCGCTTGCCGCGTGGTTCACGTTCAGCGGCACACAGCTGACATGGATTCTGATCGGCTACGGCTTCATCGCATCGGTTTTGCCGGTCTGGCTGCTGCTTGCCCCGCGCGATTATCTGTCAACGTTTCTGAAGATCGGCACGATCGTCGGGCTGGCCATCGGCATCCTGATTGTCGCGCCCGAACTGAAGATGCCCGCGCTGACGAAGTTCGTCGATGGCACGGGACCGGTCTGGTCGGGCGGTCTGTTCCCGTTCCTGTTCATTACGATCGCGTGCGGCGCGGTATCGGGTTTCCATTCGCTGATTGCATCGGGGACGACGCCGAAGCTGCTCGACAACGAGCGCAACGCGCGCTTCATCGGCTACGGCGCGATGCTGATGGAATCGTTCGTCGCGATCATGGCGCTGGTGGCCGCGTCGGTCATCGAGCCGGGCATCTACTTCGCGATGAACGCGCCGGCTGCGGTGCTGGGCACGACGCCCGAGGCGGTCGCGCAGACGGTGTCGCAATGGGGCTTCATGCTCACGCCCGACATGCTGGGCGCAACCGCGAAGGCGGTCGGCGAAACGACCATCGTCGCGCGCGCTGGCGGCGCGCCGACGCTCGCGGTCGGCATGGCGCACATCCTGCACCAGGTGATCGGCGGGCAGGCGATGATGGCGTTCTGGTATCACTTCGCCATTCTGTTCGAGGCGCTGTTCATTCTGACCGCGGTCGATGCCGGCACGCGTGCGGGCCGCTTCATGCTGCAGGATCTGCTGGGCACGTTCCACCCGGCGCTGAAACGCACCGAATCGCTGCCCGCCAGCCTGATTGCCACCGCGCTGTGCGTGGCGGCCTGGGGATACTTCCTGTATCAGGGCGTGGTCGATCCGCTCGGCGGTATCAATACGCTGTGGCCGCTGTTCGGCATCTCGAACCAGATGCTGGCCGGCATCGCGCTGGTACTCGGCACGGTCGTGCTGTTCAGGATGAAACGCGAGCGTTATGCCTGGGTCACGCTGGTGCCGACGGTCTGGCTGCTGGTGTGCACCTTGACCGCGGGCTGGCAGAAGATCTTCGACGCGGATCCGAAGATCGGCTTTCTCGCGCATGCGGCGAAGTTGCGCGCCGCGGTGGACGAGGGCAGGATCGTCGCGCCGGCGAAATCGCTCGCGCAGATGCAGCGCGTGATGTTTAACGACTACGTCGATGCGACGCTCGCGGGGCTTTTCATGCTGGTGGTGGTCAGCATTGCGACGTACGGTGTGTCCGCGGTGCTGCGCGCGCGGCGCGCGGATCGGCCGACGGTCCGGGAAGCACCGTTCGAAACGATGCCGGCGACGCCCCGCGCGGGCGGTGCGAACTGAGCGGGGCGGGCGCGATGTTCTCGAATCTGCGCGACGGCACGAAGACCGCAGGCCGTTATCTGGGCGAGACGCTGCGCCTGATGGTGGGCTTGCCGGACTACGACACGTATGTCGCGCATATGCGCGCAACGCATCCCGACCGTCCGGTGATGACCTACGACCAGTTTTTCCGCGAACGTCAGAATGCGCGGTACGGAGCGGGGGCGGGGAAGTGCTGCTGAGCTGAATCGAAGCGACGTCTTGACAGCGCAAGCGGCAAGCCAACGAAGTCGGGCCGCAAAATACAAAGAGCGCAACGGCTTACACCGTTGCGCTCTTTTCATTTGCTACATGGATCGAAAACAGCGGCAGTGCGACGGCAATCAAATCAATCCGCCGCAAACCGCCACGCGATCAATTGACCGCGTCAGCTGTCTCGACCTTCTTGCCTTTGCCCGTGCGCTTGATTTCTTCCAGCTTGATCTCGACGTGGCGTGAGAACACGTACTCGGCCGGACGCTGCTTGTCGAGCGGGATATCCTTCGCGAACGCGCCCGTGGTGCTCGGGCCGTTCATGCTGACCTTTAGCGCCTTCAACGGATGCGTGACGGTATCCATCACGGCGGTTGCCTCGAAGCCGCTATGAACCATGCAGTCCGCGCACTTCTCGTAGTTGCCGGTGCCGTACTGATCCCAGTCGGTGGTTTCCATCAGTTCCTTGAAGGTCTTCGCGTACCCTTCACCGACCAGGTAGCACGGGCGCTGCCAGCCAAACACCGTGCGGGCCGGGTTGCCCCACGGCGTGCATTTATACGTCTGATTGCCGGCGAGGAAGTCGAGGAACATGGCCGACTGGCTGAACGACCAGTTCTTGCCGTTGTTGCCGCGTTTGAAGATTTCGCGGAACAGGTGCTTGGTCTTTTCGCGGTTGAGGAAGTGCTGTTGATCCGGTGCGCGCTCATACGCGTAACCCGGCGAAACGGTAATACCATCGACACCCATCGGCTTCAACGTGTCAAAGAACGCGGCGACACGCTCCGGCACGGCGTCGTTGAACAGCGTGCAATTGATGTTGACGCGAAACCCGCGGCGCTTCGCTTCGCGGATTGCGGCGACGGCCTTCTCGTACACGCCTTCCTGCGAAACCGAGTGGTCGTGCATATCCTTGTCGCCGTCCAGGTGCACCGACCAGACGAAATACGGATTCGGCTCGTAATCGTCCATTTTCTTTTCCATCAGCAGCGCGTTCGTGCAGAGATACACGAACTTCTTGCGCGCCATGATGCCCTTGACGATTTGCGGCATTTCCTTGTGCAGCAGCGGTTCGCCGCCCGCGATCGACACGACGGGAGCACCGCACTCGTCGACTGCTTCGAGGCATTCGGCCAGCGACAGCCGCTGATTCAGGATCGGATCCGGGTAGTCGATCTTGCCGCAGCCATTGCAGGCGAGGTTGCACCGAAAGAGCGGTTCGAGCATCAGGGCAAGCGGATAGCGCTTATTCCCCGACAGGTGTTGGCGCATGATGTAAGCGCCAACCCGAACTTTCTGTAGCAGCGGAATAGACAAGACGTTCTCCTTAAACTTCGCGTGCAGCGAGTGGTTGCGTCAGCTTCGACGGCAACTTGAATTCAACTTTCTCTTCACGGCCCGCCATTGTTGTCACATCGACGGGGCCCAACGCGCGTAGCGCATCAATCACGTTTTCGACCATTTCTTCCGGCGCCGACGCGCCGGCGGTGATGCCGACCGTTTGCGTATGCGCGAACCAATCGGACTTCACTTCCGAACCGTCGGCGACGAGGTAGCTCGGCACGCCGCTTTCGCTGCCGATTTCGCGCAACCGGTTCGAGTTCGAACTGTTTGTCGCACCGACGACCAGTAACACGTCGACCTGGGTGCTCAACTCACGGACCGCCGCCTGGCGGTTTTGTGTCGCGTAGCAGATATCGCGTGTGTCCGGGCCGACGATGTCGCTGAAGCGGTTCAGCAGCGCATCGATAATGCCACGGGTGTCGTCGACCGACAGCGTAGTCTGCGTCACGTAGGCCAGAGGCGTGCCGGTGGGCAGATCGAGTTTCGCGACTTCCGCCTCACTTTGAACGAGTAACACCTTGCCCGGAATCTGACCGATCGTGCCCTCTACTTCCGGATGTCCGGCATGGCCGATCAGAATCAGCGTGCGGCCGGCGGCGACGTACTGGCGGCCCTGCACGTGCACTTTTGTGACGAGCGGGCAGGTTGCGTCGAGCACGTCGAGGCCGCGCTGTTCCGCGGCCCGTTCGACGCTTTGCGCGACGCCATGCGCGCTGAAAATGGCGACCGCGCCCTCGGGCACCTCGTCGAGTTCTTCGACGAAGCGAGCGCCCTTTCTGCGCAGATTATCGACCACATGCCTGTTGTGGACGATTTCATGGCGCACGTACACGGGTGCGCCGTGTTGCTGCAGCGCGCGGTCGACAATTTCGATCGCGCGTACAACGCCCGCACAAAAGCCGCGGGGTTGAGCAAGGATGACTCGCATAAGCTGGCGAACTCCGACCGACGCGGGGTCTTTTACGACGAAATCGGTAAAAACGACTCGATCGCCGCGTCCATTATTAGTTGACGTCTTAAAACCGACAAAAAGCCATGGTTGAAGACCAAAACGCGCATTCTAACGCTAACGCGGCCCGTTTGCCTCCCGGTCCTTTCCGGCGGCGACGTGACACGGCAAAAATGACTCGATGCGCAGGCGGCACGCAACCTTTAAACTAGGGGCCCGCGCGGCAAGTGCCACTGATGACTGCCGCTTGCTGAATGTGGAATCTAGAGGCTCGCTGGATGGAAGTCCACCATTACGATTATTGTGCTGTTGCAAACGCGCCGCACTGGGCGGCCGCGTATCAAGCGGCCGTCGGGCTGCGGGTTTCGGCCAAGGTTTCAGCCCTGCGATCGGCCACACTGTCGGCCATGGAGTCGGCCAGATTGTCACACAGCGAAGAGGTCGCGTTATGAGCGCGGCAGTGCTGTTCATCCTCAGCTGTCTGTCACTTCTGATCTGGTGCGTGCTGCTGTTTGCGCGCGGCGGGTTCTGGCGCGCGCGTCCTGCCGCGCCGCTCGCGACGAACGAACGCGACACATGGCCGGCGGTCGTGGCGGTCGTGCCGGCGCGCAATGAAGCCGACGTGATCGGCGCAGCGCTTGCATCGCTGCTCAAGCAGGACTATGCGGGCGCGTTTCACGTCGTAGTGGTCGACGACCACAGCACCGATGGCACCGCAGACGCCGCACGGGCTGCCGCGCTCCAGCTTCAATGCCCGGACCGATTGACCGTGGCGCTGGCCAAACCGCTACCGGCGGGCTGGTCAGGCAAGGTGTGGGCGCAATCGCAGGGCATCGAGGCGGTGCGATCGCTGGGCTTGCCATCCGACTACCTGTTGCTGACCGACGCGGATATCGGCCACCCGGCCGATGCGCTCGCTCAGCTCGTCGCGCGCGCCGATGCGGAAAAGCGGGACCTGGTGTCGCTGATGGTCCGTTTGCGCTGCGATTCATTCTGGGAAAAGGCGCTGATCCCGGCATTCGTGTTCTTTTTCGCCAAGCTCTACCCGTTTTCGTGGGTCAATAATCCGCGCAATCGCACTGCGGCCGCGGCGGGCGGTTGCATGCTCGTACGCCGTAGCGCGCTCGAGGAGGCGGGTGGCATCGAGTCGATCCGCGACGCGCTGATCGACGACTGCAGCCTCGCCGCGCGCATCAAGCATCGCGGCGAAGGCCGTCATCCGATCCGGCTGGACGTCGCGGCGCGCAGTCTGTCGTTGCGGCCCTATAACGACTGGCAAGAAATCTGGAACATGATCGCGCGAACCGCTTTCACGCAGCTGCATTATTCGGCGTGGCTGCTGCTCGGTACGGTGGCCGGCATGGTGATCATCTATATGGTGCCGCCGGTCGTCGCGCTGACGCTCGGTCCGCTTGGCTGGCCGGCGTGGATCGCGTGGGGCGCCATGTGCTGTGCGTATGCGCCGATGCTGCGCTACTACGGCCGTTCGCCGCTATGGGCGCCGTTCTTGCCGCTTGTCGCACTGTTTTACGTGAGCGCGACGATCGGCTCGGCTGTGCGGTACTGGCGTGGCAAGGGCGGGCAGTGGAAGGCCCGCGTCCAGGCGCCGGTGCAGGAACGATAGGACACGCCCAATGATCACATCGACCACACTGCGCCGCTTGCTCTGTCTGGTCGCGTTGTGGCTTGGTTCGATGCAAATTGGATGGGCGCAGCAAAGCGGCGACATGCCGACGCAGAGCGACGGCGCATCGGCGGGCAGCGCCGCTTCGAGCAGCCTCCCGTCGGGCAGCGCTCACGCGAGCAGCGACCATGTCTCGGACTATCTCGCGCAGAAGTTCGGCGTGGCGAAAGAGAAGGCCGTGCAGATATCGAACGCGGTCCGCGTGGCGTCGGAAAAATACGCGCTGCCGCCCGCGCTGCTGCTCGCGATCATTTCGATCGAATCACGCTTCGAGGAAAAGGCCAAAGGCCGTAACGGCGCGACCGGTCTGATGCAGGTCGTGCCGAGTGCGCATCGGCCGCTGCTAAAAGACGTTAAAGATCTGACGGAACCCGACACGAACATCGAAGTGGGGTCGGCGATCCTGTACGGCTATCTGAAGTCAGCGGGGGGCGATCTGAACGCCGCGCTGAAGAGCTATGGCGGATCGAAGGCTTACGCGGATAGGGTCGGTCTTCGGGCCAAGGCCTTCGCGCCGGTTGTGGAACCGCAGGAACGTTCCGCGGGGCCATGGCAAGGCGTACAGGCGGACGCGTGCGACGCGCGATGGACTGCCTTCTGCGTTCGTCCAATCGCGTGGCGTGGGCCGGCGTCCGACCCGACCGAAAACACCGCCGAACCGATGTCGTCGCAAGCGATGCCTCTGCCGGGCGTGCTGTTGCCGCTGCTGCGCTGATGTCGCGGCCGACGCCGCGTGGTTGGTTACGCCTGGGTCAGCATCATGTACATTTGAATGACCATATCCGGCGAAAACGTGAACGGCACCCAGCCATGGCCGGTGTGACGCATCACCAGCAGCCGGTCGCCATTCGACTGTTTCTGCACGGCCATCGCCGGATTCTTCGTCGATACGAAACGCCAGCCCGCGGGCAGATTCGCCGGCGCTTCGGGCTGCATCGACGCGCGCGCATTCGACAATTCCTCGATCAGCTGGCCGACCTGCAGCGGATGCAACAGCACCCTCTGACCGCCGATCGTCATCGCGATTTCGTTCTGGTTCGGCCGTTCGATGTGCAGCGTCGGTTTGTCAGCCGGTTGCGCGTCATGCTGTGCCGTGGTGCGCGGGGCGTCGTCGCCGCCGTTTGTGACCGGTTCAGCGTGTGCGGCCACGGGTGCGGATGACGCGCCGACTGATGCCGCGGCGGCGTGAATGAGATCATCGACGCTCGCCTCAATCGCGCCGATCTGTTCCTGAAGGTTCATGCGACGGTTCTCTGAGAAGACCCGCGATTTTACCTTTCGGATAGCCTTTTTGATCGCGGCCGCGGCTGCCGACGTTGTAACAAAATGCAGCGCGCACACGGCTCGTCGTGCTGCCGTACGGACCGCATCGCGCGCAGCGCATTGAAATGCCCGGCTCTCGCAGGCGCGTCACTTCCTCAGATACCCCGCGTCGCGGAACCAGTCGAGCGCATCCTTCAGTCCTTCACGATACGGTCGCGCATGGTAGCCAAGTTCGCGCTGCGCTTTCGCCGACGTAAAGTACATTTTGTTCTTCGACATCTTCAGCGCGTCGACGGTAACGAAGGGTTCCCGTTTCGTGAACTTTGCAACGGCTTCCGCGCCGACCGCGAGCGGGTAGAGAGGCCAGCGCGGCAGACGGATCGTCGGCGGCTTGCGGTTCGACAGCGCCGCGATGTCCGCGAGCATCGTCTGTAGCGGCAGATTCTCGCCGCCGAGAATGTAGCGCTCACCGATCTTGCCGCGCTCGAGTGCGAGAAAATGCCCGGCGGCGACGTCGTCGACGTGCACGAGGTTCAGGCCCGTATCGACGAACGCCGGTATCTTGCCGGTCGCCGCTTCGACGATGATGCGCCCGGTCGGCGTCGGCTTCACGTCGCGCGGGCCGATCGGCGTCGACGGATTGACGATCACCGCCGGCAAGCCGTCGTTCGCGATCATCCGCTCGACCGCGCGCTCGGCGAGCACCTTGCTGCGCTTGTAAACGCCGACCGCCTGCTGGGGCGTCATCGGCGCGGTTTCGTCGACCGCCTGCCCGGAGCCGGTTACCTTCAGCGTCGCGACGCTGCTCGTATAAACGATGCGCTCGACGCCTTCCTTTAGCGCGGCGCGCATGGTCGCTTCGGTGCCTTCGAGGTTGGCGCGCTCAATCTCGGACGGATCGGGCGCCCACAGGCGGTAGTCCGCCGCGACATGCATCAGGTAGCGCGCGCCGCGCAACGCAGCGCGCATCGACGCTTCGTCGCGCATATCGCCGACGGCGACTTCCGCGTCGAGTGCCTCGATATTGCGGCGCGGACTGGTCGCGCGCACCAGCACGCGCACGGCGAAACCTTTCTGTTGCGCGATGCGCGCCACCGCCGAGCCGACGAAACCCGACGCGCCCGTGACGAGTATGAGATCGCGATTCTGATCAGCCATTCCTGTGTGCTTCCCCGCTTGACAGTTGTCGGATTGTACGTGGGCAGAGATGACACGTGGCGTTTGCCGAAATCCCGTCGCGATGAATCGGTGTTCGCGTGCGGGCATTCGGCCTGCGACGCGACTAGAATGCCCGCTTAAAGGACTGCTTGACGGATGGCTTAAGGACACATGGGAGATGAGAGCATGACCGGCACGGATCTCGATTCGCGAATCGAAACGTACTACGTGCGCGTCAGAGGCGTGGTGCAGGGAGTGGGCTTTCGCCTGGCGACGGTGCGCGAGGCGCACGCGCTCGGTATCAAGGGCTGGGTGGCGAACGTTGACGACGGCTCGGTTGAAGCCGTGCTGCAAGGACCGGCGAACCAGGTCGACCGGATGCTCATGTGGCTTCGGCATGGCCCGCCGGCGGCGCGCGTCACCGAAGTGACCGGCGAGGAACGCGTCACCGACAAGCGCTACGAGCGTTTCGAGCAGCACTGATCCCGCTGCGAATGCGGGTGTCGTCGCGTGGTGCGCCTGGACCGGCCGGCAACGACACTTTGGCCCTAGCGCGCGACCAGCAGGCTTTCCGCAAACCCCCAATCCTGCTCGACCCACTGCTGACGGCATGCGAAACCCGCGTCGTCGGCGATCGCATCGATCTCGTTGACGCGGTACTTGTGGCTGCTCTCGGTCCAGATCGTTTCGCCGGCTTCGAGTGTCACATTCAATTGCGCCGCGCGAACCTGCGCCGTGACGCGGCGCTTCGCACGCAGATGCATCTCGACGCTGCGTGCATCCGGATTGAAACGCGCGACATGCTCGAACGCCTCGAGATCGAACGTGCCGCCCAGTTCGCGATTGACACGCGCGAGCAGATTCAGATTGAAGGCCGCGGTGACGCCAATGGGGTCGTCATAGGCAGAGATCAGCACGGGCACGGGCTTGTCGAGGTCGGTGCCGAGCAGCAGCGCATCGCCGGGCAGCAGCATGCCGCGGATGTCACGCAGAAAGCGCGTGGCCGCAAGCCGGCCGAAGTTGCCGATCGTGCTGCCGAGAAACAGCACGAGCAGCGGTTCGTCGCGCGAACGACGCTTGCTGACTTCCGCAAGCCCGGCGAGATAGTCGCGCTCGTAGCCCACGATCGAAAGGCGCTCGAGATCGCCGAGTTCACGACGACATAATTGCAAAGCGGTGCGCGAAATTTCAATCGGCGAATAGGTGGTCGACGTCGTCGGGCGTTTCTTGCATAAAGCTTCCAGAATGCGCCGGGTCTTGCGGCCGCTGCCGCTGCCGAGCTCCGCGACGATCGCATTGTGTGGCACGTGCGCGACGATATCGGCCGCATGCTGCGTCAGCAGACGCTCTTCGGCGCGCGTGACGCCGTATTCAGGCAGTGCGGTAATCACTTCAAAGAGTGCGGAACCTACTTCGTCGTACAGATACATCGACGGCAGCTCTTTTTGTGGCGCATGCGTCAGACCGGCTCGCACGGCAGAGGCGAATTCGGGGGAGACGTCGTGCGATAGGGCTGGCTGGGTCATGTTCGCTCCATGTTGTGCATGCCGGCGGCGGTCTGCGATGCTGCCGGTCATTCGGGGTTGCGCGCGCGAACTGTTCTGTGAACGTCGCACACGAAAGGCGGGTACAACTGCGGGCTTGCACGTGCAATTAAAGGGACGTTGCGTTCGGCATCGGCGGCGCCGAAGACACCGCCAAGCAAGAATCGCGCTTGCCGGTTATGGCATCCGTCCCGACGTGAGTGAACCATGAAGGCGTGAAGGTTACTTTCTACTCCAATGCGCGAAATCGTGCACGCACCCCTTCGTATGTTAATCGCCACCCATCGGATACACAGGAAAGTCTAGAATGCCGGCTTTGGTCCGACGATGCGCACCGTCGCCTGACACCTCTGTCGATGATTATCCGCTCAGTCGAAACAATCGCTTGCATGAACAACTATATGGCTGCGGTACAACGCGTTGCACGTCGCCGACGCGCGTGCAGCCGCATCGCATGTCCCGTTCCTGAACGGACTTCCATTCGATGAGTGCATATCAGCCCGGGCGTGGCATCGCATTTTCGGTTGGCGCATCCGCGCTCTTCGCGTTGCTGTCTGTCTACGCGAAATTGCTGGCGCCTTTGAGTGGGCTCGATATTTTTGCGTGGCGTGTGTTGTGGACCGCGCCCGGGGCGCTGACGCTGATCGCGTTGCGCTCGCGTCTGCCCGAATTGGGCACGCTCGCGACGCGTGCGGTGACCGAGCGTTGGACGGCGCTTGCTCTGATCGTTAGCGCGGCATTGCTTGGCATGCAGCTTTGGGTGTTCTTGTGGGCTCCGCTGCACGGGCGCATGCTCGAAGTGTCGCTCGGCTATTTTCTATTGCCGCTCACGATGGTGCTGACCGGACGCTTCTACTATCGCGAGCGGCTCGATCCACTGCAATGGGCGGCGGTCGGTTGCGCGGCGATCGGCGTGGCACACGAGTTGTGGGTGACCGGCGCATTTTCATGGCCGACCCTGCTTGTCGCCCTCGGCTATCCACCGTACTTTGTCTTGCGTCGCAAGATCAATGCTGATTCGCTGACCGCTTTCGCAGTTGAGATGACGCTGCTATTCCCGGTCGCGGCAGTGATGGCGGCGACCGGCGGTTCGTTGACATTGCTGGCCGGCCGTATCGACATGTGGATACTATGGCTGCCGGGTCTCGGCTTGCTCAGCACCGTTGCGCTTGGATCGTATCTGAAGGCAAGCCGCCTGTTGCCGATGGCGCTATTCGGCATTCTTGGGTACGTCGAGCCGGTGCTGCTTGTGCTGGTGTCGGTGACTTTGCTGGGTGAGCACCTGAGCGCGACCCAGTTCGCGACGTACGTGCCAATCTGGCTAGCGGTTGCGCTGACCGCTTTGCACGGCGCGCGGCTGATCCGGCTGCAGATGCGTTAGAAGGTCTCAAATGCGTTCATGTTTGCGGCGTGGGCCGTACGATCGGATCGTAGCCGCCCAGGTTGGCAAGCGGGCGAGCCGATTGCGATCGCAATTGCGCCGCGACCTTTTCCACGGGGGTTGTTGAGTGACTCCGCAGCCGTATTCATCATCATGCTCGCTAGCAACAGATACGGCGTAACCACGGGGATATATGGCGTAATCATCGCGGCTGTACCGGTTGTGTCTGTCTCCCGTTCTGTCATTACAAGGACCGCCCGGGATGATTAGACTAAGGGTAGGCGTGTCCTGGGTGTTGCCAGGTTATGCCGGGCCGCCCTTGCGACCGCAGTACGGGGGGGCTCGCGACTTACCACTTGGGCGGTTCGATCGATGAGTATTTTTGACTGAACAGCGAATGGCTCGTTTGTGATTTCATTTGGCTATACACATTTTCCACTGGCGTATGCTTGTTTTCGCCGACCAAATCGAGCGTCATGTTGGTAACGCTCAGGAATGGCGTTAGCACGGGGCCTATTACTGGAACATAGGGCATCAGCGTACCAATTAATTTTAGCGATGACTGCGCCATTTTGAATCTATCGTCGCTCGTCAAGGAGCCTTGGCGACATTTTTCTCGGTAGTCGGAGACCTCCTTGGCAAAGTTCTTGACCGACAGTCCAAGGCCCACGACGTTTGCCGCAGTGAGTGATTGCGCCTCGCCGGGAATATTCCAGGCTTTATTGCCTGGCAATTTGAATGTTGTTTCGTTTTCCACCAGATTTTGCAATTGACCATTCAGACTCCTTGCGGTTTCGGCTAATTCTTTGCAATACGCAAGCTCTCTTTCGCGATGATTGTTGATCCTCGGCATCTCATTGGTTTGCGCCGCGTGTTCCGCCGCAGAGACATTCGAGGAAGATCGTTCGATTTGCTGCGCATTCTCGTCGATATCCGCCTGCGCTGCCGAGGTTGAAGCGCCGCGCCTCTCGGAAACAAACTCGCGTTCCTTCTGCTTGTCGGTGCCGACGCGCATGTTATTGACCGTTTTGTCCGAGAGCGCCGAGAACTGATTAGCTTGATCATCGATGTCGGCAATGGCGCTTTCAAGGTTCGTTTGGCGCTCCTTCATCAGTGCGCCAGTCTTGTCTGGGCTGTCACCGCTTTTACCGACGGCTACTGCATTTGAGTCCAGATTGGACTGGAACGCTTTGACCTGGCTGTCGATGCTGTCCTTTCTCGACTGCGCATTCTGCGCGAGGAGCATGTAGGCCTCAGAATCCTTGAAAAGCTGTCGATCTATATCTTCCGCACCGGTAATTCCATTGTTTTTTCCGCGCCACGCTCTGATATCTTCTACCTGTTCTTGCCACACCTTTGCTACGTCCGTGTCTATTTTGTCCTTGGCGGCCTGTGCGGCTTCAGCAAGTGCCTTTTGCGTCTCGCTGGGGGACTTATTCCAGGCGGTCTGGCTATCCGTCTTTGTACCCGAAGGGCCTGCTGAATGAGCTTCCAATGCAGCAGCACGAATGTTGAGTCGATGTGCCGTTGGTGGGCGGTAGGCTTTTACGAGGGCAGTACCCACGCCGGTCGGCTTGTGGTCACCACCTGATTGCCCGGATGGTCGCTTTGTGCGTCCTTGTGCCGCTGGGTTCCCCGATGGGTGGTCGCGATCATCATCTTCAACGTCATTAAATTGTGCGGAATTTCCATTTGTGGTGTTCAGATTGGTTTGCATATCTAATTAATTGATCATTGTCAGAAAATCGAATAGAACCGTTGCGAGATCTATTCATGCGGTCGCCTCCTGGTTGGAAGCAGTCCAAATTAAACGCGCAAATACCTTGCCCCGGTCATGAATGTGCATGCTCGTTGCATAACATGATGACGGGTACTCGTTGGCAGCGCAGCAGACCGGGTCGCAGTTGCTACGCCGCAAGACCCGCGTGCGGGCAGTACAGGGTTAGGTGTGGTCGATGCGGCTCTGTGTCTGGGGACGCGCCGTTTCAAGCTGCCGCTCGATCGACTGACGTAGCTCCGGTCGCCAGCCCGCGCTGAGCAGCGTTTCGGTTAACAGAAATAATGGCCCGATCATCAGGCCGACCAGGTCGTCGACGAAGGCCGGCTTCCGATGTTCGAAAGCCGCATGCCCGAAGAACTGGACGATCCAGCCGATGACGAACAGGCCTACGCCCGTTGCGAGCCAGACGAGTGTGGATTGCGCGGCAAACCATTGACCCAGCGCAATGCATAACACGGACACCAGCGCCATCATGATGCCCAGTGCGGTGTCGAGCACGATGTAGTAAATCGTGCTGCCGATGAACAACACCCACGCCGGCGACACGTGGAACGGCAGCGTGCCGAGCGTCGACGCGGGGCGACCGAGGAGCACGCTCAACGCGAGCACGATCATCGGGATACCCACGAAATGCGTCGTGACGTTGCGCCGGTCACGATGGTAGGCCGCATAGCCCGCAAGCTGTTCGGTCAGCGTTTTCATGTTGTGTCTCCCCGTTAATGCGCATTGCGGCTCAGGAGGCGCTCCGTTAGAACGGATTGTCGACAACTCCCGGCCTGGCGTCAGGTTCATCCCGGATCCGCTCGGGCAGATCCGCTTGCGCCTGCAATGCGGCCACGACATTGTCTACCGCCTGCTTGAGTGCCAACGCCGCATTCAGGCCACGTTTGTCCTTCGGCAGTTCAAGCGTGCCGTTGATGACCACGCGCGTCGCACCGTTTGTCACGGTTAGCGCATCGCCCTGAATGTTGAGCACGTCCGAGTCGTTCGAATATGCGTTAAACACCTTTCAGCCCTCCCGGCCGCTCGTCTTTTACGCTTTCCGGAATGCCCGGAAAACGGATGCCGCTGGCCGATTCGAGTTCATGCACTGTTTCGATGTTGTAGCGGTTCGTCGCGACATTGTCCACGACGACAGCGAATGCGAGCCGCTTTGACGGGACATAAACCACCTTGAACAACCGGGTTGGAACGAACACGTGGGTCGGCCCTATGGTCTGCAACTGCTGGCCGACGAACATCGGACCGGTGATGACATAGGTGTCGTCGTATTTCAGCGCGAGCTTGCGCACCGCGCTTTCGATACGGGCCCACAAGCGCTCGTTGTTCTCGCGATTCTGCGGAATGATGTTTGCGAGCGAGAACGACTCCGCCATTGCCCCTTCATTCCAGCGGTTGCCGGCGGGGCTCATATGGCCGCGGTCAAAGCCGCTGCGCTTGTAGTCCGCAAGCGTGGCGCCTTCGCCCGCCGGCAGCCGCGACTCTTCGAAGAACCGGTTCGTGCGCGTCATGTCTTTGGCGGCTTCGATATGCTCGCGCGTCAGATGCTCGGCGGACCACAGCGGGCCGTGCGTTGTGCCGGAATGCAGGACCGCGAAATCCGCATAACACAGCATCCGCGTCTTCGGCGCCATTTTCGTGTTGGTCAACACGGGCCATTGGCCACCGGGGGTGAATTCGGTGCAGGACGACGCAGCCGCCACGTGTGTTGCCACAGCGGTCAGTAGGCAGAGAAACCACTTCTTCATAAATCGGTTGCGGACGGGGCGGGAAGTAAAGAGGATTGGCAGGAACGGCAGGGTGCGCAAGTATAGCGTCGCATGAGGCGTTGGGAGAGCATGATTGCGCCGCAGCAATTCGTTGCGGGCACGCGGCAACGCTGCTTGATGATTCAGCGAGCCTAGGGGCATGAACACCCGAGCGCCCGCTTACGCAAACGAGGGAGAAGAAAATGGCACTACAAAATTATGCGGGCGGCTGCCATTGCGGCGCGTTGCGCTTCACCGTGGATCTCGATCTGGACCAGACCATCTCGTGCAACTGCTCGATCTGCAGGAAGCGCGGCCTGATCCTCGCATTCGCGCAGGTCGATCGTTTTCACCTGAAGGCGGAGGAAGGCGCGACGCAGGCGTATCTGTTCAACAAGCACGTGATCAGGCATCAGTTCTGCCGCGTGTGCGGCGTGGAGGCCTTTTCATATGGTGCGATGCCAGATGGCACGCCGATGGTGGCGGTCAATGCGCGATGTCTGGACAACGTGGATCCCACAGCGTTGACACCGACCCTGTACGACGGCGCAAGCCACTAGTGCGCGAAGCGCACCAGGCCTGGCAACCGTCGGGAGCGTGGCGCTGGCAGGACGATCGGCCCGGAGCGCTCGTCAACGTCCAAAGATACCGTGTTCCGCTTTTACCGGCTGGCGATCGACCGCTTGCAGGCGCCAGAATCCGTTCATCGGCGAGTGCGTGCTTTCCGACTCCCAGGCTGCACAACCTTGCGACGAACTGACACGTTGCCTGCGATCAATGTGCAATCCCTGCAATGTACAAAGGGGCGCGGCGGCACTCGGCGCACACAACGTCGTGACCCCGTCCTGATCGTGCAATTCTCCCCAAGGGGGCAGAAAAACGCCTTCGTGTGCTTCTCTGGACCAGCAACCTTGCTCAGTGTCGAGCCACAACACCGCATAGTCGTGATTGACGGTCGGATCCGAACCGTTGATAAGAATGGTCAGCCGCATTTCCGTTCCATTGCAAAGAGCCCGTGCGCCTAAGACAGTCTATGTCGGGCGAGGCGTTATGCAAGCCAAACGACTATCAGCGGGATTAAAAAACACAATTGGGAACGCATCAGCTAACTTCTAGATTAAAGGCACGGCTCAGGCGCGCGCGTCCGGCCGGAGTCGTTCGCGACTGTGCTCGTCCCCAACGCGCGTTCCCCACAATACAAGACATGCATGGAGGCTCAGATGACGCAACTGAAGGGATCCCGAACAGAAGAAAATCTGAAGGCCGCATTCGCCGGCGAATCGCAAGCCAATCGGCGTTACCTGTATTTCGCAGCCAAAGCCGACGTCGAAGGCCAGAATGACGTGGCCGCCCTGTTCCGCTCGACTGCCGAGGGAGAGACGGGGCATGCGCATGGTCACCTCGAGTATCTGGAGGCGTCGGGCGACCCTGCCACGGGTCTGCCCTTTGGTCCGTCGCGCCTGAATCTGGAAGCCGCGATCGCAGGCGAAACGCACGAATATACGGACATGTATCCGGGCATGGCGAAAACGGCGCGTGACGAGGGCTTTGACGAAATCGCCAACTGGTTCGAAACACTAGCCAAGGCTGAGCGCAGCCACGCGAACCGCTATTCGAAGGCGCTTGAATCGCTGGTGGATTGACGACGCGAAGGCCGGCGCTGCCACTCGATGCCGTCTCGCGACGGCGTGCCGCGAACATCGCGCGAGAACCTGCGGTGGAGTTCCGCAGGTTCCCGCGCGGCTTTGCGTGCAATTTTGCCCGTAGACCGGCGCGCCGCATACACAAGAACGATGCAAAGGAGACTGACGTCATGCCCCACAAGGAAGGCAGTCTCGAAGCGCCCACCCGGCACGCGCTCGACTGGCGGTCCGATAGCTTCTACGACGAGAGCGCGATCGAAAAAGAACTGGCGCGCGTCTTCGATATTTGCGCGGGCTGCCGCCGATGCGTGTCGCTGTGCGGTGCATTCCCGACCCTGTTTGATCTCGTCGACGAAACCGACACCGGCGAGGCGCACGACGTGGATAAAGCGCATTTCGGCAAGGTAGTCGACCAATGCTATCTGTGCGACCTCTGCTACATGACGAAATGCCCCTATGTGCCGCCACATCCGTGGAATGTCGACTTTCCGCATCTGATGCTGCGCGCCAAGGCCGCGAGCTACAAGCGCGGTGAGGCGAAGCTGCGCGACCGGTTTCTGTCGAACACGGATGGGCTGGGCCATCTCGCCGGTATTCCGGTCGTCACGCAAACCGTCAACGCGGTGAATCATACGGTCGCCGCACGCGGCCTGATGGAAAAGACGCTTGGCGTCGACAAGGACGCGTGGTTGCCGTCGTTCGCGCCGCGAAAATTTCGCAGCGCAGCGAAACCGTCGCCGCAGACTCCGATACGCGACGGCGAACGCACACCCGGCAAAGTCGCGATTTATTCGACCTGCTATGTTAACTTCAACGAACCAGGCATTGGTCACGATCTGCTCGCCGTGCTCGCGCACAACGGCATCCCGTACGAACTGGTGACTAGCGAAGCTTGCTGCGGCATGCCATTGCTCGAACAAGGCAACCTTGAAGGAGTCGCGCAGAAGAAGGAGAAAAATCTGCCGGTGCTCGCGAAATACGCGCGTAACGGTTACGCGATCATGGGCGCGATTCCGAGTTGCGTGATGATGTACAAACATGAACTGCCGCTGATGTTCCCCGACGATCCCGACGTGCGCGCGGTCAGTGAAGCGTTCTGGGACCCGTTTGAGTACTTCGTGTCGCGGCACCGCGACGGCCTGTTGAAGACCGACTTCAATACGCCGCTTGGCAAGGTCTCGTATCACGTGCCGTGTCATGCAAGGGTGCAGAACATCGGCCGCAAGACTTCCGAAACGCTTGCGCTGGTGCCGGATACGCAAGTAACCGTAGTCGAGCGCTGCTCGGGCCATGCAGGCACATTCGGCGTGAAAAAGGAGTTCCATCAGACCGCGATGAAAATCGGCACGCCGGTCTTCAAGGCAATGGCGCAGCCGCAACCCGACTACATCTCGTCGGACTGCCAGCTCGCCGGTCACCATATCGAACAGGGGTTCGACGCAAACGGCTTGCCGAAGGCACAACTTGCGCATCCGCTGACGCTGCTGCGCAAAGCCTACGGTGTCTGACATTCATACTTCGCGAGGACATCCGATGACGATCGCAAGGAATTCCCTGTTATCGCTCGAAAACTATTCAAAGTCGCGCACGACGATGCGCAATCGCGTGATCGAGCACAAGAAGCATCGCACGGTGAAGCTTGGCAACCACCTCACCTTTCTGTTCGAAGATGAGTTGACGATCCGTTACCAGATCCAGGAAATGCTGCACATCGAGAAGATTTTCGACGAAGAGGGCATTCAGGGCGAGCTCGAAGCGTATCTGCCGCTCGTACCCGATGGCAGCAATCTGAAGGCGACCATGCAG
Organism: Paraburkholderia humisilvae; assembly: GCF_902859855.1. GTDB lineage: Bacteria > Pseudomonadota > Gammaproteobacteria > Burkholderiales > Burkholderiaceae > Paraburkholderia > Paraburkholderia humisilvae. The sequence continues at coordinate 104,786 of NZ_CADIKH010000011.1, forward strand.
CTCGAATACGAAAACGAGGTCGAACGCCGTGCCGCGCTCGCGCGGCTGATTGGCATCGAAGACCGGGTGTTCGTCCAGGTCGAAGGCGAAGCGCCGGTGTACGCAGTCGCCGACGAAGACCTCGACCGTGAGAACAACGAAAAGACTTCCGCCGTGCACTTCGTGCGTTTCGAGCTCACACCGGAAATGAAGGCGCGCTTGCGCGACGGCGCGGCACTACGAATCGGCTGCGATCACCCGAACTACCCGAACCCCGTGCAGACGATCGACGGGAACGTACGCGCGTCGCTGCTCAACGACTTGCGTTGAGCTGTCCGTAGCGTCAGAGCGCCTTGCGATAGACGATGAAACCCGAACGTTCGGCCACACCATCGTAAAGGCGCATCGCGGTCGTGTTGGTCTCGTGCGTGGTCCAGTAGACGCGTTCCGCACGGGCAGCGCGCGCCTCCTCGTACACGCGTTCGATCAGCGCACGGCCGACCCCTTTGCCGCGCTCCGACTCGGCCGTGAAGAGGTCCTGCAGATAGCACGTCGGCCCGGCCATCGTCGTGTGGCGGTGATACAGGTAGTGCACGAGGCCCACCAGCGTGCCGTCGCGCTCCGCGACGAGCGCATGCATCGGCTCGAGGCCATCGAAGAAGCGCGCCCACGTCAATTGCGTGACTTCATGCGGCACGGCGGTCGGGCCGGTACGCTCGTAAAAGCGGTTGTAGCCTTTCCACAGCGTTAGCCACGCGTCGAAATCCGTGGGTTTCACGGGCCGAATCTGGATCGCGCCAGTCATGACTTGTCTCCTTATGCGTGAAGGTTCGATGGCCGACCAGCATAAGGCATTTCAACGCGTAAAAGTACGCCCGTGCTTCCAGCATGCGTGCGGCGGGAGATGCGTTGTCGCGGCGCTTTGAGCGTGTGCTCGATCAACCCGGCGACGAAAGGCGCAGCGTTTCGCGCACTCTTTTGGCGGCGAGAAGCGGCATGTAATCGAGGATGCGACCGTCGGCCTTGTATTCCGCCAGCGTATCGGAGTACAGCTTCGAGACGGTTTCGGGAGGGGTGTTGGTTTCAGCGGCAATAGCCTTTACAACTTCATCGGCGTTGGGCTGAGGCTGGGCCATGAATGTCTCCGTTGTGGCGGTCATTAGAAGGAAGGAACACGAGAAATCCCATTACAGGTCGGCCCGAGCCTGCTTGCCAATTGAATCCAGCTATCACCCTTTCTGCCGATCGCGTGGTGAAGGCGGGACGCGGGTTACCGCAAAATCGTATCGAGCCGGCATCAAATCGGCTGCTGTGGATAGGGCCGCAATGCGGCGCCGCGGCATGGCAAATGAAAGTGAAAAGACAGTGAATCGATAAACACTGCGACGCGTGTTCGTGTACGATCCCACACCAAAATCTTCACAACAAACGGAGACCGAAGTGTTTCGATCGTTCGCGACGCGAGCTGTCGTGCTCGCTGCCCTCTCGCTTGCTGGCCATGCCTACGCCGCGACTTCGCCCGGTGCCGCGATCCCCGAACGGGCGGCCGATTTTATTGAACACGACTTCCACTTCTCGGACGGCACGCTCCTGCCGGAAGTCCGCATTCACTACGTGACGCTCGGCACGCCGCAGCGTGACGCGCACGGCGACGTGACCAACGCAGTGCTGCTGATGCATGGCACAACCGGCACCGGCAAAGCGTATCTGACGCCGCTGATGCGCAGGGAGTTGTTTGCGCCCGGCGAGCCGCTCGATGCGAGCCGCTATTTGATCGTGATTCCGGACGGTCTCGGCCGTGGCGGATCGAGCAAACCCAGCGACGGGATGCGGACGAACTTCCCGCATTACGGGTACGGCGATGTGGTAGAGGCGAACCATCGGCTGCTCGTCGAGGGTCTGAAGGTCCGGCATTTGCGGCTCGTGCTCGGCACGTCGATGGGCGGCATGCAGACGTGGATGTGGGGCGAGCGCTATCCGGGCATGGCCGACGCGCTGATGCCGATCGCGAGCCAGCCGATCGGGATGGCAGGCCGCAACTGGCTGTGGCGGGAGATGATTGTCGGCGCGATCCGCAACGATCCGGGCTGGCAGGGCGGCGCGTACACGACCGAGCCCACCGAATGGACGCGCGTGATGCCGATCTTTACGCTGATGACGAACAACCCCGCGCGTCTCCAGTCCGCGGCGCCGGACCGCGCGTCGGCCACGCACAGCTATGACACGCTGGTGGCCGACGCCGGGAAAACCGACGCGAACGATGCACTGTACTGGTTCGAATCGTCATGGGACTACAATCCCGCGCCGGAGTTGTCGAAAATCCGCGGGCGGCTCTTCGCGGTCAATTTCGCCGACGACCTGATCAATGCGACCGACCTCGGCGTGATGCAGAAGCTGGTCGGCGAAGTGCCGGATGGCCGCTTCGTCGAGATGCAGGAGACCGCACAGTCGTATGGGCATCAGACGCTCGCCCATCCCGAAGTGTGGAAGCCGTACCTCGAGCAGCTGATGAACGGCAGCTGACGGCTACTGTTACGTCGGGCTTTCGTGGCAGGTGCGAAATGCGATAATTGCCGTTTCGCACGCCGCGAAGCCCGCCCGAGCCCGGAGAATGATTTTGAGCCGCATCGACAACCCCACACGAGACCAGGAAGCCGGTTCCGCCGATTCCACGCAAGACATCACGCGCATCGACGATACGCGCATCGGCGCGGTGCGCCCGCTGATTTCGCCGGCGCTGCTGCTCGACGAGCTGCCGGTTCCGCCGGCGGTGCAAACGCTGGTTGAGCATAGCCGCGTCGAAGTAGCGAACGTACTGCACAGCCGCGACGACCGGCTCGTGATTGTCGTCGGACCCTGCTCGATCCACGACCACGATCAGGCAATCGAATACGCGCACCTGCTGAAGGCGAAGGCCGATGCGTTGCGCGACGATCTGCTGATCGTGATGCGGGTGTATTTCGAAAAGCCGCGCACGACGGTTGGCTGGAAGGGCTACATCAACGATCCGCGCCTTGACGGCAGCTTCCGCATCAACGAGGGCCTGCGCCGCGCGCGCGAGCTGCTGCTCGAGATCAGCGGCCTTGGCTTGCCGACCGCGACCGAATTCCTCGACCTGTTGAGCCCGCAATACATCGCGGACCTGATCGCGTGGGGCGCGATCGGCGCGCGTACGACCGAAAGCCAGTCGCATCGGCAGCTCGCGTCGGGCATGAGCTGCCCGATCGGCTTCAAGAACGGCACCGACGGCGGCGTGCAGATTGCCGCGGACGCGATCGTCGCGGCGCGTGCGAGCCACGCGTTCATGGGCATGACGAAAATGGGCATGGCCGCGATCTTCGAAACACGCGGCAACGACGACGCACACGTTATTTTGCGCGGCGGCAAGAAAGGGCCGAACTACGACGCCGCGGGCGTCGAGGAAGCCTGCGCGGCGCTGCGCAAGGTCGGCTTGCGCGAGCAGGTGATGATCGACTGCTCGCATGCGAATTCGGGCAAGTCGCATGAGCGGCAAGTCGAGGTCGCGCAGGATATCGAGCGACAGTTGTCGGGCGGTGAGCGCCGCATTATCGGCGTGATGGTCGAGAGTCATCTGCAAGCGGGCCGTCAGGATCTGAAGCCGGGTGTGCCGCTCCAGCGTGGTGTGTCGATCACCGATGCATGCCTCGGCTGGGCGCAGACCGAGCCGGTGCTCGACGGGCTCGCGCAGGCCGTGCGTGCGCGGCGCCAGAAGGGCTGAGCACCGCGCTTGGCATTGGGCCGCTGGCGCATCGGCTCGCCGGTCAGCGCGCCGCGCCGATTCCGGGCAACATGAAGGCGAGGCGCACGCGTGCGCCGCCTTTCCACAGCGTTGCACGAGGGAATATGAGCACCGTTACCGAATACGCGAAGACCGCGCCGACGCGCGCGGAAGTTGACGCGCTCGCGGGCGCGACCGTCGTCGAGTTCGGCACCGACTGGTGCGGCTACTGCAAGGGCGCGCAGCCGCTCATCGAGAACGCGTTTGCCGCGCATCCGGGCACTCGGCATCTGAAGATCGAAGACGGCCCGGGGCGCCCGCTTGGACGATCGTTCCGCGTCAAGCTGTGGCCGACCCTGATTTTCATGCGTGACGGCGTGGAGCTTGCGCGGGTGGTCAGGCCCACCGGTGTCGCCCAGATCGAAGAAGCGTTTGCCGCGTTGAAAGCCGCTTGAGACGGAACGTGTGCGGTCCGCCGTCACTACCGCGGCGCGGCGCCCGCAGGCGATGCTGCAATCTGGACTCGCGCGAAGCGATCTTCGCGGTGCAGCGAGTCCAAACTACGCCTGTTTGTCGACTGATCGAGGACGCAGCGGACGCTTGCAACGGCCGAGATACTCAGGTATTGCATCGGGCATTGTCGCAAATGGTGCAATGAAGACTCCCGCACGAGCAATGGCGCTGCTCAAGGAGTCCGTATCATGTCCACTTATCCCGTCGCTGGCGGTTTTGCACAGGCGCCGGCCCGTCCGGCAACCGATGTCCCGACGCAGGCCGAAGCAGGGGGCGATGCTGACGCGAGTGGTGCACGCGCGGGTGCTCCATCGAGCTTCATTGCAATCGCTTCGCTAAGCCACGCACGGAGTGTCCGGCAGGCACAAGCCGCGCCGATCCAGGCGCCGTCGCGCGCGCCCCGTGGCGCGGCAAAGACCAAATGTGCATCGGGTTCGCCATTCCGCGAATGCCGGGGCGGCGAGGCGTTGGTCGAAAACGCATGGACGTGTTACCCATTCGATCAGTATCGCTATGCGAGTGCGAGTCACATCGGCGCTTGTGCGGGATGGGTACGCGAGGCGATGCGCAGAGTCGATCGAAGTGACTCAGCTGCGCCGCAAGATCTGACCGAGGTCGCGCATCAGATGAGTCTCGACGCCACGAGGCGACGCCGTGGCGTTGCACAGGCACAGTTCAGCCGCGTCAACGCATTTCAGTTCAACGCGGCTTCATTGGGTTTGCTCCGATATCGATTGAGAGGAACCGAACACTTCAATCGCGGCCTAACGCGGACCGACAATATCAATGCGATGATCGACAGCCTCGGCAATGCATTGCGCGAAAACGAAATGGCATTCGTGCGACTTGCGCTGAGTCCGCGCAGGTCACGCGAGCTCGAGTACGGTCACGCATTGCTGGTTCAACGGCTTCCGCACGACGAATACACCATTTTCGACCCGAATACCGGTGCGTTCCTGTATCAAAACCGTAAACTGATGCAAGACTCACTTCGGGCCTACATGGACGAAGCCTTCGACGAGCCCGAGCTTGGCCTCGAGGTGATGCCGTACAGTGTTCAGTTTTTCGAGAGATCTGCGACGGCGCTGGCCGAACAGCCGCTGCCGCAATCGACGCCGTTGCTGGGGCCGCCGGTGCACGTTTTACCGGGCACCGTCTCGTCGACGCATGAGCTTTACGATGCATCCGCCGACGAGGCGAACGAACTTTCGAGCGAAGTGCTGTCCGCTGCAGCGGGCGAAAGGCGCCGGCGCCCTAGCGCCTCCCAGGCGCTCGCGTACTATGCATTGAGGAACGTTGCGCGGGGGCGCGTGCCGGATCTTACCGAGGCGATCGAGGACATCAGGGAGCGGCTTATCGATCGCGCGCGGCGGCCCGATGCCATTCAGGAAATTAGCCGCATGGAGACGGAGAATCGGTACGCCGTATTGGGCGATTTGCCGAATCGGACGAGGCGCCCGGGGCGCGCCAGAACGAATACCGTCGAAGGTCTGCTGGCCGATCTGCGGCTACACTTCGGCGGTTCGCACGATCCGGAAAATGCAAGCCTGCCCTATCGCAACGATTTTGCAGAACTTCGACTGACGTTCAGAAGTGCAGGAGACAGCGAACGAGGTTCGGCCAGCGCGGCCGTCGAAGGATACTCGATTGTCGTGCAGCGGCGTGGACAGGCCGGCGGCTTCGAGCAGGACGGCTACGACCTGTACGAACCCGAATTGGGGGTATTCAGGTACACAAGTTTCGCGGAACTCTCGCAGGCATTGCAGGGCGTGATGGAACGCGGTTATCCGGAATACCGCGGCATCGACCACGTGGACACCGTGTACTTCGGCCATAGCGATGACGTCGCCTCGTCGCCGCACAGCGTACCGGCCGCACCGGAGCCGCACGAATCGCGGGCGACAAACCTGCTACTTGGCAGCGTCGAGCCGTTGCTTGGGGTCACCGGCAATCCGTCGCGCACGCCTGCGCTTACCAATCTGACTGCTCAGCCCGATTTCGGCTTCGACGAGCCGCCCGCAACGCTCCCGGGTGCCGACGCCGCTTCCGAACATGACGAACTGAAGCGCTCACCAAATTTCGCGCAAGACCGCAAGCCGTTTGCGTTGTTCCGCCCATCTACGATAACGCCGGCCGAACTCGCCGAGCAGGGTGGTTTCGAATGCGACCACACGAGGCTACGCAACATCAATCTCGACATGCACAATTTCGATGTCGCGTCGAACCCGTTTCTCGTCGATAGCGCGGGCTATCTGGGCACATTCCGGCAGGAGCGTAAGGCGGCGGCGCGCTTGCCTTCGACGGCGACCTCGGGTTTTATCTATTTCGTCGCGCCGACGCCGAATATGGTCGACGTCAATTCGAGTTTGGGGTCGCAGGCGCGTGCCCCGGAGAATTCGGAGGTCGCGGCGATGGGGCGGATTGACTATACGCAAATTCGCGGCTGGCGCGTCGTCACGAATGGCGTTGCGGGCAGGTTCGTTCCGAACCCGGTTTATCGCTGGGATGTCTATAACCAGACCAGGACGGCCGGCGGGCAACCATTGCTATCACGCTTTCCAGTCACCAATGGTGTATGGCGTGATTCGTCGTATAGCCCATTCGTATTGAGGAACACGAATGGAGACGCTCGACAATTCAATCAGGATATCGACCGGTTTCACGCTGCGTTCTACGACAATGCATGGGAGAAGGTACGTGAACTACAGGCCCGACAAGCGATGGGGCTCGACTATCGCGGCCCCCTGACGGTCGAAGCGTATGGCGCAAGCGGCACGCAAGGAACGCACCTCCATATCGATCAGTACGGCTCGCCCGTGGTGGCCAGCAGGTACAAGATGTCGTCACTGAACCCGGCGAGCAGGCATCGCTTTACGCTGGGTGATGACGGGCGGTTGCATCTTGCCGACGACTATCAAAAGGTGCTGCGCGTGGGCTCGGACGGGTATGTTTATCTGGGCGGAATTCCGTCCAATCTGAACAGCACGAACGGCGTGTTCGAGTACTCCGGCTCGAATCTGATTCATAGAGAGGACGGCAAGTTTCTGACGGTGGGGAAAACAGTCTATACGCCGTACGTAACGCGGACCGCCGAAGGAGTGAGATCGGTCTGGGCGTTGCACCGACCTGACCAGCGACCGGCCAAGCCACCCAGGAACAATGAATACACGTTCGCGGGACAGACCATGGGACGGCGACTGCTCTATCTCTTCGAGGCAGACCCGGATGAGGCGCTCCCGGAAACGGCGACGCACTTCGTCACCACGGTGCCCGGCAATTCGTACCGCGGCAATTTTCTGGACTACGCCGACATAATACGTACCGACGATGCGCGCGCTGCATCGAAGTGGTTGCGCGAGCACGATGCCGCATGGTTGTTCAGGGACGGCCTTTACGTCACAGCGCGCGGGTCGAGTGACCTGGAAGCTCGTACGCTGGATGGCTCACTGCGCTGGTGGACGGAATTCGATTCCAGACCCGGCGCATTCCCGTTCCACCAATCGGATCTTTCCTCGAGTTACCGGATTGGCGATGACGTGTGGGAAAGGGTTCGCAGCAGGGAAAATCGGCATGAGAAGCTCCTTGGTCTGCTTGGCTAGTGTGCCCCGTTGCCCGCCGCAGACGATCGAACTGTCGGCCCTGCCGATGTCGCAGACGCGCGTGACCGCTTTCACCCTTATTCGGGGGACGGCTCGCCGAACAGGCTGTTCAGATGTTTCGCTTCCGTCGACAGATTGAATTCCTTGCGTACCATCGCGACCACTTCGGCGACCGCTCGCTCATGGCCCGCCATGTTGCCGAAATGCTTCGTGTCCCAATTGCATCCCGACGCATCGGGCTCCTGCAATTGCGGACGCGGCACGCGAATCTTGACACCTTCGTCGACAATGTCTTGCAGACGATGGAGGCGCCGGCTGACTTCGTCCTGCAACTGGGAGGCGGTGCGTGTCTTGCGGCTCATGCGGATCTCCTCGAAGCTAACGTCGCGAACACAGTCTAGCGTAGCGCGGCGACGCCGGGCCAGCGCCGCACAGGCAGCGTTTGCGTGCTGCCCGACGACCGTCATCGAGCTGCTGTGCTCGATGCGGGCACAACACGCGCCAGCCGTTCGCGGTCATGCGGCGCTGCAAAGTCGAGGAGCGGCCCGTGGGGCACGATGCCGGTCGGGTTGATGGTCCGATGGCTTTCGTAGTAGTGCCGTTTGATGTGCTCGAAGTTCACCGTCGCGGCGATACCCGGGTGCTGGTACACGTCACGCGTAAAAGCGGACAGATTCGGATAGTCGGCAATGCGCCGCACATTGCATTTGAAATGCCCGACATACACCGCGTCGAAGCGTATCAGCGTCGTGAAGAGTCGGATGTCCGCTTCCGTGAGCCGATCTCCGGTCAGAAAGCGGCGCGTCGTCAGGCGTGCTTCGAGCCAGTCGAGGGTGTCGAACAGCGGCACGACCGCTTCTTCATACGCGTGCTGTGTTGTCGCGAAGCCGGCTTTGTAGACGCCGTTGTTGACCGTGTCATACACGCGCGCATTGATGACGTCGATTTCCTCTCGCAATGCGGCCGGATAGTAATCACCTGCTTGCGCGCCGAGCGCGTCGAATGCGCTATTCAGCATCCGGATGATCTCCGACGATTCGTTGCTGACGATCGTGCGCTGCTGTTTATCCCACAGAATGGGCACGGTGACGCGGCCTGTGTAAACAGGATCGGCGGCCGTGTAGATATCACGCAGCAAGCGCGCGCCGTTGACGTCGTCGGGCACGACGCCAGGCCCGTCGGCAAAGGTCCAGCCGTCCTCGAGCATCAGCCAGTGGACCGTCGATACGCTGATCGCGGCTTCGAGCCCCTTCAATGCGCGCATGATCAGCGTGCGATGCGCCCAGGGACATGCGAGGCTCACATACAAGTGGTAGCGGCCGGCTTGCGCGTCGAAGCCGGCGCGCCCGCTCGGGCCGGCGGCGCCGTCGGGCGTCACCCAGTTGCGAAACGCGGCGTCCTTGCGGACGAACCGGCCGCCGGTCGCAGCGGTGTCATACCAGCGGTCGTGCCATTTGCCGTCGATTAACAGTCCCATTCGTGTGACTCCTTTCGTTCGTGCCCACAAGCAGAGACGCGGCCTGCGAATGGTTCGCGCCGCTGCGGCAGGTTGATAGTGCACTGCTTTGGTCGATTTGCCGTACGATCTTTCCGCCCGACTCGTTCGATGGAGTGGAACATGTTGACCGACGAAGAACTCACGCTGCTCGAAGCGATTCGCGAAAGCGGCAGCCTGTCGCGTGCGGCGGCGCGCCTCGGCAAGGCGCCTTCGACCGTGTCGCATGCGGCGCGCCAGCTCGAGACGCGCTTTGACGCGCTGCTGTTCGACCGCCGCCGCTATCGTCTGCAGCTGACGCCCGCCGGCCATCTGCTTGCCGAGGAAGCGGCCCGGCTGATGCAGGACGTCGCGCGGATGACGCAACGTGTGCGCCAGGTGGCAAGCGGCTGGGAGGACCGCCTGTGGATCGTCAGCGACGAGCTGATGGAGTTCGAGACGATGATGCCGCTGGTTCACGCATTCGATGCATTGGAGTCGGGCGTGAAGCTTCGCTTCACAAACGAAGTGCTGAGCGGCACATGGGAGGCGTTGCGCGACGGCCGCGCGGATCTGATTGTCGGCGCAACCAACGAACCGCCGGCCATTCCGGGCCTGCGCTGGTTTGAACTGGGCGTCGTCGAATGGGTGTTCGCGGTGTCGCCGCGTCATCCGCTCGCCGCCGCCAAGGGGCCTTTGAAGCGAGACCAGATCTCGAAGCAGCGCGGGGTGGTCGTTGCGGACTCGTCGCGTGCAAGCGGTCGCGCATATGGTGTCGTCGGCGGGCAGGCGTCGCTCGCGGTGCCGACGATGCGCGCGAAAATTCTCGCGCAACGCGACGGGCTCGGCGTCGGCTGGCTGCCCCGGCAGCGTGTTGCGTCGCTGCTCAAACGAGGCGAACTCATCGAAAAAGAGACATCCGACCCACGCGAGCCGAATGTGTTATACGTCGCATGGCGGGGCGATCACGAAGGCCGCGCGCTGCAGTGGTGGATTGATCAGCTTCGCCAACCGCGTCTTGCGAAGCGCCTCGTGCATGGCATCGACACGTTTGTTCGATGAACTTTGCATGACCGGTGCAACGAAACGAAATAAGGGCGCGTCAAAAGAACGGAAAATGCGGAATAAAAAGGCTCGTCCGTCCGTTAATCGGACAAGCGAGCTTTTCGCATGTCTGCCCGTTGTTTGTGCATCTATTTCGAATACCTTTCGTCGCTAACCCATTTCCTGCAAACCCGTTCATGACGACCCGAATTGAGCCCCGGCACGGACACACGGCGCTCCCGCTTGCCAACGCACCTTCGCAGTACACCCGCGTTGCCATGGCGCTGCATTGGGTGATCGCGCTCCTGATCATCTGCAACGTTGCGCTCGGCCTGTCCGCCGATTCATTGCCTGACGATTGGGTGCGGCCGGTAATCGACACCCATAAGTCGATTGGCATCACGGTGCTCGGTCTCGCGCTGCTGCGTATTCTGTGGCGCGTCTCGCATCGTCCGCCGCCGTTGCCGAGCGAATTCCCAGCATGGGAACGGGCGGCCGCGCACATTGCTCATTTCCTGCTGTATCTGCTGATGATCGGCTTGCCGCTTTCCGGCTGGGCGCATGACTCCGCCTGGAAAGATGCCGCAACGCATCCGATGCAGTACTTCCACCTTTTCGAATGGCCGCGGATCGGGTTCATCATGAACATCGATCCTGCCGTCAAGGAACGGCTCCATCTGCACGACAAGCTCGGCACGCTGCATGAGTGGTTCGGGTATGCGCTTTACGCGTTGCTCGCGATGCACATCGGCGGTGCGCTGAAGCATCAGTGGCTGGACCGCCATTCGGTCATCAAACGGATGGTGCCCTGATGTGCTCGGACGTAGTGATCGAAAAAGAGGCGCCGCAAGCGCAGGCCGATCGCTCCGGCGGTACGCCCAGGCATTCGCTGGAAGACGCGCTCGCCGCGCTGTCGCCGCGTCTCGTGCCGCGTCAGGCGACGTGGGCGGGTCGGTTGATTCACGGCAGCGTCACCGCGCTGTGGGTGCTGCTGTTCGCGCGGGCGTTCTTTCTGCACGGCCTCGTCGCATGGGCGACGGGCTTGGCCTATGTGCTCTACGACACGCTGCTGCTGTGCTTCGTCACGTTGAAGTCGTGGCCTCTCGCAGGACGCATGGTGTCGTCGCAAGCCGTGGGCGAGCGACGCATGCCCGAGATGGGCATCATCGTAGCATCGCATAACGAAGCGGCGGTCCTGCCGGTCACGCTGGCGGCGCTGCTCGAGCAGATCGACGGTCCCGTGCAGATTGTGATTGCCGACGACGGGTCGAGCGATGGCACCGAAGCCCTGCTGACGACCCGGTTTGGCCTCTCGACGCCTGCGCTTGGCCAGCTGAGCGCGCCCAGCACGCGCTACCCGAACCTCTACTGGCTGCGCCTGCCGCATGGCGGCAAGGCGCGCGCGCTGAACGCGGCCATCGAGCGCATGACGACCGAAACCATCATGACGGTCGACGCCGATACGTTGCTTGCCGCCGACGCGACGCGCGCGATGCGCGCTGCCTTCGCCGCAAGCGATACGCTGGTCGCCGCGACCGGCATTCTGGTGCCGGTATGCAGCAAGTCGGTTGGCGGGCGGCTCTTCCAGTGGTTCCAGACCTACGAGTACATGCGCAACTTCATCTCGCGCTTCGCATGGATGCGCGCGGACAGCCTGCTGCTGGTATCGGGTGCGTTCGCGTCGTTCCGGCGCGACGCGCTGGTCGCGGTCGGCGGTTTCGATGGTCAGTGTCTGGTTGAAGACTACGAACTGATCCACCGGCTGCGACGCTATTCAGTGGATCGCGGGCTCGGCTGGGATGTCAGCGTGGTCGGCAATGCGCATGCACAGACCGACGCCCCCGATACGCTTGCGAGTTTCCTGCGGCAGCGGCGCCGCTGGTTTGCCGGCTTCCTCGAAACGCAATACTGGAATCGCGACATGACGGGCAACCGCCGCTACGGCACGCTCGGCATGCTGATGCTGCCGGTCAAGGCGTTTGACACGATGCAGCCCGTCTACGGCCTGACCGCATTCGCTCTGCTGCTTGCGTTTCTGTTCGGCGGTCATGGCGTGATCGTCGTGTCGATCTTCAGCGTGATTTTCCTGAAGACCGCGCTCGATCTGGCGTTCTACCTCTGGAGTATCCATCTGTATCGCCGCTGGACCGGCCTGCGCGCCGGGTCGAGCCTGTGGATGGCGATGGCCGCGGCAATTGCGGAGCCATTCACGTTCCAGTTGTTGCGGCACACCGGTGCTGTGCTCGGCTGGTTCCACTTCCTGCGTGGCGGCAAGTCGTGGGGTAAGCAGCACCGCTCCGGGCTGATCGCGCCGACCCGTCACAAGCCGTAACGACAGTCCGTTCTCCGGCTCGCTGCTGACAACGACCGCGGTGCGCCATGCACCGCGGCCTGGCACGCCGGCACTCCCTGTAGTCTCCCTTCCCTTCCCCTTGCTGACGCGTCGCGCGGCCGTTGTTGATCGCCAACGGTCCGTGCTTTGCGGCATACGCATATACCCTGCCTTGCCACAGCCGTGCCTGCGTTCGCAGGCATGGATTTTTCTCAATTTTCAAAAAACGATCGTACTTCGAGTAGACTGAAGAGCGCATTCAGTAATTCAATAGAAAGCTTTACATCTTCGCCTCTACGATGCAGGGGCTTAATCGCGCCAGGAGCACGTCATACATGCACGCAGTCAGTCCCGTGGAAGACAGTACAGTCGAAACCCCAGTGGGAGTGCCGGTGCGCGATCTGCGCCGCGTCCACATTCACCCGGACTACTGGTATCCGCTTGCATGGTCGCATGAAGTGAAGCGTGGCAAGGCGCACGGCGTGCGCTTCGCGGGCGAGCCGATCGTGCTGGTGCGGACGGAGTCCGGCAACGTGTTCGCACTCGAAGACCGCTGCGCGCATCGGCAGGTGCCGCTGCACGGCGGGGTGGTCGACGGCGAAGCAATCCGCTGCTGTTATCACGGCTGGACCTACGACTGCACGGGCCGCTGCGTCGACGTGCCTTATCTCGGCCGCGAACGGTTGCCGAACGGCGTGCGCGCCTATCCTTGCCGCGAAGTCGAAGGGCTGATCTTCGTGTTTCCGGGCAATGCGGAACTCGCCGCGTCGACACCGCTGCCGCCGCTCGGTTCGGTCGCGAACCACGCTTACAAGACACGACGCTTCGGCCGCGAAGTCGCGTGCCACTACTCGTTCATGCACGAGAACCTGATGGACATGAACCATCAGTTTTTGCATCGCCGTCAGATGGGTCAGATGCGCGCGCGCTCGCTCGGGCGGCGCCGCGGCGACGACTGGGTCGAGGTCGATTACACGTTCTCGCGTGAAGCTGGCCAGCAGCCGATCGGCGAGGCGCTCGTGTTCGGCCAGAGCCGGCAAGGGCAGAAGCAGCACAAGGATGTGATGACCATCCGCACCCAGTACCCGTACCAGACGCTGCAGATCCGCACGTCGGATGGCACGCTGGTGATGGATCTGTGGATCATCTATGTGCCGCTCGATGCGGAACAGCGCACCAATCGCACATTCGGCCTGCTTTCGGTCAAGCGGCCAAAGCTCGGCGTTCTGCTCGATGTCGCGTGGCCGCTGCTTGTCTGGTTCACCGAGCGAATCTTCAAGGAAGACCGCTGGATCGTCGAGCGCGAGCAGGAGGCGCACGACGCCCAAGGTGCGGACTGGAATCACGAAGTCTTCCCGGTCATCAACGAACTGCGCGATCTGCTGCGCACTTGCGGTGCGCCGCCAACACGTCGCGTGGTGCCGATCGCACCGGAACCGGCGGCGCAGTCATGCATGAGCTGACCGGTACGCGGTCACGATGACGTGACCGCCTGGTTTGACCGGCTGTGGCATTCGCCGCAGCCGAATGGAGCGCGTTGCGTTATGCTGCCTCCAGAGTGCTCGCGGTCGATAGGCGGGCGCCCGCGCCGTCGACGCGTTGTCGATTGAGGAGGCCGCGTCATGTCCGAAGTGAGCGACGGGAATTCGACCGTTTCCGGCCTGGAGATTCTTTCGACGCGCACCTTCGACGCGCCGCGCGAACGCGTTTTCCTCGCATGGACGGACCCGGTTCATCTCGCTCGCTGGTGGGGCCCGAAGGGCTTCCGCAATACCTTTCAGGAGTTCGAACTCAGGTCGGGCGGCGCTTGGCGCTTCGTGATGCACGGACCGGACGGCGTCGATTACCGGAACCATAGCGTATTTCTCGAAATCACCGAACCGGAACGGATCGTGTTCGATCATATGTCCGGGCCACATTTCCGGGTGATTGCGACCTTCGATGAAGCCGGCGCGACAGTCGGCAATACGAAACTGACCTATCGGATGGTGTTCGAGACGGCGGCGGCGTGCGCACAAGTGAAGACGTTTGCGTTGAAGGCGAACGAGGAGAGCTTTGATCGCCTTGCGGCGGAGTTGAAGCAGATGGCGGCAGGCTGACGCCAATGGCGGTCCAGCCGCGTGCAACGCGCGCGAAATCAAAAGCTCCTGCGTTCCGTAAAACACAGGAGCTTTTTTGTTGCCGCCTCGTTTTGTTGCGGCCGCGACTAGCGACTAGCGACTACGCCGCAGCCGTAGCGGGTCGCGACGCGCGGTCAGAAGCGGTGGCGCAGACCGACCGTCGCCGCTGCCTGGTTCTGCGACGACGAGAGCAAGCTTGCGTTACCCGAGTAAATTCCCGCAGCGCCGATTTCGTCGCCCGTGGCGCGCTGATAGACAACTTGCGCATAGACGTCGGTACGCTTGGACAGCGCGTAGTCGGTTTGCACGCCGACCTGATGGATGTGGCCCA
Organism: Paraburkholderia humisilvae; assembly: GCF_902859855.1. Classification (GTDB taxonomy): domain Bacteria; phylum Pseudomonadota; class Gammaproteobacteria; order Burkholderiales; family Burkholderiaceae; genus Paraburkholderia; species Paraburkholderia humisilvae. The sequence goes on from NZ_CADIKH010000011.1 coordinate 119,917, forward strand.
CATTGGTCTTCTTGCCCGCGATACTGTAGTCGCCGTCCGTGTACGTATAGGCGATACCCGCGCTAAGTGCCGGCGTGAAATTGTACTTCGCGTTGATTTCGTAGTTGTTCAGGTGCGCGGACGAGCCGGGCGAATTCGCGAAGTTGTCCTGGCGCGTTTGCGTCCAGACGACGCCGACCAGCGCCGGGCCAAACGCGTAGCTCGCGCCGACACCGAACTGACGCTGGCGGAACCCGCCGACCGCATCGTTGATCGCGCTCATGTCCGGATCGGTCGTCGCGCCGTTCGACGTGGCACCCGGGTTGTTCTGCTGCGAGTATCCCGCTCCAATGCGCAGACCCGCGTACTGATAGGCCGCGCCGAGGCTGTATTCGCGGTTGTTCGCAAAGCTGCTCTGATTCGAAAAGCCATACGTGCCGCCGAACGTGAAGCCGCCGTAGTTCACGCTGGTGTACTTGATCGCGTTGTTGACCGGGAAGCCGCCGTTCGTGTTCAGGTTGTCGTTGTTGAACGGATGCGCGAAGTATGTGCCGCCCCAGCTGCCGGTTGCAGTAAGCGGTGCGACGTAGTCCTGCATCGAGTCCCACTGGCGGCCGAGCGTGACGGTGCCGTAGTCGCTCGCAAGGCCGACGAACGCCTGGCGGTTGAACAGCGAGCCATCGTTCGCGAGCTTGCCGTTGTTGATATCAAAACCGCTTTCGAGGGTAAAGACTGCCTTCAGTCCACCGCCCAGATCTTCGGACCCGCGCAGGCCCCAGCGGCTTTGATCGATACCACTGCTCACGGCGGCGCGCCCGCTGCCGTTGACGTTATTGGTATAGGTAAAGCCCGCGTCGATCAAGCCGTACAGCGTGACGCTGCTTTGTGCGTGAGCGAGCGGAACGAATGACGCGGCAACGGCCGCGACGATCATGGTCTTTTTCATCTGAGCTTCCTTCTGTGTTCGGTGGGGCGCGCATCGGCAGGCTGGAAAACCGGGACACGTGCATTCCCTACTGGGGAACGGCCGCAGTATAGGTAGGCTCACTAAATAATCTTCGTATAACAATTGGCAATTGATTTTTGCTGAACGAGAAATAAAACAGTGAATGGAATGTAGGCTTTTGTTTTAATTTATCTTGTTCGTCTCAAATAAAAGGCATTCTATTTTTGAGATTAAAACAACGTTGCCTTGATGGCAACGAGGATAAGATGGGGATGGATGATGGGTGGGATTTATCCCGAAATAAAAAGAAGTTTGTCGGTGGATTAATTTGTAAATTATCTTTATAGAATGCACAAATTTAAATTGATATAACTGAGACGCGTCCTAATTCGTTCAGATATAAAATGTCAGAAAAGAGGGAGAGACTATTGTCCCAATAAAGCACGTTATATTTATTTACGTTTCTTGTCGGACTCGTCATTCAGCCGGGTTGACGCTCCTTTGCGCACACGCGTTTGCCGCTCACCGCATCTGCTTGCTAGACTGCCGTCGCAAACTGAAAATCGGCCGTCGCCGGTGCGGCGGCATCCATTGCAGTGGACGTTTCAATCGGAGGTTCCATGGCTTACATGCTGCTCGTTGTCGAACCGATCGATCAGCGCGACGAACGCGGTGAAGTTGCCGGCCGCGCGGTCTTCGACGAAATGGTGCGCTACCGCGACTCGCTGAATGAGCGCGGCGTACTGATCTCGGCGGAATCGCTATCGACTGCGAAGAAGGGCAAGCGCCTGCAGGTGCGAGAAGGCAAGGCGCGCCTGGTTGACGGCCCATTCGCCGAAGCGAAGGAAATGATCGGCGGGTTCTTTCTGGTGGACTGCGAAACACAGGATGAAGCGGTTGCGCTTGCGGCCGAGTGCCCGGCCGCGCAGTGGTCCACGATCGAAGTGCGCAAGCTCGGACCTTGCTACGAGTAGGCTCGGGCGAGTACCCGGCCGCTTATCAGCCACTTCGCCAAGGGTTTCCCCTGGTGTGTGCGTGCCGCTTCGCCTGTCGATTCCGCAGGCGCTGGTTCGTCGTGCTGGCAAGGAGGCGCTGACCATTCCGTTTGCGCCTCCGGTGCCCATCCAACGGAGAAATATCAATGCGATTCATGATCATGGTGAAGGCGAACGCGGACAGCGAAGCCGGCAAGATGCCGGAAGAAGAATTGATCGCGGCGATGGCGGTCTATCACGAGGAACTCGCGAAGGCCGGCGTACTGCTCGATGCAAGCGGCCTTCAGCCGACCTCGAAGGGTTGGCGCATCCGCTACGAGGGCGGCCAGCGCAGGATTATCGATGGTCCGTTCGCCGAAACCAAGGAGCTGCTGGCCGGCTACACGCTGATCCAGGTGCGCTCGCGTGAAGAAGCGATGGAGTGGGCGCGGCGCTTCCCGGCGCCATTCGGTGAACATGCGGAAGGCGAGATCGAAGTGCGGCCGCTGTTCGGACTCGACGATTTCGAACCGAGCCCGTCGATGGACCGTTTTCGCAAGATCGAAGGCACCAATCACTGACACGAGGCGCACCATGCACAAGCAGATATTTCTGAACATCGCGGTCGACGATCTCGAGCGCTCGAAAGCGTTCTTCGCGAAGCTCGGCTTCACGTTCGAGCCGAAATTCACCGACCAGAACGCGGCGTGCATGATCGTCGGCGAAAACATCTTCACGATGTTGCTGACCAAGCCGTTCTTCAGCACCTTCACCAGCAAGCCGCTGATCGACGCGTCAAAAAGCACCGAAGCATTGATCTGTCTGTCGTGCGACAGCCGCGCCGAAGTCGACCATCTCGTCGCGAAAGCGGTCGCGGCAGGCGGCACGGCGCCGCGCAAGCCGCAGGACTACGGCTTCATGTACGGCCACGGCTTCGAAGATCTCGACGGCCACATTTGGGAACTCGCGTTTATGGACCCGAATGTGCCGATGCCGGATCACCCCGCGGCATCGGCCACACCGGCAGCCAATTGAAGGCGGCCGTGTCGACGGCCGCGACGCATCGTGCGATCGAGGCGGTGTGGCGGATCGAATCCGCAAAGGTCATCGCGCACGTCGCGCGGATCGTGCGCGACGTCGGCGTGGCCGAAGAACTCGCACAGGACGCGCTGGTCGCCGCGCTCGAGCACTGGCCCGCGGCCGGCGTGCCCGACAACCCGGGAGCGTGGCTGATGGCGACCGCAAAGAACCGCGCGCTCGACCGCTGGCGCCAGGAAGCACTGCACGCCAGAAAGCGCGAAGAGCTCGGCCACGACCTCGACGCGCTCGAGGCGCACCTGGTGCCCGATTTTGTCGATGCGCTCGACGCCGCGCGCGAAGACGATATCGGCGACGATCTTTTGCGGCTGGTGTTTACCGCGTGCCACCCGGTGCTGTCGACCGATGCGCGTGTTGCGCTGACGCTGCGCCTGCTGGGCGGCCTGACGACCGATGAGATCGCACGCGCGTTTCTTGTGCCCGAACCGACGATTGCTCAACGCATCGTGCGAGCGAAGCGCACCCTGTCCGCGGCGAAGGTGCCATTCGAAGTCCCGCAAGCCGATGAGCGCGCGGCGCGGCTCGCGTCGGTGCTCGAAGTGATCTATCTGATCTTCAACGAAGGCTATTCGGCAACGGCCGGCGACGACTGGATGCGCCCCGCGCTATGCGAGGAGGCGTTGCGGCTCGGCCGTGTTCTTGCCGGGCTCGTGCCCGACGAAAGCGAGGCGCACGGCCTGGTCGCATTGATGGAAATCCAGGCGTCGCGTCTTGCGGCACGCATCGACGCGCAAGGCAAGCCGGTGCTGCTGCTGGATCAGGACCGCAGCCGCTGGGACACGTTGCTGATCCGGCGCGGGTTGGCGGCGCTCGCTCGCGCCGAGTCGCTCGACGGAAGCAGCGGTCCCTATACGTTGCAAGCCGCGCTCGCTGCATGCCATGCACGCGCGCGCACGGCGGATGAAACCGACTGGGAGCGCATTGTCGCACTCTACGATGCGCTCGCGCAGATTGCGCCGTCGCCGGTAGTCGAACTTAACCGCGCGGTCGCGGTTGGCATGGCATTCGGGCCGGCTGCGGGCCTTGAGATCGTCGAGGCGCTCGACGCCGATTCCGCGCTCTCGAACTACCACTGGCTACCGAGCGTGCGTGGCGACCTGCTGGCGAAGCTCGGCCGACGCGACGAAGCGCGTGCCGAATTCGAACGCGCGGCCGCGATGACGCGCAATGCGCGCGAACGCGATCTGCTGCTTGAACGCGCGCAGCAAATGAGCCGTGACGCGCACTGAATCAAACCCGGCGTTGACGCGCCGCTGAGTCGCGCGGTGGCTTTGTATCGTCGTCCGGGGCGGTTCGATGACAATCGACAAATGGCGAATCGGTGTCGGTGCCCCCCGAGCGCAAGTTGGTGCGTGCGTCTTCGGCTAGCCGCTCATAGCGCTTACGAAAGCGCGTCAGATCCTTTTCATCCAGTTCTTCGAGATCCAGTAAAGCGTTGTGCGCACCCTCGAGCGCGCGGATCAATTCGTCGAGCTTGATCTGCATGGCGGCGGTGTCGCGATTCTGCGTGTTCTGGATCAGGAACACCATCAGAAACGTCACGATCGTCGTGGATGTATTAATGACCAACTGCCATGTGTCACTAAAGTGAAAAAGTGGCCCGCTCGCGCCCCACATGACGACCAGCAGCGCCGCAATCATGAACGTGCCCGGCTTGCCTGCCATCGTCGAAAGCGCGGTCGAGAGTCGTGAGAACCAGTTCTGGGTCACGAGATGTCCCCTTGTCGACAATATACGTTCGGACGCCAAATTGACGCGTCCCATCGGTGCTCTTGCACGACGCGTGCCGGGTCGGCCGTTGCGGTGCAGCAAGGCAGCGCCGCTTTGCCAGGAATGAGAAATTTCTCCTTGCGTATGTCGATATGACGGTGGCTTACTCGTCGTCGTGATGAAGCCACGATGTCCGGTGCAGCTTCGCCACCCCGTTAACCGTCGATAGACAGGAGCCACGACTATGTCCAAACCCGCCACGAGAACCATTCCCGAAGGCATGCATTCGCTGACCCCGCATATCGTCTGCGCCGGCGCCGCCGATGCAATCGAGTTTTACAAAAAAGCATTCAACGCGACCGAACAGGTTCGCATGCCGGGCCCCGGAGGCAAATTGATGCACGCGTCGCTGAAGATCGGCGATTCGACATTGATGCTTGTCGACGAAATGCCGGAGTGCGGCGGAGCAATTGGCCCGAAGGCACTGAAGGGCACGCCAGTGACGATCCACTTGTATGTGAACGATGTCGACGCAACGGTCGCGCAGGCGGTCAAGGCCGGCGCGAAAGTGACCATGCCCGTCGACGATATGTTCTGGGGCGACCGTTACGGTCAACTGGAAGACCCGTTCGGCCACCGCTGGTCGGTCGCCACTCACAAGGTCGATCTGACGCCCGAAGAAATGCAAGCTGCGATGCAGGAGATGATGAAGTCCCACTAGTCACCGGCACACCGCCGTTGCATCAATTCCCGTTTATCGGGCCGCGCACATCGCACGACGGCGCGCCACGCTGCCGCCGTGCGGGTTCACGGCCCGAACGGTTCGACCACGCAAGCAAGGAGTGTCGATGGACAGGATTGCAACATGTCTCTGGTTCGACGGCGAGGCGGAAGAGGCCGCGAAGTTCTACGTATCCGTCTTCGGCAATGGACGGATCACCGATGTGATGTATTACAACGAAGCCGTCCCGAGTAAGGCGGGCCGCGTGCTGACCGTCACGTTCGAGATCGAAGGGCGTGAGTTCATCGGTTTGAACGGCGGTCCGCAGTTCACGTTTACGCCGGCTATCTCGCTCTTCGTCAAATGCGAAACGCAAGTGGAAGTCGACACACTGTGGGACAAGCTGCTGGACGGCGGCACGCCGCAGCAATGTGGCTGGCTGACTGACCGTTTCGGCATGTCGTGGCAAATCGTCCCAACCGTGCTGCGCACGATGCTGCAGGACAAAGACCGCGTGAAGTCGAAGCGCGTCATGGAAGCGATGATGGGGATGGTGAAACTCGACATCCGCGCGCTCGAGAATGCCTACGCGGGCACATAACGCGCGGACAGGCTGAACACAGCCACGTTGAATACGCAACCTAAACCAAGGTTTGTTTGCCGCGCAGCATTTTCGACGCATAATCCAGTCAGTTGATCTGACGCGCCTCGGATAGTGCGCACTCGCATCGCGGGCCGGTGCCTTTGCGTTCCCATCCGTACCCATCGGCGGCGCATGACTGCGCGTTTGCCCGATGAAATCCCGCCATTCGAAGCATCGCATCGCCTATCGCATCGCTTATCGCATCGATCGGAAGAAAGCGGACGGCCCGTCCGTTTTCGCACCGGCCGACGCGCGGTACTTGTCCGCAGTTCTTTCCAACAGCACGGAGCTCATACGATGAATACGGTCACAACCAAAGACGGTGCGCATATCTTCTTCAAGGACTGGGGAAGCGGGAAGCCGATAGTCTTCTCGCATGGTTGGCCGCTCGATGCCGACGCGTGGGACCCGCAATTGCTGTTTTTTGTGCAGCACGGTTTTCGCGTGATCGCACATGACCGCCGCGGTCATGGCCGCTCGTCGCAGACGCCGACCGGCAACAATATGGATACATACGCGGACGATCTCGCGGCCGTGATCGAGCATCTCGACCTGAAAGAGGCCGTGCTAATCGGTCATTCCACGGGCGGTGGCGAAGTCGCGCATTATATTGGCCGTCATGGCACGAAGCGGGTTGCGAAAGCGGTGCTGATCGGCGCGGTGCCGCCGCTGATGCTGAAGACGGCGGCGAACCCGGGCGGATTGCCGATGGACGTATTCGATGGCATTCGCAAAGGCGTCGCGGAGAACCGCTCGCAGTTCTACAAGGACTTGGCGGTGCCATTCTTCGGCTATAACCGTCAGGGCGCGAAAGTATCGCAGGGCACGATCGACGAATTCTGGCGCCAGGGGATGCGCGGTGGCATCGTGGGCCAGTACGCGTGCATCAAGGAGTTCTCCGAAGTCGACTACACGCCTGATCTGCAGAAGATCGACGTGCCGACGCTGGTGCTTCACGGCGACGACGATCAGATCGTGCCGATCGATGCGGCAGGCCGGATGTCGGCGAAGATCGTGAAGAATGCGACGCTGAAAGTGGTCGCGGGCGCGCCGCACGGGATGTGCGCGACGCATGCGGATAAGATCAACGCGGATCTGCTCGAGTTCATCAAGGGCTGATCGCTCAGCGCAGCGCGGCGCTTGCGAGGCGCGGACTATGCCTCGCAAGCGCCGCCATGGTTCATTGCGTTATGCCAGCCGGGGAATCGTTCAACCGGCATCGGTGCGCACGCGTTGCGCGTCGACCAGATCGGCGAGCTTGCGCACCTGAATGCCGTCGGCTTTGAAGTTGGCCGGTTCGAGCCATGCGTTAAACGCTGCCCGAATGGCCGGCCATTCGCTGTCGATGATCGAATACCACGCGGTATCGCGATTACGCCCGCGATACACAATGGCCTGCCGGAAGATTCCTTCAAACGTAAAGCCGTAACGTAGTGCCGCGGCTCGCGACGGTGCATTGAGCGAATCGCACTTCCATTCGAAGCGGCGATAACCGAGCGTGTCGAACGCGTGCCACATCAACAGAAAAATCGCTTCGGTACCCGCACGGGTTTTCTGCAAAAGCGGCGAATAGGTCACCGAGCCGACTTCAATGACGCCATTTGGCGCGTCGATGCGCATCAGCGAGAGTGTGCCGACCGCCTTGCCGGTCGCAAGATCGATCACTGCGTAGTGAAACGGATCGGTTAAGTCAGCGATGCGCGTCACGTAGGCCCGGTATGCGTCGAGCGAGTCGAATGGCCCGACATTCAGGTACGTCCAGTCGCGCGCATCGGACGCACGGCAGTATGCGGCGTACAGCTCGTCCGCGTGCCGTTCGACATTCACGTGTTCAAGCCGGCAGTAGCGTCCGGTAAGTGGCGTGTCATCGGGCAGTTTCGCCTGATGCCAGTCGGGCACCGGTGTGCCGATCGCTTGACCGAATTCGTTGGTTCTCCGCTGCACGTTTTCGCTCCTCGATGGCGTCGGCGGTAAGACCGGCGCATGGGTTGTTTTGTGTCGTGACTGGAAGTATGCCTGTCGCGACCGATAGGACACAACGCAGGCAACAACACGAGCCACAACGAGCCAAACCGTGTCCAGCCAGCCTGAACACGTGGCGCAGCTTCACGCCGCGCCACGTGCCGATACAACATCGCGCTTAAAGCTGGATCATCCCGCCGTCGATCACAATCTCGGTGCCGACAATAAAGCCCGATTCCGGCGACGAAAGGTGCAGCACGGTCGCCGCAATTTCGCTCGAATAGCCAAAGCGGCCAAGCGGTATCTGGCTCGTGATCTGCGCTCGGGTGTCGTCATCGAAGCCGAGTTTGGTATGCAGCGGCGTGGTGACCGGCCCCGGGCTGATCACGTTGACGCGCACGCCACGCGGCAGCAGCTCAGCCGACAGCGTTTTCGCTAGCGAGATCAATGCGGCCTTGCTTGCCGCATACACGGACGACGACGGCATGCCGATGTGCGCATTGACCGAGCCATTCAACACGATGGACGCGCCCTTGTTGAGCAGCGGCGTCAACGCCTGAATCTGGAAGTACGGGCCTTTGACATTGATGTCAAAACTCTCGTCCCACATCGATTCCGGGACATCCGTGAACGCGGCGAATTGGGCGACGCCGGCATTGATGAACACCGCGTCGAGCCGAATGTCCGCGTCCGTGAGCCGTTGCGCGAGTTCGCGCGCCGCGGCGGCCGAGCCGGCGTCATTGCGGATCGCCAATGCCGATTTGCCGAGCGTCGCGGCCGCTGTGGCGAGCGCAGTTTCATCGCGGCCTGTGATGATGACGCGCGCGCCTTCCGCTGCGAAAGCTTGCGCAGTGACGAGTCCCATACCGCCGTTGCCGCCGGTGACGAGTACGGTCTTACCTTCAAAGCGATTCATGACGTTCTCCTATGAACGTGGGTTCGGTATGAAGGGAATTCTGGTCTCGCCGATGACGAATGACGTACGAACGACTTGGCCTTGTTGTTCGATTAAATTGGACATGTTTGTGCGCACGGCAATGCCGGCCACAAACAGCGCGCCTGCGCCGAAAGGCATCCATTCCACACGTACAATGCATACTGTCAGCTGTTGTGTGGCACCCGTCATGACCGACGAACCGAGAGAGGGACGATATGGAAATTGATCCGACCGAGTGGTTTCCGTTAGACGAATACAAGCCGGCGCGCGAGGGATGGTACGAAGTGCAACTGGTGAGCGGTGACACGGCGTTCGCGCGCTTTATCGAAGGCGAGTGGACCGAAAAGCCGCCGCTCGTATTCACGCACTGGCGCGGCCTGAGCAAGGACCCGGCGCAATCCGGCGAGACCGAGAGCATCGGCGCCGAAGTGGCGGCGGCGGAGGGTGTGCGGGCGGTCTGGAATGCGTTCTTCCCGGGCGCCGGCAGCGACGCGCACAAGCCGCTCGAAACCGGTCCGCATGAGGAACCCACCAACGGTCCTCATTGATCGGTGCGGTGCCGCGGGCTGCGTGATGTGCGCGGCCCGCCTTTCGCCTGTGGCACCCCACCGTGGCTGGCTCCCGCGTTTTGTTGCACTGCGGTGTGCAAGCTTTCAGCGCCGACATTGCTCGCGCCGTTACCTTCGTAGTCACGCCTTCCGCGGTAGCCAGATTTCGACACGTGCATCGCGATGCGCGAACACTACATTGACTGGAATCCGATCGAGGCATCCGGCAAGGTGCACGTCGGGGCGAAAGGCGTCAGCGTCCACTTGACCTCGCTCATTTCTCCGCTCAGGTTTTCCTAGAATTGTCACTGGAATTAAGTTACGTCCCATAAGCGGGCGAATCAATTAGGAAAGCTGACTTTATCAATCAATGACTTGTGGTATTGTTGCGCGCGTTTGATGTGCGCGTAGCACGGGGAGCCCGTTCGTTTAACCGGGTGTTCACGATCATATATTCAGTAGAACAAATCAAGAGAATTAGGATGGCGGAATCCGATCGTCTATCAGGTTTGATAACGGGCCGGCAGTCGGCCCACATGGAAATCCTGACGCGTCATATGAACGACAGGGCATCGGACGATGAACGACGCAAGTCGCGACCTGTGCCCGTAGTGTCGGTAGTCGAATGGGAAGTTCGCGAGGAAGTGTGCGAGCCGTACAGGATCAAGGCAATGGTTTCGACTTCGGGACCGGTGTCGCGCAAGGACGTTCTCGGCCAGTGGGCGAAGTTCTCGTTCCAGACCGAGGAAGGCATACCGGTCCGTGAATTCCGCGGTTTCGTTACACGCTTCCACTCGGTGTCTCGCTCACCGGATGGGTGCACCTACCTCGTCGTAATAGGCCAGCGACTGGCGGCGCTCGACGGCCCGAGCAACTGTGCCACGTACCAGAACAAGTCATCTCCCGAGATCATCCAGGAAGTCATCGAGCGCAACAACATGCGCCCGTGGCTACAGGTGGAGCTGCGTCTGCGGCGGCAGCATCCAAAGCATGCGTTCCGCTTCCAGTACAACATGGGTGACCTCGCCTATTGCAGGCTCGAAATGGAGCAGGATGGCCTATTCTGGTTCACGGAGGAAGGCAGGCACGGCGAGGTACTCGTGATTGCCGACGACATCGACGGCTACACGCGGCCCGCCATCGGATTGCCGGATCGCCCTGCATCGGGTCTTCTGACATTTGACGAATCAGTCTATTCGCTCAAGCTCAGAACGCGTGCGGTGCCGGACTCGTTCATCGTGGCCGACTACAACCCCGAGAAGGCCTTTACCCTGTATCGCGCCGAGGGCCGTGCGCGTGACGAGTTCAGCATCGACGACGACCAGACGATGCGGGGCACGCCCTATGTGTGGGGCACGCAGCACGGGGACGAGGCTGGCGCGAAGCGCGAAGCGCTATTGCGGCATGAGGCGGCGCGTGCACAACAGGTTACGTGCAAGGCGAAGTCCACGATGCCCGCGATCCGCCCCGGCAGCATCGTGAAGGTGGACACGATGGACGCCTATGCGCCGGAGGAAAGGCCGGGCCTTGACGCGAAGGAAGGGGTGTTCGTTTTCAGGGTCGTTCACCGAGGCGCGCGTAACCAGAATTACCGCAACACGTTCCGTGCGATTCCGGCGAACCGTCCGTATCGCATGCCGATCGATGAGTCGAAGTGGCCGCGGGTTCACACGCTGGGCTTCACGGTTACGTCCCCGGACCAATACACCTACCCCTACCTGGACGCGGAAGGGCGCATTGTCGTGCGCTTCCACTGCGACTTCGGCACGTGGCCCAAAGGCGGCGAGAGCGTGCCGCTTCGCATGGCGAAGCCCTTCGCCAGCCGCGACCGTTCGGGCTTGAACATGCCGCCCGTGGACGGTGACCACGGCGTGGCGGGCTTCTATGAGGGCAACCCGAACAAGCCGTTCGCGCTGGCGTTTCTGCCGAATTCCGAGAATCCGGACCTCATCAACAGTTCGCGGCGGCGCATCTCGCGCAGCGAAATCCGCACGCGTGGCGGCAACAAGCTGTGGTTTGACGACTTTGAGGATCAGCGCGGCATCGAACTGAGCACCGAGGAAGCGGGCCGCTCACAGCTCAACCTGGGCTTCATTCCCGACCGTGAGCTGAAGGAGCGCGGCACCGGGGCAGAGTTGCGCACGGCGGGTCATCTGGTTGATCGGGGCGGCGCGGGCGTGATGGTCACGGCGTACAACCAGGCGGGCGGCAGCGGCAAGGTGCTCGCCATGGACGAGACGGATGCGCAGTTTAAGGATCACCAGGCGCTCAGCAAGTCACTTGCAGAGTCCGCCGATGCGTCGAAGGCGACGCCCGCCGACCTGGCCGCACAGCAGGCGATCAACGACGGCCTGCACGAACTGAAAAGGCCCGGTGTGCTCGTTACCGGCCCCGGCCCTGTAGGCATCGCGTCGGGCGACGGCGTGCATGTGGCCGCCGACGGCTCGCTCATCGCGACCACGAAGAAGGGGATGCACTTCAGCACGCTCAAGCGGTTCACCGCTGCGGCGCGCGATCTGATGTCGGTCTTCTCGCAGAAGGGCATGAGCCTCATCACGGCAGCGGGCGACTTCGTTGCCCAGGCCCAACGTGGCCGCATGCAGCTTGCCTCGCACGGTGACATGACGGTGGAGACGGTGGAGGGCGTGCTGCACGTGAAGTCTCCCAGGGAGATCGTGCTGAACGCGGGCGGTTCATATATTCGCATCGCACCTGACGGGATCGAGTTCGGCTCACGTGGCGGGGCGCTGTTCAGGACAGGTGGCCTGAAAAAGATTGGCCCCGCACAGATGGACTTAGGTGGTGCGGCGTTCTCACCGACGCTCGTGCCGTTCACGACGGACTGCGAGGTATGGCGCTCCAATGCGAACTTCATCCGGGAGATCGCACCCGCACCGGGTACGGCGCAGTGGGCGGGCATGGTCAATACGGGGGCGGCGGCGCCTGCTCCGTCGATGGAAGCAGGGTCGATGGTGTCGGCCGGTGGTGGTGTGTCGAGTGATGGGGGGAATCCGTGGGGCGCGGGCGTGCCGCAGCCGGGAAGAAACACGCTGGTCGAGAAAGGACGTGGCGCTCTGGTGGTGAACGACCCACATAATGCGCCAACTGAGGGGCCAACAGGGAATCCGGACCCGATCAAGCTCGAAAGCCCTGCACCATGTAACTGGCAGCTTTCGGATTTCGCGGCGTCGGCAACGATGCAGCGGGAGACGCCTGCGTACCAGAAATACGGATGGACACGAACCGAACGGCTTATGAAGGACGGACAGCCGGAAATGTGTTCAGGTACGGCTACTACAACGTGTCATTTTTCTTACGACTCGCAGGGCAAGACGCTTACGGCAAAGGTCGTTACCGTGTTAGTCCCCCGACTGCTGGTGAAAATTGATCCGGTAAGTAAAGAGCCATTGCGCGATGAGAACGGAGATTATGTCGTCGCGCAATATGAGACTTTTAAGAATGGAGCTAATTCTAAGAAGCCATTCGCGGCATTCAATTTGCAGCGGATCGATCGTGATCCTGCGCAGGTTGACGCTTCGACATACAGGAACATGATTGAGAAGACGTTAAATCAGGGGAATTATAAACTGATTCTCGATGGATGCCAGAAAGGTGGTGCTTGCGGTTGTCGTGTTTCGGTGAAATTCTGTGTGGATATACATGTCGTGCGCGAAGCGGATGCGCCGGCACTTAATCCGAATATTATTATTAATCTGTTTCCGACTACCGAGCGGGCGGATGCTAACAATTGGCCGGAGTGGGAATATGATCTCGATAATACTGGTAGTGGAAAAATAAAGAAAGTAACTCAGATCAAGGCACATGAAACGGGACATTTATTTAATTTTCCTGATGAATATTGGATGCAGGGTGGGTTCGTGCATTCGATTTATGTTAAGGACAGCTTGAACATCGATTTTGCACTGGCCGACAGAAACACGGCGACTAACAAGATTTGGATAATTGATACTGAAACCAATCTCATGGGTGGAGGTGCCCTTAACCCTGTCGCAACCATTCCGCCCTATTATCTTGAGTATATTCGCAGATGGTTTTCGGCACATACCAATAAACTCTGGAGAGTCGGCTATGAAGCTGCCGCGTTATCTCGTGCCAATAAGCAGACTGGCAGGAAATGAATGGAAAGTTGCGCGATTATTAAGGGCTGTATTTCTTTTGACAATGGTATTGACAAACAGGGAGCGTGCAATGGCTGATTCTGCGAACAACGGTGCTCTGCATCCTGGGGCATTTTCACTATCGTGGTCCGGTGGTCTTGAATATGGTTCAAGGGAATTGAGTTTCGATGGGGAAGGGAAATTTTATTTTGCCAAAGGAGATACTATCAACGACGACACGCAGACGGGCGTGGGGGTTTTTGTCCTGAATCTTCAAAAATCTGATTTGCATGAATTGAGAACTGTTGCGCAGAATTTGTGTGATAAAGATATTCAAGGTGGTGGTCCCGAGACCGTGGACCCTCCCTCCACATTTAGCGTTGTATGCCTTGATGAAGGTGGGAAAGCCGTTCGCCGCAGTGGTTCCATGCAATTAATTCCTGAACGATTTAATCGAAGTATTTTTGATGTCCCGTTTAAGTTGTCAGAAAGAGCATGGAGCGAAGGTAGTAAGATCATCAAACTTGATTTCGAGACTTCAGCTGTGGAGTATAAGAGTGGCCATTACATTGTTGCCGTGAGATTTATAAATTCTGGCACTCGATGGGTAAAATTTAAAACGCCCGACCAGTGGGGAGGAACTACTGTTAGCGGACGGTTGGGGGTAGGCGCAGTCAACAAGGTTGAGTTGGATGGTGAAAAGAAAAAAGTAGAAGGATCTTGGGCTTTCGGATTGAATAATGCAAATCTAATAAACCGGAAGGAATTTGAGGATGGATTTGTGGTTTTGAAGGCGGGCGATAGTAAGACCCTGAAATTCCAAGTGATGCCTGACTATAAGGCTCTTAAGGGAATTTACGATTTTTCGGGAATTGCATTTATGAGAATTGAGTACGAAGGTCATGGGTGGGGTCTTGCGACTAACGTGGACTTGAAACCTATCAAAACCCGCATCAAGATCGACCGCGACTACCCATCGACGCCTGAAGAGCGCGAGCAGTGGGAGCAGACCCACCGCACGAGCATGTTGCGGCGCCCAGTCAAGCCTGGCGAGACCTTCGTCGAGGATGGCCTCTATCGCGCGGTGCGGCTTATCCCCGATACGAACTATCGCGGCTTGTACTTGAAGCCATTCAAGGCCGGACAGGTCGCCTCGATCGAAGACGTGAGGATGCCGATGGAATCGCTTAATGGCGTCAACATCGACGGCCCTGTGCAGTGGATATGGGAAGCGAGCGCGCCTACGCCCGTCAAACAGTGGTCATTTGACATCATCGAAGACACCGCGCAGTTCTGCAAACCCGGTGTGACCTGCCCGCGCAGCGGGCGCTGGGTGCCGCGCGTGTCGGTCAGTTCCGGGTTTGGTCCACCGGAATATCAGTATCAGCTTGCAGGCATCGTCACGCGTCGTCGGGGTGAGACGATGCCGCCAGTCGACGGCAAATACGCGGAATGGGAATGGCTAGGGGCCGCCCATGGCTGAACGTTCCTGCATTCTCCGCCTCGACCGGACCACGGCGCAGGGCACCGTGCTCGATGGCATCGAGGACACTGGTGTGAATGATCGAGGCATGAGCTACCTCGGGGCACGGGTGCAGTGCCCCGTCTGTGGCTCTATCGGGCACATCGTTGCGAATGGCCCGCGTTCAGAAGATGACGCCGTGGACGGCAAGCTGCCCGCACTGGAGGGCGACTTCTGCCGCTGCCAGTGTTCCCCAATGCCACAGTTGATTGCCTCGCAGCGCGACTGGACTTACGAAAATT
The DNA here is from genome assembly GCF_902859855.1 of Paraburkholderia humisilvae. GTDB lineage: Bacteria > Pseudomonadota > Gammaproteobacteria > Burkholderiales > Burkholderiaceae > Paraburkholderia > Paraburkholderia humisilvae. The sequence continues at coordinate 135,317 of NZ_CADIKH010000011.1, forward strand.
GACAAGGGAGACACGTAGATGAGTTTTCGATGGGACCCGTTGATCCCGGACGAGCGGCCTGAGGCGGAGCCGTTGTCCGTGTGGGTCTACGTTGTGCTGTTCCTCGTAATCGAAAGCGTTGCCTTTGCCCTCACGGTGGTGACATGGCCCACGGGCGTGCCCGCCGCATCGAGCAAGTTCGTGCTCTACGCGCTGGCGGTTCCCGTTGTTGCCTGGTTCATGCTCAGCGCAATGTTGTACCTGCTGTCCGACGAAAAGCCGGCGTTCAGCGCTGCGGTCAGGAACGCCTGTCGCTGGCACTTGGTCACGGACTGGCAGCACAGCAGCCGCACCGGAGTCGCGATCCTTGACAGTGTGATTCTCGCGCCCGAGCCTGATCTGGCCGAGCGAATGCTGGGGCTGGAAGGAAACGCACCGGAGAATCCGGGGCGTGTCATGGCCCTCGACGATGTCGCTGCGACGGAGGGCGTATCGCGGGAGTCAGCACTAGCCGAAAAGCTGATGGCCCCGCTGGCTTCCATGCTCGCACGGGCAATGCTCGAGGATTCGTTCGAGATCGTGATGCAGTGTGACCGGCAGGAGATGGCGGGTGAGGTTCGGGCAGCGTGGGCACGGTTGGACCTGCCGAAGAATCCACGCATCCGCTGGATCGACAACAGTCAGGAGATGGACTTCGCGGGAGTCTGGTTCGCGGACGATCATCGCGCCCTGCCGTACACCAGCTACTTTATCGACCAGACTCCCGGATACCGACTCCTGCTCGCGTGGCATCTGAATGAGGCCGGATCAGGCGAGCAAGACAAATCGGAGGTCGCGGTGGCGTTGCTGGTCGCTTCGCGCAAGCTGATCGCGGAGCAGAAGAACAAACTTCGTCCGCAGGCCTGGCTGCTGCGCCAGATCGTTGGCGATGCGGATCAGGTGGACATGTCACTTGCCCTGCTGCTGAAGGCAGAGCAGGTGCCGGAGGATCGCGTTCACCACTTCTGGCGCAGCCGCCTGAAGGGCCTGGCGCAGCATGCCACCATGGGGGCAGTCAAGAACTGCGGTCTGGCGCTAACCCCGCACGAACTGGACCACGCGGTGGGTCCGCAGGCACCGGTGGCGCGCTGGGTGGTGCAGGCGCTGGCGGCGAAAATGGCGCACTACGGACAGGGGCCACAGCTTGTGGCGCTGCCCCGCGAACGCGGGGTCGTGTTGAACTTTGTCGCAAAGGAGCCTTCTTCGGTGAACGTGCCGTGGAAGGAAAGGTACGACGCCAACCTGTTTCCCGCACCTGAACTCATCGCGTGTTTCTCTCTGTGGGCGCTTGTCCTGCTGATGTCTCCCAGCAAGGAGTGGGGCACCTTTGAAGCAGTCTTCACGTGCACGATCGTCGTCACGATCATTTTGTGTTTTGTTTGGCGTTTCTGGGAACACCGCCTACTGGTCAACGACTTCTGGGAAAAATACGGAGGGCAGACATGACCGTGGCAAACGACAGCATGGCCGGTGCATCACCCGTCATTTGATCGGGCTAGCATGGCGCTTCCGCATCCGCGTTCAGCGTCGCAATGACCCTCGCAGCTATCCTTTCAACGGCAGCCAGATTTCGACACCGCCCATGCCGGTCGTCGAATTGAACTGCTCGCCGTAACGCTCGAAGTTCGGCGCGTCGGCCGGCGTGTGCCCCGACTTCGGCAGCCACGCATTCCAGATCGTGTTCCACGTGCGCCGGATCGACGACACATGCTCGCGATGCGCGAACACCGCATAGCGTTGTGAGGGAATACGAACCCGGCCCATATCAGCGGGCAAAGCGGAAAAATCGCGCACCTCGACGCCGCACAGATAGTCGAAATTACCGGCATCGTCAGCGTTGTAGCAAACGCCGTACGCGACATGGCCAACCTGTCCGGGCACCGTGCCGATGCGCGGCACGAAGCGCTGCCATTGCGCCGGAATGCAGGAGCTGCTTTCGCAGTGGTAACGCTCGCTGAATCCTGCAATCAGCAAAGGCTCGCCAGCGACGAAACGCGGCGGCTCGAGGTTCGTCATCAGGGTTTCGTCCATTCTGATCGGCTCCATGAGTACGAGGTGATCGACATGCCCTTGCGCGCGTAACGCTTCTGGCGTGATGCCGAACTGCTCGCGGAACGCGCGCGTGAATGCCTCGTGAGAGCCGTATCCGGCGTCGACGGCGACCGCCAGAATGTCCGGTGCGCCGCGTGCGAGTCGCCGCGCCGCTTCGCTCAGGCGGCGTGCGCGCACATAGCGCATCACCGGCTGGCCGGTCGCCGCTTCGAACGCACGCGACAGATGAAAGCGCGACACGCAGCCGCATTGCGCGATGTCATCGAGCGTGATGTCGCCCGCAAAATGACTTTCGATAAACCACAGCGCTTTGGCGACCGGATTCATATCGGCTCCCGAGTGGCATGAGCGCAGCATAGGCGTTACGCCAGAGCGTCATTTGATCGGGCTTGCGCATGTCAGAGGCGATGGCTTACGCACCCAGAATATCGTCGGCCGTGAAGCCGAAGAAAACCTGAACCTCGACAATCTTGCCGTTCTCGACGCGGAAGAACTCGGCATTGCGAAACGCAGCACGGCCTGCCGGTTTGCACGCATAGCGGACGAATGCCTCATTGGCCTGCGCGAACAGTTTCTCGATGCGGAAGTATTCGACGTCATCGCTGAACGGCCAGCATCGTTCGAAGTAGGTGCGCCGATCGATGTGGTCGTCCTGTGGGCTGGTGAACGTGAAATCGTCGGCGAGCAGCGCCTCCAGCGCGGCACGGTTTTTTGCCTCATACGCGGCGTAACAGCGGCGGACGATGTCTTCGACGGTCGCGCGGTCGTTCATAAACGCCCCCATGGTGGCGGTGTGCACCGTCACAACTGGTCGGTCGCGGCGCGGCCGCCGCTGCTCTCCGGCGGTGATTGCGCAGCGTGCGGCGACGCAGTACGCAGCAGCAACGCACCCAGTGCCGCGGCCGCAGCGGCGAAAATCGCACCGAACAGAAACGCGATGTGATAGCCGTCCGTGAGCGCCGCGCGCATGTCATGTGTCGTGGCAAGCTCGCCGGTCTGCGCGGCCGCGAGGCTGGCAAGCACCGCGAGTCCGAGCGCACCGCCCATCATGAACGAAGTATTGACGATGCCGGACGCGAGCCCCGAATCGCCCGGTTCGACATCGTTCATCGCGGCAAGCAGCACCGGATTGAATGCGACGCCCGCGCCAATGCCGAGCAACACCATACCGGGCAGCACATCGATCACGAACTGGCCAGCGACCGGCGCGCGCGCAAACAGCAGCAGCCCCAACGCCGCGAGCAGCAGGCCCACGGCGATCGGCCACCGGATGCCGAAGCGCATCACGATGCGCGCTGACAGACCGAGCGAAAAAGCCGCCATGATCAGATTGGCCGGCAGGAACGCGAGACCGACCTGGAACGGCGCATAGCCAAGCACGCGTTGCATATACAGCGCCGAGATAAAGAACCATGCGAACATCGCGGCGGCCCACAGCATGCCGATCGCATTGGCAGTCGCCACATTGCGCATCCGGACGAGCGCGAGCGGCATCAGCGGATGGCGCACCCGTGCTTCGATGATGAGGAATGCGGCTAGCAGAACGATGGCGAGGCCGATCAGGCCGAGCGTTTGCGCGGAAGTCCAGCCGGCTTCATTGCCGTTGACGATCGCATAGACCGCGAGCATCAGCGACGCGGTCACCGTGACCGCACCCGCGACGTCGAGCCGCTCGCCGTGCGCATGACCGCGACCCGCAGGCAACAGCGTGATGCACAAGCCATACACCCCGATGCCGATCGGCAAATTGACGAGAAAGATCCAGTGCCAGCTGAGCAGATTCGTGAGCAGCCCGCCGAGCAGCACGCCGATACTGCCGCCGCCCGCGCAAACGAAGCCGTATACGCCCATCGCCTTGGCACGCTCACCGGGTTCGGTGAAGAGATTCATGATGAGTGACAGCGATACGGCGGACACGATCGCGCCGCCGAGACCCTGCACCGCGCGTGCGCAAACGAGCATCACCTGGGAATTTGCCAGCCCGCATGCGAGCGAAGCAAGCGTGAACAGCGTAATGCCCGCGAGAAACAGCTTGCGATGCCCGTAAAGATCGCCGAGACGCCCACCGAGCAGCAAAAAGCCACCGAACGTCAGCATGTAGGCATTGACGACCCACACCAGCGACGTTTCGGAGAAGCCGAGATCCGCTGCGATCGAAGGCAAGGCGACATTCACGATCGTCGTATCGAGCACGATCATCAGCACGCCGAGACAAAGCACGACGAGTGCCAACCAGCGGGTACGTCCTTCGATATTGTGGGTCATGCGGCCGTCTCCATGCGTTATGCGTGGTTCGTGATGCGATGGAAACGGCCAGTCTAGTCCCGTGCGCGTGTCGATTTCAACCTCACAGACTTACCGACACCTACGGACACCTACCGGCACCTCAGGCAGGCAACTTGCGAAATCCGATGGCAAAACGGTTCCAGCCGTTGATCGCGGTGATCAGCAGCGTCAGGTCGACCAGCTCGGCTTCAGTGAAATGCGGTTTGACGGCTTCCCACACCTGATCGGGTACGTGATCATGCGACACGAGCGTCAGCGCTTCGGTCCATTCGAGCGCGGCGCGCTCGCGTTCGGTGAAGAACGGCGTTTCGCGCCATACGACGACGGTCGCAAGACGCCGATCGGTTTCGCCGCCCTTGCGCGCGTCCGCGGTATGCATATCGACGCAGTACGCGCAGCCGTTGATTTGCGATGCGCGCAGACGCACCAGTTCGGTCAGCGATTTTTCGAGGTCGCTTTTGCCGATGCGCTCTTCCAGCGCGAGCATCGCCTTGATTGCATGCGGGTTGGCCTTATAGAAGTCGAGACGGGATTCCATGCTGCTCTCCGGTTGAGTGAGGCGCGCACCGTTGCGCGACAACAGAAGAGTAGGCAAAAAACTGGTCACACGAAATGACCAGTTTTTGGAATTTTAAGGTGACCAGTTTGTGCGCACGCACAACCGCCCCGACGCCGGACAATGCGACGGCTACTTCACCGCCCCGAGCGCAAGTCCCTTGACGAGATACCGCTGCAGCCAGGCGAACACAACCGATACCGGCAGCGTCGCGCATAGCGTGGCGGCCATCACGAGATGCCATTCGACCGTGTACTTGCCCGCGACCATATCGGTGACCTGCACGGTGAGCGTCTTGTTTTCCGGCGAGCGGATCAGCGTATAGACCACCGCGAATTCGTTCCACGCATTGATAAACGTGAAGATTGCCGTGACGACGATGGCCGGCACCGCGAGCGGCAGAAACACCTTGAATACCGCACGCGTGCGGCTGCAACCTTCGAGCCACGCCGATTCTTCGAGATCGCGCGGCACCGTCTGGAAATACGACGACAGCATCCACACCGCAAACGCGATATTGAACGCGGCATACGACACGATCACGCCGATCTTCGAATCGACGAGATTGCCGTCGCCATACGGAATCATCGCGGCAAGGCGGAACAGGCCGACCACCAGCAGAATCGGCGACAGCATTTGCGTGACGAGCAGGAACTGCCGGTACACGCTACGGCCGCCAAACGGAAAGCGCGCGAGCGCATATGCGGCAGGCAGGCTGACCGCGAGCGCAAGCAGCGTCGACAGGCAGCTGATAATCGCGCTGTTGCGCAGCGCGACGCCGAAGTTCGCGGCGCCCCACATATCGACGAAGTTCTGCCAGTGCCAATGCACCGGCAGCCAGCGCGCAGGGTAGACGAACACTTCCTGCGCGGGTTTCAGGGCAGTGAAGAACATCACCGCAAACGGAAACAGCACGACCACGACGAGCGGCGACAGCGCAATCCAGCACCACAGCGAGCGTTTCATTTTCGCGTTCATGCGGCGTCTCCTTCTTTCGACGGCTGGATACGCAGGTACACGATGGAGAACACAAACAGCATCACCAGCATGATCAGCGACACCGCGGCCGCCTGGCCGGGCCGGCCGAGCCGGAAGCCGAGTTCGTACAGATAGGTGACGAGAATATGCGTGCCGTTGTCGGGCCCGCCTTGCGTCATCACCCAGATAATCGGGAACGAGTTGAACACGTAGATCACGTTCAACAGGATCGCCATGTTGATAAATGGCCGCAACAGCGGCAGCGTCAACTGACGGAACTGCTGCCATGCGCTCGCGCCGTCGATGCGCGCGGCTTCATAAATATCGCCCGGCACCGAGGACAAGCCGCCGAGCAGGATCGTCACGGTAAACGGAATCGATACAAGGATGCCGACGCCAATTTCCACCGGAAACGCGAGTTCCGGCGTCGCAAGCCAGTGAATCGGGCCGCCGATCAGTCCAAGGCGCTGCAGCGTGACGTTCACCATTCCGTAGTCGTCGTTGAACGCCCAGCGCCAGACGACCGCCGTCATCGTCAGCGACACGGACCACGGCAGCATCACGATCGTGCGCGCGATGCCGCGGCCGTGGAAATCCTGGTTCAGCACGAGCGCGACCGGCACCGAGATCAGCACCGTGCCGCCGACCACGCACGCGGTCCAGACGAGCGTACGACGCGTCGCGTCAAGAAACACGGGGTCGGCGAATACCGTGAAGAAGTTCTGCAGTCCATTGAAATCGCGAATCGCGCCGAAGCGCGACACATCGTGCATCGACTGATACACGATATTGAAGATCGGGTAGCTGATGATGAACAGCGCGAGAATCAGGCTAGGCGCGATCAGCAGCCACGGCGTGATCATCCGCGGCGAAACGGACCCGGCGGCGGGAAGTGCGGCGGGCGGGGAAGCGGAGGCGGAACGGCTCATGCGTGCTCGATCAGGAAAACGCCGGCAGTGACGCCAGGCAAGGTGTGACCTGCGGCATGACCTGTGCTGCCGGCGGGTGGCGGCGGCACAGGCCTGTCGAAGTCGACGCCGCGCGCGGACTGTCGCGATGCGGCGTCATGATGGGTCAAACGTCAGGGCCGCTTAATGGCCGAGCGACTGGTTGGCTTCGTTCGCCGCCTGTTTCAGCGCGTCAGCCGGTTGCGCCTTGCCGAGATACACCGATTGCATCGCGTTCGTCACGGCCTTCGCGGTGTCTTCCCAGCCGGTGACCGTCGGTGCGAAGTGCGCGGTCGGCAGCAGCGCGATAAACGCCTTCGTGTCCGGGTCGTTGAATGCCGGGTCCGCAGCTTCGGCCTTCGTCGTCGGCAAGAAGCCCTCGGTGCTCGTGAACTCGACGCGCGGCTCCTTCGTGAACAGATAGTCGAGGAACTTCCACGCGCTCTTCTTCACCTTCGAGTTCTTGAACATCACGATCGAATCGGTCACCGCATACGTCGCCTGGTTCGTGCCGGACGGGATCGGATCGATGCCGTACTTCAGGGTCGGCGCTTCCTTCTTGATCTGTTTCGCGAGGAACGGCGCGGAGATCACCATCGCGACGCGGCCCTGCTTGAACAGGTTCTGCACGTCTTCACGGCTGTAGCCGGTTACGCCCTGTTGCGTGAGGCCTTCGTCGATCATCGTCTTGTAGAGCGTCGCGGCCTTGATGCCGGCAGGCGAATCGAACGCCGCCTTGCCTTGCTTGACGACGTCGCCGCCGTTGGTCCACAGCGCGTAGTAATAGTAGACATCCGTTTCGATTTCCTTGCCCTGCAGGCCGAAACCGGCAATGCCCTTCGCCTTCAGCTTCTTCGACGCGTCGATCACGTCATTCCACGTCTTCGGGCCGTTCGGATAGCCGACGCTCGCGAGCAGATCCTTGTTGTAGTAGAGCGCACGCGCGGATGCGGCGATCGGCAGACCGTAGGTTTTGCCGTCGATCTGGCCGGGAGCCAGGAACGGGCCGATGAAACGGTTCTTGAAGCTCGCGTCCATATAGCCGTCGAGCGGCTCGGCGACGCCGTCCTTCACGAAATCGAGGAGCCAGCGCGTGCCGACGATGGCCAGATCGGCGTTCGCGTTACCGGAGATATCCGTTTGCAGCTTCTGCTGCAGCGTGTCCCAGTTCACGTCTTCGATCTTGATCGTTGTGCCGGGATTCGCCTTTTCGAACTGGCGCGCCATTTTTTCGAAGTACGGTGCGGTCTGATCGCTGTAGTGAGCGACCGTGACGCGGACCGTATCGGCCTGCGCCGCGATGGCGGCCCCTGCGAGCGTAAGCGCTACGGCGAGCTTGCCGAGCGTGAGGGAAGCACGTGCATGCAACGACATTTCTCTCTCCTGGGTGGTCTGCTGCCGTCGCCGGCCGCTTTGGGTTAAATTGTTTGAAAAAATCCTACAGGACGAAAAAAAGCTTGTCACGTAGGGATGCCGATAATTTTTTGACACCGTATCGTTTGCATAACATCCTGTAAAGATGGGCTTTTTGTTGCACTACGGGGAAACGGGCGGCGCGCGGAGCCCAATGGCTTCAAATGGCCTACGGTGCGCGCCCGCTTCTCATATGTTGGAAATTTTCATGGCATCCGGCGCGATGCAGGCAGCATAAAAGCGTGAGGACGGAGATGAAACGAGTGGTGTTGGTGACGGGCGCGTGCGGCGGTATCGGCAGCGTGCTGACGAAACGCTTCATCGAAGCGGGCGATCACGTGCTGGCTCTGGACCGCAAGGCGGACGCGCTGGCGGCGTTTGTCGACAGCCTCGGCACGACCCAGGTGACGCCGCTCGCGGTCGATCTCGGTGACGCCGATGCGGTGCGCGACGCAGTCACGCGCGCGACCGCCGTGACCGGTCCGGTGGACGTGGCGGTGGCGAATGCCGGCTCGGCCACGGGGCCGACGCTCGCGAAAACGGACACGCAGACGTGGCAGCGCGACGTGCATTCGAATCTGAACGGCACGTACCACACCGTCGAAGCGGTGCGCGAGTCGATGATCGAACGGCAACGCGGCGCAATCGTCCTGATTGGCTCGGTGAACGGGATGGCGATGCTCGGTCACCCGGCGTACAGCGCGGCGAAAGCGGGTTTGATCAGTTATACGAAAGCACTCGCGGTGGAACTGGGCCGCTATGGCATCCGCGCGAATATTGTGTGTCCCGGCACGGTGAAGACACCGGCGTGGCAGGCGCGCGTCGACAAGAACCCGCAGGTATTCGAGAACCTGAAGAAGTGGTATCCGCTGGGCGACTTCGCGACGCCCGACGACATCGCGAACGCGGTGCTGTTTCTCGCATCGCCGCTCGCACGTGTGATTACCGGCGTCGCACTACCGGTGGACGGCGGGCTGATGGCGGGCAACCGGCTGATGGCCGAGGAATTGACGCTCGAATCGCTATGAGCGCTCGCGCGGGCCACGAGCCGCGCTTGCGCGATCGATGACGCCCATCAAAGGCAAATGCAGCAGCGCACAACGAAGAGGACAGCATGGCAGCAGTGCAATTGAGCGGCATTTACAAGCGCTACGGCGACACGCAGGTGGTGCACGGCATCGACCTGCATATCGACGATGGCGAATTCGTCGTGCTGGTCGGCCCGTCGGGCTGCGGCAAGAGCACGTTGATGCGGATGGTTGCCGGTCTCGAGGAAATCAGCGGCGGCGAACTGACTATCGGCGGCACCCGCGCGAACGGGCTCGCGCCGCAGCAGCGCAACGTGTCGATGGTGTTTCAGAGCTACGCGCTGTATCCGCATCTTTCGGTGTACGACAACATCGCATTCGGGCCGCGCATCCGCAAGGAGGCCGCGGCGAAGTTCAAGCCGCGCATCGAAGCGGCCGCGAAAATGCTCAATCTCAGCGGCTATCTGGACCGTCTGCCGCGCGCGCTGTCCGGTGGCCAGCGACAGCGCGTCGCGATGGGCCGCGCGGTGGTGCGCGAGCCGTCACTGTTCCTGTTCGACGAACCGCTGTCGAACCTCGACGCGAAACTGCGCGTCCAGATGCGTACCGAAATCAAGGCGCTGCATCAGCGGCTACAGAACACGGTGATCTACGTGACGCACGACCAGATCGAAGCGATGACGATGGCCGACCGGATCGTCGTGATGAACGCCGGCCGCATCGAGCAGATCGGACGACCGCTGGAGCTTTATGACCGGCCGGCCAACCTGTTTGTCGCAAGCTTCCTCGGTTCGCCGTCGATGAATTTCGCGGAGGGCGAGGTGGTGGCCGGCGACGGCGGACTGGCGCTGCTGCTGCCCGACGGCCTGCGGATTGCGCTGACGGGGCAGCCGCCGGTGCAGCCGGGCGCGAAGGTGACGCTCGGCGTGCGGCCCGAACATATCGAAACCGGCGCCGCGCAGGACGGTATTCCGATGACCATCGAAGTGGTGGAGCCGACCGGCGCGGAAACGCACCTGTACGGCAAGATCGGCGGCAACGCGTGGTGCGTGACAACTCGCGAGCGTGCGTTGATCGAGCCCGGCCAGCGCGTGACGTTGCGGCTGCCCGCCGAACATCGACATCTGTTCGACACGGAGAGCGGACGCAGGCTTGCGTAACACCGTGCGCCGCGCGGCCCGCGGCGCGGATTCCTGACCTTGAACCCAAGAGGAACACCCGGTTGTCCGCAGCGAACCTGATCCCTCATATCCGCGATGTGCTGCCGTCGCTACGGCCCGCCGAGCGCAAGGTCGCCGACATGGTCCTCGCTGACGTCGACTTTGCGATGCGCGCGAGCATCACCGAGATCGCGCAGCGCGCGGATGTTTCCGAGCCGTCGGTGACGCGCTTTTGCCGCGCGGTCGGCGCGCACGGGCTGCGCGACTTCAAGATGCGGCTTGCGCAAAGCGCCGCCGGCGGGATGCCCTATGCGTCGCAGGCGGTCGCGCATAACGACGATATCCAAACGCTGTTCGACAAGGTCGGCGAGGCGGTCATCGAAGGAATTACCCATGCGCGCAGTGCGCTGGACCCGATCGCGGTGGAAGCGGCACTCGCCGCGCTGACAAGCGCGCGGCGCGTCTACTTCTTCGGTGTGGGCGCGGGCTCGGGGCTCGTCGCGCAGGACGCGGCACTGCGTTTGCTGCGCCTCGACGTCGCGGCCAGCGCGTTCACGGATGCCCATCTGCAGCGCCTGTACGCGGGCCTGATGGAACCTGGCGACGTCGCGTTCGCGATCTCGCATTCCGGGCGCAGCGTCGAAGTGAACGAAAGCATGCAGATCGCCAAGGAGCGTGGCGCGACAACCATCGCGCTGACGAATGTCGGCTCGCGGCTCGCGTGGCTCGTCGATATTCCGCTGCTGCTGCGTGCGCCGACTACGGTCGGACCGGATACGCCGGGCGTGTCGCGCCTTGTGCATCTCTGTGTGGTCGACGCGCTGGCGATCGGCATTGCGTTGCGCCTCGAACCGAAGACGCTCGAAAAGATGCGCGAGGCCGGCGCACGCGTCTCGCACGAACCGGAAGCGGCCGGCGGCGATCGTCAGACCTGACGATCTGACGTGACCTGCGCGGACTTCACGGTGCGCACGCCGCGCTCGCGCGCACACGGACTTTTTTGACGACTGGACAACCGCTTGCGTAACTAAAACAATCTATATTGCAAGCATAAGAACGAATCACGGACGCGATCCCCTCCGCCGCATTGCCGCATCCGCGGACCGCGCCATGGCACTGAGCAACGCGCTGCACCCTCGCAGATAACCGGTTGTTAACCCTTAAGGGGCAAGCCATGTCCACGTCACCTCTTTTCGACGGCGACGCGTCGCACGGAATCGATGGGACCACTGACCAGGTCGATGCGCGGCTGCACAATCGCGATCTCGCACCGGTGCCGCATGACAAACGGACGTGGACCGGTTACAGCATCTTCGCGATGTGGATGTCCGATGTGCACAGCGTCGGCGGCTATACATTCGCGGCGAGCCTGTTCCTGCTCGGCATCTCCGGCTGGCAGGTGCTGATCGCGCTCACGGTCGGCATCCTGGTGGTCTACGTGTTGATGAACTGGGTCGGCAAACCGAGCTACGTGCACGGCATTCCGTTTCCGGTGATGGCGCGCGTCAGTATGGGCGTGATGGGCGCGAACCTCGCCGCGGTGATACGCGGCGTGGTCGGCATCGTCTGGTATGGCGTACAAACGTTTTTCGCGTCGAAGGCGGTCGCGACGCTGCTCGTGCTGTTCATTCCCGCGTCCGCGTCGCTCACCCAGTTCAGCTTTATGCGCCTCGACGGCCTCGGCTGGGTCAGCTTCCTGTTTATGTGGATCTTCCAGCTGATCATTTTCCAGCGCGGCATGGACACGATCCGCAAGTTCATCGACTTCTGCGGGCCTGCCGTCTACGTCGTGATGTTCGCGCTGATGGCGTGGATTCTGATGCAGGCGGGGCTGGGCAGCCTGAGCCTCACGCTCGGCGGCAAGCAGTTGACCGGCGGCCAGCAGCTGGCATCGATGGGCAATGCGATTTTGCTGGTGGTCAGCTATTTCGCGGCGCTACTGCTGAATTTTGGCGACTTCTCGCGCTTTGCCAAAAGCGAGCAGCAGATGAAGGTGGGCAACTTCCTCGGTTTGCCGGTGAATTTCATCGCGTTCGCGATCATCACGGTGATCGTCACGTCGGGCAGCGCAACCGTGTTCGGCCAGATGATCATGGACCCGGTCGAGATCGTCGCGCGTATCCAGAACAAGTTCGCGGTGGTGATCGGCAGTGTGACGTTTATCGTGGCGACCATGGGCATCAACATTGTCGCCAATTTTGTGTCGCCCGCTTACGATATTGCGAACCTGTTTCCGAAACAGGTGAGCTTCAAGCGCGGCGGATTGATCGCTTCGATTCTCGCCGTGCTGGTTTGTCCGTGGATTTTCGTCGACAGCGCAAGGGCGATCACGATTTTCGTCAGCGTATTCGGCGCGGTGCTCGCGCCGCTGTACGGCGTGATGATGGCCGATTTTTATCTGGTCAAAAAGCAACAGGTGCAGACCGCCGAGCTTTATACGATGTCGCCAAAGGGCCGCTTTTACTATGACGGCGGCTGGAACAGGATGGGCGTCATCGCGCTGATCCTGTCCGGCTGCATCTCGATCGGTTGGGAGCTATGCACGCAGTTGCTGCGTGTGCTACCGGAAAACAATTTCGGCTGGCTGATCGGCGCGATTAGCGGCGCCGTTCTGTATGTTGCCTTGATGCGCGCGGCGCGGCGCGATTAACGTCGCGCGTCCCGAAGACAGGAAAAAGGCCACAAGCGCCCTGCGAGCACGGCTCGCAGGGCGCTTTCGCTTTTTTGCGGCATCGGTAGCAACATATTCTTCCTCAAAAAGCGCCTAATCATTTTTGACGATCATGACTAGGATACGGAGTCTGCCGATAAGTCATGGCGACGCGACGCGTTAGCCAGAAACCTTCCTGATGTCTACCGATACCTCCGCCCCTGCGCCGATTGTCGAGCGCCGCGCCTCGGCGTGGGGCTATATCTTTGCCGGCCTGTGCGCGAGTCTCGTGACCATCGGGCTTGCACGCTTCGCGTACACGCCGTTGCTTCCGTCGCTCATTCAGGCGCACTGGTTCGCAACGTCCGACGCCGTCTATCTCGGCGCGGCCAACCTGATGGGTTATCTGCTCGGCGCGATCGTCGGCCGCCCGCTTGCCCGCTATCTAACCAACGCGCACACGTTGCGCGCGATGATGGTGCTGGTCACCGTCGCATTCTTCGCCTGCGGCTATCCCGTATCAGTCGCATGGTTTTTCGTCTGGCGGCTATTGTCCGGCGTAGGCGGCGGCGCGGTGATGGTGCTGGTGGCCGCGACCGTCATGCCGCACGTGCCAGGCGAACGCAGGGGCCTCGCGGGCGGCGCGCTGTTTCTCGGGCTCGGGCTCGGCATTGCCGGATCGGGCACGGTGATTCCGCTGCTCCTCAATCTGGGCTTGAGTGAAACCTGGATCGGCCTGGGCGTGCTGTCGGCGGTGCTGACAGCCGCGACCTGGACGGCGTGGCCTTCGGCGCGCGCGCATGCCGCGCTCGCGCAGGCTCACGCGCAAACCGCCGCGCCGCATCAGCCGGCAAGCGCCGAGGTGCGCATGCTGTACACGCAATACGCGGTGATGGCTTTCGGTATCGTGCCGACCATGGCGTTCCTGGCCGACTTTATCGCGCGTGGGCTCGGTGCGGGCACCCATGTCGGCGCGCTGTACTGGATCCTGTACGGTGTCGGCGCAATCGCCGGGCCGCCGTTCTATGGCTGGCTCGCGGACCGGCTCGGCGGTGCGCTCAGCATGCGCGCCGTGATGCTGGCGCAGGCCATTTTTGCGGCGCTGCTCGCGACGTCGGGCAACCGGTTCGCGATCGGCGTGCTGGCCGTGATGATCGGCAGCTTTCCGCCGGGCATCGTGCCGATGATGCTGACTCGCGTGCACGAAGTGATTCCCGCCAATCAGGCGCGACAGAATATTGTGTGGAGCCGGCTCACGATTGTGTTCGCGGCATTCCAGGCGGCCGCGGGTTACCTCTGCTCGTCAATCTTCAACGGCAGTGGCGGAAGTCATCGAACGCTGTTTGCGATCGGCGCCGCGGCGTTCTTCACCTGCGTGATCGTCGACCTGTTCGGTTCGCGGCTGGCGGCTCGCACGAAAGCCATTGACGGCCGTTGAAGGAAAAAAAGAGACGCCGGGTACTGCGCGCCTCTTCGCCTACCTTGCATCCGATGTTCGATTCAACCGCTATCGGCCAGCAAAAAGCCGCTAGCGGCGCAATCGTGCTCCGTTCAATCCAGCGCGGAAGCCGGCCCGAAGAACTCATAGCGCGCCTGTTCGGCCGGCACGCCGAGCGCTTTCAGATGCTTCTTGACGGCCTTCATGAAGGACTTCGGCCCAAGGAAATACACGTCGACGTCGCGCGAGGCCGGCATCCATTCGCGCAGCCGCGCTTCGTCGAGATAGCCGGTGGCGTCGAAAGCGTTGTCGTCCGCACGCGGCTTTTCATACACGTAAAAGCGCTTCAACTGCGGGTGGCGCGCGGCGAGTTCGTCGATAAAGTGGCGGAACGCGTGCACGCCGCCGTGACGTGCCGCGTGAATGAAGTGCACCGGCCGCGACGTCTTCAGCGCAACACGCAACATCGCCAGCGTCGGTGTAATGCCGACCCCGCCGCTGATCAGCACGAGCGGCTTTGCACTGTCTTCGAGCGTGAAGTCGCCGGATGGCGCGAACACATCGAGCGTGTCGTCTTCGATCACATGGTCGTGCAGGTAGTTCGACACCTTGCCGTTCGGCTCGCACTTCACGCTGATCCGATACTCAAGCCCGTTTGCGGCTGCCGACAGTGAATAGTTGCGGCGCACCTCCTCACCGTCGATCACGACGCGCAACGCGATGAATTGGCCCGGCTTGAAGTCGAGCAGATCGCCGCCGTCGGCGGGACGCAGATAGAACGACGTAATCTCGTCGCTTTCGCGCACCTTGCGCGCGACCGTGAATTTTCGCGTGCCGCGCCAGCCGCCCTGTGACGCTTCCTTTGCTGCGTACGCGCTCTCTTCGAGACCGATCAGAATATCGGCGAGCTGTTGATAGGCGGCGCCCCACGCATCGATCACCGCATCGGTCGCGATGTCCGGCCCGAGCACCTCGCGAATCGCTCGCAGCAAGCAAGCGCCGACGATCGGATAATGTCCGGGCAGGATATTCAGCGACACGTGCTTGTTGACGATCCGCGACACGAGGCCGCCCAACTGCTCGAGCTGATCGATATGGCGCGCGTACATCAGCACGCCGTTCGCCAGTGCGCGTGCCTGGTCGCCGTTGGCCTGGTGTGCCTGATTGAAAAGCGGACGCACTTCCGGATACTCGGACAGCATCGTCCTGTAGAAGTGAGTGATGAGAGCTTCGCCGCCGCTTTCGAGCAGCGGAATGGTGGCTTTGACGATAGCGCGATGTTCGGCTGACAGCATGGAACTTACCTCTATTCATTGAGAGTGGCTGAAGACCCGCAAACGGGCTCGCGCTTGATAACGCATGAAGCGGGCCAGCATTGATGTGTAATAAAATCAGTGCTTTACGAATAGTCGAAGTGGATATGACACGAGTCGAATCGACTACTGGCGCGGTCACACTGACTGCGACAGACCTGCTTGATGCGCTGTTGCGGCTGGTCCAGGACCTGTCGCGCGATCTGTCCGGAAGCGAGCGCTACCGGCGCCTGCTCACCACGTTGCGCGAGCTTTTTTCGGGCGATGCGGCCGCGTTATTGCGGCTCGACGGCGATATGCTCGTGCCGCTCGCAATCGATGGCCTGACGAGTGACACGCTTGGCCGGCGCTTTCGCGTGGGCGACCATCCGCGCTTTCTCGCACTGCTGGCGCGACGCGAACCGACTCGCTTTCCCGCCGATTCAGGTTTGCCGGACCCGTATGACGGTCTGGTGGAAGGCGTGAGCGGTGACCTCGAAGTGCACGACTGTCTTGGCTGTCCGCTTTATATCAATGGACGCCCGTGGGGCCTGCTGACACTCGACGCGCTGGACCCCGAGCGCTTCGATAGCGTGGACATGAGTCTGCTGCAGGCGTTCCTGAGTCTGGCGGCGGCAACGGTCAGTGTTGCCGAGCGCATCGATACACTCGCGCGCAACACCGAAGAAGAGCGTCAGCGGGCCGAAGCTTACCGGCAGGCGACCGGTCCGAGGGTTCGCGAAATCATCGGTAGTAGCACTGCGCATCGGCAATTGCTCGATGAAATCCGCACGGTCGCGAACAGCGATCTGACCGTGTTGATAACAGGCGAGACAGGCGTCGGCAAGGAGCTGGTGGCCAACGCGATTCACGCGGGATCGCCGCGCGCGGACAAGGCGTTGATCAGCCTGAACTGTGCGGCGCTGCCCGACACGTTAGTCGAAAGCGAACTGTTTGGTCATGTGCGCGGTGCATTTTCGGGTGCATCGTCCGACCGGCGCGGCAAATTCGAGCTCGCGGACGGCGGCACGCTGCTGCTCGACGAAGTCGGCGAATTGCCGTTGGGCGTGCAGGCAAAGTTGCTTCGCATGCTGCAAAACGGGCAGTTGCAACGCATCGGCTCGGACAGCGAGCACAAGGTCGACGTGCGGCTGATTGCCGCGACCAACCGCGATCTCGCAGAAGAGGTGCGCTCGGGCCGGTTTCGCGCGGACTTGTACCATCGACTGAGCGTCTACCCGCTGCGCGTGCCGCCGTTGCGCGAACGAGGGCGCGACGTGTTGCTGTTAGCCGGTTTCTTTCTCGAAGAAAACCGCGCGCGTCTCGGGTTGCTGAGCATCCGGCTCGCCACCGATGCGCAGTCGGCGCTGCTGTCCTATCACTGGCCGGGCAATGTACGCGAGCTCGAGCACATGATCGGGCGCAGCGCGTTCAAGGCGCTGTCGCGGCACCGCGAACGGCCACGCATCCTGACGCTGACCGCATTGGACCTCGGCATATCAACCACGCACGCGTCGGTCGCGCCGCAGCGTGCGGCAAACCAGGCTGGACCGGATGACGCGGATGCGCCGGGCGATTTCCGCAGTTCCGTGATCGCGTTCGAACGCTCGCTCGTGTCCGGCGCGATGGAGCGGCACGACAACAACTGGGCGGCCGTCGCGCGCGCGCTGGGTATGGATCGCGCGAACCTGAACCGGCTGGCAAAGCGCCTCGGGTTGAAATAAGGAGGCTGGCGGGTGCGCTCGTGCGGTACGTCGGTCAGGAACTGATTTGATAGTATCTGATCTGTCAGCCAGGCAAGCGTTCGTTCATCCAGGGAGATTCAGGTGCGGCACTATACGAAAGAGAATTTCAATCTGATGGACAGCGTCGGCTACGCGCTCAACAAGGCGCGCAACCTGATCATCATGGAAATGGATGCGGCTTTGAAGGAAGTCGATATCTCGAGCCAGCAAATGGGTATCCTGCTGCTGCTGAAACAGCAAACGACCAGCACGCCGTTCGAGTTGTCGAAAACGCTCGGCATCGATACCGGCTTGATGACCCGAATGCTCGACAAGCTTGAATCCAGGGGCCTGATTGTGCGTTCACGCGATGCCGAAGACCGGCGCGTTGTGAATCTTTCGCTGACCGGCAGTGGCCGTGCGGTGGCCGCGAGAATTCCCGAAATCGCGCCCGCTGTGTTAAACGAACGGCTGAAGAAATTCACCAAGGCCGAGCTTGAAGAACTGCGCCGTCTGCTGCGTAAGTTCATCAGCGAATAATCGCCGGCTCTGCGGCATCCATCCCGCATCGTTTTTCAACCTGACCTGAACGCGGTTCGATACGGCAGCGAAAATTTTCTTGAAGATATCTGACAGATCAGCTATTGTTCGTGCAGCGAATGAGGAGCCAGAGATGTCGTTCTATACGCCAGACAACTTTCATCAGGCCGGGAGCGTCGGGTTCGTGCTTAACAAGGTACGCAACCAGATCGCGGCGGACATGGATACCGCGCTGAAAGGGCTGCACGTGAAGGCACAGCACATCGGCATCCTGATGTCGCTGCTGCGCGGCTCGAATACCACGCCGGCCAGCTTGTCGCGGTATCTCGGTGTGGATTCGGGCCTGATGACACGCATGCTCGACAAGCTCGAAGCACTTGGTTTGCTGGTGCGGTCGCGCGACACGGTGGATCGCCGGGTGGTTAACCTGCAGCTCACCGCTGTGGGACAGGCGACCGCGCTGCGCATCACGGAGCTTGCGCCGGACGTGCTCAACGCGCGGCTGCGGAATTTTTCCGAAGCGGAGTACGACGAACTGCGCCGCTTGCTGCACAAGTTACTGAACGATTGAGCCGTTTTTTTTAACCATATATCTGATAGGTCAGAAAATGATCAGTCAATCAAATGTAAGGCGATATACGTTTCGTGGACTGAAAGCCGGCGTATCGGTGATGTGCGCGGCGGTCCTGTCCGCGTGTGTGAACTATGCGGGCATCCATAGCGACAAGCAGCTCGCGGAGCCGCAGCACTATGCCACGCAGCAGAGCATGCCGTCTGAAGGCGGTCGCTGGCCGACGGCCGACTGGGCGGACCAGTTCGGTGATGCGCAACTGAAAGCGCTGATCGATGAGGCGCTGAGCGGCAGTCCAACCATCGAACAGGCGCGCGCACGGGTCGCCTCCGCGGCCGCTTACAGCGAGATCGCGAAAGCCGCGACCTTGCCGCAAGCCGATGCGAGCTACTCGTACACCCGTCAGCAGTTTTCGGGCACGACCTATGTGCCGCCACCGTTCGCGGGAAGCTGGCAGTCGGAAAACAAGGGCGTGCTCAGCGCATCGTATGAACTCGACCTGTGGGGCAAAAATCGCGAAGCGTTGAAGGCCGCGCTGTCGCAACTGGAGGCGAGCGAAGCCGACGCGCAAGTGGTCCGCCTGACGCTGACAACGGCAATCGCGCGCTCCTATAACCAGTTGGCGCGGCTCTATGTGCTGCGCGATATCGCGGAACAGGAAATCGCACAGCGCGAACAGATCGACAGGCTGACCGCAGGACGGATCGCAACCGGCCTCGACACCGAAGTCGAACTCAAGACCGCGCAAGCGAATCTCGCGACGAGTCGTGCCGCGCTGAAAGCGATTGACGGCTCGATCGTCACCACGCGCTATCAGATCGCGGCGCTGCTTGGCGCCGGCCCGGACCGTGGACTGCAAATCGCGCGGCCGTCGCTCGGCGTCGGCGACGAAGTACGACTGCCGGACAATCTGCCTGCGGATCTGGTAAGCCGCCGTCCGGATATCGTCGCGGCGCGCTGGCGCGTTGACGGACTGACGCACGAAGTGAAATCGACGAAGGCCGAGTTTTACCCCGACATTAACCTGAGCGCCGCAATCGGTCTCGACGCGTTCGGCTTCGGCCGCTTTCTGAACGCGGCGAGCCGCACGGTTTCCGCAGGGCCGGCCATTCACCTGCCGATCTTCGACGCAGGCGAGTTGCGCGCAAAACTGAAGGGACGCTACGCGGAATTCGACTATGCGGTCGCGACCTACAACCAGACGCTCGTTACCGCATTGAGCGAAGTGGCGACGCAACTCGCGGATATCCGCTCGACCGACGGGCAACTGGTCGACGCCCAGACCGCGCAAAGCGCTGCACGCCGTGCGGACGAACTGGCACTCATTCAATACAAGGCGGGGCTCACGACTCAGTTGACGGTGCTCAACGCGGACGTGACTGCGTTGTCAGCCGATCAGGCGGTCGCGAACCTGACGATGAATCGCCGCGACCAGCAAATCGCACTCGCCGCTGCATTAGGCGGCGGATATACGGACACATCGGATTCGGCGGGACTGGCGGCCACTGATGCAGCGGCGGTTTCTTCGATCACTTCGCGTTAACGCGGACCCATCAGACACATGCAAAGCCCCCCAGCACTGCACAAAAACGATCAAGCCTTGGAGAACTGAAATGAGCGAAATGGACACCCCGACGCAAACGAAACCACCGGCCCCCAACGCCGCGCCGGCATCGCATCAGGAAGCGCAGACAGAGCCCCAATCGCGCAAGCGCAAGGTCCTGCTCGCGCTGCTTGCTGCCGCGGTCGTCGTCGGCGGCGCGGCATACGGCGCGTACTACGTGACGTACGGGCAATACCACGAGTCGACCGATGACGCGTACGTCAGCGGCAACCTCGTGCAACTGACGCCGCAAGTGACAGGTACGGTCGTCGCGGTCAATGCCGACGACACGCAGATCGTCAAGGAGGGCGACCCGGTCGTGACGCTCGACCCGGCCGATGCAAAAGTGGCGCTCGGCAACGCGGAAGCGGCGCTTGCGCAAACCGTGCGGCAAGTCAGCAGCCTGTACGTGAACAACGATTTCTATAGCGCGACCGTCGCACAGCGGCAGTCCGACCTTGCACGCGCGACCAGCGACTTGCAGCGCCGCCAGGCCGTTGCCGATACCGGCGCGGTGTCCGCCGAAGACGTTGCGCACGCACGCGACGCAGTCACCGCCGCGCAGGCGGCGCTCGATGCGGCGCGTCAGCAGGCGCAAGCCAATCACGCGCTGACCGACCGCACGACGGTCGCGCAGCACCCGAATGTCCAGGCCGCCGCATCGAAAGTGCGCGACGCGTACCTCGCGTATGCGCGCAACACGCTGCCCGCGCCGGTCACCGGCTATGTGGCGCGCCGCTCGGTGCAGGTGGGTCAGCGCGTCGCGCCGGGCACGCCGTTAATGGCAATCGTGCCGCTCGACGGCGTGTGGGTCGATGCGAACTACAAGGAAAGCCAACTGCGACGCATGCGTATCGGCCAGCCGGTCACGCTAACGGCCGACGTATACGGTGGCAACGTCACGTATCACGGGCGCGTGGTCGGATTCTCAGCGGGTACGGGCGCCGCGTTCGCCGTGCTGCCGGCGCAGAACGCAACGGGCAACTGGATCAAGGTCGTGCAGCGCTTGCCGGTGCGCGTCCAGCTCGATCAGCGCGAGCTTGAGGCCCACCCGTTGCGAATCGGGCTCTCGATGGAGGTCGACGTCGAGACGCGCGACGACTCCGGTCATCAACTGGGTGCCGCGATCAACACCACTTATCGAACCGACGTATTCGCCGCCTACGGTGCGCAGGCTGATGACGAAATCGCGCGAATCATCGCGCAAAACACGGTAGAGGAGCGTCAGGCAGCATCCGGCGATGCAAAGCAGGGCCATTCGGCCAACGCGGCGACGGCAAAGACAGCGGCACGGCATGACCGGGCACAACCGGCGGCCTGAACCGACACCGAGGTTACTGCGCGATTTTTTTAGAGCACATATCTGACAGATCAGATTGTTTGATCCGAAACCAGCGAACGCAAGGAATCGACATATGAATCCCTCGACGAACCCCGCGAGCCTGCCACCGTTATCCGGCGGAAAACTGGTGCTCGCGACGATCGCGGTCGCGCTCGCGACGTTCATGAACGTGCTCGACTCGTCGATCGCGAATGTCGCGATCCCGACGATTTCCGGCAATCTCGGCGTGTCGGTCGACGAAGGCACGTGGGTGATCACGCTGTTCTCCGCGGCGAACGCGGTGTCGATTCCGCTGACCGGTTGGCTCACGCAACGCGTCGGCCAGATCAAGCTGTTTGTCGGCGCGATTCTGCTGTTCGTGTTGTCGTCGTGGTTGTGCGGCCTCGCGCCGAACCTGATCGTGCTGCTTGCCGCTCGTGTGCTGCAGGGGGCGGTGGCGGGTCCGCTGATTCCGTTATCGCAGGCGATTCTGCTCGGTTCGTATCCGAAGGAGAAAAGCTCGCATGCGCTGTCATTGTGGGCGATGACCGCCACAGTCGGCCCGATTGCGGGTCCGGCGCTGGGTGGCTGGATTACCGACAGCTATTCGTGGTCATGGATCTTCTACATCAACATTCCGGTGGGTCTGTTCGCGGCCGGCGTGACATGGATGATCTACCGGACGCGCGAAACGCCATCGCGGCGGCTGCCGATCGACAAGGTCGGCCTGGTTTCGCTGATCGCATGGGTCGCGTCGCTGCAAATCATGCTGGACAAGGGCAAAGACCTCGACTGGTTCAATTCGCCGGTCATCTGTACGCTCGCCGTGGTTGCCGCGGTGAGTTTCGTGTTCTTCATGATCTGGGAACTGACCGAAAAGAGCCCGGTGGTCGACCTGCGGCTCTTCGCAGTGCGCAATTTCCGCGGAGGCACGATCGCGATTTCGGTCGCGTATGCGGTGTTTTTTTCGAATCTCGTGATTCTTCCGCAATGGATCCAGGCTTACCTGAACTATCGCGCGGTCGACGCGGGCATGGTCACCGCGCCGCTTGGCATCTTCGCCGTGCTGCTCGCGCCAGTGATGGCGAAAATCATGCCGAAATCGGACGCACGCGTGCTGGCCACGCTGGCGTTTGTCGGCTACGCGATCGTGTTTTTTATGCGCTCAGGGTATACGACCGGCGTCGATGCATGGACGCTTGTGCTGCCGACGCTGCTGCAAGGCATTCCGACCGCGCTATTCTTCGTGCCGCTGACGGCCATTATCCTGTCGGGGCTGCCGCCCGAACGGATTCCCGCGGCAGCCGGCTTGTCCAACTTCGTACGCGTGTTCGCGGGCGGTGTCGGTACGTCGCTGGCGACCACCGGCTGGAACAACCGCACCATCCTGCATCATTCGCAGCTGATGGAACAAGCGAGTATCGACAATCCAACCTTTACCGGCGCGGTCAGCTCGCTGCACGCGACGCTCGGCGGCAGCGGCGACCAGGCGCTCGCGTTCTTCGAGCAGTCGTTGAATGCGCAGGCGGCGATGCTCGGACTGAACGACATTTTCTGGCTGTCGGCCGTGATCTTTATCGTGATCATTCCGTTGATCTGGTTGACGAAGCCGGGTAAGGGCGGCGCGGGCGGCGCGGCTTCCGCCGCACATTGAATGCGCGGCGCGCGGTGCGGCGACATTGATGCCGCGCGTCGCTCGCGCGGAAAATTGGCCTTGCCACGGTCAGCGCAGCCCGGTAACAATGCGGTCGGAGCGCAGCGTGCGCCGCCCCGACGGATACTCAGCCCATGCTGAACGAACTGATCAAGACCATTCTCCTGCTGGTGACGGGTCTCTTCCCGGTCATCAATCCGCCGGCGACCGCTTTCATCACGTTGACGATGGTTCCTCACGCGACGCAAGCCGAGCGAGCCGAACTGGCGACGCGCATCGCGGTCAATAGTCTCTTCATTCTGCTCGGCTCGCTGTCGATCGGCGCTTACGTCCTGTCGTTTTTCGGCATCTCGGTGCCGGTGCTGCGTGTCGCGGGCGGCATCGTCATCGCGGCGGCCGGCTGGAGCCTGCTACAGGCGCCGACGGAAGACGACCCCGAAAAGGACGCTCCGCTGGCAACGGGTATCGAGCATGGTGCGTCGCTGCGCGCGAAAGCGTTCTATCCTTTGACGCTGCCGATTACCGTCGGGCCCGGCGCGATTTCGGTGGCCATTGCGTTGGGCACAGGCTCGCCGAAGGCGGGACTGTCGCCGGTTCACCTGATCGGCGTCGGTGTCGCGCTACTTATTCTGTGCGCGAGCATTTACGTGTGCGTGCGATTCGCGGGACACCTCGAGAGGCTGCTGGGCGCCGTCGGGGTTCAGGTCGTGATGCGGCTGCTCTCATTCGTGCTGCTATGCATTGGCGTGCAGATCGCATGGCTCGGCGTGGCCGACCTGGTGTCGTCGATCCATATCGGCTAGCCGGCCGCGACCGGACATCTCCTCATTCTTCGCTCATTGTGCGTGTCCACAATCTCCATTGACCGATGCATTCAAGCAACTGCATCCGTGATCGAGGAGAACAACATGAAAGGGATTCGCCATCTGCTGGTCGCCGCCGCCTTGACCGGCTGCACGATCGGCGTCGCGCAGGCGCACGTGTTTGTCGGCGTGGGCATCGGGCCGGTCGTACCGGCCGTGCCGGTCATGCCCGTGCCGGTCTATGCACCGCCTCCACCTGTCTACTACGCGCCACCGCCACCGCCTGTGTATTTGGCGCCGCCAGTCGTCGCCGGCTACTACGGGTATCCGTACGGGTGGCATCGGCACTATTACGGGTACGCCTACTGGCGCTGATGCGCAACAGATCGACCCTCTCGTCGAGCATGCGAGGGTCGAGGCTGGGTCCGCCGATCGCGTGGACCCGCCTGAGTTGACTGACGACAATCGGCAAAAAACGCTGCACACTGCGGGTGTTCCGTACTCGCGAGCCTGCACATGAAAACGATTGCCGTTAGCGCCGCGCTGTGCGCATCGCTTATCGCATGCAGCTCGGGCAAACTCCCGCCAGAATCACAGGCCACGACGGTATTGCAATCTTCCGCAGGCATCTATACCGGGCCGTTATCGACGCAGCAGAAACTGACGCTGCTCACCAGGCTCGATGGCAGCGCGTATCTGTTTTATCAATCAGCATCGGCCAGCCGGCCCGCGGTCGACGACGTCATCGTGGTGCGCAACGCGCGGCAGGCGAACGATGGCAAGTACGAAAGCACGCAGGCGACGCGCTACCGTTTCGTTCAGCCTCGCCGGGCGATGCCGGTGCAGGTGGACATCGACTTCTCCCATTCACCGGCCGTCAGCGGCTTTATCTCGGTGCCGGGCGACAGTGCGGACAACGTGGCGTTCAACGCGCGCCCCGCACCGATATTGGGCGAAGCACCGACCCTTGCGTCGGTCGCCGGCTTGTACAGCGGTACCGCGAACTCGCTGCATGGGGCGTCTGCTGCGCAGATAACCGTTACCGGAAGCGGCCTGCTCGCCGGCATGATCGCCAATGGCTGCGAGTTTCGCGGCACGCTGGCGCCGAGTAGCGGCGTGACGGCGTACGACGTGTCCGTCACATACGGCGGGGCACCGTGTATCGATGCGAACGCAACGGTATCGGGCAGCGCCGTGCTCGACGAATCGAAACTGCTCGTGGCATTGCCGCGGCCAGACGGTTCGGATGTCGTCGTATTCGGTGGCGCGCGCTAATGCCAGCGTGTCGGCCGATAGATCGTGCGCGGCGATACCGGCAAGACCGCTCATTTTTTGCTAACTCTCGCCAACTACGATGCTGTCCGTGGGAAGACACAACGCCTGAACCACAGACCATCAAAACCATTGGAGGGAATTACCATGAAATCGCTGATCAAAACCGTTGCCGTTGCCGCCGCTCTCGTTCTGCCGGCCGTTTGCTTTGCACAGTCCGCTCAGCAGTCGGTCTCGCAGCAGCCCGCTGACCTCGGTGACCATGTGCAGATCGTGCAGATCGAGGAAATCGGCTATGCACCGGCCGCTGACCAGGGCCAGCCGGCTGTCGCCACCCCATCCGCGCACACAAACACCGCGCAACCGGCTGACTCGGACGGTTACGGTGGTGTTGCGAGCGGCATGTCGAAGTCCGGCGCCGCGGCGTTCAATCCGGCCAATGACGTAGGCATGAACTCGATCTTCACGCATCACTAAGCGGTACTGTTTGTTTTTTCACAGTATGTGAATCCGTTAGCATTACAAATCTTCACAGAGGGCGTACAGCGCAGGTTGTGCGCCCTTCGTGTTTGAGTCGCGCAACCATGCGCACGGTGTGCCAGGCGCAGCATCGGTAGAGTAGAATCGACTCGCAAAAAGGCCTCTCTCCAACAGGCCTTCCTCGTCGCTTTGCGACCGGCCGGATCCGGCCTTGCGCTTGCCGGATCGACTCGGGCGTCTTCGTCAACGTCATTCTGTTGCCGCGCGCTTATGATCAGATCGCTCAGAACCCAACTCGTGCTGGCGCTATGCGCGGTCGTCAGTGTGGTCGGCATCGTCCAGGGAATCAGCTCCTATCAGTTATCCAAAGCGGGCATGAGCGCGCTGCTCGATGCGTCTCGAGCAGGTCGCGTACCGGTTGCGCGGGAGCCTCGGCGATGCGATTCCTGCGATTCCCGCACGAGGTTCACAACCGGCCCGCGACATCCTGATCACCATCTGGCGTGACGACCTCGAAACACCGTACCGCTCCACCGAGCCCTCATTGCCGCTGCCGCGCGATGCACCGAGCGGCTTCAGTTCGGAAATGGTGAACGGTGAACAGTGGCGCATTTACACGCTGCGCGAGCCGCCCAAGGTGATCCAGGTTGCGCAGCGCTCGTCCGTGCGCCACGAGCTGGTCCAGCAGGCCGCGGTGAATACGCTATGGCCGATCCTGGTGCTGGTGCCGCTCGTGTGCGCGGCCGTGATGCTGGTCGTGCGCTTTTCGTTTCTCCAGTTGAACCGGCTCGGTTCCGAGGTGCAGGCGATCGACGCTGCACACCTGCAAGCGCTGCCTACCCGCGGCGTGCCAATCGAACTACTCCCGTTTATCGATTCGATCAACCGGATGATCGAACGCCTCGCCCGGTCGATCGAGACGGAGCGGAAGTTTATTTCCGATGCGGCGCACGAACTGCGCACGCCGCTCACGGCGCTGCAATTGCAAGCGGACAACTTGCAACGCGATATCGTGCCGAGTAATCAGGAGCGTTTCCAGGAGCTGCGCCGCGGCATCGCGCGCAGCGGCGGCATGATCGCGCAAATGCTGCGCCTCGCGCGGGCCGACGCGTCGTTACAGACCGATGCGGTAACGCTGGTCGACGTGTCGGACGTCGTCGTCGACGCAGTTGCCGAGGTGTTGCCAATCGCGATGAAGCGCAACATCGATATCGGCGCGGAGGAGATGACAAGCGCAAAGGTGCGGATGGTTGAAGCGGATCTCGGCATCGCACTCAGGAATCTGGTTAGCAACGCGATCCGTTATACGCCGGACGGCGGCAAGGTCGACTTGCGCACTGAAGTGCGCGACAACATGGTCTGGATCGAAGTGGTCGACTCTGGTCCGGGCATTGCGGAAGACCTGTTGCCGCGCGTATTCGATCGCTTCTTTCGGGCGAATGCGGAAATTGAGGGCAGCGGTCTCGGGCTGTCGATCGTCAAGGCGATCGTGGCCAAGTATGGCGGCACCGCATCGCTCAGGAATCGCGGTGACGGCAAGTCGGGAATCGTTGCATCGATCGGTTTCAGGCTCGCGGCGTAGCCGCACACCGCCCGGCCGGAATGGCGCTCATTCACCGCTCATTTTCCGCAGGTACGATGCAGTTGTCCCCCGAGGGTAGGCCTGCGATGCATCACGTTGCCCGCTGATACGGATCTCCGGCCCCTCTGATTCTGGCTCGGCGATCGGTGTAGGCCAGAATCCTTCGGCCGGCCGCATGCGGCCGGCTTTTTTTTGCATGCCGCGCCGCGCGCCGGCGATCAGCCGCAATCCGATGCAATCTGACTGGTTGTGCGTTCAATGAAAGCAACGTGGGCTATTTCCGTTGTCCTGAGCGCTCACGAGTCGGCTATTATTCCGATACCCGGCGCCGCTCACCCTGCCCCCCACAGTCTTCCGCCGCACGCGCCGGCGGGTTACGGCCTGACATCGAAAACGGTCTGCCGACCGGTTTTCGTGTTCTTCGCGCCGCAGATCGAACACTACATATTCGTTGCCGTGACACGAAATCATGCGAGTGCTACTGATTGAAGACGACCTGCAGATCGGACAAAGCTTGCTGCGGGCGCTGAAGGATGCCGATTACAGCGTCGATTGGGTGCGCGACGGCATAGCCGGCTGCGCGGCGATCGAGGCCGCCGAATACACGGTGGTGCTGCTGGATCTTGGCTTACCGGGTATGAGCGGTATTGAACTGCTGAAAACCTGCCGCTCGAAAGGCAACCCGGTTCCGGTGCTGATCCTGACCGCACGTGACGATCTTGACGCCCGCGTGCAAGGGCTCGATCTCGGCGCGGACGACTACATGCTCAAGCCGTTCCAGGTGCCGGAGCTCCTCGCGCGAATTCGCGCGGTGATCAGGCGCAAGGCGGGCTACGCGGTATCGCGCCTTGGCGATGACACGCTGAGCCTCGATCTCGACAAACGCACGCTGTGTTGCAACGGCGTGACGTCCGTGCTTTCCGCCCGAGAATTCGCGTTGATGCTCGCCTTCCTCGAGCGGCCCGGCACCATACTGTCTCGCGAGCAACTCGAAGACCGACTGTATGGCTGGGGCAAAGAGGTGGAAAGCAACGCGGTCGACGTGCTGATTCACTCGGTGCGCAAGAAGTTCGGCGTAGCGGTCATACGCAACGTCCGCGGACTCGGGTGGACGGTCATGCTGAACGACCCCGCCGCAAAAACCTGACGCGGCTGAACGTAAGCGGCGGCGCTCGCGGCGCTAATGTTCCTGCTGTCCGGCGAACGAACTGATCGTACGCGCGAGTCCCGTCGGGTATTGATACATCATCGCGTGACCGCCCGCGTTCACGACCAGCAAACGGGCATTCGGCAGCAGCCGCTTTAACGCTTCCGCGTTCTTCTGCAAGACGACGCTATCGTCGTTGCCGCTCATCACGAGTGTCGGGATGCGCACCGCGCGCAGCGCTTGCCCGGCCGCGTCATTCGCTTCCCAACTGCGCAATGCGTCGGTTTGTCCCGCGGTGACCGCGGCGGAAATCGGGTGCTTGCCGTAGTCAGCCGGCCTGAACATGTCCTGCTTGAAGCAGCGCGAGGCCTCGTCGACATCGGCCGCGGGGAACAGCACGCCCATCACGTCGCGCAGCCCGACGCCCGGCTTGCCGGACAGCACCGCTTCCACCTGCGGCGATACCGGGGTGCCGAAACTGCCGGGTGCCGGAGCGCTCAGCAGCACCATCTTGCCGATCGACGCAGGCGAGTCGATCGCCAGCTGCTGAACGATCGCGCCGCCCATCGACCAGCCCGCGACCGTCGGCTGCAGCAGATGCAGCGTGTCGATCAATGCGGCTGTATCGCGCGCCATGTCTTCGATCGAAAACGTGTTTGCGTTCGGCTCCGAGCGGCCCACGCCGCGATTGTCGAAAACAATCACGTCATGATACTTCGCGAGGTCAGTGAGAAAGGCCGCGTCCCATTCGGTCAGCGTCGCGCGAAAACCCGTCACCAGCACAAGCGGGCTGCCCTTGCCCAGTCGGTAGTAAGCGATCGGGCCGCGTGGCGTATCGGCGATCTGCTGGTGAGCCTGCGCCGCGATGCCGGTTTGTGAGTCTGTCGTCTTGCACATGGGTTCCGGAGAATAGTGTTGAGCTTCGGCGTGCGAGGAAATCGCAGTCAGTCCGCAAAGCGAAACGACAAGCCCGGTGGCAAGTTTTCGACGAATATTCATTAGATGCCTTCGCACGCAGCAAGATGAATCGAACGGTTCATTCATACGTCGAAGGCATTCTATCGGCGGCCAATGAGGCGTGGATTAAATCGTTCGATAGCGAGTGCGACGCGAGAGCGTGACAAGCGAACCTCAGGGCTTGCAGGTCATCGTGAAGTCGATGTTGGTCTCGGCCATGACCTGGAAGCCGAGCCGTTCGTACAGGCGCATCGCCGGGTTGCCGCGTAGCACGCTGAGCGAGACGGCGACGCCTGCCAGACGCGCTTCAGTGAGCACCGCGCGTATCACCTCGGCACCGATGCCACGGCTCTGGTAGGTAGGCAGTATCTGCATCTGTTGAAGGTACCAGCCATCTTTCGAACGAACGAGCTTCATGAGGCCGATGCGCAAGGCATCGCAACAGATGATCTGCGCAAGGTCGAAGTTCGCTAGCATGCGCAGCCGATGCGATTCATCGTCGATCGGTTCACCTGCTCGCGCGAGGTGCTCGGTCATCGTGAGCTTACGCAGTTCGATCAGAAATGCTTCGTCGTCTGGCGTGGCGGCGCGCAAGCGGATTGCATCGTTCATCGCGTTGATTCGGCTCGCATTCGAAAGGACGATCGCCTGCATCGTAAAGCAACGTTGAGCATTCGCGAATCGGTCATTTAAATACAATCCACGAAGGTGAGAAGATTCGGGATCACCCATTTGTCGTCCGCTGAACCCAAACATGACCCCCCCGCTGAACATCGATGCCGCGCTGGATCAGGCCGCTTCGTGGCTGCGCACCGCCGACGGCCTGCTGATCACCGCCGGCGCCGGCATGGGCGTCGACTCGGGCTTGCCCGACTTTCGCGGCCCTGAAGGGTTCTGGCGCGCCTATCCGGCGCTGCGCGATCGCGGTCTGTCGTTCGAGGACGTGGCCAATCCCGCGCATTTCATCGACGACCCCACGCTGGCATGGGGCTTCTACGGCCACAGGCTCGCGCTTTATCGCGCGACCGTGCCGCACGAAGGTTTTTCGATTCTGCTGCGATGGTCGATGCAGGTCGAGCGGGGTGCATTCGTTTTCACCAGCAACGTCGACGGTCAGTTCCAGAAGGCCGGGTTCGCGGATGACCGGGTCGCTGAATGTCACGGCACGATTCACGCATTGCAATGCACGCGTGTATGTACGAACCAAACTTGGAGTGCGTCGGGCTTCGCGCCCATTGTCGATGAAGAAACCGCACGCGTCATGAACGATATGCCGCTGTGCCCGCGCTGCGGGTGCATTGCTCGCCCAAATATCCTGATGTTCGGCGATTACGACTGGATAGAACGCCGCACGCGTGAGCAATACCTGCGGCTTGATCAGTGGCTGCGCAGCGTCAAGCGCGTGGTGGTGGTCGAACTGGGCGCGGGCACCGCGCTCCCAACCGTTCGCCGTTTCAGCGAGCGGCACGGGCCTCGCGTGATTCGCATCAATCCGCGCGACACGGAAATCGCCGCGCAGGTCGGCGTCGGCATCGCGGGCCGTGCCGCGCAGACGCTTCGGTTGCTCGATGCGCGTCTGAATCCGGCGCGCACCATACATTGATCAACGGGTGTGCGGCGCGATCCGCCGAACCCGGCAACCGGGGCGGAACCGGAAGGCGAACTGCCCGCACGATCAACTGACGACTCGCGATCAAGCGAAGATCGGCAGCGCGCCCAGTAGCGCAAAGCCGATCACCGCACCGGCCACTGCGCCCAACACACGCGCCGGATAAGCGCGCACCCGCAGCAGCGCGGTAAATGCCGCGCCGATGCCGAACATACCCGTGACGGCGAACACGGCGAACAGCACGAACAGGCTGACCCAATAAGCGAAAGCAAAGGTTTCGACCATGATGGACCTCGATAGGGGAGTGAGCTGGGCTGCAACCCATTAACGGTGGGCGTACAGGTTGCCGGGAACAGGGTGTCTATCCGCACGCGTGTCGATCGTCATCACACGTTTGCTTGCCGCGCTGCTGCCGCCGGTTGACGAGCCATACGACGTATCGGCCGCGTGGCCGACGAGTGGCAGCGCAACGATCGATGCAATAACGAGGGCCTGGCTAAGACGCTTCATGATGGGCTAACTCCTGGCGGGTTACCGTCGTCGACGGCATGGGTGAACTTTAGAGTTCGCCACGCGCCACGTGAATCGCAGGCCGGATCAGCAAACTGCTCATTCGACTCATCGCGGGTGGTGCCTCGCCGAACGCGCGCCGCACGGCAGCCAATCGCGCCGCTACGCGGCGCTGTCACCGCATTGCTTCCCCGGATTCCTTTCGGACGCCCAACTCCCGTTTCTTCTCACCTTTGCACCGATCGCGGCGCAGAAGCTTCGGTAGTCTGTTGACCCCATGCCCGTTCGTCGATGCCACTGTCAAAGATGGCGGGTCTCCGCAGGCGGATTGCCCCAGTCATCCGCGCGGCCGTTCTGGTAATCGATCGGTGCATTCAACGCTTCGTTCAAGTCGAACTCGTCAATGCACGCGATGTTTACATTGATATAGGGGTATCCGGTTCCGTTTGGCATATCCACGCGGTCAAATACGTGGACGCCGCACTGCTTACAGAACGGGTGATGGGCCACCGGGTTCTTGCCGCGGTATTGCGCCAGTGCGTTATCACCGACAAGAAGACGGAAATCGTGCGGCCGGACGTTGACGAGCCAAAGTCGCAGTTTGCTACAGAAGCCGCAGTTGCATTTCACCGTACCCTTGACGAAATCGATTCGGGCTTCGAACTTCACCGACTGGCAATGGCAGCTTCCGCGATATGTCCGCAGCATAGGGGTCTCGCATCGTTCTTCTGATCATTCGTGTATTTGCATGCGCATGCGATCGCCTGCGAGAGACCCGCTCGCATCTGGCCTTGGCCGGTGGTCGTTGCGGAGCGTCAGCAATGTAATCGAAAGATGCGGGACCGCTCAGCCATCGTTGACTCCCTCGAACGGCGATCGCGGCAACGGGTCGCCGTCGACGAACGCGGTGGCGTAACTGATTGCGAACTCGAATGCCGAAATGCGATTGGCGAACGCGCCGAGATCGCCCAGCGAAGTTGCTTCGCCGTCTTCCTCGAGTATGCAGGCGCGAGCCAGGAATACGTTGCCGTGCCGGACGGCGGACGGCTGAATTGCCGCACCGTGATGATAGAAAATCACGTTGATTTCCCCCCGGGGACTTGCCCCGGCACAGTGTACTGCGACAAAAGTGTCAGCGATAAGGCATCAAGGCTTTTCTCGCGGACTGTTCGATGCGGAACGTCACATGAGTCAGAAAGTGTCACGACGGTCGTCTCTGGACGAAATTGCCGCATGGATTATTTTGCGCTGCCTGTTTGTTCTCTTCGTGCTCGCGGGCCGCTCGCCTGCATCAATTGCTGCGATGTACTATGCTGCATTGCAGCAGCATCAGTTGCCTGCTCAGGCACCCATGCGAATGGTCCAGGTGGCGAGCGCTTTTGCTCTGACCGCGTATGCAATGATTGCCCACTTGGGAGGTCAAGGATGTTCGATGCTGAGATCGCGACCACTCTCCTTAACCGTTGGGAACGCATGCCGAGAACCGACGGCGTTTCAGCGCTTGAACTGCTGCGCGAAGGGAAACTGGCTTTCAGTCACCATCGCTACACCGC
Organism: Paraburkholderia humisilvae; assembly: GCF_902859855.1. Lineage (GTDB taxonomy): Bacteria > Pseudomonadota > Gammaproteobacteria > Burkholderiales > Burkholderiaceae > Paraburkholderia > Paraburkholderia humisilvae. Next base: position 168,461 of record NZ_CADIKH010000011.1, read on the forward strand.
CGCACGCGTGAACGACACTTGCGACAGTGGTGCGTTCGACATCGAACTGCTGACGTTCGACGATGGCTCGACCGCCTTGCGCCTGTCGGCGGCCGCACAGCTCGCTGCGTGGTCACGCTGGGTCGCGATCGACCCGGTTACCGACGAAACTCAAGTCTCCCGATCCGAAATTGATCTGTAGAGTTGAATATCGGCAGTCGTGTTCACCGATGGCGCGTCGTACGGGCAAGTGCCATAAAAACGTCATGTGCGGGGGCTAGTTTCAACAAATCGTGCCACTTTCGCGAGATCGCTTATGAAATTCATTCTGACGATATTCGCGGGTATCGGATTGGCGCTCGCTGCGCAGACCGCAACGGCAGTCGACATCACCGGCGCAGGAAGCACCTTTGCCGCCCCGATCTATACGAAATGGGCCGATGCCTATCAGAAAAGCGGCGGCGGGCGCGTCAATTACCAAGGCATAGGCTCGTCCGGCGGCATCAAGCAGATTCTTGCCGGCACCGTGGACTTTGCCGGCTCCGATGCGCCGCTCAAGGACGATCAACTCGCGAAGGACGGACTGTTCCAGTTTCCGACCGTGGTGGGCGGTGTCGTGCCTGTCGTCAGTATCCCGGGCATCAAGCCCGGCGAACTGACCCTCTCCGGCCCGGTGCTCGCGAATATCTATCTCGGCAAGATCACGCAGTGGAATGATCCAGCAATTGCCGCGCTCAATCCGAACATCAAGCTGCCGGACCTTGCGATCGCCGTGGTCAGACGGGCGGATGGTTCAGGGACCAGCTTTATCTGGACGCACTATCTGTCTCAGGTGAGCGCCGACTGGAAGAGCAAGGTCGGCGAAGGCACAACCGTCAGTTGGCCTACCGGAACGGGCGGTAAGGGCAACGACGGGGTTGCGGCCTTTGTGCAACGATTGCCCGGCGCGATCGGATACGTCGAATGGGCGTATGTGAAGCAGAACAAGATGGCGTACACCGCACTCAAGAACGCCGCTGGAACGGTCGTGCAGCCGACGACAGAGTCATTTAAAGCGGCCGCCGCGAGCGCGGACTGGTCCAAAACGTTCTATCAGATTCTCACGAATGAACCCGGCAAGGATGCGTGGCCGGTTGTTGGCGCAACATTCGTGCTCATGCATACGACACAGGCCAACGCGGACAAAGGGCGCGAGACGCTCAAGTTTTTTGACTGGGCCTTTCGCAACGGCGGACCGGCTGCCGAGCAACTCGACTACATCACGTTACCTGACACAGTGACTTCAGAAATTCGCACGCAATGGAAGGCCAGGATCAAGGATGCGACAGGCAAGCCACTCGCGCCTTGACCCGCCGTGATCGCGCAGCGTCAAGCCTTTAACGCGTCGATCACCGCCCGCAATCCCGCAGGCTGATGTTTGCGACTGGGAAAATACAAAAAGAGCCCTTCTTCGACAGGACACCACTTGTCAAGACAACGTATGAGTCTGCCGTCCTGCAAGCAGGCTGCCGCGCGCTGCTCCCAGACGTACGCGAGGCCGAGTCCGCGTGTCGCGGCATCCACCATCAGCTCCTGACTGTCGACGGTGAGCGGGCCGTGCACCTCCACCTGCAGGGTTTCGCCATCTTTCAGGAACTCCCATTGAAGGATCGTGCCGCTCGGAAACGCGTAACGGATACAGACATGATTTTGCAGGTCGTGAGGCGTCACGGGAGCGGCTTTCTTTTCGAAGTACGCGGGCGAACCGACGACGGCAAAGCGCAGATTCGACCGGATGCGCACGGCAACCATATCCTGTGACAGTCGTTCGCCAAAGCGAATACCTGCGTCAAAACCCTCTTCCACGATATCGACGCGCCGGTCGGTCGCCACGATCTCCAGGCGGAGGCCGGGATTTGCTTTCAGTAAAGTTTCAATCGCGTCGCCGAGCACGTACAACCCGATGGAATTCGGCACGTTCAGACGGACCGTGCCGAACGGCGTATCGCGCCACGAATTCAGCTCATCGACAGCCGCACGGATGTCCGTTAGCGCTGGGCCCAATTTCGCGAAAAGCATTTGCCCTGCTTCAGTGAGGGAAACGTTGCGTGTGGTCCGATGAAAGAGGCGCACGCCGACGCGCCCTTCGAGTTCACGTATCGCGTGACTCATCGCGGAGGCGGATGTGCCGCGCTCAACGGCAGCCTTGCGGAAGCTGCGATGGGTCGCGACGGCCGCGAAAGCGGCCAGCTCCGACAGCTCACTGTTTTCGATCATTGATGAATCTGGCTCAGTACCGAGTTCATGATTAACCATCTTATCTGATCGGTCGATCGCGTCCAGAATGTTTGCCATCCAACGCCTGATTCGGGAACCACTGCCATGCGAGCACTTATCCTCGATACCTATGACAACGGCCGCTTTCGCGATGCGAATATCGAAGCGCGGTCCGCCGCAAACGGCGAACTGCAGATTCGCGTCCATGCAAGCGGCGTCAATCCAATTGACTACAAGATTCGCCAAGGCAAGGCACCGTTCGCTGCGCCGGCGCTGCCGGCTGTGCTGGGCACGGACGTCGCCGGCGTGGTCACCGAGGTGGGCGCCGGGGTGAAAGGGTTTGCGGTGGGCGACGAAGTCTACGGTCTTGCCGGCGGTGTGCGTGGATTGCCGGGCTCACTCGCGGAGTTCATGACGGTCGACGCCGCTTTCATCGCGAAGAAGCCCGCGAATCTGACGATGCGCGAGGCTGCGGCGCTGCCGCTTGTCGCGCTCACCGCATGGGAAGGTCTGGTCGATCGTGCGAATCTGAATCCGGGGCAGACGGTCCTGGTGCAGGGCGGCGCTGGCGGCGTGGGTCACGTTGTCGTGCAGATCGCGAAGGCGCTCGGAGCCGACGTCTACGCAACGGCCAGCACGAAAAAACTGGACCTGGTGCGCGCGCTTGGCGCAACGCCGATCGACTACACGAACACGACCATCGAGCAATATATCCAGAAGTACACCAACGGGAAGGGCTTCGACATTGTGTACGACACCGTTGGTGGCGACACGCTCGAAGCGTCGCTGGGCGCGACATGTGCGTATGGTCACGTCGTTAGTTGTGCCGCGTATGAAAACCACAATCTGGCGATCTCTTCATTCCGCTGCGCGGATATCAGTGGCGTGTTTGTCCTGTACCCGATGTTAAGCGGCGAGCGCCATGCGCATCATGGGGCGATTCTGCGTGAAATCGCGCAACTAGCCGAAGCCGGCAAAGTCCGCCCGGTCTTGGACTCGCGCCGTTTCACATTCGACACGGCGATGGACGCGCATCGCGCCGTCGAAACCGGCGCGAACATAAAGGTTGTGATCGACGTGGTAACGAACGCTTGAGTGCCGCCGACGATATTCCTGCTACGAAAGGAGAATTAGCATGCCGAAGGAATACATCAACCCGCCGGGCCTTTCGAAGAGCGGGTACTACACGCGCATTCTCAGCATCACCCGGCCCTCGAAGCTGATCTATATCGCGGGCCAGGTTCCGTCTGACGAGAACGGCAAGCCCGTACATGTCGGGGACATCCGGTCTCAATTCATCGCCGTGCTCGATGCGCTGACCGTCCAGTTGCAGGCTGCCGGAGCGACGTGGGATGACGTCGTGTTCCGGCGCGCGTACGCCGTCGACGTTCCCGCTTTCGTCGAGCACTGTGTTCGGGACGAAACCTTTCCGGCACCCTGGAGTCGCGAACATCCGTCGCCGAGCACCCTGATCGGCGTCACCGCGCTCGCCAACCCGAGCTTCCTGATTGAGCTTGAAATCGCGGCCGTGATAGGAGATTAAAGGCTGATTAGAGGGTGATTGAAGGCCCACAAGCGACGACCATCATCGGGCACGCCGGGTCAGCCGGTCGATTCCAGTTTCTCGAGCAGCACATCGCGCAGCAAGGCGACGGGCCGCACCAGACGTCCGGGTAGTGCGCCATGGACGAGCCAGATGTTCAGCACGTTTTTGAAGTCGGTCGCCTCGATGAGCTGCAATGACGCGCGATTCGGGCTGCGCTCCAGCACCTCCGGCGTCGTGAGCCCGACGCCGAGACCGCGCGCGACCAGCGAAAGCTGCAGGTCCGACCCGAACGCCTCGACCGCGACGTTCAGCGACAACCCGGCCGTCGACATCGCGCGACTCAGCGTCGAACGCATTCCACAGCCGTCCTGGTTCAATACCCATGGATAGCCGGAAAGTTCGGCGAGCGTCTTCGGCTGGTCAGTCAAACCGAACGAGCGCGGCGCGACGATGATCGTCGGCTTGCAGCCGAGCAGTGTCGTAATCAGCGTGTCGGGCAACGGAATGCTGGCCGGCATCAGCACAACGGCCATATCCAGCGCGGTGCGCTCGACGTTCTCGAGCAGGCCGGGTGACCAGCCCGCCGTTACGCGCAATGTCAGCTTCGGAAACGCGCTGCGCAAACGATCGATAGGGTGCTCCAGCGCCAGATCTGACAGGAATGGCGGCACGCCGATTTTCATCTCGCCGGTCGGCTCGCTGTCGGGCGAAGCGACTGCCATCAGATCTTCGACCGCGCGCAACACGTTGCGCGCGAGGCTGTAAACCTCGTTGCCCGCCGCTGTCGGCTTGAGCGGCTTGCTCTGGCGGTCCAGCAACTCGGTGCCGAGGATCGTTTCGAGGTTTTGCACGCGGCGCGTGAGCCCGGGCTGCGTGAGAAAGAGCCTTTCTGCCGCCCGGATCATCGATCCGCTTTCGACCACTGCTACAAAAGCCTGCAAGTCTCGCGTGTTCAAAACAACCTCGCATAAACATTATCACGATATTTCAATTGTGGCATAACGTCGGTGTCCCTACGATAGTCCGGCCAACTGTCAACCGGAGCAGGAACGATGAATCGAGCCGCCGATCCCCGCGCACAGGCCTTGCCGCTTCCGCCTTCCACGCTCACCCACGATGCGACACCCGGCACTGGCCTGACCGCTTCGCTCACGTTGTTTTTTGCTGCTGCGGTCGGTGTGATCGTCGTGAACCTGTCGGCGGCGCAGCCGTTGACGGGCCCGATCAGCCGTTCGCTGAAGCTGCCGCCCGAGCTTGCCGGGTTGATCGCGATGCTGCCGCAACTTGGCTACGCGGCAGGTCTTCTTCTGCTCGTGCCGCTGTGCGATCTGATCGAGAACCGCCGGCTGATCGTTCGGACGTTGATCTGTTGCGCGCTGTTTCTCGGTGTTTCGGCGCTCGCGCAGCAGGGGTGGCTTTTCCTCGCGTCGGTGTTGCTCGCGGGCGCGACGTCCAGTGTGATCCAGATGCTCGTTCCGATGGCGGCGTCGATGGCGCCGGAACACCGGCGCGGGCGCGCGGTCGGCAACGTGATGAGCGGTCTGATGCTCGGGATTCTGCTGTCTCGCCCGCTCGCAAGCCTCGTTGCCGGAACATTGGGCTGGCGGGCGCTTTATGGCATCGAGGCGGGCGCCGACGCATTGCTTGCGGTCGTTCTATCGATTCAATTGCCGGCACGCAGACCGCGTGGGACCGCGCGTTATCCGCAGTTGCTGCGTTCGTTGTGGACGCTATTACGCACGGAGCGCGTGCTGCAACGTCGCGCCGCGCTGGCGGCGCTTGCACTTGGCGCATTCAGCGCGTTCTGGACCACGATTGCATTGCGGCTGGCGCAACCGCCGTTTCTGCTCGGCATGCGCGGCATTGCCGCATTTGCGCTTGCGGGTGCGACGGGTGCAATCGTGACACCGCTAGCCGGCTACCTCGGCGATCGCGGCGCCGAGCGCGCGACACAGCTCAGTGCGCATCTGCTGATGATTGTGGCTGCGCTTGTACTCGGCGTGGCCGGCGCGGGCTGGGGCGGGTTCTCATGTGCGGCGCATCGCGTCCTCGCACTTGCGCTGCTGGTAGCGGGCGCGGCAGCGCTCGACGCGGGGGTTATCGTCGATCAGACGCTTGGGCGACGCGCGATCAATCTGATCAACCCGGAAACGCGCGGTCGACTGAATGCGCTATTCGTGGGGATTTTCTTTGTGGGTGGCGCGGTTGGCGCCGTGCTGTCGGGTGTAGCGTGGGCCGTATCCGGATGGAGCAGTGTGTGCCTGGTCGCGCTGGTGTTTGCAACCGCTGTGCTTCTGTTCGGATTCGTCGATCGCGCCGCATCGCGTGCGGCCTCATGATCAGGACAGAAAACGATTTCGAACGATAACTAGCTGAAAAAAAGCAAAACAAACGGAATGTATTGAAAAGAAGCGAAATCGTTTTCTATCCTGATAGTACGTTTGATTCTGAATGCGGTTGGGTGCGTCGTAAAATGGCGACCATCGTTTTCGACGCCTGATCCAGCGGAACAGAGAAAAGCCCGAATGAACATTCAGGAATTTGCAGCAACCCTCAAGCTTTCTGTCAGCACCGTGTCGAAAGCGCTCAATGGCCGGGAAGACGTTAGCCCCGCGACCCGCAAGCGCGTACTGGAAGCAGCGGAGCGCCTCGGCTTTTCTCCCGATCCGGCGGCTCGCCGCTTGCGCCGCCAATCGGCCGACACGATCGCGTTCGTCGTGTCGCCCCCGCAAACATCATTCGCTCACCCATTCTTTCTGGACATGCTGGTGGGCGTGAACGACGCGATGGATAACACCGACTTTCAGGTCATCATTGCATCCGCACGAACCGTGGAGGCGGAACTCGACGTATTCAAGCGCCTTATCGAACGTCAGCGCGTCGATGCGCTGCTGTTCGGGCGCACGCGCCGGCAGGACGAGCGCATTGCGTATCTGCTCGAGCGTGATATTCCGTTTGTTGCGTTCGGCAGAAGCGAGACGTCCAGTGAGTTTCCTTATGTCGATATCGACCATCGCGTCGTGGGGCGCTCTGGCTGCGGGCGATTTATCGCACTGGGCCACCGCCGGATCGCGCTCGTTCACGCGCCCGAGTACCTGATGTTCAGCTACCTCGAGCGGCGCGGTTATGAAGAAGCGTTGCGTGCCGCAGGGATCGCATTCGACCGCAATCTCTGTATCGAAACGGCGATATCCGAAGAAGGCGGAGCCGACGCGGCCCGCCGGCTGCTTGCCCTGCCGGACCCGCCGACGGCCATCGTATGCGGACACGATCTGCTCGCGATGGGCGTAATGCGCGGTATCACGGAAACCGGGCGAGTGCCCGGCCGTGATGTCGGTGTGATCGGAGGAGACAATCATCCGATCGGGCGCTACGTGCAGCCTGCGCTGACCACCTTTTCAGCGGAGACCTACCGCGCCGGCACGCGCATGGCGGGTATGCTGCTCGAGCGGCTCGCGGGCACGCCGCCGCAACAGCTGCAGGAGATCTGGGAACCGGAACTGATCGTCCGTGCTTCGGACGGCCCGCATCGGGCGTCGGGCCCGAGTGCCGCGCAGAGCAAACCGAAGGCGCCCAAGCGGTCGCGCGCCGTTCGAGCGTAAGCGATACGGAAGACCCGGTCCGGTCCGGCTTCTGAACAGCCGCAGGTTTATCGCTCGGACACGGTGACCCAGCCGCCCGATTGCGCTGAGCGAAACACGGCATCGATCATTCGCATATTGGTGCGCGTGTCTTCCAGCGGAATAGCCTGCTGGCCGCCGCTCAGGATCGCTGCTGCGAACACGGTGGCCGCGATACCGTATTGATCACACACCGGCACCTCGAGCCAGCGTTCCGTGTCGACTCCCGCGCGCGTGCGTTCGCTCACGAGTAACCGCGTCGGTCGATCATTCGGCGCATTGAACGGAATTTCGACTTCGATGCGCCCGTTGGTGCCGTGGAATTGCATCCGCTGATAAGCGTGAATCTGGGTCGAGTAGAAAAAGCTCGCCTGGATGCCGTCGAAATCCATCAATACCGAGCCAAGCCGGTCGACCCCGAACGCAGGGTCACGCTCCATGAGCGCGACGACGCGCCGCGGCTCACGTCGAGTGACAAAACGCGAAGTGGTGATCGGATAACAACCGATATCGAGCAGACCGCCGCCGCCTATGTCATTCTGATTGCGGATATTAAGCGGGTCGATGTTGTAATACGTGAACCCTCCGGATATAGCCCGTAATTCGCCAATCACGCCTTCTTCAATCAACGCGCGCACTTTCAACCATTGGGGATGCGTGCGGACCATGAAGGCTTCCTGTACATATCGGCCGGTCCTGTCACGCGCGGCCATCAGCCGTTCTGCCTGTTCCTCGTTCAGCCCGATCGGCTTCTCACACAGTACATGCTTGCCTGCTTCGACGCATTTGATCGTCCATTCCACGTGAAGGTGATTGGGCAATGGGATATAGATCGCGTCGACTTCCGGGTCGGCGAGGAGCGCTTCATAACTGTCGTATGCGACAGGCAAGCCATACTTAGCCGCGGCTTCCCGTGCCTTCTGCGGATCTCGGGATGCAATGCCTTTTACACGGCATTTCGGCGCGTTATTCATCGGCACGACCACCTTGTCATTGATCTTTGCCGACCCCAGCACACCCCAGACAATCACATCTTTCGCCATGGCCTACCCTCTGGAATTGAGTATGTGAGAAGAAGAGCAGCCGGGCGCCAAACAGGCTGCCCGTCTGATCCGAGTCGACCCAGTCTAGCGCACCTTTTAACCCAAGCCGTTTCGAATTTGACGACTTATTAGCGCGACACGCCGCGGATTTTGCACGTCCTAGATGCACGAAATGATGCAATGAACGTGGCGCCAGATGGTCTGCGGCGCAACGTTTATTCGAAGCGGGAGCATCCATGGTTCGGCCGGGCATCGCGGGTGCGGCGGTGCGCAAACCGCTTCGAATGTTCTCCATTGCACCTCACCTGTTTCAAGGTTCGCCGATTGTTGCGTCCGGAATGGCCCGTGCATGTCGATGCACGCATCGTTAAACCTTACTGCGCGATTGCAGACGACATCCATGAGCAAGGCTGGTCGGAGCAGCCTCATTTCCTGTCTTCGGCGTTGACGCACGCGCTTGAAGCGGAATGCAGGGCGCTGGCAGGCGCCGGTGCACTGAATCCGGCGCAGATCGGTCGCGGTGCTGAGCGCGTGTGCAAGCCCGATGTGCGCGGCGATTGCATCCATTGGATCAAAGCCGGGCAATCGGCGGCTTGCGACGCGTATCTCGCGGAGATCGACGCATTGCGGCTCGCACTGAACCGGGAGCTATGCGCCGGGCTCGATGAATTCGAAGGGCACTTCGCATGGTACGCACCGGGCACGTTCTACGTCCGGCATCGCGACCGGTTCCGCAACGACGACAGCCGCGTCATCACGGTGATCGCTTATCTGAACGATGCCTGGCAGACTGAGCAGGGCGGAGCGCTGCGACTGCATGCCGATGACGGCGGGGTGCGCGATATCGAGCCGGTGGGCGGGCGCGTGGTGGTGTTCCTGTCGGCGGATATCGAGCACGAAGTGTTGCCTGCCACGCGCGATCGGATGTCGCTGGCCGGATGGTTCCGGCGGCGGCGCGCGTGAACCCGGATGCGGACGATCACGCCGTGCTTGCCGGCGCCTGAATCATCTTCCAGCCATTGCCCGCGGGATCGCGGAAGCCGGCGTCGACGCTGCCAAAGCGGTCGACTGGCTCCTGCGTGAATTCGACGCCGTTGGCCTTCAATTGAGCGTAACTCGCGCGGCAGTCGGCGACAGAGAGGACGAGAGGCGGCATCGCGCCCTTGGCGACCATCGCGCGCAGGGTTTGCGCGGTGCTTTCGTCATGGATCGGCGGGCCCGGTGCGAACAGCCCGAGCTGGAACGTGGGCTGGTCGGGATGCTGGACCGTCAGCCAGCGGTACGAACCGTTGCGCACGTCCGTGTGAACGCGAAAGCCTAATTTGTCGACGTAAAACGCGAGCGCTTCGTCCTGATCGTCCACATACAAGCCCACCACACTGATACCCTGGTTCATGACACCTCCTCGGTTGATGGCGGGAATCTATCTTTGGCCACGCGGCGGCGCTTCTCCAAAACTGCGATCGTGAGGTCGGGGCGCTGTGCGGCTTTCAGCACGCACGCCGGTACGCGGTCGAGTTGACGCACGTCGGTCCGGGCGTCGATGCGCATCGCGCCGGGGCTTCGGCCGGTGATGTCGCGGAAGATTCGGCCGAAGGTGCCAAGACTCTCCCAGCCGGTGGCGAAGGCAATGTCCGTGACGCTGAGCTCGGTGTCACGCAGCAGCGTCGTGGCCTGCTCGATGCGCCGCGTCAGCAGGTAGCGGTGCGGCGGGACGCCGAAAGCTCGCTTGAAGGAGCGTGCGAAATGGGCTTCGGAAACGCTACTGACCTCGGCCAGGCGCTTGACGGGCCAGGACTCGTGCGACGCGGCGTCCATCCGATCTTTGGTGCGCAGCAGGCGGCGCAGCAGCGCGGGGTCCTGCAATATGTCGTCGCTGGTCGGTCGGAGAGACGAGGCGAACGGTTGCGCGTGACGGTTTTGGCGAGCGGGCATAAGTTCGGAGGCGATCGGCGATGTGCACGTAGTTTACGCTCACTATTCGCTATCACTTCGGTGCGCATTGGCGCTCGCGTGAGAATGCCCGCCCGTCAGGTCCGTCGAGACAGTTCGAATCACTGAGTCGCGAGCGATTTGTGCGCGATGTTTCCGCTCACATTGACGGCCCATTGCGAGCGGATTTTCGCCACGACCAGATCCGGAAGCGCGACGTAGTCCAGCGCATCGGCCGTCCCGCCACCATGGCTGAATGCCCACTCAAAAAACCTCAGCGTGGCTTCGTCCTGGACCGGCTTGTCCGGCACGGCACGAAGCAGTACGTAGGTCGCGCCCATCACCGGCCATGCATCCTTGCCGGGCTGATTGGTGAGCAGATGGCCGAGCGACGCGGACCAGTCGGCGCTCGCCGCCGCTGCCTTGAACGCGGCCACGCTGGGCTGGACGACATAGCCCGCCGCGTTGGTCATGGCCGTGTACGTCAAGCGGTTCTGTTTTGTGAAGTCCCACGCGACAAAGCCGATCGCGCCGGGCAGATACCCGACGTACGTCGCGACGCCCTCATTTCCCTTGCCGCCGATGCCGAGCGGCCAGTGCACGCTGGTCCCTTCGCCGACCCTGCGTTTCCATTCCGGACTGACCTGTGCAAGATAGTGCGTCCAGATGAGCGTCGTGCCCGAGCCGTCCTGGCGACGCACCACGGCGATCGGGTAGTTCGGCATCTTGATCTTTGGGTTCAGCCGCGCGATGGCGGGGTCATCCCAGAACAGGATCTTGCCGAGAAAGATGTCCGCGATGACCTGCCCCGTCAGCATGACCTCGCCGGACTTGATACCCGGAAGGTTCACGACCGGCACCACGCCGCCGATCGCGGTCGGAAATTGCCGCAGGCCGTTGCTAGTCAATTGATCGTCGGTGAGCGGCGCGTCCGATCCGGCGAAGTCGACCTGATGCGCGATGATCTGCTTGAGTCCGTCAGTCGATCCAGTGCCGCGGTATATCACTTTGCTTCCGCCAGACTTTTGATAGTCGGCCGCCCATCGCATGTAGAGAGGGGCGGCGAACGTGCTGCCCGCTCCGGTGATGTCGGCGGCGTAGGACGTGGCTGCGCAAAGAAAACCCGGCAGAGCAGCGAGGATGGTGCGCATTGCTCTCACGAATGTCTCCCGTCGTTGGATGGTCCGGGACATCGGCATACGGCCAATTACAGGACGGTGACAGACGGAATTCCAATTGAATCGTGCTATTGAACGCCGGGGAGGCGCTGCAATGCGGCCTTTCGCGCGAACGATGAGCGAGCCTTCGTTCCGTGCACGCAGGGTTGCCTGTGCTCCCGTGCCGCTTGACGAGCAAGCCTACGCACGTGCGCCCATCGTCGGCGAGGCTGCCGCTTCAGATCACCTGCACCTCGCTGACCATGCGCCAATCGCGTTCGAGCGTGCGCGTCGCGACACCCGTCACGTTCAGCGTCGCGTTCAGGTGGATGTCGCGGCTTGAACTTCCAATCATCAACTCGAACTCGCCCGGCTCGACGATGCGCTCGCCGCGGGCGTCCGTGAAGTTGAGCATGTCGACGGGCAGGCGCACGCGCAAGCGCACCTTCGCGTGCGGTTCGACACTCACGCGCGCGAAGGTCTTGAGCTCCTTCACGGGGCGCGACGTCGACGCGAGACGGTCGCGCAGATACACCTGCACGACTTCGTCGCCACGGCGCGGTCCGATGTTCTCGACGGTGAAGCTGAACTCGAAGACGCCATCCTCGATCGGCGCTTCTGGTGACGCGAGTGCCAGCTCGCCATACGCGAACCGCGTATACGTGAGCCCGAATCCGAACGGATAGCGCGAGCCGAAGTGCCAGGCGACCGGCGTGCCGGCGCTCTTCAGGCGGTGATTGTAGACGTAGGGTACCGCGCCCGCGCTGGTCGGCACCGACAACGGCAGACGCCCACTGAAGCCGGCACGCCCGGTCAGCAGTTCGGCCAGCGCTGCGCCGCCCTTTTCGCCAGGCGCGAAGGCCATCACCTGCGCGGCGACCTGTTCCTCCTGGCCTGCGAGGTTATATGGGCGGCCGCCCGTCATCACGACGACGGTCGGTGTGCCGGTGGCGATCACCGCGTACACGAGCGCCTGCTGCACGCCCGGCAACGCGAGACTGTCAGTGTCCGAGCCCTCGCCGACCGTTCCCGACTGGAACAGGCCGGCGAGGTCTCCGACGAAAACGATCGCCACGTCCGCGTCGCGCGCGGCCTGCGCCGCGGCCGCGATGCGGGACGTGTCCATGCTGACGAGTGCGTCGCGACTATTCAGATCGCGCGTGTCGAGCGCGACGTCGCCCGGGAACACCGGCGCTCCCGCGCGCCGTTCCTCGATGATGTCGCAGCCCTTCTCATAGACCACTTGCGCGTCGCCGAGCGCATCACGCAGTGCTTTCAGCGGCGTCGCCATCGACGAATCCGACTGCTCGCCGCTATTGATGAGGTGCACGGGGAAGCTATAGCCCGCGAGCAAAGCAAGCGGGTCATCCGCGGTGGGCCCGAGCACCGCGATCTTCTGCTTGCGGTCGACGGCAAGCGGAAGCACACCGTCATTGCGCAGCAGCACCGCCGACTGGAGCGCCACTTCGTGCGCCAGTTCGATGGCCGCTTCGCTGCGCAAATCGACGCGCTCCGGGTCGGCATAAGGATGCTCGAAGAGGCCAATGTCGAACTTCACACGCAACACGCGTGTCACCGCCGCATCGATCGTCGCCTCGCTGATCTCGCCTCGCGCCAGCGCGTCCTTGAGGTGCCGCGCGCATTCGTGGCCCGGCAGTTCGACGTCGAGCCCGGCATTGAACGACTGAGCCGCAGCCGCGGCGGCGTCGCGCGCGACGCCGTGATGCGTGTACAGCAGGTTCACCGCGGCGTAGTCGGCCACGACGAGTCCGTCAAAGCCCCATTTCTCGCGCAGCACGCGTTGCAGCAGGTCGCGATTCGAATGGCACGGCACGCCGTCGATGTCGTGATAGGCCGGCATGACCGAACCGGCATGCGCGAGTTTCACCGCCATCTCGAACGGCAGCATGTAGGTATCGTTGAGTTCGCGAGGTCCGACGTGGACCGGCGCGTGATTGCGCGCGCCTTCGCTCGCTGAATGCGCGACGAAGTGCTTCAGCGTGGCGAGCACGTCGCGGCGTTTGCCTTGCAAGCCTGTCACGAAGCTGCACGCCATTACGCCGACCAGATACGGGTCTTCGCCGAATGTTTCTTCGGTGCGGCCCCAGCGCGGATCGCGCGACACGTCGAGCACTGGCGCGAGACCCTGATGACAGCCGATCGAGCGAGCCTGCTCGCCGATCATTCGGCCCACGCGGGCGATCAGATCCGGGTTCCACGTTGCCGCGTAGTTGAGCGGCGAGGGAAAAAGTGTCGCGTCCTTGATCATCAGACCGACCAGACACTCCTCGTGCGCCATCACCGGGATGCCAAGACGCGTGCCCTCGACCATCTGCCGCTGCAACGCGTTGAGTGCCCACACACCTTCCTTCGGGTCTACCGAGTGAGTACCGAGCGGGCGCGTGACCTGGCCCAGGCCATGGCGCAGCAGCGTGTCCAGCGGCACATCGGTGTCACGCTGCGCGAAGTCCTCGGTACGCCATTGATGGCGGCCGTCGACGGCGAGCTTCAGCCAGACCGCGTGCAACTGGGCAATCTTCTCGTCGATCGTCATGCGCGCGAGCAGATCCGCCACGCGCGCGCCAGTTGGTGCGTCGGCCTTGCGGTAGAGCGGAACCTCGCGGGTGTCTTCAAGCGCCATCCATTTACTCCTGACCGTTTTGCTGGCTACTACGTGGCAATTGCGTGGCTATGACGTGGCGTCAGCCCTTGATCGAACCGGCCATCATCCCTTTGATTACGCGCTCCTGACCGAACGCATAGGCCGCGATCAGCGGCAGCGACGTGAGCGTGACCACCGCGAGCATCGCCGGCACATTCGACGAGTATTGCCCCTGGAAGTCCCACACCGCGAGCGGCAGCGTGCGGTGCTCAGGCGTCGAGGTCAGCATGTACGCGAAGATGAACTCGTTCCACAGCGCGATGCCGTTATAGATCGCGACGGTGGCGAGCCCCGGCGTCGAAAGCGGGAAAAAGATGCGCCAGAAAATGCGGAACGGACCGGCCCCATCCAGTTGCGCAGCCTCTTCGAGCTCGCGCGGAATCTGCCGCATGAACTCGGTGAGAATAAAGATCGAGACCGGCAGGCTCAGTGCGACATACGGGCCGAGCAGCGCAAACTGCGTGTCGTAAATGCCGAGGTTGCGCGTGAGCAGATAGATCGGCACGAGTGTCGCGTGCAGCGGGACGATCATGCCCGCGACGATGATCGCAAAGAGCGTCTTGTTCAACGAGAAACGCATGCGGGCGAACGCAAACGCGGCCATTGCGCTGACCACTACGATCAGCGCGACCGACACCCCGACGACGAATACGCTGTTGCGGAAATACGTGAAGTATGGCCCCTGGAGGACGGCCACATAGTTGCCGAAATAAATGTGCTCGGGCAGCGCCCATACCGACGATGAAAACGATTCGTCGAGCGTCTTCAGGCTGGTGACGACCACGAAGAGGAACGGCAGCGTCGTGACAGCGAGCCAGATCAGCGCGAGGAGTGGGGTGCCGATTCGAAGATTCAACTTCATCGCCTAGACCTCGGTCGCGTAACGTCGAGTGAAGCGCAGCGACACCGCCGCGACCGCGCAGACGATGATGAACATCGCTGAGCCGATGGTGCTCCCGTAGCCGAGTTGGAATGAACTGAACACCGAGCGGTACATATACGTGGCCATGAGCTCTGACGAGCCTTCGGGGCCGCCGCCCGTCATCACATAGATCAGGTCGAAGTAACGCAGTGAACCGAGCACGGCAAGCAGGACGGCCGTACGCACCGTGCCTTGCAAGTGCGGCAGCTTGATGCGCCAGAAGATGACCCATTCGGACGCGCCTTCGAGTCGCGCGGCCTCGTTGACCTCGACGGGCATTGAAGAAAGGCCCGCGAGAAACAGGATCATGTAGAACGGAACGTTCTGCCAGCAGATTACGGCGATCGTCGACGCTAGCGAAAGATGCGGATCGCCGAGCCAGTCCTGCGCGAGCGCGCCGAGGCCCGTGGCACGCAGCGCCGCGTTGAGCGGGCCAAAGTTCGGATCGTAGATATTCTTGAACAGCACGCCGATTGCGACGCTCGACATCAGAAGCGGCAGGAAGTAGAGCACCTTCAGCACGCGCGACCCGCGGCCGGCTTTTTCGAGCAGCACGGCGAGAGCCAGCGCGATCGGCAATTCGACAATGACCGACGTGACCGCAAGCATCACGTTGTTCAGCAGCGACTGCCAGAAGACACCGTCGTGCGCGAGATGCACCCAGTTCGACAGTCCGACGAAGCGGGCGTTGCTGCCGAGACCATTCCAGTCGAGCAGCGAAAGACGCATGCTCGAGACGAGCGGATAGAGCAGAAAGACGGCGAGCAGCAACCCGGCAGGTGCGAGGAACGCGGCCGCGACCAGCGTCTGCGACGGGGCGCGCAGTCGGCGTCGGCGTTCGGATGCGGCGGAGAGCGCGATATTCACGAGCGTGTTTGCCGGCTGGCGCCTGAATCGCACGGCGATAATGTGCGATCAGACACCAGCGGGACTGTGCTGTTAGAGAGTGCGATTAACCGCCTGCCTTCGCGGCGGCTTCCATTTTCTCGGCGGCAGCCTCAGGGGTCAGCGACAGGCCGAACAGCGCCTGCGTGGTGTCCTTGTGAAGCTCGCCGAGACGCGGCGGTAGAGCCTGGTCGTACCAGAGCTGCACATTCGGCGCATCCACGATCAGGCTCTGCAGACGCTTGAGGAATGGATCGTCGATCGCGACGTTTTTGACCGGCGGAACCTTGCGGTCACCGACGCGCGCGTGCATCGCAGTGTCGTCGGTCAGCGACTGGATCAGCTTGAACGCGGCTTCCGGGTACTTGCATTCGGTCGAGATACTCAGGAAGCCGTCGCCCACCGTGCCGATCACATCACGCGGATCGCCTTTGCCGCCGGGCACGCTCGGGAACGGGAAAAAATCGAGCTTCTTCGAGAACGCGGGGTTTTCGTTCTGGATCGTCGACGCTTCCCAGCCGCCCATCAGTTCCATCGCCGCGCGACCGGAGTACAGAAGGCGTCGCGACGCGCCGACGTCATAGTCCAGACCGTTGAAGCCTTGTGCGAACGCGCCGGCCTTCACCAGCTCCTGGATGTGCTTGCCCGCCTCGACGAATGCCGGATCGTCGAAGCCCTTGCCATTGCCTTCGAGCGCGGCACGCACAACGTCCGGGCCGCCGATGCGATCGACGAGATACATGTAGTACATCGAACCTGTCCACTTGTTCTTGTTCGCAAGGGCGAATGGCGCGATGCCGTGCGAGGTCAGCACCTGTACCACATGCATCAGCTCGGGCCAGGTCGCGGGTGGCTTGAGGCCGTACTGCTGGAAAATGTCCTTGTTATAGAAGATCACTGCGGCGGACGCGTTTTCGGCCGCAACGCCGTAGGTCTTGCCGTCGAACGTCACCGCCTTCCACGACGAAGGCAGGAAGCGGTCCCGATATGCCGGGTCCTTCTGCAAATAAGGCGTGAGATCGACAATCTGACCGGCCTTGACATATTCATTCAATGTCCCGCCGCCCCACGATTCGAACACGCACGGCGGCTGACCCGCGCCGAACGCGACTTTCAGCTTGGTCTTGTACGCATCGTTCAGGATGTGCGAATTCTCGACCTTGTAACCGGGGTTCTTCTGCTCGAAGCGATCGGATGCATCGCGCAGGATCTTGCTCGATAGCGCGTTGGTCTGCTGGTCCCACGCGGTGATCACCTTCGCGTCCTGCGCGTAGGCGGCGCCTGCTGTCGTGATGCCGATTGTCAGCAATGAATACAGTGCCGCACCCATCACCTTCGATACCGCCGAGTACGCCATCTCGAAGTCTCCGGTCGTTAGAGTTCTTGGTGAACTACGTTAGCCTTAACGTTAGCGATGGTAGTAACGCCACCGATTGGTCGCCAGATGAGGTTAACCCTCGGGCATGTGACGAGCGCAATACGCAATCGGCATATTGCGTTGCCGTACTTACCGGAAGCGGCTATCGATGTGGATTCGCGGCGCAGGGAAGTCCTGATTGCGACTTTTAATGATTCATCTAGAATCAACGTCGGTTAACGTTATCGCTAACGGCGCAGTTCGCCGTGCAGCCATTTACTTTCATAACAAGCTCGTTACCGCATGACCAAGGAAAATCCCACGCTGGCGGACGTGGCGCGACTAGCTGGCGTGTCGCAGATGACCGCGTCGCGCGCGCTCAACGGACGTCCCGGTGTCTCACGCGAGACGCGTGACGAAGTGCTGCGCATCGCTTCCGATATCGGCTACGTGGTCAACCGTACCGCGCAGAAGCTTTCAGGAGGGCGCAACGGCATCATCGGCATCATTACGCCGACGCTCGATACGCAGTTTTCGAGCGAGCTGATTCTCGGCGCCGGGCGCGCCGCGCGCGCCGCAGGCTGCGAAGTGCTGGTCTATACGATGTCGGACGACGATCGTCGCACGCATCATGACGTGCTGGGCCTCGTGCGGCAGTTTTCCGATGGCTTGCTGGCGATCCTGCCGCGCGAATCGCTGTGGCTCGACTTGCTGTCGAAAGCGAATCTGCCGGTCGTCGTGATCGACCAGCGCGGCACCATGAACCGCTTTCCGTCGGTGTCGGTCGACAACTACGGTGGCGCGCAACTCGCGGTCGAGCATCTGATCGAACTGGGACACACGCGAATCGCCTTTCTTGGCGGTGGTGAATCAATCGAAGGCGTGCGCGATCGCCAGCGCGGCTATCTCGACACGTTAGCGCGGCATCGTTTACCGAATGCGCCCGAATGGGTCGTGCCGGGGGATCTATCGCAAATGACCGCTTTCGAGGTTGCGTCGGGTCTGCTCGATCTCCCCGATCCACCGACCGCCATTTTCACGGCCAACGATCAAAGCGCATTTGGCGCGATCGCGGCCGCGCGCGAAGCCGGCCTGCGCGTTCCGGACGACATTTCCGTGATCGGCTTCGACGATATTCCGATGGCGGAGCAGTTTCACCCGGCGTTGACGACCGTGCGTCAGCCTTTCCAGCAGATGGCCCGTTCGGCGGTGAATACGCTGCTCGCACAGGTTGCAGGACACGATGCAGCGCCGCAACGCGTCACCTTCGCGGCCGAACTCATGGTGCGCGATTCCACAGGTCCGGCGCCGCTCGCGCCGCGGCGTTCGGCTACGTCGCGCAAAGCGCGGAAGCTTTGACCCGGTGTTCGAGTGCATCCGGTTCGATGCGCGGCACTACGTCACCCCAGGCATCCGCTAACGACCGGGTGGTGGAACGTCATCCCT
Source organism: Paraburkholderia humisilvae (assembly GCF_902859855.1). Lineage (GTDB taxonomy): Bacteria > Pseudomonadota > Gammaproteobacteria > Burkholderiales > Burkholderiaceae > Paraburkholderia > Paraburkholderia humisilvae. The sequence continues at coordinate 187,266 of NZ_CADIKH010000011.1, forward strand.
CGTCAACAGCAATGCGACCGGCCGCGTGGAATCGAACGCCGACAGAAGAATGGTCAATGCCACGGTTCCCGGTACCGCAAGGAAGGCGCCGGCGATGCCCCAAATGGCGGTCCATGCCGCGAGGCTCATCAGGATCACCGCTGGACTCAGGTTCAGCGATCCCGACATCAGCCACGGGTCGACCACATTGCCTATTACGAAGTTGATGATCGAAAGCGCGATGAGCAGCGTGATCGGTTCGCTCCATTGGCCGAATTGAAGCGCTGCCAGCAACGTTGGCAACACAACCGATAAGAGCGAGCCCGCATACGGCACGAAGTTGAGCAGCGCGATGAGTACGGCAAGCAGCGCGGCAAATTCCAGGTGCACCAGACGCATGGTGATATAGCTCAGAATGCCCAATATCACGCCAAGCAATGCTTTCAACGCGAGATAAGTACCGATTTTCTCGTTGACCGCGTCAATCACGGGCTCGAGGTTGGCCTTGCCGCGCATCGCGGCCAACAACTTGCGTCTGAACTTATGATGCTCGAACATGAAGAACGCCGCGTACAGCATGACGACGAAAGCCGTCGCCATCATCGACGAAACGGAGCCGAGCAGCGACGTGAGAATGGCCTGTACGTTGACGGCTCCCAGCAGATCGCGACGGAACGCCGTCCATGTCGCCTCCGTTTCGATATGAAGCAATGCAGCGAACTTCGTCAGCAGGGCGAGCAGCGTTGATTCATACTTCGGCGCGACGGCCACCATCCGGTCCGTATCGGCGAGCAGCAGTTCGGCGGCGAGATAGGCTGCGATCAGGAGGATCACAGCCGCGCTCCAGTAACGCGTTCCCGGCCGAAGTCGCTGGCCGATATGAGGCACGCGCCTGAGGATTTCGGCGAGGCCGTAGATCACGTAGCAGGTGATGATCGCGAATGCGATCGGCACCAGTACCGAACGTCCGATATAAAGCACCCAACCCGTGATGACGGTGATGACGAGCAAACAGGTGCACGCGACAAGGTCCGGTTTCATGGAGTCTCCGGGATCGAAGCAAGGATAGGGGACCTTCAATCGATGACCGATAAAACGTGTCTCTCTTAACGATCTGTTTCTGATGCACGACTGTCGACCTGCAGCTTCCTTCGAATCCGACCGGTATAAAGACTCCCGCTTTGAAAGCTCGATGTTCGCGAGCCTGGAATAATAAGAAGACCGGAATTACTTACTGAATACCAAATCGGCGCAAGCGTCAAGCTTGCAACGCGCCGGGCTTGCTTCGCGGCAAGCGAATAGCGTTTCCCGATCAGGCTAGCTCGGTTGTCGCAAACTCGCGACACGTCGCCCGACCCTTTCATGTTCAAAGCGCTTTCTGGTTCATGGACCACCTGCGCAGCCGCAGCAAACAGCCAACAAGCCCGTGTGACTGGCGGTCTGTTTCAATACCGTGACACAGTACCTCCCAAACTGGAACTGAGCATTTCATCTCTCGCGATCGTCGCGATGCCGGACCATTGCTCGCGTCGTTTCAAGACGATTGCCGATCATTCAACCGGGGGAAATACCAGTGAAACGAGATGTGATGTTACTGAAGATCCGATTCATCGCCGCGGGGGCCGCGATGCTCACGGCCGGGGCCGCGCACGCGCAAAGCAGCGTCACGCTTTTTGGACTTATCGATACAGGTATCGTCTACCAGAACAATGCGCGTGTGACCCCTTCGAGCGGCACATCGCCGGGAGCGAGTTCGTTTTCGATGCAAAGCGGAAATGTGTTTACGTCACGATGGGGTTTGCGAGGCAGTGAGGATCTCGGCGGCGGTCTTAGCGCGATCTTCTGGCTCGAGAATGGCTTCAACGTAGACAACGGCACGTTTAAGAACGGTGGGGACCTGTTCGGCCGACAGGCTTGGGTCGGTCTTCACTCCAATCAGTACGGTACGGTGACACTCGGCCGTCAATACGATTTCATGGTGGACTTCGTCGCACCGTTGAGCGCAACGGGTTCCGGTTTCGGCGGCAACCTGGCGATGCACGTGTACGACAACGACAACCTGAACAACGATCTGCGCCTGAACAATTCCGTCAAGTTCAGCAGCGCATCGTATGGCGGCTTCAAGGCCGGTGCAATGTATGCGTTCTCCGGCGAGGCGGGCAATTTCTCCAACAACGGTGCGTACAGCCTCGGCGCAAGCTATTCCTACGGCCCGTTCAATTTCGGCGCTGCCTATCTTCAGATTAACCGCACTGCGGACCCTGAGCAGGCCAATGCGACGGGCGCAGTCAGCACGGGCGATGGCGATGCGTTGACCACAGGCGGCAGCCAGCAAATCTACGGTGCGGGTGCGCAATACAAGTTCGGCAAGGCGTCGGTTGGCGCTGTGTGGACTCATTCGGTCACCGACAACATAACAGGGCTGTTGCAGGGTGGCAGCACATCCACCGGCGCGCTTGCCGGCACGTCGATGAAGTTCGACAACTTTGAAATCAACGGCCGATATTTTGTCAAGCCGGACTTTAGCCTTGGGGCGTCGTACACCTACACGACCGGCGAATTCAGCGGCGCGTCGAAGGGGTTCACTTCTGCGTCGCCGCATTGGAATCAGGTGATGGCTCAGGCTGACTATCTGCTTTCACAGCGCACCGATATCTACGTGGAGGGTGTTTACCAAAGAGTTAGCGGCGGAAACGGCAATGCGGCATTTGACGCGAGTGTCTACACGCTCGATCCATCGGCAGGTAACGAGCAGGTCGTCGTTGCCGTCGGCATGAAGCACCGGTTCTGATCAGGTGTAAGCCACCGTGCGGTCGAACCTCGGCCGCACGGCGCAAACGCAACTGACGGTCGAGGCGCGGACAGGATTTGCGCCGCATTCTGAAGACTGAGAAACACTGAATGGCAAATAATCACGAGCGGCAAGGATGCCGCCATACAATGCGTATCGGGTCATAGATCAGAGCGCCAGTCCAACGGCTGGCTTGCACCGATGTGTTCTCCTGGGCGAATCCGGATCGCGGTGGCGGTTTGCAACATCGTCAGCGGATGCGTATCGCCGCCCATCGGGACGCATGTCCTGGGCGACAGCATGGCTCACAGCACGGTGGGTTCAGACACGTAACGTATCGCCACTCCGCACACGCTTTCTCATCAACCGCTAGAAGGCGCTGTGCTCGTTGCCGACCATGGACTTCCGGCTTGCCGATGTGAATGTCGACCTGCGCGGCGGCCGATTCGCCGAGACTAAAGAATGACGGCCCAGTGCCGTTATTTGACGCAGGGGGAGAGGGCCGCCCATTCAAAAACAGACACATAGCGAGCCAATCATGAACCGCAGCGAGCCAGGTTGGGGGCGCGTCGACACAGAGGTCGGCGAAAGTTTCGGCCGCACGCCAATAGACCAGAGTTTCGAGGTTGCTCTGGGCTCACGTTTCCGGAAGGTCTGGGGCCAACTCCAGGCGAGATCGTTTCAAAGCAAAGGCACCCTTCGCGTTTCAGGTAGTCGGGTCACCATCCGGACGTCGGCGTCACGCCTGATCGGCGCGGACGTCGATACGGATCTCGAACTGCGCTGTGACGACATCTATAACGTGCGCGTCAACGGGAAGCTCGTTCAGTTCGATGTGGTCAGTGGGCCGGGCGAACTTGCGCCGATAATTGTGCGAGCCCGCAACAAAGGCGAGGCCGCTTTAATCGCCGCCGCGTTGCCGACCCAGATGACGCCCCGCTACGCGCGGGAAAACCACGAACGGGCGCGTTTTCTCCAGCAGGTCATGACGCGTACGCCGCACCTGTGGGCTACATGGGCGATCGTCGCAATGACGTCGCTGGTGTTCTTCGTCATGGTGGCGCGTGGCGCCGGCTTCGGCACCGTGAAATCCGCGTCTGCGATCGCTTACGGAAGCAATTACGGTCCCTATACAGTGAGCGGCCAATGGTGGCGACTGCTCACTTCCGTGTTTATTCATTTCGGATTTGTGCATTTCGTGTTCAACATGATTGTGCTTGTGCAAACCGGACGCATCGTCGAACGGCTATTCGGCAATGTGCGTTTCCTTGTGATCTATCTGTTCGCGGGTTTGACGGGCAGCCTGATGAGTCTGCTCTGGCACCCCGGAATCAATAGCGCGGGAGCGTCAGGCGCGATCTTCGGTGTGCTTGGCAGTCTGCTGGCCTATGTGCTCCGCTATAGCGATTCGATTCCGCGCTCGATCTTTCTGAAGCACTTTCGAATGGCCGCGTTATTCATTGGCTACAACCTGTATTGGGGGTTTACCCATCGTGGAATCGACAACGGAGCCCACGTAGGCGGTCTGATTGGTGGGTTCATGCTCGCGTGCGTGCTTGCGCCGCCGATCGACGATTCGGATTCGTCGCGTGAGCGGTCGGCATTCGTGTTTGGGGCATCGGGCGCGGTCGCTTGCACGGTGTTGGGCGGCCTGATGTGGGCACTTTTGACGCTTTCGGCGCGGCCAGACAGACAGGAAGCCATGCAGTTCTCCGAAGTGCTTCAACAACTCGGTCCGGTCGAGAGCAAGGCAATTGCCGATGTCAAATCGCTGGCGCGCGAACCGGTGACGGGAGAGGGGCGTGCGGAATACGCCGGCCGCATCCGGACGACCGTGATACCGGAATGGAATCAGCTTTACGCGGCAATCGATAAAGTCCAGGTGCCAGCGGGTTCGTCGGATGCGGCGTTGAAAGACGGGCTACTGCGCTATTACGGCGACGTGACCAAGGCAATGCAATTGCTGGCGGATATGGCTGACAGCAACCAGCTCCGCGACTATGGCGCAAAGTCGCAAATCAAGGAACTGATGGACGATGCAAAGCGGCAGGCTGCGATGATAAGAAGGGGCGCCGCGCCGCTGTGAGACGAAACGCGCGGCGCGAATGGCCCTACTCTCCTTCAATCGTGGCCATCCATCCCGCGCGCTTGCCGCGCAGCGCGACAACACCGAGTCCTATCAAAGCCATGCAGAAAGTCAGAATCAGAATGACATGGCCGGTGCCCAGGTGATTCGCAAAGGACCCGACAACTAGCCCGGCAAGAGGCTGCGTCAAATTGTTCAACAACACGATCAGCCCCACGGTTTTTCCAAAATCCGCAGCGGGAATGAGCCGCTGCCTCGCGCTCCGGATGAAGATGCTGAACATCTTGTCGAATCCGATCACGATAACGAACCCCGCCGTGTAAATAAGCGGCGTCGAAATCCAACCCATCAGTACGCCGCCGGCGACGATAAGCATGTACGACATGGTTCCCAGCACTTTTGCCGGCAGTTTGATATGGGCGACCACGGCGAGCACGATGACTGTCGCGACTGAGCCTGCGACTTGCAGGCATGCGTAGAGAGAAGCGGTCTGGTGGTAGACACCGGTCAACATCGCGGCCGATGTCGCAAGCGTGACGCCTACGACCAGATTGACGCCTGCCGCCAGCAGAATCATTTCCAGTAGTCCCGGAATCGCAATGACGTGCGCAAATGCAATGCGATATGGCTCAGACCAGCGTGCATGTCGCGGGCGGGAGGCGTAATGCGGGATGTCGAGATTTTTCTTCCAGCGCGCAAATGCGATATCGGAAACGACGAACACAACCGCTGCGATCAACACGACGTATTCCCACGCCCAAAGGCCCAATAGAGACGCGGCTGCAAGCGGACCGATGACGCTTCCGATCTGATCCGCGATTTGCGTATAGGACAGGCTTTTACGATAGTCGTCCCGCTGAAAGTAGTGCGGCAGCATCGCTTCGCGGGCCATGAAACCTTGCGTGGTCAGTACGCCGGCGCCTGCCGAGATGACGATGAGCCAACCCAGTCCGCCTACCGCGATAAAACAGCCTACGCCGAAGACGCACAAGGCCGCGCGGTAGAGTTGGCTCAAATGAATCAGTTTCAGCGGTGAAACGCGGTCGCATAATGCCCCACAGATTGGGAAAGCTGCGTATCGCGGTAGCGCTTCGCAAAAGAAAGCGACGCCGGACCATGCCGCACTCCCGGAGACTTTGAATACGACGAGCGGCACGATGAATAACAGGATCTGGTCCGCGAGACGCGTCAACAGCAGCGAAATAAAAAGAAAACGGTGGTGTGCCTGCATTCGGGTATTGAGCCAAGGTGCTACGGGCGCATCAAGGTTGGCGAAGCCTGAACCAGGGATGGTTTCGTCTGCCGACCGATGGCACAGGTCAGTATTGGAACGACTACAATTTGAATGCCTTCATCGTGGGAATCGGCCACCCGGCAGCGACCGGGGCCGCGGGGCGCACAACGTCGCTTCACCCGTCGCAACAATACCATTTGGTGAGATTAACCGTTCCTCAGCGAAGCGCGACCATGCAACATTTTGCGCAATTACCGGACGAAACCGTCAGCAAGTGGCAAGAGATGGTCGATCTGCTCGCCGAAATCGTGCACGTGCCTTCGGCGTTGATCATGCGCGTCGAGCCTCCGAACATCAAAGTGTTCGTATCCAGCGAGTCGAATGGGAATCCTTACGAGCGGGCCGAAACGGTGCCTTTGAATTCGGGCCTTTATTGCGAGACTGTGATGAAGACCCGTCGAGCGTTGCTGGTTCCCGACGCGCTTCAGGACGATGAATGGAAATCGAACCCCGATATCCAGCTGGGGATGATTTCGTACCTTGGAGTGCCGATCAGTTGGCCCGATGGCGAGATATTCGGCACGATTTGTGTCCTCGACAGAAAGCGGAATTCGTACAACGATCTTTTCCTCAGACTTCTGCTCCGGTGGCGCGATGTGCTCGAGGCTGATCTGAAGCTGTTTGCCACGCTGGACAAACAGATCAGGGAGCGCGAAGCGAAGATCCAGCGTCTGGTCGACGCCAACATTATCGGCATATTCATGTGGGCTGAAACCCGCATCATTGAAGCTAATGATGCGTTTCTGCACATTCTTGGCTATGAGCGCGAGGACCTCCTCTCCGACCGCGTCCATTTGACGGAACTGACGCCGCCGGACTGGCGCGAGCGCGATGTCGAGCACTGGCTGCCGGATCTCAAGCGGACAGGTAGCCTGCAGCCGTTCGAGAAGGAGTATTTCCGCAAAGACCACAGCAGGGTGCCTGTGCTGGTCGGCGTGGCGGCCTTCGAAAAAGGCGGGAACCAGGGTGTTGCATTCGTGCTTGATTTGACCGAGCGCAAACGCGCGGAGGCCGAAGCACGCGAAAGCGAGCGTCGCTATGGCGAAATTCAGGCGGCACTCGCGCACGCAAACCGCGTGACAACCATGGGACAACTCGTCGCGTCGATCAGCCATGAAGTCAAGCAACCGATCGGCGCGTGCGTCACGAACGCCGAGGCGGGTCTGCGCTGGCTGAGCGCCCGCTCACCGGATCTGGGCGAGGTCCAGTCGGCTTTCGAACGGATCATCAAAGAAGCAACGCGCGCGTGCGACGTGATGAACCATATTCGTGACCTCGTTAAACGATCACCGGCGCATAGCGAACGGGTGCAGATCAATGAGGCGATTCGTGAGGTCGTCAACCTGACTTCCAGTGAGGCGATAAAAAACAGTGTGTCCGTGCGAATGGAGCTTGCGGAGGACTTGCCGCTTGTCCAAGGGGAGCGGGTGCAGCTTCAACAGGTAATGCTGAATCTGACCATCAATGCCATTGAAGCGATGAGCGGCGTTGACGATCGACCGAGAGTTCTTACGATTCAAACCAGTCAGGATGAATCCACGGGCATCTGCGTAACCGTGCGCGATTCGGGGCCAGGCATCGATCCCGATTACATGGAGCGCCTGTTCGAGCCGTTCTATACGACGAAGGACGAAGGAATGGGCATGGGATTATCCATTTGCCGCTCGATAGTCGAAGGACACAAGGGTCGTCTGACGGTGAGCGATAACTCGCCGCAAGGGGCAGCGTTCCTGATGGTGTTGCCAGGCTGCGGGAAAAGCTAGCTGCACGTAATGAGTCGACGCCGGTCGCGCGCCCATGACAATGAACGTGCTTCGCTTGTGATGCTTCGCGTTCGCGATCCGGCGATCGCCCGTGCCGCAGGCGTGCAGCGATCAATCGCTCGTTGCTTGCCGTGCTGCGGGCGGGAGGCGAGTCATGACTGGACACAAGGACGTCGTTCGGGACAAGGACCTGTTGTGGGGTAGTCTGGCTGGAGTCGGGCTGGATGCGGATGACCGCCTACGGGCCACGGAGGACCGTAAAAAGAACCCGCTGCGCCATGTTGATCACCTCGGGCTAGGTTGTCGGGATGCTGAAACGACCCGGCATTTCTACGAGGACATCCTGGGCATGCCGCTGGTGATGGCGATTGTTTTACCCGATCCCTCTCGGAACAATAATCAGGAATACTGCCATTTATTTTTCGAAATCGACAGCGGAACCCGCGCATTGTGGCGGCACGCCGCACAAAGCCGCGTTGCTCACATCGCCGGGTCTGTGATTCGGTATGCAAATTATTTGAGGAGACAGTGTCACATCAACCGAGGTTCATCAGCGGAATTTCCGTAACCAGTGCATCGATCGCATAACGCGTCTTCAAAGGCAGATAGGGCGTCTTCTGCCACACCGCATGGATATCCTGCGGTCGCACACCGCACCGCTCCCTCACCGCTACGAGCTCGCCCATCGCCACATATCGCGTCAGCAACCAGCACGGCAACAGTACGAGCCCCAGCCCGGCGACACCGGCTCCGGCAATCGCCTGGATATCGTCAAGGCTCAGTTTCGGCTCGATGAGCAATTCCTGCTCGACACCGTCCGTGTCGAGCACGCGCCATGGCGACACCACGCCGGCGCGCGAGTAAGCGATGCCCACATGTCCATCGAAATCGTCGATATCGACGGGCGTACCGTGCCGTGCCAGATACGACGGTGCGGCTCCGATGCTCCACTCCTGAACGCCGAGGCGCCGTGCCGCGAGGCTCGTGGTGTCGCGCAATGGGCCGATGCGTACCGCAAGATCGATGTTCTCTTCAACGAGATCCACGGCCCGGTCGGTAAACGAGATGTCGACCTGAAGTTCGGGGTATTGGCGTGCGAGTGCGAATAACACCGGCGCGACGCAATGGTGGCCGAATGCGATCGGCACGCTGACTCGCAAACGCCCGCGCGGCTCACTGTGTCCGCTCTCGAGTTCGGCTTCGGCTGCGTTGAGTTCCGCAAGCGCCCGCACGCATCGATCGTAATAGGCCTGCCCAGCCTCGGTCAGGGTCTGACTGCGCGTCGTGCGTTGGAGCAGACGCACGCCAAGGCGAGCTTCGAGCCTCGCAATCACCTTGCCGATGGCCGAGCGCGTGAGGTGCATGCGCTCGGCCGCAAGCGTAAAGCTGCCCGCCTCGATCACCTGGACAAAGACGGCTACCCCATCCAGTTTGTCCGTCATATTAGGTCCTTGCGGGAATAATTAAGGGGAAAAATTTGCGGCAATCGGGAATTCAATTCCCAATATAGTACGTCCGACGTGTTGCTGATTTGAGCCGCCTCTTTTTCAATTGATATTCATGAAACTCGCCCACCTTCCCCAAAACGCCCTCGCACTCGCCGCGGTTTGCCTGACCTCGCTGATGTTCGGCCTCGAGATATCGAGCGTGCCGACCGTGCTTCCCACACTCGAAAGCGTGCTGCACGCGGATTTCAAGGCGCTTCAATGGATCATGAATGCATATACGCTCGCGTGTACCACTGTGCTGATGGCGACGGGGGCACTCGCGGACCGTTTCGGACGCAAACGTATCTACGTGGCCAGCATCGTGATGTTCGCGGTCACGTCGCTGGTCTGCGGGCTCGCGCAAAGCGCGCCCGTCCTGATCGTCAGCCGGTTTCTGCAAGGCATGGGCGGCGGTGCGATGCTGATTTGCCAGGTGGCCGTGCTTTCCCATCAGTTCCAGCAGGGGCGTGAACGCAGCAACGCATTTGGCGCGTGGGGCATCGTCTTTGGCATCGGCCTCGGCTTTGGGCCGATCATCGGCGGGATGATCATCGCAGTCGCCAACTGGCAGTGGGTCTTCCTGATCCACGCACCGATCTCGATCGTAGCGCTCGGCCTCGCGTTCGGCGGCGTGCAGGAGTCTCGCGACCCGCACGCACAACACCTGGACATGCCCGGCATCCTCACGCTTTCCCTGTCGTGCTTCGGGCTCGTCTATTTCATCACGCAAGGATCGGATCTCGGCCTCTACAGCCCCACCGCATTGAGCATCGTCGTGGGCACGGTGTTGAGTTTCATCGCATTCATCCTGGTCGAGAAGCGCAGTCCTCGACCCATGTTCGATTTTTCGGTGTTCCGGGTCCGCTCGTTTTCAGGTGCGCTGCTAGGGTCGATGGGCATGAACTTCAGCTACTGGCCGTTCATGATTTATCTGCCGATCTACTTTCAGGGCGCGCTCGGCTATACGAGTGTGAACGCCGGACTGTCGCTGCTCGCGTATACGTTACCGACGCTCGTCGTACCACCGGTTGCCGAGCGCCTTGCGCTCCGGTTCGGCGCGCGCAGGGTCATTCCGCTCGGCATGTTCACGATCGGTATGGGCTTTATGCTGATGAAGTTCGGGGCCGGCATGGAGCACGCGAGTTGGCTCACGATGCTGCCGGGTTGCCTGTTGTGCGGAACGGGGCTGGGCCTGACCAATACGCCAGTCACCAATACCGCTACGGGCTCGGTCTCGTCGAACCGCGCAGGGATGGCTTCGGGTATCGACATGAGCGCGAGACTGATCAGCCTGGCCATCAATATCGCCATGATGGGTTTTATCCTCATCGAGGGTGTGCTTTCTTATCTCACACACGCGCTTCCCGACTTAGCCGGAACGTCGTCGCTGCGTTTGCTCGCGGAAAAGATCGCCGCAGGCACATTCGCGCCTCTCACGCAGGAGAGTGCGGCACTTGCGGCTGCCGACCCGCACGGCGTGCTCATGCATGCAGCACTGGTACACGGCTTCGGCCTCGTGATGCTGTACGGCGTGATCGGCGCGTGGACGCTGGCGCTGCTGAGTGTCGTCGTGTTCGGACCCGGCGCGCGAGTGCGCCGCCAGAGAACTACACTGGATGATGGTGTCCGTCATCCAGCTCCGTAGAGCATTCGTGCCATATCTGTCTGACTTGGATTCTTCTGATAGGTCAGATAAATGGGTAAAAAATCATTCACTTTTCGATAAGCTTGTACAGCAGGCGCCGTAGCTCGACGAACTCCGCCTCGGTGAAGCCGTGCAGCCGCGCATTAAGGACCTCAGGCGTCAGTTCCCTGATACGCCGCGCAGTCGCACGTCCGACATCGGTAAGCCGCACATTGACCGCCCTGCGGTCCTGCCTGTCTCGCGAACGCATCAGCAAACCCAACGCCTCCAGGCTGTCGAGCATGCGCGACATCAAACCAGGATTCACCCCGAGCTGCCGCGATAAAGTGGTCGACCTTGCCTGAGATCGGCGCAGCAGCGATATCAGAATGCCGACGTGCTGCGACTTCACGTTCAGCCCCTTCAGCGCCGCGTCCATATCTGCAACCAACCGCTTGTGGGCCTTGTGGAGCACGAAACCGACGCTGTTCGCCGGATGGTAGTTATCCTGTGTATAGAATGTCATCCCAGTTCCTAATTCAGCATATGCTTAAAAATAACTGATCGGTCAGATACATTCAAGCGATTTTTCCGGACACGATGCGACACGCGGCCGGTTGCGCGCGCACTGTCGCATTTGAACTATCTTTTGAAAAAGACATTTGCTGAGGAGAACCCTAAGCGGACTCAACCGGCCGGAATCACTACGCGAACAACGCGAATGCGTGCAGGCAACCGTGCACGGTACAGCATTAATCGTTGACGTTGATGGGTATCTTTTGCACAATTTTTATACGACGCCGGGTACTTTCCAAGGTTACTGAAATCGTTTTGTTGCCCAACTATTTCCTTGAATAATTGTTTGCGCAATCAGAATCGCTATGCACGTCACGGCGGGCAGATGCGCCTCTCTTCTGGAAGGAGATAGATCGTAGTGAGTGAGCGGTTTCTCGAGCATACCTGGAATGGCACGCCGATGTCCCGCGACGAATGGCTCGACGCAATGGCGTCCATAGGTCTGCAGTACAAGTTCGATTCTCCTCACTCCGGTGCGTCAATGCACAGTGGCAGGTGCGCTGCCAAGCACGCGATCGTCAACCTCGATATCGCCTGGCAGTCGGTCGCCCCAATCCGGCATCGCGGGGACGACGGGGATCTCTTCGTGCAAGTGATAAAGAGCGGCACGCGGTGGATCGAACAGCGCGATGGGCAGACATTCGCGTTCGGGCCCGGCGACATGGCGGTGGTCGACCCGCATGCCTGGCACAACGCGTCAGTTCGCGAGCGGACGCGCATGTCGATACTGCGCATCCCGAGGTCGGCGTTCAAGGAGCGCGGGCTGCGCGACCGCTTTCCGGCGATCTGTCGTCCTGATCCCGCGTCTTCGGATGTCTGTGCGGTACGCGACTTCGTGTTGTACCTGACGTCGCAGGCAGGCAAGGCAAGCGAAGCGACGCTCACCCGGCTGGCCGAGCAGTGCGTCGATCTGATGGATGTGCTGCTCGACGATCGCAGCGGGCCTGTGCTGGGTCGCTCGAATGTCGTTACCGTGAGACGCGCGAAACAACTGATCTCACGCCACATCGGTGACCCCGATCTAAGCGTCGAGCGCATCGCCGCCGAACTGAACATGTCGACCAGCAGCCTCACGCGCGCGTTGCATGCGAGCGGCTTGTCGGTCATGCGCTATGCGTGGTCGCTGCGCCTCGAGCACGCAGCGTATCGGCTGCGCGCTGACTCGTCGCATGGCGCAATCAAGGCAATCGCGTACCAGTGCGGCTTTACCAGTCACGCGCACTTCAGCCGCGTGTTCAAGGCTCGCTACGACATGACGCCGCGTGAGTACGCGGAGAGCCACAAAACGATCGATACGTTACAGGAGCCATTCGATCGGCAGAATGGAGAAGAATGACACACTTAGTCGGCCGAACCATGTTGTGTTCGGCTCGGTGTCGTATCGGATCGTCTCGCCGCCGTACTGTCTGGTCCAGTACAACTTGTCGTGGTCGTCGAGTTTTACCTCGTAGGCCAGTTTCGGCACCAGCGTCCAGAATACGGATTCGATGCGCAGGGCGAGTTCCGGGCTGTCGATGACAAGTCCCAACTCGGTATTCAGGTTCGCGGACCGCGGATCGAGATTCAGCGAACCGACAAAGACGCGCTCGGAATCCACCGCAAATGTTTTCGCGTGAAGGCTCGAGCCCGAACTACCGTAGCTGCCCGTGCTGAAATACTTCTGGGCGGTGGCGCCCGCCGTGCCGCGCAGTTCGTATAGCTGCACGTCCCCTTGAAGCAGCGCAACGCGCCTTTTGGCGTAACCGGCATGGACCGGCGCTACATCCGTCGCTTCGAGTGAGTTGGTCAGAACCCGAACGGTGACACCGCTGCCAGCAAGCTGCGTGAGGTAGCGTGTGCCGTCTTCACCCGGCACAAAATAGGGCGAAATAAGATCGAACTCGTGTGTCGGCCTCCCCAGCTTGGCTAGCAACTGAGGTAACACGAGCTCCTCCGGCGGGACCGTGCCCAGCGCTTTGGCCGGGTCATCGCTGACGAGGCGGGCCTTCGCCCAGTCCAGCGGCAGCGTGCCATCGACCAGGCGCCGCACGTCGGTCGTTTGCTGGAGCGATTCCACATAGGCCGTGGCGGCCGGATTGCTATGCACGGCGCGCGCAGACGCATCCAGTTCGCCGAGCTCGTCTGCACGAGCGCGCGGCAGGATCTGTCCGGCAGGGTACGCCGATGCACTGGCCCAGTACCGGTCAAAGTCGTTTTCCACCTCTCTTGCGGCGGGGCCGATCGCTAGCACGTCGAGATCCGCGAATACCACGCCGTCATTCGCGCCGAAGTATTCGTCGCCGATGTTTCGTCCGCCGATGATCGTAGCAATGCCGTCCGCGGTGAGCGACTTGTTGTGCATGCGCCGGTTTAGTCGCGAGAAGTCCGTGACAAAGCCGATGAATTTGGGCTTTCTCCACACAAACGGATTGAACAGGCGCACCTCGACGTTGGGATGAGCAGCCAGCGCCGCGAGAATATCGTCCATTGCCGACGGGATTCCGTGGTCGTCTAGCAGCAGCCTCACGCGCACGCCGCGACTCGCCGCTTCCTGCAGCTCCTCAAGCAGCAATGTGCCTGTGAGGTCGTTGCGCCATATGTAGTACTGGACATCCAGCGTACGTTCGGCCGTGCGCACGAGGTCGACTCGCGCCGCAAACGACTCTAACGGGTCCGCCAGTGGATCGATGCCGGTAAGCCCCGGATGGTCCGTCAGTTCGGTCTCAGTCACGTGACCAAGGCGGGTGGTCGCCACCTCTTCGGTCGTCAGCGCGGTGGATTGCGGCCGGTCCTCAAGCGGGGGAAGACCGCAGGCCGAGAGGACAGTGACGCACAGCGCGCAGACCATCGCTATGCCGGATCGGATCGCCATTCCAGACGTCAGTGAAGCGCTCAGGATTCTCATGATCGTCCCATTTGGGCAACACATCAGGACCAGTTCGGAGCGCCCGCGCGCGCCGTTCAGTTTGACCCGGAAACTATACAGGTGCCTCTCGTGTTTTAATGCACTCCTGCCGTAAACCCGGCTTTGACGGCGCCCGTGCGCGCCCCGCGCCGGCCGGTCGCCTGGTACAACTCGTTGAGGAGGAACAGTATGCGCTTGCTGCTTGCCCTGCTTCTGCCGTGGTTTCAGTTTTTCACGATCGGCCGACCGATCGCCGGCATCATCTGTCTGGTTCTGCAACTCACCATTATTGGCTGGTTGCCTGCTGCCATCTGGTCGGTGTATGCGCTGAGCCAGTATAAGACGGACAAGAAAATTGAACGCGCGCTCGGGAGTCGCGACTGAATACTTTCCCGACGTCCTGCGCATCGTGTGCGTGCAGTCCCGTCGTGCGTCGCCAGATCCAATCCAGCGAATTTGTCATCGACCGATCATCGGAGCGCACCATCTGCCGCGCACACTGAAGACAGATCAGCCACTCGGCGATCATCTTCACAGGAGATTGGCCATGAGCATTTCAAAACTTTCGCTGCTTGCCATCAGTGCGTCGCTATGCGCCGCATTCGTCACAGAGGCCGCGCTCGCACAAGGCAAGACGCGTGAACAGGTACAGCAGGAACTCGCGCAGGCACGTCACGACGGTATGCTTCCGATCAGCAAGACCAACTATCCGCCGACTGACGAGCAAATCGCACGCAACAAGCAACTGCACGCGATTGCTAAGCATTCGGGCGAAACCAGCCCGAGCATCGACCATCACGACGGCGCGCTCGCAGCGCGGTAGTCGCGCCGCCGCTGGGGAGGCTTCCGTAAGCCCGGCGGCATCCGCACGGCTACGGCACATCGCGAGTCGTGCGGACCTCGCATCGCGCGCCGGATTGCCCCCGGTTTTATGGCGACCCGCGTCAGTCGGTCTAGAATGGTGGGCCTGACCGATAGACGGAACATGTGATGAAAGATGCGTTTGAACGTCGGGCGCTGCTATTGCACCTCGGTGCGGTGCTCGATGCGATGGACAAGCTGCTCGCGTACTCAGGCGACAGAGCGGTCACGGTGCACGAGCTGGTTGCCGAGCATCGTGCCCTCGCCAGTTTGCCGTTGTTGCGGCTCGTACCGACCGAGGTGACCACGCATGGATTCGCGCAGCGCGTGAGCGCAGCGTTCGCAGTATGGCCTGCCGAACTGCTCGAAGCCGAACTGAATCACGAGCGTCTCGCGGGTGCCGTGCGCGACGCTTTGTTCGCCGCCGATGGTGACGGGTGGCGCGCGTACGTGGCGAGCCTGAAGCAGGAGGTGCCATGGTTCGGCGACGGCTTGCCGCCACGGTCAACTGAAGCCGGCGTGCTATCGACGGCAGCGCATCGTGCCGGCAAGTCGCGTGGCAAGCAAGCCGAAGAAGCGTCACCCGGTGCAGGCGGCATCTATCCGTCCTGGCCATGGAAGCCGCAAAGCTGAGCGCCCGCCGTGCTGCCCGATCCGATTTTCAAGGAAGCGTTGTTGCGGATGGTGATCGCGATACTGCTGGGCTGCGTCGTCGGCGTCGATCGCAACATACGCGGCAAGCCGACCGGCGTGAAAACGCTGGGCCTCGTCGCACTCGGCTCGTGCCTGGTGACGATGGCGGGTGCCGGCTTCGCGCTGCATGGCGTAGCCGCCAATGACGCAACGTCGCGCACGATTCAAGGCATCATGACCGGCATCGGTTTTCTCGGCGCCGGGGTGATCGTGCAGAACGTCGCAGCCGACAAAATTCGCGGTCTCACGACCGCGGCCTCGATCTGGGTGACCGCCGCCCTCGGCATTGTGTGTGGCGTGGGCGCGTGGTCGGTCGCAGTGATCGCGACGGTTCTGTTTATCATGCTGCTGATTGTCGGCCGCATCGCCGAGCACGCGCTGCATCGGCATTGGCTCGCGAAGCCGAAGGAGCATCGGGATGCGATGCTCGACAACGAAGAGTAAGGCGGCCACCCGTCGCCACAGTGCCCGCGCTGACCCCTCACGTCAGCTCGCGCGATTCGCCAGCGCCACCCGCGCCTTCTCCTCCGGGCTCCCATCCACAAAGTACTTGTCGGCCCATTTCCCGTCCGGCTGCAGCACTAACCGCCGATGCTTCTGACCGCGCTGCTGCTCGTTGATCGCGATGGCCCGCGCGCGATAGTGCTCATACAGGCGCAAAAATTCCGCGAGATAGATCCCCGCGATGCGTTTGCCTCGAATCTCGAGCACATTCTCGTCGTTGAAATGCTCGGAGTTGTTGCTCATGTTTGCGGAGCCCGTGTAGACAATCGGGTTGTCGCCTTCGGCATCGATCACGAGAAACTTGTGGTGGATGATCACCGGCGCGAAGGGCGGCGCGTGCTCGCCAGGAAAGAGCTGCAGTTCCGGCGTGAAGCCTTCGGGTACCGTCGCGGGTGAGAAGAATGCAGCGTCGATCACGTCCTTCTGCTCCTTGCTGCGATGGTAGAGCTCGAGGTTCGCAAGCTCGGTGGTGTTGAGCGTCTTGCCCTCCTTTTGTGCGTCGTCGGCCGCCTGCGCGGATTTTTCGCTAATGTGATTGACGAGCCCGAACATCATCAGCCCCTTGTCTCCGGCCGCAAAGCACGCGTCCCGCAGCGGCGCGTCGGTCGGCATGAATAGGCAGAACATCACCGAATGCTTTGCGGCCCCAATAGCTTCAACAATCGTATCGATTTGCGTACGCCGGTTGTTCGGTTCAGGCGAGAAACACACGCGGACCGTCGCGTCGCCGACCGTAATCGAATCGGACCAGCCGTCGGCGAGTTTTGCGGTCTCGGCAATCGTCGGATTCTTCGCGAGGCTCGCGGCCCGGTCGCTATATAACCGGGCGAGCGCCGCCGATTCGAACAGGTGCAGCACGTTCGCCTGCTCGGTGAGACCCTCGGTCGTGAAGTTTGCCGAACCGGTCAGCAGTTGTGCGGGACGCGTCTGGCCGTTGCCGTCGTCGGCAACGATGAATTTGTCGTGCATGATGTGCGTCCGGTCGCGTGGCGAGAGCATCGTGAGGCCTTCCAGCGCATTGACGGCCGGCTGGTTCGGCGACGGCAACGTCTTGCCCTTTTCGCGTACCTGGTGCGCATCGTAGACCAGCGCGAGGGCTGCTTTGCCATGTGCTTTGCCGAACGCCACGAAGGCTGGCAGCGCCCACAGCGTATCGGTCAGGTGGTACACCGCGGCGGCGGCGTGTTGCGCGTCCGCGAATATCGTCTTGAACGTATCCTCGATGTCATTCGCAAGCCACGTTCTGAGCCTCAGCGCCTGTTGCGGCGATGGCGCTTCATTCTGTCGCAGATGCAGCGCGTCGACCATCCGCGTGAACGCCTGCGAACTGACCACCGCACGGTTGAACCAGCTGCCGACGCCGTGCTCGATATGGGCCGGCAATGTGATGCGGCATACGCCGGCTTCGCTTTCCAGCACTTGCGGTGACGCAGGCGTGCCGGTGACCGGATATACCTGATACTCGAAATGCTGCTGCCGGTCCGGTGGATCGATCCGTGCATCCCACCACATGAACTTCTGGATCGGCGCGACATTGGTCGGTGCATCGCGCTGCGTGTCAGGTACCGGGCCGTCGAACGTGATGCGGTTCGGCAGCCAGCTGCTCGATTCATGTGTGTTGCCGGTAGCGTCGAAAAAACCGGGCGTCCGCTTGATCGCGAAGCCGAGAAAATCATTCCGGCCTTTTCCTTGCGTCCAGTCAAATGCCAGCAACACCAGCGTGGGGGACAGATAAGCGCGCACGACGACAGCCATGAGAGGCCTCCTCGACCGTTAAGTCCGAAAAGGCCAGTCTGGCTAACGCGAAACGTGAATAGATGAAATTTGTATGGCGTTTTCGAGTCAGTCCGACGACGCGATGCTTGCTGTGCGTGCGCAAAGGGCTTTCAGTGGCGAACGTCGAACTGGACCGTGCACTACAATCGACCCGACGGCCGCCCTCTGCGCCGGAATACCCACCAGCCCGCGAGCGCGGTCAGCCCGACGACGGTCAGCACCATCACCCAGAAGCCGTGATGATTCTCCGCGAGCGGAATGCCACCGACGTTCATCCCGAACAGACCGGCGACGATGTTGATCGGCAGCGCGAGGACGGTGACCAGCGTCAGTGTGAACAGGGTGCGGTTGGTTTGCTCGTCGAGGCGCGCGGCAATTTCTTCCTGCAGAAGCTTGATACGTTCGGCAAGACCCGATAGATCGCCGAGCACGAGTGAAAACTCTTCGGTCGAATCGCGCAAATGCTGAACGTCCTGTTCCGCAAGCCAAGTGGGCGGACGCACGAGCAGCCGGAAGATCGAGCCCGGTTCCGGTGCAAGCACGCGTTGCAGCCGCACGAGCACGCGCCGCATTGCGCCGAGATCGCGGCGGCTTTCCACCGCCTGCTTCGACAGGAACTGGTCTTCGATCCGGTCGACCTCGATGCTGCTACTGCGCACGATCTGCACAAGCAGGTCGGCCTGATCGCGCATCAGGTGAATCAGCAGTTGCGCGGGCGTGCTGAAAATTTCGCCGTCGCGCACCGCGGCGCGCAAGCGGTCGATCGAGCGCAACTGCTTGAGGCGCGCGGTGACCATGATGTTCTTGTGGGTGTAGACCCAGAGTGTGGCGATATCCGCCGGCGTTTTCTCGAAGTCGAAGATGACGTCGTTGACCACTGCAAGCAGTGCGCCATGCTGGTGCTCGATGCGTGTCGAGTGCGAGCCTTCGCGCAGTGCTTCGAAATAGCCGTCCGGCAGGTTCAGCTTCGAGCGCATCCAGCGTTCGCTGGCGACGTGAGCGAGATTGAAATGCAGCCAAAGAAATTCGCCGTCGACGCGATCCCGATTCGCTTGATGTTCGGCAAGCCAGGTTTCGACGGAATCGGAGTCAATGGGTGCGCCGGGCTGACCGGACACGAACCGGAAGCTGCAAACCAGACCCGAGGGGTCAGCTCCGTAAGTAGAAGGCGCCAGGTTCAGTTTCATAGGCCGTGGAAAAAGAAAACTGACGGACTGAGCGGGAACGGGATCAAATCCGGAGAACCGTGTTCGGTTACGGCGCATATTTTGACACATTCATTTCACTATCTGCGCGCGGCCCGTATTTATGCGGGATTTTAATGCCCCGCACGCCGTGCGGCCGCGACCGATATTGTGATGATTCATCGTTCAGTCACATTCATGCCCAACAATCGACGCCGCCCGACAATCGGGCCGTTGACACAAGGCGACCAAGCCGCTGCCACGATGGCGGGGAGAGATACGCCGGCCAGACCTCGGGGAATCGCAACATGACCATCCGTCATCGCATTACGCTTTTAGTGATCTTGATGTTCGTCGCTCTATCGGCTATCGGCTGTTACGCCGTGTACCAGACCAGAGGGAGCGCAGCGGAAGTCAGGAAGGTGACGGAAGGCGTCGTGCCCAGCGCGCTCGCGTCCGCCGACCTGGTGTCGCAAGTGAAGGACGTGCAGATCGCGACGATGACACTCGTTTACGCGCCGGATGCGAACATGGTTTCGCAGGCGGAGGACGAGTTGAAGAAAAAGCGCGAGACGCTCAAGCAAGCCCTTGCACTGCAGGCAAAAGACGCCGCGAGCCAGGCGCAAAAGGGCCTCGTCGTGCAGGCGCAGGAAAGCCTCGCCAACTATTTCTCCGCAATCGACGACACCGCGAAAATGAAGCTCGCCGGCAAGAACGAGATGGCGCAAGCCTATCTGTTCGCGAACGTCGCCGAGTATCGTGACGAGCTCGAAGGCATCGTCGACACGCTGCGTATCGAGAAGAACCGCCAGAAAGACGGCGCGATCGCGGCGCTGAACGACAAGCTCGCCACCACGACCACGGCGATCGCCGCGGTCACCGGCATCGCGGTGCTGCTGCTGACGGTGATCGGCACGCTGCTGTACCGGCAGATCACGCGACCGCTGTCCCGCATGCAGGCAATGATGAGCGAGATCGCTGCGAGCCAGGACTTCACGCGCCGTGTGCCGGTCGGACGCCTCGACGAAATCGGCCGCTCGATTGTCGCGTTCAACGGGATGATTGAAAAAATCCAGGAAAACTCGGCGCTGCTCAAGCAGAAGACCGCGGATATCCAGGCGATGCTGCAAAACATGCAGCAGGGCATTCTGACGGTGGTCGATGGCGCGGTGATTCACGCCGAGTACTCCGCCTACCTCGAAGCCATTTTCGAAACGAACGATATCGCCGGCCGTCCACTGATGGATCTGGTTTTCGCCGATACCGATCTCGGTGCCGACGATCTTTCGCAAATCGACGCCGCGACGCAAGCATGCCTTGGCGAAGACGCGATCAACTTCGAGTTCAACCAGCATCTGCTGGTCGGCGAGATTGCGAAGCATATGCCCGATGGCCGTGTGAAAACGCTTGACCTCAGCTGGTCCGCGATTACCGACGAAAACGATGTGATCGTGCGCCTGATGCTGTGCGTGCGCGACGTGACCGAACTGCGCAAGCTGGCCGCCGAAGCGGGCGAACAGAAGCGCCGCCTCGAGATGATCGGCGAGATTCTCGCGGTCAACGAAGAGAAGTTCCATCACTTCATCGATACGGCAAGCGGCTTTGTCAGCGAGAACGAGCGGATCATTCGCAAACACGAGCAGGCGGATGGCACCGCGATTGCCGAGCTGTTCCGCAATATGCACACGATCAAGGGCAATGCGCGCACGTACAACCTGCAACATCTGACGAACGTCGTGCATGAAACCGAGCAGCGCTATGACGAACTGCGCCGCACCGATGCGGAGCGCGAGTGGGATCAGGAACAGTTGATGACCGAACTGGCCCGCGTACGTGAAGCGATCGACAGCTACGCGAAAATCAACGAAGTGAGCCTCGGCCGCACGCGCGTCGCGCGCCGCGGCGGCGCCGACCGCTATCTGATGGTCGACAAGGAACATATCGCGCACAGCCTGCGTCTGCTCGAAACGGCGAATACCGGCGACGTCGATGCGCTTGTCACGATGCGTGACGCGCTGCACCGGATGCTGCGCGTGCTTGGCACCGAAAGTGTCGCGGAAACGCTGTCGGGCGTGCTCGATTCGCTGCCGTCGCTGGCTGCCGAACTCGGCAAGGAAGCGCCGGTGGTGCGTATCGATGACAACGGCTACCGTTTGCGCAGCCACGCCGGCACCACGATGAAGAACGTGTTCATGCATCTGCTGCGCAACTCGATGGACCACGGCATCGAAGCGTCAGCCATGCGCACCGCGCTGGGCAAGTCCGCTGCGGGGACGATCGACATCGAAGTCGGCGTCGACAACCACGCGCTGCAGATCACGCTGAGCGATGACGGCCGCGGCCTTGCATTGAGCAAGATTCGCTCGATCGCCGTCGAGCGCGGCTGGATCGACATGGCCGCGCCCGTGAGCGACGAAGAGATCGCCGAATTCATCTTCCGTCCGGGCTTTTCGACAGCCGAGCAGGTCACTGAAGTGTCGGGGCGAGGCGTCGGCATGGACGCGGTGCGCGAATTCCTCGCGCGCGAGAACGGCCGTATCGAACTGCGCTTTACCGACGATCACAAGGGGGCTGACTTCCGCCCGTTCCAGACGATCGTCTGCCTGCCGGACAGCTTCGCGGTGGACAGCCTCGGCACCGACGTACGCGCCGAAGACAACAACGCGCCAGTGCCGCCGCTTGGGTCGATGGCCAGCTAGGTTGGCCGGCGACGCGCGGGGCCAACCCGGCGCCGCGCGTTGCATCATAGGAATGCTTGAAGGATGGATGTGATTCAACAGTACGGAGTAGTAGCCGTCGCGGCGGGGTTGGTGACCGCCGTGCTGGCGTTTGCCGCGCACCGGTTGCATAGCGCGAAAATGGTCGGGCGGGTGCATGCGCAAGCCGATGCGCGAATCGACGCGCTGACGCGTTATGACGACCGCCACACGGCGCTGCTTGCGCAAGCCGAACAGGACAGACACGAACTGGAGGCGTCGCTTGCTCAGTCGCGCGACGCGCTTGCGCAGCAGACAGCGCTCGTCGACGAAACCCGCGTTGCGTTGCGCGAGGCGACCGAAAGCCGCGACCAGTGGGCGCGCGACGCGCAAAAGATCGCCCATGAAGCGTCGCGTTTGAAGGAGCTCGCGGGGACGTTCGAGCGTTGGCATGAACAGATGATCTCGTTGATGACGCAGAATCAGGACATGCACACGAAGAACCAGGAGTTGTCGTCGATTGTGCGGCACGTCGTGATCGTGTCGCTGAACGCGTCGATCGAGGCCGCGCGCGCGGGTCAGGCGGGACGCGGTTTCGCAGTGGTCGCAAGCGAAGTGCGCGCACTTGCCGCGCGCTCGGAGGAATTGTCGAAAAGCTACCGCGACAGCCTGCATCGCAACGATCTCACGACGACTGCGACGTTTCAGGACATCCAGGCAGGCGGCAAGATGATTACGGCGTCGCTCGCCAGCGTCGAAGCGCTGGCGAACCAGTTTCAGGCAAAGCTCCATTAGGCGCCGGACGTGATTAGCGCACAGGCAAAGGAAAGCTTCGAGCGCATCCTGCAGAAGGCTGCGCAGACGAGGCTAACGGTGACCCCGGGCGACACGTGCAGCATTGCGGTGCAGGGCAGGCACGGGGCGGGCGCGCTTGCGGCCGACGCAACGAGCGTCGTGGTTCTGACGATTTCGTCGATTTCATTCCGGCTGCTGCTGATCCTGCACTTCAACGAAGATACCGCGACGGTTGAGTACTTCACTAAGGACAGCGCGGAGCGGCCGTTCCGCGAAGTGTTCCAGGAAATTTGCAACCTGTGCTGCGGCGCGATCAATCAGGAATTGCTGCGCTACTTCCCGGATCTCGGCATGTCGACGCCATATATGTTGAGCGCGCGTTGTTTGCCCCATCTGGAAGGATTGAAGCCCGCACTGCTCGAGACCTGGGCGGTGACGATCAACGATTCGGTCGGACTGGCCGCGACGCTATGTGTGTGCGCGCATGCGCCGATCGATTTCACGGCGGATGTCAGCGTGGCGGAAGACACGAGCGGCGAGCTCGAACTGTTCTGACCGCGCCGTTTGAGGGCCTGTTTTGAGGCCCTGTATTGACATCCTGTTTGACGCGCCGCCCGGGGCGCCCACGAGGCAACCCATTCAACAGTCAAACCCGGCAGGAAAAGACGATGAATTTCAACAAACCGGTCAGCAAAGTGCTGGTGCTCGATGAGAGCCCGTTGCACACGGATACGATCAAGCGCTTCTGCGACGAGAACAACCTCGTCGGCGTGAAGGTGCGCAAGAGCCGCCTGCTATCGGTGCTGCGTGCGAATATCGATCTGGGTGCCATCCTGCTCGACGAACACTACGGCGGGTCGCTCGATGAAAGCGCGGCGATTGCGAACCGGGTGTACGCGGTGCGCCCGGAGTTGCCGATCATCATGCGGCGTGAATCGCGCGCAACGCTTGAGGATTTGCCCGAGAGCCTGAGGCAGATCCTGTGTGCCGCGTATGTCGCATCGGACATGGCGCCGTTGCGCGACGTGATCGACCGTTATATTTTCAGTCTCGATTATCCGAACGCATTGGTGCGCGGTATTTCCGACATCAGCGAAACGATGCTTGCCACGCTGTTCAAGGATTTCACGATCACCTATGAAACGCCGAGCATTGTGCGCGACCGCATCATCTTCGGCGAAGTGTTCAGCCTGATCGCGCTCGAAAGCGCGTGGTGCCGCGGTTACATGATGATCCAGGCGGAAGAGGAGCCGCTGCTTGCATTGCTTGACCAGCGCCGCGCCGGCGACGGCGCAGCCGACTTCCGCGATCTCAACGATCTGCTCGGCGAGTTGACGAATATGATCTGGGGCGCGTTCAAGAACCGTTATCTGGGCGATGCGGACACGCTTGCACGCGCACAGGTACAAGTGCCGCTGCTCGTCAACCACCGGCAGAAATACATTTCGTTCGGCTCTGAAAACCCGCAACTGTGCTTTGTGTACACGATCACAGATGAACAGTCGGGCCGTTCGGTGAAGCTGCATCAACGTTTCGTGTTCAGCCTGAGCTGGTCGCCGGAAGATTTCAGGGAAATCACCGAGCAGCCGGGTACGACCGTCGAAGCGGGTGAACTCGATCTCTTCTGATAGGCATTACGGAGAAACCAACATGGCAAAGATTCTGGTAGTGGACGACTCGAGCACGGTGCGCGATGAAGTGGCCGGCTTTCTGAAAAAGAATGGCCTCGATGTCGATACTGCGGTCGACGGCAAGGACGGACTCGCAAAACTGAAGGCGAGCCCCGGCACGAAGCTCGTGATCAGCGACGTCAACATGCCGAATATGGACGGTTTGACGATGGTCGAAAAGATTCGCGGCGAACTGGGGAACGCGACGGTCAACGTGATCATGCTGACCACCGAAAGCAGCCCGGCCATGAAGGAGCGGGGCAAGGCGGCGGGCGTCAAGGGTTGGATCGTCAAGCCGTTCAAGGGTGAAGCGGTACTTGAGACGTTCCGTAAGCTGGCCAGCTGACCCGGTGTTCAAGCACTAGCCATTGAACCAGCAGGGTTCGGCGTGGCGGCACCGATGGTCGCCACGCCGGATTCGGATTTTCGCTTATGACTTCGCGGGGCGGCCGGTCTTTACCGTGTCCAGCGCCGAAACCGCGGCAATAAGCCGCTTCGGCGGCGCTGCGGCCAGCAGCGCAAGGCCCGCGCGCAGCAGTTCGCTTTTCTTCACCGACACGCCGCCATCAAGGCAGCGCTGCTTCAGTTCCGCCAGCTTCTCATAGTCGGACTTCGGCATCGTGAAGCTGTCGCGCACGACCTTATCCTTCTTCGCGCGACGGGCCTTTTCGTCCTTTGTGGTTTTGGCGCTGGTGTCCTTGACGTCCTTGACGACCTTTTCGGCGGACTGCGCTGGCGCCTGCGCCGCTTTTGGCGTCTTCGCCAGCGTTTGCTTCGTTTTGGCGGCCTTCGCCGTCTTGCCGGCGCCGGTATGGCCCTTCGCAGGCGCTGTTTTTTCCGCTGTTGCCTTCATCTGATCTCCTTGTTAACCGTATAAACGATATAAATAGTATATACGGTTTATGAGATGGCCAATTTTCATCGATACGTCGATATCATGCCCAAAGCGAAGTATGTCGCTTGCATCGTGCGAGGCCGCCTACGGAAAGCCGAACGTAACACGACGTAATTGTTTTGCGCCGCATGGGTAACGCTTGTAACACTTCATCGCACTAGACTGTGGGCCACTCGGTGCGCACAACCCAGCGCACTGCTGGGAGTCCCACTATGCTTTCAGTCGACCGGGCTGCATCGTTGCGCGGTGCAGCGGCCGGAGCGCCCGAGGCATGCGCCTATGCATGGCCGCGGCGAACACGGCGGTTCTCTGCCACACTCTTCAAGCTTTTCTACCGTTGGACGCACTCGCGCGCGTATCGGCACAACGAGCGTCTATGGCGCACGGTTTCGATCGATCGCGACTTCGACGGATGCATCACGGGTATGCGTATTGGCCGGCACAGTCTGACGCTCGAGAATGCGTCCGCGCTGCCGGGCTCACGCACCGGCGCCTGTCATCTGATCGCAGCAGGCCCATCGATCAACGATATCAACTACGGTGTGCTCGATCTCGAGCATGTGATGGGCGTGAATGGCGCAATCGCGCTGCAGGACAAGCACGATGTGCGATTTGATTATTACTGCATCGTCGATGCGGGTTTTGCGCGCAACCGGCCGGATCTCATCGCGCGTATCGTCCAGCAGCCGCTCATTCTGTTCGCCACGCCGCTCGTGTTGTGGTACATCGCGCAGTATTTTCCGCTCGAGCGCATGCGTTGCCGGATCTTCGTGATTGAGGATGTGCAATACCCGGCAGGCAAACGCGCGCTGCGCGGCCGCGATCTGCACATGCGGCATGCGTGCGCCGACGAACTCGTCCTGTTCGATGAGGAGCGTGTGCTGGGCTTCAGCCTTGACATGCGGCACGGCGTGTTCGATGGACGTACGGTCGCGTACGCCGGCTTGCAGGTTCTGAATTCGCTTGGCTTCGACGTCGTTTATTTGCATGGCGTCGATCTGCGCAATGCGTCACGCGCGCCGCGTTTCTACGAAACCGGCGGCGATATGCAGCCGAGTGCGCTCGACCGGCATTTTGGCGCCTATATCGAGCCGTCGTTCAGGCAGGCGGCGGCGTTGCTGAAGCGGCGCGGCGTGCGGGTCGTCAACCTGTCGGTGGATAGCGCGCTCGGCGTCGATATCTTCGAGAAGCGAAGCTGGCGCTCGCTAACCGGCTTGCGCACGGATATCGCGCAACAGATGCGCGCGTAGCCGCGCATAACCGCGGCAAGCAGGCTGCCCGATAACAGCACAACAATCCGTCCGCACCAGCGTCACGATGGCGGACCCAACAGCCGTAACCGATGAAGGTCGTTCACCTTTCCAACACGCCGGTCGCCGGCAGCCCCGGCAATATCGTGTCAGCGCTGAATCGGCTAACCGACATTCGCGCCCGTCACGTGGTGTTCAATGCAGCCGCGTATCGCACGCGCACGTTCGCGATCGACATCGACTGGCAGACGCAGCAGCACCAGGCGCTTGATGCGATCGCCGAAGCCGATGTGGTGCACATTCACCAGTACTTCTCGCTCGACGAAACCTTCGGCGCCGGTTTTCAAAAGCACTTCGGCGATAAGAAACTGATCCGCCAGTACCATTCGGCGCCCGACTTGTGGGCGAACGGCGACGCGGGCCTGATCGAGCGGATCGTGCGCGATGGCGCACCGCAGCTTGTGATCGCACAAGGCCCCGAGCGCTTCTATCCGTTCGCGCGTGTAGTGCCGAATATCGTGCCGATCGATGATCCGCGCTATCTGCCGCATCCGGAAGCGCCAGGCAGGCCGATCGTCACGTTTTCGCCGAGTGGGCGCGCATCCGCGTGGAAAAAGCGTTGGGAGACAAAGGGCGTGCCGCAGACGCTTGCGCTGCTGCGCAAGCTCGAGCGTGAAGGACTGTGCCGCGTCCAGCTGATCGTCGATACGCCGCATGACGAGTGCCTGCGCGCGAAGCAGCAGGCCGCGGTCGCGATCGACGAATGTGTGACCGGCAACTACCACTTGAGCGGCCTCGAGGCGCTGTCACAAGGCAAACCGACGCTCGGCTATCTCGACGCGCGCGTGCAGTCGCAATTGCGCAAGCTGACCGGCGCGGTCGATCTGCCGTGGATCGACGTGCGTCTCGAAGAAGCGGAAGCGCCGTTGTGCGCGCTGCTTGAAGATCGTTCGTTGCGCGCGGAAATCGGCGCGACGTCGCGGCGCTGGATGGAGGCGCACTATGCGGAGCGCGTGATGATTGAACACTATCGGCGTGCGTATCTGGATCTGTTTGAAGCGCCCGAGCAGTTTGGCGTACCGCGCTTTGCCGGCGATGCGCAAACGTGGCTTGCTGTTGCTTGCGCGGACTACAGTTGGACCGCGCGCCGGCGCGAGCACGCGACTTGGCGCGACAAACTGCGCAGCTGGTTGAAGGGCTAAGCCGCTAAACCGCGAAGATGGACGAGGCGTTATGGTGAGCCGATTCGGGAGCCATACATCCAGGGGGCAATCGATAGGTGAGTTTTTTCGGGGGAACGCGCGACGCGCTCGAGCATCGATGCCTTTGCGCTTCACGCCGTGACGATCAGCAGCCCACCTGTTAGCGTCAGCGCGCCGCACCAGAGCCAGTCGAAATTGATCCAGCCCCGCCGCAGCATGCCCAGGCCAAGGTATTCGTACGCCGCGAACGCAATCGCGCCGCCGGTGATCAGCGTGATGACCGTGTGCAGTGCGGTCATCTGACCGATCATCTGCAGTGAAGCGGGCAGCGCACTGGCAACCGCGCTTTGCGCGCCGGCCGCACCGCAGATCGGCATCAGCGCGGGGATCAGCATCAGGCCGGCGCCATGCAGCGTCGCCATCGCTGCGGACCACAACACAAGCCCGACGAAGCCCGCGGTCATGCCGACCCGTACGCGATGACGGTGGCCGTAAACATGGTGATAGAGCGCCCACACGATCAGCACGCCGCCCATCCCAACGCGCAGATGCGCTGTCTGCGCGAGCATGCCGAACGCAACGGCGGACGTCGTCACAAGCAGCACCGACGCGGCATGGCCGAGCGCAATCGGCGGCAACGCCCACAGCATCGCTTTGCGGCTGCCGCGCTGCATGCCGAGCGCGGCCGCGAACAGCCATCCCATCGCCGGATTGGCGCCGTGAAAAACGCCGCTGCCGATAACGACGGCCCATGTCGATGCGAAGCCGCTCGCGAACAGGTCGTTCATATCGATTCCGTGACGCGCGTTACGGATAGCAATACGAGTCGGATGAACCATCGCCGCCTTCAAGGCGGATCTGATGCGGACGGTGTGTGCTCGGCCATTGCAGGAAGAAGTCCGGCTCGAACGCGAGGCCGCCGTTGGGCGCCGCATCGAGTTTGACCATCCAGCCGTTGACACCGTCCGGATAGAACTGATCGTCGATGACCCCGTACAGCGAGTTCGTGAAGTAGACCCGCTTGCCGTCGCGGCTCACTTCGACCATTTGCGGGCCGCCGTTCAACGGCTGGCCGCCCGCGCCCGCGTGCGTCGCGCGCGAAGCGATGCCGCCGATGCGCACCGTGCCGGTCAACTCCGGATGAAACGGGTCCGACACGTCGTATTGACGCAGGTCGCCGGTGCCCCAGCACGACACGTACAGGTAACGGTCGTCGAGCGACAGCGCGATATCCGTGACGAGCGGCGGCACCGCGCCGAAGCCCTTCAGCATGGGTGGCAGCAAGTCTGCATCCGCCGGCTCGGCGGGGATTTCGATCACCTTGCGCACCGCCCATTGATCGCCTTCGCGATACCAGGTCCAGATCGATGCGGACAGGTCCTTCAGGCTGATGACCGAATTGACGAAGCCATGCGCCATCGTCGGGTTGTGTGCGGGGCGCAGCTCGAATACGAGCTGGTTCTCCGCGCCGAAATCGATCACCTGTTTGTGCTTGCGCGTATTGATGTCCCAGAAGTGCAGACGATGCCCGTATTGGCCGCCGAGCAGCACCTCAGGCACGAGCCCGTTCTCGAATGTCGCGGGCAGTCCCCATTCGCTCGTGACGAGCGTGTCGTAGCCGAGATGCCACCACACGTCGTACGCGAGTTCCTGCGGGCCTCGATCGATTTCCCAGCGGCCGCGGATATCGAACGTTTCATGATCCATCAGGAAGACGCCGCCGGGCGCTTCGCCTTGCGCGTTCGCGAGCGATGCGACATAGATGCCAGCCGGCCCGCAGTGGACGGTATGCGGACGCGTATAGCCCGCCTTCGATGCGACTTCGTCGGGTTCCAGCACGCGCACGATCTTCGGTTTTCTGCCGTCGGGCTTCGTATCGATGATGTGGATGCGCGACGAACGCAGTCCCGGCACGACCAGATAACGGCGTTCGGAATGCGGGTGCGGCGCATTCGGGCACAGACACGAACTGCACGCATTCCAGCCGAAATGGTGCAGTTCATCGCCGACGTTCGGCATCGTCACGCGGTTGACGATCTTGCCGTAGTCCTTCGACTTGGGGTCGACGTCGACCACGGCGATATCGTCCGGCATTTGCCGCGACGGGTCGAAGCTCGCGACGTAGGCGAGCGTTTCCTTGGGTGCGTCGGCTGCGAGACGGGCCGACGGATAGAAGGTGGGATCGGGTTTCCACGTTGCCATGACGGTCTCCGGAGTGGCCGCGTTCGTCCCTCACGTGTATCGCCTGCGGATGCGGACCGGTCAGAACGCGATGCCTATTGCACGATGTTCGATGCTGCGTCGCCGCAATGCGCGGTTTGAACGACGACAGCTTTCCATCGTAGGCAATAAAACGGCAGAGCGTGGCGCATCGACGCGTCCGACTGTGATGGAGCGCGAAGCGATGCATCGCGCGATAGACGCTGAGCCGCTGCGAAGCCCACGCAAATCGGATGCGGTCTCAAAGGTGAGCGTTTTCGGGAGGCGATGGCATGGCCGGCAGTGTCGGCGCTCGGTGATCCATCGCAACTGCGAATGCTTACTTCACATGAAACCTTGCTGTGTGTCGAAACGGTTTCATCAGCAAAACGCGCGGGTACGTCGCAGATGCGGATATGCGCCTACGATGACGGGTAGAGGGGCTGAATAGTCGCTGCGCGACACGCGAAATCCAACCGGATAGCGATTGCAATCTGAAATCGGAGACTCGTCATGCACGCCATGCTGTACGACGGCACTGCGCCGCTGTTGCGCGAATCCGAACTTCCCGATCCGCTGCCAGCCGCAGGCCAGCTGCTGATCGATGTGCACGCGTGCGGCGTGTGCCGCACCGATCTGCATGTGGTTGATGGTGAGCTGGACGATCCGAAGAGGCCGGTTATTCCGGGGCATGAAATCGTCGGCACGGTCGCGGCGCTCGGTGCCGGCGTATCCGGCTTTGCGCTGGGCGATCGAGTCGGTGTCCCGTGGTTGGGCAACACGTGTGGCCATTGCCGTTATTGCGCGACGGGCCGCGAGAATCTGTGCGATACGCCGGGCTTCACCGGCTATACGATCGACGGCGGCTACGCGCAGCGTACGGTTGCGGATAGCCGCTACTGCCTGCATGTGCCGGAGCGTTACACCGATACCGAAGCGGCGCCGCTGCTATGCGCAGGCTTGATCGGATACCGCACGCTCAGCATGGCGGGCGATGCCGAGCATATCGGCATCTATGGCTTCGGCGCGGCCGCGCATATCGTCGCGCAGGTCGCGCGTCATCAGGGTCGCCGTGTCTATGCTTTTACGCGCGGCGGCGACACCGCCGCCCAGCAATTCGCGTTGCGTCTCGGCGCTGTGTGGGCCGGCGGCAGCGACCAGGCACCACCGCATACACTGGACGCCGCGCTGCTGTTCGCGCCGGTCGGTGCGCTCGTGCCGCGTGCGTTACAGGCAGTCGTGAAAGGCGGCATCGTCGTTTGCGGCGGTATCCATATGAGCGATATTCCGTCGTTTCCGTATGCGCTGCTGTGGGGCGAGCGGCGCGTCGTGTCGGTGGCCAATCTCACGCGTGAAGACGGCGCCGCGTTCATGCGTATCGCGAACGACATGCCGTTGAAGATCGAGACAACCGCTTACCGGCTAGCCGATGCGAACCGCGCGCTCGACGACTTGCGCGGCGGACGCGTCTCGGGTGCCGCGGTACTGGCCATGCGCTGAGGTGCGCGCCGCGCATGCGTCTCAGGCGCTGGTCCCACCGTCCACCTTGATACTCGCGCCGGTCACGAACGATGCTTCGGGGCTCGCGAGCCATGTGACCAGATTCGCGATGTCTTCGGGATCACCATAGTGGCCGAGTGCGATCGAACCGCGAATGAGATCGGCGAGTGGACCGTCGGCGGGATTCATCTCGGTGTCAATCCGCCCGGGCTGCACGTTGTTGATCGTGATGCCCGCATCGCCGAGGTCGCGCGCGAGTGCACGCGTCATGCTCGTGATGGCGCCTTTCGTGCACGCATACATGCAGACGCCCGGAATCGGCACATAGTCGCTGGTGACGCTGCCGATATTGATGATTCTGCCGCCTTTTCGCATAAACCGCAGCGCTTCCTTGATCGCCACCAGCGGGCCGCGTACGTTGATCGCAAGCATCCGCTCGATATCGCTGAGTGGGAATTCGTCGATTACGCCGATGCGGAACATCGCGGCATTGTTGACGAGTATGTCTAAAGCTCCATACTCGGACGCGGTGGTCGATACTGCGGATTGCACCGCCGTCGTCTCGCAGCTATCGGCGTGCAAGGCCATCGCGCGGCCGCCTTCGCGCTCAATTTCCTGGACGATCTGATGCGCGTCTGCCGCTGATGTCGAATAAGTGATCGCGACCGCAGCGCCTTCGGATGCGAACCGTCTCGCGATAGCCGCACCAATACCACGTGATCCGCCGGTGACGAGCGCGACCCTTCTTTCAAGCTTCCTTTTCGATAAACACATGTCAGTTCCTTTTTTGCATTGCATGAATCGTCTGCCTGGTTAAATTATCTTCGTGTATAAGCAATCCTATTGATATTCCTTTCTCATGACGATGAGGCGCCGCTTCGCCATCCCTCAAGACATCTCGTCAGGATCGAACATTCAGATGCCATGCCGCTGCATGACTAGCAACAGCATCGACAGCGTTACGAGCGAAGCGAGTGTCGAAAACAGGATGGTCTGCGAAGTGACATGCGCCTCGCGCCGATAGAACTCGGCAAGCATGAACGGTCCCGTGCCGGTCGGCAGTGCGGCCAGCAACACCGCCATATCCACGACGTCGACCGGCAGCGCGAACACGCGAGCCGCGATCCACCAGGTGAACGCAGGCTGCACAACGAGCTTGATCGCGGTGAACACGAACGACGTATTGCGCCCGTTGTCCACCTGTCGTTTCTCCGCGAGAAAGAGGCCGAGGCTGACCAGCGCGCATGGGCTCGCCGCGCCGCCCAACAGCTTCAGGAAGGTCTCGACGCTGTGCGGCAACGTCCAATGCGCGCTCGCAACGAGCGCACCCGCGATCGGCGAGACGATCAGCGGATTTCTC
>NZ_CADIKH010000012.1 GCF_902859855.1 Paraburkholderia humisilvae
CGAAACCCGGCTGATCAAGCTGATGCCAGGTGGAGTGCGCCATCGTGTCGAACAGCAGCGCGGGTAACGCGAGCCACACGACGAAACGGTTCAGTTCGGAAGCGGCGGTCGGGCCGAGCAGATTGCGCCGCCGGCAAACGAAGCCAGCCAGGATCAGCGCGAATACGGGAATCAGGATTTCAAGCGTGGACAGCATCAGCTAATGCGCAGCGGCAGGATCGGAAGGACGCCAGCGTAAGCGCGAACAACGATACAATCCAATGCTGATTGTAGTGCTCAACCATACCTTTTTTGCATCATGATCGACGTCAAGCCGCTCCGGTACTTCGTCACGCTTGCCGAGACGCGGCATTTCGGCCGCGCGGCCGCGCGGCTCAACCTGTCGCAGCCACCATTAAGCCGGCAGCTTGCCGCGCTCGAAGCATCGCTCGGGGTCACGCTGATCGAGCGCAATTCGCGCAGCGTCACGCTGACTGCCGCCGGCGCGCGCTTCTACGCCGACGCGAAAGCGATTCTCGCCGCGCTCGACCAGGCTGGCCGCAACGCGCGCGCCGCGTTGCTCGGCGAACGCGGCGAGTTGACGATCGGCTTCACGATGTGTGCCGCGTACAGCGTGCTGCCAACCTATGCGTGCACCTACGGCGCGGCGTTTCCGGATGTCACGTTGAACTTGCGGGAAATTGTCTCGAATGACCTTGCAGCGCAAGTGCTCGACGGGCGGCTCGACGCGGCGATCATGCTCTCCGGCGCGCCGCATCACGTGCTCTGCGAACGCACGCTGCTGACCGAACCGCTGTGCGTCGCACTGCCGCGCCGGCACCCGCTCGCACGCGCGCGCCGGCTGCGCATTGCGCAGCTCGCTCAGGAGCCGTTCGTTATTGCGGTGCGGGAGGTCAGCGAAGGCCTGCACGCCGCGATCGTCGAACACTGTCGCGCCGCTGGCTTTGAACCCAATGTGCGTTTCGAGGTGCGCTTGCAGCAGACCGTGCTGAGTCTGGTCGATGAAGGAGCAGGCGTCGCGCTCGTGCCAACGTCGATGCAGCGCGCACAGCTGGCGGGCGTCGTATTCAAGCCGCTGATTGAAGCACCGTCGATTTCTCAGGTGCTGGTGTGGTTGCCGACGAACCGCAACCCGTGTCTCGCGCGATTGCTCGAACAGGTCGCGCAACCGGCTGGCGGAGCGCCTCGCGGGGAAGGCGGCCTGCGCGACATGACCGCGCAAGCCACCCTATAGCCCCATTACCCCATAGCGCACATCATCACGCAACAAGCGGCTTGACGATTCAGCCCGCCAACCGGCGCTCCGGTTGCGCGGCGCGTCGCACACGCTGCATGCGTTCGGCGAGCGCGCCGAACAGCAGGCCAAGCACCGTCCACAGCACGGCCTGCATGCCGAGCGCGGCAACGCGGAACTTCCACAGCACGACCGCCGGGAACGCGGCCGGCACCTCGTTGATATCCGGCAAGCCAGCCTGCACCGCCGCAATGATCACGATGAACACCGCCCCCGCGACAATCGCACCATTCCACGCGCCGAAGCGCGCGGCCGCATAACGCCGCACTTTCATCGAAAACACCAGTGCGGTCAGCGAGATCACGATCATCAGAAAGTACAGCCCGGTGCGATAGCCGATCGTCTCGGGGTCGCCGACCGATGGCGGATTGGGCGGATACTTCAGCGCCGGCACGATCGCGACCGCGATAAACGCGCCGAGCGCGAGCCAC
Source organism: Paraburkholderia humisilvae (assembly GCF_902859855.1). Taxonomy (GTDB): domain Bacteria; phylum Pseudomonadota; class Gammaproteobacteria; order Burkholderiales; family Burkholderiaceae; genus Paraburkholderia; species Paraburkholderia humisilvae. Next base: position 1,726 of record NZ_CADIKH010000012.1, read on the forward strand.
ACGGATAGCGCGCGCGCGCTCAGTTTGCCGACGCGGCCGTACAGATAGGCGAAGGTCAACGCGAACAGCCCGCCAACCGCCGCGCCGTACACGACCACGCCGGTCAGCAAGCCCGCACCCGCCTGCGTACCGCGGCTCACGAGTTCGGGCTCAGGCGCTTCGCCCTTCGCCGCATCGGCTTTTTCCTCGAACGAGATGGCCTGATCGACCTGCGGTTCGCCCGCCACACGGGCAAATCCGAACGTGAGCAGCCCCGCGGCGATGCCTGCGAGCATCCCGCGCACCAGCAATTTACCCACCATGGTTCGCTCCTGCGTTAGTGGCAGGGGAAGCCGAGCAGATGGCGGCCGTCGTGGACGAATTCGTGCACGTACATACCGGGAATAAGCGACGTCGCACCCTCTTCGGCGCCGACGAAATACAGCGCCAGCAGCAACAGCAAACCGCCGAACACCACCCATGGCAGCAGTTCGCGCAGCGGGATCGGCGTGGGCTCGGCGACGGGCTCGAGCGCGTCGAGCGGCTTGAAAATGACGTCGGTCATGTTGGGTATCCCTTGGGGTTGCGCGCCCCGATAGTCGATTGAAAAGAAATGGCACGAAGCTTGGGTCTGACTTCCGGACCACCATGTGGCCGATTACAGTGGCGCGACCGCGCCGGACTTGCACCGGCTTCCTCGCCTCGCGTGGCGAATATTCTACGCGCTAAACTGTGCGGCGCCGCGAACGGATCGCACCGGCCCGCAAATCAGCGGGCATCACGATGGAACGACATGCAGACACGTCTACGGTTAATCAGTCACGCGTTGACGGCCGCGCAGCGCAGCGCAACGTTCGCGGGCGAGGACGAACCGCTCGATGCGCGCGGCCTCGCCGACGCAAACGCCTATGCCCTGCGCGCGCACATCCGGTTCGACGACAGCCGCCGCGTGCGCGCGCTGACCAGCCCCGCGGCCTGCGCACGCGATACGGCACGCGCGCTGGGTCTGACGGCAGCGGTCACCGCTGAACTCGCGGATACCCACTACGGCGAATGGCGGCACCTGCGTGTCGCCGATGTCGCCGCGCAAGCGCCGCAAGCACTCGAAGCCTGGCTGCACGACCCCGCCGCGGCGCCGCCCGGCGGTGAATCGTTCGAAGCGGTCCTCGCGCGCGTTGGCGGGTGGCTCGACGATCTTGCCGCGCGCCACCCGGGTGACAGCACGGTGGTCGCGGTTACTCACGCGGCCGTGCTGCGCGCCGCGCTCATTCATGTGCTGCGCGCGCCGGCCAGCGCATTCACGCAGATTGAAATCGCGCCGCTTACGTCGATCGAACTGCGGCACCATGACCAGCACGGCTGGAAGTGGTGGCCTCTCGCGCAAGCGAATGCGCAGCCGTGACGCAAACGGCCGCCCGACGCACATACATCACAGCATCGGGCAGGACAGAACCTGCTGCGGTGCAAGCAGCGTACCGGGTTCGCCGTTGCCGGCGGGCACGCCTTGCGTGGGCATCGCGATCAGCCTGACTGCGTTGGCGCCCGCATTCGCGAGCACGTAGCGCTCGACCTGCCCGTCCGGCTGCCAGTAGAGCCGGTAGGCCCCGTTATCCGCGTACACGTGCAGCGTGCCCGGCGTTGTCTTGCCAGCGGTGACCAGATTGACTGACTCGCCTTCGCGAACATGAAAGCCGCTCGCCGCACTCGAACCGCTCGCGACATTCGCCACATTCGCCGGGTCCGCGCCGGCGCCCAACAACATCCCGCAAGCTTCACCGGCCGCCATCGTAGCGAGCGGGCCAACCGCCAGAACCCCGGCGACGGCAAGCGATGCGATCGTGTTCGTGTCCATGGGCGCCCCCGAAGGAATCGAATCGGCAATGCAACAAGCCTACTCGCGCTCAGCCCCGCTTGTCGTCGCCTTCACTGACCCCGGGCATCAACGAATCGCTCGGCCGCGCAATGTCGAGCACCTTGCGCGCCGACTGAATGCCCACCACCGGCAGCCCTTCGGTATCAAGCTTGCCGATCTGCGCGAGCACCGTCGCCTGGTCCCAATAGATATGCAGATTGTCGATCCTGTCGCCGCGAAAGCAGATCACCGCGACCATCGCGACCTCGAAGTACTTGCCGGTCGGCTCGATGCCCGGCAGCATCCAGTGCATTTCGCACGTGTGCGTGCAGCACATCACGAATTCGTCGACGATCCGGTCAGTGCCGATCGTAAACGACACCGGCACATGCCGCGCGTCCGGCGGAATCGAATACATGAACTGCTCGACGTAGAAGCGCTTGAGCGACTCGTGGCCGACCGCGCCAGTCATTGTCGGCACGTCGTTGAAATACGGATCGGCAACCATCGTTTCCATGATCGCATCGGCGTCGCGCGTGACGTACTTGTGATAAGTGTGCCGTTTCCAGACGCGCTCGATCGCATAGATCGGCCCCATCGTTTTCTTGAGCAGCGATAGCGAGCGCGAATACGACAGCGACGCCGACGACCGGTCGAACCCGGGGCCGGGCACCGTAAACGACTCGCCACATTCGTATTCGTAGATCGTCACGCCTGGCCGATACTCGAACGCCGCGCGAATCTTGCCACGCACGAGCGTCTCGCTGGCGGACGCCACGCGCCCCGCCAGGTGCAGCACGAGCGGGCAACGCAACCGCCGGGCCTCGTGCAAATACCCTTCGAGCGCGGCGCCGCAGTAGCCGACCGCACAGTCGACATCGGTGTGCGCCGCCGCCAGCACCGCCAGCTTGCCGCCGAGCCCGAAGCCGAGCACGCCGACCTTGTCGCGCTGCGCCGGATGTTCGCGTAGCGCTTCGACCGTGGAATTGATGTCGTCGATCGCATGCTCGAGGTCGAGGCGCCGGTCATAGTCCCGCGCCTGCGCGACGCCATCGCCATGCCGGCTGAACGAAACGCGCGGCGAGAGCCGCCAGTAGAGATCGGGGACGACGACCACGTACCCTTCCTCCGCATAGCGTCTCGCGATGGCTTTGGTATGTTCGTCGATGCCGAAGATATCGTGCAACAGCACGAGGCCCGGCGCGGAATCGTACGTGGGCAATGCGATATAGCCTGCGAAACTCTGGCCATGGCTCGCAGCGATCTGAATGAAGTCGTCCATCTTGTTGTCGCACCAGGCGGTGCTGCGAAGAGCCAATAGGTTTTCCAGAACGCACGAGACCGGCCCATATTCCCGACGAAAGTCAGCGGAAAGCCTGTGAGCATCGCATCGGCGCGCCGTCGCGCTAAATCAGTGCACCGCCGGCCGCGCGCACTGCTGCGGTGCAATACAAAAGTCGCCGCCGATGCGTGCAATGCATTGCCGGATAAGGAATCCGGGCTTTGCTGCTGAATGGCATGACCGTTGCTTTAACGCAATGCGCTCCCTGCAACGACGCAGGGCGGCAACGAGCGGAACCGCATGCGGCATCGGCAGCCGCGGCCCGCGCACTACCAGGCGGCAGTTCCGCGTCAACGCGCCAACATGAGCGCGCGGCGGAACGGCGGCCGATCCGGTCGGGCAATGGCGTTCGACGTGTGTCGCAGCGGGTTCTATCACCCGCTGCGCGATACCTCGGCAGAACGGACATTATGAGCAAACCCCGACTCGTCGTCATCGGCAACGGCATGGCCGGCATCCGCACGCTCGAAGAATTGCTGACGATCGCACCCGATCATTACGACATCACGGTCTTCGGCGCCGAACCGCACCCGAACTACAACCGCATCCTGCTGTCGCCGGTGCTGGCCGGCGAGCAGTCGTTCCACGATATCGTGCTCAATCCGCTCGAATGGTATGAGCAGAACAACATCCGCCTGCATCTGGGCAAGACCGTCGAGAAGATCGACCGCGTGCGCCGCAAGGTGGTCGCCGCCGACGGCATCGAAGCGCCGTACGAGCGCCTGCTGATCGCCACCGGCTCGACGCCGTTCATCCTGCCGGTGCCGGGCAATACGCTCAAAGGCGTGATCACGTATCGGGACATCTACGATACGCAGGCGATGATCGACGCGGCGACGGTGAAGCGTCACGCGGTGGTGATCGGTGGCGGGCTGCTCGGGCTCGAAGCGGCGAACGGGCTCAAGCTGCGCGGCATGGACGTGACCGTCGTGCACCTCGCGGACACGCTGCTCGAGCGGCAACTCGATGCCGCCGCGGGCAAGCTGCTGCAGCGCTCGCTCGAGACGCGCGGGCTCAAATTCCTGCTCAGCAAAGCGACGGCGGAAATCGCCGGCAACGATGCGGGCGAAGTCACCGGCGTGATCTTCAACGACGGCAGCGCGATACCGGCTGATCTGGTCGTGATGGCAGCTGGCATCCGGCCGAACGCGGCGCTCGCGGAAGCGGCCGGGCTGCATTGCGAGCGCGGCATTGTCGTGAGCGACGCATTGCAGACCTATGATCCGCGCATCTACGCAGTGGGCGAATGCGTGAGCCACCGCGGCATTGCGTACGGTCTGGTCGCACCGCTCTTCGAGCAGGCAAAGGTAGCCGCAAACCACCTCGCGCTGATGGGCATCGGCAGCTATAAGGGCTCGGTGCTATCGACCAAGCTGAAGGTGACCGGTATCGATCTGTTTTCAGCGGGCGATTTCCTCGGCAGCGACGGCACCGAGGAAATCGTGCTGTCCGATCCGGCGGGCGGCGTCTACAAGAAGCTCGTGATCCGGGACGATCAACTGGTCGGCGCATGCCTTTATGGCGACACCGCCGACGGCGCGTGGTACTTCAAGCTGCTGCGCGAAGGCCGCAAGCTCGGCGAGCTGCGCGATCACATCATGTTCGGCGAATCGAGTGTCGGCGATGCGGGCGTGCAAGGCCAAAGCCGCGCAGCGGCGATGGCCGACAGCGACGAAGTGTGCGGCTGCAACGGCGTGTGCAAAGGCACGATCGTCAAAGCGATCACCGAGAAAGGTCTGTTCACGCTCGACGACGTGAAGAAGCACACCAAGGCATCGAGCTCGTGCGGCTCGTGCACCGGGCTCGTCGAGCAGATCCTGATGAGCACGGTCGGCTCGAGCTTCCAGGAAACGCCGAAGACGAAGGCCGTGTGCGGTTGCACGGACCACAACCACGGCGAAGTGCGCAAGGCGATTCGCGACCATCATCTGCTCACGCACCGCGACGTGTACGACTTCCTCGAATGGCGCACGGCGAACGGCTGCGCGACGTGCCGGCCGGCGATCAACTACTACCTGCTGTCGAGCTGGCCGCGCGAAGCGGTCGACGATCCGCAAAGCCGCTTCGTCAACGAGCGCGTGCATGCGAACGTGCAGAAGGACAATACCTTCTCGGTGGTCCCGCAGATGAAAGGCGGCGTGACGAACTCGTCCGAATTGCGCCGTATCGCGGATGTCGCGGACAAGTACCACATCCCGATGGTGAAGGTAACCGGCGGCCAGCGCATCGACCTGCTCGGCGTGAAGAAGGAGGATCTGCCGAATGTGTGGAAGGACCTCGGCATGAAGTCGGGCCACGCGTACGGCAAATCGATCCGTACCGTGAAAACGTGCGTGGGCAGCGAGTTCTGCCGCTTCGGCACGCAGAACAGCACGCAGATGGGCATCGATCTGGAGACGATGCTCGCGAATATGTGGTCGCCGCACAAGACGAAGCTCGCGGTGTCAGGCTGCCCGCGCAATTGCGCGGAGGCCGGCATCAAGGACGTCGGCGTGATTGCGGTCGACAGCGGCTGGGAGCTGTATGTGGGCGGAAACGGCGGCATCAAGACCGAAGTCGCGCAGTTCCTGGTCAAGGTGAAGACGCCCGATGAAGTGAAGGAGTACACCGGCGCGTTCCTGCAGCTCTATCGCGAAGAAGCGTACTACCTGGATCGCACGGTGCACTACATCGCACGCGTCGGCCTCGACTATGTGAAGCAGAAGGTGGTCGACCATGCGGCGAACCGCAAGGCGCTGTACGAGCGGCTGCTGTATTCGCTCGAAGGCCTGCCCGACCCGTGGGAAGCCCGCATCGGCGGCACGCAGAAGAACGAATACATCCCGCTCAAAGTAGTGGCCTGACGATCCGACGACAGGAAACACAACCATGGATATGCAAGTCACCCGCGCGTGGACGCGCATCTGCAGCGTCGCCGACATTCCGACACTCGGCAGCCGTGTGCTCGAACGCGCGGACGGCAATATCGCGCTGTTTCGCACCGCGCAGGACAACGTGTACGCGCTGCTGGACCGGTGCCCACACAAGGGCGGCGCGCTGTCGCTCGGCATCGTGCACGGCGAGAGCGTCACCTGCCCGCTGCACGCGTGGAATATCGATCTCGCGAGCGGCAGCGCCAAGGCGCCCGACGAAGGTTGCGCGCGCCACTTTCCGGTACGCGTCGACGCGGACGGCACGGTCTATCTGTGCCTCGCATAGCCAACGGTAACCGCGGTAAGGAGGTTCGATGAAGACCGTCACCCGTTCCACCTGCTGTTACTGCGGCGTCGGCTGCGGCGTGCTGATCGAGGCGGAGGACGGACGCATCACCGGCGTGCAGGGCGACCCCGAGCACCCGGCGAATTTCGGCAGGCTGTGCAGCAAAGGGATGGCGCTCGCGGACAGCGCGCGCAGCCAGACCGGCCGCATGCTGCAACCCGCACTGCGTACGCGGCGCGACGAGCCGCGCCACACGGTGTCATGGCCTGACGCGCTCGACACGGTCGCGCAGCGCTTTGCCGACGTGATCGCCACGCACGGTCCGGACGCGGTCGCGTTCTACGTGTCCGGCCAGTTGCTGACCGAAGACTATTACGTCTTCAACAAGCTCGCGAAAGGCCTGATCGGCACCAACAACATCGATACGAACTCGCGGCTGTGCATGTCGAGCGCCGTGACTGCGTACAAGATGGCGCTGGGCGCGGACGGCCCGCCCACCTGTTACGAAGACCTCGAACACGCGCAGACCGTGCTGTTCGCCGGCAGCAATATGGCGTGGGCGCATCCGGTCCTGTTTCGCCGGCTCGAAGCGGCCAAGGCCGCCAACCCGGCGATCCGCTGGATCGTCGTCGATCCGCGCCGCACCGATACCGCCGCGATGGCCGACCTGCATCTGGCGATCGAGCCCGGCACCGATGTCGCGCTCTTCAACGGGATGCTGCATCACCTGATCTGGGAAGGCGCGATCGATCGTGCGTATATCGATGCGCACACAGCCGGTTTCGCCGAACTCAAGGCACGGGTGCGCGAGTTCACGCCGCACGTCGCGGCCGGGTTGTGCGGCATCGCCGAGCGCGACCTGCTGCAGGCGGCCGAATGGTTCGGCACGAGCCCCGCATCGCTGTCGCTGTACTGCATGGGACTGAACCAGTCGAGCCATGGCACCGACAAGAATCTCGCGCTGATCAACCTGCATCTCGCGACACGGCAGATCGGCCGCCCCGGCGCCGGCCCGTTTTCGCTGACCGGTCAGCCGAACGCGATGGGCGGCCGCGAAGTCGGCGGCATGGCGACGATGCTCGCCGCGCACCGCGATATCGGCAACGCCGCGCATCGCGAAGAGGTCGCACGGCTCTGGGGCCTCGACGACGTCGCGCGCCTGTCGGCCAATCCCGGCTTGCCGGCGGTCGACATGTTCGACGCACTGCGCGCCGGCACGATCAAGGCGATCTGGATTGCGTGCACGAACCCCGTGCATTCGATGCCGGATATCGCCAAGGTGCGCGAAGCGCTCGATCAGGCGGAATTCGTCGTCGTGCAGGACGCGTTCATGCAGACCGATACGGTGCCGTATGCGGATGTGCTGCTGCCCGCCGCAACGTGGGGCGAAAAGGCCGGTACGGTGACCAATTCGGAACGCCGCATCACGCGGGTGCGGGCGGCGGTCGCGCCCGCCGGCGACGCGCAGCCGGACTGGTGGATCGCGAACGAAGTCGCGCGCCGCATCGCGCAGCGGCTGTCACGCGAGCCGCAGATGTTCGGCTTCGACTCGGCCGAAGCGGTGTTCGACGAACACCGCGCGCTGACTGCCGGGCGCGACCTCGATATCGGCGGCCTCAGCTATGCGCTGCTCGATGCCGCCGGTCCGCAGCAATGGCCGTTTCCGGCCGGCGCCGTGGCTGGCGCCGCGCGCCGCTATACCGACGGACAGTTCGCGACGGCGGACGGCCGCGCGCGCTTTCATCCGACGCAATACCTGCCCGTCGCCGACGAAGTCAACGCGCGTTTCCCGTTCCGGCTGACCACCGGACGTCTGCGCGATCAGTGGCACGGCATGAGCCGCACCGGCCGCGTCGCGACGCTGTTCTCGCATGCGCCGGAACCGGCGCTGACGATGCACCCCGGCGACGCCGCGCGGCGCGGCCTCGCTGACGGCGACCTGGTGCACGTGAAGAGCCGGCGCGGCGCGCTGGTGCTGCCGCTGCAGATTTCCGACGACGTGCAGTCGGGTGCGGTGTTCGCGGCGATGCACTGGAACGGGCAATTCGTCGCGAGCGGCGGCATCAACGAAACCACGCTCGCCGCCGTCGACCCGCACTCGAAACAGCCGGAGCTGAAGCATGCAGCCGTGCGCGTCGAGCGCGCCGAACTGCCGTGGCGGATGATCGCGGCGCGGCGCGGCGACGCACTCGCGCTGCAAGCGGCGCTGCAGCCGCTGCTGAAGGAATGCGCGTACGCATCGGTCACGCTCGACGCCGACGATCTGCTGATCCTGCGTGCCGCGCACACGGGCGCGCCACAAGGGTGGCTCGAGCGCGTCCATGCCGCGCTGGTCATGCCGGCCGGCGAAGACACGCTCGAGTATCGCGATGCGCGGCGCGGACTTGACAGGCGCGCGGTCTGGCGCGACAACGTGCTGGACGGCTTCGCGTTAGCCGGCGACACCGGCAACGGTGCTGCTTTACTGGCAAAATTGCGCGACGCGAAACCGTGGAGCGGCCCGCGCTTTGCCGCATTCGCCGCGTTGCGCATCGAACCGGCGGCGCGTGAGCGGGTCGTGTGCAGTTGCATGCAGGTGAAGGAATCCCGCATCAACGAAGCGATCGCAAACGGTGCGGGGGTGCCCGAACTGAAGGCAACGCTCGGCTGCGGCACGGTCTGCGGCTCATGCGTGCCGGAACTGAAGCGGCTCGTCGAGACCGCCGCCGTCGAGGGTTGAAGGGATGTGAGCGGTGATGTGAAGCGGCCATGTAAAGCCGCGATGCAAAGCGGCGAACTGAAGCGCCGCGCTGCGGAAGACTCGAACCTGGAACAACATGCTGCGTGTACTGCTCGTCACCGATACCGACAAGCCCATCGGCGAGTTGCGCGAAACGCTCGCGCAACTCGGCTACGAGATGCTGGCTGGCACGGCGACGCCGCAAGCGCTGCACCGCACCGTCGAAAGCGAACGGCCAGACGTGATCATCATCGATACCGAGTCACCTTCGCGTGACACGCTCGAGCAGCTCGCGGTGATGAGCGCGGCTGCGCCTCGCCCCGTGCTGATGTTCAGCAATGACGCGAATCAGCAGTTGATTCGCGATGCAGTCGACGCGGGCGTGACCGCGTATCTCGTCGAAGGTCTCGCGACGGAGCGCCTCGCGCCCATCCTCGAAGTCGCACTCGCACGCTTTGCGCAGGAATCGAAACTGCGTGAACGGCTCGCACAGGCCGAAAACGAACTCGCCGAGCGTAAGCTGATCGACCGCGCGAAACGCGTGCTGATGGAGCGTCAGAAGATGACCGAGCACGCCGCGTACGCGACGCTGCGCAAGCGTGCGATGGACCAGAGCATCAAACTTGTCGACGTCGCGCGCCAGATCGTCGCGTCGGCAGGCTTGCCGGAATGATGGGACGCCTATGACTCAACCTGCACACTCCAATCGTCCCGAGACCTCGCGCGCCGCGCCAGGCGGACCCGAAAAGACGCATCTGCGCCTCGGTTTCGTTGCGCTCAGCGACGCCGCGCCGCTCGTTGCCGCGAAGCTGTACGAATTTGGTCATGCCCATGGACTCACGCTCGAGCTGGTGCGCCAGCCTTCGTGGGCCGCGGTGCGCGACAAGCTGATCGCCGGCGATCTCGACGCCGCGCATGCGCTGTACGGTCTCGTGTATGGCGTGCAGCTGGGTCTCGGCGGCCCGCAAACCGATATGGCCGTGCTGATGGTGTTGAACCGCAACGGCCAGGCGATTACGCTGTCGCGCCGCCTGACCGAAGCGCTCAGCGCGCATCGCACGCTGCCGGAGGCACTGGCAACGCTCGGCCGCAAACCTGTGTTCGCGCAAACCTTCCCGACCGGCACGCACGCGATGTGGCTGTACTACTGGCTCGCCGCGCAACGCGTGCATCCGTTACGCGATATCGAAAGCGTTGTCATTCCGCCGCCGCAAATGGTCAATGCGCTTGCGCAGGACAAGCTCGACGGCCTGTGCGTCGGCGAACCGTGGAATGCGGTCGCGCAGGCTCAAGGCGTCGGTGCGACGGTCGTGTATAGCAGCGAGATCTGGCCCGACCATCCGGAGAAGGTGCTCGCCTGCCGGCGCGATTTCGTGAGCCGCTTTCCGAACACATCGCGCGCGCTCGTGCAGACGATGCTCGAAGCATGCCGCTGGCTTGACGAAGACCACCATTGCGCGGAAATTGCGCGACGTCTCGCGCAACCCGAATTTATCGGCGTACCGGCCGATATGATCGCGCCGCGCTTGCAGGGCGAGCCCGTGCATGCAACGCGCTTGCCGGTGCGTTTCTTTGCAGGCGGCCACGTGAACTATCCGCGGCCGGACGATGGCGTCTGGTTTCTGACGCAGTACCAGCGCTGGGGAATGATTGACAGGCGTGACGATTATGCGGAGATTGCCGCGCGCATCAACCAGACGGCGCTGTATCGCGAAGCAGCACATCATGCAGGCGTGACGATACCGGACGATCGAACACCGCAGGTGTTGATCGACGGGCACGTGTGGGATGGCGCGAACCCGGCAGCGTATGCCGATACGTTTGCGATACGAGGATCCTGATACCCAGCCCCGCCGTGCGCCGGAAAGACGCGACCCGCTATAGCGCTTGCCGCCGGTCGGCGAATGCGCCAAGGTTCGCCGCGAAGCGCCGCGCGCATTCCAGTCCGAACGGCGTCGGCGCCACGCCACGATCGTGCAACACGTCCCACCCCATCCGCCATGCAGCAAGGCGTTTGCCGTAACAGGTCAGCGTATCCAGCGATTGCATCACGAACACGATCGCGGGCAATAGTTGTGCGTACACGCTTTCCGCCCGCGCCAGATCGCCTTCTGCCCACGCCCGGTAGATCGCGGCCTGCCAATCGAACGTATCCGGCGCGACGATCAGCCCGGCGCAGCCCGCCCGCAGATTGTCGACGAGCTCCTGCCCGCCTCTGCCATTGAACACCGGCAAAGGATGGCCCAGCGCGCGCAGGCGCTCGATGGTCGCGCGAATCGTCACGGTCGGCCCCTCGCCCTTCAGCCAGCGAAACCGCGGGCACTGCGCCGTAAGTTCGATGATCGATTGCGCGGACAAGCCGACACCCAGGTACTCGGGCGCATTCTGAATACCGGCCGGCAGCTGCGTACGCTGCATGACCGCCGCAAAAAAGTCGAAATAGAACGACTCCGGCCGGTCGCGCATTGACGGCGGTTGCAGAACCAGGCCCGTTGCGCCACGCCGGTCCGCGTAGTCGGCCAATGCAACCTGCGCATCCACGGTGTCGCCGGTGACCGTTACCGCCAACGGCACGCGCGACGCGATATCCGTCGCGGCCCAGTCGATCAAGCAATGCTGCTCTTCGAGCGACAACCGGTTCACCTCGGTCGCGAGACCGAGGATGACGATGCCACTCGCGCCGGCCGTGATCGTTGCATCGACTTGCCGGCGCATCGTGTCGCGATCGAGTCTGTTGTGCGCGTCAAAATACGCGTACAGCACGGGCCACATGCCCGCGGGCGAAAACGGCGTTTGGGTCATGGCGTTCATCGATCGCGTCGCTCAGCGTTCACGTTCAATGCGGGTGCTCAATGCCGGATTCAATGAGACTCGCGCGGCACCGGTGCGCCGCTCGCACCGACGAGGAAGTCGAGGTCCGCACCCTGATCCGCCTGCAGCACGTGCTCGACGTACAGCCGGTAGTAACCGCGCTTCGGCAATTCGGGCGCCTGCCATGCGGCACGCCGCCGCGCGAGTTCCTCGTCGGACACTTCGAGATGAAGGCGTCGCGCCTTCACATCGAGCTCGATCATGTCGCCGGTTTGCACGAGTGCCAGCGGACCGCCGGCCGCGGCCTCCGGCGACACATGCAGCACCACCGTGCCATACGCGGTGCCGCTCATGCGGCCGTCCGAGATCCGCACCATATCGGTGATGCCTTTTTGCAGCACCTTCTTCGGCAGCGGCATATTGCCGACTTCCGCGAAACCCGGATAGCCCTTCGGCCCCGCGCCCTTGAGCACCATCACGCAGTGTTCGTCGATGTCGAGCGAATCGTCGTCGACCTTCGCATGCAATTCCTCGACGTTCTCGAACACGACGGCGCGGCCGCGATGCTTGAGCAGAGATTGGGTGGCCGCCGACGGCTTGATCACCGCACCGTTCGGCGCGAGGTTGCCTTTCAGCACCGCGATGCCCGCGTGCGGCTTGAACGGCTCGGCGAAGGTCGTGATGACCTGCTCGTTATAGTTCGGCGCGTCGCGCACGTTGTCCCAGATCGTCTTGCCGTTGACGGTCAGCGCATCGCGATGCAGCAGCCCCTGTTCGCCGAGTTGCCGCAACACCGCCGGCAGTCCGCCGGCGTAATAGAAGTCTTCCATCAGGAATTCGCCCGATGGCTGCAGGTTCACGACGCACGGCACCTCGGAACCGATCTCCCAGTCCTCGAGCTTCAGGTCGACGCCGATGCGCTTCGCGATCGCGAGCAGGTGCACGACCGCGTTGGTCGAACCGCCGATCGCCGCATTCGCCCAGATCGCATTTTCAAAAGCCTGACGGGTCAAAATTTTGTCCATAGTCAGGTCGTCGCGCACCATTTCGACAATGCGGCGCCCCGCCATATGCGCCAGCACCTGGCGGCGCGCGTCAACAGCGGGAATCGCCGCATTGTGCGGCAGGCCGATGCCGAGCGATTCGACCATCGAGGCCATCGTCGAAGCGGTACCCATCGTCATGCAGTGGCCGCGCGAGCGGTTCATGCACGATTCGGCTTCGACAAACTCCTGCTGCGTCATCGTGCCGGCGCGCACTTCCTCGGACATTTGCCAGACGCCGGTGCCCGAGCCGAGCGTGCCGCCGCGAAACCGGCCATTGAGCATCGGTCCGCCCGATACCGCGAGCGCGGGCAGATTGCACGACGCCGCGCCCATCAGCAGCGCGGGCGTGGTCTTGTCGCAGCCGACCAGCAGAATCACGCCGTCGATCGGATTGCCGCGAATCGATTCCTCGACATCCATTGACGCGAGATTGCGGAACAGCATTGCGGTGGGCCGCAGATTCGATTCGCCAAGCGACATCACCGGAAATTCGAGCGGCAGGCCGCCGGCTTCGCGCACGCCGCGCTTCACATAATCGGCCAGCTCACGGAAATGCGCGTTGCATGGAGTAAGTTCGGACCACGTATTGCAGATGCCGATAACCGGCCGGCCGTCGAATTCGTCATGCGGAATACCCTGATTCTTCATCCACGAACGATGGATAAAGCCATCTTTGTCGTCCCTGCCGAACCAGCTCTGCGAGCGGAGCTTGCGCATGTCGCCTCCTGTGTCTCTTTTGTGGGTGCCGTCTGTCGCGGCAAGTGCCCAGCTTACCGCATCGCGGCGGCGCCGGCAGGGGCCGTCGGCACGCCAGAGTCCGCGTTATCCCTTACATCGGCGCGTTATGGCTCGGGCTCTGCCCCATCAACAGCGTGCCCACCGCCACGATATCGTCGGTATCCAGCGACGCAGTGTCGGCCTTCAATTGCAATAGCGCGACAATCGTGTCGTAGCGCGCGGCACGCAAATCGCGCTGCGCCGCGTACAGCGCATTCATCGCGCGCAGCACGTCCGTGCTGGTTCGGCTCCCGACTTTGTCACCCGCTTGTGTGGCCGTCAGCGTGTCGCGGCACGACTCGACGAAGTCGATCAGCATGCCGGTCCGTTCGCGCCCCGCTTCGTAACGCGCAAAGCTATCGCGCGCGGCCGCTTCGGCGTCGCGTTGCGCCGACAGCAAGCCATTGCGCGCCTTATCTTCCAGCGCCTCGGACGTCCGGACTTTCGCCTGCAACTCGCCGCCCGAGAAAATCGGAATCGTCACCGTGAACATGGCCGTTGTCGTGGTCGTCGGCCGTGCGTAGCCTGCCGCTGCACCGGCAGGCGAATAGGTCGCCGTCACGCCTGCGACCGGATAGTGCGCAGCTTGCGCCTTGCTGACGTCGTACTGCGCGATCTGCATGTCGAGCTGCCGCATCTGCACGCCGAAACCATGCTCGCGTGCCTGCTCGGCCCACGCATCGGGGTCGGCGGGCGCAGCGGCCGGCAACGCCGTCGCGCTGTTCAACCGCGCCAGCGGTTCGAAAGGCGCGCCCGTGACCTGTTCGAGCGCGCGCCGTTTCGTTTGCAGCGCATTCTGCGCGGCGCGCCGCTGCAAAACGACTTCGCCGCGCAGCGTTTGCGCTTCACGCAAATCAATGTCAGTTGCCTCGCCCGCGTCGCGCCGGCGATGCAGTTGTTCGATTTCGACATCGATCGCCACGAGGTAATCTTCGACGCGGCGCAAGTCGTCTTCCGCGGCGAGTTCGTCGAAATACGCTTTCGCCGCGCGCAGCATCGACGCCTGTCGCGCGCCGCCGTATTCGACGGCGCCGCGCGCTTCGATCACACCGGCTTGCTGGTACGTGGTCCAGCGCGTCCAATCGAACAGCGGCTGCGTCAGGCTGACGGTCCAACCGCTTTGCCAGTAGCTGCTGCGCGGAAAGTCCTCCGTATCGATACGGTTATAGCCGCGCCCCCAGCCGCCTGACAGTTGCGGCAGCAGCGCGCCGCGCGCCGCGGGCACCGCCTGCCGCGCCGCTTCATAGGATGCGCGGGCCTGCGCAACGGACGCGTCATGGTCGACTGCCTGTTCAACCACCGACAGCAAGTCCACCGCGCGTGCATGGCCGCTCTCGACCAGCAGCGCGGCGCACGCGCAGACTGCGAGACACCGCTTAATCATGTCGCCGTCTCCATCGCGCACCCCGCACTGTCCGCTGTTTCGCGCCGCAGCGCGCCGTCGCGCAGCCGGTAGCGAATGTCGAACGCCGCAGCCAGCGTCAGATCGTGCGTGATCACGACGACCGTGCAATCCAGTTGCTGCAACAGCGCGGCGATATGCCGGACCGAGGCCGGATCGAGATTTGACGTCGGCTCGTCGAGCAGTAGCAGGCTGCGCCGCTGATAGAGCGCGCGCGCCAGCAACAGGCGCTGCCGCTGGCCGGCCGAGATATTCGCAATCGTGTCGCTGATCACCGTACGCGTACGCATCGGCAAACGCATCACGTCGTCGAACAGACCGACCGCGGTGAGCGTCGCGTGCACGCGCTCCTCGTCGACACTCGCGGCGAACAGCGACACATTGTCGGCAATCGAACCATGCAGAATCAGATCGCCCTGCCGCATATGCGCGGCGTGCCGGCGAATTTCGTCAACGCTCAGGTTGCGCCAGTCGATGCCGTTCAGCGCGATATGTCCTTCCTGAAAAGGCTCCGCGGCGGACAGCAGCTTGAACAGCGTCGACTTGCCGCTGCCCGACGGACCCACGATCGCAATCTTGTCACCGCTGACAATATCGATACTTGCATTTCTCAACACCGGCTCGTCCGACACGCCGTAGCGGAACGTCACGTTGCGCACCTCGAGCTGACGGAATGCGCGGACCTCCGCCGCGCGCTGCGTGTCCGCGAGCGGTATGTAGCGCTCCTCTTCGCAGTCGGCGATATCGGCCACACGCGCTGCCGGCACGCTTAGCATCAGATACCCGAACCCCGCGTTGATCGCGTGCGCAAAACGTTCGGATAGCAGCGACTTGTAGATCAGGAATGAATAGAACACGCCGACGGAAACCGTGCCGCCTAGCATCAGGCGCGCGGCGAACCAGATAATCGCAATCGTGTCGGCATAGTTCACCAGCTTCAGGATCGCATCGCGCGTATTGGTTAGCCGGGTGCTCGACAGTGTCGCCGCGATGTACTCCTTGTATTTCGTCATGAACAGCGCAGTGCGGCGCGTTTCGCCCTGCGCGAGCTTGACGAGCGACGCGGCGCGGATCGTCTCGATCAACGCGTCGTCACAGTTCGCCGAGCGCTCAACGACGAGTGCATGCGTGTCGCGCATCCGCGTGAACATCGCCACCGCAATCGCGACATAGACGGCAAACATCGCCAGCGCGATGAGCGTCAGACGCCAGCTTTGCATGAACATCAAACCGAGTGCGAGCACGCCGACTGTCACGTCGACGCACAACGATACGAAGGTCCGCGTCGCGTACACGCTGATTTCGTCCTGCGCCTTGATGCGTGCGAATACATCGCCGACGTGGCGCTTCTCGAACCACGGGATCGGATTGCGCAGCAGGTGCCCGAAAAGCCCTTCCGTCGAATTGACCCGCACGCGGCCGTGCACCAGTTCGACGAGCGTGGCTTCGACATACTGGCTCAACGCGCCGGCCGCGAAAATGCTGGCGAACGTCAGCACCAGCACGTTCAGCAAGTTCAGATTGTCGGCCGCCACGACATAGTCGAGCACGAGGTTCCCAAGATACGGCATCGCCAGAATCGCGAACTGGCTGCCGAGCGCGACGAATAGCACCTTCGCGAGCTGTTGTCTGAGCAACGGGTTAAGCGCCCGCACGCGCGCAAGCGCCGCCGGAACGCGCGACTTCGCGCGGATGCGCGGCAGGGTCGGCGTCGGTGCGCATTCGAGCAGATAGCCCGAGATGCTCGCGATAAATGTATCGATTGAGATACGTCTTCTGCCGGTGGCAGGATCGATCACCTGCACATAGCCACGGCCGGATTTCTCGAACACCACGAAATGCGCACCGCCGAAGTGCAGGATCGAGCCGGACGCAATCGAATGCAGATCCGCCGCCGCGTCGAACCGGTAAGCCTGCACCGCAAGACCGAACTCGACGGCAACGTCGTACAGGTCCATTAACGACAGGCCGTTCGCCGAAATCGGACGGTACGCGGACAGCTCACGCACTTCGGTCGCACGGCCGAGATGAGACAGCACCATCGCAAGGCACGCATAGCCGCATTCGGCCACTTCGTTCTGGTAGATCACGCGCACGCTCAGCCCCTCCACACGCGGAACAGAGGCGCGAGGACCCATTCGGCAATCGTTCTTCGCTCGACGACAATGCTGGCCATCGCGCGCATGCCGGGCAGGATGTCGAAGTGCTGCCCTTCGAAATCGAACGTGCGGCCGTGCAGCGTCGCCCACGCCATATAGCTGTCACCGGCCGGCTTGCCGGGCTCTTTCTGATTGCTGTCCGGCCTCGCAGGTGCGTCCACGGTCGTATCGGACAGCGCATCGATACGCGCTTCGTAAGTCCCGAATTTTGCGTACGGAAACGCATCGAACTTGAGCCGCACCGTCTGCCCGATCCGCACGAAACCGCGGCGCCGCGACGGAATCAGCAGTGCGGCACGCAGGCGGCGATCGTCGCAGGTCGCCATCACCAGCGCGACGTCTTCGGGCGCGAGCATGCGCCCCGGTACGAGACTCGAAAACGTGATCACCCCCGCCTTCGGCGCGGAAATCGTGGTGTCCTGGCGCGACTGTTCAAAGCGCAGCCGGATATCCTGCGCGTCGCGCGCGTGGCGCGCGTCCAGTTCCTTCAATTGCGCTTCGAGATCGGCTCGCGTATTGCGCGACGCGCCGATCTCACCCACTAGCTGTGCACGCCGCGCCGTGCTCTGCGCGACGTTCGCCCGCGCCTGATGCACTTCGGTGCTGGCATCCTCGACGCGATTTGCCGTCACAAGCCCGGCCGCCGACTCGAGCCGTTGCAGCTTGCGCTCGGCCCCTGCCGCAAGCGCGCGGGCCTCCGCGATCTGTTCGTCGAGCGCGGCCAGTTCGGCGCGCCTGCTTGCCTCCGTCGCCCGGGCGCCGTCCAGTTGCGCATGCAACTGGATCTTGCGCTGCGCCCATTGCGTGTCGGCGGCCGCGAGCTGTTCGTCGCGCATTCGTGTATCGAAATCCAGGCGCTGGCGGCCGTCGCTCGCGAGCGACAGGTCGCGCTGCAGCCTGAAAAGCGGAGCGCCCTGCGCAACCTGCGCGGCCGGTTGCACGTAGATCGACGTCACGAGTCCGCTGATGCCGCGAATCTTCAACTCGGACGACGATATGATTTCGCACGGTACGTCCTGTTTGATTTCGATCTGATGGTTGAACGCGAAGACAATTGCCGCCCCAAGCAGGGCAGACGTCGCATACGCAATCCATCGCCACGGGATGTCGCGAAACTGGGGCAGATTGGTTGGATCCATTGCAGTAATGGCAAAAGCCCGCTGCGGCAGGCATATGAAGGTCTGAGAAAACGTCGCTATAGGCCCAGCGCAATGTGGTTCAGCGGGATGGAGAAAAGGCGTAGATCGACGAATGACCCGTAACGAGCGAGCGGGCGAAGTTATCGGTCAACGCACGTTCGATGCAATCCGCGACCCGTTGCGGCGCGTTCTCGGCGGCGAGCGGGATCGCATCGCATAGCTGCGCGCCGAAGCGCCCTCGTTCGAAGCGCAAATAGAACGGCAACAGCCACGCGTCGACAGGCGCACCGAGGCGAAACACGCCGTGATGAATCCGTGCCGCCCGGCCAAACATCGTGACGCCCACTGTTTCCATCGGAAAACGCATCAGCGTGTACGGCGGCACATCCGCAAACAGCACGACCACGCCATTGCGCCGCAGCGACCGAATCACGCGCAGCCCGAGGCCGTTGCGGTTCTCGCCGCCGTACGTATGCAACACTTCAATCGCCGGGATCAACGCGTCGTCGTCGCCATACAGATTGCGCGGCACACCGGACACGACGCCGATCGACTCGAGCCCGAGCCGCTTGCGCAATTCGTCGACCACATAGATGTTCGCGTATTGCGACACGTAGTGAAACGGCGCGACGATCACCGGCCGGGATACCGCCTGCGCTTTCAGTTCGGCAACCCGTTGCGCAATCGTCGCGGCGACCGCCTGAAGATCGGGCCATGCTTCGGCACGATGCAGCTGCCGGCCGAAGTGCAGCCGCTGATCAATCAGCCTTTCGAGACGCGCGCCGATCAGGACGTCGCGCCGCTTCAGCGATTTCAGTTGCAGCACGTCACGACCGGTTTCCCATCGTTCGATGCCCACCCAGCGTGCGCGCGCGTCAATCGTGCTGCGCATTGCCCATCCGGCCAGCGCCAGCCACTCGATCGTGCGCAGCGACATGCGACACAACAGGCGTGCGCGAATCCGGTAGCGCCATGCCGCAATCTGTCGCAGAGCACGCGACAGATTGCGCCAGAAGAAGTGACGGATATTCATCGACTTGACGCTCAGCAAAACGACGCGGCCGCAGCGGATACTCGCGCACCTCAAGTATTCGCCGCGACCTTGCGATCGTGCCGGCCTTCGCCTTTACGCTTAGTGCCCCGACGACTGGGATGCCGTCGACGATGCGGCGACCTGCACCACGACCACCGAGGTCGCCGAAGCAGAGCTGGAGCCGCCTTTGTTGGCACCACCGGCAATCCCCGCGTGAACCAATGCACTACGATCGATCTTTAGCATGGTTTAGCCCACCTTCACTACCACCACCGTTGCAGCACTAGCGGTGCTGGACTGCCGCTTATTGCAACCACCCGCGACATTTGCTTGAGTCAGTGCGTTACGGTCGATTTTTTGCATTTTTTAGCCTCGTTAATTGAGAAGTGTCTGGAAACACCATCCGAAAGGCGTACCGGACAGGCAGCAGTATCCGTATCGATATACCCCCGCACCATAAGAATCTTTCGAATCTTCACGGGCGATCCGTAAAATATCGTCACTTTGCTGCATCGGCAGCAATCGAACGATAGAATCGGGACGTTACGAAAGCTGCGGTGTGCGTACCGCATTCAGTATGTGCCTCTCATCACACCAGCCTCCATGCGAAATTCGCATTGCCGTCGCCGACGATCATCCGGTCATTCGCCATGCAGCAGCCGCCACCTTGAGCCGCATCGCCGGCATGCAGATCGCCGCAAGCGTCGCATCGGGCGCGGAACTACTCGATGCATTGCAGACCGGACCCTGGCATCTGATCATCACCGATCTGCTCATGCATGGCGTGCAGGCCGATCGCGACGGATTACATCTCGTGAGGCAACTCAAGCGGCTTTATCCAGACACGCCGATCCTCGTGTTCACGATGGTCCGCAATCGCGACATTCTTCAGGAACTCGAACAAATTAACGTCGCAGGGATCGTCACAAAATCCGAAAGCGTCGGCACATTCGCCGAAGCCGTGGCAGAAGTCGCGATGCATCGAAAGCGTTACCGGTCCGCCGGGGTAAAGGCGATTCTCGACGGCCCGCGACCGTCGGTGCCGGGCCTCGCCGATCGCTCGTCGCTGACGGGCAAGGAACTTGAAGTCATTCGTCTGTACGGAGCCGGACTGTCGCTGACGGAAATCGCTGCACGCCTGCACCGTTCCGTTTCCACGATCGCCACACAGAAAAGCAATGCGATGCGCAAACTTGGCATCACGACGAACGCGGATATGATCCGCTACGCGCACATCACCCGGCTTATTCGATAAGAAAGGGCCGCGCACAACATTCAGCGCGGCCCTTATTGATGGCGTCCAGGCGTTCGTCAGCGCGACGACTGCCGGCTAGCGTGCATCAGAAATTGAAGTTATCGATATTGCTCGCATCGAACGTGGTCGGCGGTCCAAGGATAATCTCGCCGTTCGCGCCGATCGTGCGCTTGCCGAGCTTGCCGGCTTCGAACGACTCACCCTCCTTGCCGGTGATCGTCCCTGACGCGAGATTCGCCGCCGCATACGCGGCGAGATAGCCAAGCTGACCCGGGTCCCACAGCTGGAATGCCTTGACCGTGCCGTTCTTCACGAATGCACGCATCTGGTTCGGCGTGCCGAGTCCCGTGACCGCGACTTTGCCCTTGCTCGACGATGTCGAAATGTAGCGCGCTGCGGCCGCGATACCGACCGATGTCGGCGCAACGATCGCCTTCAGGTTCGGATAGGCCTGCAGCAAGCCTTGCGTCTCGACAAACGACTTCTGGTCGTCATCATTGCCGTACGCGATCTTGACGAGCTTCATCTTCGAATACTCGGGCTTCTTCAGCTCCTCCTGCATCCATTTGATCCACGTGTTCTGATTCGTCGCATTCGGCGTCGCCGACAGAATCGCGAACTCGCCCTCGCCGCCCATCAGCTTCGCCACCAGCTGAATCTGGCCACGGCCGATGCTTTCCGCGTTCGCCTGGTTGACGAACAGCTGCCGTCCTTCGGGCGCGGTGTCCGAATCGAACGTCACGACCTTGATGCCTTGCGACATCGCTTTCTTCAGGTAAGGCACCAGCGCGTTCGCATCGTTCGCGGCGATCACGATCGCATCCTGCTGTTGCGTAATCAACGTATTGATGTACGACACCTGCGATGACGCGCCCGCGTCCGACGGGCCGACTACCTTGCCCACGCCCTTGAAATCCTTGATCGCGGCCATGCCGCCGTCGTCGGCGATCACTTCGTACGGGTTGTTGATCTGCTTCGGCACGAAGGCGATCTTCAAGCCGCTCTTGAGGTCGGCCGCGTGCGCGGTGCTGGCGATGCCGAGCATCGCCGCGCATAGCAGCGCCGCCGTGGCCATGTGCGTGGCCGCGGCTTTCGCGTGAAGCAAAGGTTTGTGCATTGCGTGTCTCCTCGCTGGAATTGACGGACCGCTGGGTCCGGGTTGTTGATATCGGTCAGGTTTTTGCGTTATTCATCAAGCGGCGGACTTCGCCAGGTAGCGCCGGTCGCGCATCGCACGCCAGCGGGCAACGAGGTTCGGAATCAGCACCGACGCGAGCAGCAATGCGCCGGTGACGATCGTCAGCGTTTCGCTGGATACGTCGTCGAGCGTCAGCGCGTTCTTCAATACGCCGATGATCAGCAGCGACAGCAGCACGCCGATCATCGATCCTCGTCCGCCGAAAATGCTGACGCCGCCAAACAGCACGGCGGCGATCACCGACAGTTCGAAGCCTTCGCCGTTGTCGCCGCGTGCGCTCGTAAAGCGCAGCGTATAGACGATGCCGGCAAGCGCGCTCATCGCACCCGACAGGACGAACGTCGTGATCCGGATCTTCGCGACCTCGAGGCCGGAAAACGCCGCCGCCGTCGGGTTTGCGCCGATCGCATAGAGGCTGCGACCGAACGCGGTGGCTTGCAGCAGCACGGTAAACAGCACCGCGCACACGATGACAATCACAAACGGCAACGGGATAAAGCTTGCGCCCAGCGTGTTCATGCCGAACGCCGTATAGCCAGCTGGAAAGTCCGCGACCGCCTGGTCGCCGAGCAGGACGTAGGCAAGACCGCGAAACAGCGCGAGCGTACCGATCGTCACCGCGAGCGAAGGCAGATTCAGCTTGACGATCACGAGGCCGTTCAGCAACCCGGCGAGCATGCCGAACAGCATCACCAGCACAATCACCGCAGGCATCGGCAGCCCCATGTGCCACAACACGCCCATCAGCGCGCTCGATGCGCCGAGCACCGATGCGACCGACAGGTCGATCTCGGCGGCCACGATAATCAGCGTCATCGGCAGCGCCATCAACGCGATCTCGGTCAGATCGGCCAGCACGTTCGACAGATTCGCACCGGTCAGAAACACGGGCGAAAGCACACGGCCGAGCCCAAGCGACAGCAGGAGCACGATCACAAGCAGCGTTTCCCAGCGCAGCGGCGTTGCGCGCTTGCGCGTGAGCAGCGCGGAATCGGGTTTAGCCATGGTCGCGTTTCCTCATCATGCGTTTGGCGACGGAGCGGGCGAGCAAGGTGTCGGCGGCGATCGCGGCAACGATCAGCGCGCCTTCGATCGCCTGCTCCCAGAACGGCGACACGTGCAGCACGACGAGCGCGATGCTGATCACACCGAGCACGAGCGCACCGAGCGTTGCGCCGAGAATCGTGCCGACGCCGCCGGTAATCGCGACGCTGCCGACCACCGCGGCGGCAACCACTTGCAGTTCGATGCCCTTTGCGGTGCTCGCATCGACCGTGCCGAAACGCGCGAGCCACAGCGCGCCCGCGAAGCCTGCGATCGCACCCGACAGCAGAAAGCCGGATATCACGCGCCGCTCGACGTTGACGCCGGCGAGCCGCGCCGCTTCCGGATTCGACCCGATCGCGTAATGCTCGCGGCCGCCGCGGAAATGCTTCAGGTACACGCCGAGCGCGATCAACACGGCGGCGGCAATCAGCGCAAGCGTAGGAATACCGAACGCGACGCCGGTCGCAAGGCGTGAGAACGCATCGGGCAGACTCGTCGCATTGATCTGCCCGCCATGCACCCATGCGTAGTCCGCGCCGCGGAAGATATAGAGCGTCGATAAGGTCGCGACCAGCGACGGCACGCGGCCGACCGCGACCAGCAGCGCATTGATGCCGCCCGCGACAAGGCCGATCGCGAGACCCGCCGCCAGCGCGATCAGCACCGGCATATGCGGGAACGCGACATACAGGCTGCCGACTGCGTAGGCGCTAATACCGACTGTCGAGCCCACCGAGAGATCGATATGCCGCATCAGGATCACGACCGTCATCCCGGCGGTCAGCAAGCTGATAATCGACACGTTCAGCAACACGTCGCGCAGATTTTGCAGATTCAGGAATTGCGGCCGCGCGAGCGCGGTGCCCACAATCAGCAACAGCAACACGATAAAGAGCGTCGTTTCGCGGCTCTTCGCAATCGCCGCAACGAGGCTGCCCGCGCGCGGCACGGCCCGCTTTTCGGCCGGCGCGTGAACCGGCGCGGCATGGGTCGACGAATGGCGCATCATGCGGCATGCCCCCAGGGCGCGGGGCCCTGCCCGAGCGCCGCGTTCATGATCCGTTCCTCGCTCGCATCGGCGCGCGAGATTTCCGCGCTGATGCGTCCTTCGTGCATCACCAGCACGCGGTCAGCCATGCCGAGCACTTCCGGCAGTTCGCTTGAAATCATCAGCACCGCCATGCCGTTTTGCACCAGTTCCGACAGCGCGCCATAGACCTCGGCTTTCGCGCCGACATCGATCCCGCGCGTGGGCTCGTCGATGATCAACACATTCGGGTTCGTCGCGAGCCACTTGCCGAGCACCACTTTCTGCTGGTTGCCGCCGGACAGCGTGCCCGCCGCCGCGCTTGGGTCATCGGCCTTGAGCCGCAGCCGCGCACCCCACTGCGCAGCAAGCTGCGTCTCGCTGCGCGCGAAGATCAGCCCGTGCCGCACAAGGCGCCCGAGCACCGTCATCGACGCATTGCGCGCGATGCTGAGCTCGAGCGCCAGCCCTTGCTGGCGACGGTCTTCCGGCACCAGCGCCAGGCCCGCGCGCACCGCCGCGGCCGGACGCCCTGGTGTGAGGCGCTTGTCGCCGATGCGAACTTCGCCTGCGTCGTACGCGTCGATGCCGAAGATCGCGCGGGCCACTTCGCTGCGCCCCGCGCCGACCAGCCCCGCAAGCGCGACGATTTCACCCGCGCGGACATCGAACGAGATGTCCTTGAATACGCCGATGCGCGTCAGGCCGCGCACGGAGAGCCGCACCGCGCCTGGCGTCACGTCCGCTTTCGGATAAAACGTTTCGAGGTCGCGGCCCACCATCTTCGCGACAATCGCGTCGGTGGTCAGTGCCGATGTCGGCGCATCGAACACCTTCGCGCCGTCACGCATGATCGTCACGTGCTGCGTCAATGCGAACACCTCGTCGAGCCGGTGCGTGATAAACAGGATAGCCACGTCGCGTTCGCGCAGCTTGCGCACGATCGCGAAGAGCCGCTCGACTTCCGGCAGCGACAACGCGGCAGTCGGCTCGTCCATGATCAGCACGCGCGCGTTCAACGACAGCGCTTTCGCGATTTCGATCACCTGCTGGTCCGCGATCGACAGCCCACGCACCAACTGGTCCGCACGCAGGTCAACGCCGAGCGACGCGAGCAGACCGTTGACCTCATCGCGCATCGCATCGTATTGAATGCGGCCGACGCGGTCCACCGGCTGACGTCCCATATAGATGTTCTCCGCAATCGACAGATCGAAGAACAGCGTCGGTTCCTGATAGATCACGGCGAGGCCCGCGTCACGCGCTTCGGCCGGCGTCGCAAAGCGACGCGGCGTGCCGTCTACGTGGAGTTCGCCCGTGTCGGGCTGATGCACGCCGGCGAGAATCTTCACGAGCGTCGACTTGCCCGCGCCGTTTTCGCCGAGCAGCGCGTGCACTTCGCCGGGCCATAACACGAGTTCGCCATTGGCAAGCGCGCGAACGCGACCGAACGACTTGCTCGCGTGCTTCAGTTCCAGCCTCGGCACCGCGTCGGTGTGTTGCTGCACTGCGTGTCTCCTCCAGCAAGCGGCATCATGCGTGCCGCGTTGTGACGGGGCCGTTACGGTCACCCGTTCGAAGCGTGTTCAGATGCGATAGAGCCGCTCTGCATTGCGCACGAACAGCGCGGATTGTTCCGCGTCGCTCGCGCCGGCGACAATCGACGCATAAGCATTCCACATATCCGCATACGAACCGAACTGCCGGTCAACCGGAAAATTCGATGCGAACATCGCGCGTTCGACACCAAACGTATCGATCGTTTCGAGCACATACGGCCGCAAGCTTTCGACCGTCCAGCGATGATCGAACATCGCGAGGCCGCTGATCTTCACCGCGACGTTCGCACAGCCGGCGAGCTGGCGCATGCCGTCGCGCCACACGCGATAGCCCGCCACGCTGTCGCGGTCGACAAACATGCCGGTGTGATTCACGATGAACTGCGTGTCCGCATGGTCGCGCGCGAGCGCCGCGGCCTCGTCCATTTGCGACGGATACAACTGCAGATCGAACGACATCTGGTGGCGGCGCAGCAGCGCGAAGTTCGCACGCCATGTCGTGTCCCGCATCAGATGGCGGCCGATGTAGTCGTACAAGCCGTTCTCGTGAACATTCAGGATCTGCCGCACGCCGCGCGTGTTAGCGAACGCGGCATGGCCTTCCAGAATTTCCTGCGCATTGGGCAACGACAAGTCCACCCATGCGACGACCCCGTTCGGCATGCGGCGCGACGCCGGATCGTCGGCGATCCGCTGCAGCCAGCGCGTTTCTTCCACCGGGTCAGCCGGATCGTGATTCGCTTCGACGTGTACCACTTTCAACACTTCGATCGGCTGCGCATCCGCCAACAGGTCAGCGAGCAGATAGTCGTGCCGCAGGTCGCGCGCGTCGCCGACGAACGACACGCCGGGGTTCGCGAGCCACGGATAGTGATGCGTCTTCAGGTCCCACAGATGAATGTGCGGGTCGACCACTTGCATGGAGCGTCCTTGGTTCGTTAAGCGTCGTCAGGTCACTTGTTATGTTGGGCAACGGGCAATGCGAAGACCCGTGCGAGAGGCTGCTGAAGCGGCGTGTGATCCGCGGCGGTCTGCATGATGTCCGCCATGTAATCCCACCATTTGCGCATCACGTCGAGATGCGGCAACTGGTCCATGGTGTGATCGTCGGTGCGCGTGAGCACGGCGAACAGATGGTGCGTTGCGTCATCATAGAAGATCGAATAGTCATGCACGCCGGCATGATGCAATGCATCAACCAGCTCCGGCCAGATCTGCGCGTGGCGGCGTTCGTATTCGTCGCGCATGCCGGGGTTGAGCACCATCCGGAAAGCGATTGTCTCCATGTCGCGTTGTCTCCCGTCCTCTTTCGTGCCGGACCTGGTTTTCTTGCTGTGTGCGGCGGTTTGCCGGGCGCTTTCGCGGTCGCGCGTATGCAACGACTATAATTCGGGCGTCGATAGCCTCACAATCCGTAGTTTGGATGGGGCGATACCGAAACCGAATCGCACAGACCATGAGCCAGAACGCCGCCACCGTCGCCCTGATCAACCGGCTCAAGTTCAAACATCTTGCGCTGCTCGTCGCGCTCGACGACACGCGCAACGTCCATCAGGCCGCCGATGCGATCAATGTCGCGCAGCCAAGCGCGAGCCGGATGCTCGGCGACATCGAGGAAGCGCTCGGCTTTCTGCTGTTCGAGCGCAACGCGCGCGGCATGCAGCCCACCCCGCTTGGCGTCGTCACCCTGGCCTATGCGCGTCGCGCGCTGGCGGAACTCACGCGCTTCGCCAACGACCTCGAGGTGAAGCGCAAAGGCGGCCATGGCCAGTTGACGGTCGGTGCGATCATGGGCGCGGCGCCCGATCTGCTCGCGATGGCGGTGGCTGCGCTGAAAACCGAGCGGCCGTTGCTGAACGTCTGCATCCTCGGTGAAACCAGCGACCAGGTCGTGCAACTGCTGCACCGCCGCGAAATCGACCTCGCACTCGGGCGCCTGACGAATCCGCTGCAGCACAACGATTTCAGCTTTGAGCCGCTGGCGCGCGAGACGCTGCTGCTGGTCGTGCGCGCGGTGCATCCGCTGGTACGGCGCACGGCCCTCACGCTGCCCGAGTTGATCGACTGGCCATGGGTCGCGCAGCCGATTACCAGCCCGGCACGCGTGCTGTTCGAAGAAGAGCTCGCACGAGCGGGCCTCACGACGCCCGCGAATCTCACCGAATGCGCGTCGATCTTCGCGACGCTGCAACTGCTCGAAAACTACGATGCGGTCGCGATGCTGCCCGAATCGGTCGTGCGCGATCACGTGCGCGGCAAACTGCTGGTCGCGTTGCCGGTCGAAATCGGCAAAAGCCTCGCGGGTTTCGGCATTCTGACGCGCAAGGAAGAACCACTTGCCGAGCCGGCCGAACGCTTCGTCGAATTGCTGCGTCAGCATTCGCTTTCGCTAAAACGCGATACGCCGGCGCCCACCGACGCGACGCAGGCGTGGCGGACCGTGCCTTCACACTGAACGCCGTATTGGCCGCCACGCCTTCTTGACCGCCATTCAGCCGCTGCATTCAGCGGCCTCATTGCAGATTCACGAACAAACCGCCATCAACAAGCAATGCCGCACCCGTCACATAGCGGGCCCGGTCCGATGCGAGAAACACCACACAATCCGCGACGTCATCGGGACGACCCAAACGCCCGAGCGGAATGCGCTTTTCGAAGTACGCCTTCTTCGCTTCGTCGGCGAGGTCCTCCGCGTTCAGATCGGTTGCGATCGTGCCGGGCATCACCGAGTTGCATCGAATACCGTACGGACCCAGCGCAAGCGCGCATGATTGCATCAGCGAATGAACGCCGGCCTTGGTCGGTGTGTAGTGCGTCTGCATGCCGCCGCCGACCAGCGCGCTGATCGAACTCGTCGCGACGATCGCACCGCCGGTGCCCTGCGCCTTCATCTGCTGCGCGGCAGCCTGCGTCACATAGAACGCGCCGTTCAGGTTCACCGCGACGGTGGTTTCAAGCACGTCGGCCGGCATATCGAGAAAGGCGTGGAACGGACAGATGCCCGCATTGCTCGCGAGCACATCGACTTTGCCGAACGCGGCGACCGTGCGGCGCACGAGTTCCGCTCCGGTCGCCCGCTCGGCGACATTGCCTTCAACCGCGATCACGCGGCGTCCGAGCGCTTCGATTTCGTCGATCACTTCCCCGACCGCCGAGCGTCGGCCATACGACGCATCGTTGTCACCCCAGTAATTGATCGCGACATCCGCACCTTCCTTCGCGCATGCAACCGCGATCGCACGGCCGATGCCGCGCGAGCCGCCCGTCACGATCACCGCCTTGTCTTTCAGCAGCACAAGCGTCTCCTTCGTTTTGCTGACTTCGATGCGCGCGCAATCATGATGCGTTGCGCACGCTACCTATGCGCGGCCCCAACTGCGCGCGGTTAATGCGGCGCGGTTAATGCGGCGCGGTTAATGCGGCGCGGTTAATGCGGATAAGGCCGCACCAGCGCGCATTCCGGGTTCAGACGCACGCCGAAGCCCGGCGTATCCGGCACCTTCAACCGGCCATTGACGGGCACCGGCTCGTCGAGCAGCAGCGGCGTGAACATCGGCACCACCTGGTCGGCTTTCGGCGCCATCATCAGGAACTCGGAGAATGGCGAGTTGTGCCGCGTCACGACGAAGTGATAGCTGTACACCGATGACCCATGCGGCACGACCATCACGTTATGCGCATCGGCGAGCGCCGAGATCTTGATCAGCTCGGTGATGCCGCCGCACCAGCCGACATCCGGCTGGATCAGATCGCAGCATTGCATTTCGAGCAGCATCCGGAAACCCCAGCGCGTCGCTTCATGTTCGCCGGTGGACACCATCATGCCGCGTGGAACGTTGCGGCGCAGTTCGGCGTAACCCCAGTAGTCATCGGGCGGCAAGGCTTCCTCGAGCCATTTCAGACCGTATTCGTGCGCGGCTTTCGCGAGCCTGGTCGCGTAGGTGACGTCGAGGCTCATCCAGCAGTCGTACATCAACCAGAAGTCGTCGCCGACGCGGCTGCGCATGTCGGCCAGCCGCTCGATGTTCTGCTTCAGGCCGGCTTCGCCTTCAGCGGGGCCGTGCTGCAGCGGCAGTTTGCCGCCGATAAAGCCCATGCCCTTGGCGAGATCCGGCCGCGCGCCAGTCGCATAGAACATCAATTCGTCGCGCACCGGCCCACCCAATAGTTGGTACACCGGCTCCTTACGCACTTTCGCGAGCAGATCCCACAACGCCAGATCGACGCCGGAGATCGTATTGAGCACGATACCCTTGCGGCCGTAGTAAAGCGTCGAGAAGTACATCTGATCCCACATTTTCTCGATGTCGGTCACGAGCTGACCTTCAAGAAAACGCGCGAGATGCCGTTCGACGATAAACGCGCCAATCTCGCCGCCGGTCGTTACCGCAAAACCGACGGTGCCGTCGCTCGCTTCGATCTCGACCACCAGCGTGCCGAGCACGTTGATGCCGAACGACTGCCGGCTTTGCCGGTACTCGGGGTAACGCGCCATCGGCGTCGCGATATGGTCGTCAATCCAATGGCCACCGGCCTGATCGTGATAGTCAGCGCCGCCGCCGCGGACGACGAAGGCACGCACGTGCCGGATAGTAGGCATCGCCATGTTCAAAGGCTCCGTTTTGTTGTGCGGTTGTGCAGTTGTGCACGCAACGACCCGGACACGAATGGACGTGCTGGGCAGCCGCGCTTTTTTGGGTAGGACCGGTAAGCCGATCAGTACGTCGCGCGTCCGCCGGACAGATCGAATACCGCGCCGGTGCTGAACGCGCAGTCTTCCGATGACAGCCAGAGGATCATCGACGCGGCTTCTTCGGGCAGCAGGAAGCGGTTCATCGGGATCTTCGACAGCATGTAGTCGATATGCTCCTGCTTCATCGAATCGAAGATTTCAGTCTTCGCCGCCGCGGGCGTGACCGCGTTGACGAGAATGTTCTTTGTCGCGAGTTCCTTGCCGAGCGATTTGGTCAGGCCGATCAGTCCCGCCTTCGATGCGCTGTAGTGCGACGCGTTCGGGTTGCCTTCCTTGCCTGCCACCGACGCGATATTGACGATGCGGCCGTAATTCTGTTTGATCATCAGCGGCACGATTGCGCGGCACGTCAGATACGGGCCGATCAGATTCACGTCGATCACGCGGCGCCACACGTCCGGCGCCAGTTCCCAGGTCGTGCCGTTGCCGCCGGTGATGCCCGCGCAATTGATCAGCACATGGATTGCGCCGTGCGCGGCGACGGCTGCGGCGACCGCCTTGTCGATGGACGCTTCGTCGGTCAATTCGACGGTGCTCGCCGAAACCGTGCCCAATTCCCCGAGTTCTTTCCTGCTGCGCTCGAGCCGCTCGGCGTCGATGTCCCACAGCGCGACTTGCGCGCCTGAACGCAGTGCGCGTTGCGCGACCGCGTAGCCAATGCCGCGTGCTCCGCCGGTAATGACGACGACGCGGCCCTCCAGATCGATCTGATTCATCGTGTGCGCTCCTGTACAGCGCGCGACAGTGCACGCGCCGTTATCGTTATTGCCGATTCTGTTCGGCTTATTGCCGGGTCCGGTTCCGGTCAATATAAGGCGGCACGCGATGTGGGAACAATCCGCGTATTGGATGGGGTGATAGCAAAAGCGGATCGGGGCGCAGCAGATTCAGTCGAGCAATGCCGGGTCGTGTATCGCGCCGGTCAGCAATTCGACAAACGCCTGCAGGGTCTGCGACAGCGTACGGCCCGCCATTGTCTGGACTTGCAGCGTGCGTTGATGCAGCTCCGGATTGACGATCGGCACCGCGGCAAGTCCGTCCGGCGTCAACCGGCTGCGCACGGTCAGGTAGCCCGTCAAGGTGACGGCATCGGTCAGTCGCACGAAGCTTTGCAGCGCCGCATGATAGTTGCTGACGAATACCGGCTCGAATACGAGCCCTTCGAGGCTGCACGAAATATCAAATAACTGCCGGATCGTCACGCCCTGATGATCGATCGCGAGCGGCCATGCGGCCAGGTCTGCAAGCGACACCGACTCGCGCGAGGCGAACGGATGATCGCTTCTTACCAGTGCGAAGATCGGCGCGCGCTGTGAGACCAGCACGTTGATATCCTTTTCCGGCGCGATGCTGAAGCACACGGCGATGTCCGCGGTGCCCTCACGTACGCGTTGCGTCGCAACGCAGGCCCTGACACATCGAGCTGGAAATGCGTGGCCGGATACGTCATCAGAAAACGCGCGAACACCTGCGGCAAGAAGTGCGGCGCCACGCCCTCGGAACTGGCGACGCGTATCGTCGCGCGGCCACCGTTGCCCAGCCCGCGGATCTCCTCGGTCACGCGCTCCGCATCGAGCAGGCTGCGCTTCAAGCGAATGGATTGCACAGATGCGCACGCCTTGTGCGATTGCGCCGTTCTATGGGTATCTGGTGTGGCTCAACACCCATCGAAAGATATTCCCGAGCGTGCCGGCGTCGAGCTATTTCGGCGTCGGGGCGGGCAGTTCCTTCACGTGGATAGAGCCCGAACGCCGGATCGCAGCGGTGGTGCGCTGGCTGAATCCGGCCGCCGCCGACGGCTTCTTCGGACGCGTGTTCGATGCTATCGATGCCGCGCCCACTCGCCAGCGCGCGCAAGCGTAACGCGGCCGGCGCGGCGCCGCCCCTACACATGACGGGTCAGTGCGCGCTGCGCGGACCCCGCGTCAATGCGTCGAACAGTTGCTCCGCTTCGGTCAATTCCTCGAGCGCCCGCTCGAGGCGCGACACCGCGTCGGAGTGGCTGATCGGCAACTCGCCGTCAACCTCTCCGCGCACCAGCCTGAACGCCTGCTCGACGTCTCGGGTCGCGCGCACATAGCGCGCGGCCGCATTCGATTCGCGCGAATTCGACATGCTTGTCATCGTGGTTCTCCGTCTGCCTGCAAATCACACAGACGCCAGGTTACCAGGCCGGCAAGAGGCTGTCCAGGAACACGCGCACACTGTTGTAAACAGTCACACTGGCCGTGATGGAGCAGTGAGCGAAGCACGATCGCGTACTTCACGTTGCGCTGCGAGGTGACGAGGCCGTCTAGCTGCTCATGTACCAGCCGCCATTCACATTGATTGTCTGGCCGTTGATATAGCCGTTGTTCGCGAGCAGCACCGCGATATCCGCCACTTCATCGACGTCGCCTAAGCGACCGACCGGAATCACGTCCTTTTTGATGTTGGGATTGCCGCTAACCATATCGGTCTCGATCAGCGCCGGCGCAATCGCATTCGATGTCACGCCGGTCTTCGCAAGCAGCGTGGCATAGCTGTGCGCGAGACCGATCATGCCCGCCTTCGATGCCGCATAGTGCGGACCGATCACACCGCCCGTCTGCGCGGCAACCGACGACAGCATGATCAGGCGTCCCCACCCGCGCGACACCATTTCCGGCGCGACCTCCTGCGTAGCAAGAAATGCCGACGTGAGGTTCGTCGTGATGGTCATGTTCCAGTCGTCGACGGTGAGCTGATGCCACGGCTTTGCGTGGCCGATGCCCGCGTTGTTCACGAGCACGTCGATCTTGCCGAACGCGTGGCGCGCGCGATCGGCCATCTTTTTGATGCCAACCGCATCGCGCACGTCGACCTGAATCGCGATCGCTTTCGCTCCGCTCGCTTCGATCTGCTCGACCGTTTCGCGAGCCGGCGCTGCGGCGTCCTTGTACGTCAGCGCGACCGACATGCCGCATTTTGCATACGCAAGCGCGATCGCCTTACCGATACCGCGGCTCCCGCCCGTCACAAGCGCCACCTTTCCTGCCAGATTCGTCATTGCAAGCCTCCTTGTCGTGCGCGACAGTCCTGTCCAGCGACAGTCTTGCGGATGAATCCCGTGAGAAAGACAGCGCGAACCGGAGTTCCCCCCGGCCTTCGCGCCGCACGGCGTACAGGTCAACCCAATCATTTTGCCAACGGCGCAATCGTTTCACTTGATAGACTTGCGGCTTGCCAAGTCGACGGAAACAACGCGTGAGCATCGGGGAATACTACAAACAGCTCAATCTGCCTGAAACCGCATCGCAGGAAGAGATCAAGCGGGCGTATCGACGCCTGCGAGCGAAGTACCATCCCGACCGGAACAAGGGCCGCGAGTCGAATGTCGAGCCCATCTTCAAGCGGATTCAGGAAGCGTTCGAGGTGCTGACCGGCGCGCGCGCGCCGACGCCGCATGGGCCGTCCGGCACACAGGAAGCAAGCCGCCATGCGCAGACGCGCCAGCCGCAGTCGCATCGCTCGGACGAGCGCGATGCGCGCAAGCCGTGGTCGGCGGCGGCGAATCGCTGGCATGCGTACCGCTCCGGCGAAGAAGGGCCGCCGCTACGCGGCGCAAACCGGCACGACAAGCTCTATGTGCCGCTCGAAGCCGCTCTGAACGGCGGCCATGTGCCGACCAGTTACCAGATAACCGCGCCCTGCAAGCAATGCCGCGGCATGAGTGCGCGTTTCAACCCCGGGCGCTGCCCGGACTGCGAAGGACAAGGCAAAACCGCACACGGTACGCGTTGCGGCAGTTGTGGCGGCAGCGGACGCGCGAACGTCAACCGCTGCGCCGCGTGTCAGAACACCGGCTCGGAAAGCTACTGGAAAACCGATCAGGTCGCCGTGCCCGCCGGCGCCTGGGACGGCCAGCAACTAACGGTGACCGGCGGCGGATTCCCCGGGTCGAATGGCGGCCCGGCGGGCGACGCAATCCTTTCGGTGGTCATTCTGTGCGGGTCCGATATCCAGCGCGACGGGCTCAATCTGATCGGCGAACTGAACGTCGATTTCGTGACCGCGACGCTGGGCGGTCCGTTCGAAACGCATCTGCTCGGCCGCGACCTGCGCATCGCGATTTCGCCGAACGCCGCGCAAGGCAGCGTGATCCGGCTTGCGTCACATGGACTGTCCGACGCGTCAGGCAACCAGGGCGAACTCAGGCTACATGTCGTGCTCGCGATGCCCGCTGGCGCGGCGCATCTGACCGACGAACAGCGCGAACAGTTCAGACAGCTATTCGACGACGCGGCTCGCCGCGGCCTGTGATAATACTTTTACGAACGGTCTGCTTCGTTTTTGCCAGCCTGTGCGCCCACGCTTTGTCGCGAATGTGAACCACAGCGCGACACTTCAATGCGCAACGTCGCGACTCCCGGCGAGCAGATCGACCAGCGCAGTCGCGCCGCGACGCCATGAGCGATCCGTATTGCCACGCATGTCCACCGAACGCTGAAACACCGTTTGTCCAGTCGCGACGTCCTCGATGCGCAAATTGATGTTGAGGATCAGATTGCTGATCTTCTGCACCCAGCACACCCCGACACGCTCGACGTTGAGCTTGCGGCCAATCTCCAGTTCGCAGCCGTTGCACGCGTTCAGGTTCTGCGACGCCTGAAGCCTGGCGATCAATGCACCGGCCGGTGCGTTGTCAGTCACGCGATACAACGCGCGCCTGTTCAACTCGCTGCGCAGTGCGTCGCTCACCATGCGTATGCGCGCCGCGTCCTGCTGCACCGTGGCCGTGTCGTTGTACGCGGCGTTGTCGTCGATCAGCGCACAGTCCATCACCGCGATGGACTTCGTCGTGTCGGTATCGGTATCGGCCGCCCGTGCATCGGTGCCAATGAACAGCGCGGCCCATGCGATGCCGATGATGAGCGCAACACCGCGAACCCGCGCGGGGGTGGCAAAACGTGGGGCTTCGTTACGCACAGCCGTCATGATGACCGCCCTCGCAGCGCATCGGCATCTGATAGAGGTTTATTCGAGTCGACCCATTGCGTCACATTGCGTCACATTGCGTCAACGTGAAGTAGCACGATCCGGACCTACAGTACTGCGATTGCACGTCGTCAAGCGATACGCGCTATGCTTGACGATCCCGCGACGCCGGTCAATGCCGCAACAGCATGCCGGCGCAGCCCGCCCCATCACGAGGAGTCCGCGATGACCGACATCCAGAAGCCGACCCAGGCGCAGCAACCGTCCGACGATATCGACCCGCAACTGCTTGAACTCGCGCACGAAGTGTTCGAACTGGCAAGACGCGGCGATGCAACGATGCTCGCCGCGGTGCTTGAGAAAGGCGTGCCGCCGAACCTGCGCAACGAAAAGGGCGACAGCCTCCTGATGCTCGCCGCGTATCACGGCCATGAAGACGCGGTGCGCACGCTGCTCGAACAGGGCGCGGACGCGAACTTGCGCAACAACAACGGGCAGACACCGCTCGCCGGCGCCGCATTCAAAGGGTACAAATCGATCATCGAGGTCCTGCTCGATCATGGCGCGGATGTCGAAGGCGCGTCGCCGGACGGCCGTACCGCGCTGATGGTGGCCGCGATGTTCAACCGCACCGACATTGTCGATCTGCTGATTGCACGCGGCGCGAACCCTCAGGCGCGCGATGCGGGCGGCAACTCCGCCGCCGATGCGGCCGCGCGCATGGGCGCGACCGATACCGCCGCGCAACTGTCCAAGCCGCGCGGCTGAACCTTCCACCCGGCGGCGGCCCGCTCAGGGTTCGCCGCTGTCCCGGGCTTCGCTTGGCTCGTGGTTAAATAGCGCCGGCGGATGGACTCCTGTGTCGCAACGGCGACGCAGTCGCGGCGCGACAACAGCGCGGCAACGCCGCAGCCCTGCCCGCGGTCCTGCCGTCGCGCGCCATCTGCAAAACCACGAAAGGCACCCGGTGACCCAGACCTTCGACGAGCTCGCAGCGATCATTCGCGAGAACTTTCCCGAACTGAGCCCGCAATTTCAGCTTGCGGCGGCTTTTTTGCTCGACAACCCGGACGAAGTCGCGGTGCTATCGATGCGCAAGGTCGCCGAACGCGCCAGCGTGCAGCCGGCCGCCATGGTGCGGCTTGCGCAGTCTCTCGGCTTTCCCGGCTGGAACGAGCTGCGGGAAATCTTCGTCAGCCGTCTGCGGACCCGGCCCGAACCGCTGAGCGCGAAGGCACGCACGCTGGTCAAAGGCGGCTCTGGCAACCGTTTGACCCACGAGCTGGCACTTGCGCAGGCGCACAACCTCGACACCACCGTTGCGCACAACACAGCGCTCGTCGCTGACGCGGCGAAGCTGATCCGCAAGGCGCCGCACGTGCATGTAGCGGGATTTCGTTCGTGCTTTCCGGTCGCGTTCGGGCTCGTCTACGGCTACCGGCTGTTCCGCTCGTCAGTCAGCCTGATCTCGGCGGAAGCCGGCACGCTGGAAATGCAGTTGCGCGGCATCGATAAACGGCACGCGACGGTCGTGATCAGCTTCGCGCCCTATTCGACCGAAGCGGTACGGGTCGCCGAGGCCGCCATACGGCAGGGCTCGCGTCTGATCGCGCTGACTGACAGCGCGGTGTCGCCGATCGCGCTGAATGCGGACCATACGCTGGTCTTCTCGCACGAGACGCCATCGTTTTTCCCGTCGCTGGTCGCCGCCTCGGCGCTCGCCGAGATGCTAGTTGCGCATCTGCTCGCACTGGAAGGCAAGGAGGCGGTCGCGCAGCTCGAGGAAGCGGAAGCCGCACTGCATGCGAGCGGCGCTTACTCGGTGTAGTGCGCGCTTCAAATAACCGCGCGACAGATGTGATGCATCACGCGCTCACCCGCCTTCCGCACGATTTCCCGCATTGACAACATTTGTTGTTGTTAATGTAGAATTTAACATCGTGTGTTTCATCCACTTCCGGAGGCGGGAGAATGACCAGGGTATTCCATCGTGCGCCGCGCGCCACGTTGCCGGTCGCGGTAGCCGGTGAAGGCATCGAGATCATCGATTCGCACGGCAAGCGTTATATCGATGCCAGCGGCGGCGCAGCCGTTTCGTGCCTCGGGCACAGCAACCAGCGCGTGATCGACGCGATCAAGCGCCAGGTTCAGCAACTGCCGTACGCGCACACGTCGTTCTTCACCACCGAAGCCGCCGAGCACCTCGCCGAGCATCTCGTCGACGCGGCGCCATCCGGCCTGAGCCATGTGTATTTCGTGTCCGGCGGCTCCGAAGCGATCGAAGCGGCGCTGAAGCTCGCGCGCCAGTATTTCGTCGAAAAGGGCCAGCCGCAGCGGCGCCATTTCATCGCACGACGCCAGAGCTATCACGGCAATACGCTCGGCGCGCTCGCGATCGGCGGCAATGCGTGGCGCCGCGAGCCGTTCCTGCCGATTCTGATCGAAGCGCATCATGTGAGCCCGTGTTTCGCGTATCGCGAACAGCATGCCGGCGAAACTGACGAAGCCTACGCACAGCGTCTTGCCGACGAACTCGAAGCAAAGATTGTCGAACTTGGGCCCGACACGGTCGCGGCATTCGTCGCCGAAACGGTGGTCGGTGCGACGGCCGGCGCGGTGCCGCCGGTGCGCGAATACTTCCGCAAGATCCGCGCCGTCTGCGACAAATATGGCGTGCTGCTGATTCTCGACGAAATCATGTCCGGCATGGGCCGCACGGGCTATCTGTTCGCGTGCGAAGAAGACGGCGTGGCGCCCGATCTGCTGACCATTGCGAAGGGGCTCGGCGCCGGCTATCAGGCGATCGGCGCAACGCTCGTCAGCGAAGAGATTTATCGGACCATCGTCGGCGGATCGGGCTTCTTTCAGCATGGGCATACGTATATCGGGCACGCAGCTGCATGCGCCGCGGCGCTTGAAGTGCAAAGGGTGATCGTCGAAGAACGGCTGCTCGACAACGTGAAGGCGCGCGGCGAACAATTGCGCGCATTGCTGCGCGAGCGCTATGCGCATCATCCGTCGGTCGGCGACGTGCGCGGCCGGGGTCTCTTTGTCGGCGTCGAACTCGTGCGGGACCGTGCGACGAAGTCGCCGTTCGATCCGAAACACAAGCTGCACTCGCTGATCAAGCACGAAGCGATGCAGCGCGGGCTGATGGTGTACCCGATGGGCGGCACCGTCGACGGCAAGCGCGGGGACCATGTGCTGCTTGCACCGCCGTTTATTTGCACCGGGCAGCAGATCGCGACGATCGTCGAGCGGCTTGGTGATGCGATCGATGCTGCATTGCGCTCGATCGGCGCGGCAACCGCACGCTGACGCGATGTGCTACTCGGGCGATGTGCTGCTGCGGCGATGCGTTACCGCGGCGGCGCGCGGCGGCCGCGATGCGCCGCTGGCGATATGATTCTTGCGCCCTCTCCCTCCTGAAACCCGCCATGAACCCAAGACTTCCGGAATTCCAGACCGCGACCGCCACCGACGAACAGAAGACCATCCTCAACGAGATTCTGAGCGGCCCGCGCGGCAACCTCAACGGTCCGTTTCTCGGCTGGATCTTCAGCCCGCAGCTTGCCCAGCATGCCCAGCGCCTGGGTGCGTTTTGCCGCTACCAGACCGGCTTGCCGCTGCGCCTGTCGGAGCTGGCGATCCTCGTCACCGCTGCGCGCTGGCGGGCACAAGCCGAGTGGCACATCCACTATCCGATCGCAATGCAGGCGGGTTTGCCGGCAGACATCGCCGAAGCGATTCGCGTTGGCGCCGAACCGACGTTTGCCGAGCAGGACGAAGCACTGATCTACGCTTTCGCGACCGAGTTATACGAAACGAAACGCGTATCCGACGCGACCTACCAGCAAGCGGTCGGCCGCTTCGGTCATACGGTGGTCGTCAACCTGGTCGGCCTGCTCGGTTACTACGCGCTGGTCGCCATGACGCTCAATGTGTTCGATATGCGAGCCGACGGGCAAAACTCGCTGCCGTTCGCTGAATAGGCGTTTCTATCGAGCCGCGCATGCGCGGCCCCTTCCTTACTCGAACGCCTTGTCGTTAGGGTTCGCGTAAAGCTTCTTCATGGTGTCGTACATCGCCTTGATTTCGCCGCTCTTCATCACCTGCGCCATCGTTCCGACAGGCCAGCCCGTGCCGCGAGCGACGCCCGGCAAGCGCATCACGCCAGTCTCAGCCCGCACACCGGCAAGATCTCCTGCACGACCGCGAAGCGATGCTCCTTCACCGCGTCGTGAAACTTGCGATAGTCACTTGTTTCGAACGCCGGCGTCCATTGCGGAAGCTCGTCGCCGTCATCGTTGACCTTGATGCCTGTCGCGATGTGTTTCCACGAGCCGACGCCCTTCGGAATGTATTCCGGAATCGGCTCCTGAATGCCCGGTATCGAACCCGCCGCGACCGCGTCGCGCACCACGTTGAGCCGCTTCATTTCATTCATGTCGATGTTGGTCGCGAGCAGTTGCTGCAGCGCCGTTTTCGCGGCGGCCGGCAGGCCCGGCTGAGCGACGAAATCGGCTGCCTTTGCGATCCACGCCTGCACGACACGGCAGGCCATGTCCGCAGCGGTCATGAATTCCGGCAGGTTATCGCGCCGCACCGTCATGCCTTTGCCATTCTTGTAGTGCCATTTCGCCCACGGCAAGTCTGGATAGGTCAGCGCCGCGCCATGTCCGAGCGGCAGCGCACGCGTCAGCACGTCCGACTGCAGGCGGTCGACCAGGTGCACCGTGTAGCGCTCCAGACGCTCGAGCCAGTCTTCACGCGTGCAATCGTCCGCTTCGAGGTGCGAGACCTTGTTGTAGTCGGATTCGATGCCCGAGAACCCCTGGTGTGCCCAGGTATCCACGTAGGTGTGCAGCGTCACGCCTAACCGGTGCAGCCCGTTGTCCGCGTCGCGGCGCGCGAGCGCGTGCTTCACCAGATTGCGCGCGACATCGCTATCGGGCCGGCAGATCGCGCGTTCCTCGAGCGTGTCGCCGACGCCCGCGGGCAGAAAGTGAAACGGTGTCCAGACGAGCCGGTTCAGATCATCCTGCACGTTCTGATAGTCGAACAGCTTGTGTGCCGATGCGAAGCGCTCGAACTGCTCGCCGCCCTCGAACTTCAGCAATCCCGGCGTCGTTGCGTCGTCGATGTACTGGCATGCATGCGCGACCGTTTGCGCATCCGGCGCCGACAGCCCGCCGAGCCTTGCCGCGATGTAGATCACCCCGTAATGGAAATCGATGTTCATGGCGCCCCTCGTAGATTGGACGGCGCAAACGCTACGCCGTGTGCATTTGTCATACAAAACTGCGCCGCAAACGGCGGCTCAAGCCGTGCGCGACGCAATGCTCCTATCGAGAAATCGAATCAGTCACATCAGCTTTTAACGACAACGACTTAATCAATCAATTAATCGGGACGTTTTCATGACAGGGCGGTCCGCAGCGCCGCCGCCGCCCGTTCGATCAGCGCCCGGCCCGCATCGAGCACGCCCGCCATTGACGCAAAGCCGTGAACCATGCCTTGCCAGCAAACATGTTCGACTTCGACTTGCGCCGCACGCAGCCTCGCCGCATATTCGTTGCCCTCGTCGCACAGAGGATCGTGATCGGCGGTGACGATCAGCGCCGGCGCGAGACCCGCCAGATCGTTTGCGAACAGCGGCGAAACATCCGCAGACGCGCGGTCGATCTCCGGCGGCAGCCACGCGTCATAGCGCTCCTTCATGTCCTGCCGGTCAACGAGGAAATCAGATGTGCCGAACGTCTGCCACGACGGGCGCGACATGGTCGCATCCGTGTTCGGATAAAGCAGAAGTTGCAGGCGCAACGACACGCCGTTGCGTCGCGCGCGTTGCGCAACATAAGCGGCCAGCAGGCCGCCCGCACTATCGCCGCCCACTGCGACGCGCGTCGCATCGACATTCAGTTCGGCAGCCTGTTGAACCACCCATTGCAGCGCGGCCCATGCGTCTTCATTCGCGGCCGGATACGGATGCTCGGGTGCCAGACGATAGTCAACCGCAACGACGACGCACTGTGCACGATTGGTGAGCGCGCGCAACAGCACGTCGTGACTGTCAAGATTGCCGCTGACGAAGCCGCCGCCGTGATAGTAGACCATCGCCGGCGCGGGGCGGCCAGCCGCACTTTCCTCAGCGCCGCCGCGCGGATCGTAGATACGCACCGGAATCGCGCCGCCGGGCCCCGGCAGTGTCCGATCGTTCACGTCGGCAACGGCCTCACGCGCACCATTCAACGCAGCCATGCTCACAATGCGCGCACGC
This sequence comes from Paraburkholderia humisilvae, assembly GCF_902859855.1. Lineage (GTDB taxonomy): Bacteria > Pseudomonadota > Gammaproteobacteria > Burkholderiales > Burkholderiaceae > Paraburkholderia > Paraburkholderia humisilvae. The sequence continues at coordinate 43,258 of NZ_CADIKH010000012.1, forward strand.
ACCGCGGCAAGCCGCTCCAGCCATGTCATCGACGCCGTTGCAACAGGCTGCGCCGCAGCCTGCCGACGACGTTCTTCAAGCATGGCCACCACCTGCGGATCAAGCTCGTCCATCGGTATGCCCTCCCTCACCGGATTCGGTCGATCTTCTCTTAACGTGTGGGCATAACAGTTATTCCGCCCGGTGTGGCGCCCCAACGCCACTCGATCGAGTCCATGCGAACCCTCGTTGCATGACGAAAATGCCGTTCGAATCCGCAGTCCGACTGCCGCGCCACTAACGAGAATCGTCGGCAGCGCATGCCAATAGCGGTCGATGCTGGCCGGCGGGCCCTGGCGAAGCACCGTTCCGGCCGTGAGTCGAAAGAGCAGTTTCATGAGCCGCCGGGCGATTCACGCGAACGGCGCGCGCACCTAAAGTTCAGCCCATGCCGTCATCGACGGAAACTCTTTTAAAAGGTGTTCGCCATGAAACGTCTGAACCTGGCTCTTGTTGTTGCAGCGCTGCTGGCCGCCCCGTTTGCCGCTCATGCAACGGATCCCGCCCCCCTCACCCGCGCTCAGGTTCGTAACGAACTGCTCTCGGCTGAGCAGAACGGCACGTATCCGACCAGCAAGGTTCACTATCCGGACGCGCAACCCAATGCTGCGACCACGTATGTCGCGAATCGCGCGGCCAGCAAGGCCGCCGCTGACGGCGCGTACGGCGGTTCCGCAAACGGCAGCTTCGCATCCGGTTCACGTTCGGGCGCCGGATGGAGCGACCGCCCTCAACTCAGCAACCTGTATAGCCACCACTAATGAACGATACGAAGGAGCAAAGCATGAACACACTAATCAACGCGTTGGCCCGCACCGGCCTCCTGAAGCAGGACTTCAGCTATCACGTCGTACGTGCGTCGATGGTCCTGATCTTCGTGTTTTTCGGTTACCAGAAATGGTTTAACTATGAGGCACAGGTGCTGATTCCATACATCAGTCACGGTCCGTTGATCTTCTGGCTGTACCCCGTATTCGGCATTCGCGGGGCAAGCTGGTTTCTCGGCGTATCCGAGTGGCTGTTCGGCACGCTGCTTTTTATCGGCTTCTGGAACAAGCGCATGGGTGTACTGGGCGCGCTCGGCTCGGTCGCAACCTTTGTCGGCACGGTCACCATTATTCCGTTCATGCCTGACGGCTGGGCCGCATCGGCGGGCGGATTCCCGGCGATGGCGGGCAATGTGCCGTTCCTGATGAAGGATGTCGTGCTGCTGGCGGTGTCGGTCTACCTGCTGAAAGAAGATGTGGCGCGGGTGCTGGCCGACGGACGCGCAACGCAGGTCAAGCAGGGGCGCCGCGCGCTAGCGTAAGCGCCGGCCTGGAGGAGACAGGTTCGAGGGCGGGTGCGATCCGATCGATCGCATGCGTCCTCGAATCATTTGGGGTTGCTAGAACAGGTACATCCCGGCAACGAACACGACCCCCGAGAACAGCAACGCGGTCACGCAATACCCCATGATGTCGCGCACGCCGAGCCCGGCAATCGCGAGCGCGGGCAGTGCCCAGAACGGCTGCGCCATATTGGTCCACGCTTCGCCGTATGCGATCGCCATCGCCGACTTGCCGAGGTCCGCACCCAGCGCCTGCGCGGCCGGCATCACGAACGGCCCTTGCACGACCCAGTGGCCGCCGCCGCTCGGCACCGCGAAGTTGATCACCGCGGAACTCAGGAACACGAGCAGCGGGAACGTGTGCACGTTCGCGATATCGACGAACCATTTCGTGATCACGCCGGCCAGACCCGAGTGGTCCATCAGCGCCTGAATGCCCGCGTAGAACGGAAACTGGATCATGATGCCCGACGCGCCGCGCGCCGCCGCGGCCACCGCACGCGCATAGGCCATCGGCGTCTTGTGCAGCAGCATGCCGGTCGCGAGGAACACGAGGTTCACCGTGTCGATGTCGAGCGTAAAGCCCTTCGTCACCGTGCGCACGACCAGATAGCCGTAGCAGACGAGCGCCACAAGGATGGCGAGCAGCCGGCTTTCCTCGAGGCGTTCGGCAAGCGTCGCGTTCGGCGGCAGCGTGCGTTCGACGCTCGGCGGTTCTTCGAGCAGCGCGGGGTCGACCGCGACCACGTCCTGCGGCTTGGGCATCATCAGACGCGCGAGAAACGGCAGCATCACGATCAGGCCGATCGTGATAAATGCGTTATAGCCGGTGAAGATGGTGTGCGACACCGGAATCAGGCCGATGGTCTTTTCCATCGGGTTGCCCTTGGTCGCCGCGACCAGCGGCACCGAACCCGAGAGCCCGCCGTGCCATGTCAGAAAGCCCATGTACGCGGATGCGACGAGCAGCCGGTAGTCGGTGCCGCGCACTCGCCGCGCGACCTCACGCGACAGCATCGCGCCGAGCACAAGCCCGAAACCCCAGTTGATCGCGCACGCGACCGCGCCGACGAACGCGACCAGCATCACGGCCTGCCCCGGCGTACGCGCCGAACTCGCGAGCGCGACCAGGAACCGCTTGATCGGGCCGGAACTCGCGAGCGCGTGCCCGGTGACGAGTATCATCGCCATCTGCATCGAGAATGCGAGCAGATTCCAGAAGCCCGCGCCCCATAGCGAAATCAGTTCGACGGGCGGCTTCGGCGTCAGACCAAACGCTAGCAGGAAGGTCGCGACGGTCAGGAAGATCGCGAAAATCAGGGGGTCGGGAAGCACACGGTGCACGACCTGTGTGAAAAACTGCGAGATGCGCTGAATCAACTGTCTACTCCTTATCCTTGATCGGTTTGCGTGGGGCTCACGTGCCTGTGCTCATGCGGCGAGCCTTTCATTTTTATTCATCGCGCTCACCGTCAGGCGCAGGATTTTCACATAAAACTTGCGTCCGCGCGCCCCAAGTATGCAAATCGCAAGACTTGCACGGCTGTCAATCATGACCGCCGCAAATGGGCCTGGAACATTACGGCGCTGAAAACTATCATCGACGGCATACCCTTTGCGCGAGCGGGAATCGTCATGGCCAACGGCGCACCATCGGCAGGTCTCGTGATCGGCGTATTGGGCGGCATGGGCCCGCGGGCAACGGCCGACTTTTTCACCAAGCTGATTGCCGCGACACCGGCCGAATGCGAGCAGGATCATCTGCGCGTGCATATCGATTCGAACCCGCAGGTGCCCGATCGCAGCGAGGCGATCGCCGGCCGCGGCGAGTCGCCGGGCGTGGCGCTCGCCGCGATGGCCGCAGGTCTCGAGCATGCCGGCGCCGATTTTCTCGTGATGCCGTGCAATACCGCGCATGCGTTCGAGCCCGAGATTCGCGCGGCGGTGCGCGTGCCATTCGTCAGCATGATCGACGAGGCGTGTGCGGGTTGCGATCACGTGTTCCCGAGTGCGCAGCGTTTCGGCCTGCTCGCGACGCGCGGCTGCATTGAAGCCCGTCTCTATCAGAACGCTTTCACGCGCATCGGCCGCACGACGGTGGCCCTTCCCCCAACCGACCAGGAGCGCCTGATGGCGCTGCTTTACCGGATCAAACTCGGCGACCTGTCACACGCTACGCGCGACGCGATGCGCGCGTTCGGCGAGATGCTGATCGACGCAGGCGCGGACGCGATTGTCGCGGCCTGCACGGAAGTGCCGCTGGTGCTCGGCGATGGCGAGCTCACGCGGCCGGTGCTCGACGCCACCGCTCACCTGGCAAGACGCTGCGTACGCTACGCGTACGGATTCGAGCCGCTGCCGGCTGCTTCGTTGTCAGGTTCGTGACGCACGCACACCGCGTCCGCCGCGACACATCGTTACCCTTTGAGCGAAATGGGTCGCGCGATCCGCGACCCAATGAGCAGCGCAATGAATTTTGGTCGACGAAGATACCTGTGCGGCGCGACGGCGCAGAGGCCGGCGCGCGGCTTGCAACGCATAAGTCCATTTCAATGCGCACGATGCGCGGGAGACAGGCGTGAAACAGAACAGATTGGGGTTGGCGATCGTCGTCGGCATGCTGCTGGGCATCGCAGCTGGGTACGTGTGTCACCAATCGGCTGATTCGCCCGCGGCGGCGAAAGCGTTGGCCGCCAATTTCTCGCTGGTTACCGATATCTTTCTGCGGCTCATCAAGATGGTGATCGCGCCGCTCGTATTCAGCGGTCTGGTCGCGGGGCTCACTGCGATCGGCGACCCGAAAGTGGTCGGCCGCGCGGGCCTGAAGGCGCTCGGCTGGTTCGTCTGCGCGTCGTTTACGTCGCTTCTGATCGGCATGGTGCTGGCGAACGCATTCGACCTCGGACACGCGATGAATCTGCATGTGCCGGCAGCGGATGCGAGCGCGGGCGTCAGCACCGCGGCGTTCAATCTGCACAACTTTATTACGCACATCGTGCCGTCCAGCGTGGTCGAGGCGATGGCGAACAACGAAATCCTGCCGATCCTCGTATTCTCGGTATTCTTCGGCATCGCGATGGGCGCGATGAAGGACCAGCTGCCGCCCGCACTGCTTTCGTCGATCGAGGGACTGTTCTCGATCATGCTGAAAATTACCGGCTATGTGATGTGGTTCGCGCCGCTCGGCGTGTTCGGCGCGGTGGCCGCGGTGATCACCGTGCAGGGGCTCGGCATGCTTGTCACCTATGGCAAGTTTATCGGCGCCGTGTATTTCAGCATGATGGTGTTGTGGTGCGTGCTGCTCGCCGCGGGGTACGGCGTGCTCGGCAAACCGATCTTCGCGCTGATGAAGCTGATCCGCGAACCGATGATCATTGCGTTCTGCACATCGAGCAGCGAAGCCGCTTACCCGAAGACGATCGAGCAGTTGACGCGCTTCGGCGTCAAGCCGCGCATCAGCAACTTTGTGCTGCCGCTCGCGTACTCGTTCAATCTGGACGGCTCGATGATGTATCAGGCGTTCGCCGCGCTCTTTATCGCGCAGGCCTATGACATTCACCTGTCGTTCGGGCAACAGTTCTGGATGCTGCTGGTGATGATGCTAACCAGCAAGGGAGTCGCCGGCGTGCCGCGCGCGGCCATCGTCGTGATCGCCGCGACACTGCCGCTCTTCGGGCTGCCGGTCGAAGGCGTCGTGCTGCTGCTCGCGATCGACCAGTTCATCGATATGGGCCGCACGACCACCAACGTGGTGGGCAACAGCATCGCGTCGGCCGTGATCGCGAAGTGGGAGAACGGACTCGAGCCCTGGACCGGGCACGCCCATCCGTTATCCGAAACAATTCCGTCGATGCGTGACGATACGGACGTGGCGCCAGCCGGCCTGTCGGCGTCGCGGTCTTCGCACTAGTTCCGCAGGATCGGCCGCAAAAGCTCAAGGGTATTGAACTTTGACTTCGCGTCGGGCGCCGCCGTGCAGCGGGCTGCCCCGTCGGAGGCGGGGCGGCGCGGATCGGACGGGCTTCCTGCAAACCGGCCTTGTTCGGTATATCGTTAGAACGAAAAGTCGGTTCGCGCCACGCGAATCGAACTCTAAGATAGCGGTTCAATCCCGTCCCGTTACCGAAGCAAGGAGCCTTTCAGTTGAACCGTTTCGAGCATCCCCGCGCGCCGCTCGTCGTCGGCATCGGCGGCACGACACGCGCGGCGTCGTCGACCGAGCGCGCGCTTGCATTCGCGCTGCGCGGCGCGCAAGAGGCCGGCGCGCAGACGCTTCTGTTCGGCGGCGCGTTCCTGCATCGGCTGCCGCACTATGCGCCTGAGAGCGTCGAGCGCACCGACGAGCAACGCGAACTGATCGAAGCCGTGCGCAACGCCGACGCGCTTGTCATTGCTACGCCCGGCTATCACGGTGGCGTATCGGGACTCGTGAAGAACGCGCTCGACACGCTCGAAGACCTGCGCGACGATGCGCGCCCCTATCTCGACGGACGCGCGGCCGGCTGTATCGTGACCGCGTACGGCTGGCAGGCGGCGGGCTCGGTGCTGACCTCGCTGCGCTCGATCGTGCATGCGCTGCGCGCGTGGCCCACGCCGTTCGGCGCGGGCATCAATACGCTCGAAACGCGCTTCGATAGCGCTGACCATTGCTCGGACCCGAAGGTCACCGAGCAGCTCGCGACGGTCGGCCGTCAGGCGGCGCAGTTTGCGCTCGCGTTCGGCGGGCAGTCACACGGCGGTGGCACAGGCGCAGCCAGCAGCTCGGCTCAAGCGAGTCTTGCCGGCATCTTCGCACTGGCCGACTAGCGCGCAAGACTGCGGGCTTTGGCCGCCGCCGTCACTCGCACGCCGTCACTCACTGATGAGCCGCGCTTATCGGCATCACCTGCCAGCGTCACTGAGAGGCTTCAATGAAAGGCTTCAATGAGCGGCTTCACCGACGAATCCGCCGGTTCATCTCACGCGGCGGCCAACCGTGTGCGCTATGCGACCACCCGCACAGAGCGCTCCATCAAACCGTGTGCCAGCCCACAGACGCACAAGCTTTGGCGAAGGATAGTCGCGTCAACCGGATGAACCAGAACCGGACTCAGGACCACATGAACCGACTGATTCGCTACAAGGGGTATCAGGTCGCCCCCGCTGCACAGCGCTTGCCGAACGGACTATTCGCGGCCAATCTGACCATCGAGAAAAGCGCGGCCGAGCCAGGGCGCGCTTACTCGTTCGACGCACTCGACTACTTCTTCGACGAAGAGCATGCGCTGGCCTACGCGTTCCGCTGGGGACGTCTGTGGGTCGACGACCACCAATAAACGCGCAGCGGCGCTTCGTCTGGCTATACGAACCCGCGCATTGAGACTGGGCGATCCGGTGCCGCGCCCCTTGCGCACGCACCGGGCGAGCCCATGCAACGGCGCGCCAGCCATGCGTGGTGCGGCTGAGCCTGCGGCTTACAGGAATATTGTGACAAAATAGGGCGCCATATCTACGAAACGCTCCGTCACACCTGCCATGTCCGATACCCTGACAGATGCCGCTGCCGACCGTGCCGATCATGCGTTGCGCCACTGGAAGTTTCGCCACCAGACCCGCATGCGAACCGGCTCAGAAGATCACAAGCAGATGTTCTGCCGCATGTTGCTGGAAACCCATAACCCCTATAAGCCCGCCGTCCTCGACTGGCCGCCGCTCGCTCCCGATGCACTGAAACGCCTGACGTCGCTGCCGATCTGGGACATCGCGGTACAAACCGAAGGCCGCGCGTCGATTCGTGTCGCCACTTACGCGGCCACGGTGAAAGACCCGCTGCTGCGCGAAGCAATCGAAATGGACGCCGCGGAAGAAGCGCGTCACAAGCACGTGCTGTCGCGCCTCGTCGCCGCGTACGGCATCGAGCTTGCGCCGGAGCCCGCATACCCGGCGCCGCGCGACCCCGAATGGGCATGGATGTTCACCGGCTACAGCGAATGCATCGACAGTTTCTTCGCCTTCGGCCTGTTCCGCTCGGCCCAGCAGTCCGGCTACTTTCCCAAAGCACTCGTGGAAACCTTCGAGCCGGTCATACAGGAAGAGGCGCGCCATATCCTGTTCTTTATCAACTGGGTTGCGTGGTATCGGCGCACGATGCCCTGGTGGCGCCGCCCGTGGCATTCGCTGCGTGTGGCCGCAATCTGGGTCAAACTGGTGTGGGACCGGGTCGGCATCGCGAAGGGCATCGATGCGGACGGCGTCGCGCACGACTCGAACTTTCTCGCGGCCAATAGTGCGACGATCGGCGATGGCCTCAACGCGCGGCAACTTCTTTCGCTGTGCCTCGTCGAAAACGAGCAACGCATGAGCGGCTATGATGCCCGTCTGCTGCGTCCGCTGATGATGCCGCGTCTCGCGCGGCTCGCGCTGCGTTTCATGAAGCGGTAAAACGCGCCCCGTTGGTGCGGATCGCGCGCCGCGCGGCCTGATTACGGCGGCGCGGGTATGCTCGCGTGGCGACAGTGTGAGCGCGGCCGCGCGCATCCGACTGGGAGGAAATTCCGCATGGCATGGACCGTCGATGAACAACTGGCACTCACCGCATGCGAGGCGGTGGCGGCGATCCAGGCAGGCAAGCTGCGCGCGACCGACTATACGGCCACGCTGCTTGCCCGCGCGGCGGCACTCGCGAGTCTCAATGCGCTGACCGCGCTGAATATGGAAGGCGCGCTGAAGGCTGCGCGGCGTATCGATGCATTATCGCCCGACGCGAAGGCTCGCCTGCCGCTCGCGGGCCTGCCTGTCGTCGTGAAGGACAACATCAACACGGCAGAGCTGCAGACTTCGGGCGGCACACCCGCACTGGCCGGTTTCAAACCGAACCACAACGCGCCGTCCGTGCAGCGTCTGCTCGATGCGGGCGCAGTGCTGCTCGGCAAAACGAACATGCACGAGCTCGCGTGCGGCATTACCAGCACCAATTTCGCGGCGCCGGGACCCGTGCGCAACCCGTACGACCCGGGCCTGATTCCGGGCGGCTCGTCGGGCGGCAATGCGGTTGCGGTGGCCGCGCGCATCGCGCCCGCTGGCCTCGGCACCGACACGAGCGGCTCGAACCGCATTCCGGCCGCACTGACCGGGTGCGTCGGCTTTCGTCCATCGGTCGGCAATGGCGGCGCCGAGCGCCGCTATCACGATCCGGACGCGGTGCTTCCACTGAGCCATACGCGCGACACGGTCGGCCCGATCACGCGAACGGTAGCCGACGCCGCGCTGCTAGACGCGGTGATCACGGGCGAAAGCGCGCTGCCCTCGATCGCGCTTGCCGGGTTGCGCATCGGCCTGCCTGTGCCGCTGTGGGACGATCTCGACCCGGCGGTGGAAGCGGTCGCGCGCGCCGCGCAACACACGCTCGAGGCGACCGGCGTGACCTTCGTCGAACTCGACATGCCCGACTTGCTGCCGCTGAACGAACAAACCTCACCGATTACCGCGCACGAAACGCTCGACGATATCCGCGCCTGGCTGGTTGCGAACCATGCGCCGGTGCAGACGGTCGAGGAACTCGCACTGTCGATCGCAAGCCCAGACGTGCGAGAGATATTCGAAGCGATTCTCGCGGACCCGTTCGCGCGGTATTATCACGCCGCGCTCACCGTCTGGCGGCCTCGGCTACAACAGCTTTACGCAACGACGTTCAGTTCGCAGCGCCTGGATGCACTGCTGTTTCCCACGACGTGCATTGCCGCCACGCCGCTCGATGAAATTCGCGGCTCGTCGGTCGTATCGGTGAACGGCCGGGTGCTCGACACGATGCTTGCGTATCTGCGCAACACCGATCCGGCGGCCAATGCGGGGTTACCCGGTCTGTCGGTGCCGGCGGGACGCACCGCAGATGGCCTGCCGGTCGGCATCGAGTTCGACGGCCCACTCGGCAGCGACAGGCAGTTGCTTGCGATCGGTAGCGCATGCGAACAGGTTGTCGGTGCACTTGCGCCCCCCACTATCTAACTACCGATGAGTCTCTTCAATGCTCGACTTTTTGCGAAAAACACTGGTCTTTTCGCTGGCCGTTCTCGTGGGCGGCTGCGCGTCGCTCGCGGCCAGCAACCCGGATGCGCTATGGGAAATCGTCAACGGACAGTGCGTGCCGTCTGAACAGACCACGGGCAAACCAAGCGTATGCACGAAGGTCGATCTGGCAAAACGCTATGCAGTACTGAAAGATATTCAAGGCAATACCCAATTCCTGCTTATTCCGACCGATCGCGTCACCGGTATCGAAAGCCCGCTGATTCTCAAGCCGGATGCTCCGGACTATTGGGTCGATGCGTGGGATTCACGGCATTACGTCAGCGAGCGAGCGAAGGTTCAGTTGCCGGACAACCAGCTCGGGCTCGAGATCAATTCGAAGTTTCGACGATCGCAATCGCAATTGCACATTCATATCGACTGCGTGCAGCCCGATATCGTCGCCGCGCTCGCGCCCTATCGCGACGATGTGCTCAACCAGTGGCGCCCGGTCACACTCGATGGCCAGCGTTACCGCGTGATGCGGGTTGCGGATCTGTCTGGGGAGAACAACCCGTTCCGTATCGTCGCACGCGATCATCCAGGTTCGGACGAGATGGCCGAGCAGACCATTTTCGTCACAGGCACGGGGCAAACCAACAAGGATGGCTGGCTGATCGTCAATAGCGCATTGAATATCGAAGACGGCAGCGGCACGGCTGAACCGTTGCTCGATCATCAATGTGTGATTGCGAAGCATGGTTAATCCGCCGACCGGCTCCGCATTGGTCCGATCGTACGGCGCAGCGATATTCCGCGCGGCACGTCCACCGTATCGTTGAACGGTTGGACGCTCGCCGCCACGACTGCTTCCCTGTGCAACTCCCGCTCGTCGAGCAATGTGCGGGTGTGCGCCGCGCTGTTGCTATCAGTGCAACGTACAGCGGGCAGCCTGCCGGCTGACATCGACTCAGACAGGTTGTTCAGTGGCAAACGGCGATCGCTTGGTCTAGCATGAAAATGCAAAAAGGTCATCGGAGCATTCGTGCCGACGACAATTAACTTAGCGATGCTAACAAGTAATCGAGGTTTACAAATGATTCCTTCTCTACAAAAAGCACTGATCTGTTCACTGGCTTTGTTCGTAGTCGGCCGTGCGACCCTGGCGGCCAGCAATCCGGACACGCTATGGAACATCATTAGTGAACAATGTGTGCCCGCACAACAGACCACCGCCAAACCGGGCGAATGTACGAATGTCAACTTGACGAAGCGTTATGCGATCTACAAGGATGCCGCAGGGAACACGCAGTTCCTGCTGATTCCCACCGATCGGGTCACTGGTATCGAAAGCCCACTGATTCTCAAAGCGGATGCACCGGATTATTGGGTCGATGCGTGGGATTCACGGCATTACGTCAGCGAACGAGCGCAGGTTCAACTGCCGGGAAACCAGGTCGGGCTCGCGATCAATTCCAAATTTCGCCGGTCGCAATCACAATTGCACATTCATATCGATTGCATGCGAGCCGATATCGTCGCCGCGCTCGCGCCCTTTCGCGACGAGGCGCTCAACAGGTGGCGCCCGGTCACACTCGACGGCCTGCGTTATCGCGTAATGCGTGTCGACAACCTGTCGGGCGGGAACAATCCGTTTCGCGTCGTTGCGCGCGGCCATCCCGGCACCGATCAGATGGCCGAGCAGACCATTCTCGTCACGAGCGCGGGCCCGACCACCAGGAACGGCTGGCTCATCGTCAATAGCGCGTTGAATATTGAAGACGGCAGCGGCACGGCTGAACCGTTGCTCGATCATCAATGTGTGATTGCGAAGCATGGTTGAGGTCGCATTCGACATGACATGCTACGCCAGGCGTCTCGCTCGCGGGTACGCGTCCGAGCCGTTCCGCACCGACTTGACGCTTTGGTATCTGCGTCTATTGGTACGACATCGTAAATGTTGCCACTCCGTTAACCGTCCCCGGACGAACCAGCGATTCTGTCTGAACGTATTGAATAACGAGCGGAATGCTCATGACTCCGCCATTTGAGACGCCTGCGAGCCACTGGTTCGTCGTGCCCGCACTCGGAGAGTCGGGTCCAAAGCTCACCGGATTACCTGCATTCAGAATCTGGAGCCCTACACCTTGTGCGGTCGACCCTGGCTTCAGGGATAGCGTAGTGGAGGTATTCGATGGCGTCGTACTGTCAGTCAACGTGATGAATACGCGAATAGTCGACGAAGGGCAGTTTAGATTGATCGAGGTAGTTTGAGCGCCTGCTGTGGAACCGACGCGCTGGAACACGCTGGAACTCATTGCCGGCAGTGAAACAGATATTGCCGGCGTCGTCACGCTGCAAGCGGAGGCAGTTATTGTGCTGGAATTGGCGGGAAGGACGACCGTGAAAAGCGACGTCCCTGCATTATTAATAAAGAACACCGAGGCCTGGTTGGGCAATCCACCGCCGCCACTCGGGTTTAATGACAACGGCCCAGAGGACACGCGACCTGTCGCTACCAGATTGACAGTCACATACAACTGGGATTGAAACGTGGGACTCGTGCCCCCACCGGGCGCAGCGGAATTGTTCCACGTCGAATCCATCACTACTGAGCTACCAAATCCGCCCCCGGAAATCGACGTCGTATATCCAACGCCGGCAACCGACGTTGCACCAACCCGGTTTCGAACCACCGGCCCCGCCGCAATCTGCCAGTACATCGGCTCGCTGCCGGAACAGTTCGCAAACTTGAAGCCCGACGTCGCACCGGGTACCGGCACAGTGATACTCGAAATGACTGTGCCGACCGAAACGTTGACCGGTGCCGAAATACTGACAGGAAACTTCACCGAAACCGCTCCCAGATTGGTCGTAGACGAGCAACCCGCGTTGGCTTTCAGGGCGTGGCATTGAAGCACCACGCAAAGAATCAAAACCACCGCGCTCCCAGATGTCGCCCTTCGTTCGCGACGCAACACGGAACGCGACATACGAGACAACGCTGCAACTTTGCAAACATGATTCATGACGTGCTCCCCGTGCGCGAAACGGATTGCGCTCATCACAACGCAGAGTAGCTGAAATCGTCTTGTAGTAAAGCCATAAACTATCTGGTGCGTTAACGAAAACCGGCGTCGCTTTGACACGACGCCGGCCATTCCGACATTTAACCGTAGCTGCTTCGGCTACTCAGTTCAGCCGCTTCAACTGCCCATCATCCGCATACCAGTCGACCGTCTTACCCGTCGTATTGATCGTCACTGCACGCGGCTCGCTAAACTGATCGAACGACTCGATGCCGGTCTCGCGCCCCACGCCGCTGTTCTTGAAACCGCCCCACGGCGAGGCCGGGTCCAGCCGGTGATGGTCGTTCACCCACACCATCCCGAACTCGAGCTTGCTCGCAACACGGTGCGCGCGCGCGACGTCGATCGTCCACACCGATGCGGCAAGCCCGAACTGCGTATCGTTGGCGATGCGGATCGCGTCCGCTTCATCCTTGAACGGCATCACGACCGTCACCGGGCCGAACACTTCGTCCTGACCGATCTCGCATTGCGGATTCACGTCATACAGCACCGTCGGCTCCAGATAGAAACCTTGCGACAGATGCGCCGGAATCTTGCCGCCCGTCAGGAGCTTTGCGCCGTCCTTGTCCGCGCGTGCGAGCATGCCGAGAATCCGCTGACGCGAACGGTCCGAGATGACCGGGCCGAGCTGCGTCTTCGGGTCTTCCGGATCGCCGACGCGAATGCCCGCCGCCTTCGTGCGAAAGCGTTCAAGGAACTGCTGATAAATCGTTTCCTGCACGAGAATACGCGCGCCGCACACACAGGTCTGCCCCGCACCGATGAATGACCCAAATGCCGCGCCGTTGACTGCGCGTTCAAGGTCCATATCGTCGAACAGGATCATCGCGCCCTTGCCTCCCAGTTCCAGCGTGGTCAGCGCGAACGTGCGCGCCGCCGCTTCGCCGATCGAGCGGCCCACTTCGGTGCCGCCGGTAAACACGACCTTGCGGATCAGCTCGTGCTTGGCGAGCGCGGCGCCGCAGATGCGGCCTTCGCCGTTCACAACGTTCACCACGCCCTTCGGCACGCCCGCTTCTTCAAGCAGACGCACGAGACGCACGGTCGTCAGCGGAGTCTGCTCGGACGCCTTGATCACGACGCTATTCCCGGTCGCCAGCGCCGGTGCGAGGCTCTTCGACAGAATCATCAGTGGATGGTTGAACGACGTCATCAGCGCGACCACGCCGAGCGGCACGCGCTGCGTGTAGCACAGGTACGGGCCTTCAATCGGAATCACATCGCTGCGGCGCGTCAGCGCGAGCGCGGCGAAATAGCGGTAAAACTGCGGCAGGCGCGAAATCTGCGCGCGTGTCTCACTGATCGGCCGTCCGTTGTTCAGCGTTTCGAGCTTGTAGAAATTCTCGAGGTCCGCTTCGAACAGATCGGCAAAACGGTTCATGATGCGCGCACGCTGCTGGATCGGCATATCGCGCCATGCGCCGCCTTCGAACGCTGTGTGACCGGCGCGCACGGCGCGGTCGACGTCCGCTTCCGATGCCGCCGCGAGGCTGCCGATCACCGCGCCCGTCGCCGGGTTCACGATATCCATCGTGCGCCCGCCTTCGGCGCCGGTCCATTCACCATCGATCAGAAGCTGCGCTTCGAGGTGCTGCTTGTTGACTGCATCCATAGCGGTTTTCCTTGCATTTTCCATTGAATCACTTGAGCGGCGAAACCCGGGCGGCTGCGTTGACGCCGTCGTGCGCGTGCGCTTCGCCCGGTTGAAGGTCTTCGAGGCGCTGGCCGGTCGGTTCGACGCCCAGCCATGCGACCACGACAATCTGGATGGCAAGCAGGCCGATCATCAGCGCAAGCACGCCGACGACGCCATACTGCGCAAACAGCGCGACGACAATGAACGGCGTCACGATGGTTGCCCCACGTCCCAGCGTATTACAGATGCCGGATGCGCGCAGGCGCACTTCGGTCGGAAACAGTTCGGGCACGTACACCGCGAACAGCAGCGCGACCAGCACGTAAATCGGAATGGTCAGCAGCAGACCGATCACCGGCAGCAGCAGCGGATTGCTGACAAACGGATAGATCGCGCCGAACAGGATCGCGCACAGCGACGCGATGATGATGGTCTTCTTGCGACCCCATGAATCGGCGGTGAACGCGCCGATCGCCGCACCGACCGGCGCGCCGACCGACATCACGAGCGCATAGCCGAACGACTTCGCGATGCTGAAGCCCTGGTGCACGAAGAAGGTGGGCAGCCACGTCACGAAACCGTATAGCAGCGTGTTGATCACGATCAGACACACGCAGCCGACGATCATCCGTTGCAGCATCGTGCCGACGAACAGCGAACCGAAGCCGATTGACTGTGGATGCGCCGGCCTGGCCGAAGCGATCACCGGTGGCGGCAGCGGTTTGCCCTTCTCATCTGCAATCTGTGCTTCGATGCGCTGCAGGATCGCTTCGGCCTCCTGCTCGCGGCCAGCGGCTTCGAGCCAGCGCGGCGACTCGGGCAGCGACTTGCGCGCGTACCACACGCCGAGCGCGCCGATGCCGCCGAGCACGAACATCGCACGCCAGCCGAACGCGGGAATCACGAGCAAGCCGATCAGCCCCGCGATCGGCAGACCGGTCACGACAAACACCGCCATCAGCCCCTGCAGCCGGCCGCGCTTACGCGGCGGCACAAACTCCGCCAGCGTCGAATAGCCGACCACGTTCTCCGCGCCCAGACCGACACCCATCAGAAAGCGGCATGCGATCAGCACATTCATCGTCGGCGAAATCGCCGCGCCAAGCGACGCGAGCCCGAAAATCGCCAGATTCACCTGATAGGTAAAGCGGCGGCCGAAACGGTCGCCGAGAAAACCGGTGACGAGCGAGCCGAGCATCATGCCGAGGAACGTCAGCGATACGAACAGCGCGTTTTGCCCGAGCGTCGAGAAACCTGTCTTCAGCGTCGCGCCCAGCACCGTTGACGCGACATAGATGTCGAATCCGTCGAAAAACATGCCGATGCCGATCAGCCACATGATCCGACGATGAAATCCGGACATCGGCAGCCGGTCGAGTCTTGCACCTGCATTCACGTTCATGTTCTGCGTCTCCAGCCAGTTTCCGGTCTGTTGTTCTGCAAGGCCGCCGCGGGTTGGCGACCTCGGGTGAGTCTTAGGTGTGTCTTACGTGTGTCTTGAATGAGTCAATCGTTACGTCGCTTGTTGCATCAATCGCGCTTCGGTCGCGCTTCAGTCGTTGCCGGGTTGCGCACCGCCCGCGCTAGCGGCTTTGCATCAGCCGCAGGCTCGCCACGGTCAGCGTTTCGGTCGCGAGCTGAAAGTTCTGCTGCAGCGTATTGTCTTCCGCCGCCTGGAAAAACGCCTTGCATTGACGAGCGCCGGCTTCGTCCAGCGCAAGAATGCGTTCGACCAGTTCATCGGCGGCGCCGGTCAGTGCGTCAGGCTTGCTGACCTGCGTGATCAGGCCCGCGTCGAGCGCGACCGCTGGCGTGATCGGGTCGCCGAACAGCACCATCGGAAACACCCGCTTAGGCAGCGCGTAACGACCGAGGTACGCCATGATCGCCGCGGGCGGCAGGCCTTTTTTCATCTCGGGGAACGCGAGGCGCGCGTCGCTCGACACGATCGCGAAGTCGCACAGGATCGCCAGGCCGAAGCCAAAGCCGAACGCGTCGCCCTGCACTTCGGCGATGCTGATCAACGACGTGTCGCGCAACAGCTGTTTCAGCTCGATCAGGCGCGCGACTTCGGCGTGAATCGACGCGGCGTCGCGGCCGGCGCGTTCGCGGCCTGTACAGAATGCGTGGCCCGTCGCGCGCAGCCGCAGCACGCGCGCGCGCGGCTCGATCGCCTCGCTGCGCAACGCGGCGATCATCGCGTCGAACATCGGCCCGGTCACTTCGTTACCGGCGTCCGGATTGTTCAGCGTGAACGTGAGTACCGCACCGGCCTTTTCGATCAATACCGGTTGCGGCAAAGAAACGTGATCCACATGCCCTCCTGTGTTGTATAATCTGTATACAGCGTATTCAATCAATGCCGCAGTGTCAACCGGAACGCTGGACGAAGGGTTATTACCGTGAGTTGCTGGCGAGCCGAACAGACTGAAAACCGGCGCAGAATGGGCCGGCGTCAGGTGTGCGACGGCGCGCGCCGGTCAGGCGCAAATCGGCTGCAAATCGGGACGGGAGAAGGGAGCTCCAATTGCGAACCGCAAAAAATGCCGGGAAAGGCGAACCTCAGGACGCGCAACAGGTTGCCGCGGCACCACCGCTCGATACGATCGGCCGCAAATACCACGCGCGCATGCGCACCATCGATGCGACCAGCGATTCACTCAGCGAAGGCGTGGTCGTGCCGGCGCTGCGCGAAGCCATTGTCGAAGGTGTGCTCGCGCCCGGTAGCCGCTTGTCCGAAGTGCAGGTCGCGAAGCAGCTGAATGTAAGCCGCACGCCGATGCGCGAAGCCTTCGCGCAGCTCGAACGTGAAGGGCTCGTGATGGTGCTGCCGCGCATCGGTGCCTTTGTGCGTTCCGTCACCGTGCGTGACGTCGAAGAGATCTATACGGTGCGTGCGGCGCTCGAATGCCTCGCGGTGCAATTGGCCGCGGACCGTATCACCGCGCTCGGGCGCGCCCAGCTCGACGACGTGGTCAGCGCGATGAAAGCGGCAGTGGTCACCGAAGATCCGGCCAGCTATGTCGATGCGCTCGACCGCTTCTATACGGTCGTGATGACAATCGCCGATAACAGAACACTGCAGGAGAGTCACGCGGCGCTCATTGGGCCGGTACGGCGCGTGCGGCGTATCGCGATGGCGCGTGGCGGGCGCATGCGCTCGTCCTACGAGCAGTCAGTGCGGATTCGCGACGCGATCGTCAATC
The DNA here is from genome assembly GCF_902859855.1 of Paraburkholderia humisilvae. Lineage (GTDB taxonomy): Bacteria > Pseudomonadota > Gammaproteobacteria > Burkholderiales > Burkholderiaceae > Paraburkholderia > Paraburkholderia humisilvae. The sequence goes on from NZ_CADIKH010000012.1 coordinate 60,544, forward strand.
ACGATCCGCGCGCACAGGATTTGATGCGCGAACAACTACAGGGGGCGTGCAAGGCCGCGCTGGATGTGCTGAATCACGTTGAGTGAATGAAGCGGGGTCTGCGGGGCCCGACTTCATGGCACGCGCCAGGGCGGAACTCGACAGCCCGCGCGGTGCACTGGCCTACGCGCGGTACATCACTCGCTGGCGAGCACTAGCAACTGCGCGCCGTCCGCGACCTGATCGCCGACCGCATAGAGCACTTCCGACACGATGCCCGCGGCGGGCGCGCCGATCGTATGCTCCATCTTCATCGCCTCCATCACGATCAGCGGTGCGCCCTTCTCGACCTTCGTGCCCGGCTCGACGAGCACCGCGATCACCTTGCCCGGCATCGGCGCGGTCAATCGGCCTTCGCCATGCTCGGCGTCGGCCGCGTGCGCGAGCAGGTTCTGCCATTCGAATGCAAGCGCCTCGCCGCGGCAGAACACATGAAACGTGTCGCTGTCGATCAACACCCGGCCCGTCACGCGCGTGTTGCCCAGCGTTGCGCCGTATTCGTGCGGTTCCCCGCCGCCCCACCATGCGAACGGCGCGCGGCGCTCCGCGTACTCAAGCGTCTGCTCGGCGCCATCGCGCACGAACGTAACGGCGAGCGGTGCGTCGCTTTCGATGTCGATCCAGTTGAACGTGCGTTGATAGCCGCCATTCAGGCGCCAATGCGCAAGCGCCTCCCAGGGCGACGCGCCACACTTGGCGCCACCGGCCGCATCCCCTTCGCGTTCGAGCAGCGCCGCGCACGCGAGCGCGAGTGCGGCATCGAGCGGTTTTGGCGCCGGCGCAAACAGCGCTTCACGGTGCCGCTCGATCAGCCCGGTGTCCAGATCGCCGCTCACGAACGGCCCGCTCGCGACGATCCGGCGCAGAAACTCGACATTCGTATGCGGACCGACCACTTCGCATGCCTGTAGCGCGCGGCTCATCCGCTGCAGCGCGTCGGCGCGCGTCGCGCCATAAACGATCAGCTTCGCGATCATCGGATCGTAAAACGGTGTGATCGTGTCGCCCTCGCGCACGCCGCTATCGATGCGTACCGGCGCGCGCGGTCCGCCGGGCAGCGCGCCGATCGTGAATTCGACACCGTCGGGCATCCGCAAATGCTTGAGCGTGCCGGTCGACGGCAGAAAGCCGCGCGCCGGATGCTCCGCGTAGAGACGCGCTTCGATCGCGTGTCCGCTCAGTTGCAACTGCTCCTGACTGCACGGCAGCGGTTCGCCAGCCGCCACCCGCAACTGCCATTCGACGAGATCATGCCCCGTCACCATTTCGGTGACCGGATGCTCGACCTGCAGACGCGTATTCATCTCCATGAAGTAAAAATCGCCACCGGTCATGATGAATTCGACGGTGCCGGCGCCGACGTAGCCGACCGCGCGCGCCGCTGCGACCGCCGCTTCGCCCATCGCGCGACGCAACGCGTCGGAAAGCCCCGGCGCGGGCGCTTCTTCCAGCACCTTCTGATGGCGGCGCTGCACCGAGCAATCGCGATCGAACAGGTAGACCACCGCTCCGTGCGTATCGGCGAACACCTGCACTTCGACGTGACGCGGCCGCGTCAGATACTTTTCAATCAGCACGCGATCGTTGCCGAAGCTGCTCGCCGCCTCGCGTTTGCACGACGTGAGCGCCGCCGCGAAGTCCGCGCTGCGCTCGACCACGCGCATGCCCTTGCCGCCACCGCCCGCGCTCGCTTTCAGCAGCACCGGGTAGCCGATCGCATCCGCTTCGCCGCGCAACAGTTCAGCGTTCTGATCGTCGCCGTGGTAACCAGGGACGAGCGGCACCGCAGCCGCATGCATCAACGCCTTCGCGGCCGCCTTCGACCCCATCGCAGCGATCGCGTCGACCGGCGGCCCGATGAAAACGATGCCAGCCGCCTCGCAGGCCTGCGCGAAGTCTTCGTTCTCCGACAAAAAGCCATAGCCTGGATGCACGGCCTGCGCGCCGCTCGTGCGCGCCGCGTCGATGATCCGCTCGATTTGCAGATAGCTTTCCGCTGCCATCGAACCGCCGATATGCACCGCTTCGTCGCAAGCGTAGACGTGCTTCGCTTTCGCGTCGGCATCGGAATAGACCGCCACACTGGCGATGCCGAGCCGCTTGCAGGTGGCGGCGACGCGGCACGCAATTTCGCCCCGGTTCGCTATCAGGATCTTGTTGAACATGTGTTTGCCTTGGCGCTGTGAGTCGTCGCGGGTGGGTATAACGTGGCGCGCGGGTTGCGGTTCGACAGCCGGCCTGCGCGCGTCAGCTACGCCACGCCGGCGCGCGTTTCTCGAGGAACGACGCGATGCCTTCGCGCCCTTCGGCACTCGCACGCACTTGCGCAATGCGCGCGGCGGTTGCTTCGATCAGCGGCGTATCGAGTTCGCGGCCCGCGATATCCTGCACCAGTCGCTTGCATGCGCGCACGGCGTTCGGTCCGTTCGAACAGAGGATCGCGGCGAGTTGCTGGACGGTGTCGTCGAGCTTGTCCTCGCTGACTGCTTCGCTGACAAAGCCCAGACGCAGCGCGGTCGCACAGTCGAACTGCTCGGCTGTCGCAAAGTAGCGGCGCGCGGCGCGCTCGCCGAGCGCGCGGATCACGTACGGTGCGATGGTGGCGGGAATCAGGCCGAGGCGCGCTTCGGACAGGCAGAAGTGAGCGGTATCCGCCGCGATCACGATGTCGCACGCGGAAATCAGGCCCATGCCGCCCGCGTATGCGTCGCCGTTCACACGGGCAATCACCGGCTTGCCGCAACGGTAGATCGACCACAGCATGTCGGCAAGGCGTAATGCGTCGGCACGATTCTCGTCGTCCGAGTAGCCTGCCATCTCTTTCATCCAGTTCAGATCCGCGCCTGCGCAGAACGCCTTGCCGTTTGCGGCCAGCGCGACAGCTCGCACGTCGTCGCGCTCGCTCAGCTCACGAAACACCGCCGTGAGCTCGGCGATCATCGTTGCATTGAACGCATTGCGCACCTCCGGACGATTCAGCGTCACCGTCGCCACCTGGTGTGCGCATTCGACAATCAGTGTCTCGGGCTTCTGTTCAATCATGATTCGAAACTCCTTGCACGGGCGCCGTCGCAGACTGCGCATTACATCCTGCTCATTACATCCTGAACAAGCCAAAACGCGTGTCTTCGATCGGCGCATTCATCGCGGCGGAAAGCCCCAGGCCGAGGACGTCACGCGTTTGCGCCGGGTCGATCACGCCATCGTCCCACAGCCGCGCGCTCGCGTAGTACGGGTGGCCTTGATGCTCGTATTGTGCGCGGATCGGCTGCTTGAACGCCTCTTCTTCAGCGGCGCCCCACGTGCCGCCCTTTGCTTCGATGCCGTCGCGCTTCACCGTCGCGAGCACCGACGCCGCCTGCTCGCCGCCCATCACCGAGATGCGCGCGTTCGGCCACATCCACAGGAAACGCGGCGAAAAGGCACGGCCGCACATCCCATAGTTACCCGCGCCGAACGAGCCCCCGATGATCACCGTGAACTTCGGCACGCTGGCCGTCGCGACCGCGGTCACCATCTTCGCGCCATTGCGCGCGATCCCTTCGTTTTCATACTTGCGGCCCACCATAAAACCGGTGATGTTTTGCAGAAACACAAGCGGAATCTTGCGCTGGCAACATAGTTCGATGAAATGCGTGCCTTTTAGCGCCGACTCCGAAAACAGAATGCCGTTGTTCGCGACGATGCCGACCGGATGCCCCCAGATGTGCGCGAAACCGGTGACCAGCGTCGTGCCATAGCGAGCCTTGAATTCGTCGAAAGCGGAATCGTCGACAATGCGCGCGATCACTTCCCGGATGTCAAAAGGCTTGCGCGTATCGACTGGAATCACACCGTAGAGGCTGGTCGGATCGTAACGTGGTGGCTTCGGCTCGCGCAGCGCCAGCGGCGGCTCTTTGCGCCGGTTCAGATTCGCGACGATGCTGCGTGCGATCGCCAGCGCGTGCGCGTCGTTTTGCGCGAGATGGTCGGCCACGCCCGATAGCCGCGTATGCACGTCGCCGCCGCCGAGGTCCTCCGCGCTGACCTCTTCGCCGGTCGCCGCTTTCACGAGCGGCGGTCCACCGAGAAAAATCGTGCCCTGGTTCTTCACGATGATCGACTCGTCGCTCATCGCGGGCACATAGGCGCCACCCGCGGTGCACGACCCCATCACCACTGCGATCTGCGGAATGCCCGCGGCGGACAGGTTCGCCTGGTTATAAAAGATCCGGCCGAAGTGATCGCGATCGGGAAACACGTCATCCTGATTCGGCAGGTTCGCGCCGCCGGAATCGACCAGGTACACGCAGGGCAACCGGTTCTCCGCCGCAATTTCCTGTGCGCGCACGTGCTTCTTGACCGTCACCGGATAGTAAGTGCCGCCCTTCACGGTCGCGTCGTTACACACGATCACGCATTCCTGCCCGGCGATCCGTCCGATACCGGTGATAACACCGGCGCCCGGCGCATCATCGCCATACATGCCGAACGCCGCGAGTTGCGACAGTTCGAGAAACGGCGTGCCCGGATCGAGCAACTGTGCGACGCGCTCGCGCGGCAGCAGCTTGCCGCGCGATACGTGTTTGTCGCGCGCAGCCTGTCCACCGCCAAGGGCGAGCTTGCCGATCTTGTCGCGCAGATCCGCGACGAGCACTTCGAGTGCGGCCGCGTTCGCACGAAAATCGTCTGAGCGCGGGTTCAACTTCGTTTCGATGACCGGCATTGCGTGCCTCTCCTCGTGCTCGTGCGCCGCGCATTGAAGCGGCGCGGCTTCCATGCGACGCGATGCCGCAATATTTGCCGTTACATCGTTTCCGCGAACAGTTCGCGGCCGATCAACATGCGGCGGATCTCGCTCGTGCCCGCGCCGATCTCGTACAGCTTCGCGTCGCGCCACAAGCGGCCAACCGGATATTCATTGATATACCCGTTACCGCCGAGAATCTGGATGGCCTCGCCCGCCATCCATGTCGCCTTCTCCGCGGTATAGAGAATCACGCCCGCGCAATCCTTACGGACCTGGCGTACATGGTCCTTACCCAGCGTGTCGAGGTTGCGGCCCACCGCGTACAGATAGGCACGGCATGCCTGAAATGTCGTGTAAAGGTCGGCGACCTTGCCCTGGATCAGCTGGAACTCGCCGATCGACTGGCCGAACTGCTTGCGGTCGTGAATATATGGGACGACCGAGTCCATCACCGCGGCCATAATGCCGGTCGGGCCGCCCGCCAGCACCGCACGCTCGTAATCGAGCCCGCTCATCAGCACCTTGACACCGCCATTCAGCTCGCCGAGCACGTTTTCTTCCGGCACCTCGACGTTCTGGAACACGAGTTCGCCTGTATGCGAACCGCGCATGCCAAGCTTGTCGAGCTTCTGCGCAACCGAGAAACCGGACATGCCCTTTTCGACAATGAACGCGGTGATGCCGCGCGCGCCCGCTTCGACATCCGTCTTCGCATAGACGACCAACGTATCGCAATCGGGACCGTTGGTAATCCACATCTTGGTACCGTTCAGCACGTAATGGTCACCCTTTTTTTCCGCGCGCAATTTCATGCTGACCACGTCCGAGCCCGCATTCGGTTCGCTCATCGCGAGCGCGCCGACGTGTTCGCCCGACACGAGCTTCGGCAAATACTTGCGTTTCTGCGCTTCGGTGCCGTTGCGATGAAGCTGGTTCACGCAAAGATTCGAGTGCGCGCCGTAAGACAGGCCGACCGACGCCGATGCGCGAGAAATCTCTTCCATCGCGACCATATGCGCGGTGTAACCCATGTTCGCGCCGCCGTACTCTTCAGCCACCGTCATGCCGAGCACGCCCAGGTCGCCGAATTTGCGCCACAGGTCCATCGGGAACTGATCGGTGCGGTCGATCTCGCCGGCACGCGGCGCGATCTCTTTCGCCGCAAACCCCGCAATGCTGTCACGCAGCATTTCGATCTCTTCACCAAGCGGGAACCGCAGGCCGGGCAGGTTGCTCATTCGTGTCTCCCAGGTATCCTGCCGGATGCGCGACGCGCAGGCCGCACCGCGCTAACCGGCAATTTCTGAGCAAGGCTCAGGATTCTCACGACCGCCTCAGGCAGTGTTCCTCACCGAACGTCGTGACACTGCGCATTTCACGCCAGATTTACGTAAGCGTCAATAGGTATTTCTGAGCGAAGCTCATAAATCCGGGCAGGTAACGGAACCTTACGTACCATGCTAGTATCGAATCGTGCCAGACCATCCGGCACTGAAATCTGAATTGGGCTCATATGATGCGCGTAATAAGGGACGAGACGCCGGCGTCACGGCGGCAGCCGGCGGGACGCAAGTCGCAGCAGCGTGTGAAGGAAATTCTCGAAGCCGGCCGCGATGTGTTCTCCGAGAAGGGATACGAGCGCGCGACCACGGCGGAAATCGCGCATCGGCTCGGTATTTCGGAAGCCACCGTCTTCAGCTATTTCCGTGGCAAGCGTGAATTGTGCGCACGCGTCATCGGCGACTGGTACGACGAAATCATCGAGGCGATCGAAACGGGCCTGCCGCGCGACAGCGGCGTTCGCCAGCAGTTCGCGTTTATCGTTCGCACGCATTTGCGGTTGATGCTCGTCAACGGCACAGGTCTGTGTTCGCTCGTGCTATCCGAAGGCCGCACGCAACAGCATGAATTGAGCGAGGCGCTCACGGGCCTGCACCGGCGCTATACCGCACCATTGATGCGCGTGCTCGCGCAAGGGCAGGCTAGCGGGCAGGTACGCGCGGACATGCCGCTTCGGTTGTTGCGCTCGCTCGTCTTCGGACCGATGGAGCATGTGCTGTGGGAGGCGACGCTGGCCAATCGCCGGACCGATATCGACGCGACTGCGGATCGGCTGATCGATGTGCTCTGGTCCGCGCTGCAGCCGCCTGATATCGAGCGCGCTGCGCTTGTGCAATTCCGGCATGACGTGTGTGAAGCGGCAAGGCGGCTCGAGCGGGCCGAGACCGCGCGGCGCGAAGCGCAGCCGGTCCGCGACACGCGCCGTTCGCGCAAGGAGAACGACGCAGGCGACACCTAGCCGTCGCATCGCCTTTCATGTTCGACAGCCTGGCATAGACTATTTGCTCCGGGTGCGCGTTCGCGACAGGAGCATGCCATGGCAAACAGATATCGGATTGCCGTGATTCCGGGCGACGGAATCGGTGTCGAAGTGATGCCTGAAGGCTTACGCGTGCTGGACGCAGCCTGCAAACGGTTTGCCATCGAACTCGAATACGAACACATCGAGTGGGCGAGCTGCGCCTACTACGAAGAGCACGGGCAAATGATGCCCGATGACTGGAAAATGCACCTCGCGCGCAGCGATGCGATCCTGTTCGGTGCGGTCGGATGGCCGGACAAAGTGCCGGACCATGTGTCGTTGTGGGGCTCGCTGATCAAGTTTCGCCGCGAATTCGACCAATACGTGAATCTGCGCCCCGCGCGGCTGTTCGATGGCGTCCCGTCACCGCTCGCAGGCCGCCGCCCCGGTGACATCGATTTCTGGATCGTGCGGGAAAACACCGAAGGCGAATACTCATCGGTCGGCGGTGTGATGTTTGAAGGCACCGAGCGCGAATTCGTCGTGCAGCAAGCGGTTTTCACGCGCCATGGCAGCGAACGCGTGCTGAAATTCGCCTTCGACCTTGCGCAACACCGCGCCAGAAAGACGTTGACCGTCGCCACCAAAAGCAACGGTATCGCAATCAGCATGCCGTGGTGGGACAAGCGGGCAGCGGAGATTGCCGCGCAATTTCCCGATGTGAAGTGGGACAAGCAGCACATCGATATTCTGTGCGCACGCTTCGTGCTCAACCCGGATCGCTTCGACGTGGTGGTCGCGACCAATCTGTTCGGCGACATCCTGTCCGATCTCGGTCCCGCCTGCACGGGCACGATCGGCATCGCGCCGTCGGGCAACCTGAACCCGGAGCGCAGATTTCCATCGCTATTCGAGCCGGTGCACGGCTCGGCGCCCGACATTGCAGGCAAGCAGATCGCTAACCCGATCGCGATGATCTGGTCGGCGGCGATGATGCTCGATTTCCTTGGTCAGCAAAGCGGCGACGAACGCGCAGCGCACGATGCGATTCTCGCGGCCATCGAGGCCACGCTGCGTGACGGCCCGCGCACCGCGGACCTTGGGGGGCGCGCGAGCACCCATGAGGTGGGTGAAGCGATCGCTGCGCGGCTCGCGTAGTGAGGAATTTGCGCTTATCGAAGGCGGATCAGCGTCGACTTGAGCTCCGTGTACTTTTCGAGCGCATGCAGCGATTTATCGCGACCATTGCCCGATTGCCGGTAGCCACCGAACGGGAAATTCATATCGCCGCCTTCGTCATAGCCATTCACCCACACCGTCCCCGCGCGCAAACGGCGCGCGACGTCGTGCGCAGTGGTCAGATTCGAGGTCCACACCGCGGCGGCAAGGCCGTAATCGCTGTCGTTCGCTAGCCGCACCGCTTCGTCGATCGTATCGAAGGTGATAACCGACAGCACGGGACCGAATATTTCTTCGCGCGCAATCTTCGCATCAGGTGTCGCGACATCGAAGACAGTAGGTTCGACGTAGTAGCCGCCGCTTTCACGCAGTACCTGCGCGCCGCCATGCAGCAGCGTCGCTTCCGCACGGCCGGCTTCAATGTAGTCGAGCACGCGCGCCAGTTGCGCCGGATCGACAATCGCACCCATCGACGTCGCCGGGTCCAGCGGATTGCCTGGTACATAGCGGCGCGCCGCGGCAATGAGCCCGTCGATGAAAACGTCCTTGATCTCACGATGAACCAGCAAGCGGGACCCCGCGGTACACATTTCTCCCATGTTGTAAAAGATCGCTCCGGCCGCACTGCGTGCCGCGCGTTCGAGATCCGGACAGTCCGGCATCACGATGTTAGGAGACTTGCCGCCAAGTTCGAGCCATACGCGCTTCAGATTCGACTGACCCGCGTACTGCATGATCAGCTTGCCGACCTGCGTCGATCCGGTGAACGCGACGCAATCGACGTCACGATGCAGCGCGAGCAGTTTGCCTGGTTCGCCCGTGCCCGGCAGCACATTGAACACGCCGGCGGGCACACCTGCATCGTGCGCGAGTTGCGCGATACGCAGCGCAGTGAGTGGCGCTTTCTCCGACGGCTTTAGCACGACGCTATTGCCCGCCGCGAGCGCCGGCGCGAATTTCCACGATGCCATCAGCAACGGAAAATTCCACGGCACGATTGCGGCGACAACGCCCACAGGTTCGCGCGTCACCAGACCAACCAGGTGTCGATCGGCAGGCACGACCTCACCCCCCACTTTGTCGATCGCTTCCGCGAACCATTCGATGCAGTAGATCGCGCCCGGCACATCCACTGTCGTTGTATCGGCAATCGGCTTGCCGACATCGAGTGTTTCGAGCAGCGCCAGCTCATCCTGATGCTCGCGCATCAACGCCGCCCAGCGTAGCAGTATCGCTTTGCGCACGCGCGGATTCAGACCCGCCCAAACACCGGCGTCGAATGCATGACGCGCGGCACGCACGGCAAGGTCGACTTCGGGCGCACCACAATCGGCGACCTGCGTCAGCAATCCGCCGTCGATCGGACTACGGCAATCGAAACGATGCGTGGTCGATGCCGGTCGATACTCGCCATCGATAAACGCACGGCCTTCAATTGAAAGCGCGGCGGCTTCGCGTTGCCAATTGGCAAGTGTCTTCTGTTCCATCGGAATGCCTCGGTCTGGTGATCGTCACATCCTCCGGTCAGCCCCGCACAGACCGGTAATGTATGAACAACTCGCATTCAATTCGAACATTCTAGCCAGACAGTACACATGCATCGCAGCGGAGAAACCCTGCAGTCCATTGCGCATATCTGCCGAGCAGAACGAATAATTATCATGCGTTCTGTTTAGCGCGTTTGACGCCCCTTCTCTACCGCATCGCTTCATAAAAGAAATTGACACGGTTTCTGGCTCGTATATCCTGAATACGTGCCCTCACTCTTTTCAACATCACCAATTCGAGTGTCATCGTGACAGTCCGAGGCCTTTTGGTAAGGTGCGACCGTAGTCAGCCCGCGAGGTGTCTTCGCGCTGACTGCACCCATGCCGACGGCGACAGCGGTATACGCACGAGGCTCGTGTTGCGCTGCTTCCTGTCCGTCTTCACCATTCTTTCCTGCCGTTCAGTCAGACGCCACAACGTCGTCTGCGCGCGCGCCTTCGTCGCCATTCACTCAGACGGCGTGGCTTCGCTGCTCCCTTAGCGCCTCCACTCGCGTCCGCTTTCCTGCTATTGCCGCGGTTTGCCGGATCGATGCGTGCCTTTGTCGCGCTACGCATCGGCGTGCGTGCGCGCAAGTCGACACCATCGAACCCGACTGCGGGTGTGCATGTCGATGCTTAAGTTTCTCGCTCCATCGTGGAGTGCGGCACTCAGCCTGTCTGTTTACAACGCGTGGTGCGATGCGCTAGCGGCCATCGGTCTACGCGGCGTTTGATGACGCATGTCATCGACACCCCTGAAAATCAGTCATATTCAAACATTAGTCATGCAAACAAAACCGTTGATCGGCGTAAGCGCCGATAGAACAATGATCGGTGCGCATCCGTCGCATATCGCGGGTGAGAAGTATCTGGTCGCTGTGGTCGACGGTGCGCACGCGCTCGCCGTCATGCTGCCTGCCCTCGGCTATCGCCAGCCGGCGGCGGACATCATCGCCACGGTCGACGGACTGCTCTTCACCGGTAGCTATTCGAACATCGAACCGCACCGCTACAACGGGCCACCCAGCGCGGCGGGCACGCTGCACGACGCCGCGCGCGATGCGACCACGCTGCCGCTGCTGCGCGCGGCGGTCGACGCGGCTGTTCCCGTGCTTGCGATCTGCCGTGGCTTTCAGGAAATGAACGTCGTGTTCGGCGGAACGCTGCATCAGAACGTGCATACGGTGCAGGGCCGCGACGATCATCGTGAAAGCAAGGACGACGACCTCGACACGCAATACGGGCCGTCCCATGCGTTGCATGTTGTGCCAGGCGGCCTGTTGGCGCGTCTCGCTTCAGGCGCACCGACGGTACACGTGAACTCGTTGCACGCGCAAGGAGTCGAGCGGCTTGGCGATGGCCTGACCGTCGAGGCTCGCGCACCCGATGGATTGATCGAAGCCGTCAGCGTCACGCACGCGTCTACGTTTGCGCTGGGCGTGCAATGGCACCCCGAATGGAAATTTGCGACCGATCCGCTGTCGCGCGCGATCTTTCGCGCTTTCGGCGACGCGTGCCACGACCGACTCCGTATCAGAACCGGCACCGGCGTCGCGGATGGATCGCTCGTGAATTCCTGAACCCGCTTTCCGCGTCGCGTAACAACACCGAGAGAACCATCATGGACGACATTGATGAATTTCTGAAGAAGCACCATATCACCGAGATCGAAGCCATCATTCCGGACATGGCGGGCATCGCGCGCGGCAAGATCATTCCGCGCAGCAAGTTTGAATCGGGCGAATCGATGCGCCTGCCGCAGGCGGTCATGGTGCAGACCGTTACCGGCGACTATCCGTCCGACGGCGGCTTGACCGGCGTCACCGATCCGGACATGGTATGCGTACCCGACGCATCGACGATTCGCATTATCCCGTGGGCCGTCGATCCGACCGCACAGGTGATTCACGATTGCGTGCATTTCGATGGCACGCCCGTCGAGATTTCGCCGCGCCGTGTGTTGCGCCGCGTGCTCGATCTCTATCAGGCGAAGGGCTGGAAGCCCGTTGTCGCGCCCGAGCTCGAATTCTATCTGGTCGACATGAACAAGGACCCGGACCTGCCGTTGCGGCCGCCGATCGGCCGTACCGGGCGTGCCGAAACCGGCCGGCAGGCCTATTCGATCGAAGCGGTCAACGAGTTCGATCCTCTCTTCGAAGATATCTACGAGTATTGCGACGTCCAGGAGCTGGAAGTCGACACGCTGATTCACGAAGTGGGCGCCGCACAGATGGAGATCAACTTCCTGCATGGCGATCCACTCAATCTGGCTGACCGTGTGTTTCTATTCAAGCGTACCGTGCGCGAGGCCGCGTTGCGTCATCAGATGTACGCAACCTTCATGGCGAAACCGATGGAAGGCGAACCAGGTTCGGCGATGCATGTGCATCAAAGCCTTGTCGACGTCCATACCGGCGAGAATCTCTTCACCCGCCGCGACGGCGAGCCGACGGCGTTATTCCACGGCTATCTCGCGGGTCTTCAGAAATACACACCCGCGCTGATGCCTATTTTCGCGCCGTATATCAACTCTTATCGCCGGCTGTCGCGTTTCATGGCCGCACCGATCAATGTGCAATGGGGCTATGACAACCGCACGGTGGGCTTTCGCATTCCGCATTCGGGTCCCGCGGCGCGACGGATCGAGAACCGCATTCCGGGCGTCGACTGCAATCCGTATCTGGCGATCGCCGGCACGCTGGCGGCCGGTTACCTCGGCATGACCCAGCATTTGAACCCGACCGAGCCGCTGTCGAGTGACGGTTATCGGATGCCTTACCAGCTGCCGCGCAATCTCGAAGAAGGTCTCACGCTGATGGCCGCGTGCACGCCGCTTGCGGAGACACTCGGCGAGCGGTTTGTCAAAGCGTACCTGACGCTGAAAGAAACCGAATACGAGGCGTTCTTCCGCGTGATCAGTTCCTGGGAACGCAAACATTTGCTGCTGCACGTCTAGTGCGCGCAGCACCGTCTGTTTGACATCGGAGGCATCATGAGCTTGACGACACAAGGAGCCACCTATGCACCGCCAGCACACGCCGCCAACGCGCAGCAGCGCGGCGAATCATCGCGGGGTACCCGCAGTACGGCCGAATATCGCGCGCTCGACGCCGCGCATCATATCCATCCGTTCTCCGATACGGGCGCGCTGAACCGCAACGGCAGCCGCATCATCGTGAAGGCGGAAGGCGTCTACCTCTGGGATTCCGACGGAAATCGCATCATGGACGGCATGGCCGGCCTGTGGTGCGTGAACGTCGGCTACGGGCGCAAGGAACTTGCGGATGCCGCGTACCGACAGATGCAGGACCTGTCGTTCTACAACACGTTCTTCAAGACGAGCCATCCGCCTGTTATCGAACTGTCGGCGTTGCTGGCGGAACTGACACCTGCTGCATTCAATCATTTTTTCTATTGCAATAGCGGTTCGGAAGGCAACGACACGATGCTGCGCATCGTGCATCGCTATTGGGCGACGCAACGCAGACCCACAAAGAAATATGTGATTTCACGCAAGAACGGTTATCACGGGTCGACAATCGCGGGCGCCACGCTCGGCGGCATGGACTATATGCACGAACAGATACCGTCGCCGGTTCCGCATATCGTGCATATCGATCAGCCGTATTTCTTCGGTGAAGCCTCAGCTGATATGACGCCCGATGCATTCGGCCTCGAACGCGCGCGCCAGCTCGAAGCGAAAATCCTCGAGCTTGGCGCCGAAAACGTCGCTGCGTTTGTCGGTGAGCCTTTCCAGGGAGCGGGTGGTGTAATCTTTCCGCCATCGAGTTATTGGCCGGAAATCCAGCGTATTTGCCGCAAATATGATGTTCTGCTCGGGGCCGATGAGGTGATCGGTGGCTTCGGCCGCACCGGTGAATGGTTCTCGCATCAACATTTCGGTTTCGAGCCGGATCTGATCACGCTCGCGAAGGGACTCACAAGCGGGTATGTGCCAATGGGCGCGGTCGGCTTGCATGATCGCATCGCGAGCGCGCTGATCGACAACGGCGAGTTCAATCACGGAATGACCTATTCCGGCCATCCGGTTGCCGCTGCGGTAGCCATTGCGAATCTCACGCTGTTGCGCGACGAAGGGATCGTCGAGCGCGTCAAGCATGAGACCGGGCCTTACTTTCAGCGTCTCTTGCGCGAGACGTTCGAGGACCATCCGATTGTCGGCGAAGTGGCCGGGACGGGACTGGTCGCCGCCGTGCAGCTCTCAAGTGACCCACGGACACGCCGACGCTTTGAAAACGGTGCTGAAGCAGGCACGATCTGCCGCGATTTCTGCTTTAACGGCAATCTGATCATGCGGGCCACCGGAGACAGGATGGTCCTGTCGCCCCCACTTGTCATCAACAGGAGCGAGATCGATGAGATAGTCGAGAAGGCAAAGTGTGCGATCGATGCAACCGCTCGACAATTAGAACGTCGCTGAGCAGGCGGAGCAAGCTTGCGAAAGCGGGGCGAGCGGCGCAAAGGCGTTCAGGTGGTCTCCGCCCCCTATCGCCCCGAATACGCATGCCGGAATAACGCTATGACTTACCAGGTTTGCGGATTCCAGTTAGACAGATTCAGGCTTGCCAGTTCCTGCTCCACCGCATGCAGGCCAAGTTTGGCATAGTTGTACTTACTGACCTCGGCCTCCCTTTCACGTTCCAGGTCCAGCATCTCACGCTCATATTGGACCGCTTCGAAGTGGAGTTGCATTTCCTTAGCTAAACCTCTTTCATTGGCCGCGAGCTGAGTGATGCTTCGCTTTACGGCCTGAAATCTGAACTTCGCAGCATCGTACCGTTGCTGTAATTCATAGGATCTGCCTTGCGAATGCGCTATTTCGCTTTCCAGCGATCGCTTGCGATTGGTGAGCTCGCTGAATCGTTGCGACCTGGTGTCTCCGCCACCGGGCAGGCCGACGTCACGAGTCATACTCCAACTTCCGTCATCATTTCGGTTAACTGGAATTCCCGGTTTTGCGGGGTTGTCGGGTTGTACGATCCGCCAGGTTTGATGAGTCGCATCGTGTCGCGCCGGGAAATTTTTTCCTTTGTCCCGCAGGTACTGCTGGCCAATGTCATCGAGATAGATGCCCAAATGCCTTGAATCTTCCTTTAGCGCATCCTTCGATCGGCTTGCGTAACGTGAAGGCAGTTCCGCGCTCTCTGCTGCATGCGCCCCTGGCAAACGGGTATCGATGGTCCAGCCGCCGCTAGCGGATTTTGTAACGGAGTAAGTCGGGCTCGCGGGATTGTTCGCGTCGTAGACAACATGCTGACCTGTGGTAGCGTCTGTGCTGACCGGATAACCGTGGTCGCCATTCACGATGAATTCGCCTCCATTTTCCGCGATCATCACGCCAGGCGTCGACGAACTGCGGTACTCGGCCGGCAAATTTCCCAACGCATAACTCCGCGGCCAGTTGGACGCAGTATCCGTCGGGGTAGACCGACTTCGCACGCTGTCGGGGTTCGCGTGCGTATTGCTACCGCCGCTCGAGACGAAGAAAGCACCGCTCCGAGTCCCGTTCTTCACCGGCATTTCAACCCGCTCAGGCGGTGCTGCATGGCCTGAAGGCGGTTCGGTATGCGGTGCTTCGCGAGTCTTGCCGATCGTGATATGAAAGGGCAACACGATATGACCTCTTTCGAAAATGGATACGATGCAACCTGCACCGTGACTTGCTAGTGGCGTATCAGGTGCCGCGCCGAACGACATCACTACCCTTGGGAGGATGCGTGCACCATTAAATCAATCGTGCGGCTAGCGAGGTAATGATCCGGCATGCATTGCACACAACAGTAGAATTCCTCCTTCTCAACCGGGCGCCCTCCCGATTCCCCACGGCCTACCTGCTGCAATGACCTCTCTCCTCGACCGCCGCGCGGATGAACTGATCCGCAACTCCTACTACGAGGCCACTGCAGTGCGCCCCCTGGTCGACGACCCGGTCCTCGAAGGGACGCTCGACGCGGACGTCTGCGTGATAGGCGCGGGCTTTTCCGGTTTGTCCGTTGCGTTGGAATGCCGTGCACGCGGCTTATCGGTAATCGTGCTGGACGCTCACCGGCCCGGCTGGGGCGCATCGGGTCGCAATGGTGGACAGATGCTGGTCGGCTTTGCCAAAGACGAAGTACTCGAGCACCAGCTCGGCACTGACGGCGCGCGTGCCGCGTGGGCACTGTCGGTCGAAGGTGTCGAGCTCGTGCGCGAGCGTATCGAGCGTTATGGAATCGCCTGCGACTTCACGCAGGGCTACCTGACTGTCGCCACAAGGAAAAAGCGCATCGCAGACCTGCGCGCGTGGATGGATGCCGCTACCACCCGCTGGGGCTATCCGTATCTTCAATGGATCGATCACGACGCGATTCGCACCCGTATCGCGTCCCGTCGCTATCTTGCCGGCGTGTTCGATCCGTTGTCCGGACATCTGCATCCGCTCAAGTATTGCCTAGGCCTCGCACAAGCGGCGCGCCGCGAAGGCGCGCGGCTTTTTGCGCATTCACCGGTGGTCGAGGTGGTACGCGGCGCACAACCGGTTGTGCGCACAACGGCTGGCGCAGTGCGTTGCCGTTTCGTCGCCGCATGCGGGAACGCGACGCTCGGCGACGTGCTGCCCTCGGCCATCGCGGCACGCATCGCGCCAATCGCGTCGTATATCGTCGCGACCGAGCCGCTCGGTGAAACTTGTGCGGACGCGCTCATCGCTGGACGTGCCGCCGTATGTGATAACAATTTCTTTCTCGACTACTTTCGCGTATCGGCCGACCACCGCGTGCTGTTCGGCGGCCGCGCGACCTCGACAGGCGCGGCGTCGGCGCGGCTCACCGAAGCGATCCGCACGCGGATGGTTCACGTATTCCCGCAACTGGCCGGTGCGCGTATCGAGTATGGATGGGGCGGATTCGTCGACGTGACCCGCAATCGCGCGCCCGATTTCGGAGCGATCGATCCGAACTATTTCTATGTGCAAGGCTTTTCCGGTCACGGCGTCGCGTTGACTGGCATTGCTGGGCGCGCGGTCGCTCAGGCAATCGCCGGGGACCACGCCACCCTCGACGCCTTTGCGAGGATCAGGCATGCGCGCTTTCCGGGAGGTCCTGGATTGCGCGGTCCCGCACTTGAACTCGGCATGCTGTATCACCGGATTCGCGAGTTGGTTTAGGTGGCGGCCCAATGAGAGACCTTGTCTCCGCCCTCGGCAACGGACATTCGCGCCCATCGTCCTGGCGCGTGTCATTGCGTTGACTCGGGGTCCGCGAATCATTAATTCGGTCGCCGTTCTGCACGGCGCAATTGAAGAATAAGGAATAGCCCTCGCTCGTAGTGTAACGACACGTGACGATCTGACGGACGGGCGACTAAACCGGTTGTTCCCCGGCATAAACCCCGTTTAGGCCTTAGCCTATTACGTCGTGTACCGCGATCCGTGCGTCACGCTGTCAAGACTCCTGGCCTTCCGTGACTGGTTATTCAACGAGGCCACGACATATTCGCGAAGGCACACTCGCTGCGGCATTCGCGGCCAGCACTCCTTGAGCGCAACCCCGGCCGCTAACGTTACGACGGCGAATGAAATACAACGAGAGTCGGCCTCGCTACCTGCACCCGAAGGCATCGAGATCGATTTGAGCAGGACCGGGTTGTCCTGCTCACGGGCGTTAACCATCGGGCGCTAGCTTGCAATCAGATACTTCGAGCGGTCCTTGACATTCTTAATCCACGCCGGTGGCCGCGCATGCCCGCTCCACGTCGCACCTGTCTTGGGGTCACGATATTTTGGCGGCAGTTTTCCGTTGGCTTTAGCCGCAGCTCCGCGCGCACCATGACGACGAACACTCGTTGCCTTCTCGCCAGCCTTTGTGACCGCAATTGCAGCGGTTCCACCAATCAAAAACTTTGTACGGTCACTCGCGTTGGCAATCCAGGCCGGTGCGCGGCCATGCCCTGTCCAGGTGGCCCCTGACCTTGGGTCATGATATTTCGCGACACCGGCTGATTTCCTTGCAGCTTGCGCACCCAGCTTGCGACCACGCTTTTTGCCACCAATGTGTGCCTCGATATCGGCTGTTGTCAGCCCGTGCTCTACCATGATGCTACGGATTTTCTCGATAGCCGCGGTCGACCGCTTTGCAATCAGCGCATCCGCCCGCGCTTGCAGTTTCGCAATTTGTTCGTGCATTTTTTCTAGAGTGACCATTTTCATCTCCTTTGGCATTGGCCGCACTATGACACAGAACGGCGAGTGGTGGAATGCCAACCTGAATTCGCTCGCTTATTAGCCAGCATTTCCATAGCGGGCATGTCTAATCACATAGAGAGGCATCTCAAAAAAATGCTTACGTGTGTGCCTGGAACAGCAATTCGCCCATTACAAAGAACATGTTGCGGATTGCGGAATGGGTTAGCGACAAAGGGCACGCCGGCGCGTCGACATGTTCTTCACCGATTTGAGGAGCACGTCCGAAGTCAACGGGCATTCTTCCAGCGACGGTCACAAGGCGCCGATGGAGTACGTACTATTCAGTGTTGAAATTTGTCTGGCGAAATCACGTTCCGTTGCGTTGTCTCTTCAGTAGACGAGCCTTGCGAATGCATATGATTACATCTTTTTTAATCAATTCTTACAACTACTGTGTACCGCAGCAGTGCTTCCAGGCTTCTAGCGGTGTTATCCATTTTCGGAAGCCTGCCGTCAACGACGCGCTCGGCGACCAACCTGACTCGAACGAGCCGTGGACATTCACACGCGACAGCGAGCAGTTGCCCCCCAATGTGCCCGGCAACGTGCGGGTGAATAGCCTCGGGATGCTGCGCCGACTGACGTTATCCGGTCTCGGCCTCGCACTGTTGCCTGCGCGCATTCGTGCATTCGTCGATTTCTTCAGTACAAGGCCGCGCGGGCGGTAAAGCGCGCTACGCCACTGCCTTTTTGCTCGTTGGCGAACAGTCCGTCTCGTGTGATGGGCTCTTTTTTCGAGTGCTTCGATCGCATACTAGCGTCCGAATGTTGAGGCCGCTTCCGGCTGCCCCAGGAACGCGACAATGCGCACGCAACCATCAAGATGCTAAGCCCACACGAATTCTCGACCCTGCTGCTGGTCCGCAATGCACCCGACCAGGTCAATACCGCCTGCAGCAACCTTCTTGCGCTCGTCGAGCGGCAACTGGTCGCACTGGAACAATCAATGCACGGGTGGCAGCGCCCATCAGTGACCGCAACTGGACGAAGCGTGCTATGCGCGTTAGGCTCGCACGACGCTACTTGCTGTAGCGGTAAGCCGTGTTAGATTTGCCGTCACGCCCTTGAGCCAGCCGGGTCCATCTCGGCTAATTCGGATGACTGATTAATTCATATAAGCATAGATTCAACGATTGACTATCTTATCTAATCGACCTGAACTACACGATCGCTCGAAGAACCATCATGAGCGATTCCTGCCACATCGCGGCTCTATTAAAGGCAGAGAACTGCGATTCGGCCATCCGATGGACGCAAAACCGGGAGGACGTGCGACAGGTCGTCAACCTTGCATTAGCCTGAATCGGTCTCACGCAACGAAGCACGGCCGCATTAAACATCAGGAATAAACCCCACGTCCAGATGTTTTCAACACTCGAGACGAGCGCACATCACATGCGTCCGTTGTGTTGAAACGAAAGAGTAGTCGCGGATTCCTGAACGGAGGCATTCAAATGGCCAAACACGTCGTTGCTGGAAGCGAGCGTCAGCCGGTAGTCGGTTCAAAACGTCTCCATCCCACAGACCCACACGAAGAGATCGAAGTCAAACTGAAGCTGCGACGAAAAAACGACGCGGCGTACCAGGCGCTCATTCACAAGCTCGAAGAAGGTGAAACCGTACCGGCAATGGACAGAAAGACCTTCGCGAGCCAGTTCGGAACCTCATCGGCAGATTGCACGAAGGTTCACGAATTCGCATCCGCGCACGGCATGAAGGTGGTCCGGGAGGCGCCGCAATCGCATCTGATGGTGCTCGCGGGCACTGTCGCCCACTTTCAGAAGGCGTTCGACGTCAAACTCGATGTCTACACTCACCCAAAACTCGGCAAGTATCGCGGCCGCTCGGGTCCTGTGCATGTTCCCGACGAACTCGAAGGCATCGTGACGGCCGTGCTCGGTCTCGACAACCGTCCGCAGGCACGTCCTTACGTTCACGCGAAATTCGATGCAAACTCAACGAACGATGAGCCACAGCCGGTCGCGTTCAACCCGTTGCAGCTCGCTTCTCGCTACAAGTTCCCGCATGCTGACGGCCGCGGGCAATGTATCGGCATCCTCGAGTTCGGTGGCGGCTATCGCGACAGGGATTTGCAGGCGTACTTTGGCCTGCTGGGCGTGCCGATGCCCGAGGTCGTGTCGGTCGATATCGGGCATGCGACCAACAGTCCGAGCCCTGACCCGCAAGGCGCCGATTTGGAGGTCGCGCTCGATGTCGAGGTATGCGGCGCTGTCGCGCCCGCTGCGAAGATCGCCGTCTATTTCGCCGAAAACACCGAAGCCGGCTTTATCGAGGCGCTTGCCACCGCGATACACGACGACGTAAACCAGCCGACCGTCATCTCGATCAGTTGGGGCGCGGCGGAATCGGAATGGACGCAGCAGACCGTCGCGCGGCTCAACGACGCACTGCAGATGGCCGCGCTGCTCGGCATCACGGTATGCATAGCGTCCGGCGACAGCGGCTCGCACGATGCGGGGCCGAACAAGCCCGACGCAGTCAACTTTCCTGCGTCGAGCCCGTTTGCGCTCGCTTGCGGCGGCACGCGAATCGACGAACACGGCGACGGAGCCAAAGCCGAAGTAGTCTGGAACGACGGCCCGAAGGGCGGCGCGACGGGTGGCGGAATCAGCACGCTGTTCGAGCGGCCTGTCTGGCAAGCGGGGCTCTCGGCTGCGCGTACCAAAGGCGAAGCGATCGAGTTGACCCATCGCGGTGTGCCTGATGTCGCAGGCGACGCGTCGCCCGATTCGGGCTACCTGGTGATCGTCGGCGGCCGCGTGGGCGCGATAGGCGGCACGAGCGCGGTCGCGCCGCTTTGGGCCGGTCTGGTCGCGCGAATCAACAGCATCAAGGGCGCTCCGCTCGGATTCGTCACGCCGCGCCTCTATCGGCACGCCGGAGTCTGCAAGGACATCCGTCACGGCAACAACGGAGACTTCGCCGGCAGCAAAGGATGGGATGCTTGCACGGGCATTGGCGTTCCGGACGGCGAAGCGATCGCAAGGACGCTGTAACGTTAGAAAGCCGCGTCGCCGGACGGCGTGCTATTGAACGACCGTCGGGCGACGACCCACTCTTCTTTGCTGCCGCGACAAACGCGACAGTCAGCGTATCCGAAAGCTAGTCACGAGGCGTCAGTCGAACTGGCATTCTGTTCGGCACCATCGTAAAAGCAGACACCTCTTCAATCCCGGCTGGGTCAATTGCCAGTTCGATCTTGAAGTGCCTCATCAACATCGATATAACCAGCCTCATCTCAACCGCCGCGAGATAACGGCCCGGACACACTCTCGGCCCCGCACCGAATGCCAGGTACGCCTTTGGTTCATGCGCACCGTCCGATAGATCTCGCGGGTGCCGCCAACGGTCGGGTTCAAATGCTTCTGGACGCGCGAAGTTCCGCGGGTCCAGCATGCCCGGACGCGTGAGCAACAGCATGCGTGTGCCCGCTGGAATGGCTACACCGCCCAGGCGCACATCAGTGAGCGGCTCGAACGTCTGTATCGCGGCAACTGGCCGCAGTCTGAGTGCCTCATTACACACCGCCTCGCACAGGTCGAGATGCTTCAGTGCGTCATAGTCCGGACAGACTTTCGACTGACCCAGCACCGCACACGACTGTTCGAATAACCGATCCTGCAAGTGTGAATCCGCGGCAATGTACATCAGTCCCCAGGCAATCGCGTTAGCCGTCGTATCCTCTCCCGCGACAAGAAGTGTCAGGACGTTTGCCGAGATCTGTTCGTCGGTCACTGTTGAATCGGGCTCGTTGCGTGCGGCGAGCATTGCTTCAAGCAGGTTGCGCGGTGGGTCATCAGGAGACTGGCTCATGCGCTCGCGCGCCCGTTCGATCATCTTGCGAACGTAGCTGTGCACCTCCACCATTGCCCGCGCGAGTCGCCGGTCCTGGGGCAACGTGACATAGTGCCAATACGGAAAGAGTGCAGTAACACGCCTCATGAGTGCGGGCGGTATCAGGCCCAGCTGTTCCTGGATGATGCCCCGTTCCTGTTCGAGTGTATGCGGGTCCTCGCCAAAGGCGAGCGTGCTCGTCACGTCAACCGTATAGCGCTTGAGTTCCTGTGTCATTTCAAGCGTTCTATGTTCATTTGCGGCCTCTTGCAGGCGAATGAGAAGACGCTCGGTAATCGCTGCGAGAGTCGGATAAAACCCTTTGATGTTGGAAAAGGAGAGCGCTCGCATCACGAGCCGACGCTGCGGCTCCCAAGCCGAGCCCTCCGCAGAGAACACGCCGTTTCCGCCCATTTCCGCCATAACCGATTCTATTGGAGCAAAACGTCGATACTGATGCGGACGCTCACGCATGACAGCCTGGAACAGATCCGCCTGCGTCCAAACGGTGACCGGAATCGTGCCGAGTTGAACCCTGAATGGTGAACCAAACCGCTTCGCCCATTGCTCCAAGGTCAAGTGAAGTTTCGACGGCGCCATCTGCAGCAGATTCCCCAGCAGCGGTAAGCCTCGCGGGCACGGCAAATCGGCGACGTTGCGCAAGGTTTCGTTCGTGTCGAGCTGAAGGTCCGCCATATTCTCCCCCGCCTCGCCGGCCGCAACGCGACGACAATGGGCCGTCAAGCCACTAGCCGCCAATTTTGTAAGGGCGGGTCATGACTTCAAGAAAATGACCGTCAGGATCGTCGAAATACAATCCCCGGCCGCCGTTGTGCAGATAGGTTTCGCCGGCACGCTGCTTGCCGGGATCGGCCCAGTATTGCAGCCCTCTATCGCGAATACGAGCGAAGACGCGGTCGAATTCGTCCTCGTTGATCAGAAACGCATAGTGCTGCATGGAAATCGTGCCATCGCGTTCGAAGAAGTCGAGCGAGACACCGTTGTCGAGTTGAACGACCAGCATCTGTCCGAACTCAACGGGCCCCGGAAGTCCGAGGATGTCCACGAGAAACTTTGTCGACTTCCGCTTATCGCTGCACCAGACGATAGTGTGGTTTAGCTGTACGTCCATGTTGCGACCCTCACCAAATGTGGCCACGTATGCCCTCGAGGCGAAGACGGCGCCCGGCGCTCCTGTCTCACCATGGATTAAACATAGCCAACACCTGATGGCGTTCAAGTGAAATGTACGTAAGCCTGCGCAACGTCGACGGCAGGTTGGACAGACAGCGTTTTCGACGCTCTTGAGACATTCTTCGCTCTTCTCTGGCCACGCCGTCAAAATGTTCGAAATCTCGTGTATTTCTGGAATGAGGCCGCTTCGCTGCGCAAAGGTTCCGACAGATGACGGGGCGCGCCGGACAGCTAATCGACTCCATTGAATCCACGCAGGAACCCAGATGTCCCAGACCCCATCCACGAGTACCAAAGACGACCTTGTCGCCCGTTTTATCCCCTTGCTGCAAGAGGTCAAGGACATGACCGCCGGCACCGAGGTCGAGCAATGGCTAAATACGAAATACGGTGTGGGAAGCGAGTTGTACAAAGACCTAGCTCGACTGACTAGCCTCGGCGTGCAGCAAGGGTGGGCGGCCGACACCGAAGTCGCAGGTCCGCGTTATCGCCGGTCGCGACTGGCTGTGCCTTGTGCGGAAACGTTCTTTTTCAGCGCCACAGTGGTACTACTGGACAGCACGGATAACGCTCAGAACAATCCCGAGGGTAGCTTCCGTGCCGACTATCACTTGCATCCCTATGGCGAATTCAATCTGGTGATACCGCTCGTTAAAGGCGCCGCGCTCGCTGGTCCGAACGGCTGGTGCTATGGCGGCTGGACGGCACCCGCGCCGGGCAGCCACCACTTTCCGGAAGTTAAAGGCGGCGCCGTCCTCTCGCTCACTTTTCTGCCCGCCGGACGGCTTGCATTCGGCGGATCTATCCAGCCGCTACGGTTACGGGTATCCCGAGATAATTAAAGACCATTGTTGATCCGGAATAGACCTTCACGGCATCTTGCGAGTACTGAACTCCTGTCCCGCTACTGACCAGTTGTGACTCTATAACCGGCGCAGCCATGGACCAGGTACTTCCGTCCGACGTTTGCGTATACCACATTGCGCTTGGTTCCAGACTGTTCTGGAAGAACGCATACAAGATACCGTTGATCGCGCAAGCACAAATGAAATACGCCACGACGGTTGCCGTTCCTCCTGTCCCCTCGCTGTAAGGCACGATCGCGGGAAAGTTGATCTTGGACCAGGATGTCCCATTGAACGTACTGTAGGCGAAGAAGGTGTCGATGTTGCCTTCCTCCGTTCCACTCAACTGTACAGGCCCGTATAGCGCTGTATAGAAAACATACAACGTGTTGTTAAAGACAACGGCATTAGGAGACGTCGATGAGTCAAATCCATAAAGCGTTTGCGCCGACACACCGAGTTCGGCGTCTCCGGACCACGAGTAACTGACGGGTATCTGATTCTGCGTCCACGTCCCATCGCTGGCCGAACAGACGCTGTAGTACAACGGTATCAGGTCGGCCTCGTCTGCACCGGTTATGCTGCCGCTCGGTCCTCCGTAGAACACGTAAAGTTGTGAAGGCGAAGACGCCGTTGCGTATTCGGGTAGCGGGTAAATCACGGCTGAAGGGGATTGCGACATGATCGCTGTACTCGCCGTGCATCCCGTCGGGACGACCTGAGAAAGCGGACTCCATCCTGAAGCACCGGTGAACGTTGTGTACCACAGTTGCCCTGCGCTGTTCGCATCCTGGAAGAAGAGCCACAAACTGGCTGCATCGGACACAGGGAAACTAACGGCTGCCGGACTACAAGACGCGATGGCACTGCCCGCTGTCGACCCTGATGGCGTAATGGCCTGGGCGGCGGTCCAATTCGCGTATCCGCCTGGCGTCGACTTGTAGCTGATCTGGCCGTTGTTTTGAAAAAACACGTACAGGTTGGAAGCGCTCGCACCTGCGGAACTGCCCGGCGTAGTCGACGTGGTGTCAGACGCGCCGATCCCCACGCTTTCAGGAGGAAATACCACGGCGGCGGGGATCGTCGAAGCATCGATGGCGGCATCGCCAAATGCCGTGTTCCACGACCATACCGTGTTGTCCGGCGTGGTCGCGTACCAGACCTGCTGATCCCCACTGCTGACCACCTTACAGTCGTCCACCGTCTGCATCATCGGCAGGATGGCGTTGCCTACACTCCCACCTTGGGTGAGACACCACAACTGACCGTTGAATGCCACGATTGAGGGACCGCTGCTCATCGTCAGCAAACCTATTTGCGTGGGCTGCGCGCTTCCAGTCAAACTAAACGGCGTGTAATAGTAATCGCTCGTCGCGTTTCCGGACTGGGCGCCTGACGTTGCAACACCCTGGTAGAACAGGTAAATGACATTGTTGTACACGAGCGCCGGCACTGCCCCGGTCGACGTTGTGACAAACGATGGCTGGCATGAGGTCCACGTGGAACCGTCGGTGCTGGTGACGCAATTCAGATATCTGATTTCCTTCAATCCTCCCTCGACGGTATAGAACACATAGATCGCGCCATTCCAGACTACCGCGGAGGGCGACATGTTGGCGCTCGGCGCACCGCCAACGCAAGGCGATCCGCATATCGTCGCGCCGTCCACCTCGACATTGGACGTGGACCAGGTGTTTGAATTCTCGGCAAGCACACTACACGTCAACCAGCAGTGGGTATCGTTTGTAAAATAGAAAACATACACGCTGGAGCCGAATACCACCGCCGCTGGATTCGACTCACCCGATGTGCCCATCGTCAGATTCGTCGAAGGTACCGCGGCGACCGCCGTCCACGACGGCGTCCACGATGGAGTCGGATTTTCCAGTGTTGGCGTAGGGGGGATCGGGCTGCTCTGATAGCACAGCGTGCCCGCCGAATACCCACAATCCGACGTGCCTTGATAGAAAACCCAGATCGCGTTGTTGAAGACAACCGCCGTCGGCGCGCCGGTCATTCCCTCGTACGGAGAGACTTCGCCAAGACCTTTCACGGTGGTCGGTGCGGTGCATTCGCAATAGCTCGTTTCGCCGACGGTTGCGCTCGAGGTGTTATAGATCATAAAGAGCGACGGCGTCGCTTGACCGGATGGCTGCAACATGACGTTCGCGGTACTGCCGCTCATGCCGGTCACCGGGAGTGTCGTGCCCTGTGCCGACCATGTGAAGCCGTTGTAGACCGAATAGTAGAGTTGCCCTATAAAACTGGCCGGTTGATACATCACGTTCAGCAGATCGCTTCCACTCGCGACGTATGTCGAGGGCGACGCCGAGACCGATACATCAGGTACGTCGAATTGAGTCCAGGCGCCACTCGGCTCCAGGGTACAGCCGCTAAGCTGCCAGTTATCCGTCCAACCCGTCCCTGCGTAGAAGACAATGAGTACGCTGTTTCCCTGACTAGTGGTATAGACACACGCGGCCGGCGTGCCTGTAACGATGCAGTCGCTCGCATTGAGTCCGGTGGGCACGACCTGGGTGGGGTTGCCCCACTGCGGGGGTGAGCCGGAGTAACACGTGTACCACAGCTGACTCATGCCCGACGAATTGGGGTTTGCGTCGTAAAAGACGTATAGGTCATTGTTGAACACGACTGCGGATATTCCGGTCGTGGAGTTGCACGGCACCGCCGTATTGCCTGACCAGCTTAGTCCGCCGTTGCTAGACGTGTTGTAGTAGATCGTGCCGTTCGTGATGTAGAACATATAGAGCAGATCACCGAACATCGTGAGCGACGGGGATCCTGTATTGCTGGTGATCCCCGGAATGACGAGCGGTTGTGACCACGCATTGTAGAAATGGCTGTAGTAGCTAAATGCCACTTCATCGTTCGTGGTGCGGCTCACCATATACGGTACGTTGGTGGCTGGCACAGCGGTCGCCGGTGAGCCGGCCGGCGCAATCGCCATCGCTGTTGTGGTGGTGGGGACGATAGACTGTACCCAACCATTTTCCGTATAAACCGCATAGAAGAGTGCGCAGGGAGGCATCGCGGAAGCAGCCGAAACATCGCCGCTGGGTGGACTGACAACCTGATAGAAAACCCAGGGCTGCGGCGTCTGGTTGTCACCGAAACTAACAGGAATCAGGTAGTTTCCGACAATGCTGGAGCCAATCGGAACGTTGAGCACCTCTGACGGCGCGATGTCAGCAGCATACTGGGATAGACTTCCCACCAGTAGCGCATTGCCCGCCTGGTTAGTAGAGCAGATATACATGTCCGTGGCAGTCGCCATTTGCCCGAAGAACGCATCCGGCGCAAAGACTGCGGCGGTCGGGGATCCATCCGGCGACGTCATCGCATTGGCCACCTGCTTGTCGCCGACCCACTCGTCCATTCCGGCGGGTTGGCTGTTGTACCAGATTTGCCCACACTGTCCCCAACCCTGGTGAATCATGTACGTCATCACTTCAGACGTGAATGGTGGTGTCGTCAAGACGGCAAAGGGATTGCAGGATACCCCGGTGTTCGGGACTGTCCATTCGGAAGCCAGATACGGAGTGATTGAAGGTGTGCCTGCGCTGTCAAACCCGAGTATTGCCTGGAAGTACGCCGCGCTCCAGTTGCTTGCTCCATAGAAGATGTTAATTTCGGCCTGTGTAGGCCCCTCGCCTTCGTAAGGGCTGGGTATCGTTGCCGACAGTGCACAAGGGGAAGAACCCTCAGCGTAACCAGGAATCGGCGTGACATTGATGGCCGTTGTCCAGGAATCCGGTTCACCGTTGGGTGACCACGAATAACCAACGTCACATGTTCCCGCTGCCACACCCGGCGACGTATAGACGAGATAGAGCGTTTGCTGGTTTGTCGTAGGATTGGTGAGGATAACAGGGGCTGCCATCGTTCCACTGACCAGAACCGCATGATTGACCACCATAGTGGCCGGACTCCACGAGGTTCCATCATAGACGTTGTACCAGAGCTGCATTCCCCCGCCGCCTTCCGTTCCTCCATAGAACACGTATAAGCTGCCGTTGAACATGACGGCGGTAGGTCCGGCTGATTCATAGAGCGCCACCGAGCCCGGGACGACTTGAGCAGGATAGGTCAAGCTAGGCGCGTCCGTTTCATAACACATATACAGCGTGTTATCCGAGCCCTGATAAAAGATGCACGTCGTGTCGCCGGCAAGCGTAACGGCTGGCATCGAGTAGACATCGCCGATACCGGGCACGTCGACATAGGGTGTCCAAAGCGCCGAGGCCAGATCGTTTCCCGCGCTCCATGTATCGCCGACGAGACCGCCTATGCTTCTCGCGATCTTGGGGACATCCCCCGTTGCAATGCCCAGCGTCAATGCGGCGCTGTCCCTCACGAATCTGGCAACCACGCTCATATCATTTGCGTACGCTTCCCGCTTGTGGCTAGCCTGTTCGCGAAGCTCATCAAAACGCCGCATTACGGGCTTCGCCGGGCTTCCGGCGAGAACCGCGTTTGATCAGACGCGCTTTCGTGAAGCCGGACAAACGTTTCCCGTATCGCCCTCGTCAGATAGTGATGCAGTTTGTGTGGCAAACGACTGAAGCAGGTCATTCGGGTTCGTTGCAAACCGTGTATTCGATTCGACTCTCTCTTCCGGATCGAATCGCAATACCTGATTCAATCATTGCTCCTCGAACATCCAGGGTGCCGCTAACGGGCTTTCACCAGCCACAGTACTCGCCCGCCCTCGTTGTCAGTTTGCGTAGTGTCTTCATCGATGTAGATGCCGTTGACCGGATCAGACACGAAGCTCTGTGTCATCTGGTAACCACGGCATGAAACTTCAGGAACATCGCTGCACGATTGCCAGTAGTGCTGGAACAGCAGGTCCGAATAGAGTTGCTGTCCAGTCAGCACGGCGTTAGCGCCGACATAAAGGCCCGGCACGTACCCGGCGCTCGATACGGCGTTGAACCAGGCGTTGCAATAGTCGATGACATCCGACGCAGCAACACCACCAGCGACGCCTTCCAGATCGCACCAGAGGTTCACCCCAGCGGGGAAACCCACCTGCGCGGCGTTACCGGCCGCGTTGTTTCCATAGGTTTGTCCCAAGCTTTGCGACGGCGACCATCCCGGCTCATCGACATGCTGTACGGCCATCAACGCGAGTCCTGAAGACAGAATTCCCGCAGCCTCGGTCGGCGACAGATCCCCGCTCGCCTGTCCTGCGCCCAACGACAGGTAGCGGATGCAGAAGCCATAACCCTGACCTGAAAATTCCTGCGCGATGGTTGAAGACACAACGGTGTCGGCATCGAAGCCGCGTGAACGCGGTGGCGCAGACGTGACGATTCCAGTCAGTGGCATGGCACTTCCTTATGCAAAACGCCTGCTGTTGTGAAAGAAAATCGAATGGTGATTTAAAGGAACCGGCTTTTATATGGAACCACCAGCGGCTCGAATTCGATTCGACACAATAAAACCGTGCGAACATGCATCGTGAAATGTGAATTCCAACGACAATCCACGGCGCATGTCGCCACGTTTGAAAACTTTCACCACTTAAGATTAGAACGCAGATCTACGGGAGCCAGGCCATGCCATCCGATGGCTTCTTTTTATTTTGCTGAAGCATAGTGCATCCACTGATTTCTACAAGTCAATTGACGAACGCGATGACGGGTTTTAATTTTATCTTTCACGTAATCAGGTTATCAAACCATGGTCGTAACCTCGAACACCCGTTGCGAATGGCCAGCAATTTGAAGTGAATCAATACAGCAGAGATTCGACACTAAAGACGGACCGTATAGTCGAACCCTCGCCACGCATGAGGAGCCCGCGCGGCCGCGATCAATTCGTCAACGCGTTAACGGTTTGCTCGGTGGTCCACAGTGCGTGCGCGAGGTATCGATAGTTGATGATCGCAGCGAGATATCCATCCCCGTCCGGCAATCGGGGACCAGCGGTCGCATCACGCACGACCACGACTTCAAACCCTTGCTCTATCAGCTCGCGCAAATGTGACTCGACGCACAGGTTGGCCGCCATGCCCGCCAGAATCACCTGAGATATACCCCTCTTGCGCAGCTGCAACGCAAGGTCATTGGACTCGGGACCGTATATCTTGTGCGGCGACGCGATGATCGTCTTGCCGTCAAGAATGTATGGCTTGTACTCCTCAAGGAAGTCTGCCCCCGATCCCTCAAACCCTTCCAATGTGTTCGGCCCTTTGCGGTCGAACATACAGATCTTGTGCATCACCTTCTCAAGCGGGCCACCGAAATGCCATTCGTGATCGCACGGGTAGTAGTAGTGCGGCGATACGGCGACCGTCAGACCGAGCTCCTTGAACACCTTGAACAGCTTGCCGAGGTTCGCCACCGTGTTGTTTTCGACAATGCTGTCCCCGAACACCGACCAGCTTGCGCCCTTCGAACTCAGAAAGTCGATCTGCGGGTCAATCACTACCAGCGCCGCCCTCGCGCGGTCCAGACTAAAGCCCGTCTCCGGCAGCGCCGGATTGACGGGATCAGCATACGGATTCAACTGCTGTTGTGCTGCCTGGCTTTCGTTGCTCATCGGATCCTCTCTTCACGAGAAAAACTGCGGGAACACCAAGCTGGCGGGTCACACCTGCCATCGCCTCAAATTATAGATGACCAGTCGCTTTAATAAAAGGCAAAAAAATTTTACCTGATCAACCTGGGCAACACGACCTTTACGAAGCGCTCGCAGGCGCTAGCGCTGTGTTCGACTTTACTGCGCATCACAGCGCCTTCGTAGCTCTCGATCAGGATCCCGGCTAGCTGATGCGTGTCGTGTGCCCGATCCAATTCGCCGCGCTCCTGCGCTTCGAGCAGACATGCCGCCAGCGCTTGCTGCCATTGATCGAGCAAGTCGGCCAGCTTGCGCCTCGTCTCGTCACTACCATTGGACATTTCCAGCGACAGATTGCCGATCAGACAACCCCGTGTGAAGCCGTTCTCGCTGTGGTCGTGCGATAACCTCTCGAAGAATTTCCGTACCCGCACCAGCGGCTTGATGCGTGCGTCGTACAGAAGCTGCCCATGCCGCTCCTTGATCGACTGCCAGTAAGCCTCGAGAATCTCAGCTGCAAACGACTCCTTGCTATCGAAGTAGTTGTAAAAGGACCCTTTCGGGACACCCGCGGCGGCCGTGATGTCTTGCACACCGCAGCCATTGAAGCCGTACTCATGCACCACATCGCGTCCCACGGACAGCAGTCGCGTGCGCACTTCAGGATTGGGCGGGCGTGGCATGTCGGGCATTTCGCGGTCAGTTAGAAATACCAAGATAACCGGTCACCTTTTTATTGTCAAATGACTCCGTGCGGCAATGTATCGCGCCGGTGCTCAAGACGATCGAGTCAAGTGCTTGTATGCCTTGGCGTAGGCGTGGCGGCGCACGATCGACGCGCGCCCTCATTCTCATCCTGCCGCTATTGCGCCGTCAGTTCTTCGACCGATCGACGAGTGCGTTCTTCGCAACCCACGGCATCATTGCGCGCAACTGCTTGCCGACCACCTCGATCTGGTGTTCGGCCATCAAGCGCCGACGGGACTGAAGTGTCGGTGCGCCTGCGCGATTCTCGAGTATGAAGCTTTTGGCGTACTGGCCAGTCTGGATGTCCTTCAATACATCCCGCATCGCGCGCTTCGTCGCATCGTTGACGATGCGTGGCCCTGATGAATATTCCCCGAATTCGGCATTGTTCGAAATGCCGTAGTTCATATTCGCAATACCGCCCTCGTAAATCAGGTCGACGATCAACTTCACCTCGTGAAGACACTCGAAATACGCCATCTCGGACGCATAACCCGCTTCAACGAGCACTTCGAAGCCCGCCTTGATCAGATCGACCAGGCCGCCGCACAGTACCGTCTGCTCACCGAACAGGTCAGTTTCCGTTTCCTCCCGGAAATTCGTCTCGATGATGCCCGCACGTCCTCCGCCAATCGCTGCCGCATACGCGAGCGCGAGCGAACGCGCGTACCCCGACACATCGCGAGCGACCGCGATGAGATGCGGAACGCCGGCGCCATCCACATAGGTGCTGCGCACCGTATGACCCGGCGCCTTCGGCGCAATCATGATGACGTCGAGATCATCGCGCGGCTCGACCTGTCCGAAATGGATATTGAAGCCGTGTGCAAAACCGAGCGCAGCGCCTTTTTTCGCGTGCGGCT
The DNA here is from genome assembly GCF_902859855.1 of Paraburkholderia humisilvae. Classification (GTDB taxonomy): domain Bacteria; phylum Pseudomonadota; class Gammaproteobacteria; order Burkholderiales; family Burkholderiaceae; genus Paraburkholderia; species Paraburkholderia humisilvae. The sequence goes on from NZ_CADIKH010000012.1 coordinate 92,653, forward strand.
CGACGTCCTCCCGATAGACGTCGGCGATACGCTCGTCGGGAATCAGCATCATGATGAGATCTGCCTGCGTGACCGCGTCGGCCATCGACGCGACCTTCAACCCGGCTTTTTCAGCCTTCGCCCACGACGCACCCGCACGCAATCCCACCGTTACATTCACGCCGCTGTCCTTCAGGTTCAGCGCATGAGCATGGCCCTGAGATCCATAACCGATAATCGCAACCCGCTTGCCTTTGAGGAGGGTTGGATCGGCATCCTTGTCATAGAAAACTTTCATAATGGTCCAGTCTGGTTAGGGAGTTCGACGCTCCCGGAAGAGTCCCACCAGCGCTACGCTGTGCCCATTCCGATCGGCACGATGCATCGCGCGGCGCGTTTGTGTCACCTCCTGTTTGTCCCGATTTCATCGGACGGCAACCTGGTCTGCACGTGATACGTGGCGGACGCCTGTCCGGCGAATAGCGGTACTGATTAGTCTGGTCGTCAGGAACCTATAGATCGAGCACGATCCGGCAACTCTTTGCGCGCGATACGCAGACCGTCAGCTGATCAGCTCGTTCGTCGTCGCTAAGAATGAAGTCCTTGTGTTCGACCTCGCCCTCGAGGTAACGAACCTTGCATGTTGCGCACAAACCCGCACAACACGACGTGGGAACAGTGGTGCCCGCTTCGTTGAGTGCGTCCGCAATGCTTTGCCCAGACCCGACCGGAATGATTCGGCCGCTTTTTGCGAGCACGACCTCGAACGAATCAGACGCGGTGCCCAATGACAATTCATCGTCGCGCCGCCGTGAGGCGGGCGGTCTTTCCGGCGCTTTGAAGTGCTCGAAATGAACGCTGCCCTTTGGCCAGTGGCTGGTCGCCTCCGCGCACGCCTGCATGAACCCGGCAGGTCCGCAGTAGTAGACATGTTGGCCATGAGACGGATTCGTCAGCAGGCGACCGATGTCGAGACGACCCTGTTCACTTCCACCGTCGAAGTGATAGTGCAAATGGCCGCTTTCGGCGAGCGACGCCAATTCGGCGTTGAACGCTGTGCAACCGGCGTCACGTGCGCAATAGTGGAGCTCGTAGTTCACGCCTTGCGCTTCGAGCGCGTGTGCCATCGACTTGAGCGGCGTTACGCCGATGCCACCCGCTAGCAGGATCACTTTCTCGGCGTCCGCGGCGAGCGGGAAACGATTACGTGGCCGGCTGACGCGCACGATGTCCTGAACACGCAGCTTTTCGTGAACGGCTTTTGATCCACCTCGTCCTTTCTCATCCTTGAGCACCGCAATCACATAGCGCTTCTCATCCTCCGGTGAATTGCAAAGCGAGTACTGGCGAATCAACCCGCCACCGAGATGAATGTCGATGTGAGAGCCCGCGTCGAACGGCGGGAGATTAGCGCCGCATGGGTCGACGAGTTCATACGAGTTGATGCCTTTGCCTTCGAAGCGGATCTGCCGAACCAGCAGGTGCAGTGACTGATCGTCTGGTTTTGGCGATATCCCGATGGTTTCCATGGTGATGTTTCCCGGCGTCAACGGCGTGCAACGGGTTTGAGGTTCAGCGCCCGCATGCACGGAGTTCAGCGCTTCATCGATTGCTCGAGTTCCTCGAAGCTGTTGCGCACAAACGTGTCGCGCTCGTTGCCCTGCATGCTTTCCGCCTGATTCAGGATGTCGATGAGCCGCTTCGTCACCATGCGTCGACGCCGCACCTCCTCTTCGACGGTTTCGCCCTCGGCGATCTCGAAGACGTTTCCTGAGCAGTAGCTGTTAGGCGCCCCGCCCCGTTCACGGAACCACTCGGCAAACGCCCGTGCGGACGCAGCCGGGTTCGTACCTCTCACGGCATCGCGCAACATCTTGCGAAACTGGAACAGCCCCGCATCAAAGCGTGTCGGATGCTCGAGCGCGTGCACGGCGATCGGCCGCTGGCTGATGATCGCCTCATAGTCGCCGGGCGCGTATTGCGCGTCCTTGTAGTGCTCGCGCTCGCGATGATTCGGCGGAATCGGCGGAACGTCTTCGAGTTTGTATTTGCCGAAGCGCTCGGGTCGGCGCATCGCCACCTGGCCTTCGAGAAAGTCAATCGACTCGTAGCCGACCAGCGACTTGTCGCCGACACCGCGCGTATCGATTCCCGGACCCATCACACGCCAGCCGATCATCTTGCTATTTTCATCGTCAACGGGCACCGTCCAGCGGATGATGTGAAAGCGGCTGAACAACTTCTTCTGCGAACCGTCTTCGGATGTATAAGCGTGCAGGCTCAGATTCGGCAACACCTGATGCTGGACCCGCACAAACAACCGGTCCTTGTCGACGCGGCGCGCGCCCGCGCACGCAAGGCTGCGTCCCTGCTGCACAGGCACGAAGTGCATGTCCGGGGCGACTTCCATCGACGCAGCGCCGACTTCGTCGAACGTCGTGCCCTGGTAACGCTCATTGACGACGTTCTTGCCCGCATGCAACGCAGTGGGGTGGTAGTTATCCGCGGCGTTGTCCTGCACCTGGAGCCAGTTGCAATGCTGGAAGTTGCTGTACGGCACAAGCTCGTCACCGGGCAGCACCGTGAAATCGCCTTCCCATTCGGGAAACGGCGGCTCCGTTTCGGGCGGTCCCATATACGCGAAAACGAGACCATTGCGCTCGACCGCCTTGTACGCGCCCTGACGGATTGAACAGGCATACCGCTGCGCTTCCCTTTCCTCGCCCTTCGGAAAGGGCACGTGAAGGCACGTGCCGTCCACGTCGAACACCATGCCGTGATAGCAGCAGCGAATGCCGTGCTCCATGATGGCGCCGTACTCAAGCGACGCGCCGCGGTGCACACAATGCGCATGCAGCACGCCGACCCGGCCGCTTCCGTCGCGGAACGCAACGAGCTCTTCGCCCAGAATCTTCAGGAAACGAGGTGTATCGGTCAGCTCGATCGACATGCAAACAGGGTGCCAGAACGCACGCATGAATTCGCCCAGCGGCGTGCCTGGACCGGTTTCGGTGAGCTCCGGGTCATGACCGGGCACCTTGTTCGTGTAGTAACCGCCATATGGAATCAATTTCTTTGCAACTGGCGCACCGCCGGCGCTCTTCTGATCTTCCAGCTTGTCTGATTTCACGCTCATGACTTCCATCTCCAGCGATTGATAGGGGCGTTTCGGCACGCAACCCAGTCTGTTTTTGGTACTCGGAACTCCGTCTACAAACACCATACGAAAATGGCCAGTGAGAATCTTGTGCGGCGAATCGGCGAGGTGCTGGGCGACCACACGGGCGAACACCGCCCGGCCTGACAGATGAAGCCGCGCATCGGCACGATATGAGGGCTCATCCGCCACCGTCGCTCAATCGAACATGTCATGCTGTGTCGCGACCAGATCATTCCAGATAGTCTGGAAATGCAGCCACCCAATGTATTCGCTGCCGACATGTTCGCGGCTGTAGCGCGCACGTTCACGTGCGACAAGCCTCGGCGTCGCGCCGGTCGCTTCGATCATCAGTTGCTGCTGGCAGCAGCGTTCGAGTGCGATGAACCAGAACGCCGCCGAATCAATGCTGTGCCGGCTTGCAGTCAGGAGTCCGTGGTTCTGATGAATCGCCGCCTTGACGCCTGAGAAAGCGTGAGCAACGCGGTTGCCTCCCTTCACTTCGACGGCGACCTTGCCCGCCTCGTCGCCAATCACGACATGATCTTCATAGAATGCCGCGGCATCCTGGCTGATCGGTGCAAGCGGCTTGCCGAGCGATGCGAACGCCGTGCCGTAAACGGTATGCGCGTGGCACATCGCGACAATGTCCGGGTGCATTTCGTGCACCGCGGCATGCAGCACGAAACCCGCGCAGTTGATCGCATGGTTGCCTTCGACGACATGGCCCTGATGGTCCGCGCAGATCAGGTTCGACACCTTGACCTGCGAGAAGTGGATGGCCATCGGGTTGGTCCAGTACAGCGACGGGTTCTCCGGGTCGCGCACTGTCAGGTGACCGGCAAAGCCATAATCGAATCCTCGCAACGCAAATGCCCGGCATGCGCCGACCAGATGCTCCTTGAGGTACTGCCGGTGCTCCGCAGCCGTTCTGAAAGCGGGCAGTTCCGGATAGATCAGACCTTCCTGATCGGGCTGATAGATCGAAATCTTGCCCGGCTTGACGATCGACTCCAGTTTGTCGTCAATGATGGCAGTGGCCATGACATGCTCCTTTGAGTTGACAGATGAAGGCCGCGCATACACGCACGCGGCGCCTCGAGGTTGAATCACCTGCCGATGCGTAAATGGTCGCGGCACAGGCGTCAATTGACAAACGATCACTGTTCATAGAAAGATGAACCTCATTCATACATAGGACGTGGCATGAGACGGATCCCTAACTTCGTTCTGCTACGTGCGTTCGAGGCAACCGCACGGCTGCAAAGCTTCACGCTCGCCGCTGAAGAACTGCATCTGACGCAGTCGGCGATCAGCCATCAGGTAAAGGAGCTTGAGGACTATTTCGGCCGGCTGCTGCTCATCCGCCGTAACCGCAGGGTGGAAGTCACGCCGGAAGGCGCGCGGCTGCAGGAGAGTCTTGGGCGCGTATTCGACGTGATCGAAGCCGCGTGCAATGAGGTCGCGCTTTCGCCGACCGCACAGGTGCTGGTATTGCACAGCGCCCCCAGCTTTGCGGCCAAATGGCTCGGGCCGCGCCTGCCACAATTCATGAACACGCACCCCGACATCACCATCCGCTTTTCGTCGGGCGCGGAGCCGATCGACATGACGCGCGCGAGAGAGATCGACGCAACGATCTCTTATGGATTTGCGCAGGAGCGCCCCGGTGTTATCACGGTCCCGCTAGGCGCCGAACGCATCGTGCCGTTATGCGCGCCGTCGCTGTTGCGCGATGGCATAGGAGCGGACAGGCTCATCGGTGAACTGACGCTGATCGACTCACAATTGAGCCGCATTACATGGCCAGACTGGTTTGCGCACAACGGCATTCCGCTGCCGGCAAGACCTCGGCCGTCATTCGATCGCGCCGCATTGGTACTCTCCGCGGCGGTCGACGGCATGGGCGTCGCGCTTGAAAGCACGCGGCTGGCGGAACGCGAGTTGGCGCAAGGCGACCTGGTCGAGTTGGGCGCCGACGTATTCAAACCGCTCGCACGCGAGACCCATTTCTTCTCTTACCGGGCCAACGAGCGCAATGTCGACAAGGTCAGGCGGTTTCGCAAATGGCTATTCGGCGAGGCGGGCATCGCCCCCGATTTCGCCCCCTCATAGCTCAAGGACACAGGCGTGACACACACCCGTGTTGCCGATGCGGATGCACCGCATGCGTGCACGGACGGGCAAGACACAGGCAGCTCGCGGTAACCCAAAGCACCGATATCCTTATTTGAATTCGCCATTTAGTTCTCACGTCGCCTGGTGATAGGCTCGATTCGATTTGCAGACCTGCCGGCACGCCGTCCCACGTCTGCGTTGGCACCACCCCATCTGTCGAAGCGGCCTGGTCCGCAAGGAGATCACGTGAGCGTCGAATTCATCGGCATGATCCAGCAGCGCAAGATTTCTGAAACGCATCTCCCACAAGGGCCTGCGATCGACACCGACTATGTGCGCCGCTTCGCGCAAGCACACGAAACCGCAGGCTTCAACCGTATTCTCGTGCCGCACAGTTCGACCAGCCCCGACGCGACCATCACGATCGCGTATGCGGCAAGCGTCACGTCACACGTTCACTTCATGCTTGCGCACCGTCCCGGTTTCGTCGCACCGACGCTCGCTGCCCGGCAGATCGCCACGCTCGACCATTTCTCAGGAGGTCGACTTGCCGTGCATTTCATTTCCGGCGGCAGCGATGAAGACCAGCGACGCGACGGTGATTTCGTGACCCATGACGAGCGCTACGCGCGCACCGACGAGTATTTGCAGATCCTGCGCCGCGTATGGACGGAAGATCGGCCGTTCGATCATGATGGACGCTTCTATCGCGTCGAAAAGGCCTTTTCGGAAGTCAAGCCAAAACAGACGCCCCATGTGCCGATCTATTTCGGTGGCGCGTCCGCGGCGGCGCTCGCCGTCGCCGGCAAACACGCCGACGTATATGCGCTATGGGGCGAGTCGAAGCAGCAGGTGCACGAGCAACTGACACGGGTGCGCGCCGAAGCGGCGAAGCATGGCCGCACGGTGCGGTTCTCGGTGTCGTTCCGACCGATCCTCGCGTCGACCGAAAAGGCCGCGTGGGAACGGGCCGAACATATTCTCGAAACAACCCGCCGCCTGCGTGTGGAACAGGGCTTCTCGCGCGGCGGCCCGCAACAGAGCGAGGGCGCGCGGCGCCTGCTTGCAGCGGCCGGCGACGGCGTGCGCGCCGACGAGCGTTTGTGGACCGCGGTCGCGAAGGAAATCGGCGGTCGCTCGAATTCGACGGCGCTGGTCGGTACACCGGCGCAGGTCGCGCAGACGCTCGCCGAGTACCACGCGCTCGGCGTAACGACGTTCCTGATTCGCGGCTTCGATCCGCTCGAAGATGCGCTCGATTATGGCCGCGAGCTGATTCCCGCCACGCGCGAGCTGACTGCACGCGCGCGCCACGCTGCCTGATTCCGGCTACGGACGCCACGACCTCATGAACAACACACTTCGCCCCGACCCTACGTTCGCGCTACGCGAAGCGCCTGTCCGCAAGTTCTGGTTCGACGACGACACCGCGCCGCGGCGGACGCTCGCCGAAGAGCGCCTGCACCGGCGGCAGCGTCTGGCGGGCGCTTTTCGTCTGTTCGCAAAATATGGATTCGCGCAGGGACTCGCCGGCCACATCACCGCACGCGACCCCGAATGGACCGATCACTTCTGGGTCAATCCGCTCGGCCGGCATTTCGGCCGGATACGCGTGTCGGACTTGCTACTCGTCAACCGGCACGGCGAAATCGTCGTCGGCGACGGGCCGGTCAATCAGGCTGCCTTCGCGATTCATGCGGCGGTTCATGAAGCGCGGCCCGACGTCGTCGCCGCCGCGCATACGCATTCGCTGTATGGCAAGGCATGGTCGACGCTAGGCCGCAAGCTCGATCCGCTGACGCAGGATGCGTGTTCGTTCTACGAGGATCACGCGCTCTTCGACGACTTCCGCGGCGTTGTACTCGACACGACCGAGGGCGCACGCATCGCCGACGCACTCGGCACGCACAAGGCCGTGATATTGAAGAACCACGGCATCCTAACAGTGGGACCAAGCGTGGAGGCGGCCGCCTGGTGGTACGTCGCGCTCGACAACGCGTGCCATGCGCAACTGCTCGCGCAGGCAGCAGGCGCGCCGCAGCCAATTCCGCACGACGTCGCGACATTGACGCATCAGCAGGTGGGCCGCCCGGGAAGCGCCCAGCACGCGTTCGAGAGCGTGTACGAGGGCCTCGCTGAGACTGAACCGGATCTGCTCGACTGATGGCGCGGCATAAACTACGACGCTTCGTCATGACCCGTACCCTGTCTCGCCTGTTCGTCCGTTCGCTGCTCATCGCCGCGTCTGCCACCCAGCTCGCCGCTCACGCCGACACCGTCGCGCTGAAAGTGGGCGACCAGCAACTCCAGACGCGCGGCATCCTCGAAGCGTCGGGGCAATTGAAAGACGTACCGTACAAGATCGAGTGGTTCAACTTCCCGGCGGCGCAGCCGCTCGGCGAAGCATTGAACGCGGGTGCGATCGATATCGGCGGACTCGGCGACGCGCCGTTGATCTTCGCGTATGCGGCCGGCGCCAAGGTCCGCGCCGTGGCTGCGACGCGCTCGACACCGATCGATCTCGCGATTATCGTGCCCGAGGCGTCGCCGATCAGGACCGCCGCCGACCTGAAAGGCAAGCGCATCGCGACGACGCGCGGCTCGATCGGCCACTATCTGGCGATCGCAACCCTCGAGCGCGCCGGCATCCCGCTGTCGGATGTCTCGCTTCGTTTCATGCAGCCTGCCGATGCGAAAGCCGCCCTCGCCTCCGGCAACGTCGATGCATGGTCGACGTGGGATCCGTATGTCGCACTCGGCGAACAGCTCGATCATGACCGTAGCATCGCGAACGGCGTTAGCCTGAGCTCCGGCCTGAGCTTCCAGGCCGCCACCGAGCAGTCGATCAACGCAAAACACGCGGAAATCGCCGACTTTCTGAAGCGCGTCGCCGCAGGTCAGCGCTGGGCGCTATCGCATCCGGACGAAGCGGCCGCGATGCAATCGAAGGTCACCGGTCTTCCGCCTGCGGTGCTGAAGACGGTCTATCTGCGCGCGCAACTGCATCCCGTCCCGATCGACGACGGCCTGATCGCGGAACAGCAGAAGACCGCCGATCTGTATCACCGTGCGGACGTGATCAAGACGCGGCTCGACGTCGCACCGAGTTTCGACCGGCAGTTCCCGCTGACCGCGCCGCGATAGCGTCCCGCCCTGCGACTTCGAAGGTCAGTATTTGAATGGACAGGGTGAAGCGCTCCGCGCATGCGCGGCTCATGCGCCGCCGATGTGGGTATCGGTAATGGCGCGCACGTCGATGCGCCGCGGCAGGATCTGGTCGCGAGAGGCACGGTCTGCGACCTTTTGCAGCGCGTCGATATCGGCATCCGCCACAAAGCGCTGTTTCAGCGATGCGCGACGGGTGATCTGCCTCGCCGCATCGAGTGGCGAGCGCGTCAGCGTCGCGTAGATTTGCGCATAGGCGTCCGGATGGGCAAGCGCCCAGTCGCCCGCGCGTTGCAGCCTCAGCAACGCATCCGCGATGGCCACACGCTTGCGCGGATCCGCGAGCGCTGCGCGCGGCGCCGTGAAGAAGCCGAGTCCACTATTGATTCCCGAACCGTCACGCAGAACGCGCGCACCGTGCTGCGCGGCGATCCCGTAGTAAGGATCGAAGGTTGCCCACGCTTCGATCGAACCGGACGCGAATGCAGCGAATGCATCGACAGGAAGAATGAAGCGCACCGACACATCGTCTTTTGATAGCCCCGCCTCGGCAAGCGCACCGTAGAGCTGAAATTGCGAAATGCTGCCGCGCGCCGACGAAACAAAGACCGTACGCCCTTTCAGATCCGCGACTGTCTGGATACTCGAATGCGGGGGAACCAGAATGCCGAGCTGCGCGCCCGATCCGACGCGTGTCGCAACGATCCTGAGCGACGGATCACCCACTGCCGCCGCGAGCACCGGCAGATCACCGGCGGGCGCGAGGTCGACAGCCCCCGCGCGCTGTGCTTCGAAGAGCGGCGCCGCGCCCTGGAAGTTCGCCCAGCGATACGCGTAAGGCGTGCCGTCGAGCACCTTCGCCGCTTCCGCGAGCGCGCGCGTTCCACCGGCCTGGTCACCCAGCACGAGTGTCACGCTGTCAGCGGCGCGTGCATGGCGCGGACCTACGAGAGCCGTCGCCGCAAGCACCGACCCTGCGGCGAGCAGGCGCCGACGCATCTGAAAAGACGTCCGGGCGGAAGCAGTCATAGAGCCTCGCTGTCTAGATTCGGCCAAGCGTAGCCGCGAAGGACCGTCGTGAGAATGATTCAATTCGGATATGGATATATCGGCGCCTTATCTATGTTTAGCGCGTCTTTCGTTTATCTGTATCGGTTGAATCGATAGTTGAATCTGTCGTTTCGCAGGTCACGTCATGATTGCTAGCATTGCGGCTTACCTGGTCAATGCCCCATCGTTTGCGCAACAAGAAACGACATCCACGCCATGCCGCAGATCACCCGACGCACCTTCACCCGACTTGCCCTCGCCTCGCTGCTGGCCGCCGCCGGCGTGGCGCGTATCACGCAGACACCGGCACAGACACCAGCGCCGAATGCCGCGCCCATCACGCTGCGTATCGGCTATCAGAAGTCCTCGACGCTGATCACGCTGCTCAAGGCGCACGGCTCGCTGGAAAAGGCACTGACACCGCTCGGTGTACGCATTTCATGGAACGAATTCTCAAGTGGTCTGCCTTTGACGGAAGCGCTAAACGTCGATGCGGTGGACTTCAGCGCCGACGTCGCCGATACCGTCCCGGTCTTCGCGCAGGCGGCGCACGCGAACTTCGTCTATGTCGCCCAGGAAGCGCCGTCGCCGGGTGCACAGGCGATCATCGTCAAGCGCGACAGCACACTTCGTTCGCTCGGTGATCTGAAGGGCAAGCGCATCGCGGTGACAAAAGCGGCGGGCAGCCACTATCTGATGCTCGCGGCGCTTGCGCGCGCGGGCCTCACACCCGCCGACGTCAAAACGAGTTACCTGGCACCCGCCGATGGACGCGCGGCGTTCGAGCGCGGCAGCGTCGACGCATGGATCACGTGGGACCCGTATGTGGCCTCCGTCGACCGCAATGCGGACGTACGCATTCTCGCCGACGGTACGGGACTTGCGTCCTATCAGCGCTACTACCTCGCGTCGCGCGCTTTCGCCCACGCGCACCCGCAAATCATCCAGATCGTGTTCGATCAGTTACAGGAAGCAGGCGACTGGCTGCGCGCACACCCTCAGGACGCAGCGAATACGTTAGCGCCGATCTGGGGACTCGACGCCTCGACAATAGGACGGGCCAACGCGCGCAGAAGCTATGCCGTACGCGCAGTGGAGGCACGAAACTTCAGCGAGCAGCAGACGATCGCCGACGCGTTCTACCACAACGGATTGCTGCCGGCTGAAGTCGTAACGAATCAGGCGCTCTATTGGGACTTTGCAGCGAAGCAGGCGAAGACGATTGGACCGTAGCCGGGACACTCGTCTGACTTAAACCGTTCGCAACATCCCACCGTCAACGAAATAGGTCGATCCAACGCTGTAGCTCGCGCGTTCCGAGCACAGAAACACGATGAAATCCGCCAGCTCCGCCGGTGTCGCGAAGCGTCGGATCGGTGCGAATTCGTCGGCCACCTGTTGTAGATGACCTTCCCAATCGCCGCCCGCATCCTGCGTAAGCTGTTTCGCGGTCTTCACCCAGTCGGGCGTTAGAACGAGGCCCGGATTAATCGTGTTCACGTGGATATTATCTTTGACGACCTCGGTTGCGAGATTTTTTGAAAACATCATTAATGCGGCCTTGGTCACGTTGTAGATCGGCTCGTAACCGAGCGGCTGCACCGCGCAGATCGACGCGTTATGCAGGATCGCTCCGCCGCCTCGCCGCTTCATCGACGGCACGAAGCCGCGTGCGAGCCGCACCGCCGCCATCACATGCAGGTCCCAGTACGCCTGCCACTTCTCGTCGGGCGCTTCCATGATCGTCTCGTTACTGCCGGTGCCCGCGTTGTTGAACAGGATGTCGGCGCCGTTGAACTGCTGGTTCGCCGCGTCGACCAGCGCGGCGACGCCGTCCATTGTCGCCACATCGCACGTTACCGGCACAGCACGCACGCCGTGACGCGCCGCAATGTCCGCAGCGACCTGTTCGAGCCGTTCGCGTTGCCGCGCGCCCAGCACGAGATTCACGCCTTCGGCAGCGAACCCTTCCGCGACCGCCAGTCCAATGCCGACGCTTGCGCCCGTCAGCACCGCAACTTTTCCACGCAGATTCGAATCCATTGTTCGTCTCCGTTCGATGTTGTGCATCGGCCTGAATATACCGATTGACGATCAGGTTACCGATGCTCTGAGTCCCGACCCGCTCATTGTGCTGGAGATTGACGCCTCCGTGGTCGCCGAATCCGGTACAACAGGGTCGTGAGCGACATCGATTGCCCCCTGTGCGTGGCCATTCAGCGGTGTATCGGGCACGCGAATGAACGCACCCACCGTGCGCAGATCAGGTGTGACACACCGTCGGCTACATTGACCGTCAGGCGCCGGCCAGCAAGGCTCCCGCGCCGGGGACCACGGGCTCGAGCTCAAGGCGATCCAGCATGCCTCGAACGGTGCATACCGCAGTCGAAACAGTACGGATTCCGAGCATATCTTCGATACGCTGAATGGCTGGCAATGAAGGCATCTGGACGCACGCGGACGCCACCACCACGTCCGCGCCTTTGGTGTTCAGGCCACGAACATCTTCAATCAGCCGCATCGGATCCCGCAGACCGACTTCAAGGTTGTCGGGGATCTCAAAGCAGATCGAATCGATTACCTCAATTCCTTCGTTCTCGATATAAGCGACGACGAGGTCAGTCAAGGGACGCATATACGGCGCCATAAGCGAAATCCGGCGAGCCCCCAGGATCTTCAGACCGTCTATCAACGCGCCCGCCGAGGTCATGACGGGCGCAAGGCAATGATTCGCACGAGCGGCTTCCAGCAGTTCGCGTTCCGTTTCCCGATGGTAACCGAGCCCCATCGCCATGATCGCGACCAGGCATGCCGTGCTCATCACATCAACACGAGCGTCAGCGAGTTCCGCCGCACAGCGCAGGCCCTCCTTGTTCATCGCGGCCAATTCCTCCTTCGTGACCTTGTGCATTCTCATCCGGCTCGAATGAAAAGTGAATCGCTCGGCGCGGATGACTTCACGAGCACGTAACATGGCAGGAATTTCGGTTTCCATGGTTGTGTTCGAACTCGGAACGATTTGCCCAATACGAAAATTTCGAGACATTTTCATCTCCATACGTGTTGATTACTTTAGGTATCCAAAATTAACAGTGGCCCCTGACCGGATGTCAGTGCGTTATATCGAACCGGGCGACCGTCAGGACAGCGCCGCCTTCTCGGCGTAGAGTCCCGATGCGCACAGAACGCGGTGCACGTCGATCATGGACTCCGCGCCAGTCGAAGACTATGGGCGTAGCATGCCGGTTTCTGGGGCGGTTGAAAACTTGTCAATGTTCAGCGCAGGCATCGCCAAACGCGATGGCCGCAATTGATCAAAAAAACCGCCGGGACTCGTTGTCGCGCGACTCTTCAAGACCGTAGCCGCTGCGCTGCGCACGAGCAGCGACTGATTACGACTGAATGGCAAAGTACGGTGGTGTGCCTGCCGAGAGGTCATCACTGCCCTGAATGCCGAGCGTGATGCTTTTACCGTAGAAGTAGGGCATCCCAAGGTCCAGTTCGCCCGCTCCAAACACGCCCATGTTCTGACCGATACCCGCATGCGCTGCATTCTCACCATTACCGAGTTCGGACACCGCATTGACCAGGCTGAATGAAATGCCAAGCGTCACGCCACTCTCGCTTTGCATCGACGCCGAAATCGTTTCAGGCGCGGGAGGACAGAACCATGGCTGATTTGAAAAGCTCGACGGGCACTGACTAATGGACGGATCCACGAAGAAGTACGCTCCCGAACCCGAGTCAACGATGCCGGGCATCGGCAGGCCGTCGAAAGTGGTGGCCACCTCGCCAAACACGGTTGTCGTCATCTGCTGCGCGGTCGCCGGCAGCATATTGTTGCCCTGCGTGTTGACACCAAACGTCATCACGCCCGAGACCGAGGCTTGACCGCCTTCGCCGACTGCAGGAAAGCTTAACGTCACACCGTTGTTGTCCGTGGCAAACTTCGTGACCGGGTTGGGGACCTGCTCGGCAAGCGGCACAGCGATACCCGTACAGTTCGACCCAGCGCAATCGTAGTAAAGCGATGCAGCGGCAAACTGGCACGAGGTCTCACAGTCGTGGCGAATGACGTTCAAGCCAATCAGACCGTTGCCTCCAAACGACGAAGCACCTCTCGCAGCCATATCGGGTCCCGCGTTTGCGCAATCGGCGGGAACCGAGGCAAACGAGTCGTCGACAATCTGAATCGGCAACGATGAAGCCGTTTCACCGGCAATCTTCAGGTCGACCGTCGAAATCGGACCCCATGCAACGCCGGAACCAAATTCGACACATTCAGCCATGGTGTTGCCTTGTGCCGAGTCCTTGTTGTTGACAAGGCCTAACGAAGCCGGCACCGCCGAGCGCAGAATACGCAAACCCGCCGAACCCGTATCGACCAGCACATGGTCAATCGTGGCGCAGTTGCCGGTACCTGGCGCGCAGAGGGTCACTGTGACGTACGGTGCGTTCACAAAGCCGAATGTCCGGTCTACCGTCACCGTGACAGCATTGGCCGCCTGACTTGCGCCAGGGACCTGGTTAGCCGCACGACCGGCGCCATCACCGCCCCCGCCGCCACCACAACCTGCGAGCGCCAAAACGAAAGCGAGAATTGCAAGCAGCTTTTTCATGTTGCCCTCGACTATTGGAGTTCGGAAAGGGAAACGCCGACCGGAACCGCCGACGGAAGATAGGCGTGGCCGATGAATCGGCCAAAATGGCCAAACGACTCAACAACCAGGTCCGACGAACTCAGGCTTCTTTGGCTTAACCCGCCTGCACGGATCACATCAGCGCCTGAAGGCTTCAGAAAGCGTTCTGAGTAGGGACCGAGGATGTCCACAAAATTCGGCTGCCACGGACCGGACCAGGCTACCGCGAATACCGTGCCGCTGGACGTCGCGACGAATTCGCGCACGACGGTGCCCGAATTCAGCGTGACCACATTCACGCTATACACGGCGTTCCCTGAAGAGGTTGCCGCGGGGGCCTGCGAGGACTTCGTCGCCTTCATTACCGCAGCGACTTGCATGACGTTGGACGTGACATGGGGATTGGCACCGGTCAACGGAAAGCCGCCCAGTGTCGCAGTGGCCGTATTGGCCGTAAAGCCGATGCCGACGACGACCGCCAGTCCAATGAACCTCATTTTCAATGCTTTATTTTCTGTTTCCATGGTCTTTCTCAAATGGCGTTTAGGTTGTTACGCGCTAAAAAGAGCACGCGAATAGCTCGTATAACAACCGGCTCATGTCAGGCGAGCGCCGATGGAGTACGTATTATCTAAATTTGAAATTTGTCTGTGGAAACCGCTTTGTTTTCTTTGACTCGCGAGTAGAAAAGCTTTGCGGACGCATACGGTTATATTTCTTTAAAACCGTCCTTACAGTAATAGTGCGTCGTAACCGACTTTCTTATAACGGCGCAATTTGATGAGGGCTATGTCTCTGCGATTGGGCATCTGAGTATCGGGTCTGGCCGCGTGTCATCTTTTCGCCGATCGTTCCAAGTGTGCCCAGCATGCGGACATCAGAACCGCTGTGCTTCTTGCGAATGGCGGAAGGGAATAAAGACAGCAACATGCGCGGCATGGCCGGATCTGATCGTCTCGAGCTGCGACGGCCGCAAAGGCATCCAGTTCGGATAGCCGACTGTTTTTGATCATCGCTGAATCTGGCTTAGTATCGACGGCAAGCTGCGATTTGACCTGTGCGGGCCAACCTGAGAACCTGGAAAGTATTGAGTAATAGCCGCGCGTTGCAACATCCATTTCCGCGTTTTCGATGCGCCATCACGATTCGCATCGGGTCGCGTTGGAAGAACCATCATTCATGAGCGATTCCCTACCCTCCCTGTGCTGGGACGATTTGCGCGTCATCAAGGCAGTTGGCGAAAGCGCCAGTCTTGCGGCCGCGGCCGCCGCCCTTGAACTGAATCATTCGACCGTTTCGAGGCGCCTCGCCGTCGTAGAGCGAACGTTGGGCACGGTGCTGTTCGACCGACGCCGCAGCGGCTATATCCCGACGGACGCGGGCGCCGATTTTATCGAGCTTGCCACACGTGTCGAAAATGACATCCTCAGCGTCGTACGACGCGTGTCGGGTCATGCGCAAAGCCACACAGGCGACTTGCGCATCACGACCAGTGACGCGTTATTGCTGGATTTCCTCACGCCAGTCATCGCGGGCTTCCGGACCCGCCACCGAGGCGTACGGATCGAAACGATTGTCGGAAACAGGCCGCTCAATCTTGCACGCGGTGAATCCGATATCGCTTTTCGCACGACCGTTGCCCCTCCTGAAAACCTGTTCGGACGCAAGCTCGCGACTGTCGCGTGGGCGGTTTACGGACGAAGAATCGACTACGATCGTGCATTTCCAATGATGGATCAGCTTTTTCTACATCAATGGGTTTCATATGGCAAAGGGCTGGCTGGTCTTAAAGCGTTCGCGTTCGTCAATGACCGCGTTCCGCACAACAACATCGTGTACCGCAGCGACTCAGTCGCCGGCATCGCATCGGCGATTTCCGCGGGCATAGGCATCGGCTTTCTGCCTTGCATGCATGGCAACCTTGTGGACAGCCTCGTACGTATCGGCCCTATCGTTCCAGAGGTCTACGATGAGCTGTGGGTTTTGACTCATCCAGATATTTGCAAATCCGGACGCATCGCTGCATTCATCACGTATTGCGCGAAAGCAATCACGCCGCATCGCGACTTTATTGAAGGCAGAGCGTCTCGACGCGACCACCCGATGGGGCTGAGAACCGGGAAGGCATGCGATAGGATGCCGGCCTTGAAAGGTGCCGACTCAGCTTGCATGCAAATAACCATGAAAGGTAACCGCTTTTGGGGTACGCAATAAGCAGAGGTCGCCACGCCCTCATACTGGATCGAGCCGCCCCTTGTCCATAAGCCACCTACCGATAGCAAGTCTGGCGCTGACCTGCCTGCGAAGCACCATCTGTGTCGACGATCCCATCAGCGCTGCAATGTCCCCGACATCCCATCCCGCGAGTTCGCGCAGCGTCAAGACGACGCGTTCCAGGCGGGGCAACTGTCGCAAGAAAATCTGAAGCGATAACGCACAATCTTCGTTGCAAGATGGCTTTGAACTGTTCGGGCTGCCATTGGACGTGGTATCGAAGCGTCTTGGGTCTGATAGCACCGCTGACACCATAATGGACGTCATGCGACGCACGAATTCATCGTGCCGGCAACCGATCGTGCCATTTGGTTCCACGCAGCAGTCAAGTGAAGTGTGCAGAAGCGACTCAGCAACCTCATTGTCCGGCGATAGCGATAGGGCGATCACCCAAAGTCGTTCGATATGCTTAGTGTATTTCACGAGATTCAGCAAATACCGCGTAAAACGCGAAGTAATCACCGGTTAGCGGCTGTGATAACCATGCGAACGCCGCATCCGTGCTGGTGTCCCATATCCAGCTGATGACGTCGTTCGTCTGGAAGACATGTCAGGCTATCCGTCTTTGCCAACGGTAGAAAATTGAACGCACGCATTGGGTTAATCGTATGCATCTAACTTATCGCGCGCGAGCACGCTGGTCTTTTTCATGGCCGGCGCATCGTTCCGCTTGACCAAGGTGGGAATGAGCCATGAGCTGACCACGGCGAGCACCGCAACCACGACGACGCCCCAGAAGCTCCAGTACAAGGCGTGAAATAACACCGCACGAACGTCCTGGTTTCTGGCTAGCTGAGCAATCCCCGTCGGCTCGTTGAGGAGGCTATGAAGTTTTACAGCGAGTTCACCCTTGCCGTAATGCATGATTCCGGTATTGAGAACGGCGCCGAGCGCGGCGGCCCCTAACGTGTTACCCAGGCTGCGCGAAAAGATGATTGAAGCGGTTGCGCTTCCGCGCATCGACCATTCCACACTCTCCTGGATCAGGACGATGCCGGTGATGCTCACAAGTCCCATCCCAAAGCCCATTAAGAATGACGCCACACCGGCCACTGCGGGGTGACTGTGCGGCGTCAGAAATAACAGGAAGACGGCCCCGAAAGGGAAAACCAGGCTACCCACCCGCACGGTGCGACGGACACCGAACGTCTGGAACAGACGGCTCGAAAGCATAACGGCAAGCGGCCAGCCTACGACAAGCGCAGTCAAAGTCATGCCCGCTGTGATGGGTGAATAGCCGAGAACACCTTGCACGTAAATCGGCAGGATAGTCGTGAGTCCGATCAACGCCATGCCGGCGAGTAGCGTTGCGGCATTACTGGTCGCAATGAGTCGAGTCGTCCATAATTCTATCGATATGATCGGTGCGGCAGCGCGCCGCTCCTGCCAAACGAACAGTCCTGCAGACACGAGAAACAGAAAGCTGAGACCCGCGAGTACCCAGCCCGATGCGTCAGTTTCCGTCAAAATCGCCAGCAGCGAGATGATCGCGATCGCGAAAAGAATCGCCCCGGCGTAGTCAATTCCTACCCGACGCGGCTCCACCGTCTCATGCAAAAAGAGCAGGAAACCGATGATCGTCAACACACCGAATGGCAAGTTGACCCAGAAGATCCATGCCCACGAAACTCCATCGATGATAATGCCGCCTGCGAGGGGACCGACGACCGCCGATACCGCCCAGACGATCGCGATCATCCCTTGCGCCTTGCCTCGTTCTTCCATCGTGTAAAGATCGCCGATGACCGTCATTGCCACCGGATAGATAGCACCCGCACCGAGCCCCTGCAGCACACGAAAAGCAATCAACGACGTCATCGACCCACTCAAGCCACACAGCAGCGATCCCGCGAGAAACAACAAGATACCCGCGATCAGCACGGGCCTTCGACCCAACATGTCGGACAGTTTTCCATAGATGGGCGTCGTGGCCGACTGTGCCAGCAGAAAGGCGGAGAACACCCAGCTGTAGTAGCTGAAACCACCGAGTACGCCGGCGATACGCGGCATGGCGGTCGCCACGATGGTCGCTTCGATCGACACCATGAATGTCGCCACCATGATCGTGCCAAGCACCCATCGCCGCTGCAAAGCTGGAACTGAGTTTCGCATGCTGGTCTATCAAAAGTTGATACGGCCGATCACATCGAGGACAGCGCGAAGATCTGCCGCCGTTCTTTTACCAAATGCGCTTTCAAACCTGTCCTGCGCGGTCTGCCAGTAGACGGTGGACTCTTCCAGCTTTTTACGGCCCTTCGCTGTGAGGCGCACGATTCTTACTCGCCTGTTGTGCGGCGCAGGCTTCACCGAAACGAAACCATCCCGCTCCAGAGGACGAAGGTTATGCGTGACCGCACTTCGGCACAGCACGAGATATTCGGCAAGTTCGCCCATCGTTGGAGAACCCGCACGCTCGATGTAAGTCAGAATGGATCGTTGTGTCGCTTTCAGATCGCACGGCGCCATGTGCGCGTCGTAGAACATCGAAACCTTCCGCACCGCTCTGCGCAACGCTGTCGCGTTGCAATGTCCACTTTCCGTCATCGTTTCCCTTTGCATGAGCCGCTTGTGACGGGTCGTTGCAATGACAACCCGCTTGACACCACGCTTGAATACTCAAGTTATTTTTATACATGCATATGCACTTATGCGCAAGATTGAATGCTCAACTTTTCACATCGGACGTCGGCCCCGAAGGCCGTCATCCCCTGTCGGATCGAAGTTCGCGCACGCCTCGACCCAGCCGCCGGCGCAACAGCGTCCGTAGTGTCGCGGGATCGGCGTAGCCCACTTCGCTCGAGACCGTTTCGATGTCGTAGCCGAGCGCGACCAGATGCTGAGCCCGTTCGACTCGCAGGTCCTGGAAAAACGCCAGCGGTGACTTGCCAAGCACCGCCTCGGTACGACGCTGCAACGTCCGCGCTCCCACGGACAATGCGCGCGCGGCCTCCTGAAGTGAAAATCCGACAGCGAGATTGTCACGGGCCCATCGCTCGAACCGGGCAACCAGCGGATCGGCGTGAGCCAGATAGTCCGGGATGATGTACTGCCCCTGACTGGAACGCTTGTCGATAAGCATGAAACGGGCGACGAGCGTCGCCAGTTCGGGACTCGCCTGACGCACCAGCCAGAACGCCAGATCGATGTGGCCCATCATTGCTCCGGCCGTCGCCACCCGATGCGACGCAACGACCATACGCGAGTCGTTCAGTTTGACGGCCGGGTAGCTCTGCCGGAAGAACGGTGCAAGCGACCACGTCGTGGTCGCCTCGCCATTGTCCAGGATGCCGGCTTCCGCGAGCAGAAAGGTACCGACGCACGCGGCCGCAATTTGTATGCCTTTACCGTGCCACTTGCGAAGATGGGATATCACCTCGCGTACGTCCGGGCGAGCCAGCGTTTCGACGATGCGCTCAGGTTGTTTTGCATTAAGGGCGGGCACGACGATCCAGTCCGGCCGGCGAACCGAGGTGAGCGGTTCGACTGCAATCGAAAACCCCAAATGAGTACGAACACGTGTTTTGATGCCGACGAGCTTGACATCGAAGGTCCGTGAAGCGGGCCCTTCCGTGCCGGCCAGTTCGTTCGCTGTAGCGAAGATATCGAGCAGTGCTGTCAGGCCCGTATCGAACACTCCGTCGAGAACCAGGATAGCGAGTCGCATGTCGTAAATGACGCTATTAATGTCATTTCCGACTATAGTCCGCGCCGCCGGTTCCGTCTAGACTGCGTTGCAATCTGGTCAACGCATTCTGTTAGCCAGACATCAAATACGATCAAGGCGGCTGCGATGAAATTGACACCGGAACTCCATGCTTTGACACTCGTCGCGACGGCGACGGTTTTGATGTGGCTTCCGTATATGGTTGCACGGATTATGACGCGAGGTCTGTCAGCGACATTGGACAACCCTGCCGCTTCGCATTTGCCTGATCCAGAGTGGGCTCAACGCGCGAAGCTCGCCCATGCGAATGCGATCGAAAACCTTGCCGTCTTTGCGCCGCTGGTTCTCGTTGGCGCTGCAACCGGCGTCAGCACCCTTGCAACGATCGTCGCGGCCAAGCTTTATTTATGGGCACGACTCGTCCACTACGCCGTCTACGCCGCCGGCATCCCGGTCCTTCGCACCGTCGCCTTTGTGGCCGGCTTCGCAGCGACGCTCGTGTTCGCTGTCACGCTGCTCACTCACGCGGCCTGATTGCAGGCGGCGTATCGCCCAATGATCTCAACCTCCCCACAGGAACACACATGAATACCGCTCCAAAGACCATCCTCGATACGATCGGCAACACATCGTTGCTCGAACTGCGGCATGTCGTTCCGTCTAACGGGGCCCGCCTCTTTCTGAAACTGGAAAGCCAGAACCCGACTGGAAGCATGAAGGACCGCATCGCACTGGCGATGATCGAAGCACCAGAACGCGACGGGCGGCTCAAACCGGATGGCGCGGTCGTCGAGTACACGGGCGGCAGCACGGGCGTGTCGCTCGCGCTGGTGTGTGCCGTGAAGAAGCATCCGCTGCACCTCGTATCGTCGGATGCGTTCTCGAAGGAAAAGCTCGACCACATGCGCCTGCTGGGCGCACGGCTCACGCTCGTGCCGAGCGATAACGGCAAGCAGACGGAAAAGCTGACCAAAGACATGATCCGCGAGGCGCATCGCATCGCGAACGAGACCGGTGCATACATCACGGCGCAAATGGAGAATACCGATCAGCTCGAGGCTTATTCACAAATGGCCGACGAAATCTGGACGCAGACCGGCGGCCGCATCGACGCCTTTGTGGAAAGTGTCGGCACGGCGGCTTCGCTACGCGGCATCTCGCAGCGACTGCGCGAGCACCATGCGCGCATCCACGTGGTCGGGGTCGAGCCGGCCGAGTCGGCCGTGCTTTCGGGCGGACAGACGGGCGCACATAGGATCGACGGCATCGGGGCAGGCTATGTCGTACCGCTGTGGCACGACAGGATCGCCAACGAACTCGAACGCGTTGCGACGAATGACGCGAAAGCCATGGCATTTCGCCTCGCGGCCGAGGAAGGCCTGTTCTGCGGAACGTCGACCGGTGCGAACGTGACGGCAGCGCTTCGTGTCGCCGAACGCCTGGGACCGGACGCAAAGATTGTCACCATAATGTGCGACACCGGCATGAAGTACCTGAAGACTTTCTCACAGAGTCTCGAGCGGTGAACGTCGTACGGATACGGGCGGCTTCGCCCGTGTCACAGCGGGCGCGTTCGAGAGGATCGATCATTCATACTGGCTCATCTGATTCGTGAGCACCGACGAAAGGCCAACCCGAGCCACGTGCGCTTTCGCTTAACTCTCATATAGCCGCTCAAATGACACAAGCAATCGACACCGCACGTCTTGCAACCTGTGAGGCGATGCTAGCCGGCATGCTTGCGCGTGCGTTCGAACAGGACCCGATCGCCCGATACGTGTTTCCGGATAACACGGTAAGACGACATCGTCTGGTATCGACTTATCGGCTGTATTTGCGCGTATTCGCGCAACGCGGACGCGTGTGCGCCAATGACGCGCACAGCGCCGCCGCGCTTTGGCTTCCTCCCGGGCAATATCCCCTTACCTTGATGCAACACCTTCGGTTACTGCCGCGCATGATATGGGCCACAGGAATGAATCGTTTTCCGGCTGCCAACCGCGTATTGGATCATCTGGACGACATGCATCCGACGAACAGGAAGTTCTGGTACCTGGGGGTGCTCGGTGTCGAGCCGGTCCGCCAACACCAGGGGCTTGGGAGCGAGCTTTTACGTGACGGACTTCATATGTGCGACCAGGACCGTATCGCAGCCTATCTGGAAACAGGCGAACCGAGTACGCTGCCGTTTTACGCACACTTCGGCTTCTCGGTGCTGCGCGAGTCCCGGCTACCCGATGGCCCGACCATCTGGGCTTTGTGGCGCGACCCGAACCCAGATTGAAACTCGCCGCCGGGATCCACTTGAAACAGGATGCCTGTCATCTTCTATTTGTCGTCGAGCGCGTGAGCGTTGGGTACGGCACGCGTACGAAGCTCATGCGACGTGCTGGAAACGGAGCGCCGGGTTTCCATCGGCCATCGAAACACGCTCCTCCCTCGTGAGCCGTCCTGGGTGAAACGTTCCCATGCGACGATCACGTCCCATTAAGTGGTAGGCCGATCGTATTCCTTGACAGGCCAATGGCCGCTCACCAGACTTAGCGGACTCAGGGTGGTACTCGTCTTGCTGATGGGAGTCGCTCAATGAAGAACTTACAGAAAGCTTTGCATCCCAAAGTGGTTGGAACGCTGCTGGCGGTCGTGCTATCGACGCAGGTCTTTGCGGCGGGCCCCCAGGTGGTGAATGGACCGGGTGCCGATCCGGGCTGCTTCAAACCGCAATCAGCCGACACGAAATTCTTCCAGTGGCCCGCGAAGCACGGCCCCTACCGGATCGCGCTGGTGAACGGGTTCATCGCCAATGACTGGCGCGTTCAGATGATCCGCGTGGCGAAGGCCTATGTCGCCCAGCCGGCAGTGCAAAAGGACATCAAGGAATTCAAGGTCGTGTCCGTCGGACAGGACATTTCCGCGCAGATCGCCGCAGCCAACAATTTCATCGATCAGGGCTTCGACGCGATCATCATCGACGCCAATAGCTCCGCCGCTTTCAAGGGCGTGGTGCACAAGGCCAATGAAAAGGGCGTGGTGGTCGTGTCCTTCGACAACGTGATCGACAGTCCGGACCAGATCTCGGTCAATGTGAACCAGCTTGGCCTCGGTGAAATGGCTGCCAACTTCCTGCTGAAAGAAGGCAAAAAGACGGGCGATCTGACCTTCCTGCATGTGCGCGGGCCATCTGGCCAGCCGGTGGACCTCGCCCGCGACAAGGGCTTCCACGGCGTGCTCGACAAGTCGGGACGCAAGGTAAAGGTGGTCGACGTGATCGGCAACTGGGCGCCCGGCGATGCTCAAAAGGCGACTGCCGACGCCATTGCCGCGGGTGGAATCTTCGACGGCATCTACGTCCAGGGGGGATCGCAGGGCACGGTTCAGGCGATGCTCGACGCCAACAAGTTCAAGGCGCCGATCTCGGGCGAGACGGAAAACGCCTTTCGATTGCTTTGCAACAAGGCCAACCTGACCTGTCAGTCTGGCGGCACCGGCCCCGCACAGAGCGCGGTGGCCATCAAGACCGCGGTCGCGGCCCTGCAGGGCAAGACGATTCCGCAAAGCATCGCGCTGCCCACTTCCGTCGACTACTCGCCCTTCACGCCCGGCAAGAACGTATTCCCGGATCTGCCCGGCAGTTTCTTTGCCGGTAACGACTTCCCGAGCTGCAGCATCGGCTTCTCGGCCGAAGAAATCGCGAAGCAGAGCAGCCAGAACAACTGAACTGCAGGGCGCCGCAGGGATCGCCCCTGCCGCGGCAGGCAACGGAGACGCAAGGCGATGATCGATGGGACGCCGGGTCCGCTGCTGCGGGTAGAGGGTGTTTCGAAGCAATACGGCGGCGTGCGGGCGCTGCAGGACGTGCAATTCGCCTGTCGCGCGGGCTCGATCCACGCGCTCCTCGGCGAGAACGGCGCGGGTAAGTCCACGTTCATCAAGATCCTCTCCGGCGTCGTCCAGCCCGACCGCGGCCGCATCTTTCTTGGCGGTGCGCCAGCCAGCTTCGCCACGCCCGGCGCGGCGGCGGACGCCGGAATATCCTGCATCTTCCAGGAGCTTTCGCTGCTGCCCGATCTCACCGTGGCCGACAATATCGGCATCACGCATCCACCGCGCCGGTTCGGATTGATCGACAAGGCAGCACAGCGACGCAGAGCGGAACAGATGCTGGCGCGGGTTGGCGGCGAAGACATCCATCCGGCCGCCCCGGTGGCAAGCCTGCCGCTGTCGCGCCAGCAACTGGTCGAGATTGCCAAGGCTTTGGCGCGGCAACCCAAGGTGCTGATCCTCGACGAAGCCACCTCGGCCTTGACCGCCGCCGATGTTTCCAAGGTCTTCACGCTTCTGAAACGTCTGCGCGCGGAGGGCATGGCAATCATCTACATCTCGCACCGGATGCATGAGATCGCCGAACTTGCGGACGAGTGCACCGTGTTCCGCAACGGCCGCTACATCGAGACCTTCGCGGCCGGTACCCGCTCGGATGACGCGATCGTCGAGATGATGATCGGCCGCGAATACGCGAGCGCGTTTCCGCCGCTCGGCGGGACGACGCGCGACGGAAAGCCCGCGCTTGCGGTCCGCCATCTTTCCTGGGCCGCAGAGTTAAAGGATATTTCGCTCGACGTGCATCGCGGCGAAGTGGTCGGCCTTGGCGGACTCGATGGCCAGGGCCAGCGACAGTTTCTGCTGGCGCTCTTTGGCGTGCTGCTCGGCGTCGAGGGCGAGATTGAAGTGGCCGGTAAGCCGGTGAAGATTTCGAGCCCCCGCGACGCGAAGTCGCGCGCGCTCGGTCTCGCGCTGATTCCAGAGGACCGCAAGAACGAAGGGCTGATGCTGCCGATGACGGTGCGCGAGAATTTGTCCTTTGCCGCGCTCGATGCGGTAAGCCGATTCGGCCGGATCGACCGGAAAGCCGAAGTCGAGATGATCGATGCTGTGGTGCGCCAGCTGGCGATCAAGTCGGACGGGCTCGACGGCCCCGTGGCCGCGCTTTCCGGCGGGAACCAGCAGAAGGTGGTGATCGGCAAATGGCTGATGACGAGGCCGCGCATTGTGCTGCTGAACGATCCGACCAGAGGGATCGACGTGGGCACCAAGCAGGAAATCTATCAGTTGCTGCGGCGGCTCGCCGAACAAGGGACGGCGGTGCTGTTCTATTCCACCGACTACGACGAACTGATCGGTTGCTGCGACCGGGTCGCGATCTTCTACGACGGCACCATCAGTCAAATGCTGCAAGGCGCCGAGCTCACCGAACGCAACCTGGTCGGCGCCGCGCTGAATCTGACATCGGCCGCGCAGTAACACCTCGCGAGCACGACTCGAATGCCACACGTAACCGGACCAACGCCGAATGAGGGAGACCATGACGGACAGACCGCGCAAAGGCAATTGGCGCTACTGGTTCGCGGCGCAGCGCGGCGCGCTGATCGCCGTGGCCATTTTCCTCGCGATGTTCGGCGTTTATGGCACGGCCCAGCCGATCGGTTTGACCGCCGATATCATCAACACGGCGGCCAACAAGGGGGCGCTGTTGGCGCTCGTCGCGATGGCGCAGACGTTGCCGGTGCTGACCGGGGGGCTCGATCTTTCGGTCGGCATGATCTTCATGCTGGCCAACTGCCTTGCATCGACGATCGTCATCGGCGGCCCGACGATGACCGCGCTCGGCATCATCGGCGTGCTCGCTGCGGGCCTGCTGTGCGGCCTTCTGAACGGGTTGATCGTCGTCTATGGCCGGTTGCAGCCGCTGATCGCTACGCTTGCGACCAGCGCGATCTATTTCGGCTTCGCCCTTGCGCTGCGTCCGCAGCCGGGTGGTGACATCAACAGCGATCTGGCCGATCTGATGACGCGCTCGACCTATGGCGTGCCCTCCTCGGTCCTGCTGCTGCTCGGCGCCGTCGTGTTCGTCTGGATGCCCTACCGGAATTCCACCCTCGGACGCGCGGCCTATGCGGTGGGGTCGTCGGAACAGGCGGCTTATATGTCCGGTGTCCCGATCGCGCGGGTCAAGCTTTCGGCGTATACGCTCGGCGGACTCTTCGCCGCTCTGGGCGGTCTCCTGCTAACGTGCATCACTTTTTCCGGCGAGGCGCGCGCCGCGCTCGGCGGCGATTACACGCTGAACTCGATCGCCGCGCTGGTGATCGGCGGCACCTCGCTCTTCGGTGGCTCAGGCGGCGCGGTCGGCTCCGTCTTCGGGGCTTTCGTGATGCGCACGGTGGGCGATCTGCTTGTCGTGTTCAATATCAATCCGGTGTTACAGCCGCTGTTTGTCGGTGTCGTTCTGCTGTTCGCGGTCAGCCTCGGCTCGCTTCGCTTGCTGCGTGTTCGCAACAAGCTGGACCTCTTCCGCTAGATATCGCCATGCTCCGCTCGTTGCCCAAGATCGACGCCGCGACGCTGATCGCCTTCGGCTGCATCGTGCTGCTGCTTCTATTGGGCGCCGTGGCCAAGCCGGGCTTTCTGTCCGTCGGATATCTCGCGCAGCAACTCCAGGTCGCCTCCTTCCTCGGCACGATTGCGACGGGGGAGATGATCGTGATCCTGATGGGGCAGATTGACCTGTCGATCCCCTGGACGATCGCGATCGGCGGCATGATGGCCACCGGTGCTTCAGGCATCCTCGGCCCCACGCTCGGCGTGCCGCTCGCGGTCCCGTTCGGGATCTTCTGCGGTGTCCTGGTTGGGGTCGTGAACGGCCTGGGGGTGGCCTATTTGCGGGCGCCTTCGATGATCTTCACGCTGGGTATGAATGCCGTCGCCCAAGGCCTGATGGTCTATCACACGGGCGGCTTCGCGCCGCAGGATCGAGCCACCGGGCTGATGATCGCGCTCGCTAGCGGCCAGCTGATTCCGGGCATCTCCAATCCGCTCCTCGTATGGATCGTGCTTGGGGCAGTCACGGTCTACATGCTGACGAACACGCGGCTCGGCCGCCAGATCTACGCGATCGGCAATCGGGAGCGGGCGGTGTTTCTCTCCGGCGTCGACAGCCGACGCGTTACCCTGATCGCCTTTGCGCTATCCGGCGCGTGCGCCGCGGCGGGCGGTGTGCTGCTTGCCGGCTGGGCGAATCGCTCCTATCAGGCAATGGGCGACCCCTATCTGTTGCCCACGATCGCGGCGATCGTGCTGGGCGGCACGAATGTGCTCGGCGGCCGCGGCACCTATCTCGGCACCGTTGCGGGCGTGATCCTGATCACGCTTCTGCAATCGATCCTCTCGGTGCTGCAACCGCAGGACTATTTTGCGGAGATCGGCATCAAGCTGCCGGCGGACGTCTTCCGCCAGGTGGTGTTCGGTCTCGTCATCATCGTGATGATGATGCTCTATGGTCGCGAAAGAGTGGTTCGCTAGCAGCGTGGCCAGTGGCTCAAGCGCAAGACGCCGCTGGGAGACTAGCGATAGTTCACAAAGTTGATGATGTCGTTGAGGAACCACGGCAGAATCAGCTGCGTGTCGGGATCGCTGACGCCGACGCTCAGCCTCGGCGGCTTTGACGCTGAGCCACCGGACATCACACTGTCGGGCATGTGCAGAAGGTAGGAATCCGTTTCGGTTGAACCCGCCCGGGCCGTCTGATGGGTCGCGGTCTCGGGCGCCCCTGTCGACGTGCAGCCGGCGGTCAACATGATGAGGGCCACTGCGAAACAAATCGGGTTCGCCGTGAGGGTCATTGAATATGCGCCCCACTTTGTCGTGACGACGCCCGAGCATCGGCACCCCAACCTTTTTGATGCAACTCCCGATACCTGGCTAGCCAGGCGAACAGGTCGTTCGCGGACATCGCCTTTGCGAAATACCACCCTTGCGCATACTGCACGCCTTTCTCCATCAGGTAGGTGATCTGCGACGCCGACTGCACACCCTCCGCAACGATTTCCAGACCCAGCTCATGCGCCATCGCGATGATATGCGGCGCAACAACACTGGAGGCCGTATCTTGCGCTATCGTGTCGACAAACGATTTGTCAATCTTTAGCACATCGACCTGAAAGGTTTGCAGATAGGAAAGGCTCGAATAGCCGGTCCCAAAGTCATCAATATAGACCGGATGACCTGCGGCCCTGAACGCGGCAATCACACCACGCGTGACATCCGCATGCATGAAGCTGCGCTCGGTTGCTTCGATTCGCAGCTGCGCGGCGGCGATGCCTGTTCCCGTCAGCGCTGTCGTGAGAATAGCAAGGAAGCGGTCGCTCCTCAGATCTTCGCTGCTTAGATTGATCGAGCAGTAAAACGACGGATTCGAACGCAACCATCCGACGAGTTCCGATAAGGCCTTATGCAGGACGAGATCGGTCAACGGTTGGATCAGGTGATGTTCTTCGGCAACCGTGACAAACACCTCGGGTGGCACGAAACTGCCATGCAGCTTCCATCTCACCAGCGCCTCGACGCCGACACACTCGTTATCGGCTAACCGGATGATGGGCTGATAGAACACGTCCAGCTTCTTTCGCGCGATCGCCCATTGCAGCGTTGCGGGAAAAGAAAGTAGCCGGGAGATGCGCCTGAACATAAACCAGCCGGTCGCGGCGCCCGCAACCACGCCAATCGAAAGCCAGATGACCAGCAACTTCGGCCAGTCGCCGACGAGGCTGCTGCGTGCGGACTTGACTACGATGACGAGTGGTCTTGTCGAAGAATGCGCAATGGCGTAGTTCCAGCGATCGCTTTTCAGGTTACCGTTGCGTTTCCATGCGTCGAGCATTTCGCGTGCGTCGGCGCCCGGCGACACGGACAGCACCGTGCCGGTTTCGGTATTGATCGCGGCGATCGGGCGGCCGGCCGGATCAATCGGGTCCACAAACGCCGCCGGGTCCACTGAAACGTAATGGCCGTCGCGGCCGATCAGGATGTCCTCGCGTACGTCGCTCAACGGACTCTTCCGCTTGAACCACACAAGATAACCATCGTTGGTTTGCCAGTCCGGCGGCGGTAGCACCATGCCTTTTGATCGAACGTCGCCAAGCAGCGGCGAGCATAGGTACTGCCCATCGGCGTAACTGCCCGCATCCTGGACATACCGGTAGTTGAAGATCACACGCGCAGCCTGTGCAAGGCTGGACGGCGAGCAGGACGGGCCGGATACCCGACCCAGATCGAACAACGCGGAGAATGCCTGATACGTAACCAGATCCGCGCGCATCAGCGCCTGCTCGGCGAATCCGCTCAGTTCCTGCCGGTCCCGTCGTTGGGCATCTTTATTCGCAACGTACAGGCTCGTCAGGACAGGCGCTATCGTCGCTATACACGCTAATGCGATCGAAGCGGAAACCACCATGATGCGCCTGATCATTTTGCGTTCCGTATCGATCGATTGACAGAGAGGCGACGGTCGGTTGTCCGACCGGTCGCTCACTGGCTTCGGTGTCCCGTAGCGTACCGTTCACGTCGAAGAATAGTATCTGGCGCCAGGTTTTCAATTGACTGGTGAAACGACGCGTCAGTCTCGATGTCACATGGAAGCTTAATTCGCGCGACAATACCCCGTCGTGCCACTGCAATACGTGATTTAGCATAGTCGTCCCCAGATTCGCTGCCCGGTATTCGTTGTCGTTCCCAGTCGCCTGCAACCGGCCTGGTAATCCACGTTTAAGGAGTGCGTTATGTCCTGGCGAAAATACGGTGGAATCACGTCGAACAGTTCGTCCCCCTGCCTTTGCGACAAGACGCTGGCGCAGTATGCGAACCGGCGTATCAGTGCCGATCTGTCACGCCGCGGATTTGTCGCCGGCATGGCGGCTTCGATGTTGAGCCTCATCCTGCCGGACCTCGGCAAGGCTCAAGGGATCAGCCCGCCTGAAGCGCCCGCCCGTCCGGTGACGTTCACGAACTTGAGGCTATTCGACGGCAAGTCGTCCACGTTGCGCTCCGGGCTTTACATGTCCATCGACGGAAGCCGGATCGGCCATATCGGGACGGGACAGCCGCCTTCAGCCGACAACCGGATGGTGATCGACTGCGGCAACAAGGTCATGATTCCCGGCCTCATCGACATGCACTGGCATGCGTTGCTCGCAGCACTCCCCATTCAGGTCTTGCTCCAGGCGGACATGGGCTTCGTCTATCTTGCGGCAAGCGGTGAAGCCGAGCGTACGCTGCTGCGGGGCTTCACGACGATTCGCGATGTGGGCGGTCCGTCATTCGTATTGAAACAGGCGATCGATGGCGGCCTGATCAGCGGACCCCGCATCTATCCGTCCGGTCCGATGATCACCACGACCGGCGGACATGGCGATTTTCGGCCGCTTTCGGACATTCCGCGCTCTGGCGGTCAGGTCACGAGGATGGAACAGGAAGGCGGCTTTGCGATCGCCGATTCGGAGGACGAAGTCCGCCTTCGGGTTCGCGAACAATTCCTGCAAGGGGCGTCGCAGGTCAAGCTGGTCGGATGCGGCGGCGTGTCGACGCCGCGCAGCCCGCTCGACATGCTGACGTTCACTCAACCCCAATTGCGCGCCGCTGTCGAAACGGCGGCCGATTGGGGCACCTATGTGGCCGTCCATGCGTACACCCCGGAGGCCGTTCAACGTTCCCTTTCGGCGGGCGTTCAGTGCATCGAACATGGACACCTGATGGATGACAGGACCGCGGCACTGATGGCAAAGAACGACACGTGGCTGAGTACCCAGCCGTTCGTCGATGAAAACGATGCCGCCGCGCTGACCGAACCGAGCCGTAGCAAGTTTCTGGAAGTGATCGCGGGCACAGACTCCACTTACAAGCTTGCGCGCAAGCACGGCATCAAAACGGCCTTCGGCACGGATCTGATTTTTTCGCCGGTTCTCGCGACACGTCAGGGCGTCATGTTGACCCACCTGAAACGGTGGTATTCGCCAGTCGAGGCGTTGACCATGGCGACCGGCGCTAACGGCCAGCTACTTGCGCTGTCGAAGGAGCGCAACCCGTATCCGGGGAAACTCGGTGTGCTCGAAGAGGGGGCGTACGCCGATTTATTGCTTGTCGATGGGAATCCACTCGAGAATCTGGACCTGATCGCCAACCCGGATCAAAACCTGCGGATCGTGATGAAAGACGGCCGGGTCTACAAGAACACGATCGCGGCTTAGAGTCGGCTGGGTCGCGGCGTCGATGTGAAACGCGGCCAGCGGAGCCTCGGTGGGTGGCAACCCTTTTACACGAGGTTCACCCCGCTGACCGAACGACATGACAAATCAGTGACTCATGTCGTCAAACGGCAGACTCCATGAAGTGATGTTGGGGACGTTATCGTCGACGGCCGCAAAATGCACGATTCCATTGCTCACCTGCGAGAAGGCAAGCCCAAAGGCCCCCCCCTGCGCGGGATCCATCGAGATCTGGGCGACGAAGCGCCCCTGCGGCGTGAACTCGACGACTTCGCTCGGTTGATTGGGATCGCCGTTAACGGCATCGCCATTAGCGGTGAACAGATGGCCGTTCGGGCCAAGCGCAAGTGCAAGCGGGCCATGCAGGTGTTGATTGTCAGCATAGATCAGCACGCCCTTGCCGCCATCGTGCCGGCTACTGCCTGCGCCAAACACCGCAAAGACCGCATTGTCGACTGTCGACGCCACGTACAGGACGTCCCGTTGCGGATCGTAGGCGAGTCCAGTCGGCCCGACCACCAGCGCGGCAGGATCCGCGCGGAACGGATAGCCTGATGCGACCCGCGTGCTGCCTTGCAGACGCACACCGTTACTGTCGATCGTGATGTCTAGACGCACCACCGTCCCGTTGAGCACATTCGATACGAACACCTTCGCGTGATCGCCGAGATCGAAGATCGTCAAATCCCAAGGTCCGTCGAGACCCGCGTTCGCGGGCGTCCATTGCGTGACGACATTCCCCGCCCGGTTGAGCACCAGCAGCGACCCGGGCTGAATGGTCGCGAACGTGCCGTCCGTGGTGGGCACGTTCCCGACCAGTACGAAGCCGGCGCGCAGCACGCCTAGCGCTGTCGTCAGGCCCAGTCCCGCCGGGCCCTGGAAGAACACGGTGGGATTTCCGTTCGGCACGATCTTGACGATCGTCGTGCCGGTGCCCTGGAGATTCTTCACGTTGTTGAAATTGGACACGAGCAGGTCGCTCGCGCCAATGGTGCCGTGAGCGGGGAATCCTTGCGGCACAAAAGCGACACCATACGGATTGACGTCGCCGTTCACCGGCACTGTGGACGATGTGACCGTTGCGGGAGGTAGTAACCGACTATCGTCGGCAAGGACGGGGCCGATTGACTCGTACGCGATAAACGTACAAAGCACGACCGTCAATGCGGCTTTCGCTACATCTTTCCGGTAAGCGGCATGCAGGCTCAGCCGTCGTTCAGCGGTGCGTACGGAGTCAGCGTAAGTGCGAATCATGACGATTCTCCATGGAGGTCGCGGCCACAAGCACGCCACTGGACACCGGAGATGGCATGGATCAGCCGCCACGGTTTCGACCTTCGCTGAATGACCTGAATGCGCGTACCCGCCGCCACACGTGTCCATGCGGCGCGCGGCATCAGCGCAGGCCGATCGCTCTACCGGTGCGCGAGAAGCAAGCGGGCGCCCGACTGTGATGAACGCGCCTCGGCGGAACGTGCTGCTTAAACGATCCGCCTGCGACAGAAATTCCGCGCCAATTGAAACGACACAGGGGGTCGAGCGCTTGCGCATCGCGGCGTGGCCATGCAATAGCCATCGACCGCTGTCATAGTGGAAAACCCGTGACTCCCCTTCAGAAGCCACCGTTCGCTGCCGTAGACGCAGTCTGGTTTCATGCTTACGACAATCAGACCCCGAGCACCCCCCGGAAGATCACCATGACGGACCCAGTTCATCCGGAGAGTTCTCTCCAGGCCGCCTTTCTGCGGCACGACGCAACCCTCGCGCCGTCGAACCGCATGCCCGGCGACGACGACAGCGCCGTCTACCGCACGCTACTGGAATCAACCAAGGCCATTCCGTGGAAGATCGACTGGGCGACGATGGAATTCGCCTATATCGGGCCGCAAATCGAAGCGCTGCTGGGCTGGGCTCCGTCGACATGGAAAACGGTCAACGACTGGGCCGAGCGCATGCATCCGGACGATCGCGAGGCCGTGGTCAATTTTTGTGTCGCGCAATCGAAGGCCGGCACGGATCACGAAGCCGATTATCGCGCCCTCACGCGCGACGGCGGCTACGTGTGGCTGCGAGACGTGGTGCACGTGGTGCGCAACGACAACGGCGACGTGGAAGCGCTAATCGGATTCATGTTCGACATCAGTGAACGCAAGCGTACCGAAGAAAAGCTCGCTCAACTGCAACGAGAACTCGAACACCTGTCGTTTCACGACAGTCTGACTGGCGCCGGCAATCGCCGGATGTTCGACGATGTGATCGAGCGTGCATGGTCCGCCGCGCTGGAATCCGGCAACGCGCTATCGTTAATCATGGTCGATATCGACTTCTTCAAGTCGTACAACGACTACTATGGTCACCTGCAAGGCGACGCATGTCTCCAGCGTGTCGCACGTGTGCTCGGTGAAGCTGCGGGCCGGGATCACTTTCTCGGTCGCTTTGGCGGCGAAGAATTCGTGCTGGTCCTGGCCGATACCGAAGCGCATGCCGCGGTCAACGTCGCGGAACGATGCCGCACGCTTATCGCGGAAGAAGCGATTGCACATGTCCGCTCGCCACACCAGCAACGTGTTACCGCAAGCTTTGGAGTCGGCACGATCGTGCCGACCAGTCGGATGGACAGGACCGCATTCATCAATCTGGTCGACGCGCAGCTGTATCACGCGAAGGAAAACGGCCGCAATCGCATCGCTGCGGTAGATCGGGCCGGGATGCAAGGGGAAGCTTTTAAATCGCATTCGCGCTGAGGTGCGACTTTCCGCCTTTCGGACTTTCGCGATCGCTACCTCACAGGAATTTGACCTGGCCGCCCTTCAATTCGTACATCGCACCGACCATTTTGATCTGCCCTTTGCTCTCGAGATCGTGCAGGATCTGACTGCCGCTGCGAATCGTCGCGATCGTCTGCTGAACATTCGATCGCGCGACGGCATCGACGAATTCCGCATTCTTGCTGCTCCGTTCTCCCGTGTACTGCGTTGCCTCGATCGCCGGCTTGATCTTGTCGAGCAACTCCGTCAGATTGCCCAGCTGCACATTATCGATCGCACCCTTGATCGCACCGCACGCGGTATGCCCCATCACCAGCACCACTTTCGCACCGGCCGCTGCACACGCAAACTCGAGGCTGCCTAGAATGTCCTGATTGGAGATATTGCCGGCAACACGCGCATTGAATGTGTCGCCGATGCCCATGTCCAGAATGATCTCCGCGGGGGCACGCGAATCGATGCAGCTCAGGATGACGGCCGCGGGGTATTGGCCGGCGGCACTCGCTCGCTTCTGCGCGAGGAAGTCCTGCTTTTGCATATGCCCCGAGCGGAACCGCTCGTTGCCTTTCTTCATCATCTCGATGATCTCGTCAGGCGTGAGCGCATCGCGCTGCGCCTGCGTGAGCGCAGCCGCTTTCGCGCTAACCGCCTCGAATCCGATGCCGGCAACGAGCGTCACGGTACCAACCGCCGCTTTTAACCATGTGCGGCGTCCGCTTTCCGTATGATGATCCACCCTGCAGCAATTCCTGATCGTATCCATTTTTCGCTCCTTAGGATCGTCGCCATTCGCGATTGGCCTCAGGCCCGCATGCGGGGCACGAAGGCTTGCTGTCGGATGTCGCCACGGCGCGCGACGATAGCCGTGCTCTCCGCTATTTCCTCCCATGCATCGGGCAGGTCGACCAGTGGCTCGGACAGCACAAGGAAAGCGTCTTCGCCTGCTGCCGCGATGCGTGGATCGTGAGGATAGAGTTCATGCAAGTGCTTGAACGACGTGCTGTGAAAGAGCGTGCGCGATTGCCGCTCGCTCGAGTAACGCACCGCGACGATCTGCTCTCCGTCCATGGCACAGACGGTCATGTTGAGCGGCGCCTCGACGCGATGCCTGGCTGCGGTTTGCTCAATCACCCCGGCCATGCGCTCCAACGCGGCCACCGGATCTTGCTGAAGACCGTACGTGAGCGCGAGAAAGAACATGACTTCAGAATCGGTCGACCCTTCGATGGATGCAAAGAGCGCTGGATCGATCTTCAACATCAGGTCGCGACGCAGCATGTGAAAATGCCGGATCAGCCCGTTGTGAACGAATAGCCACTGATTGTGGCGAAACGGATGACAGTTGGATTCCTGCACCGGCGTCTCTGTTGCCGCGCGGATATGTGCGACGAACAGAGGCGAGTGAATTGCACGTGCCGCTTCACGCAGATTTCGGTCGTTCCACGCTGGGCTCACGCTACGGTAACGAAACGGAGCCTCATAGAGCCTGCCGTACCAGCCGATACCAAAGCCGTCACCGTTGGTCGTTGTGGCGCCCATTCGCGAGTGCAGGCTTTGGTCGATCAGCGAATGTGTGGAACGAAAAATCACGGTTTCGAGCTGGATCGGATTTCCCGTATAGGCGAGCCAGCGACACATGATTCATCTCCTGAAGAACGCGCGATTGTGCAGATCAGTCGACACATTACCGCGATTGGCCCGCTTGCACACTACACGAGGAGGTCTTCGTAGAATGCGCCGAACGCGCGTGTAGGGTGGGCGATCTGGATTTCGAGGATCCATAAACCGGGAGCGGGCTGCTGATCGAAATCGCCGAGATCGCCGGCTTTGTAGAGCGCATGCGGAAAGTCGCTCACGCGATGGCCCTTGATATCGACGTTAAGACGCCAGCCATGCGCCGTGGCACGCCCGGCCGCATATTCGTACAGCGCGATGCCGCTGCAACCCGTGTCACGCCAATGCGCGGCAACCTCATCAAATACGGTCTTTGCCGCCTGGGCGCAGCGCCGCATGTCGTTGTCATCGCCCGTGACGAAGGTCGCGCCGGCGTCGCCCTCATGGCTATCCCAAACCACGCCGAGGTCGATAAAGAAGATGTCGTTGGAACCGAGCGTCGCGTCATGTTCGGAGCGCTCCTTGAAAGTCCGCAGCGTGTTTTCTCCAAACCGGATAAGTACCGGGTGCCAGATGCGGTCCATCCCCATCTCGTGCAGCAGTTCCTTGCCCAGCCTGTTCGCCGCGGATTCCTGCATCCCCGGGCGAAGCGCTGCCGCGATCCTGTCAAGCGCCGCCCAGGTCATCTCGCGTGCATGCTGCATCGCCGCCATGGAGAAGCGTTCGCCCACCTGCTGCTTTGCTTCAATTCGCATATGAGTCGCTCCGATTACGTTGTCTGCTGATTACAGGCGCTAGCAAAGCAGTTGTGGTCATAGCGTGAAGGAGCACAGTTAGGGCGGCTGCCGGTCAGCACAGTTGGTGCACCGCTGCCCCTCCCACCTTGTATGCGCCGCGGGATTCACGGATTTCGCGGCCAATTCGATGTGTATCGACGAATATATTGAAGAAATTTGGCATGATTTCAAAGCATAAACGATTGCCAATGATAATGATAAAAATTACCGAATTCCGCAGCCGCAGACTCGCGGTGAGCATGGGTCATCCGCGCAACTCAAGGAGAGGCCGCGATGAACGTTAGCCGTGAACTCATGCGCCACGATCTGCTGATCGGCGGCGAAACCGTGCCGCCCGGCGGCGGCAAGTATTCGACCGATCTCGACCCGGCGACCGAGGAGCCGATTGCGCTCGTCGCCGAAGGCACCGCCGCCGATGTCGAACGCGCGGTGCAAGCCGCGCGTGCCGCATTGAAGCCGTGGAACGCACTGCGCGCCGCGGAGCGCGGCCGCATTCTGATGCGATTCTCCGACTTGCTGCGCGAACATCAGGACGCCATTGCCGAACTCGAATGTCGTGACGCCGGCAAGCCCATCGCGGGCGTGATGCGCCAGGATATTCCCGCTGCGATCGATACGCTCGCGTACTATGCGGGCTGGTGCGACAAGATCAACGGCCAGGTCGTGCCCGCACGGCCCGATGCACTGACTTATACGTTGCGCGAACCGGTCGGCGTCGTGGCGGCAATCGTGCCGTGGAATTTTCCGCTGATGATCGGCATGTGGAAGATCGCGCCGGCGCTTGCCTGCGGCTGCACACTGATCGTGAAGCCTGCGGAGATCACGCCGCTTTCCGCACTGAAGATCGGCGCGCTCGCGCTCGAAGCGGGCGTGCCGCCCGGCGTGCTCAATATCGTGACCGGCAAAGGGTCCGTGATCGGCGACGCGCTCGTCAAACATCCCGGCATCGACAAAGTGACCTTTACGGGTTCGCCGTCGGTGGGCCGCGGAATTCTGCAAGGAGCGGCGGGCAACTTCAAGCGCGTGACGCTCGAATTGGGCGGGAAGTCTGCCAACGTGATCTTCGCCGACGCGAATCTGGACAATGCGGTACGCGCCGCGGCGTCCGGCGTGTTTTTCAATGCAGGGCAAGTGTGTTCAGCCGGTTCGCGTGTGCTCGTACAGCGCGCGGTGTACGACGAAGTCGTCGAACGCCTCGCGGCGCGCGCCAGGTCGATTCGACTCGGTGACCCGGCGCAGCGCGACACGCATATGGGACCGGTGATCTCCGCGAGGCAAATGCAGAGCATTCTCGACTATGTCGACATCGGCGTACGGGAAGGCGCGTCGCTTGTCACAGGTGGCAAGCGTAGCGGAGCGCGCGGCTATTTCGTCGAACCCACCGTGTTTGCGAATGTCGCGCACGAAATGCGCATCTCGCAAGAAGAGATCTTCGGGCCCGTCGCAAGCGTGATTCCGTTCGACGACGAACAGGATGCGGTGCGGATCGCCAACGGCACGCTATACAGCCTCGCCGCAGGTGTGTGGAGCGCCGATATCGGCCGCGTGCATCGCGTTGCGGCAGGGCTGAAAGCCGGCACCGTGTGGATCAATACCTATGGCCACACGGACGTGCGGCTGCCGTGGGGCGGCTCCGGCGATTCGGGCTTCGGCCGCGAGCATGGCGATGTGGCGATCGAAAACTTTACGGAGCCCAAGACGGTCTGGCTGTCGTTAGCTTGATCACGACAGTGGCCGCCGCAGGCGTCGCTTGCCTCAAACCTCTTCGCCAACCTGCGGCCGGCGCTGCTACGCGCCACCCTGCTCACGGACGATGAATCCGGCATACCAGTCCGGCCAGTTTTCATCCGCGTTGCCGGTCAGTCTCTCATGCTCGCCGTGTGCGGCCGCGGCTCGGCGCAGCGCACCCGCGAGCTCCGTTGAAGAAGTGAATGTCGTGTTCCGCGCATCCACTCTTCCGGGCAGGCGAGTTGTGACCTCCTGAAACACCCATCCGTTTCCATCAGGATCGCTGAACGAAGCGAACGAACCATAACTGCTACGCGCTGGATGCGGTCCGCTCACGCGCCCTTCTTCACCCGCATGGTGGAAGACGCCGCCGACGTCGTGGAACACTTCGCTGACGTCGACGCCGCGAGCGGCAAGCTCTGCACGCGCTGCCACTACGTCGGACACGATGAGGTGAAGTCCCTGCACTGAGCCTGGTTCGCCTGTCGTGACGCCCTTGCCGAAGAGGACCGAGCATAGCGAGCCCGGAGGCGTGAAGTGCACGACGCGAAACTGACCATCCTTCGCGATATCCACGTCGAGTCTCCAACCTAACCCGGCGTAGAACTGCTTCGCGCGATCGACGTCGGACACGGGAATAACGACTACCTCGAGCTTCATGTCAACCGTTCGTGCTCCTACGGGGAACAGCGCAGCTTCGCTGCGCGTCTGTCCATTGCTCATGTCGAACTCCTTGATTGGGGTGTTCCATGGACGGCACATGCAAACACGCACCTGCCGCAACGATGGCGGGCTCTTCCGATCGATCAGTGCCGCGTGTCTGCATCGGACAGCCGGGCGAATCGTCGTACGAGCGGGCTTACTGCGGATTGCGGGTTTCGATGCAAGAGTTTGGAAAAGCCTCCTGGCCAAGTCAAGCGAAACGCAACCGCGCGGCTGTGAGCAGCGGAAAATGTGAGGAACGGGCAATATCGCGAATGTCGCACACGCCTGATCACAAGAGAATTTTCAATGGATACCCGACTCACCGCCGAAATCGCGTCGACATTCGCCGCCCTGGCGCTCGACCACCTGACGCGCGAATACCCCAACAAGCTGACTCATTCGCTCGCCGGGCCGCAAGACGTGCAAAGCCCGCGCGCGCTGCACCCGATCTTTTACGGCAGCTATGACTGGCATTCATGTGTGCACGGCTATTGGCTGGTGCTGCGTCTTGTCGACCGCTTTCCGGATTTGCCGGAAGCTGCTCGCATCGTGCAGGTGGTCGATACGCATTTCACCGATGCGAACGTCGCACGCGAACGCGCATATCTGGATCTGCCGCATAACCGCGGCTTCGAGCGTCCGTATGGATGGGCGTGGCTGCTTGCGCTTGCGGCGCAAGTGCAAGCAGCCACGCTCCCGCAAGCCGCACGTTGGGCAAAGACAATTGCCCCACTGACGAACGCGTTTGTCGAGCGCTTCGAAGAATTTCTGCCGAAGTCGACCTATCCGCTACGGGTCGGCACGCATTTCAACACGGCGTTTGCGCTTGCGCTCACGCTCGATTTCGCACGCTCGACTTCGCGCAAGCCGCTCGAAGCGCTGATCGTCGATACGGCCCGACGCTGGTATCTGCCCGATGCCGGATGTCAGGCGTGGGAACCATCGGGCGACGAATTTCTATCGCCGTCGCTGATGGAAGCCGAGTTGATGCGGCGCGTGCTTGCGCCTGCCGGGTTCGACGAATGGTTTGCACGCTTTCTGCCCGCGCTTGCCTCGCGCGAGCCCGCAACGCTGTTCATTCCCGCGACGGTGTCCGATCGCAGCGACGGCAAGATCGCACATCTCGACGGCCTGAATCTGAGCCGCGCATGGTGCCAACGCTCGCTCGCGCACGCACTCCCCGAAACCGACGCGCGCCGCGCCGTGTTGCTCGATGCCGCTGAGCATCACCTGCAAAGCTCACTCGCGCACGTCGCCGGCGACTATATGGGCGAGCACTGGCTCGCGACATTCGCAACGCTCGCTCTCGAAGCGTGATCAACCGACGATCGCCGTGCCTTGCGTGCCTTGCGTGCGTTCGCTCTTGTCTCTGCGCTGCGCGATGCGGCTGAGCATCGCGTGAAATGCATGCCTGATCCGCTCGACGCTGGGTGTCTTATACGGAAAGGCAGCGTTATCGCCATGCACGAGCATGCACGCATTGACTTCGAACACGACTACCGCGCCTTGCGCATCCAGCCCGCAATCGATGCCGAAGTAATCAAGGCCGATGGTATCGCCGATCGCACGCAGCGCGTCATATTGCACGGCACCGAAAACGCTCGTCGGATGCTCGAGAAACGCCTGTTCCTCCGCTTGCATCCATGGGGTCTGGGCCATGTCGGTCGTCGCGTGGTGCACCTTCCAGTGGTTGCCGATCGCGAGGTGATACGGCAGGATCTCGCCGTCGACATAGAAGAAGCGGTACTTGCGATAGTGACCATCGGCGGACCGATAGTCGACAAAAGGCGTCAGGTAGTAGTCGCACTCGCCCACCCGCTCGACGAACGCGCGCAATTGCCAGATGTGCTGGACGAGTTCAAAGTCGCTGCCGCCGTGCGTCCCGGCGCGCCGGACGAGTAACGGAAACGACCATGGGAAAGCTGCTGCGTCGGCAAAGAGCGTACGCAGCGCATCGGCCGTGTACAGGCGCGTTTGCGGCACCAGACAACCCGGCGTGTCGGCGATCAGCTTCGCGATCGTCTCGCGCCCCGTGCCCGTGATCCGTCGCGGATGATTGACGATCGGCTTACCGATACGCTCAACAAACTCATCCGCAATGGCGAGCATCGGGCCGCCCTGATCGACGTCCGCGATCAGATTGACGACCACGTCACCGCCATTGCGCAACGCGGCGTCGTCGTACTTGAAGTCCTGTAGCAGGTTCAGCACGTTGCTTTCAAAAGGCGCTGTTTCAACCAGATAAGCAAAAGGCGTATTGCCGCGCCCAGGCGCGAATACAAACAATGCGCGGAATGCCGGTGGCGTGGTGACAGCGGGTATGGTGATCAGCAGCTTGCGTTCGAGCGCGCGACGGAAATGCGCGTCAGCCTCTTCGTTCAAATTCAGCGACTGCTCGAAATTGGCGACCAGGTGCAGCGTTTCCGCATCGTTCGGCAATTTCTCGAGGATGCATTTGAAATGCTCGAGCGCGGCCTGCAGACGTCCTG
Source organism: Paraburkholderia humisilvae (assembly GCF_902859855.1). Classification (GTDB taxonomy): domain Bacteria; phylum Pseudomonadota; class Gammaproteobacteria; order Burkholderiales; family Burkholderiaceae; genus Paraburkholderia; species Paraburkholderia humisilvae. The sequence goes on from NZ_CADIKH010000012.1 coordinate 133,897, forward strand.
CGTTCGCATGCGCGAAACCGAGCTCCCTGTGCAGCGGAACGCTTTCTTCCGGGTCCTCGGTCAGCATCGGCGTAAGCCAGCCGATTGCCGCGTCATAGCGTTGGGTCCGGTTCAATACCTCGGCAAGACCGAAGCGCGCGCTCCAATGCGTAGGCGCGCTTTTGATCACGTCGAGGTAGCCCTGTTCGGCGAGGTCGAGCCGACCTTCGCGATGATAGGTAAACGCGCTTTGCAGAAGGCTGTTGATGGACATGACGAAGAGCGCGTGAAAGAACTCATGCGGCTCGGTACCGGCCGCGCGCACGAACCTTAGCAGAACATCGATACGCGTGGAGCAGCCTGAATGCGCGACGTAAGCTTCTACTTCTTACACCGAAACAATTGAAAGAATGGAAAGAGGAGCGAAGCAACCGACACCGGTTACCGTTGCCAATGGCGCGACGAGACTGCATTCAGCAATGCGGCTGATCGCCTGTGCGGAGGGACACAAAACCCTACAAACAAAAACCTTTACATTACGTTTAACTTTCATCTATAAAGGTAACGCATGTCGCGAACCCGCTTTGTCTCGCCACATGTCCTAGCCCGCTGAGCCTTGTCCAGCGGGCTTTTTTTTGCCGATTAGCAGCACTGCACGCCCTGCCTTCATTTTCCTTTCACGCGAAAAATCCGCCTGGTGAAAACCCCGCCAGCCTTTCGCTTGACTTACTTGATATATCACATACTGTATCGACTTATGACCGGCTTCGATCAGGTTGGCGGCGACACAGCCCGTCGTCCCCTCCCCTAACAGACAAATCAAGGCACACAGCCAAGGAGACAGCGATGAGAACGGATCAGCAGGGACAAGCGTCGTCATGGGTAGCGTCGCCGTGGGTGCAACTCGTGTTCGGCGTCATCTGCATGGCGATGATCGCCAACATGCAGTACGGCTGGACCCTGTTCGTCAATCCGATCCACGAGAAATACCAATGGGGACGCGCGGCGATTCAGGTTGCGTTCACCATCTTCGTTGTAACCGAGACGTGGCTCGTGCCGGTCGAAGGTTATCTCGTCGACCGTTTCGGACCCCGGCCGGTGGTGGTCGGCGGCGGCATTCTATGCGCGCTCGCGTGGACGATGAACTCATTCGCGTCGACGTTGCCGATGCTGTATCTCGCGGCTGCGGTCGGCGGTGTCGGCGCGGGCGCGGTGTACGGCACCTGTGTCGGCAATGCGCTCAAGTGGTTTCCGCAGCGGCGCGGGCTGGCGGCGGGTATCACCGCGGCGGGCTTCGGGATGGGATCGGCGGCCACGGTTGTGCCGATCGCACACATGATCAAGAGCAGCGGCTATGAAGCAACGTTCCTGTGGTTCGGTATCGGCCAGGGCATCGTCGTCTTCCTGCTGGGCCTCGCGTTGGTGGCGCCGCCGCAGAGCCTGCTCGAAAACGCGAAGCATGCGGTAAAGAGCACCGCGGGAGCGGTGAGGCGCGCGATTTACAACGCGACGCCGCGTGAAGTGGTGAGCACGCCGGTATTCTGGATCATGTACCTGATGTTCGTCATGATGGCCGCGGGCGGTCTGATGGCGACCGCGCAACTGGGTCCGATCGCAAAGGACTTTGGCCTGCAGGACTCACCGGTGTCGCTGCTCGGGCTCACGTTGCCGGCACTCACGTTCGCGCTGACGATCGACCGCGTGCTGAACGGGTTGACGCGGCCGTTCTTCGGCTGGGTGTCGGACCGCATCGGCCGCGAGAACACGATGTTCATTGCGTTCGGCATCGAGGCCATCGGCATCGTTGCGCTGTCGAAGTACGGACATAGCCCGACCGCGTTCGTCGTGCTAACTGGCATCGTGTTCTTCGCATGGGGCGAGATCTATAGCCTGTTCCCGGCGACTTGCGGCGACACGTACGGGCCGAAGTTCGCCGCGACGAATGCGGGCCTGCTGTACACCGCGAAGGGCACCGCCGCGCTGCTCGTTCCGCTGACGAGCGTGATTACCGCGGCAACCGGCAGCTGGCATGCGGTCTTTATGCTGGCGGCTGGCATGGCGGCGGTTGCGGCGTTGATGGCGATCTTCGTGTTGAAACCGATGCGGCGCGCGCATGCGCAGCGACATGCAACACCGGCGCTTGACCTGCCGTACGGTGCATCGCTCGTCAGCGGTTCGGCGCGCGTGTCGAGTGACGGGGGTTAAGGGCTAAAACGAGGGGTGAAGCGCGAAGCGGCTCAGACATCGCTACCAGCCGCGTAAGGAAAAGCGGGTCGCCTCGATGGCGACCCGCTTTGCCGTGTGTGTTACCAACGCTGATGCACGTGCGGCGCGATCAGTTGATCGTAGATCCGGCGCGCATGCGCCATCGTCTCTTCCGGCAGCGCGGCAAGCGCGCTCGCATCGGCATTCGCTTGCGCCTGTGCCGCGTTTTTCGCGCCAGGAATCACGACCGACACCGCCTTCTCCATCAGAATCCAACGCAGCGCGAACTGCGCCATCGTCGCGCCCTGCGGCACATAGGGCCGCAACGCATCGACCGCCTCGAGGGCGACGTCATACGGCACGCCGGAAAAAGTCTCGCCTACATCGAACGCTTCGCCGTGGCGGTTGAAATGGCGATGGTCGTCGGCAGCGAAGGTGGATTGCGCATTGAGCTTGCCGGTCAGCATCCCGCTTGCGAGCGGCACGCGCACAATCACCGCAACGTTCTTCGCCAGCGCCTCGCGGAAGAACAGTTGCGCGGGCCGCTGCCGGAACAGGTTATAGATGATCTGCACGGACACGACGTTCGGGTATTCAATCGCCTTCAATGCTTCTTCGACGCGCTCGACCGATACGCCGTAGTGGCGCAGCTTGCCCGCCGCGACCAGTTCATCGAGGCCTTCGAACAGTTGCGGGCGGAAATAGACGTCGGTGGGCGGGCAATGCAGCTGGACCAGATCCAGCGTATCGACGCCGAGGTTCTCACGGCTGCGGTCGATAAAGGCTTCGATATTGGCCTTCGTATAGCCGTCCGCGACGTGCGGATTCAGCCGGCGCCCGGCTTTCGTCGCGACCACGGGCCGCTTGCCGCCGCGCTCGTGCAGCACGTCGCGGATAATTCGCTCCGAGCGGCCGTCGCCGTAGACGTCGGCGGTATCGATGAAAGTGGTGCCCGCATCGAGCGCCGCATGCACCGCCTGCCGCGCGTCCGCTTCGGATACGTCACCCCACGCGCCGCCGATCGCCCACGCGCCGAAGCCGATTTCCGAAACGTCCCAGCCGGTGCGGCCGAAACGACGATGATGAATCTGCATGAATGCCTCCAAAAAAGCTCACGTTGTGGGATCGCCGAGCCGTCATCGGCTCGCGTTGCGGGGACCGTTAGTGTGCCAGCAACTCGCGAGACGCGCCGATGGTGGCGGCGTCCGGTCGTCATGCCCGACACCCCGGTCGGATACCGGCCCCGCCTTGATGCGCTGCGCTCATGGATGCCGCGCGTCGCGCTCGCCGAACATGCCGACCAGTTGCTCCCGCAACCATCGGTGCGCCGGCACGGTTTCGTTCCGTTGATGCCAGAACAGGCTGATCACGCGTTCGGGCGCTTCGAGCGGCGCGCGTACGCCGACGAGCTCGCCGCTCATGCCAAAGCGTTCGCACAGGTCGCGCGGCATCACCGCGATCAGGTCGCTGGCGCGGATCATTTCGCTCGCGACCGTATAGTGATTGACGGTCGTGACAAGATTACGCTTCAGTCCGCGCGACGCCAGAAAAATATCGAATGACGGCAGCGTTTGTCCCGCCAGGCTGATATCGACATGCGGCGCATTCAGAAAGCGCCGCGTGGTCAGACGGCCTGCGCTCGCGAGCGGATGATCGCGCCGCATCAGGCACGCATAGTCGACCGTCCACAGCGAACGGGAGCGGATATACGCGGGCGGCAAGGTCTCGTTCACATACACGCCCATCAGGCAGTCGACGCGGTTGTCCTCGAGCAGCGTCGGCGCATCGACCAGCATATTCGGCACCGAGTGAAACCGCAGCCCCGGCGCCGACACGCCGAAGCGCGCGACGAGCCGCGGCATCACAATGCCGGCCACGTAGTCCGACATCGACAGGCTGAAGCTTGCTTGCGCGGTTTCGGCCGAGAACGTCTCTTCATCGAGCGCCGCGCGAATGCGCGACAACGATTCGCCGACCGGCCCCCACAACGCGATGGCGCGCTGCGTTGGCGTGACGCCGGCGCCGTTGCGCACGAACAGCGGATCGTCGAAGGCCTCGCGCAGGCGGCTTAGCGCATTGCTCACCGCCGGCTGCGTGAGCGACAATTTGGCTGCCGCCCGCGTGACCGCGCCCTCCGACATCAGCGCCTCGAACACCTTGAGCAGATTCAGGTCGAGCGTTCTGAAGTTCATCGCAGCCTCATTCATCCCGTTTATGTGGCGAATCACGATTATAAATATTTGTGACGTTGCGTGAGGCCCTAGAATCGGCCGTGCAGGTTGCGCAGTGCATCACGCCATGCAGTCCTCACGCGCGCAGAGAAACGCGCGACGTCCGCTTCAAGCGCCGTTCATGACAGAGGGAGAGACCAACCGTGTCGACGATTTCCGGTCGCATCGAACGCCTGCCCTTCGGGCGTTTCCACAAGCACCTGTTGTTGATGGGCGGCCTCGGCTACACGTTCGATGCGATGGATGCCGCCATCGTTGCGTTCGTGCTGCCGGTACTGCGTCACGATTGGGCACTGACGAGCGTCCAGACCGGTGTGCTCGGCAGCGGCAATTTCATCGGCTACTTCTTCGGCGCGCTGTTGGCCGGCACGCTCGGCGACCTGATCGGCCGTCGCAAAGTGATGATGTGGGCCCTGCTGTTATACAGCGCCGCGACGGTCGTGAGCGCGATGACACATTCGTGGCCGGCCTTTCTCGCGTCACGGATTGTCGCGGGTGTCGGCACCGGCGCCGAAAGCGCGATCATCGCGCCGTATCTCGCGGAGTTCGTCGCGCGACGCTATCGGGGGCTGTTTACCGGCTCGCTCGCCGGCTTCTTTTCGTTCGGCTTCGTTGGCGCGGCCTTGCTCGGCTATTTCATCGTGCCCGCCTTTGCGCAAGGCTGGCGCATTGTGCTGTGCATCACCGCGTTGCCGGTGGTGATGCTGCTATGGTGGCGCCGCGCGCTGCCCGAATCGCCGCGCTGGCTGGAAAGCCGTGGCCATGCCACGGAAGCGGACCGCGTGATGACGAAAATCGAAACTGAATTCGCCGCGCGAGGCATCGCATTGCCGGCGCCCGAGCCCGTCAGCGCAAGCGCCACGCCGCTCAATGCGCGTCAATCCGCAACCGGTACGCTACTCGCGAATTTCCGTGCGCTGTGGGCCGGCCGCCGGAGCCGCATCACCGCGATGACATGGCTGATGTGGTTGTCGATCACATTCAGCTACTACGCGTTTTTCACCTGGATTCCCGGCCTGCTCGTGCAGCGTGGGATGAGCATCACGCAGAGCTTCGGCTATTCGGTCGGCATCTACCTCGCGCAGATACCCGGCTATTTCAGCGCGTCGTGGCTCAACGAACGCATCGGCCGACAGGCGACGATCGCGACGTATATGGTGCTCGGCGGCGCATGCGCGCTCGGCATGGCATTCGCGACGACCGGCCGTGAAATCATGCTGTCCGGCTTCTGCCTGTCGTTCTTTATGAACGGCACCTATGCGGGCGTCTACGCGTACACAGCCGAAGTCTTTCCGACCGCGGTGCGCACCACCGGCACCGGACTCGCGTCAGCGGTCGGCCGTATCGGCGCGATCGCATCGCCGATTCTGGTCGGCTACCTGTTTCCGAAGTTCGGCTTTGGCGGCGTATTTGGCACGACGACTGTCGTGCTGCTGCTCGGCGCGATTTCCGTGCTGGTGATGGGCATACCGACGCGCGGCCGTTCACTCGAAGACATTGCGGCGCATGAAGCGGCATAGCAACCTCGCCGCTCTGCGTGCGCTCGCGCAGTACCTCAATCGGCGATGATTTGAATCAGGAGGAAGATGTGGAAAGTACGCTGTTCAAAAATGCCGCGCTGCTCGACCCACAGCGCGGTGAATTGCTCGAAACGCGCGACGTGCTGGTCGAAGACGGTCTCGTCAAGGAAGTCGCCGATCGTCCGTTGCAAAGCGCGGCCGCGCGCGTGATCGACCTGAAGGGCAAGACGCTGATGCCTGGCCTGATCGATCTGCATGTGCATGTCGTGGCCGTGCAATTGAATCTATCGCAGCAGGTGCATATGCCGAATGTGCTCGTCACGTTGCGCTCGGTGCCGATCATGCGCGGCATGCTGCGGCGCGGCTTCACGACGGTGCGCGACGCAGGCGGCGCGAACGCGCCGCACAAGCAGGCGATCGAAAGCGGGCTGGCAGTCGGGCCGCGCATGTTCGTCGCGGGCCGTGCGCTGAGTCCGACCGGCGGGCACGGCGACATGCGCGCCCGCTCGGACTATATCGGCGCCAGTGCGCCATGCGGCTGCTGCGTGCGCGTCGGCGCGCTGTCGCGCGTTGCCGATGGCATCGACGAAGTGCGCAAGGCCGCGCGCGAAGAACTGCAGATGGGCGCGGACCATCTGAAGATCATGGCGTCCGGCGGCGTCGCGTCGCCCACCGATCCGGTCGGCGCGTTCGGCTTCGCGGAGGATGAAGTGCGCGCGATCGTCGACGAAGCGCGCGCACGCCACACGTATGTGATGGCGCACGCGTATACCGCCGAATCGATTGCGCGCGTCGTGCGCTGTGGCGTTCGCACGATCGAGCACGGCAATCTGATCGATGCGCCGACCGCGCAATTGATGGCCGAAGCCGGGACCTATGTCGTGCCGACGCTCGTCACCTATGACGCGCTGGCAACTGAAGGGGCACAATACGGGCTGGCCGAGGAAAGTGTCGCAAAGATCGAGGACGTGCGCGAGGCCGGCAAGCGTTCACTCGAAATCTATCGCGACGCCGGGGTGAAGATGGGCTTCGGTTCGGATCTGCTCGGCCCGTCGCAGCGGCTGCAAAGCAACGAGTTTCTGATTCGCGCCGACGTGCTTGGCGCCGCTGCGGCGATTCGCAGCGCTACGGTGATCGGCGCGGAAGTGCTCGGACTACCGGAAAAGCTCGGCTGTATCGCGCCGGGCGCGTGGGCCGACATGATCGTCGTCGACGGCAATCCGCTGCGGGATATCGCCTGCCTGACCGGACAGGGCGAGCGTATTCCGCTTGTGATGAAGGGCGGCAAGATCGAGTTCGATGAACTCGGGCGATAGCGGATAGCAACCGGAACGGTCAGGTAAGTGCGGTGGGGAAACGGAATTGGACAGACTCGGGTCGTCGCCGCACCGCTCATACTCGGGCCCGGAAAGGTGACGGTAATCGCGCCCTGTCGTCTGCGGACCATTGAGGCGGCGTTGCCCAGGTTCGACGCCGGATGCGCTGCGATGACTTATGGGCCCGCCTCCGGGTAATCTGTAAGGTCCGGATTTCCGTCTGCATACCTAACATACCAGCCGACGCGGCCAAAATGAATGCCTGATAGGGCGCAGCAGCAGATAGAAAGCGGCAACATGCGTAATCATCAGCAGCGGCACGTAGATAATCGGAATCGCGTACATGGCGCCGAGCTCTCCCGCACGTGCAGGAAGATCGACTTGGGTAGCGTGGTAGTAGTCGAGGATCAGATCAATCGCTCCGACAAGATTGAAGGCTACGACGAACAGCCAAAAAAGCGAGCGTATTCGCGCGGTGAATAGCGCCAACATCGCCAGCAGTCCGGTTGCGAGATCGCCATAGGCCGCGAACCCGGCGAAACTGGCAGGCAGGTCCGGACTGACGACGCCGGGCAGGATGAAAACCAGTCCGAAGAAGCGGAAACTGTGCAACGTGGCGATCGCACGTTGCGCTTCGAGAGCGTCCATCGACTTGAGCTTGGGCCAGACGTAGGTGCGAAAGCAAAGCAGCCACGCGACATACCCTAAAACGAGATGCAACTGGAACAGACGTTCAGATGACATGTTGCCTCCTGGCAGGTGTTGTCTGGAACGTTGAAGGAACGGAAGCCGATCATCGTGTGCGCCGCCGGATGATCCAGTCTCCTGATTTGCAGGGTTAGATGTACCATCGTTTCGCGTGATCGACTATTCATCACAATGTTGACGATCCATGAAGCAGAACTTCACAGTCAGGCAGGGCGCGCTCGATGGCGTGGAGGCGTTCCTGAGCGTGGCCAGGCATCGAAGTTTTCGCAAGGCGGCTGCGGACCTTGGGGTGACGCCGTCGGCCATCAGTCAGGCAGTGCGCGTCCTTGAAACGCGCATCGGCGCCGTGCTCTTCATACGCACCACGCGTAGCGTTGGCTTGACCGAAGCCGGCGAGCGGTTTCTGTCGCGCGCCAAGCCCGCCTTCGAGGAGCTCGTCGCCGCCAGCGAGGTCGCGCGCGGACTCAGCGAGCGACCCGCCGGATTGTTGCGGCTCTCAGTGCCTCGCGCCATCGTCCCGATTCTGCTGGAACCTCTGATCGCCTCTTTCTGCAAGGCCTATCCCGAGGTCGAGGTGGAGATCGCCGCGAGCAAGGAACTGATCGACATTGCAGCGGAAGGATTCGACGCAGGCATCCGGCTGGGCCAGTACGTGGCGGCCGACATGGTTGCGGTTCCGTTGACTCCACCGTTTCGTCTCGTCGTCGTTGGCAGCCCTGCTTACTTCGCCGCGCGCAGCCGACCCACGCACACCGACGATCTGCGTCAACACGCATGCCTTCGATGGCGGCGATCCAGCGGCGCGCTCGCGTTATGGTCGTTCAACGACAAAGGCCGCGCGTTCGAGATTGCGGTATCGGGCCCGCTCATCGCCTCTGACTTTCCCACCATGCTTGGCGCGGCGATAGAAGGCATAGGCATTGCCCAGTTACCTGAGCCGATGGTCGCTGAAGGGTTGCGAGCGAGAAAACTGATACACGTGCTAGAGGCGTACGCGCCGCTCACGCCGGGGGTGTTTCTCTACTATCCGAGCCGCCGGCAAATCATGCCGAAGCTGCGCGCGTTTATCGATCATGTGAAGAGCCGCCCGGCCGGCGATGGCAAGGTCCGGGGACAAGATGGCGCGCGGCGTGCCGGGTCGCGGAAAGGACGGTGACGGCCTGCATGCGCAGGCCGTGCTATCGAATTCGCATTGCATTGAATCGGGCGCCGGGGGGCAGCCGCACCCCGGCTTGCAGCGCCGTGATCTGCGTCAGGACCGCCAGGCCGGGCCCTCGGGAAAGCGATACCGATCGAGCGACTCGGCATGCATCTCGATGCTGTAGCCCGGACGTTGCGGCGGCATGTAGCGGCCGTTGCGGATCACAACGGGATCGATGAAATGCTCATGCAGGTGATCGACATATTCGAGCACGCGGTTTTCCAGCGATGCGGATACGCAGATATAGTCGAACAGCGAGATATGCTGCACGTACTCGCACAACCCAACACCGCCCGCATGCGGACACACGGGCACACCGAACTTCGCGGCCAGCAGTAGCACGACGATCACTTCGTTCAGCCCGCCGAGACGGCAGCTGTCGACCTGGCAGAAGTCGATCGCATGGGCCTGCAGCAGTTGCTTGAACATCACGCGGTTGTGGCAGTGCTCGCCTGTCGCGACACCGATCGAGCCGAGCCGCCGGCGAATGGCCGCGTGACCGAGGATATCGTCGGGACTGGTGGGCTCTTCGATCCACCACGGGTCGAACTCCGCGAGACGTCGCATGTTCGCCACCGCTTCGTCGACGTCCCACACCTGGTTTGCGTCCATCATCAGCTTCAGGTTTTCGCCGATCTCCTCGCGCAGGATGCGCGCTCGCCGCACGTCTTCTTCGAGATTACCGCCCACCTTCTGCTTGAAATGCGTCCACCCTTGCGCAACCCCTTCGCGCGCGAGCCGTCGAATCTTGTCGTCGTCATAGCCGAGCCAGCCCGCCGATGTCGTGTACGCGGGATAACCCTGCGCGAGCATCTCCTGTTCACGTGCGTGTTTGGTCTTCGCGTGGCGGTGCAGCATCGCGAGCGCTTCGTGAGGGGTGATCGCATCGGTCACGTAGCGAAAGTCCAGACAGCGTACGAGCTCTTCCGGGCTCATGTCGACGAGCAGTTTCCAGACGGGCTTGCCGACAGATTTCGCCCACAGGTCCCACACCGCGTTGACGACGGCTGCCGTCGCCAGATGAATCGCCCCCTTGTCGGGCCCGATCCAGCGCAGCTGACTGTCGGACGTGAACGCGCGCCAGAATGCGCCCATGTTCGCGGTGATCTCTTCGAGCTGCTTGCCTACGATCAGCGGCATCAGCGCATTCGCCGCGGTCACGCAGATTTCATTGCCGCGCCCGATCGTGAACGTGAGCCCGTGCCCCACGAGCTTCTGGGGCGAATCGGTTTCGAGGGTGACGTAAGTGGCGGAGTAATCCGGCGCGGCGTTCATCGCGTCGGAGCCGTCGAGCGAACGCGAGGTCGGAAAGCGAATGTCCCGCACGGACAGCTTCGTGATTGTGGTCATCTGATCTCCCTCCAACGGGATGGCTATCGGCTTTGGCCTGCTAGCGAAGACGAACCGCTACATCCGGACCAGGCATTTGCACGCGTTGACAACGCTCGATCCAGTTCCTAGCATGCTAGCATGTCTTCTGGAAATCAAGCGCGCCGTGGAATCTTCATCCGATGTAGCGACTGTCGCAAGCAACCCGTATGTCGCACTGCAAAAGGTCAAAGGCGGCGAACGCGGCAGCCTGACCGACGCGGTTGAACAGGCGTTGAGAGAAGCGATCGTGACGCTGGTGCTGGAACCCGGAATGATGATCGACAAGATGGCGGTGTGCGAACGGATGGGCGTATCGCGCTTTCCCGTTTCCGCCGCCTTGGCGCGGCTCGCTCACGCGGGCCTCGTCGAGGTGTTGCCGCAGCGCGGCACGCGCGTCAAACCGATCGCGCTCGACGATATCCGCCAGCATCTGTTCATTCGCAGCGCGCTCGAAGTCGAAACGGTCCGCGGTGTCGCGCTGATGCACGACCGCGCCACGATCGATGCACTGGCCGAGAATCTCGACCGGCAGCGCAAGGTCGCCGGGAACGGTCAGCGTATCGCGTTTCATCTACTCGATCTGGCGTTTCACGAAATTCTGCTCGATGCGGTGAACCTGCCTCGAGTGAAGGAGATCGTCGCGGTATCGCGCAACGCGTTGGACCGCGCGAGGCAGTTGCTGGCGAGTCCTAAGCGGCTCGTGCACACGCTCGACGAGCACGAGCGCATTTTTGACGCGATTCGCGCCGGCAAGGCCGACGCGGCGGCAAAAGCGATGCACGACCACCTCGACCAGGTGGTCGCGGAGTTGCACCGGTCCGCGAAAGAAAGACCGGATCTTTTTGCACCTTAGGCTTGCGGGCAATACCAGTACTTCAACCACTTTCGTGCAGCGATCAGATGATCGCCGCATACGGGATCAAGGGGTCCGGGCAATGCGTCTGGCTTCTCTTTGCGTCACTGGCTGCAACAGGCGGCAGCGCGCAACGCTGCTTTGCCTGGCTTCGTGCGATGAAGCCTGTGCCGCTCGCGCGTTTGCCGGGGAGTCCACGCCATGACTCCGCTTATCTCCGTTAGCAAGCTCAGCAAGAGCTTTCCCGGCGTGAGGGCGCTTCACGAAGTGCAATTCGAACTCATGGCGGGCGAGGTGCACGCGCTGATGGGCGAGAACGGCGCTGGCAAGTCGACGCTGATGAAAATCCTCGCCGGCGTGTACACCCGGGATTCGGGCGAAATCCTCCATGACAACCAGCCCGTGGCGTTCACGAGTCCACGTGAAGCGCAGGCTAGGGGTATCGGCATCATTCATCAGGAACTGCAACTGATGAATCATCTGACCGTCGCCCAGAACATGTTTATCGGCCGTGAGCCGCGTGGACGTCTGGGCCTGTTCCTCGACGAAGACAGGCTCAACGCGCAAGCGCGTGACATTCTCGCTCACATGCATGTGAATCTCGATCCCCGCACCGTGGTCGGCACACTCACCGTCGCCAGCCAGCAGATGGTCGAGATCGCCAAGGCATTGTCCTTCGACTCCCGTGTGCTCATCATGGACGAGCCGACCTCCGCCCTCAACGACGCCGAAATTGCCGAACTCTTCCGCATCATTCGCAAGTTGAAGGACCGGGGCGTCGGGATCATCTACATCTCGCACAAGATGGATGAACTGAAGCAGATTTCCGATCGCGTGACCGTACTTCGCGACGGCGAATATGTGGCCACCGTCACGACTGCCGACACAAGCGTGCAGGCGATCATCGGCATGATGGTCGGCCGAACCCTGGCCGATGTCGCGCGTTATCCGGGCCCGGCGCGCCAGGGAGACATCGCGCTCGAAGTGAAGCATCTGAACGCCGGTCCGCTGGTCAGGGATGTGAGCTTCACGCTGCGCAAAGGCGAGATTTTAGGCTTTGCAGGCCTGATGGGCGCCGGCCGCACCGAAGTCGCGCGCGCCGTGTTCGGCGCCGATCCGGTCGAATCCGGCGACATCTTCGTAAAAGGCGCGAAAGCGCCGATCAGAAAACCGAGCGACGCGGTGGCCCGCAGCATCGGCTATCTGTCCGAAGACCGCAAGCGATTCGGTCTCGCGACAGGCATGGATGTCGAATCGAACATCGTGATGTCCAACCTGGGCAAATTCCTGTCGCTCAAGCTGTTCCTGCGCCGCACGCAAATACGCAAGGCAGCGTCGCACTTCATCAGTCTGCTCGCCATCCGCACGCCGTCGACGACGCAGCCGGTGCGGCTGCTGTCGGGCGGCAATCAGCAGAAGATCGTCATTGCGAAGTGGTTGGAGCGGAACTGCGATGTGCTGTTCTTCGACGAGCCGACGCGCGGCATCGATGTGGGCGCCAAGAGCGAGATCTACAAGCTGTTGCGCGCGCTCGCCCAACAGGGCAAGGCAATTGTGATGATTTCGTCGGAACTGCCGGAAATCCTGAGCATGAGCGACCGGATCGTCGTGATGTGCGAAGGCCGTATCACTGGCGAACTCTCCGCCAGCGAGGCGACCCAGGAGCGCATCATGCATCTCGCGACGCAGCGCGAATCCTTGAAAACGGTATGAGCCTCGAGAGGTCGAATCAATGACACTGCAATCGGATACTGCTGCGCTGTCTAACGAGAGACGTTCGTCGGGCTTCCGAGCCCGGCTCTTCTCGCCCACTGCGCTGCAAAAGCTGCTCGCCTTCACGAGCCTGATCCTGCTGTTGATCTTTTTCAGCTTCGCGTCGCCCGCATTCATGCAGATGGACAACATCCTCGGCATCCTGCAGGCGACCGCCGTCAATGGCGTGCTGGCCATCGCCAGCACATTCGTGATCATCACGGGCGGCATCGATCTGTCGGTCGGCACGCTGATGACTTTCACGGCCGTGATTTGCGGCGTGTTTCTCACTTATTTGCATCTGCCGATGTGGACGGGCGTCCTCGCCGCGATCGCAACGGGTGCGCTGTGCGGGACCATTTCGGGCACGCTGACGGCAAAAATGAAAATCCCACCCTTCATCGCGACGCTCGGCATGATGCTGGTTTTGAAGGGGCTTTCGCTCGTCGTGTCGGCCGACAAGCCGATCTATTTCACCGACACCGAAAACTTCTACATGATCTCGCAGGATTCGCTGATTGGTCATCTGCTGCCCAGCGTGCCCGTGCCGAACGCCGTTCTGATCCTGTTTTTCCTCGCCATCGCGAGTTCGATTACGCTCAACCGCACAGCGCTCGGTCGCTATACGTTCGCGCTTGGCAGCAACGAAGAGGCCGTGCGTCTGTCCGGCGTGAATGTCGACCGGTGGAAGATTGCAATTTATGGACTCGGCGGGGCGATCTGCGGCATCGCGGGCCTGTTGATCGCGTCGCGCCTGAATTCAGCACAACCAGCGCTCGGCCAAGGCTACGAACTGGAAGCCATCGCGGCTGTCGTCATTGGCGGCACATCGCTTAGCGGCGGCTCGGGCACGATACTCGGCACCATCATCGGCGCTTTCATCATGAGCGTGCTGACCAACGGCTTGCGCATCATGTCGGTCGCACAGGAATGGCAGATCGTGGTGACGGGTCTCATCATCATTCTCGCCGTCTATGCGGACATCTTGCGGCGCAAGAAGAGCTGAGACAGCAGCAAGGAGGAAGCATCAAAGAAGGAAAGAATGGGGAGTCCCGCAAGACTCCCCCAACGGCTGGAGGTCGGTGGCCCACGTTAGGAGGAGAAACCCATGTTGAAAAGAAGACTAATCAGTATCGCGGTCGGTGTCGGCGCGCTCGTCGGGGCGACGGGTTTGACGTATGCCGATGAACCCTATATTCCGCTCATCTCGAAGGGCTTCCAGCACCAGTTCTGGCAGGCCGTGAAATCGGGCGCGGAGCAGTCAGCGAAGGAGCATAACGTCCGCATCACCTTCGAGGGTCCGGAAACGGAAGCGATGGTCGACAAGCAGATCGACATGCTGTCGGCGGCGCTCGCGAAGAACCCCCAGGCGCTCGGCATTGCCGCGCTCGACAGCAAGGCGGCCATTCCATTGCTCAAGCGCGCGCAGGCCAGCAAGATACCGGTCATTGCGTTCGACTCGGGCGTCGACAGCGACATTCCGCTGACGACCTGCGCGACGGATAATCTTGCCGCCGCCGCGCTCGCCGCCGACAAGATGGCGGAGATGATTGGCAATTCCGGTGAAGTCGGCGTGATCGTGCACGACCAGACAAGCCGCACGGGTATCGACCGCCGTGACGGATTTCTCAATCAGATGAAGTCCAAGCATCCGAACATCAAAATCGTTTCGGTGCAATACGGCGGCGGCGACCACCTGAAGTCGGCGGAAATCGCCAAGACGATGATCCAGGCCAACCCGAACATCAAGGGCATTTTTGGCGCCAATGAAGGCTCGGCGGAAGGCGCGGCGATCGGCGTCAGGGAATCGGGCAAAAAGCTGGTGCTGATCGGCTTCGACTCCGGCAAGGAACAAAAGGAGGACATCATGTCAGGCCTGATGGCGGGCGCGATTACGCAAAATCCCGTCGGCATCGGCAAATGCGTGGTCGACTCCGCAGTGAAGGCGTTAAAGGGCGAGAAGCTGCCGAAGAAAGTCGACACAGGGTTTTACTGGTACGACAAGACCAACATGAGCGATCCGCGGATTGCCGCCGTGCTCTACGATTAAACGATGTCGGTAACACGCGATGAGAGAGGAAGCGCTGGGGTTGTGGTGCTTCCTCTTTTTTTCCCGGTGTGGGAGTAAGTGACTGCGGAATGACCCATGCCGGGCTTCAATCATCTGAACATTACGCCTCATACTGATCTGCCATCCTGATTTACCCGAACCCGCACGCGCTGACGCCGCGTCGCATCACCGCCTCTACTCCTTTACCCGCCTTGGTTTCATCGCATACCTGTAGCGCGCTTCACGCGACGCGGCAAAACGCTCGTTCCTTGACACCAACCAACCTCGCTGCTGTACTAAATAAAACAAATTGATTTAGTCCCGCACGCGAGCGTAGCCGCGAACAATCAGAAGGAGGCCGGTCCACCGCGCCCAACCCGATCGAATCGACTGCAGTCCATAACGTCGTTGTCAATTATCCGGAGGAGCGTTTCCATGAACCTGAAATCGAGCGTGCCTTGTGCCGCGAAGCGAATCGTTGCGGTGTGTGCGGCGGCATCGGCCGTGTTATGCATCGGCACGAGCCAGGCCGCGGACCAACCCGTGATCGGCCTGATCACGAAAACCGACACGAACCCGTTCTTCGTGAAGATGCGTCAGGGCGCCGACGCCGCCGCACAGAAAGACGGCGCGAAGCTGATCACGGCCGCGGGCAAGTTCGACGGCGACAACGCAAGCCAGGTGACCGCGATCGAAAACATGTTAACGGCCGGTGCCAAGGCCATTCTGATCACGCCAAGCGACACGAAGGCCATCGTGCCGAGCATCCGGAAAGCACGTGCCGCCGGTGCCATCGTGATCGCGCTCGATACGCCCACCGAGCCGCAAGACGCGACTGACGCACTCTTCGCCACCGACAACTTCAAGGCGGGCGTGCTGATCGGCGAATACGCAAAAGCGGCGCTCGCCGGCAAGCCCGCCAGGATCGCGACGCTCGACCTTGCACCGGGCGTATCGGTCGGCGTCTTGCGACACAACGGTTTTCTGAAGGGTTTTGGCATTAAGGAAGGCGACGCGTCGATCGTCTGTAGCCAGGACACGCGAGGCGATCAGGCGAAGGGACAAACGGCGATGGAAAACTGCCTGCAAAAAGCGCCTGACATCAACGTCGTCTATACGATCAACGAACCTGCCGCGGCCGGCGCTTATCGCGCGCTCAAGGCAGCGGGCAAGGACAAAAGCGTGATGATCGTATCGATCGACGGTGGCTGCGAAGGGGTGCGCAACGTGAAAGCCGGCGCGATCGCGGCGACCTCGCAGCAGTACCCGCTGAAGATGGCCGAGCTCGGTGTGAACGCCGGCGTCGAGTACGCGAAAACCGGCAAGAAACCGACCGGCTATCACGACACGGGCGTCACGCTGATCACCGACAAGGTGCAGCCCGGCGTCGACAGCAAGGACACAGCGTTCGGCCTTGAGAACTGCTGGGGCAACAAGTAGCGCCACGCAACAACCGGCGCTGCGCGGCCGTGCGTAGCGCCGGCGGTATCGCCGCGTCGACGCGCGACCGCATACAGGCGGAACGTCGGACGCATCAGGCTTTGCATCATCGCATCGAGGAAACACACCATGTCGACTCCTACCCCGACCGCTCACGCGCACGACCCGCATCGTCGATTCACGGAGCGCCTGCCCTCGCTTGCCGAGGCCGGCCCGCTGATCGCGCTGGTACTTGCATGTGCGTTCTTTATTTCGCAGAGCGACCGCTTTCTGTCCGCGCAAAATCTATCGTTGATTCTGCAACAAACGATGGTGGTCGCGGTGATCGCGATCGGCCAGACGCTGATCGTACTGACCGGCGGCATCGATCTGTCGTGCGGGATGGTGATGGCGTTCGGCTCAATTGTGATGACCAAATTCGCAGTCGTGCTCGGCATACCGCCGATCCTCGCGATTCTCTGCGGAATCGGCGCGAGTACGCTGTTTGGTCTCCTCAACGGTGCGTTGATTACCCGCATCAAGCTTCCGTCGTTTATCGTCACGCTGGGTACGCTAAATATCGCGTTTGCGCTCACGCAAATCTACTCGAACGCAGAAAGTGTATCGAACCTGCCCGACGCGATCATGTTCTTTGGCAGCACGTTCAAGCTTGGGCCCGCTGAAGTGACGTACGGCACGGTGCTGACGCTGTTGATGTATCTCGTGACATGGTTTGTGCTGCGCGATACGGTGCCTGGCCGGCATCTGTATGCGCTCGGCAATAACGCGGAAGCGGCGCGTTTGATGGGCCTTTCGTCACAGAAAATTCTGCTTACCGTCTATACACTCGCCGGCGCGATCTACGGTATCGCCGCGCTGCTCTCGGTATCGCGCACCGGTGTCGGCGATCCGCAGGCCGGGCAAACCGAAAACCTCGACAGCATCACCGCGGTCGTGCTTGGCGGCACGAGCCTCTTTGGCGGACGCGGGTCGATCGCGGGCACGCTGCTCGGCGCGTTGATTGTCGGCGTGTTTCGCAATGGGTTGACGCTGATTGGCGTGTCGTCCGTGTACCAGGTGCTAATCACCGGCATTCTCGTGATCCTCGCGGTGGCCGCCGACAAGCTGTCGCGGCGCGGCGCACGCTAAACGCCGCGCACCTGCTTCGTCCATGTCGTTGCGTTTGCCCCGTTGTTCACGCAACTTCATTCTTCGCACTGCATTCAAGCATGGAGCCTGTCATGTCGACGACATCCGTTACCTCCTCCACCGTCACGCCTGTACTCGAAGCGCGCGGCGTCATCAAACGCTACGGCCACGTCACCGCGCTCGACGGCTGCGACTTCGAAGTGATGCCCGGCGAGATCATGGCTGTGATCGGCGACAACGGCGCCGGAAAATCGTCGCTGATCAAGGCGCTATCCGGCGCCACGGTGCCCGACGAAGGCGAAATCCTCCTCGACGGCAAGCCGGTCAAATTCCGCAGTCCGCTCGATGCACGCCAACAGGGTATCGAAACGGTCTACCAGGACCTCGCCGTCGCGCCGGCGATGAGCATCGCCGAAAACCTGTTCCTTGCGCGCGAACTGCTCAAGCCTGGCTGGCGCGGGTCACTGTTCAAGATGATCGACAAACGCCGCATGCTCGACGAGGCGACCGCGCATATGAAGGACTTGCAGATCGGCATCCGCTCGATGCGTCAGGCCGTCGAAACGTTGTCAGGCGGCCAGCGTCAAGGGGTGGCGGTGGCACGCAGCGCGGCGTTTGCGCGCCACGTCGTGATTCTCGACGAGCCGACCGCCGCGCTTGGCGTGAAGGAAGGCAACATGGTGCTCGAATTGATCCGCCGCGTGCGCGACCGCGGCCTGCCGGTGATCCTGATCAGCCACAACATGCCGCACGTGTTCGAGATCGCGGACCGCATCCATATCCAACGCCTCGGCCGGCGTGCGGCACTCGTCAAGCGCGAGGACATTCATATGTCCGAGGCGGTCGCAATCATGACCGGCGCGAAAGAAGCGGATGTGAAAGCGATCGCATGACCACCATCATGGATATCAGGTATGTCAGCGACCGACCCGCGTAAGCCGACGACCATGGATACCAGCGCCCGCTCGCCATTGAAACGCACGGTCGGCTCGAACCAGGTCGGCATGCGGCAGTTCAACGAACGCATCGTGCTGCAGGCCATCCGCTTGCATGGTCCGTTGCCGAAGGCTGACGTCGGCCGGCTCACGCGCCTGTCGATGCAAACCGTTTCGATGATCGTCGACCGGTTGATCGACGACGGCCTGCTCGTCAAGCAGGCGCGCGTGCGCGGGCGCATCGGCCAGCCGTCGGTGCCCATCGCGTTGCGGCCCGAAGGCGCGTATACGATCGGCGTGAAGGTCGGACGGCGCAGCCTCGACCTGCTTGCGATGGATTTCGTCGGCCGCGTCTGCTGCCGCGAAGTGCTCGACTACGCGTATCCGGATCCACGTACGCTATTTCCCGCTCTGGAAAACAAGCTGGCGCGCGTAAACGACGCATTGGGCGCGGCGAGGAAGCGCAATGTGGTCGGCGTGGGTGTCGCCGCGCCATTGTGGCTAGGCGGCTGGCGCGAATTTCTCGGCGCGCCGCGCGACGCGCTCGATGCATGGAACGACATCGACATCCGCGCGCGGATCGCATCGATGACCGGCTTGCCGGTCGAATTCGCGAAAGACACGACCGCCGCCTGCGCGGCCGAGCTCGTGATGGGCCAAGGGCGCGGCATTCACAACTTTCTGTATCTGTTTGTCGGCACGTTTATCGGCGGCGGCCTCGTGATCGACGGGCGGCTGCATGGCGGCCCACACGACAATGCGGGCGCGGTCGGCTCCATTCCGCTGGCGGGCCGCGCGCGCGACCCGGCGCGGCAGTTGCTGCATGCGGCATCCGGCTTTGTGCTCGAGCAGCTATTTGCCGACGCGAGTGCGCCGCCCGCCGCTGCGCACGATCATCGAGCGTTGTCCGCCGACCTGTGGCGGCTGACCGAGCAATGGCTGGACACGGCGTGTCCGGCAATCGCAAACGCGCTGACCAACGCGGCGGCGCTGCTCGATCTGGAGGCGGTGGTCATCGACGGTGAACTCGACCGTCAGCTTGTGCGCGAAATGATCCGTCGCATCGAGCGCGTGCTTGACCGTTTTGAATGGGAGGGCATCGTTCGCCCGCAATTGCTCGAAGGGACGATCGGTGCGGACGCACGTGCGATGGGCGGCGCGATTCTGCCGCTCTATGCGCACTTCGCGCCGATGCATGAGCTGTTTTTGAAGCCCGCTGTCGAAGCGGAATATTGACGTCATCCCGGACGTCACCCAGTCGAATTTCTCTTCTCTATCGCGCCTGCGGTTCGCCGCTCGCCGCCGCGACGCGCTTCGCCGCGCGCTCGGGCGGTGTGTCCAGCAACGGCTGCAGCGCCGGCGCCATCGACTTCAGCAACTGCACCGCGAGCGCGCTCGTAAAGTCGAAACGCGCCGCATACGGCTCATGCACGAGGGCCGTCAAGGTCCCGAAGTACCGGTCGCCGATCACGAACACGAAGGTGCCGGTGCGGTTGACCTTGCGCGACTCGATCAGCCGCCCGCCTTTCGCGTACACGTTAAAGCGCTGATCGCCGGTGCCGGTCTTGCCGATCACCTGCAGCGTTTCACCGTTCGGGAACGTCAGGCCCTGCGAAAGACGCGCCGCGGTGCCGCCCGCGACCACATCGTGCAGCAACGATTGCACGACACGCGCGATATCCGGCGACACGACCTGGTTGGGCTGCGCCGCCGCACGCGTAAAGCGCGTTTCATACGGCGTCCCCTTCGCGAATTCGAGGTCGGTGATGCTGTGCGTCGGCGCCTGATTGCCGCCGTTCGAGACGATGCCGATCAGTTCCGCGAGCGCGGCCGGCCGGTCACCCGATGCGCCGATCGCCGCGCCGTAAGACGGCGTCAGCTTCGCGAACGGATAACCGAGCGCGCGCCACGACTTGCCGATTTCCTCATACGCGCGCTGTTCGATCATCCGTTTGATACGGCGGTCCTGGGTCGCGTGATAGCGCGTCTTGAAGAGCCACTTGTAGGCATCGATGCGCGCATCGCGGCTCGCTTCCTGCACGTCGTTCAGACTGACGTCCTGATGCGTGCGCAGATAGTTGACCGTCCACAGCTCGAGCGGATGCACTTTCGAAATATAGCCGCGGTCGTTCAGGTTGAACTTGTCGATCGCGTACTTCGTATAGAGCTTCGCGAGATCTTCATCGTCGAGAATGGTCGCGGCAGGCGTACCCTTCAGGGCCGCGCGCATCTGCGCATTGAACCATTCCTGCGACCCGTCCGGCGCGGCACTGCGCAGCACGGTCGCGACCCGGGGCGGCGATTTGTGCACCGTGCGCAGCAATGCGGCGAGCGCTTCGTCCGGCGTCTTGCCGTGATACTTCGTGTAGAAGCGCGTCATGTACACACGGCTTTCCTGGTCCGCGAAACGCGTCAAAAACGTGTTGCGCGCCACCGGATCATCGAGCCATTGCGACGGCAGGCCCGACGTCTGGATCATTTCGTAGTGGACGATATCGCGCATCATCCGCACGAACACCAGATTCACCGAATGCTGGAACGCACGGTGCACGGTCAGAATGCGCGAGTTATCGCTCGATTCGAAGTTGCTGAACACCTGCCCGCCGCCGCCCGTATAGAACATCTCGCCGGCACTCGCTGAATACTTGCGCTCGACCGCCGCATCGAGCATCGCATCGAGCGAAGGGTCCTTCGTATGGGACAGGTAATCGACTGCCCAGCGCGTCAGCGCGTCGGACGGGTCCGGCTTCACGGCGCGCAACTCTTCCGGGCTCATCTCGGCGTAGCGGCCGTGCAGTTCCTCGACGATCTGCAGATACGTGATGATCGTGCGCAATTTCGCGGTCGAACCGAGATTCAAGCGCGCGCCCTGGTTGATGTCGAACGGCTGATTCACACTATCGGTTTGCACGCGCATCAGATTCTGGCCGTCGTGCTTTTCGAACAGCGTGAAGCTGAACGAAATTTTCGACGGATCGTCCTGAGGACGCAGCATGTCCTTGCCGTATAGCCCCGCGGCCCGCGCGCCGTCCTTCGTCGACGCCGCGGCGAGCCGGTCGCTGACCGCCTGCTGCACTTCGTTGTCGAGCGTCGCGGTGGCGGTCAGGTCGAGGCGGTCGAGATCGTACAGATTGCTTACGCCCAACGCGCTCATCAGATGCGAACGCAGTGACGTCACTGCCTTGCGCGACACGAACGACTCGGTCGCCGGCGGCAGCGCCGAGCGATGCAGTTCGACCGGTGCGGCCAGCGCCGCGTCGCGCAGCGACATCGAGATCGCACCGCCGCTCGCAAGCAGCCGCAGGTAGCTGTCGGTCAACGACGCGAGGTCGGCGTTTCGCCGCAGCAGGAAGTGCGACGGACCGCGCTGCGCGATCATCAGTGACAGCACCTGACGGAATGCAAGGCCTTGCGCAGCCAGATTCTCCGGGGTCTGCGGCGCCTTCAGGATACGGTTCACGGCGTCGAAATCGCGGCCATACCACGCGGCGAGGCCATCACCGATCCCGTTGACTTCGCCGATTCCCGGCTGTGCGGCGAGCGGCACCGAATTCAGATAACGCACGACGATCTGCTGACGCACCTCCATCGTGCGCGGCCCGTCCAGGTACGCGCGCACCGATGCCGATGCGACCTGCCGCAGCTTTTCCTGCGGCGTCGCGGTGCGTCCGCCCGGCGAGTGGCGGAACTTTTCGATTTGCGTCGCGAGCGTACTGCCGCCGGGCTGCGGCTGGCTATGGTTGAAAATGCGCGCGCCCTGGTCGGCCAGCGCGCGGCCGAATCGTCCCCAGTCGATCGCGGGATTGCGGTTCGGCTGGTCCTTGTCAAGCAGATGACGGTCTTCGATAAACAGCAGCGAATCGACGATAAGCGGCGGAATCGCATCGAAGTTACGGTAAATCCGCTTTGGATAAGCGTCGCCGAATAGTGCGTCGCCGGTCGCGTCATACAGGCGCAAGCCCGCCTGGTCTTTCTCTTCGTAGGGGATGAAAAGGCCGTCGTCGGCAAGAGAAAGCATGCGATCCGAATCGCGCGCCTGCGACGCGATCGTAAAACCGCGCTCCCGCAGGCGCCGTTCTATTGATGGCAGCAGCGTGTATCCGAGCCGGATATCGTAAGGTCCGTCTTTCGGAAAACGGATGTTATCGCTCGGCCCGGTGGCAACGGTAAAGCCGATTTCGCTGGTCAGCTCGGATAGATAGCGCGCCTGCAGCTGCGACGTATCCATTTCGATCTGCACAACTCGCACGCCGGCTGCGACCGCCACCAGGAACGCGAAAAAGATTCCCCACTTCAGCCACTTCCAGGAGGACGTGGTGCCGGTGGTGCGCAACGGCGGAACGCGAAGCAGCGGCCGATTCATGGTGGCGTCTCCTTGCAGATGCCGGACCACAAAAAATGCGACTCATATCAGTCTAGCGCGTAACCGCAAATTGCGAGGCACCGAGACGCAAAGTGGCGCCGGCACTGAGTACGCCACGCAACACTTGTGCCGTGTCGCTTGCCGCAACGCCACGCCGCGCGGGCGTTTCCGGCGTGGCGCGCGCGTGCCAGCCAGGCGGAAGGCGCGCACATACCCTGTGGAAAGCCCGATATGAGCACGGCGGAATTTTCAGTACCATAGCCGCCCACTTCAAGCGGGATACCCCATGCAGAGCTTCTACGAGGCGACCGTCAAGCGGTTCGAGTATCCGCGTTTGACGGGCCGGCACAGCGCTCACGTGTGCATCGTCGGCGGTGGACTGGCCGGCCTGTCGACCGCGCTCGGGCTGGCGGAGCGCGGCGTGCGCGAGGTCGTCGTGCTGGAAGCGGAACAGGTCGGATTCGGCGCATCGGGCCGCAATGGCGGTTTTGTGTTCGGCGGCTATAGCCTCGACTGCGCGGAACTCCTGAAAATTCTCGGGCCGACCCGCGCGCGGGAGCTATACGCGCTGACCACCGATGCTGTCGATCTGATGCGCAACCGCATCCGGCGTTATCGCATCGATTGCGATGCAACCGATGCTGGTGTGATTCTCGCGAACTGGTTCGACGAACCGGCGCGGCTCGATGCGCAGCGCCGCTTGATGAAGGAATCGTTCGGTGTCGACTGGGAGCCGCTTGGTGCGCACGAACTTGCTGCGCGGCTCAAAACCGCGCGTTACCACGGTGGCCTTCTGGAGCGCAACGCATTCCACTTTCATCCTTTGAGGTATGTAGTCGGCGTGGCAGCCGCGGCGGCCGACGCGGGCACGCGCATTCATGAGCACTCGCCGGTGCGCGCACTGCGCGCGCAGCGCGGCGGTTTTGCGGTCGACACCGCGGACGGGACCATCGATGCGCAACACGTCGTGATGGCGGGTGGCGGCTATGCGCGCAATGTATACCGGCGCGTCGAACGCGCAGTACTGCCGATCGCCACCTACGTGATGGCGACCGAGCCGCTCGGCGAGCGGCTGAAAGACGCGATCGATTGCGCATCGGCGGTCTATGACACGCGCTTTGCGTTCGACTATTACCGGCCGCTGCCCGATACGCGCATCCTGTGGGGCGGCCGCATCTCGATCGTCGAACGCGCACCGCAGGTGATCGCCCGGCTATTGCGCCGGGATCTGCTCAAAGTCTATCCGCAACTGGATGACGTGCGGATCGACTACGCATGGGGCGGGTTGATGAGCTATGCGCGGCACAAGATGCCGCAGATCGGCCGGAGCGCGGATGGCATCTGGTACGCGGTCGGCTTCGGTGGTCACGGCATGGCGCCGACCACCGTGTGCGGCGAACTGCTCGCGGCAGCCCTGTCAGGCGAGCGGCCGGTGCCGGACGCGTTCGCGAAGTTCGGGCTGACGCACACGTTCGGTGCGTTCGGCCTCGCGGCCGCGCAACTGACCTATGCCACGATGCAAACGCGCGATGCGTTTGCCGCACGGCGGCGTACCGGACGCTGAACGACCACGCGTTGCCCGCGAGCGGATTGCGTTGATGTTCGACTACCACGACAAACATCACGATTTCATGTGGCTCTTTCGCGGCTCTTCAGCACCGCGAAAACATCGTCATTTGCCCGGCTGCGCGGCATCCGGGCTGGGCACGCCCCTTGCGCCGATATAATTGCAGTTTGTGTCGCCGCTGCAGGCACCGTCACAAATGATTCAAATTTCAAGGAGAGTCATGAGGAATCCGTTCAACGCATCGCAATGCACCGTCCTGATCGTGTTAGCGCTCAGCGCATGCGCACAGTTTCAGAGCAACCCCGACGCGGGTGACCCGGAAAACGACACGATGACCCAACGCCCGGTCGCGGACGTCGTTCAATGTCTCGAACAGGAAGCTGGGAAGCACGACACACACTTCACCACGTCGCCGATTCCACAAGGCACGATGCTCGATTTCGGCGACTCGAATATCGTCAAGGTACGCGCCGACAATGGCGGCACCACCTACCGCTACTACGCAGGCAAGCGACACCTGTCGAACATGTGGATCGAAGCGGCCAGCAAGACTTGCGCGCCGTGATAAACGCGTAAGCGGATCGCAACTATTCGCGATGCGAACGCAACCGCCCGTACGCGAACGTGCGACATCGTCGCACACGTGTACCTCTTAAGTATCGTTTAAGTTTGGCTCCCCATGATCGGCAAACCTGAGTCGAACCGCGACCCGTACGAGGTGCCCGATGCACAACAATGAAAGCAAAAACGAACGCGACATCCAGCAGACCCCGGCGGCCGCGAAGCGGCCTACGATGCTGCGCCGCCTGCTCAGCCACCATGAACTCGCGACACTGCTGTTGTTGCTGCATGCCCCTGTCGACGCCTACGCGAAACCGGAAATTCCGATGCTGAAGGAAGCCGGGCTCGTCGAGAGCATTGCGTCGGAGGCCGGCGCACCGCGTTTTCGTCTAACCGAAGAAGGCAATGCGATTTTGCGCGGCCTCGGCGTCAAGTAGCGGCATTTCTTTCATCACGCTTGCCACACCGCATAGCCCGCTTCGCGTAGCCCGATGGCCAGTTCCACTTCCATATCGCGCGCGCCGTCGTACGGCATCGGGTTGTAAAAGTCATACAGTTCCGGCATGAGCCGCAAACCGTAGTCACGCACGTAGCGATTCGCCTGAATGTCCGCCTTGTGCCGGTCGAAGCGCAGGTCCGGGTCGAGTCCCGTCATTCCCACATACACGCACGGTCTGTCGAAGCGATAGTCAGGGTTCGCGCGCCTGAAGCGCGCTTCGTTCCACACGGTGTCGTCGAGGGCAACGACGTAAACATAGTAGTGATGCGCGGCGCCGTGTTTCTTCATCTGCGACGAGCGATACGCGTCATGCCGCCGCGCGCGGGCGGCTATTGCCCAGTAGCAGCATCCGGTATTCGGTCGGTGTAACGCCGACGGTCGCCTTGAACTGCCGCGTAAACGCGCTGTGATCGGTATAGCCGCACAGCGCGGCGACATCGGTGACCTTGTCGTGCGATACGAGCAGCGCGGTCGCCGCATCGAGGCGCGTTTTCAGCAGCACCTGGCGCGGCGTCAAATGAAACACCTTGTGGAAATAACGTTCGAGTTGCGCGACCGACATGTCGGCCATCGCCGCAAGCTGCTTCAGATTCAGCGGCTGCACGTAGTTTTGCTGGATGTACTGGACGACCGCCGCAAGACGCGTGTACGCGGGATGACTGCTCTCGTCGGCCTTCAGGTCGCGCGACGTGCCCGCGAGCCCAACGATCTGCCCCGACGCGTCGCGCAGCGGCTGCTTGCAGGTTAGACACCAGCCGGGCTGGCGGCCGGGATAGAGATGCAGTTCGAGCTGATCGACCATCTGGTTGCCGACATGAATGACGGCCTGGTCCTGCGCGGTATAAATCCGGCCGAAGCGGCGCGGAAACACGTCTTCAGCGGTCTTGCCGAGCAGCGCTTCCTTTTCCTTGTAGCCACAGCGCGACACCAGCGTGCGGTTGACCAGCGCATAGCGCGCGTCGGCATCCTTCACGAAAAACACGATGTCCGGCATCGCGTCGAAAACCGGCTCGAGCAACGCGAAATGCGCAAGCATCGCAGCCAGCGTTGAAGCGCCTGCGCCCGGCGTCCCGCGGGGCTTTCCTTCGGTCGTTTCCAGCGGTTGAGCCAGCGTGTCCATTCGGCGGGTTCCGTGATCGCGGGTGCGGCGCGATTGTCGTGATTGTCATCCGACCGGACTACGCCCGATCGTGTGCGGACGATTATAGGGCCGCTCAGCGCCGCAAAAAATTCGGGGCGCGCCTGAGATGCAGCGTTAGGACGCTGCCACGCAGCTTGCGGTGCGTCGTGGCGCTTACTCGCCGGCCGGCACCGGCTGCGGCGCGGCTTCGAGCAGGGTCGCGATGCGCGCGGGGCCGATCGGAGGACGCGCCTGCGCCGTGTTCCAGCCGAAATACACCTCGGCCGCGGTTGCGCAGATACGCCCTTGGCAAGGCCCCATCCCGCAGCGCGTCTGCAGTTTCGCGTCGCGCCAGTTCGTGTGCTCGCGCACGTCCGCACAGGTGACATCCTCACAACGACACAGCACGGTATGGTCGGATGGCAACGCGCGTGCTGCTTCGCCAAGCGCGAATGCGGTCTCGACGCGTCGCGCGAAGCGCTGCCAGCGATCACGGCGCGCTTGCAGCGGTCTCGCTTCACGTGTCGCGCCAGCCGCGTTCAGGCCGGCGATCTCCCCGGCCACGATTGCCAGCTCCATGCCGCCAATGCCCGTACACTCGCCCGCGGCAAAAACATGATCGAGCGATGTGCGCTGCGCGTCGTCGACGATCAGCGTGCTGCCCGCCGCGGGATCGCGGCGGATCGCACAGCCAAGCGCTTCGCCGAGCGTCACGTTCGGCACGAGCCCGTAACCGCACGCGATACGATCGCAATCGAGTACGACGTCGCATGCGGCATCGTGGCTGCGACCGCGGCGAATTCTGACCTGCTCGACACAGCCATCGCCGAGCGCCTCGCGCACGACGCTGCCGGTCCAGTAGCGCAGCCCGGCCAAGCCGCGCGTCAGCTGCGCGGCCTGCCATAGCTTCGACGGCGTCGCAGCCAGCCCGATGCCGAAGCGCGCAACAGCCGTCCATGGCGCCTGCTCGACGACGGCGATCACCTGCGCGCCCGCTTGCCGTGCGGTCGCGAGCGACGCAATCAGCAGCGGGCCGCTGCCCGCGATCACGATCCGCTCACCGCGCACCGGCACACCGCCTTTGATCAGCGCCTGCAGACCACCGGCACCGGTCACACCGGGCAAGGTCCAGCCGTCAAATGGCAGCAGCCGCTCGCGTGCGCCGGTCGCGAGAATCAAGCGGTCGTAGCCGAGTTCGAGTGCGCCGCTCCCGGCTGATTCAACGAGAAAACGGCGCTCATCGAGCGGCGCGACGACACGCGCGGCGGACAGCAGTGAAACGTGACGGGCGGCGCGCAATGCGGCAAGACGCTCGGTCAACGCCCGCGCCGGCGGATGCGCGGGGCCGTTGCGCCACACCTGGCCGCCCGCGCGCGGGTTGTCGTCGAGCACCGCGACGCGCGCGCCCTGCCGCGCGGCCGCGCGCGCGGCGCTGAGACCTGCGGGGCCGGCGCCTACGACGACCACGTCATACTGTTGTTGGTTCATATCGCCTCAGCGCGGCCCGGTCGTTTCGATTACCTGCCCATCGCGGCACAGCGTCTGGCATGCAAGCGTGTGCGCGACCGCGTCGATTGTCACGCGGCATTCCTGGCACACGCCCATTCCGCACAGCGCGGTGCGCGGCGCGCCGCTTACCGATGTGCGCGTGCCTGCAATGCCCGCATTGGCCGCGAGCGCGGCCGCCACGGTCGAACCCGCGGGAACATCGAGCGCGTGCCCGTCGATGATGACTCGCACGCGAACTTCCCTGGTGTCATGCATGACAAACTCCGAGCGCAAAGCGCGCGGGCAGGTACGGTTCGACAGGAATAGCAGCGCTGCCGCCGGTGATCTGCGCGGCGAGCAATTGCGCAGTGCCAAGCGATGTCGTCACGCCCAGCCCTTCGTGGCCAACCGCCAGCCAGACGCTGTCCGCAAGGCTATCTGCGCCGCAAGGGTCGGCACGACCGATCAACGGCAAGCCGTCCGGTGTCGCGGCGCGAAAGCCGGTCCACGCACGTAGGCCGTTCAGATCGGGTAATGCGGGCAGATAGCGCGCCGCCCGGCGCAGCATCTGCGCGAGCACCGGCATATCGACCGCAGGGTCCGTTGTGTCGAATTGCCGCGACGAGCCGATCAGCAACTGTCCGGTCGGGCGCGGCTGCGCATTGAACGCGACGGAGGTGCCCGTCGCATGATGCGCGCTCTTGATGTAGCCCAGTTCCAGCAGTTCATGCCGGATGAGGCCGGGATAGCGATCGGTGATCAGCAGATGGCCTTTCTTCGGTTGCAGCGGCAACGACCGCACCAGGTCGGTCGCGTCGATGCCGTTTGCGACAACCACATGGGCGGCCTCGATACGTTCGCCGTCCGCCAGCATGACGGACCGCGCCTCGGCCGACACCGCCCGCGCGCCAAGCCGCAGCTCGATTCGCGCAGCGGCCGGCGATTCCTTCAGCAGCCACTGCGTGACCGCCGGCGCATAGACAATGCTGTCCTGCTCGATCAGCAAGCCGCCCGCCATGCCGTGCGCCAACGCCGGTTCGCACGCACGCAGCGCGCTCGAGTCGAGCAGTTGCGCGTCCACGCCTTGCGCCGCGAACGCGTCGTGCATCGCGCGCGCGGCTTGCCATTCTGCGTCATCCTCCGCAACCCACAGCGTGCCGCAGCGTGAAAACGCATCGCGTGCGCGCAGCCGCGGTGCCAGCTCCAGCCATAAATCACGCGAGTAGCGGGTCAGCGCGAACTCCGCCGCCGACTCGTGCATCACGACGATATGCCCCATGCCCGCCGCGGTTGCGCCGCCACCGATGCCGTGCGCATCCAGCACCGTGACATGCAAGCCGCGCGCGGCCAGTTCCGCCGCGCAGGCCGCGCCCACGATGCCTGCGCCGACAATCAGTGCATCCGCTTTCATCGACTGCCTCGCGTTCCTGCTGCCTCGCCCTTCCTGCGCCTTACGGTTGCGCGCGCAACGGATGATGCAGCCACCGCCCGTCTGCTGATCGCTAACGTCATCGCGCCGGAATGCCCCACGCGAACGGGTCGCTTGCGTCGAAGCACAAGCGGCTTTCCGCCATGATGTGCGCGTGACCGGTAATAGTCGGCACGATCGCCACCATCCCGTCGACGGCGTCCGCCGGCACATAGCTCGCGTCGAATACGCTGCCGATGATGCTTTCCTGGCGCCACACCGCGCCCGGCGCGAGCTTGCCGTCTGCCGCGAGGCACGCAACCTTCGCGCTCGTCCCGGTGCCGCACGGCGAGCGGTCATAGGCATTGCCGGGGCATAGCACGAAGCTGCGGCTGTCGATGCCCTCGCGCGAGCCGGGTCCGAACAGCTCGATGTGGTCGATATAGCCGCCGGCCGCCCCCGTGATGCCCGACGCGTCCAGCGCATCGCGCATCGCCGACGTGAAGGCGGTCAGTTCAGCGATATGCGCGGGCTCCAGCACGCGCTGATGATTCGCGACGAGGAAAAACCAGTTGCCGCCCCACGCAATATCGCCGGTGAAGGTGCCGTAACCCGGCACGTCCACGTTCACGTCCTTCCGATAGCGGTACGACGGCACGTTGCGCACCGATACGCTCAGATCGTGGTTCAGCGTCGCTTCGACGATGCCGACCGGCGTCGCGATCTTGTGCTGACCCGGGCCGACGCGTCCAATATGCGCGAGCGACACGACCAGTCCGATCGTCCCGTGCCCGCACATGCCGAGATAACCGACATTGTTGAAAAAGATTACGCCTGCCGCGCATTCCGGATCATCCGGCTCGCACAGCAGCGCACCGACGACGACGTCCGAGCCGCGCGGCTCGGTCACGATGCCGGCCCGCCAGCTATCGAAGCAGGTGCGAAAAACATCAAGACGCTCGGCGAGCGTGCCGCTGCCGAGGTCGGGACCGCCGGACACGACGAGCCGCGTGGGCTCGCCGCCGGTGTGCGAATCGATAACGTTCAGGGTTTTCATGGCGACATGTTAGGAATGCGGCACGCGCGAGTCTTGACGCCGCTGCGCGCCGATTATGACGATTTCAGCATAACGACTGCTACTGTGCGCAATGGTAGCAAACGCGCGCGGCAGCCATTGCGGATCGAGTCTGAACAAGTATGCCGAGAGCGTCGCCGAGGTCCGCAAGTCTCGACGATCGCTTTGCCGCTACGCCGCTCGTTGGCGCACCTGGTGACAACCCCAATTCCCCGAAAAGTCCATTTCGAAGGGGATCAGGACGCCTATGCAAGTGCTCATGACTATGCCGAAATCGTCATGCGACACGCGCGAATCGCGCAAGACGGCGGAATTTTCCCTGCTTACACTGCGATCGATTCATCAACATCAGGAGAGCAGTCGTGGCGCACATCTGGGAAGGCGTAATGCCCGCCGTCACCACCAAATTCAACGCGGATTTCAGCATAGACCGCGCGTGGACGAAGAAGAACATCGAGGCACAGATCGACGCGGGTGTCGACGGCATCATCGTATGCGGCTCGCTCGGCGAAGCGTCGACGCTTTCCCTCGATGAAAAGCTGCAAGTGCTCGATATCGCCGTCGAAGCGTCACATGGCCGCGTGCCGGTGCTGCTGACGATCGCCGAAAACAGCACGCTCGACGCGTGCCGCCAGGCGCAAGCGGGCGCGCGGCACGGCGCCGCCGGCTATATGGTACTGCCGGGCCTGCGCTATCTGTCGGACCGCCGCGAAACGCTCAACCACTTCCGGATGGTTGCAAACGCAAGCAGTCTGCCGCTGATGATCTACAACAATCCGCTTGCGTACGGTGTCGATATGACGCCCGACATGTTCGCGGAAATCGCCGATGAAAAGAAGATCGTCGCGATCAAGGAATCGTGTGGCGACGTGCGGCGCGTGACCGATCTGATCAACGCGGTCGGCGACCGTTACTCGATCATGTGCGGCGTCGACAACCTCGCGCTCGAAGCCATGCTGATGGGTGCGCACGGCTGGGTCGCCGGGCTCGTTTGCGCGTTCCCGCACGAGACGGTGACGATCTACAAGCTGTTCAAGGCAGGCCGCGTCGAAGAAGCGCGCGCGATCTATCGCTGGTTCGCGCCGCTGCTCGCGCTCGACGTATCCGCCAAGCTTGTGCAGAACATCAAGCTCGCCGAAGCGATCGTCGGCCTTGGCACCGAGCCGGTGCGCCCGCCGCGTCTGCCGCTCGTCGGCGACGAGCGCAAAGCCGTTGAGGCGCTGATCCGCCGCTCGATCGAATCGC
The DNA here is from genome assembly GCF_902859855.1 of Paraburkholderia humisilvae. Lineage (GTDB taxonomy): Bacteria > Pseudomonadota > Gammaproteobacteria > Burkholderiales > Burkholderiaceae > Paraburkholderia > Paraburkholderia humisilvae. The sequence continues at coordinate 165,912 of NZ_CADIKH010000012.1, forward strand.
GACCGGCGCTGCCAAAGCTGTAAGCGTCTGTGTTTTCACGTTAAGCGCAACACCCGCGGCGTGCCGTAAGCGCACGCCGCAGTCCGGCATTCGCACCATAACGCTTGTCAACCCACGCACCGGTCATATGCATTGCATGCGTCACGCCTGCGTTCATTCCTACACGGGGGAGTCACAGTGAAGCTCAAGATATCGCATATCGTGATCGCATCGGCGCTCGCGTGGGCAAGCGGCGCGCAAGCCGCGGACGCCGACGTCGTGAAGATCGGTTTTGCCGCGCCGCTGACCGGCCAGCAATCGAACTACGGCACCGACATGCAAAAGGGCGCGCAGCTCGCGATCGACGATTTCAACGCGATGCATCCGGTGATCGGCGGCAAGCCGGTCACCTTCGCGTTGACGTCTGAAGACGACCAGGCCGATCCGCGCACGGGCACGACGGTCGCGCAGCGCTTGATCGACGACGGCGTGCGCGGCATCATCGGCCACTTCAATTCGGGCACCAGCATTCCCGCGTCCGACCTGTATAACCGCGCGGGACTGCCGCAGGTTTCGATGGCGACCTCGCCGGTCTACACCGCACGCGGCTACAAGACCACCTACCGGCTGCTGACGAGCGATTCGCAAGCCGGCAGCATCATGGGGGCGTATGTGGTGAAGCGCATGAACTACAAGCGTATTGCGATCATCGATGATCGCACCGCCTATGGCCAGGGCATCGCCGACGAGTTCGCCGCGGCCGTGACGGCGGCCGGCGGCACCGTGATCAAGCGTGACTTCACGAATGACAAGGCGCTGGATTTCTCCGCCATCCTGACCAACATGAAGGGCTTGAACCCGGACGCGATCTTCTACGGCGGCGGCGACGCGCAATCGTCGCCGATGATCCGCAAGATGCGCCAGCTCGGCATCAAGTCGGCGTTCATCACCGGCGAGATGTCGAAGTCGCCGACTTTCCTGAAGGTCGGCGGCAGCGCGGCCGAAGGCTCGATCGTGTATATGGGCGGGCTGCCGAAAGAGAAGATGCCGGGCTTTGCCGGTTTCGAAGCACGCTACAAGGCACGCTTCCACGAAGACCCGGTCACGTACTCGCCTTACTCGTATGACGGCACAATCGCGCTTCTGACCGCGATGAAGGACGCGAACTCGACCGACCCGAAGGTCTATACGTCGTGGCTCGACAAGGTGAACCTCAAGGGCGTCACGTCAAACGGCATCGCGTATGACACGAAGGGCGATTTAAAGGACGCGCCGGTCACGATCTACAAGGTGGAAAAAGGTGCGTTCGTGCCGATGGACACAATCGGCGGGAAGAGCTGATCGAACGAGAGGTGGATGCAGCGCGCGGCCCGTGCCGCGCGCGTGGTTGATCCGTGATCAGGCGACGGCCGGCTCGATCGCCTCAGCGGGTTGCGCCGCCGCGTCGTCCTCCGGACGCACGCATAGCAGCCGGTAACCGCTCTTGTACACCGGCTGCAGACGGTAATCGTTGTGAGCCTCGATCTGCAGCAGCAGACGCAGGCGCGATACGTGGCTATCGATGGTGCGCGTGACCTCGCGGAACTCACGTCCCCACACCATCGCGAAGATATGGTCGCGCGACAGCACGCGGCCCACATTAGAAAAGAACAGCGACGCGAGACGATACTGCGTGCCCGACAACTGAATCGGCTTGCCGCGCAACTTGACGACCTGGCGACGCGTGTCGAAATGATACGGGCCAACGTCAAAGCTCGTGACACCAAACCGCTCCGGATACGAGCGCCGCAACAGCGCGGTGACCCGTTCGCGAAACTCGGCGATGCGGAGCGGAAACGTCAGATAGTCGTCCGCACCGCTCGCCAGCGCGCGCACGACGTTCTCCTCGGAACCCTCGGTGGAGACGAATATCACCGGCACGCGGTCCCCGCTCACCGCACGCGTCGACTTCAATACGTCGACCCCGGACATTCGCACGCCATGCCAGTCAAGCACCAGCAGGTCCGCGGTGGAGCGTGCCAGCGCTTTGGACATCGTCAAACCGTCGTCATAGACCATGCAGCTATGACCCGCCTGCACAAGAACGCGCTCCAACTGCTTGCTTCGCACCGGATCGCGTTGAAGGATTGCTATACGCATTGTAAAAATTCTCGACTAGTAGCCTCGGTGGCGATTCTCTGGGCACGAAATAATCATGCCCATAAGATCAGTCTGAATTTGCATATGCTGCGCAGTGTCGGACGCGATCCGGCTACACCCGACCACGCACCGATATTTCGCAAGAGTCCGAAACGTTGCGACAGCCGGCGGCCCTACCATGGGTCGTATGAAGACCCTATCCCTTTCCCCCTCGTCCCAGCCGTCGCCTTCGTCACGTTTGACACCCGCGCTGGCGCGGATCGTCGCGACAGTCAGCGTCGGCTTCGTCGTCACCCAGCTCGACGTCACGATCGTCAACGTCGCGCTCGCGCGCATCGGCGCCGATCTGCATGCGAACGTCACCGCGCTGCAGTGGATCGTCGATGCCTATACGCTCGCGTTCGCGGTGCTCATGCTGTCGGCGGGCGCGCTCGGTGACCGGTACGGCGCGCGGCGGATCTTCGCGGGTGGCATTGCGTTATTCGCCTGCGCGTCGCTGCTATGCGGGCTCGCCGTGAATGACGCGCTGCTGGTCGCCGCACGCGCCTGCCAGGGTGTCGGTGCGGCCGCGATGCTGCCGAACTCGCTCGCGCTGCTCAATCAGTCATGCGCGCACGATCCGAAGCTGCGTGCGCGTGCGGTCGGCCTGTGGACCGCCGCCGGTGCGATCTCGATTGCCGCAGGCCCGGTCGTCGGCGGCGTGCTGATCGACATGTTCGGTTGGCGCAGCATCTTTCTCGTGAACTTGCCGTTGTGCGCGGCCGGCCTCGCCGCCACGTTCGCGTGGCTGCCGAAGCCGGCGCCGGCCAGCGCGCGCGTGCCGCCCACGGCCGATGGTTCAGCGCGCGGCATCGACCCGCTCGGCCAGTTCCTCGCGATCATTGCGTTGACCGCGTTCACCGGCGCGGTCATCGAGTGGCGGCCGCTCGGGATTGCCCATCCGCTCGTCGCGGGCGGCCTCGGCGTCGCGCTGGCCGCCGCGCTCGCCTTTATCGCGACCGAGCGGCGCACCGTTGCGCCGATGCTGCCACTGACGCTGTTCAGCAACCGGACCTTTAGCGCCGCAGTGCTGTTCGGCGTGTGCGTGAATCTGACGTACTACGGCGTCGTGTTCGTGCTGAGCCTGTTCTTGCAAAGCGCGCGCGGCGACACGCCGCTGCAGGCAGGCCTGGTATTCCTGCCGTTGACCGGTGGCTTTCTGATTTCGAATGTCGTGAGTGGCTGGGTCGTCGGCCGCTTCGGCTCGCGCGTGCCGATGCTCGCCGGCGCACTGGTTGCCGCGCTAGGCTACGGCCTGTTGCAACGAGTGAATGCGCATAGCCCGCTGTGGGCACTGCTGGTGCCGTTCCTGCTGATCCCGTCCGGCATGGGGCTCGCGGTGCCCGCGATGACAACCGCGGTGCTTGCTTCAACGGATGCACGACGCGCGGGCACGGCTTCCGCGGTGCTGAACACCGCGCGCCAGGCGGGCGGCGCGGTCGGCGTCGCCGCGTTCGGTGCGCTGGCGAGCGGCTCGCAAGCCGCGCATGTCGTGGCCGGCCTGCATACCGCGACGACCGTTTCGACTGTCGTGCTGCTGATTGCCGCGGCGCTCGCACGCTGCATCGAACCGCATCCACATACACGTGCGCCGTGCGAATCGCAGGCATCGCAACGCGGCTCGACTTAGACCCAACCGTGAAAACAGCGACGCCCGCGATATGACTCATCTCGCGGGCGTCTGATCGCGCGGCGCATCGATGACAGCGCCACGCACGATCGTTTTCTGTCCATCCTACAAACTCACTTCCTGAATCTGGCCGGTATCGAGCGCCTTTTCGATCAGCCCTTCGCTTTGTGTCTTGCGAATCGCGTTCGCGACAAGGTCCGCGGGTTCTTCGATCTCCGCCTTGACCTTACCGAGCAAACCGGAAGCGTCGAGAATGACGAGCGTCTTGGCCGAATCGGCCTGACTGATGATGACGCGATGCGGCGTCGGCCCTTCGCCCAGGCTCGCACAAAACTGCAACACCTGGCCGCCGATCAATTGGTCGAAAGCTTGAATCATTGCGTGCTCCTTGTCCGCTCAAAACGGTTCGCTGGATGCCATCGCACCGACAGTCGCGGCCGGTGCCGGTTCATCCAATACGAGGCCCCACTACCGGTTGAGTCCACCGCGCGGCGCACGTGCACCATCGATGCTGATGCGCCCCGCGCCAGTGACAACCAGTAGCAGAAATCCGCCGGCAATGGCGATGTTTTTCCAGAATTGCACGACCATTTCGCGCTGCAGACTAGCGTCGGTGACGTTCCAGAAATCATGGCCGAAAATCGCAGTTGCCACCGTGTAGATCGCAAGAATCAGACCGAGCGCACGAATCCGCCAACCGACCACCAGCAATATCCCGCCAAGCAGTTCGATAGCGATGACAAGCGGCGCCGCAAAAATCACAAACGGCACGTCCCTCGCGTGCAAGTAGGCCATAAAGCCCGCGTATCCCGTCAATTTGATCGCGGCGCCCCACAGGAACAGCACAGCAAGCGCGAGACGTGCAATGAAAATCACGCCGGATTCGACGGCACGCGTCATGGTTTGTCCCCTCCCATTCGAATATGCAAAAGACCGCGCCAAATGGCGTCAGTTCCCGCGAATGGCCATGGGGTATTCACATGCCGCGTTTTATATGCATTCGAAATAGCGCCGCGCACGATGCGTGTGAGTGAAGCAAAAGCGCTTTCGATCCATGTTTTTATCTCACAGCATGTCACGCCGGTTGTTATAATTCTCTCATAACCCGAACGAAATCTAACGCACTCGCGTGCGTTGCCCCCGAGGACTTCCATGGTCAAAACTGAGCGTCTGCGTGTGCTTGCCGATGCATTGGCAAGACAAAGCGTGATGCGTCTGCGCGACGCCGCGTCACTGCTCGGCGTTTCCGAAATGACCGTGCGCCGCGATATTGCCGCGAGTCCCGCCAAATTTACGTATCTCGGCGGCTATATCGTCAGTGCGAACGACGTGCCGAATAGCGCCGGCTATTCACTGGAACAGGAAAAAGATCACTTCGCGCAGGCGAAAGCGGAAGCTTCGTCGATCGCGGCCGGCCTTATCGCTAACAACGAAACGATCTTTATCGACTGCGGCACGACACTGACCACGCTCGCGCGGCTGATTCCGACGGAAATGCATGTCACGGTCGTCTGCTATTCGCTAAACGTCGCGGAAATTCTGCGGCGCAAGCCGAATGTGCGGATGATCCTGCTAGGCGGTGTTTACGTGCCGTCCTCAGACTCGTTCGCCGGCGAGGAAAGCATCGAGATGCTGCGTCGTATGGGCATCAACAAGGCGTTTATTTCGGCGGGCGGTGTCGATGTCGCACACGGCGTCACGTGCTGGAATTTTCACGAAGTTGCGCTCAAGCAGGCAGCAATGGCAAGCTCGGTGGAAAGCCATCTGGTCGTGGACAGCAGCAAGTTCGGCGTGGTCAAGGCGGTGCGCTTTTCGCAGGTCGACGACTTCGACTCGATCATCACCGAGAAGGGACAGGAAGCACGCCGGCGCAAATGAATGCGCCGGCGTTTTGCGGCATCAACGGTGAAGCCCGCAGAAGGGCTCAAGGTCCGCCTAGCGCTTTCGCTGCAGCGCGAACAGCGTACCGGCAATCAGAATGAACGCGCCGATAATCACCTTCTGCCAGGTGCTCGGCACGCCCACCAGAATCAGCACGTTGTTGATCAGCGTGACGAGCACGACGCCGAGCAGCGTGCCCGCCACCGTGCCCGTGCCGCCCGTGATGCGCGCGCCGCCCAGAATAACGGCGGCGATTACATCGAGCTCCGTGCCCACCAGGTCGAACGGATTCGCGAGCCGGTTGTTCGACACGTGAAGAATGCCCGCAATGCCCGCCAGCATCCCCGTATAACCAAACACGAACAGATGGATCGCGCGCAGGTTGTAACCGAGCCGCTCGGCAATCGCGAGGCTGCCGCCCATCGCATAGACGCCGCGCCCCATCATCGTGCGATTGAGCAGCCACCACGTGAGCGCCGCGGCAAGCACGAGTGCGAGCACCGACACCGGCAGCACCGCGCGCAAGCCGTCGGCGGTGTGATAGAAGAACAGCGGAATGCGGCCGAAGTGATCCATGCTGTGCGGGATGTTCATAAAGAACGTCGTGCCGACAAACGTCAGCAGCACCCCGCGATACAGGTATTGCGTGCCGATCGTCACGATCAGCGACGGCGCCTTGAGCCGATAAACCAGCACGCCGTTGATCACGCCGAGCAGAATGCCGCCCACCGTGCCTGTCAGCAGAATCAGGGCGAACGGCGCATCGGGCCACCACGCAAACACGGCTTTCGTGATCGCATACATCGTCAGCGCGCCGATTGCGGTGAACGACACATCGATACCGCCCGACGCGAGCACGACCAGCGTACCGAGCGCGAACAGCGACACGGTCGTCGCCGAATGCAGCAGATCGAACAGCGTCGCGAGCTGGAAAAAGCGCGGATTGATCACGCCGACGACGACGCACATCACGGCGATCAACGCAGCCGTGAACCATTCCGGCTGGCGCGCGAGACGCGTCCGCCAGCCTGACGGCCTGAGCTTGGGTGCGATTTCAGCGACGTTGGGAGTGGCCATGGTCCGGTTCATGCTCGATGACATCGATGACTTCCTTTAACCTTTATAACCGATGAAGCGCCCGAAGGTCTCTACGCGGCTTCCGACAGCAGCGCGTGATACAGGTCCGCTTCTTCCAGCTGATCCGCGCGGTATTCGTTCGCCACGCGGCCTTTCTTCATCATCAGAATCCGGTCGCAGTTCCGCAGCAACTCGGGCAAGTCGTCGCTGATCAGAATGATGCCGATCCCACGCTGCGACAGCCGCTGCATGATCCGATAGATGATGTCCTTTGAACCGACGTCGACGCCCACCGTCGGCCCATGCAGAATCAGCACGCGCGGATCGATCGCGAGCCAGCGGCCGATCAGCACGCGCTGCTGGTTGCCGCCCGACAGCGATTGCACCGGCTTGTCGACGTCGGGTGTCGCGATTTGCAGCTCTTTCACGGTGTCGACCGCGAGCGCGTGCGCGCGGGCACGGTCGACCTGCCCGAAGCGGTCCCGCAGACTCGCGATCATCGCGGTGATCACGTTGTCGCGAATCGGCTTGTCAAGAAACAACCCTTCGTTGAGCCGGTCTTCCGGCACGTAGCCGATCCGATGGTCTTTCGCATCGGACGGCGTGCGCACCGCGATCGTCTTGCCGTCAAGCACCAGCGTGCCGCTATCGGCCGGTGCAACGCCGGCTAGCGCACGGGCCAGTTCATTGCGGCCCGAATCGAGCAGCCCCGTCACGCCGAGAATTTCGCCGCGATGCACCGAGAACGACACATCCGCGAATTGCGCGCTGCGCGTCAGATGTTTCACATCGAGTACCACTTCGCTGCCAACACCGCCTTCGCGATAGCGCTCGTTCGACAACTGGCGCCCAGTCATCAACTCGCTGATTTGCGCCTTCGTGTATTGCTCGATCGGACCTTGCGCCATCTTCTGACCGTCTCGCAGCACGATCACCTCGCCGCCGATCGCATAGCATTCGTCGAGCTTATGGCTCACGAACAGCACGGTCACACCCTGGGCGCGCAGATTGCCGAGCACGGCGATCAGATTGTCGACTTCCTTTTGCGTCAGCGACGTGGTCGGTTCGTCCATGATCACGAATTTCGCCTCGCTGGCGATCGCGCGCGCGATCGCGACAAGCTGACGCGTCGCAAGCGGCAACTGCTCGATGAGCGTGGCCTGGAATTCCGCGTCGCCGGGCAGACCCACTGCATGCAGCGCGCGCTGCGCCGTCGCCGCGAGCGCCTGGCGGTCGAACGTGCGCGTGAGGCGCCCGTTGTGCTCGGCCAGCTCGGAGGTCAGCGCGACATTCTCCGCGACGTTCATGTTCGGCAGCAGCGACAGGTCCTGATACACCGTTTCGATGCCCGCCGCGAGCGATTCAAGCGCCGACAGCCGCGCGTGCCGCACGCCCTCGATCACGAGTTCGCCTTCATCCGGCGGCTGTGCGCCGGAAATGATCTTGATCAGCGTGCTCTTGCCGCAGCCGTTTTCGCCGAGCAGGTGGTAAATCTGTCCGCGCTCGAACGACAGGCTCACGCCGCGCAGCGCATGCACGCCGGTAAAGCGCTTGTGCACGCCGACCACTTCGAGAAACGGTGTCGAGGAAACGGGTGAGTTCATGGTGCGAGGCCGTTATCTTCAAGCGCGCATCCACGCCGGGATATCACTCACGACGCGGATGCACGGTCAACCAAACATCAAACCAGCTTCAAAACGCCGGTCAGTTCGACTTAGAACGAATACTGCTTGTAGTTCGACTTGTCGACGCTGACCCAGCCCTGACCGCGCACGATGATGCCCTTGCCCGGTCCCTTCGACACCGTCACTTTCTCGTAGCCCGGCAAACCGAGGTTCGCGCCGTTCTCGACCGTCTTACCGTCGATCAGCATCTTCGCGATCTTGTTCATCGCGAGGCCCGCGAGCTTCGGATCCCAGAACGCGATACCGTTGATCGCACCGCTTTCGAGGTACTTGCCTGCCTCAGTCGGCAGACCCGTGCCGTACACGCAGATCTTGCCCTGCAGGCCCGCTTCCTCGACCGCGCGGCCGATACCGATCACGTCGAGCGACGACGAGCCCTGGAAGCCCTTCAGATCCGGATGCTTGCGCAGCACTTCCTTCGCGACTTCATACGCGCGCTCGCCGTCGTTGTTCGTCTCGAGGTTCGTCTCGACGAGCGTCATCTTCGGGTACTTCGCCTTCGCATTGTCGATGCCGCCATTGGCCCACTGCACCTGCGAGCGGCTGCCGAGCGAGCCGACCAGCGTCGCCCATTTGCCGTCATCGTGCATGCACGACGCGAGCCGATCGTTGAGCGCGGCGCCATACGCGGAATTGTCGAATGCCTCGACGTCGACCATTGTGTTCTTTTCGTTGTCCGCCTCATGCGTGACCACCTTGATGCCGCGGTCCATCGCCTTCTTCAGCGCGGGCTCGAGCGTCGGCGGGTCGTACGGCACGACGGCAATCGCATTCACCTTCTTCGCGATCAGGTCTTCAATGATCTTCAGCTGCTGCGCCGCGTCGGCCCGCCCGGGACCCGTCTGGTAGACGGTCACGCCCGGCGTTTCCTGGCCGAACTGCTTGACGCCTTCGTCCATCCGGTTGAACCAGCTGATGCCCGTCACCTTGACGACAGTGACGATCGTCTCATTGGTTGCCGCATAGGCTGTCGCCGCAAGTCCGGCGGCGAGTGCGCATGCTGTCAGAACAATGCCCAATCGTACGGGTTTCATAGAGTTGTCTCCTTGCTTTTTCGTTGACGCCCCACGATTAACGAAGACGGGCGCCCGAGGCACGATGCCCGCCTGATTTCATCGGGTTGACTGGCTAGCCGCCCGCCGGGCGCTTGCCACCGCTCTGCTGTCTGCCCACGCCGAGGCCGAAGATCGAGCGAACCCGCTCGCCGCCCGCGAACGCAAGCGACAGCAGCAGCAGAAAGCCCCACGCGCAATCGCCAAAGAACTGCGACACGCCGAGCAGATTGAACAGGCTCGACAGGAACTGCAGCACGGTCGCAGCAAAAAACACGCAAATGATGCGTCCGTAGCCGCCCGCCGGATTCACGCCACCCATCACCGCGATCAGTATCGCGATCAGCAGATACGAATTGCCGTAGTCCCATTTCGCGCTAAGCGTGTGGGACACGCTCACCAGACCGGCCAGCGACGCAAGAATGCCGCACATCGTGTAAGTCAGGATCAGCATCCGTTCGCGTGGAATGCCGGCATAGAAAGCGGCGCGCTGATTGGTGCCCATCAGATAGAGTCGCAGACCGAACGGCGTGCGCCTGAGCAGCCAGCCAAGAAACACGACGGCCACGATAAAGATGCAAAACTGGATGGGCACCTGGAAGAACGTGCCGTTACCGATGTCGGAAAGCGGATCGACGTAGTCGACGTGAACCGATGCGCCGTTGCTCAGCGCCACCGCAAACCCGGTAAAGAGCAACTGCGTGCCCAGCGTGCAAAGGATCGGTGTGAGCTTCAAACGCGCGATGATGAAGCCGTTCAGCAGGCCGCCCAGCAGGCCCGAACCCACGACGATCACGCAGAACAGCGCGGTAAACAGCGCCGGCGAATTGTCGCCGCTCACCACTTTCGGCACGATCAGCGCGGCGATCATGCCGGAAAGATTCGCCAGCCCGACACCCGACAGGTCGATCCCGCCATTGCCGGACAGCATCGACAGCATGATGCCCAGCGCAAGCAGCGCCACTTCGGGAAGTTGCGCGGCCATCGACTGCATATTGTCGATGCCGACGAACTGGCCATGCGAAAGCCAGATCGCCACCAGGACAATCAGCAGATTCACGGCGAGCAGGAAGTTCAGCTGCCGGTCGGCGAACAGCTTTTGCGCGTTGAGCGAGAACTTCATGGTAACGGCAAGCTCCTTCGGACTTCGCGATACGTCGCAGCTTCGCTCACGCGGACAGCGCGTGAGCGAAACCGGACTGACTCAAAACCTGGTTGATTTCAGCGAGCGTCGGCATCGACGGCGCGGTGCCCGCGCGCGTGACCGAAATGCCCGCGAGTGCGCATCCGAAACGCGTCGCCGCCACCGGATCTTCGCCGCGCGCAAGCGCAGCCGCGAAGCCGCCGGTGAAGCCGTCGCCGGCACCCGCGGTCTCGACGACACGCCCGCAGCGAAACGCGGGCACGAACACCGACTGATGCGCCGAATGCAACAGCGCGCCCGCTTCGCCCAGCGTGACAATCGCGGTGCCGACGCCTTTCTTCAACAGCACATCCGCTGCACGGCGCGCGTCGTCGACGTTGTTCACGGCCACGCCGGTGAGCGCCGCGGTCTCGGTCTCGTTCGGCGTAATGTAGTCGCACAGCGGGAAGATATCGTCGTCAAGCGGCAACGCCGGCGCCGGATTGAACACCGTTGTTACGCGATGCTTGCGCGCCACTTCGAGGCCGCGCTTCGCGGCGGGAATCGGTTGTTCGAGTTGCGTGACAAACACGCGTGCGCCGGCGATATCGGCTTCGATCGCGTCGACGTCCGCGGCGGACAGCGTGCCTGCGGCGCCGGACGCGACGATGATCGCGTTCATTCCGGTCGTTTCATCGACGAAGATATGCGCGGCGCCCGTCGACGCGCCATCAACCACGGTAGCGCGCGACGTGATGCATTCGGCGTCCCAGGTCGCACGCGCGATCTGGCCGAACGCGTCGTTGCCGACGCGCGTGCAGAACACAACGTCGGCGCCTGCGCGCGCGGCCGCGACCGCCTGGTTCGAGCCCTTGCCGCCCGGCCCCATCGCGAACGCGGAGCCCGCGATCGTTTCGCCGATCAACGGCATGCGCTCCGCGCGAAACGTCAGATCGGTCACGTAGATACCGAGAATCACCACGCGGCCCTGAGATTGCGATTGCGTGGTCATGAATTCGGGTTCCTTGGTGCATCCGGCGCGAGCATCACACCCTTCTTGAACACGAAGCAGCCGTACCCGCGCTGCTCACCGGTCGCGATCACGCAATACGCCTGGCGCGCACGCTCATAGAAAGCGAAGCGTTCGATCGATTTGAACGGCAGCTCACGCCCTTCAGCGGCATTCACTTCAGCCTGCGCTTCGCGCTGCACGGCAGGAATCGTGCTCGGCTCGCCGACCACTTCCATCCGCAAGGCCGGATCGTCGACGAAGGTGTCCAGCGGCAGCACCGACAGCACCGCGCGGATCGCCCGTGGCGCGTCAGCACCGTCGATCCGCAGTAGTTTGCCGAACACCGTTGCACGCGCAACAGAGTCGGCGGGAAAATTCGCGTCGCAAATAATGAGCTCATCGCCGTGCCCCATCGCGCGCAACGCGTACAGCACGTCGGCGTTAAGCAGCGGGTCTACATTTTTCAGCACGTTGTCTCCTCCGTTTCGGTTGGCTTCTGATCCGTCGCGCGTGCTTCGCGCATGCGCACGGTGTGCGGATCAGTCGCCGTACGGTATCCAGATGTTCTTCACCTGCACGGCCTGGCGCAGCAGCACCGGGCCTTCAGTCGATCGGTCGAACCAGTCGAAGCGGCGGCCGTGGTCGACGAACGTGCGCTTCAGGTTACCGACCGATGCGCGCTCGACCTTCGCCGAATCGCTCGTATCGCCAAAACACCACAGCGCGTCGACGTCATCATGTTTGGCAAGCGCGTCGAGCAACGGACCACGCTCACCTGTGACGATATTCAGCACTCCAGCAGGCACGTCCGATGTTTCCACAACCTGATAAAAATCCGTTGCGGCCAGCGGGCACGCGACACTCGGCAACGCGACCACGCGGTTGCCCATCGCCAGCGCCGGCGCAACCAGCGACACCAACGCGAGCAGCGGCGCCTCATCCGGGCACGCGATGCCGATCACGCCAAGCGGCTCGTGCATCGCGAGCGCGACGCCGCGCAGCGGCGGCGCATGCACCGCGCCATCGAACTTGTCGGCCCACGCCGCGTACGTAAATAGGCGCTTGACCGACGCTTCCACTTCGTTGCGCGCTTGCGCCTCGCTGACACCGGTGCGCGCAACCAGTTGCGCCGCGAATTCGCGCGAGCGCACCGCGAGATTTTCGGCGAGGAAATACAGCACCTGCGCGCGGTTGTGCGCGGTCGTGCCGGACCACTTCTGCGCGCCACGCGCGGCCGCCACCGCGTTACGAATGTCCTTGCGGTTGCCCGCGCCGACCTCGCCCATCAACGCGCCATCCGGCCCGACCACCGGCAGCGAGTAGCCGCTGTCCGGCCGCACCTGCTTGCCACCGACAAACAGCTTCGCGGTGCGGTCCACATTGAACGGGTCGTCCGCATGTATAGCGCCTTCGTCGGCGGTCAGCGCTTCGCTGACGACGCGCTGGCTCGCACGCCGCTGCGGCAGATTAAGCCATGCGTTCGGCTTCAGGTATTCGTAAATGCCCTCCCGCCCGCCTTCGCGGCCATAGCCCGATTCGCGATAGCCGCCGAAGCCGACCGCCGCGTCAAACAGATTGGTCGCATTGACCCACACCACGCCGCACGCAAGACGCGGCGCGATATCGAGCGCCCGCCCAATGGTTTCGCTCCACACGCTCGCGGCCAGTCCGTAGCGCGTGTTGTTCGCGAGCGCAACCGCTTCGTCGGGTGTGCGAAAGCTGATCGTCACCAGCACCGGGCCGAAGATTTCTTCCTGTGCAAGGGTCGACGCAGGGGCGACGCCGGTCACGAGCGTCGGAGGATAAAAGCAGCCTTGTCCCGGCATTTGCGTTTCCGCCGCTTGCCAGACCATGCAACCTTCGCGGCGTCCCGTTTCGACCAGCGCGTGGATGCGCTCGAGCTGCACCGGATCGACGATCGCGCCGATATCGATGCCCTTATCCAGCGACGGGCCGATCCGCAGCGTCGCCATGCGCCGCTTCAGCTTGTCGATAAAGCGGGCCTCGATGCCTTCCTGCACGAGCAGCCGCGAACCGGCGCAGCACACTTGTCCCTGGTTGAACCAGATCGCGTCGACCACGCCTTCCACCGCGCCATCGAGATCCGCATCGTCGAAGACGATAAACGGCGACTTGCCGCCCAGCTCGAGCGTCAGCGATTTGCCGGAGCCGGCGGTGGCCTCGCGAATCAGCCGGCCGACTTCGGTCGAACCGGTGAACGCGATCTTGTCGACATCCGGATGTTCGACCAGCGCGGCACCCGTGCGGCCATCACCGGTCACGACGTTCAGTACACCCGACGGCAGGCCAGCGCGCTGCGCAAGCTCGGCGAACAGCAGCGCGGTCAGTGGCGTGTATTCGGCCGGCTTCAATACCACGCAGTTGCCGGTTGCGAGCGCGGGCGCGATCTTCCACGCGAGCATCAGCAGCGGGAAATTCCACGGCACGATCTGGCCGATCACGCCAAGCGGCGCGTAGTCCGCGAATTCGCTGTCCTGGAGTTGCGCCCAGCCCGCGTGGTGAAGGAAGTGTCGCGCGACGAGCGGAATGTCGATGTCGCGTGTTTCGCGAATCGGCTTGCCGTTATCGAGTGCTTCCAGCACCGCGAATAGCCGGCTGTGCCGCTGCACCATGCGCGCGAGCGCATACAAGTGCCGCGCGCGCCCCGCGCCGCCCAGCGCGCGCCATGCGGGTTGCGCGGTGCGCGCGGCGGCCACCGCCGCGTCGACATCCGTTGCATCGCCTTGTGCGATCTGCGCGAGTGGCTCGCCCGACGCCGGCTCATGCGTCGCGAAACGCTCGCCCGAAGACGGCGCGCGCCACGCGCCGCCAATGAAATGACCGAAGACGCCGCTGTGCTGCGCGAGCCACGCGCGCGCGGGCTGGTCGTCCTCCGGTGCGGGACCGTACTCCATCGATGAAAAATACTCGGCTACGCTCATGAGAATCGGTTTGCTTGCGGATGCAACGTTATGCAACGGGGTGTCGGTTGAAGGCGGAGTAACGGCCGCTCGCGTGATGCTCGAGCTGGCGTTCGATATCGGCGAGCAGACTCGATGCGCCGATGCGGAACAGCGCCGGTTCGAGCCATGCGCGCCCGAGTTCCTCCTTCATCAATATCTGATACAGCAGCGCGGTCTTCGCATCGGAGACGCCGCCAGCCGGCTTGAAGCCGATCAGCACGCCGGTGCGCGCGTGGTATTCGCGAATCATCCGCACCATCACGAGCGATACGTCGAGCGTCGCGTTGACGCCTTCCTTGCCGGTCGAGGTCTTGATGAAATCGGCACCGGCCATCATGCACACCATCGATGCGCGCGCAACGTTCGACAGCGTGCGGATATCGCCCGTCGCGAGAATCGCCTTCAGATGCGCGGCGCCGCACGCGGCGCGAAAATCGCGCACTTCGTCATGAAGCGCACGCCAGTTGCTGGTCAGCACATGCTCGCGCGTCACGACGATGTCGATCTCTTCAGCGCCATCCGCCACCGAAGCCTCGATCTCTTTCAGTTTCAGTTCGTGCGGATTCAGGCCTGCGGGAAAGCCTGTCGACACCGCGGCGACCGGAATGCCGCTGCCACGCAGCGCGTCGACCGCGGCCGCGACGAAACGGTGATACACACAGACCGCGCCGGTCGTGATGCCATGCGGTGCAATACCCAGCTCGGCAAGGATCTCCGCGCGCACCGGCTGGCGCGCTTTCGCGCACAAGCGCCGCACGCGGCCCTCGGTGTCGTCGCCGTTCAGCGTGGTGAGGTCAATGCAGGTGATCGCTTTCAGCAGCCACGCGGCCTGCGCATCTTTCTTGACGGTGCGGCGCGTGCCGAGTGTCGCGGTGCGCCGCTCGACGGCTGACTGATTGACGCGCAGGTCGTCGAACCACGACGCGTCGAACGGGGTGCCGGGATTGCGCGCGGGATGAACGGCCGCGCCGCGCGCAAGCGCAACGATGGAGGAAGACAAGGTGGAAGCTTCAGGCATGAGACGTTCGCGGTTTTGTGCAATGCACAGCAACGGCTGATGGTTTATTCGCAACCAATCGTACGTCAATGAGAGAATCGTAACAAGAGCCGTTACGTTGATTTCATCTCCGATGTGATCGAAAAACCTTGCCGCGCACCTCGAAGTCCCGTCGTATAAGGCTTTCGCGGTGGCGCGCAGGGTCCTCGGGGTTTTCACCTAATACGCCGCGCAGCGTGGCGAAGCGAATGGAACGCAGGGCACATGCGTTGCGGACTGACACGGGCAAAATTGGACGGTTGGCTGCTTTGCAGCCCGCCGATCACGGTATAGCGTCGTTTTCACAAGCGCGCCCGCCAATGCCAGTACACTTTGATATGGACGAATTCAACGGACCCTCCCAGGGTGCGCTTTGTAGCGGTTTTTAATTGGCTTACGGAGAAACGCTCATGGCAAACGACAAAATGCTTGCTCAGATGACTGACAAGCCGGGCTTCATCGCGGCGCTCGATCAGAGCGGCGGCTCGACACCCGGTGCATTGCGGCAATACGGAATTCCGGACGACGCCTATAGCGGCGACGCCGAAATGTTCAAGCTGATGCACGAGATGCGCACGCGCATCATCACCGCGCCCCCGTTCACTGGCGACAAGATCATTGGCGCGATCCTGTTCGAAATGACAATGGACGGCCAGGTGCAAGGCAAGCCGGTGCCGTCGTTTCTATGGGAAGACCGCGGTGTCGTGCCGTTCCTGAAGGTCGACAAAGGCCTCATTGAAGAAGCGGACGGCGTGCGTCTGATGAAACCGATTCCCGGGCTCGACACGCTACTCGAGCGCGCCGTGAAGCTCGGCATCTTCGGCACGAAGATGCGTTCGCTGATCAATCAGAATTCGTCGGCGGGGATCGCCGCGATCGTCAAGCAACAATTTGAGTTCGGCGCGCAGATCGGCAAGCATGGCCTGGTGCCCATTCTGGAACCGGAAGTGTCGATCAAGACCCCGGACAAGGCCGGCGCGGAAAAGATCCTGCTGGCCGAGCTGCACAAGGGCCTCAACGCGTTGCCGGAGACAAGCCGCGTGATGATCAAGCTCACGCTGCCGGAAGTGCCGGACTTTTATCTGCCGCTGATCGAACACCCGCGCGTCGTGCGCGTCGTCGCGCTGTCGGGCGGCTACCCGCTCGACGATGCGTGCGAGCGGCTTGCGTCGAACGACGGCATGATCGCGAGCTTCTCGCGCGCGCTGATCAATGATCTGAAAAAGCCGATGGGCGACAGCGAGTTCAATACGACGCTGTCGAAGGCGATCGACCAGATTTATCAGGCGTCGGTCGTCAAGAACTGAGCGCGTGACCAACCGGCATGGTCGCGTTGCTTGCGCGGAAGCGGGGCCGGTCGTATGACCGCCCCGTTTCTTATCAGCGCTCGCGCAACGTACGGCGCGCGGCGCCGCCTGCCCTTCAGGCGCCGTCGGAATCCTTGACCGGCCTTCGCGCCAACGGTGCGTCCGGTGCGTCCTGCAAGCCGAGCACACCGCCCATCAACACGAAATCGACCAGCGATTTCGACTCCATCTTTTTCATCGCCTGATTGCGGTGAAACTTGGTCGTGTTTTCGCTCAGATTCATCTCGTGCGCAATCTGCCGGTTGCGCAAGCCGTTCACGACGCGCGCCATCACGTGCCGTTCGCGCGGCGTCAGGAGTTCGTAGCGGCGCCGCAACTCCGCAAACGAACGGTCGGCCGCACGGCGCTCTACGTCGCCGGCAAGCGCCTGCGTCACCGCATCGAGCAGGTCCTGATCGCGAAACGGCTTCGCCAGAAAATCGGCGGCGCCCGCCTTCATTGCCCTGACCGACATCGCGATATCGCCATGCGCGGTCACGAATATGATCGGAATCCTCATCTGTTGCGCGGCGATCTGTTGCTGCACGACGAGTCCGCTTTGACCGCGCAATCGCACGTCGAGAACGAGACAGGCGGGCACGTCCGGCATCGGGTACGCAAAGAAATCCTGCGCGCAGGAAAACGTTTCGGCGCTGACGCCAACGGATCTTAGCAACGCCTCAACGGCCTCGCGCACCGACTCGTCATCATCGACGATATACACGATCGCGCCCTCGGCGATCTTCACGGAGCGGCCTGCCGGGTCAATGCGCATGATCGTCTCCGATCGAACACGCGCTATTGCCGGGCGCAACGACAGTGATGAGCTTGCCCATGCTTCTGCTTCATGACTTGGTTGACCAGCATTCACGTGTCGACATGTCGACAGAAAACGTCGAATCAGGACGACGCACATCGCACGAAGAGAGACTGACGCCCCCCGTTCTCGCGCAGATGTTGTCACGTTTTTTCGATGAGTGCCGATGCGGATTCACGGTCATCACTGTGTGGATCGGCATGGGGTTTTTGAATGAAATGGCCGTCCGTAGAATTGCGTTTTGCATCGGTCGAGACAGCCGCCTTTCACGACTGATCAATTGATCGTCATGCTTAGCATGTTCGCTCCGGCTCCTTCGACTATCGAGGATAAGATGGATCTTTCCGCCGTAGAGGCGTTCGTGCGCGCCGCCGAATTCAGAAGTTTCACCACGGCCGCCAAGCAGATGGGCTTGACTGCGTCCGGCGTCAGCAAAGCCGTGACGCGGCTCGAATCGCAAACCGGCGTCGTGCTGCTGCACCGCTCGACCCGAAGTGTCGGGCTCACCGCGGAGGGTGCCGTGTTCTTCGAACGCTGCCGCGAAATCCTCACCGAGCTGCGCAACGCCGAGGCCGCGCTGCTGCAGTCCGCGCAGACGCCGTCAGGCCGCCTGAGAGTCGCCGCACCGATCGCATTCGGCCGGTCGATATTCGTGCCGGCGCTCGGCGAGTTTCAGCGACGTTACCCGGAAGTCGTCGTCGAGGCGAGCTTCTCGGATGCGATCCAGGACATCATCGAAGAGGGCTTCGATATCGCGATTCGCATCGGGGATCTTCCTTCGAACAGGCTGATGGCGCGCGAACTCGGCTCGGCGCACTGGATCGCATGTGCAAGCCCCGCGTACCTGAAGGAGTACGGACGCCCCCACTCGCCTGACGATCTGACCGAGCACCACTGCATTGCACAGATTTCAGCAAGCACCCGGCGTTATCGCGACTGGTGCTTCGCGTCCGGCAACCATGAATGGGCGATACGCGCGGGGGAACACGCGGGGCAGGTGCTCGATCATTGCGATGCGCTGATTGACGCGGCGCTCGCCGACGCGGGCATTGTCTACGTGCATGACTACGCCGCTGACAAATATATGCGGGCGGGTCGGCTCGAACGGGTTCTTCAGGACTACAGCACGCCACGGCGCAGCATTCACCTTCTGTACCCGGCGGTGCGGCAGTTGTCGCCGAAGGTCATGGCCTTTGCGGAATTCGCGCTCGAAATAATGGGCGACTCGCCGTCCGGCTACGCCACCGACGAGGTATCGGATGTGGCCGCGTAGTCCGACGCCAATGCTGGCGCGTCCGGATCGGATTGCGGGTCCAGCCCGTCGTGGTGGCTCGCCGGCCAGCGGTTGCTTGGCCCCCGGATCGCCGGCCGCTCCATCACCACATGCCGGCAAAACCATCTGACCCAGCCGACCAGCGCCAGCAGCACGAGCCCGACCCCGCCGAGCACCGGTTCGCGCAGTGCGACCAAGGCGAGGAACGTGAAGGCACGCGTTCCGGCGAATAGCGCAAAACCCGCGATCGCACCGGACAACGCATCGACGACGCCAAGCGCGCGCGCGAATTTTGCGGCGGACGGCGCGGTAGCGGGCTCATGCATTTCAAGTTCTCCTTGTCAGTTATGGTGGGTCTGCGATCAGGCCACGCCCGGCGCTTCGTCGAGAAAACCGGTCACCGCCCGCAGACGTCCGTCTGCATCGACCTGACCGAAGTCGGAACCCTTGACGATCGAAACACCGTCGGGGGTCGACAGTTCCCACGAAAATCGCAGGCGGTCCGCGAACCCGTCGACGGCCGTCGTACGGCGAAACGTGTGGTGTGGAAAACGCTCATGCACCGCACGGATCATCGCGTCGATACCGTCATGCGCCTGTGCCGATAGCAGCGGGTCGACGTAGGTCGCATCGCTTGCCCACGTCTTTTCAATGAGCACCTGGCGGCGGCGCGAGTCGGTTTCGTTCCAGATGTCGAAATAGCGGTCGATCAAAGCGGTATGCGCGGTCATCACAGACTCCTTCAGTGGAATGGGATTCGGTCGAGCCCTGCACGCGGGTGTCGAGTCGCGGCAAGCTCTGACTGAAGGTTCTGCGATGCGCAGCCGAAAGTCGATTACGTGCGAGGTAATGGGTTCGCACCGCGAAGCGGCGCGGGTTCGACAAACCCCTCGCACTGCATAAGGACGGCAGATCGAAACAGCCTACGCGTACTAAACACCCGTACGAACGGATGTATTCCGACCGCCGCGCAACGCGACGAGGCAACCACGCGGCGAAAGCTCAACGAACCCGAGGCGATTCGGTCTTCGCGATTGGAGTCATGGCGCTGGCGGGCGAAGCCCGATTTCGCATCCGAGATTACCTCTGAGGTAATGGATTCCTCGCGTGCATTGGCTATCATCGGCGACATGGACACGTACACGACCTCCGCTGGCGAGCGCGCCGCACCGATGAGCCGCCCGGTCGGCGACCTGCTGCGCGAATGGCGGCAACGCCGCCGGATGAGCCAGTTGCTGCTCGCCTCCGAAGCGGAGATCTCGACGCGCCATTTGAGCTTTGTTGAATCGGGCCGCGCAACGCCGAGCCGCGAAATGATCATGCATCTGGCCGAGCGGCTCGACGTGCCGTTGCGGGCGCGCAATGCGCTGCTGGTCGCGGCCGGCTACGCGCCGCTCTTTCGCGAACGGCCGCTGTCCGACCCGCAACTGGACGCCGCGCGCGAAGCGGTCGATCGCGTGTTGAAGGGACACGAACCCTATCCGGCCGTCGCCGTCGACCGGCACTGGACGATCGTCGCGGCGAACCGCGCGCTCGCGCCACTCATTGCGCCCGCGCAGCCGGCGTTGCTCGAGCCTCCCGTCAATGCGCTGCGCTTGAGTCTGCATCCCGACGGCCTCGCGTCGTCGATCCTCAACTGGCATACGTGGCGTGCGCACCTGCTCGCGCGGCTGCAGCGTCAAATAGAAGTGAGCGGCGACGCCACGCTGGCGGCCCTGCACGAGGAGCTGGCCCGCTACCCGGCGCCCGCCGGCGCGCCTGGCGCCGCGCCCGACGACAGCACGCCGCTCAACCAGATTGCCGTGCCGCTGCGGCTCTCTACACCGCACGGTGCGCTGTCCTTCTACAGCACGACCACCGTGTTTGGCACACCGGTCGACGTGACGCTGTCCGAACTTGCAATCGAAGCGTTCTTCCCGGCCGATCAGCAGACCGCCGACACCTTGCGCCGGCTCGCCGCAACCCAAGCCATGGCGGGCGCTGACGGCGCTCAGGCCTAGCTCGGCCCGTAGCGCCCCGCCGCCGGGGAAGGCTGCTCAGTTACATCTTTTGATGAGAATCCATCCCTGTTTTGACCAGGTGGCGGCGCGGCGCGCTGACCGGTTACAAATGCCCGTGCACCTGTTACATCCAAAGCGCATAGTCGTTACAAATGGGCCTTTCACGCAAGCTCCGGAATGCGCGCAGTTTTTACCGCGAAACGCAATCCCTTGCTTTTCCCTTTCTTAAAAGAATTTGTACCGCCGCATCTCACGAGATGTCTTCGCCCACACCTGCAAAATTTTCCTCGATCCTTGTGCGACAACGCTTTCAGCGAACTTTGCCAGGGCTGTTATTGATTGGCGAATGACTATTACGCCATTGTGAAAAACTTACCGGAATTACGTCGGCTTTTTGAGACATTTTTTTGAGAAAGAGATTGCTTTTCGCAAAACGACTTCATACAATTCGCTCCGGGCTGTTACGAAATGTAACCAGCTGTATCAAAGAGTCGCCAGTTGTTTCAGAGCGATGGGCGCGACCGGAGCAAACGTTTCCGGCGACGCAACAAGACCATAACGGCTCTTCAAGGCCGGCAAACAATCGGGGCTTCGGGAAACGAAAAAATGGACCGTAGCAGCGAGACGCTGGATTCAATCCGCGAGATCAACCTGTCGTACATCATGCTTGCGCAACGCATGTTGCGCGAGGACAAGCCAGTCGGCATGTTCCGGCTGGGTCTGTCGTCGGAATTGGCCGACTTGCTTGCCGGTCTGTCTCTCGCGCAGATCGTCAAGCTGGCCTCTTCCGACCAGCTTTTATGCTTTTTCCGCTTCAACGATCACACGATGCTGTCGGCGTTGACGCAAACGGCGAAGCATGCGGAAGTCGCTTCGACGCACGCGGCGATTCTGCTTGCCGGCCAGCCTGCAGAGCAGTTCGCCTAACCGAGGAACTGTCATGCTCAAGCGAAGCTTGACCGAAGACGCGCAGGAAGTGTTTCGCGCGATCGCGCTGATCGAACTCGGCGCGCGCATGCAGGTACTGGAAAGCGAACTGACGCTGTCCCGCGACCGCATGATCCGGCTGTACCGCGAGGTGAAGGGCGCGTCGCCGCCGAAAGGCATGCTGCCGTTCTCAGCCGACTGGTACATGACGTGGCTCGCGAACATCCACGCGTCGCTGTTCTATAACACCTACCTGTTTCTGAAGAACGAGGCGCGCTGCTCGCACCTCGACGCGCTGACGAAGGGCTACCGGCTCTATCTCGAGCATTGCCGGCACGCGCAAAGCGAACCGGTGCTGGATCTGACGCGTGCCTGGACGCTCGTGCGTTTCTTCGACGCGAGCATTCTGCAACTGACGCGCTGCTGCCGCTGCAGTGGCAAGTTTGTCGCGCACAAGCATGACCTGCAGCATAACGTCGTGTGCGGCGCCTGCCAGCCGCCATCGCGCGCGGGCAAAACGAAGAAGGCAGCCGCCGCGAAGGTCGAACCGCAAGTGCCGCAGGTTGCCGAGCCGGTTACCGAAATCGAAATCGAGCTGGACACCGCTATCGCTCTGGTCGCCGCCTGACCGATCCCCCTGTTGCCGGTGCGCTGCGGCGCACCGGTTGCACCGAGCCGGTTTCCTCGCGTCAGTTGCCTCGCCTTTATACCCACCCCACCGTCTGAAACACGAGCCACACGTTCGCGGCACTGATCACGACAAACAGCGCCCACGCGAGGAGTCGTGTCGGCAGGCGGTTCGCGAACTCGCCCATCAGCGCACGATCGTCCGTCATCCGGATCAGCGGGTACAGCGCAAACGGCAATTGCAGGCTCAGTACGACCTGGCTTGCGACCAGCAACTCACCCACCGCGCCATTACCCAACATCTGGATGCCGATCAACGCGGGGATCAGCGCGAGCGCGCGCGTGATCAGCCGGCGCTGCCAGCATGGGATATTGAGGTTGAGAAAGCCTTCCATGATCACCTGGCCTGCGACCGTGCCGGTGAATGTGGAGCTTTGCCCGGACGCGAGCAGCGCCACCGCGAACAGAATGGCCGCGAAACCCGTGCCGACGATCGGCGCAAGCAGCTTGTACGCGTTCTCGATGTCGGTCACCTGGTCGTGGCCCGTCGCATGAAACGCGGCGGCGGCGAGAATCAGGATGGCCGCGTTGATCAGCAGCGCGATCAGCAGCGACGCGATCGTGTCGATCCGCGACATCGAGATCGCCGAGCCGATACCCCGCGAATTGCGCTTGACCGCGCGGGTTTGCACGACAGACGAATGCAGATACAGGTTGTGCGGCATCACCGTCGCGCCGAGAATGCCGATCGCGAGATACAGCGGCTCACGGCCGCTGACCACTTGCAGCGATGGCACGAGGCCATGCGCCACTTCCGACCAGACCGGCTTCACCAGAATGAGCTCGATGACATAGCCGATGCCTATCGTCGCGATAAGCCCGAGGATGATCGCCTCGAGATCGCGAAACTTCTTGCCCTGCAGACCCAACACGATCAGCGTATCGAGCGCGGTAAGCAGCACGCCGGAGGTCAGCGATATTTTGAACAGCAGATGAAACGCGAGCGCGCCGCCGAGCACTTCGGCGAGGTCGCATGCAACGATCGAGAGTTCAGCGAGCACCCACTGGCCGCGCACGACGCGTGGCGAATAGCGGTCCCGCGACAGTTGGGCGAGATCTTTGCCGGTTGCGATGCCAAGTCGCATGCTCAGGCACTGCAGCACCATCGCCGCGAGGCTGGACAGCACGACCACGAACAGCAGGCTATAGCCGTAACGCGAGCCGGCTTCGATATCGGTCGCCCAGTTGCCGGGGTCCATGTAGCCGATCGATACCAGCAGGCCGGGACCCGCAAACTGCAGTATCCGTTTCCAGAACGGCGCGCCGGGCGTGACGGCAACGGAGCCCTGGACTTCCGCCGGGCAAAACGGCGCTGTCGCCGTTGTCGGTAGTTTGAACTGCAAGCCGGAGACCCTCGAGTTGATTGAAGCCGAGCCGCACTACGAGGCCGTGCGCCGCCGACTCCCTCAAGTGTACAAAGAAACGTCCGGCAATGTCCCTTCGAGCGCGTAACGCCCGATGTCGCGAATGCGGTAGTCGAGCGGGTCGTGCAGCGTATGCACGCGCGCGTTGCGCCAGAAGCGGTCCAGCGCCAGCGGTGCGCCGGTCGCGCGGGCGCCGCATGCGTCGAACAGCGCTTCGCTCACGTCGAGCGCGGCACGATGTGCGAACACCTTCGCTTCGGAAGTGGCGAGCGCGACATGCGCGCGCGCTTGCGCATCGAGCTCGAAGCCCTGCTGCCACGCGTCGTCGAGTACACGGGCCGCGCGGTCGGCCATCGCTTCGGCGCCGATCGCCTTCAGGCGCATCTCGCCGAAGCGCTGCACCTGGTAGGGATCGTCGGCGGCGCGCGCCACGCCGGCGGTAATCCACGGGCGTCCGTGCTGCATCAGATAGCGGCGCGCCTCATCCAGCGCACCGGCGGCAATACCGACGAACAGATTGGTCAGCACCAGTTGCGAAACGAGCGTGCGCAGAGTCGCGCGCGGCGCCTCCGAGCGCTGCAGCACTTCGTGCGGCTCGAGGCGCACATGGTCGAACGACACGCTACCGCTATCCGTCTGGCGCTGGCCGATCGGGTCCCAGTCATCGTGGACCGTGATGCCCGCGCGCGTGGTCGGCACCACGCCGAACACCGGTTTGCCCGCCGCCGTATCGTGCGCGGACACGGTCATCATCTGCGAGCCGCGCGTGCCGGAACAGAAGCCCTTCGCGCCGTCGAGGCGGTAACCGCCATCGGTCGTTGCGGTCGCAACCAGACGCGTATCGAGCGGATTCACCGCATTGCCCCACCACCAGCGGTTTTCAACGGTGCCGCCCAGATAGCGGGAGCGCTGCTCGTCCGTGCCCCAGACGTCGACGCTCACCACCTGCAGACATTGAAAACCAAGCAGATGCGCAAGTGCGCTGTCGACGCTCGCGATCGCACGAATGGTCTCGTAGATGTCGCGCCAGCGTGCGCCGGCGCCGCCGAATTCGCGCGGCACCGCAAGGGTCAGCAGGCCTGCGTCAGCGATCCATTGTTTTTCGCGCGCCGCGTGGCCGCCGGCGCGATCGCGCTGCGCGGCGGTTGCGCGCAGTGCCTCGATAAGCGCGGGCAAATCATGCACGGGCGGATGCGCGTCATGAGGGTCGAGCGCGCGGCCTTGTGAGTCGTTCATGCTGTCTCCAGCGGTATCCGTCGAGCCGACAGTCTAGCCGGATCGCGGGATACCTGCGGAGACAGCGGCGCCCGATCGCGCCGAAACTACTGCTTCGCCACCTGCTGCTGTGCGTCGCTCATGCCGACCGCTGTCGCATCGTCAGCCTTCAGATCGCCCCAACCGCCGCCGAGCGCACGAATCAGATTGACGGTCGCGACTGCCTGCACGGCCGTGAGCTGGCTGGCCTGCAGTTGCGTCTGCAATACCTGCCGCTCCGCATCGATCACATCGAGATATGCAATCTGCCCTTCCTTATACTGCGTGGCCGACAGATGCGAGGACCGTTGCGACGCATTCACCGCTTCGTTTTCCTGCTGGATCTGATCGTCGAGCAGACGCAGGTCCGACAGATTGTCTTCGACTTCGCGGAATGCCTGCAGCACCTGCTGGCGATACTGCGCGACATCTTCGTCGTACTTCGCACGAGCCTGATTTACACCAGCGCGGCGGCGTCCGCCGTCGAACAGCGGCATGGTCAGCGCGGTGCCGGCAAACGGCCCGAGCAGGAACGCGCGGCTCGACCAGTGGAACAGATCGGCCAGCGTCCCCGCCTCGAAACCGCCCGCGGCCGTGATGTCGAGCTGCGGGAAATACGCGGACTTCGCCAGACCGACGCGCGCATTCGCCGCGGCCATCGCGCGTTCAGCCGCCGCAATGTCCGGGCGGCGCTCGAGCAGCGCGGACGGCAAGCCCGCCGGTACGCGCACGGTCACCGGCACGAGCGGCGTCGCGGGGAACGAGAAATCGGCCGGCGCCTTGCCAAGCAAAATGGCGAGGCTATGCTCGGAGATCGCACGCTGACGCGCAACGCCGACCGCGTCCGCTCGCGCGCTCGCGAGTTCGTTTTTTGCGCGCGACAGATCGAGCTCGCTGATTTCCCCTTCGTCAAAGCGTTGCTGGACCAGTTTCAGCGAATCCTCACGCAACGCGACGGTCTGACGGAACAGGTCGACTTGCGTATCGAACTCGCGCAGCTGAAAGAAGTTCTGCGCGACGTCGGCCTGCAGCGCAAGCTGTACCGAGCGGAACAGCGCCTCGCTTTGCTGCGCGTCGGCCTGCGTCGCGTGAACATTCGAGCTGATGCGCCCGAACAGATCCACCTCATACGACGCGGTCGCCTGCGCGCGCCACAAGGTTTGCGCCGGCACGTTCGCATTCGGCGGCAGGAATTGCGACGCCGGCGACAGGCGCTGACGCGTCGGGCCGAAGCCCGCGTCGATCGTCGGATACCAGTCGGAGCGCGCGTTCTGCACCAGTGCGCGCGACTGCTGCACGCGCGCCGCGGCCGCCTTCAGATCCTGGTTCGCGTCGGCCGCCTGCTGTTCGAGGGTATCGAGCGCCGGGTCGCCGAAAATCTTCCACCACTCGCCGCGATGCGCGGCGTCGGCCGGCTCGGCGGTTTTCCACGTTCCGGCGTCCTTCGCGTCGAGCGCCGGGGCTTCCTTGAATGCAGTCGGCGTCGGCGCGTCCGGCCGCTTGTAGGTCGGCTCGACCGAGCACGCCGCAAGCAGCATCAGCAGCAGTGCGCTGGCTGCCGCGCGGCCCAGGCCGCGCATCGTTTGGTCTTTTTCCATATTCCCGTCCTTATGCATCGGTTGTTTGTGCAACCAGATGCGGCGCATCTTTCTGTGCAACGTGAATCTTGCCGCCCGCCATCAGACGCAGCACCACATAGAACACCGGTGTCAGCATCAGGCCGAACAGCGTCACGCCGAGCATCCCGAAGAACACAGCGATACCCA
The DNA here is from genome assembly GCF_902859855.1 of Paraburkholderia humisilvae. Classification (GTDB taxonomy): domain Bacteria; phylum Pseudomonadota; class Gammaproteobacteria; order Burkholderiales; family Burkholderiaceae; genus Paraburkholderia; species Paraburkholderia humisilvae. The sequence continues at coordinate 192,962 of NZ_CADIKH010000012.1, forward strand.
TCGCATGGCGCATCTCCGAACCCGCGCCGGACGACAGGACGAGCGGCACCACCCCCATGATGAACGCGATCGACGTCATCAGAATCGGCCGCAAACGCAAGCGGCTGGCTTCGATTGCCGCCGCGAGCGGCGTGCGTCCGTCGTGTTCCAGCTCGCGCGCGAACTCGACAATCAGAATCGCGTTCTTCGACGCGAGGCCCACCAGCACCATCAGACCGATCTGCGTAAAGATGTTGTTGTCGCCCTGCGTGAGCCACACACCGGTCAACGCGGACAGCACGCTCATCGGCACGATCAGGATCACCGCGAGCGGCAGCGTCAGGCTTTCGTACAGCGCCGCGAGCACGAGGAACACGAGCAGCACGCTGATCGGGAACACCCATAGCCCCGCATTACCCACGAGAATCTGCTGATACGTGAGGTCGGTCCATTCGAGCTTCACGCCGCGCGGCAACACCTGCGCCGCGACGCGTTCAGCCGCCGCCTGCGCCTCACCCGACGAATAGCCCGGCGCCGGGCCGCCGTTGATGTCCGCCGCCGTGTAGCCGTTGTAGCGGACCACCATCTCCGGCCCGAAGGTCGGTGTCACCCTGACGAGCGACGACAGCGGCACCATGTCGCCGTTCGCATTGCGCGTCTTCAACTGGCCGATGTCCTCGGCGTTCGCGCGAAACGGCGCATCCGCCTGCACCCGCACCTGATACACCCGGCCGAAGCGGTTGAAGTCGTTCACGTACAGCGAGCCCAGATAGATCTGCATCGTGTTGAACACATCGGTCACCGCGACCCCGAGCTGCTTCGCCTTCACCCGGTCCAGATCGACGTTCAATTGCGGCACGTTGATCTGATAGCTCGAGAACGTCGGGCCGAGTTCCGGCGTTTGCGCGGCTTTCTTCACAAACGCCTCGGCCGCGTCATTCAGCGCCGCATAGCCGACCGAACCGTGATCTTCCAGCTGCATCTTGAAGCCGCCGAGCGTGCCGAGACCCAGCACCGGCGGCGGCGGGAACACGGCGACAAACGAGTCCTTGATCGTGCTGTACTGCTGGTTCAGCGCGCCCGCGATCGTGCCGGCGGCCAGTGCCTTGCCCTTGCGCTCGCTGAACGGCTTGAGCGTCACGAACACGATGCCCGCGCTCGAGCTATTCGTGAAGCCATTCACCGACAGCCCCGGGAACGCGACCGCACTCTCGACCCCCGGCTGCTTCAGCGCGATCGCGCTCATATCGCGAATCACCTTCTCGGTGCGGTCAAGCGATGCACCGTTCGGCAGCTGCGCAAACGCGATCAGGTATTCCTTGTCCTGCGCGGGCACGAAGCCACCTGGCACAGCGCGATAGACGACCGCCGTCAGCGCGAGCAATACCGCATAGACGACGAGCATCAGGCCCTTGTGACGCAGCACGCCCGTCACGCCCTTGCCGTACGCCTCGGAACCGCGATGAAACACCTTGTTGAAGCCCCGGAAGAAACCGCCGAACACCCGGTTCATCGCACGCGTGAGCCAGTCTTCCTTCTCGTCGTGGCCGCGCAGCAGCATCGCCGACAGCGCCGGCGACAACGTTAGCGAGTTGAACGCGGAGATCACCGTCGAAATCGCGATAGTCATCGCGAACTGCTTGTAGAACTGGCCGGTCAGGCCGGTCATGAACGCAAGCGGCACGAACACCGCGACCAGCGTGAGCGCGATCGCGATAATCGGCCCGCTCACTTCCTGCATCGCCTTATAGGTGGCTTCGCGCGCGGTCAACCCGCGTTCGATGTTCCGCTCGACGTTTTCCACCACCACGATCGCATCGTCGACCACGATACCGATCGCGAGCACCATGCCGAACAGCGATAGCGCGTTGATCGAGAAGCCGAACGCGAGCAGCAGCGAGAACGTACCGATGATCGACACCGGCACCGCGATCAGCGGAATGATCGACGCACGCCACGTTTGCAGGAACACGATCACGACGATCACCACCAGCGCGATCGCTTCGAGCAGCGTGTGAATGACGGCTTCGATACTCGAACGCACGAACTGCGTCGGGTCGTAGACGATCTTGTACTGCACGCCTGCCGGCATATCGGCGGCGAGTTCCTTCATCGTCTTGCGCACTTCATCGGAGATCTGCAGCGAATTCGCACCCGGCGACTGGTTGATGGCGAGCGCAACCGCCGGCTTGTTGTCGAGCAGCGAGCGCAGCCCATATTCCGACGCCGCGAGCTCGACCCGCGCGATATCGTGCAGGTACGTGACAGCTCCATCGGGCGCGGTCTTCACGACGATATCGCCGAACTCGCTCTCGGTCTTCAGGCGCCCGCGCGCGTTCACAAGCAGTTGCAGCTGCGTGCCCGGCACCGAGGGCGATGCGCCGATCACGCCGGCCGCGACCTGAATGTTCTGCTCGCGAATCGCGTTGACCACTTCCGTTGCGGTCAGATTGCGTTGCGCGACCTTGGTCGGATCGAGCCACACGCGCATTGCGTAGTCACCCGCGCCCCACAACTGCACTTCACCGACGCCGCGAATCCGCTGCAGCCGGTCGCGCACGTTCAGCAACGCGTAGTTGCGCAGATACGTCATGTCGTAACGGTCGTTCGGCGAGATCAGGTGCACCACCATCGTCAGCGTCGGCGAACTCTTGATGGTCGTCACGCCCAGACGCTGCACGTCTTCCGGCAAACGCGGCAAGGCCTGATTCACGCGGTTCTGCACGAGCTGCGTCGCGAGGTCCGGGTTGGTGCCAAGCGCGAACGTCACCGTCAGCGTCAGGTTGCCGTCGCTATTGGCCTGCGACTGCATGTACAGCATGTTCTCGACGCCGTTGATCTGCTCTTCGAGCGGCGACGCAACGGCCTCGGCGATCACCTTCGGATTCGCGCCGGGATACTGCGCCTTCACGACCACCGAAGGCGGCACGACTTCCGGGTACTCGGAGATCGGCAACTGAAACAGCGCGATCACGCCTGCCAGCAGAATCAGGACCGACAGCACACCCGCAAAAATGGGCCGGTCGATAAAAAACTTGGATATGTTCATGGGAGGCTCTGTTTATTGAGGCGGATGCGCACCGCTGGGGTGCGCCGCGCGAGCATCACGAATTGTTTTGCGCGTTCGTGCGTGCAGGCTGACCTTGCGCCACCGACGAATCGTCCGGGTTGCCATCGCCGCCCGTCATCGGCACCATGTGCGCCTTCACCTGTTCGCCCGGACGCACGCGCTGCGTGCCGTTCACGACGATCCGCTCGCCGTTCTGCAGGCCGCCCGTGACAACACGCAGGTTGCCTTGCAGATGACCGAGCTGCACTTCGCGATAGACCACGTGATTGTTCTTGTCGACCACCAGCACGTATTTCTTGTCCTGGTCGGTGCCGACCGCGGCATCGTCGATCAGCAGCGCCGGATGCGGGGTACTGCCGCCTACCTTGACGCGTGCGTACAGACCCGGCACCAGCGTGCCATCAGCGTTGTCGAAGCGCGCGCGCACGCGGATCGTGCCCGACGACGTATCGAGACGGTTGTCGACCGAATCGATCACACCCGAACGCGAGTAACCCGTTTCGTTCGCGAGGCCCAGTTCGACCGGCACCTTGCCGCTGTTCTTCACCTGGCTGATGTATTGCAGGTAGGTCTGCTCGTCCGCATCGAACGACGCATAGATTGGCGAGACCGATACCAGTGTGGTCAGTGCCGGCGCGCCCGCACCCGCGCTCACCACATTGCCGAGCGTGATTTCGGCGCGCGACACGCGGCCCGACACCGGCGCGCTCACCTTCGTATAGCCGAGGTTGATCTGCGCGGCTTCCAGCGCCGCTTGCGCGGCCTTCACGTTGGCATCGGCCGAGCGCGCGGCATTCTGCTTCTCCTCGTAGTCACGTTTTGCGATCGCGTTGTCGCCGATCAGCCGCTGCGCGCGTTCCCAATCGGTCTGCGCGTAGAGGCGCTGCGCCTGCGCGGCGGCCACTTGCGCGGCCGCGCGATCGACTTCCGCCTGGTACGGACGCGGGTCGATCACAAACAGCACATCGCCTTTCTTCACGAGTGCGCCGTCCTTGAAGTTAACCGCGACGATCGTACCCGGCACCTGCGGACGAATGTCGACCTTATCGATCGCCTCGAGACGGCCGGAATACGACTGCCAGTCTGTAATCGTTTTCTGCACGACGGCGGCAACGTCGACTTCGGTCAGCGGAGCGGGCGCCGCCGCGGACTCGGAACGCGCATCGACGCGCATCGCGCCGAGCGTGCCGAGTCCGGCGATAACAACAACCGCGGCGGCGGCGAGCGCCAGCCTGGAACGCTTGAGATGAAGCAATGACATGACGGACTCCCGTTTGATTGTTTCAAGTTGGTTTGTTTTTTTGGGCGTGCGCGTATCAACGCGCGTCGCGTGCATCTCGTGCATCGAAGCGGCAGCGGAAAAACCGCACCGCTTCCTGCAGCGCGGCCGGATGATCCGCCAGCGCCGCGTGTGACAGATTCGGAAAGCGCACTACCTGGGTCAGCACGCCGGCGGCAATCAGATTGCCGGCGTATTTCTCGGCTTCGACGTGCAGCACGTCGTTGCCCGCGGTTGCGATCAGCGTGTCGGGCAGGTTCGCGAGCCGCACCGCCTCAAGCGGCGCCGCATACGGATGCATGCGCTGCGCCGCTTGCGGCAGGTACGCGCGGTAGCACGCCGCGCATTCGCTTGCGGTGATGTCCGAGCCGAGCGTGCGTTCGTCGCCGAGCCGCGTCAGGCTCGGGTCGAGCATTGGCCCGAACAGCGCCTGCGCGAGAATGCGCACGTCGCCGCGGTCGCGCGTGATGAACGCGAGACAATTCGCCAGTTGGCCGCCCGCGTCGTACCCCGCGACGCCGATCCGTTTCGTGTCCGCACCAAACGCGCGCGCCCGGGTCTTCACCCACAGCACGGCGCGATGCGCGTCTTCCGGCGCGGCCGGAAACGGATATTGCGGTGCCAGCGAATAGCCGACGGACACCACGAGCGCCGGCAAGTGTTCAGCAAAGTAGCGCGACGCAAACTCCGCCTCTTCGATCGATCCGCGTACGAAGCCGCCGCCGTGGAAATACAGCAGGATCGGCAGGCCGGACTTGCCGGTACGCCGGTAGAGCCGCAACGTGATGTCCTGCGCGTACCCGTCAATCCGCACGTCGCTGACGTCGAGCGACGCATGACCGCCTGCCGGGCCGCTGCCCGGAGGAACCAGCGAGTGACGCGAGTGGAATGAATCCATATTGAACGGCGACAATGCGCGAAATTAATCAGACGGGGCGAATTGTGCGTTCTGCAAACTTCCAAATAAATGCCTATAATCCGGCAACACAATTCGGTGCGCCTGAACAATAAATCCCGTTGTTCGCAGTGAGGCCTGCTTCGCCGCTTCCCCTGTTGCCACCGCGCGCCGCTTGCACCCAATCTTCCGGAGGTTTGCAATGGACCGGCTCCAGGCCATGCAAGTGTTCACCCGGGTCGTCGACACGAACAGCTTCACGCGCGCAGCGGAAACGCTCGACCTGCCGCGCGCTTCGGTGACGACCATCATCCAGAACCTCGAGGCGTTTCTCGGCACGCGTCTGTTGCATCGGACCACGCGCCGGCTGTCGCTCACGCCCGATGGCGCCGCGTACTATGAGCGGGCCATGCGCATCCTCGCGGATGTCGAGGAAACCGAAGCGAGTTTCCAGCGCGGCAACAAGAAGCCGAACGGCAAACTGCGTGTCGACATGCCCGGCTCGCTCGGGCGGTTGCTGGTGATTCCCGCGCTGTGCGAATTCCACAAGCTGTATCCGGATATCGACCTGCAGCTCGGTTTGACTGACCGGCCGGTCGATCTTCTGCAGGAAGGAGTCGATTGCGTGGTGCGCGTCGGCGCGCTGCAGGACTCGTCACTGGTCGCGCGCCGCATCGGTCTGTTCGAAGGGGTGTCGTGCGCGGCGCCGACCTATCTTGAGCGCGCCGGTATCCCGCAGACGCTCGACGACCTCGAGCGTCATCAAGCGGTCAACTATTTTTCGAGCCGCACGGGCCGCACGTTCGACTGGGAATTTCTCGTCGAAGGCAAGGAAGTCCCTGTGAAGATGAAGGGCATTGTGTCGGTCAACGATGCGGATGCCTATGTGACCTGCGGCCTCGAAGGTTTCGGGCTGATCCAGCCGCCGCTCTTCATGGTGCTGCCGCATCTGCGCTCGGGTCAGCTCGTCGAAGTACTGCCCGACTACAAACCGCTGCCGATGCCGATCTCGGTCGTTTATCCGACGAGCAAGCATCTGTCGTCAAAGGTGCGTGTGTTCGTCGACTGGGTGGCCGAACTGTTCGATCGCTGTCCGCTGCTCAGTGGCCGCTCGAGTCTCGACAAGACATGTACCGAACGGACGTTCGAACAGCGGGAATTCGCAACGACGCACGAGACGCCCGTGATAACCGAATGGGTCGCGTAATGATCGTCTGATGAACAATCGCGGCGCCCGCTGCGATTGTTCCGCATTCGTGACAATTCATTTCGCAATTCGCGGATTTATCAACCGCGCGCTCCCGCCTACATTTCATCCTGTCGCAGCGCTAACCGTCGGCGCTGAAATGAATGACAGGAGTGAAACATGAAACGCAGTCTCTTCGCAGCCCTCGTTCTGTCGGTACTGGCTAGCACGTCCGCATTCGCAGCCGGTGGCGGCGGAATCGGCCGCGCAGGCAGCTACAACCAGCCGTGGTGGTCGCAAGGCAGCAGCGTGCCGCGCGCCGAGGTTAAGGCGGGGATCGCTGAAGCACACGGTTATAGCGCGAAAAGCGCCGATGTAGGCGGCGCCGACCCGGTCGCGTCACAAAGCGGTCACGCTGCCAATGGCGTAAGCGGTCAGTAAGTTCACGATGCCGTGTGAAGCGATGTTTGATGTGGCGAAGTCACACGGCCAAAGCGAAATGTTGATCAAGGAGCCGAATATGAGCCCGTCCGAACTCGATCATTGGGAAACGAGCGTTCCTGTGTGGACGCCGTATCGTTCCCGATAAAGCAATACTGAATTGCAGCGCGTGCATCTACGCAAGCGCTGCCAGCGAAGAGGGTGTGCCGATGCATTAATGCGTCAGCACACCCTCGCGCCATTTGTCCCATTGCGCAACGATCGCCTGCACGAGCGGACTGCCCGCGCGATAGAGGTTCGCCAGCGCGATATCGCCGCCGCCCTGCTCATTGGTGTTGAGCAGATTGTCGACGCTCGATTGACCCTTCGGCGGACGGTCGAAATCGGCGCCGGTGCGCAGCACCGCGACACGCTGTAAATCGACGCGTTGCGCGCTGGCCGCACGCTTGAGCGCTTCATACGTTGCATTGTCTTCCTGCTGCGTCGTGCAATAGGTGCCTTTGCCGTCCGTGACGATTTTTGTCCATTCACGCGCGCGCTCGCCGATCGCGTCACCTGACCACCACGTATCGCTTGTCGCCGTGTCGCACTGAATCACCTGCGGCGGCTGATTCGCCGGCGCATAGTCGTACTTCGCGCGCGTCACCCGCGCTTGCGGCGCATCCGCGAGTTCGACGTTACGCGACAAGGCGAGCGCCGCATCGGTCAACCGATGGTTCAGTTCAAATACTTCGGTCCGGTATTCGAGCGGCGGCTTGTCGCTCTGGCTCTTCGCGAAGATACCCAGGTAGCCGCTGGTCCAGTTCGGCGGCGTTTCGCGGTCGTCGACTTCCCATTGAATGCCGAAATCGACCAGATAATTCGCCCATGCCGCGCTACCCAGCGTACCGCGCGCCGGATCGATACCGGCCACGCCGGCGATCAGGAAATACGTGTGACGCAAGTCGAATTCCGGCGAGAACGTCAACGCCATCATCGACGCGGCGGCATTCGCGTGTCCCATGCCGGTCGTCATCACGCAGACGTCCTGCTCATTGCACCGAACCACCGGATAGTCCGGCGACAAGCCCACCACGCGAATCGGCTGCCATGGGCCCAGCTTGTCGAGCCACACCTGGCCCTCCGGGCCGAACATCGACACGATCATCACCTTCGGCGCGCGAATCTTCGGCGTGGCATGAGCCGCTCTTGCGGCATGCGGCGTCGTACGAGTCTGCGCATCGACTACGCCGGGCAGCGAAGACACGCATACGGCCGCGGTTGCGAAAGCCAATGCGGTGAATGCACGCGACGCGCGGGCAATGGTCGAACGGCAAGAGCGGCGAGTGTTCATCAAGCGTCGTTCCTTTATTCTGTACTGATCGGATCGGATCGAGCGGCTTCGCAAGAGCGGTGACAAAACCCGCTGCGGTCGCGGTAAGCAAACGCAATGCGTTCAACCATTGCGATGCTTCAGCGAATATGCCGCCCTTAAGGAAATGCGGAATGCGTCGCGACAACGGCGTTGGCCAGGCTCCACGCGCGACCCAGTATAGTGGCGCGCGTCTACACGTTGATTAAATTTTGCCGGCGCCGCGATGCTAAAGCGCGGCAAGCTCACACGCGCGGCACATCCGGTTCGAAGAACACCCAGCGCACTTGCGGAAACTTCTCTTGCAGTTCCGCTTCGATGATATTGATCGCGTCGACCATCGCGCGTCCGCTGTCGTACTCGATCATTTCCGCCTGCACGGCCACCACCACGTGCCGTCCCCATTGCAGCGTAATCAGATTGATAACGCTGCGAATCTCGCTGCGCGCACGCAAATGCGCATCGATCGCGCGCCGAACCTCCGGGCTCGCCGATTCGCCGATGATCATCGATTTCACTTCGCGCGCGACGAGATAAGCGATCACCATCAGCAACAAGCCGACGCCGACCGAACCGAGCGCATCGAATAACGGGTTGCCGGTGAGCATGGTGAGCAGCACCGCGACGAATGCAATGGCGAGGCCCGCCAGCGCCGCGATGTCTTCGCCCGCGACCACCAGCAATTCGGACTCGCGTGTTTCGCGAAACCACCGCCACAGCGATTTATCCGGATTCGTCTTGCGGATCTCGCGCATCGCACCCGCCAGCGACAGCGCTTCGAGCACGACCGATACGCCCAGCACCGTCAGCGCGACATAGGCATACGACAGCGGCTCGCGCACAAGGACACGATGCACGCCTTCATAAACCGAGAACGCGCCGCCGACAAAGAACAGCAGCAGTGCGACGATCAGCGAGTAGAAGTAGATCGCACGGCCCGCGCCGAGCGGATGCAGCGGACTGGCCGGCCGGCGCGCCTGGCGCAGCCCGAACAGCAGCAGGACCTGATTGCCGCAGTCGGCGCTCGAGTGAATGGCTTCGGCAAACATCGCGCCGGACCCGGTAAAGGCCGCGGCTGCGAATTTGCACACCGCGATGCCCATGTTGGCAGCCAGCGCGTAGAAGATGGCTTTCGGCGATTCTTCCTTCATCGGCGGTGCGAGAGAAGAGGGGTTGGACGTCTGTGTCAAACGACTTCGATGCGCGCCGTGCCGCTCGTCATTTCGCCGATCACCGCCGCACGCGAAAAGCCGTCCGCGTGGAAAATCGCGAGCACGTCATCAACGGTTTCGGGCGCGCATGCGACCAGCAGGCCGCCCGAGGTTTGCGGATCGGTCAGCAACGTACGCGCGGTCTCCGGCAGGCCGGCGGCAAGCTGCACGTGCTCGCCGTATGACGCCCAGTTGCGGCCCGACGCCCCCGTGAAGACGCCCGCCGCGGCGAACGCATCGACGCCGTCGAGCCACGGCAGGTCCGCGTAGCGCACGCGTGCGACGAGCCCCGCGCCGCGCGCCATTTCGAGCGTGTGCCCGAGCAGGCCGAAGCCGGTCACATCCGTCAACGCGTGCACACCGGGCAACGACGCGAGCTCGGTGCCCGGCCGATTCAGCTGGGTCGTCGACGCGATCATCTGCGCATAGCCCGCATCGCCTAGCTGGTTTTTCTTCAGTGCCGCTGACAGCACACCGACACCCAGCGGCTTGCCGAGCACGAGCACATCGCCGGCCTGCGCGGCCGCATTGCGCTTGACGCGCTGCGGATGCACGACGCCGAGTGCGGCGAGCCCGTAGATCGGTTCGACCGAATCGATCGAATGGCCGCCCGCGACCGGAATGCCCGCTTCCATGCAGATGTCTTCGCCGCCGCGCAACACCGCCGCGATCACGTCGTGCGGCAACACGTTGATCGGCATGCCCACCAGCGCGAGCGCGAGAATCGGCTTGCCGCCCATCGCGTACACGTCCGACAGTGCGTTGGTCGCGGCGATGCGGCCGAAGTCGTAGGGGTCGTCGACGATCGGCATAAAGAAATCGGTGGTCGCGATGATCGCCTGTTCGTCGTTGAGCCGATAGACGGCGGCATCGTCGGCGGTTTCGGTGCCAACCAGCAGATCGGGAAAGGTCGGCAGCGGCATGCTGCGCCTGAGCAGGTTCGACAGCACGGCCGGCGCGATCTTGCAGCCGCAGCCGCCACCGTGCGACAGGCTCGTCAGGCGTGGAATGGTCGGATTCGTCGAAGCGGTTTCATTCATGACAGACAGGATGCCGTGGTGGGAACAACCGATATTATCGACAATCCGGCTGGAACAGGTGAGCCACCCGCATCGAACCCGCGAAGAACCCGCGAACCCGCGTCGGCCCCAGCGCCGGCGCGTGCTCGCGTCCTCGCGTGCCGACCACGCTCAATGGCGCTCCAGCGCCGCCATTTCGCGCACGACGACCAGCAGCATCGACAGACTCGCGCCGCCCGCCGCACGCAGATCGGCCAGCAACTGCGCGTAACGCGCGAGCGCAGCCTCACGCCGAGTCCGCCACGCGTCGACCAACGTGCCGGGGTCGGTCATCGCCGATGCGTCCGGCGCTTGCGCCAGCGCGCTCGTCGCAAGCTGGCGCTTCAGACGCGCAAGCTCGGCGAGCGCCGCGGCACGCGCCATCACATCCCAGTGCGTCGGCGTCGGCAGCGCGGCCGCACGCTCGCTGATCCAGTTGTAGTTCAGCTGCGTGCCAAGCGCGAAATAGACGCCTGCCACCTGCTCGAGGCTGCGCCCGCTGGTCGCCGCGACTTCCGCGATATCGAGCAGCGCCGCCGGAATCTCGCCGCTTGCGACGCGTACCGCGAGCTCACTGTCGACACCGGCATCGACGAGTACGCGCTGCCGCTCGGACAGCGCTTCGATATCGGCCGCGGGCAACAGCGCCGGCAGTTGCGGCGCGAGGCGCTGCGCCGCATCGCGACAGCGCGCGATCAGCGCCGCGGCGCCGCCCTCCTTCAGCTCGCCCGCTTGCAGATGCCGCAGGAACCACAGCGCCGCGCTTTCGAGCAGGCGCGTGATTTCGACGAACATGCGCGCCTGCACGTCGTCCGGCACGCGATTATCGAGCGCGTCGATCTTGCGCCAGACGTCGTCGAGATCGAACACGCTGCGCGCCATCAGGCAGGCACGCACGATATCGCCTGGCCGCGCGTCGGTTTCCTCCATCAGCCGATGCACGAATGCGCAGCCGACGCGGTTGACGAGCCCATTCGTCAGGTAGGTCGCGAGGATTTCGCGGCGCAGCGGATGGCGATGCATCGGCTCGTCGAAACGCTGGCGCAGCGGCTGCGGGAAATACTCGGCGAGCATGCCGGCGACGAGCGCATCTTCGGGCAGGTCCGATTCGAGCAGCGCATCGTACAACCACATCTTGCTGTATGCGAGCAGCACCGCCCGCTCCGGCGACGTGAGGCCCTGTTTCGCCGTGTGCCGTTCATTGATCTGCTCGTCGGTCGGCAGGAATTCGATCACGCGGCTCAGCCGCCCCGCGCGTTCGAGCCAGCGCATCAGCCGCACCTCCGCATCGAGCATCTGCGCGGCGTAGCGGCCCGCGATCGACAGCGCCTGGGTCTGGTAGTAGTTGTCCTGCAGCACCAGCAGCCCCACTTCCTCGGTCATTTCCGCAAGCAGCGCGTTGCGCTGCTTCTCGGTCATCTCGCCGTCCGCGACCACGAGACCCAGCAGAATCTTGATGTTCACTTCGTGATCCGAACAATCGACACCGGCTGAATTGTCGATCGCATCGGTATTCACCCGTCCGCCGCGCTGTGCAAACTCGATACGGCCGTACTGCGTCAAGCCAAGATTACCCCCTTCAGCGACCACCTTGCAGCGCAGCTCGCTGCCGTTGACGCGCACCGCGTCATTGGTACGGTCGCCGACCTGCGCATGCGTTTCGTGGCTCGCTTTGACATAGGTGCCGATGCCACCGTTGTACAGCAGGTCGACCGGCGCCTGAAGAATCGTGCGGATCAGCTCGTTCGGCGTCAGCGCAGCCGCGCTGATGCCGAGCACCGCCTGCACCGCGGCGGATATCGGCACGGTCTTCGCGGTGCGCGGGAAGATGCCGCCGCCCGCCGAGATCAGCGACGGGTCATAGTCCTGCCAGCTCGATCGCTCGAGGCCGAACAGGCGTTGCCGTTCGGCGAGGCTGGTCGCCGGATCGGGATTCGGGTCGAGGAACACATGACGATGATCGAACGCCGCAACCAGCCTGATATGCGGCGATAACAACATGCCATTGCCGAACACGTCGCCGGACATATCGCCGACGCCGACCACCGTGAAGTCAGTCGCTTGCGTGTCGATACCCATCTCGCGGAAGTGCCGCTTCACCGACTCCCACGCGCCGCGCGCGGTAATGGCCATCTTCTTGTGGTCGTAGCCGACCGAGCCGCCTGACGCAAACGCATCGTCGAGCCAGAATCCGTACTCCTGCGAGATCGCATTCGCGTAGTCGGAAAACGTCGCGGTGCCCTTGTCCGCCGCCACGACCAGATACGGATCGTCCGGATCGTGCCGCACCACTTCGGGCGGCGGCACGATCTCCGCGCCAGAACGGTTATCGGTCACATCGAGCAGCCCGCGTAAGAACGTCTGGTAGCACGCGACGCCTTCGCGCAGCCATGCTTCGCGATCGGTCAGCGGCGGCGGGTTCTTCACGACAAAGCCGCCCTTCGAGCCGACCGGCACGATCACGACGTTCTTCACCATTTGCGCCTTCATCAGCCCGAGCACTTCGGTGCGGAAATCTTCGCGACGATCGGACCAGCGCAGTCCGCCGCGCGCGACCCTTCCGCCGCGCAAATGCACGCCCTCGACGCGCGGCGAATAGACCCAGATCTCAAACATCGGCTTCGGTTCGGGCAACCCCGGCACTTTCGCCGGGTTGAACTTGAACGACAGATACGGCATCGGCCGGCCATGCGCATCGCGACGAAAGTAGTTGGTGCGCACCGACGCATTGATCACGCCGAGAAACTGCCGCAGGATCCGGTCTTCATCGAGATTGGGCACCTGATCGAGCGCCCCTTCGATCACTTTCAGCATCCTGTCGATGCGCGCTTCGCGCCCGGTGCCCGGCGACGGATCGAAGCGCGCGATAAACAGTTCGACCAGCATGCGCGCGATCGCCGGGTTACCCGTCAGCGCGCGCTCGATATACGCATCGCTGAACGTCGAGCCGACCTGCCGCAAGTACTTCGCGTACGCGCGCAAAATCGTCACCTCGCGCGCGGCCAGGTGCGCACGTAGCACGAGGCGGTTGAAATCGTCGTTCTCGATCGTGCCGCACCACACCTGTTCGAACGCGTCTTCGAACAGGTCCTTCACGCGTTCGATGTCGAACTCGGTTTCGTCGGCAAGCTCCAGGCCGAAATCGTGAATCCACGCGGGCTGCGCATGCGGCGCTTCGATCAGGTACGGGCGCTCTTCGTCGACGCGCACGCCCAGATGCTCGAGCATCGGCAGGCTGCGCGACAGCGCGATCGGCTGCCCGACGCGGTATACCTTGAAGCGGAACGCTCGCGGCGCCGACTCGATCGGCCGGTACAGGTTCATCGCCAGATGGCCCGACGCCTGCACGCGCTCGATCAATTCGATGTCTCGCACCGCCGTGCGCGCCGCATAGTCGTCGCGATAGCCGGCCGGGAACGAATCCGCATAGTGTTGCAAGAGACGGTTGCCCTGTTCCTCGCCAAACGCATCGAGCAACGCGTCGGCCAGATCGTCTTGCCAGCGGCGTGTGACCTGCACGAGCCGCGTTTCGAGCTCGCGCGTATCGACGTCGCGCATCGCGCCGGGCTCCGCCCGCACGACGAAATGAATCCGCGCGAGCGTCGACTCGGACAACAACGGCGTGAATTCGACCGCTGCGCCATTGAACGCGTCGAGCAGCAGCTTTGCGATGCGCCGGCGCAAATCGGTGTTGTACTTGTCGCGCGGTACAAACACGAGGCACGACACGAAGCGGTCAAAACGGTCGCGACGCACGAAGAGCCGCGTGCGCTGATGCTCCTGCAAGCGCAGGATGCCCATCGCGATGTCGTATAGCTCGTTTTCGTCGGCCTGGAACAGTTCATCGCGCGGATATGTTTCAAGCACGGTCACCAGCGATTTGCCGAGATGACCTTTCGGCAGAAAGCCCGCACGCCGCACGATGTTCGCGCATTTGCGGCGCACGATCGGAATCTCCGCTGCCGACACCATATATGCGGTCGACGTGTACAGCCCGATAAAGCGCCGCTCGCCGGCGATCTTGCCGTCCGGCCCAACCAGTTTGACGCCGACGTAATCGAGGTGACCCGGCCGATGCACGGTCGCGCGCGAATTGGCTTTCGTCAGAAAAATCGGCCACGCGCCATGGATGATCGCCGCGGCCGCGGGCGGCAGCGGCGTCACATCGGGCGTGCGTTCATCGCCCAATGCTTCGCGCAAGATGCCGAGGCCCGTGCCCGGAATCGCACGCAGGCCGAAACCGCCGCCGTGCGACACCAGCTCGTAGTCTCGCTGGCCGAGGAAGGTGAAATGATCAGCCACCATCCATTCGAGAAACGCGCGCGCCTCGACACCGTCCGCGCTGGATTCGCGCGCGGCGAGATCCTTGATCGTGCTGCGCGCGGCGTCAACCACCTTCGGCCAGTCTTCGACCGCGGCGCGTACATCGCCAAGCACGCGCGCGATCGACGTGCGCAGCGTGTCGAGCTTCGCGGCATCGCCGCAACGGTCCACTTCAAAGTGGATAAACGATGCGAGCTGAGACTGGCCGTCGTCAGGTATCGAACCGCCGACCGCTACGCGCGCGATGCTGCCGTCCTTGCCACGCCAGATGCGGAATACCGGGTGCAGCACCGAGTGCAGCGCGAGCCCAAGGCCATTGACCGCCATCGATACCGAGTCGACCAGAAACGGCATGTCGTCATTGACGATCTCGACCACCGTGTGGTCCGAGTGCCAACCGTGCTGTTCGAGAATCGGGTTATAGACACGCAACCGTTCACTGCCCGGCACAAAGCGTTGCGCGGTTTGCCAGTGCGCCATCGCGGCGCCGTACAGGTCGGGGATGCTGCGGCTTTGCAGTTCGTCGGCATCGACGAAATCGTAGTAGTGCCGCAGGAAAGGTTCGACAATCGCAAAGGCCGGTTCAGGCAATCGGCCCCGCGCAAATTCGACGACATCGTTGAGCAGGTGCGCGACGGCTTCCTCGTTCTTCGCTAGCATGACGTCCTCCACGGCGGGTGGCGATTCATTGCATCGTCGATAGATGGGCATTATGCACCCTGCTTGTGACGCCACTGTGTGCATGCGCACATGGAAATACGAACGACCGCCGCATCTATTCGCGAGTGAATCCGCGCATTCGAATAGGCATTCCTGTGCGTGATGAATTTTTCATGAATTTTTAAAATCGTTTCGGGATGCTTCGTTTGTTAATTGACATATCAGCCAGGGTTCTTCTGATTAGCGAACCTGCGTATGATGCGCTAGTCTCTTAGAGTGTGTCGCTCCCCGGCGAATCCGCATAACGCAAGCGTCTCCTGGTAAAGCGCGGCTTGTATGCCGATGCTTTCCGCACGACTGGACAAGCGCTTCAGATGCCGCTTTTTCACGTAGCGCGCATACAAGCCTCTATCGAATTGCAATCATTTTCTGGTCTGGCGGCACCTCTGTTCCCCGCCGACCGGGTTGGCCTGTTGTCGAAGTGTGCGCGGTAGAACCTGCAAGCCTGACATGGAGACCCAGCCATGAAGCGCGAGCCATTGCGACATTTGCGCATGATCAGCTATGCGACTTTATTGTTTTTCTTTCATGCCGAATTGCATGCGCAATCGCTGGACGATCAGACCACACAGGAAAACATTGCAACGCTTCGGCAGGAATTGAACAACCGCATTAAAGAGCTCGACGTATTGAAGCGGAAACTCGCCGAAGAGGAGGCGAATTTCCAGCAATTGAGCCACGCACTCGATGCACGCATGCTCGAATCGAAGCGCGGCGCGGGCGAACCGGGTGCCGGCGGCGCGACGACGCCCGGCGTCGCGCAGGATGCGGGAGCCGGAGCGGGTGCGGCAGCCGGCAATGCGAGTGGCGCTGCGGATGCCGCGAACGGCACGAATGCGGTGAATGGCGCGGGTACGAATGCGAGCGGGGCGGCCGGCGGGACGGCCGGCGCAGCGCAGGCCGCGGCACCTGCTGCAACCCCTGCGCAGAATGCGCAAAACGCCGCACCTTCACCGCAACAGCCGGTCGGCCAGGCGCCGGTGCCGGACACCGCGCCGCCCGCAGTCGCGCCGATCTTCGATCAGCCGGGCGTGCTCACGCCGCGCAACAAGTTCGTGCTCGAGCCGTCGTTTCAGTTCGGCTATTCATCGTCGGACCAGGTCGCGCTGGTCGGCTACACGATCATCCCGGCGCTGCTGATCGGCCTGGTCGATGTACGCGAGGTCAAGTCGACCGTGCTGACCGGAGGCATTGCGGCACGCTACGGGATCACGAACCGGTTGGAGGTGGAAGTCCGTGTGCCGTATGTGTACTCGACCAACGATACCGTCAGCCGCGAAATATTCACCGGCACCGCGCAGGACAACGTCTTCAACAGTAGCGGTCACAACATCGGCGACGTCGAAATGACGCTGCGCTACCAGTTAAACGATGGCGGCCCCGACAAGTTCTACTACGTCGGCTGGCTGCGCTTCAAGACTGCGACCGGCAAGAGCCCGTTCGATGTCGTGACCGACTGTGTGACACGCTGCGTCGCCGACACGACCGGTACCGGCCTGCCGCTCGAGCAGCCGACCGGTACGGGCTTCTATGCGATCCAGCCTGGTCTCACGTGGTTGTTCCCAAGCGATCCGGTTGTGTTCTTCGGCAACTTCAGCTATCTGCACAGCTTCGGGCGCAGCGATCTGAGCCTGACGATTCTCGACGGCGAAAAGGACTTCATCGGCCGTGTGCAACCCGGCGATATCTGGGGCTTCAACGTCGGCATGGGCCTCGCGCTGAACGAGAAGGCGTCGGTCAGTATTGGTTACGACCAGAGCATCGTGTTGCCGACCAAGGAGAATGGCGAGACCGTTCCCGGTTCAGTACGGGTCGTGCTCGGCACGCTGCTTATCGGCTATTCGTACCGGCTGTCGCCGAGGACCACCCTGAACTTTTCGATCGGCGCGGGCCTCACGCGCGATACGCCGGACCTCACCCTCACGTTCCGCTTGCCGATCACGTTCTGATGGCTACGTGCTGTGCGCCGCGTGATCGATGCGGCGCGTGCCGCCTCACGCATGCATCGGCGATCGTACTATTGACCGCGCACCGAGTTGATCAACGCACCGCTGAGCGTCGAACCAATATTCAGATTCTTGAACATCGATAGCGAATTGACGGTCGTGTTGATCGTCGTCAGTGCCTGGATCTGCTGATTGCTCAGCGTATTCTGGATCACCGCGCCCGACAGCGCCGGCAACGCGCCGGGCTGCACGACATTGCCCGGCCCGTTCTGGATCAGCGCGCCTGCGTTGATCGAAGCCAGCTGCTGCGCCTGCTGCGCGTTGATGTTGCTGATGTCCGGGATATTGAAGCTCATCGTCGTCACCAGATTTCCGTTGACGACCACCATTCTCGAAATGCCGAACGACACTTTCAGTCCGGACGACAGATCAAAGCCGCCGCGCATTTTGTCGAGCCGTTCGTCGCTAATCGCGACCTTCTCCGGCATCGACCATTTCGGATCTTCGGTGCTCGCTCCAGCCTGAGCGGGTTGCGCCCTCTGGTTCCCGGTAGCGGACGAATCCTTGCGCGATGGCGCCGCAATCGGCGCGGCGTACGATATCGGCGGTTTCGCTTGCGGGGCCGGCAATGCGGCCGGTGCCGACGTGTCGCGTGAATCGGCTCGAGGCGACGGCATCGCCACGTCCGACGATTTCACGTGCGCGAGTGCAAACGGCTTTGCTTGCGGGAAGGACGGCGCCGCTTCAAGCGTTTGAGAAAAGGCATCCGCGCTGCCGTGCGCGGACACCGCGACCGGTGCCGCGTAGGACACATGCCGTCGCTGCGCTGCGTTGCTGGTTGGCGCGTCGGTTTGTTCATCGGTTCGCGCGACAACGCGCGATGACGGCGCCGCTTCGGCCGCATTCGGTTCGGCGTCGTTCGCTTTGGCCGTCTGCGCCGTGTGAACCGGAACCGCTATCGGCACGGCGTAGGAAACCGGCGCCTTGCGCACTGGCCGCTGCACATCCAGCAACAGCACCGGTTTTGCGGGAGCCGGCTCGTCCGCATGCGTCGCGCGCGGCGGGGAAGCTTCGATGTGATGCGGCGCGACCGATGCGCCGTCTACACGCGCGGCGTCCTCGAGCGGTGCGGGCTGCGCCGCAGACGGCACGCCGGCGTCTGCCAGCTGCGCCGCGTCGGCGCGCGGCTCGCCCCATTCCAGTTCATTCGCCTGCGCCTCGGCGACGACCGGTGCTGCTGTCTGTGTACTCATATCCGCAACCGTGTCCGTATGCCCTGGAACGGCAATCGGCGCGGCATACGAAACCGGTACACTGCGCGCATTCACCGCATCGGTCACGCATTGTGCATCCGTTTGCGTCGCATCGACAATCGGCAAATTTGCCGACTCGCGCACGCTTTCCGCATCGGGTTGCGCGCTCGCCGCGATCACCCCGGCAGCCACGCCAGCGGTCTGCGTCGCAGGCTCCGCGATGGGTTCAACCTGTTGCGCGTGCGCCGCAAACGGCGCCATGCTTCCACACACGACAGTAGCGATACGCGCGAGCTTGTAGGTCTGCGTCTCCATGATCGCCTCAGAACTGGCCCGGTCCGTGTTTGGGCACCACGACGAAATAGAGCCCGTCGCGATTGACGCCCGTATAAAGCGGCGCGCTCGGCGCGACGCGCCAGTCCGCCGGGCTATTGAATATGCCCACGCCCGGCTTGTTGTGGATCACGAACAGAACCTGGTCTTCCCATTTCTTTTCAAAGCTTTCCTTCGGTATCGGCCGGGTGCCGGTCGCCGGATCGCCGATCAGCACGCGATCGTTGCGCAATCCCTTGATCACGACGAAATGGTGATATCCGCTCTCGCTGATCAGCACGATCGCCGGTGTGTTCGTCTCCGCGAGTTTCTGCAAGGGCAGCTCATAGCCGTCCGCGATAAAACCGCGCCGCTCGAGAAAGCGCTTGATGTCGAGCAGCGAAAAGCCCTGCTGGCGAATCTTCTGCTGATCGCCGTCCAGGAACATCTCCTGAAAGGCGGTCTGCTCGCTGACCGGATAGTTGTACTGGTACGTGAGCAGTGTGGCGACCGCGGCGGACCCGCAACTGAAGTCATATTGCTGCTTGATCGTCCGCTTGAAACGGGCCTCCTTGAGGCTCGTCACGTGCATCGCGAAGTTCGCGCCTTCCGGATCGACAACCGTAATGTCGTCCGCGCGCGCGGCGGGCGCGAGCGCGAGCGCGCACGCGAGCAGGACCGTCGGCCAGGCCGCGAAACGGGCGGGATGGATCATCGCAGCGTGCCCACTCAGTCGCCGAAACGTACGTTCAGCACAGTCGCGTTCTGGATCAGCACGTTCGCGCCTGAATTCTGGATCACGGTCGGCAAGCCGCTCGCATTCGCGAAGGAACCCTGACTGATCGAGTTCGATCCGGTCACAACGCGATTAGCCGTATTGTTCTGGACCGTACCGGTCAGGTCGTTCTGACCGATCAGCGCGTCGCCGCCGCGATGCGCGTCCAGTTCGTCCTCTGTCATCGCGACGCCGAATCCGTCGTCCTGCGCCGGCGATGTTGCCTGTGTCGTCTGTGTCGTCTGTGTCGTCTGTGTCGTCTGTGTCGTCTGTGTCGTCTGTGTCGTCTGTGTCGTCTGTGTCGTCTGTGTCGTCTGTGTCGTCTGTGTGGCCTGCGGCGCTTGCGTGGTGTGCGCAACGGCCGCGGGCGTCATGCCTGACCGCACGTCGGCTGCGGCGGAAACCGCTGCATCGGGTGCGACCGCTTGCGCCGTCGAAGACACCGGCGCCGTTCCATCGCCGGCGCACGCGAGACCGTGCACGGCGAGCATGATCGGTACGACGAGCAACGAAAAGCTCTTGCGCGCTTGCATGAGCATCTCCTTCGTCCCGCTGCGGCGACACGCGCCGCGCCGGGACCGGATCCAGGGTCAGCGCCGGACGAGGCAACCGGCTTGCGTTGCCCGTCCGGTCGCGGAGCGCTTGCCGCGGAACGTGCTGGGGGGACGCACGTTCCGCGGCTCGCTCCTCGGCATCGACGTTCGAGGCGTCCGCGGATCAATGTCCGACGGTGAGATTCGCCTGAACGGTGATTGCCTGTTGCGCAAGCGAAGCTGCAGCAGTCGTCTGGTTCATCACCGAGATGCCCGCCGCCGATTGCGCCGCTGCCGTCATCGTGTTGCTCATGTTGAACGTCCCGGCATTGACGCTATTGCTGCCAGCCGCGCCGCCCGCACCGCCAGCGCCACCGGTTCCGGTCCCACCGGTTCCGGTTGCGCCTTCCGCGCCGGCCACGCCTGCTGCGCCGGCCGCACCTGCACCGCCGGTTGCGCTGCCGTTGGTCGCCGTCGATGTCGCGCTGCCGTTCGACGCCACGCCGCCCGTGCCGGTGCCACCCGCGCCGCCGTTGCCCGCGGTCGCAGTGGCCGTACCGCCATTGCCGCCGGTGCCGCTGCCTGCGCCGCCGGTCGCCGTGGTGTCACCGGTCGTGCCGGCACCGCCAGTCGCGGTTCCTGCACCGCCGGTCGCAGTGCCTGCGCCGCCGGCGCCACCCGCACCGCCAAGGCCGCCTGCGGAC
>NZ_CADIKH010000013.1 GCF_902859855.1 Paraburkholderia humisilvae
GGGCTACCCCCACGGCCAGTGCCACTTCTGCCGGGCCTTTGCCCGCCAGAAGCATGCGGCCGGCCCGCAAGCGTTTCTTCGTTGCCTCGTCCAACGGCTTCTTTGCCATGGCGCGTATCTCCATTCAATCCGTTAGAGATATAACGCGCCAGCATCGAATCGGTTGTCATGTTTTATGGGAAACTCAATAGTGACGGGCTGACGAAGCGCCAAACCAGCGCGCGAAGGATCAACTTTACGACGCTGCTGCGCGCAACCTATCTGGGCAAGAAGATTCGAGGATAACCAACCAGTGTGGCTAGCCGAACACGCAAGTGAGTGGTGTGGAATCAAGACAGCCTGGTGAAACTTTGCATGACGAAATGCAGAGCCAGAAAAACCAACGGCCACCTTCCGGTGGCCGTCGTATGCGAGACTCTCTATCTACCTTGCGGCGGAACTCCCACTCCATGGTGGGACCCAGTTACCCGGGCGGCGCTACGTTTTTCGCACTCGCTTGTACGTAGTTTTCAGGTTGAAATTCTATCTATACACTTCCGCCTCGTCAACCCGGCCGATCGGCTATTCCACGTGTCAGCCGGCAGTGGAGGCTGAAGCTGAAGCGGGCGTCGCTGGTGCATCACCGTAGTCGGCAGGCGCATCGGCCGGCCGCGGCGTGTCGCCGGCTCGCTCGATCCACCCGCCGCCCAACGCCTGATAGAGATCGATCAGGTTGCTAAGTCGCTGTACGCGCGCATCAGTGAGCAACAGCTGCACCGAGTACAGATCGGTCTGCGCGGTCAGGACCGACAGATAGCTGTCGACGCCGTTCCGATAGCGCAGCTCCGACAGATCCAGCCGACGTTGCTCCGCGAACGTGTCGCGTTCGAGGGCGGCAATCTGCTGATCGAACGTGCCACGCGCCGCGAGGCCGTCGGCCACTTCACGGAACGCGGTCTGGATCGCCTTCTCGTACTGTGCGATCTGAATGTTCTTCTGTACGTGCGCAAGATCGAGGTTCGCGATGTTCGCACCGCCTTCGAAGATCGGCACCGTGATCTGCGGCGCGAAGCCCCACGCCGCCGACCCTGCCTTGAAAAGGCCGCCGAGGGTCGGGCTCAACGTGCCGAGGTTGCCGGTGAGCGAAATGCGTGGGAAGAACGCGGCGCGCGCCGCGCCGATATTCGCGTTCGCGGCAAGCAGATTCTGCTCCGCTTCCATAATGTCCGGACGGCGCGTCAGCAGATCGGATGGCAAGCCGGCTGGGATATCGGTCAACAAATCCTGGTCGCCGAGCGTATGGCCGAGGCGCAATTCGGCCGGCAATGGCTCGCCGATCAGCAGCACGAGCGCGTTTTCCGCCTGCGCGCGTGCGCGTGCCTCAGTCTGCAGGTTCGCACGCGCCTGCTCGACGACCGTTTCAGCCTGACGCAGGTCGAGCTCGGAACCCGTGCCCGTTTCGTACTGCAGCTTCGTGATGTTGTACGAATCCTGCGCGGTACGCAGCGTGTTCTCGGTGACTTTCTGTGCTTCGATAAAGCCAAGCATCGATACATACTGGTCCGCCACCGACGATACCAGCGCGATCTCCGCCGCCTTGCGCGCCTGCGCGGTGGCAAGGTATTGCGCGAGCGCCTGATCCTTCAGGCTCTGGATGCGGCCGAAGAAGTCAAGTTCCCACGACGCGTTCAGCCCAACCGAGTACTCGTTCGAGATCGTATTGTTGAGGATCGACAGGTTCTTCGGCGTACGCGACTTCGACTGCGACGCCGCAGCGTCGATACCCGGCAACAGCTCTGCGCGCGTGATCTGATACTGCGCGCGCGCCGCCTGGATGTTCAGCACCGACACGCGCAGATCGCGGTTGTTCTTCAGCGCGATCTCGATCAACTGCTGCAACTGCTCATCGACGAAGAAGTCACGCCAGCCGATCTCGGTTGCCGGCGCGCCGTTTGCGGAGCGCTCGCCTCGCGCCGGCACCGGCTGCGTGTCGTAGACACCGCCTTGCGGGAACGTCGCCGACACCGGCTCCGCCGGGCGCTCGTACTTGGGCGCCATCGTACAGCCGGCGGCAACGAGCGCCACCGATGCTGCGATCAAAGAATGTTTGAGCATCTTAGTGTCCTTCCTTGCCGGAGCCGCCGCCGTTGCGATCACCGTCGCCCGACGGTTCACCGCCCGACGGATCGTGCGGATGATGCTCGTTGTAATGAGCGAGCGCCGCGTCCGGATCTTCCTTCTCCCCGCTGAAGCTGCCGCGGATGACGACGAAGAACATCGGGATCATGAAGATCGCGAGGAATGTCGCCGTCAACATCCCGCCGATCACACCGGTACCGATCGCATGCTGGCTCGCCGAGCCTGCGCCGTTACTGATCGCAAGCGGCAGCACGCCGAGAATGAACGCGAGTGACGTCATCAGAATCGGCCGCAACCGCAAGCGTGCCGCTTCGAGAGCGGCCTCGATCGGCCCCATCCCCTGCCCTTGCTGCAGCTCACGCGCGAACTCGACGATCAGAATCGCGTTCTTTGCCGACAAGCCCACCGTGGTGAGCAGGCCGACCTGGAAGAACACGTCGTTTTCGAGCCCACGCAACGTCGCGGCCAGCAGCGCGCCGAGCACGCCGAGCGGCACGACCATGATCACCGAGAAAGGAATCGACCAGCTCTCATACAGCGCCGCGAGGCACAGGAACACGACCAGAATCGAGATGCCGTACAGAATCGGCGCCTGCGAGCCGGACTGGATTTCCTGGAACGACAGGCCGGTCCAGTCGTAGCCGATCCCCTCGGGCAGCTTCTTCGCGAGCGCTTCCATCGCCGCCATCGCCTGACCGGTACTCTTACCCGGCGCCGCCTGCCCCTGGATTTCGACGGACGAGATGCCGTTGAAGCGTTCCAGCTTCGGTGAACCGAAGGTCCACTTGCCGGTCGTGAAGGCGGAGAAGGGCACCATTCCGCCAGACGCGTTGCGCACGTACCAGTCATTCAGGTTTTCCGGCATCATCCGGAACGGCGCGTCGCCCTGCAGGTACACCTTCTTGATCCGGCTGTCCGTATCGAGGAAGTTATTCACGTACGCCGATGCCCACGCGATCGAGAACGACTGGTCGATCGTCGCGAGCTGCACGCCAAGCGCGGAGGCCTTTTCCTGATCGATCGTCACCTTGAACTGTGGCGTATCGTTCAGGCCGTTCGGACGCACCTGCGCGAGCGTCGGGTCTTTCGCTGCCATGCCGAGCAGCTGGTTGCGCGCCTGCATCAGCACATCGTGACCCACCCCCGCGCGGTCCAGCAGTTCGAAA
Organism: Paraburkholderia humisilvae; assembly: GCF_902859855.1. Taxonomy (GTDB): domain Bacteria; phylum Pseudomonadota; class Gammaproteobacteria; order Burkholderiales; family Burkholderiaceae; genus Paraburkholderia; species Paraburkholderia humisilvae. The sequence continues at coordinate 3,285 of NZ_CADIKH010000013.1, forward strand.
TCGAAGCCCGCCGCGGTGCCGAGTTCCGGAATGGAAGGCGGATTGACCGGGAACACCGTCGCGTTCTTGTACGTCGAGAAGTGCTGGAACAGACGCCCAACCAGCGCCTGCACCTTCTGGTCCGCGTGCTGGCGCACCGAGTAGTCCTTCATCCGCACGAACACCAGACCCGAGTTCTGACCGCGGCCCGCAAAGCTGAAGCCGTTCACCGTGAAAGTTGACTCGACAATGCTCTTTTCGTCGTTGAGCAGGTAGTCGGAGATGTCCTTCAGCGCCCGGCCCGTGGTTTCCTGCGTCGAACCGACCGGCGTCTGCACGAGCACGAACATCGTGCCCTGGTCTTCGTCCGGCAGGAACGACTTCGGCAACCGCACGAACAGCATGCCCACCGCGACGATCACCACCAGGTAGATGATGAGCCAGCGGCTCGAACGCTTGATCACATGGTGCACGCCCTTGTGATAGTTATCGCGGCTCTTGTCGAACACGCGGTTGAACCAGCCGAAAAAGCCCTTTTTCTCTTCGTGATGGCCCTGCGGAATCGGTTTGAGAATGGTCGCGCACAGCGCCGGCGTGAGGATCAACGCGACCAGCACCGACAGCACCATCGCCGCGACGATGGTCAGCGAAAACTGCCGGTAAATCGCCCCGACCGAGCCGCCCGAGAACGCAACCGGCACGAACACCGCCGACAGGACCAGCGCGACGCCGATCAGCGCGCCGGTAATCTGGTCCATCGCCTTGCGGGTCGCATCGCGCGGCGACAGCCCCTCTTCGCTCATCACGCGCTCGACGTTCTCAACCACGACGATCGCGTCGTCCACCAGCAGGCCGATAGCGAGCACGAGACCAAACATCGACAGCACGTTGATCGAGAAACCCACGGCCGCCATGATCGCGAAAGTGCCCAGCAGCACCACCGGCACCGCGATAGTTGGAATCAACGTCGCTCGCAGGTTCTGCAGGAACAGATACATCACGAGGAACACGAGCACGATGCCTTCAAGCAGCGTCTTCACGACTTCCTCGATCGACAGCCGCACGAACGGCGTCGTGTCGTACGGGTACTTCACGACGAGGCCGTGCGGGAAGTACGGCGCCAGTTGGTCGATCTTCTGCCGCACGAGCTTCGCGGTCTGCAGCGCGTTCGCGCCGGTCGCGAGCTGAATACCGAAGCCGGCCGTCGGCGCGCCGTTGTACTTCGTGTCGACGTTGTAGTTCTCGCCGCCGAGATCGATACGCGCGACATCCTTTAGCCGCACCTGCGAGCCGTCCTGGTTCACCTTCAGCAGGATATTGCCGAACTGCTCGGGCGTGGTGAGCAGCGACGCTTCAGAGATCGTGGCCTGCAGCAGTTGCCCTGGCACCGCCGGCGTGCCGCCGAGCGCGCCGCCCGCGACCTGCACGTTCTGCGCGTTGATCGCCGCCTGCACGTCGACCGCCGTCAGGCTGAAGTTCGTCAGCTTGTTCGCATCGAGCCAGACCCGCATCGCGTACTGCGTACCGAACAGCGTGACCGTGCCGACGCCATCGATCCGGCTCACCGGATCCTGAATGTGCGACGCGACGTAGTTCGCGAGGTCGTACTTGCTCATGCTGCCGTCTTCGGACACGAACGCGAGCACCAGCAGGAAGCTGCTGCTCGACTTCGTCACCTTCGTACCCAGTTGCTGAACGACCTGCGGCAGCAGCGGTGTTGCAAGCTGCAGCTTGTTCTGCACCTGCACCTGCGCGATGTCCGGGTTGGTGCCGGCCGCGAAGGTCAGCGTGATCGTCGCGGTGCCGGAGTCGTCCGACGTCGACGACAGATACAGCAGATGGTCGAGGCCGCTCATCTGCTGCTCGATCACCTGCGTGACGGTGTTTTCAACGGTCTTCGCCGATGCACCCGGATAGGTCGCGCTGATCTGGATCGACGGCGGCGCAATGGTCGGGTACTGAGCGACGGGCAGCGTGAAGATCGACGCAAGACCCGCCAGCATCAGCACGATGGCGATCACCCATGCAAAGATCGGGCGATCGATAAAGAACTTTGCCATGTAACAGGCTCCCTGTTATTACGCGCCCGATGCAGCGGAGGCGGCCGGCGCGGCTTGTCCTGCCGCATCGGAAGCGGGGGTGGCGGGAAGCTGCGCGGCAACGGTTCTGACCTTCATGCCCGGACGCACCTTGTCGACGCCCTGCGCGATCACGCGATCGCCCGGCTTCAGACCGTCCTCGACCACCCAGTAGGGGCCGTAGGTGCGTGACGTGACGAGGGTGCGCAGTTCGACCTTGTTGTCCTTGTCGACGACGAGCGCGGTAGGTTGTCCCTTCTGGTCATGCGTGACACCGATCTGCGGCACGAGCAGCGCGGCCTCGTTGATGCCTTCCTCGATGCGCGCACGCACGAACATGCCCGGCAGCAGCACGCGGTCCTTGTTGTCGAAGATCGCGCGAATCGTCACCGAGCCGGTGGTCTGGTCGACGGTGACGTCGGTGAACTGCAGCTTGCCCGTTTCGCTGTAGGGCCGGCCGTCTTCGAGAATCAGCGTGACTTTCGCCGCGTTCGGGCCGGTGGTCTTCAGCCGCCCGCTCTGCACTTCGCGGCGCAGCAGCAGCCCCTGCCGGCTCGACTGCGTGAGGTCGACGTACATGGGGTCAAGTTGCTGCACGGTCGACATCAGCGTCGCCTGACTCGCCTGCACATAAGCGCCCGGCGTGACCTGCGAAATACCGACGCGGCCCGAGACCGGCGACACGACGTCCGTATAACCGAGGTTGATCTGCGCGGTATCGACCGACGCCTTGCCCGCGGCGACGTCCGCCGCCGCCTGGCCTTCCGAGGCGACCGCGTTGTCGTAGTCCTGCTTGCTGACCGCGTTCGCGGCGACCAGCACCTTGTAGCGGTTCGCCTGCGCGGTGGTCGTGGCGAGATTCGCCTGCGCCTTCGCAAGCGCCGCCTTCGCGTTGTTCAGCGCGGCGATATACGGCGCCGGGTCGATCTTGTACAGCCGCTGGCCGGCCTTCACCTCACTGCCTTCGATGAACTCGCGCCGCAGCACGATGCCATCGACCCGCGCGCGCACCTGCGCGACGAGGTACGCACTGGTGCGGCCGGGCAGTTCGGTGATCACAGGCACCGGCGTCGGCTGGACGGTCACGATGCCCACTTCGGGGTCTTGCGGCGGAGGAACTGATTGTTTTGGTCCGCAGGCCGCCAGCATGACGGCAAGCGCCGCGGCAGGAAGCAGGCTGAACGAAGCCCAGCGGATAGGAACCCGTTTGACGCGCATGGAACGACCTCTGTCAGAGACTGAGAAGGAATAGCGCGCACCGGCTACCAGGATGACGACGGTGCGCACAGGCGTCTTGCGACGCCCCCGACCGGGAAGCCCATGGATGCCGTTTGCTGCGGGAGCACCGCACTCTGGAATGCGCCAAACCGGGAAAATGCCGCACCGCGCACCCTTCGGAAGGGTGGCGTAAAGGTGTTTGAAAGCAACAGTGACGGATATTAACCGGTCGGGTGAGCTGGGTCATCCGATCGTTTAGGGTGCTATTATAGATACGTTCACGAATGCATGTAAAAGTTTATCCGCGCTGGATTGGCGCGCATCCATGGAACAGTAGTTTCCGTGAGAACGACTACACGAGATGATCCTTATCATCGACGTTTAAAAACCTCAGGGAAATCCAGCAATACAGGTAGTCTGAAGATATGGTCCGACGAACCAAGGAAGAGGCACTGGAAACGCGAAGCCGCATTCTCGATGCGGCCGAAAAGGTGTTCTTCGAGAAGGGGGTTTCTCGCACTTCGCTGTCAGATATCGCACAGACCGCGGGTGTCACGCGCGGCGCGATCTACTGGCATTTCGAAAACAAAGGCGATCTTTTCACCGCGATGTTCGATCGGGTGCTGATGCCGCTCGACGAACTGAAAGCGGCATCGCTCGATCCGCAGGAACCGGATCCGCTCGGCAAGCTGATCGACATCCTCACGGTCGTGCTGCGCAACACCGCGATCGATTCGCGGCAGCGCCGCGTGTTCGACATCCTTTTTCTGAAATGCGAGTTCGTTGAAGAGATGGGGCCGGTCATGGCGCGCCATCAGAACGATATGCGCGAAGGGCTCGCGAACATCCAGGGCGGGCTGCGCAATGCGGTATCGAAGGGGCAGTTGCCGGCCGATCTGAACACGACGCGCGCGGCATCGATCCTGCATTCGTTCGTCAGCGGCGCGTTGCGCGACATGCTGTTTCTGCCATGCTCGGTCGACTACGGCAAGTACGCGCGCGAGATGGTCGAGGCGGTGGTCGACGCATTGCGATTCGGCCCGTCGTTGCGCATCGGGTCCAGCGAGTAACCGGCGGCGTGATGTGGGCAGCGTGATGGCCGCCGCCGGGCGCCTTTAACGCGTCACGCCCGGCGCGCAGTGTCCTAGCTGCCGCTGAACCAGCGCGCGACGTACAACAGCAACGCGACGAAAAAAATCATCGCGGCCCACGCCCAATGCGGGAGTACGTGCGGTGGGTGTTCATGATGCGCACGCGCGCCGAGCGTCGAATGTATCGCGCGGCCGGACAGCGCGCCGCCATGATCGTGCCGCGCGCGGCGCGCGACGCCGGCAAGGCTGATCGGCCGCAGGAACACATGCTGCCGACGCGGCGGCGTACCGCGCGACTGGTTCGGTCCCTGCCCGTGCTTCGCCTGCACGACCGCGCAAAACTCGGTGAAAAAATCGTCCGCGAGCTCGTGCAGCGCATTCTCGATCTGTCGCGCCGGCAATTCGGCAAGCGGCCCGGTTGACGTGGCCCATACCGCGTAGTCGATGCGCGTGCTCGGCGGGTTGCCCGGGGTCTCATCGTCGGCGCGCAACGCGACGTCGATCTGGCCGCGCAGCGAACCGACCCCGCCCGCGCGCGCCTTGAAGTTCAGCGTACGATGCGGCTGGTCGGCGACCGTGCCGTTATCGCTCGCAACATGAGCACGCACTTCATAATGCGCGCGCAAAGGTCCGAGCGGCACCGTCAGCGCCAGTGCATATTCACCGCCCGCCAGCCGAGTGAACGACTCGCAGTTATCGAGGCTTGCACGCAACAACGCAAGATCCTGCATCGCGTCCCAGACTTCGGACTGTGCAAGCGGAATTCTTACCGCGTTGGTCAGTTCCATGGCCGCCTCCCGATGTGCTCACAACCGCGGGATCAGGAAGTCTGATCGATGCGGTCGACGCGCGACGCGTAAAACGCCAGATACCCTTTTATCTGCACGGCTCCGTCGATCGGGGCCTCATAACTCCACGCGGCGTTTTCCACGATTCCGTCCTCAGTACGCAGATGAAAATACGATGCGTCACCTTTGTGCGGACATCGGGACGAATGGGTCGAACGCTCGAGGCGTGCCATGTTGACATCAGCGCGCGGGAAGTAGAAGACGTCGGGCACGCCGGTTTCAACGAGCGTCAGCGCGGACTGGGTGTCAGCGACCGTGATGCCTCGATGAATCACGCGTACCCGGTGGCGATTGGGTGAAATGCTGACACGATGTTCGGCAGGCTGGCCCGCCGCCGCTGCGTCCGGCCGCGCGCCATGGCGCGCGGCGCCTGGCTCCTGCGAGGCACCGCGGCTTTCGCCGCCGTCAGTCGGAACACCGCTCATCTCACCTGCTCCGGAACGAATCTGATCTTGCGCGGGACCAGCGCTTGTGCACCTGCAGCAAAGTCGCCGATCTTTCAAACGCGCTTTCAAAAACGAAAAGCCACGGACCTGGAAGTCCGTGGCTTCATTATCGATCAAACCGTCGTGGATTGCGCGCGTTCCCGCACGCTTGCAACAACCTGACCGACGCCGCGCGACATTCGCCCGGATACGCCGGTTTTCCGCCTTACTGCGTCTGCCAGGAGAAATCCGCCTTGGTGGTGCCCTTCGCCGGCACGGTGATGCTCCGCGTCTGCGCGCGGTCTTCATATGACGCCTGCACGGTGTAACGGCCCGGAGGCAACTTGACGAGCATATACGGGCCGCGTGATGTCGCACTGAGCACATCGCCACTGTGCGTGTCGGCGATCTTCACATGGACGTCAGCCAGATAATCGGAGGTGGGTCCCGTGAAACGCAGCGACAGCGGCCAGTCATGTTCCGCCGCGCGCAGCGCATGCGACTCGTCAAGGCCGACGCCGCCCGACGTGTACGACACGCCACCTTGCTGCTGAATTTGCGGCAGGCCGTTGCCGTTTACATTGCCGGCGCTGGTGTTGTCGCCGGTCGAGCCGCCGGTGACGCCGTTTGCGCCTTGCGCGAACGCGCCCGATGCGAAACCGAGAGAAAGTGCTGCGGCCGCAACGACTGCGGCCAAACGGCGCGGAAAGTACTGCTGATGCTTCTCCATTTGGTTAGCTCCTATTTCGGGATCACCCGAACAGTCGACAAAACCGGAGCAGCAAGCGGCATACCCGTCGGCCGCTCCTTTCTTACCGCGCGGCGGGAGGCGGCGCGTGGCCGCGTCCCGCCGGCAGGTTCTTTCGCACGATCAGCCGAGGTCGACCGGTACGAAAATCTGCGCGTTATCGCGCTGGATCAGCAGCGCAAGGCTGTCACCCGCCTTCGATACCGCCTGCTTCAGCTGCTCGACGTTCGACACCGGACGGCCGTTCACCGCGAGGATCACGTCGCCGGGCTGAATGCCCGCGCTTGCCGCCGCGCCGCCCGACTGCTGCACGAGCAACCCGTGCGACACCGACGCGCCGCTCTTTTCCTGCGGCGTCAGCGGACGCACCGCGACGCCGAGGCGCCCTTGCACCTGCGTCGCCGACTCGTCGTTCGACGCGACCGTCGTGTCCGAGAACGAGCCAATCGTCACCTTGATGTCTTTCGACGCCTTGTCGCGCCACACGGTCAGGTCGGCGCTGCTGCCCGGTTTCAGGTTTGCGATCTGCGACGGCAGATCCGACGAGTCCGTGACCGGCGTGCCATTCACCGAGGTGATGACGTCACCAGGCTGCAAGCCAGCCTTCGCCGCCGGGCCATCCTTGTCGACCGAACTGACGAGCGCGCCTTGCGGCTGTTTCAGGCCAAACGAGTCGGCCAGCGTCTGGTTCAGGCCCTGCACCGCGACGCCCAGGCGTCCGCGGCTCACGTGGCCGGTCTTCACCAGATCGTCCTTGACCTTCATCGCCTCATTGATCGGGATGGCGAACGAAAGACCCTGGAAGCCGCCGGTCTGCGAGTAGATCATCGAGTTGATGCCGATCACCTCGCCTTGCAGGTTGAAGAGCGGGCCGCCGGAGTTACCCGGATTCACCGGCACGTCGGTCTGGATGAACGGCGTGTAATTTTCGTTCGGCAGCGAGCGCGATTTCGCGCTGATGATGCCCGAGGTCACCGTGTTGTCGAAGCCGTACGGCGAGCCGATCGCAACGACCCACTGACCCACCTTGCTTTGACGCGGGTCACCGATCTTCACGGTCGGCAGGTCCTTCGCATCGATCTTCAGCACCGCGACATCCGACTGCTTGTCCGCGCCGACAACCTTCGCGTGATACTCGCGCTTGTCGGTCAGTTTCACGGTAACCACATTTGCACCGTCGACGACGTGCGCATTGGTCAGAATGTACCCGTCGCTGCTGATGATGAAGCCGGAACCAAGACTCGCGCTCGGCTGGTCGGGCGTGTCGCCGCCGTCGTCACCGCCCTGGCCGCCTTGCATGCCCGGCACGTTGCCGAAAAAGTGGCGATAGAACTGGTAGAACGGATCGCTAGGATCGATCGGCAATTGCTGGTTGCTGTTGCTGCCGCTGCCACCACGCAACGCGGTGTGCTTCACAACATGCTTCGCGCTGATATTGACCACGGCCGGCCCGTACGTTTCAACGAGGCCCGAGAAATCGGGAATGCCGGTTTTGGCGGCCGCTTCGGCCGGCATCATCGCAGCAGCAGCCTGCGCCGGCTGAATGACTTCTGGCGTATGCACGTTGTGGCGCCCGGCTACATAGCCGGCCGACAGCGCAACCGCGACAGCCACAGCGACAGCACTGCGGGACAGAGTTTTTGCGTTCATCGTTGTACTCCAGACAGGGAGAGTGGTTCTCGATGTGTCGCAGAGTACGCGGGGTCACTTAAAGCAATCTTAAACAGACCGTTGCGGAAAATAGTGATAAAGAAAGGGGTTTCAAAACGTCACGGTGACGAGCAGCCCGCCCGCCCGCGCGTCGCCGAGCGTCACGGTCGCGTCATGCTGAAGCGCGATGCGCCGCACGATCGCGAGGCCGAGGCCGCTGCCGGCCACATCGGTACGCGCACGGTTTGCGCCCGAGCCGACGCGATAGAAACGATCGAACACGCGATCGCGTTCTTCTGGTGGAATACCCGGGCCGCTATCTGCGATCGTCACGACCGGGCGGCTGTCCGCCACGCGCAGGCAAACATCCACGCGCCCGCCGCCCGGCGTGTATTTGGTCGCGTTGTCGATCAGGTTGTTGAAGAGCACGCGCAGTGCTTCCGTGTCGCCGCGCACGAACGCAGGTTCGCTCGCCTCGATGCCGAGATCGACGCCGCGCCGCTGCGCAAGCGGCGCATAGGCTGCGACGCAGTCATGCAGCAGCGTATCGAGATCGATCTCATTTGCCGCTTCCCGGCCGTCCGGTTCCGCGCGTGCGAGGGCAAGCAACTGTTCGGCAAGGCGCGTCGCACGCGTGACGCCAGCTTGCAGATCGGCGAGCGCTTCGCTACGAGCCGCATCGTCGTGTGCGCGCGCGACAAGCTGCGCCTGAATCTGCACCGCGGCGAGCGGCGTGCGCAGTTCGTGCGCGGCGTCGGCGACAAACGCCTTTTGCGTATCGAGCGCCACCGCAAGCCGCTCGAGCAGACCGTTCAGTGCGCGCACGAGCGGCCGCACTTCGAGCGGCAAACGCGCGTCGGGTAATGGGTCCAGCGCTTCAGGATGGCGTGTGTCGAGCGCACCGGTCACACGGCGCAGCGGCGCGAGCCCGCGGCCGACCACGCCCCACACCGCGACGCCGAGTAGCGGCAGCAGCACAATCAGCGGCCACAGCGTGCGCAGCGCGACGTTCGCCGCCAGCCGGTTGCGCACCGACAGCGGCTGCGCGAGCTGCACGACGTTGTCACCGACGATCGCGCCGTACACGCGCCAGTCGCCGCGATCGGTGCGCTCGGTCGAGAAGCCGAGCTCCGCGCGCGGCGCGAGCGGCGCGCGCGGATGCGAGTAGTACATCAGCATGCCGTTGCGATTCCAGATTTGCAGCACGATCCCTTCGTCGCCCGTATCGCGGGAACTGAGGATTTGCGAAAACGGTTCGGCGGGCAGCGCCGCCGCGATTTCCTGCAGCTGATAATCGAACAGTTCGTTGGCTTCGGCGAGGGCCTGCCGATAAATCAGCCAGCCCGCGATACCGACGCCGAGCAACACGATTGCAAGCAGCCAGAACAATAGTTGACGGCGAATCGAACGCATCGTGTCAGGCTTCCTTCGCGATCATGTAGCCCAGGCCGCGTACGTTGCGAATCAGGTCCGAACCGAGCTTCTTGCGCAGCGCGTGAATGTACACCTCGACCGTGTTGCTGCCGATCTCCTCGCCCCAGCCGTACATTTTTTCCTCGAGCTGGGTTTTCGACAGCACCGCGCCCGGCCGTGCGAGCAGCGCGGCAAGCAGGGCGAACTCGCGCGCGGACAGCGCGACCGGCGCGCCATCCAGCGTCACCTGATGCGACGCCGGGTCGAGTGTCAGCGTGCCATGACGGATGGTCGAATCGCTGCGGCCGGACTGGCGACGGATCAGCGCACGCATTCGCGCACCGAGTTCGTCGAGATCGAACGGCTTCACGAGATAATCGTCGGCGCCTGCGTCGAGGCCTTTCACACGGTCGGCCACCGCGTCGCGCGCAGTGACGATCAGCACCGGCACGGACAGACCGCGCTTGCGCAACGTGAGCAGGACATCGAGGCCGTCGCGCTTGGGCAAGCCGAGATCGAGCAGCAACAGATCGTACGGTTCGCCGGATGCGGCGCGCAGCGCCGATTCGCCGTCCTGCACCCAGTCGACCGCGAAGCCTTCGCCGCGCAGCGCCTTGCGTACGCCTTCGGCGATCATCCGGTCATCTTCGACAAGCAGTATCCGCATGGTTTTCGTGAACAGGACGCGATGCCTGCATTCTAGCCCCCGCTTACGCAAGCTCGCGCGCAGCAGCTTCACATTGGCTTTCGGGTTGGCTTTCGCATTAACCTTTTTATGCAGCGGCTCGGCATATCTCTACAATGAACGCTTTTGCGCGATTCGCGCTGGCGCGACCCGCGTGGTGCGTGGGACGATGCGCACAGTTGCGTTTGCGCTTCACCCCGCACCTGGCGCTTGCACTCTGACTGCCAGCCGCAGACAATCCACCGCGTGGGCATCGCGCGCCGCTGCAAGAACCGAATACGAAAGCTTTCCCGAAGATCGACCGTAAATGACGCCCGCTTCATCGTCCGCCATTGCCCGTTTGTCCATCCGCCGCCTGTCCGCCCGCGTTTTCTCGTACGCACGATTATTCTCGCGCGGCAAGTCCGTCACCGGTTCGGTTGTTGGGTACTCCGCAACTGCCGCCGCGCCGTCCAGCGTCATATCGGCGAACCCGAACGCAACCGCAACCGCACGCACGCATCATGCGGCGCGCGCCGCGGCCGTGCTATTCGCATCGGCTGCGCTCGTGTGCGCAGCGCCCGCTCAGGCGCGCAAGAAAACCCAGCACCCATCGGTCAACGTAACCACCGTGCTGCCGTCGGCGGTCATGGCAGGCTTGCGGCGCGCACATGTGCCGCTGTCGTCGGTGAGCGTGGTCGTCGAAAAAGTGGGCGATCACACGCCGCTCCTCGCGCTGAACGCCGGCAAGCCGATGTTGCCCGCATCGACGATGAAGCTCGTCACCACGTACGCAGGCCTGTCGATGCTCGGCGCGGACTATCGCTGGCGCACGACCGCGTATGCGGACGGTAACCTCGATGCGAACGGCGTGCTGCACGGCAATCTGTACATTCAGGGCACCGGCGACCCGAAACTCGTGCCCGAGGAACTGATCGACCTCGTGCAGAAGATTCACAACGCGGGCATCGCCGGCATCGACGGCGCGCTCGTGCTCGACAAGCGTTTCTTCGATCCGTCCACGCGCGACCTGCCCGCATTCGACGACGACACCGAAGCGCCGTACAACGTCGGCCCGGACCCGCTGCTGTATGCGTTCAAGTCGCTGTCGTTCACGCTGACGCCGTCGCCCGATGGCACGGTCGCGATCGACGTGCTGCCCGCGCTCGCGCAACTGCAGATCGACAATCATCTGCACGCGACCGACGGCCCATGCCGCGGCCAGCTGGACGCGCTCAATCCGGTCGTGACCCCCGAGGCCGGCGGCATCGTGACCGCATCATTCGACGGCAACTACCCGCTGCGCTGCGGCGACCGCACGATCAATGTCGCGACGCTCGACCATTCGGCGTTTTTCGCCGGCGGCTTCCTCGCGCTGTGGAAACAGACTGGCGGCACATTCAATGGCACGACGCGTGAAGGCGCGGTGCCGGTCGGCGCGCGGCTCGTCGCGACCCACCTGGGCCCGACGCTGTCGGACATCGTTCACGACATCAATAAATTCAGCAACAACACAATGGCGCGCAACCTGTTCCTGACGATCGGCGCTGTCGAAAGCAAACCACCGGCAACGCCCGCGAAGTCCGCTCGTGCGATCGAATCGTTCCTGCGAAACAGCGCGCTGTCGACCGAGTACCTGTCGCTCGAGAACGGCTCGGGCCTGTCGCGCAACGAAGCTATCACCGCGCTGTCGCTTGCCGAACTGTTGCAGTCGGCCAATGCAAGTCCGGTCGCGCAAGTGTTCGTCGATTCGCTGCCCATCGTCGGCGTCGACGGCACGATGCGAAACCGGCTGACGCGCGAGCCGGTCAACGGCAATGCGCATATCAAGACCGGTACGCTGCGCGACGTGCGCGCGATCGCGGGCTACGTCGCTTCCGCCGATGGCTTCAGCTATGTCGTCGTCAGCCTGATCAACGATCCGCGTGCGGAGGCCGCGCGCGACGCACACGACAGCCTGCTCGAATGGGTCTACCAGGGGCCGCAGGCCGCGCTCACTGAATCGCTCGCCGAACCTGTCGCCGAGCCGCGCAGCAAGCTAAGGAAAAACCCGAATCGCCGCGGCGCGCATTGAGGAATCCTTCTAGCAATGCGCACGCGCGTGCGGCCGTGAACCGTGTACGCTGTCGGGCAGCGTTTGTCGCGTCGAGGAAACGCGCATGAACGGCGAGTGAATGCGCACGGCGCATCACCGCAGCGCAGATCGCGCGAGCACCTCGCGTTCGATATCGGACCCGCGCCAATCAAACTAGAACGATCGCGCCGACCGCGCCATGCGGCGGCGCAGACCACGGAGGGAGAGACTCATGCTTCACTGCCGGCTTGCTTGCGCTCGCCATCGCACCCGGGCGCCCGGCTCGTGTCGATAGCCGGTGCGATCCGCATTGCATACGTGCAGACATCACCTGTCCGCGCGGCTCAACCGCAGCATCGCACGCCAGCACACATGCGAGCGCGCGCCGCCGATGACAGGCGCAATGCCTGGAAAATCAAACCACGCAAAGGACCGCGTGCTTGTGCTCAAGTAACCGCCAGGAATGCCGTTCTACTAGCCAATCACCCGGACCGGAACCGTTCTGCAGGCTGACCGCCCGCGTCACGCACGCCGCGCGCGCAGCTTGCGATAAAGGGCTCGCAATGCCCACTACATATACGAGAAGATCGGAGACAACATGAAGCAAGCATCACAGCCATCACGCCTGCGGCGCGCCGCGCAAATCGGCATCGCGGGTGCCGCGGTCGCGGTGCTCGCCGCGTGCGGCGGCGGCGGAGACAATAACAATGCGAGCAGCACGCCGGCCGGCGGCGTCAATCTGCAGGTCGTGTCGTTCGGCACAAGCCTGTCGGATGTCGGTACGTACTCGCCGGTGATCCAGGCAAACTTCGGCGGTGGCCGATTCACGACGAACCCGGGTGAAATCTGGACGCAGAAGGTCGCTGAGTATTACGGCGGCACGCTGACGCCTGCTTATCTTGGCGGCTTCGGTCAACCGCTTGTCGCGTCATCGGGGTTCGGTTACGCGCAAGGCGGTGCGCTCGTGATCGGCGCGGACGGGATCGGTCATGCGCCGGCAGGGCAACCGTCGTATGCGCAGGCGACCACGGTGCCGGTCGCGACGCAGGTGCAGAACTATCTGAGCGCGCATGGCGGCTTCAACGCGGGCCAACTGGTGCTGGTCGAAGGCGGCGCGAACGACGTGCTAGTCGCGGCGGAAACGGCGCAGGCGACCATTGCGGCCGCGGTCGCGCAGGGCGTCGATCCGAACACGGCCACGCTGCAAGCAGTTGGCGCGGCCGCCAACACATTGGTGGCCACTGCGCAGCAAATGGTGCAACAGGTCGTCGCGCCGATTCTCGCGAATGGCGCGACGCACGTCGTGGTCGCGAACGTGCCGGATATCGCGGTGACGCCGCTCGGCATCAATTCGGGCGCGTCGGGTCAGCAGTTGTTCAAGACACTGGTCGGTGCATTCAACCAGTCGCTTCAGGGCACGCTGGTCGCCACCAATCTGATGAGCAAGGTGATCTACCTGCAGACCGATCAATTCATCGACGGTGCAGTGGCGAACTATCAGGCGAACGGTTTCGCGGTGTCCAACACCGGCACCGCTTGCAGACTGGCTGACATGCAGGCCGCGGCGGCGCAGTTCGGCGAGTCGGACCCGAGCGCGTTCGCGTCGTCGCTATTCTGCTCGCCGCAGTTGTACACGGTCGCGGGTGCGGACCAGAGCTACATGTTCGCCGATACGATTCACCCGACCACGCATTTGCACGCGTTGTTCGCGACGACAGCCGAGCAGACGATCGCCGCGACGGGGCTTGGGAAGTAATCGCGCGATGTAGAGAAGCGCGCCGTTCGTTCTGACAAAAACGCCCAGCTTGATGTATCGCTGGGCGTTTTTTATCGCCTCGGATCGCGTCACCTGCGCGCCGCTCGCGACAAGCTAATCAGACGCCTCGAACGCAGCGGCCGCTCGCCCGAGCCGGTCGTTCACCGCGATCCACTCGACCGTATCCGGCAGCTTTTCGATCAGGATGCGCGTGACGTTCGCGCGGTCGAGCGCGCGCAACAGGCCGTAAAGGTCTCGCGCATAAACGTGGGGGTCTTCCGGCGCGGCAACAAAGTGCACGTCTTTGGCGTCCGCCCAATGCCCGGCACGCGATGCCCGCGCGACCAGTGCAACGCGCTCATGCGCGGCGCGCGCCGCCACGAGCAGCGGCTTGAGCGCATCGAACGGCATAAGCGCGAGCGGCGTGCGCGGCGCATAGTGCGCCTTCAACGTGCCCGACGCGCGCGGCGCGGTAGCGTCGGCACCGTCCGCCAGCCGCGGCATCGCGCCGAGCACGTCGGCGATGTCTTGCGGCGTCACGTGTCCCGGCCGCAGCAGCGCCGGGAAACCGCGCGACAGATCGACAATTGTCGATTCGATGCCGACTTTCGACGGGCCGCCATCGAGCACATGAATGGCCGAGCCAAACTCGTCGCGCACGTGCTGCGCGGTGGTCGGGCTGACATGTCCGAAGCGGTTCGCGGACGGCGCCGCAATGCCACCGTGTCCGCCGCGGCGTGCGCTGAATGCGTCGAGCAACGCCTGTGCGACGGGATGCGACGGGCACCGCAGGCCGACTGAATCCTGACCGCCGCTGACAGCGGACGGGATATGCGCCGCGCGCTTGAGAATCAGCGTGAGCGGGCCCGGCCAGAACGCATCGATAAGCCGCTGCGCATCGGCGGGCAACTGTTCGACCCAGTAGCGCGGGTCGCCATGCGGCGCGAGATGCACGATCACCGGATGATTCGCCGGCCGTCCTTTTGCCGCATAGATGCGGCCGACCGCTGCCGGGCTTTCCGCATCGCCACCCAGGCCATAGACAGTTTCGGTCGGAAATGCGACCAGTTCGCCCGCGTCGAGCAACGCCGCCGCATGATCGATCTGCGCGGCATCGATCGTCGCGCGCGTGTCGCCGCTGTCGCGAGATTCTGGCGCGCCCGGCGCGCCGCCAGACGGGTTCGGTTGATCCGGCATCGTGGAAGCGGCGTCAGCTCGTCGGGATATGCAGCAACCGCGCGCAATCGCGGGCGGCCGTACGCGCCTCGTCGAGCGTCGCAGCGGTGAAGTTCACATGCCCCATCTTACGGCCGGGACGCGCATCCTCCTTGCCATACAGATGCAAACGCGCCGACGGCATCGCGGCGACTTCGTGCCATGGCGGCGTCACCGCCGGGCCGCTGCGCGCGCTCTTTGCATCCTTCGCGCTGCCCGCAAACCACACATCGCCGAGGATGTTCAGCATCACGGCCGGCGAATGCTGACGCGTGTCGCCAAGCGGCATCGCGGTCATCGCGCGCACCTGCTGCTCAAACTGGCTCGTCGCACAGGCATCGACCGTATAGTGGCCGGAGTTGTGCGGCCGCGGCGCCATTTCGTTGGCGACGAGCGAACCATCGTCGAGCACGAAGAACTCGACGCACAGCACGCCGACATAGCCCAGCTTGTCGGCAATCCGCAACGCGGCCTGCTGCGCCTGGGTCACGAGCGTCGCGCTGGCATCCGGCGCGGGAACGATCGTATGCGACAGCACACCGTTGCGGTGCGCATTCTGCGCAAGCGGATACACGACCGACCCGCCGTTCGCGCCGCGCGCAATCAGCGCCGACACTTCAAGCTTCAGCGGCAAGCGCTTCTCGAGCACACAGGCGACGCCGCCGAGCGACGCGTGCGCTTCGCGCACTTCGTCCGCATTGCAAACGCGCACCTGACCCTTGCCGTCGTAGCCGAGGCGCGCGGTTTTCAGAATGCCGGGCAACACCGCGTCGAGCGCCGCATCCTCGATCGCGGCCAGCGCGTCCGACGACTCGATCACCACATGCGGCGCAACCGACACGCCCGACGCGGCAATAAAACGCTTCTCCGCGATCCGGTCTTGCGCAATCGCAACGCAACGGCCCGCCGGGCTCACGAACGTCGATCGCGCCAGAAAGTCGAGGCTCGTGGCCGGCACGTTCTCGAACTCCGTCGATACCGCCGCGCATAGCCGCGCGAGTTCGGTGAGCGCCGCTTCGTCATCGTAGGCCGCGCGCAAATGCTTGTCCGCGACCGAGCCGGCAGGACTCGTTTCGTCCGGATCGAGCACGGCGACGCGATAGCCCATCGCCTGCGCGGCAAAACAGAACATGCGGCCGAGCTGGCCGCCGCCAACCATGCCGAGCCAGGCGCCAGGCAGAATCGGTGAAACCGGGGTGTTGTCTGAACTCATCTTCGTGGTCGGATCCGGCATCGATCGGGCCGCCGCTTGCAGCAGGCGGCCAGTGGGGCAATGAACCTTATCGCAAATGGATTGTGACGCGATTGTGCCGCGCTCACAGCGCGGGCAGCACCATCGCATGCGCGGCCTGATTCTGGCGCACGCGGAACGCGGCAAGCTTTTCCACATATTCCGGCAGCGTGCCGCTGAGAATCGATACCGCGAACAGCGCCGCGTTCGCCGCGCCCGCTTCGCCGATCGCGAACGTCGCGACCGGCACACCCTTGGGCATCTGCACGATCGAATGCAGCGAATCGACGCCCTTCAGATATTTGCTCGCAACCGGCACACCGAGCACCGGCACCGTCGTTTTCGCGGCCAACATGCCAGGCAGGTGCGCGGCGCCGCCCGCGCCCGCGATAATCGCGCGCAGGCCGCGCTCGCGCGCGCACTCCGCGTACGCGAACATCTCGTCGGGCATCCGGTGCGCGGAGACGACCTTCGCCTCGTACGGCACACCCAATTCCTGCAACAGCGCGACCGCGTGCTTCATCACTTCCCAGTCGGAGCTGGAGCCCATCAGCACGCCGACGAGCGGCGCATCGTGCGTATGCGCGGTTTGAACGTCACTCATTTTCCACAGATTCCTTCCCCCGTCCGTCACGGGTGCGATACAGATACCAGCGCCGCTTGCGCCGGCGATCAGTCAAGCGAGTCGCGAGGCGGGTCATCAGCCAGCCGTCAGGCCCGCGATCAGACCAACCTCAGACCAACTGCTGCCCGGTCAACCGCTCGAGCGCCTCGCGGTACTTGTCGGCGGTCTTTGCGATCACGTCGCCGGGCAGCTTCGGCGCCGGCGGCTCCTTCTTCCACGGTTGCGTCTCCAGCCAGTCGCGCACGAACTGCTTGTCGAACGACGGCGGGTTCGTGCCGACCTTGTACTCATCGGCGGGCCAGAAGCGCGACGAATCGGCAGTCAGCGCTTCGTCCATCAGATACAGCTTGCCATGGTTATCAAGGCCGAACTCGAACTTCGTATCCGCGATGATGATGCCGCGCGTCGCGGCAAAATCGGCCGCTTCCTTGTACAGGCGAATCGAAATGTCGCGGATCGTCGCCGACAGCTCGGTGCCGATCCGGCGCTCCATCTCGTTATAGGTGATGTTCTCGTCGTGGTGGCCCATTTCGGCCTTCGCCGCCGGCGTAAAGATCGGCTCGGGCAGCTTCTGCGCATTCTGCAGGCCCGGCGGCAGCTCGACGCCGCAGATCGCGCCGGTGGCCTGATAGTCCTTCCAGCCGCTGCCGGCCAGATAGCCGCGCACGACCGCTTCGACGAGAATCGGCTCGAGCTTCTTCACGACGACCCCACGGCCCTTCACCTGTTCCACTTCGTCCGGCGCGACGACCGATTCCGGCGCGACGCCCGTCAGGTGGTTCGGCACAATGTCCTTCAGCTTGTCGAACCAGAAGTTGGCCATCTGGTTCAGCACGCGGCCCTTGTCCGGAATCGGCTCGCCCATGATCACGTCGAACGCCGACAGACGGTCGGTCGTGACGATCAGCAGCTTGTCATTGCCCACCGCATAGTTGTCGCGGACCTTGCCGCGGCCCAGCAGCGGCAGCGAGCGAAGCGTGGATTCGTAAAGGGTAGACATCGTCGTGGCTCGTAAAAGTCATGCAAAAAATGAGGCAAAAACACTGCCCTGACAAAAGGGAAACGCCGTTCCCCGGGTCAAGCGGGAACGGCGATGCAACTCAACTGCTATGCGGCCAGCCCGTCAAACCGGCTGGCCGCCGCGACGCGCGCGGGCAAGGCGCTTCGCATGCGCCCGCGCCGCTTCGCTCAACCGCTTAGCGGACGACCTGGGTCAGATCGCCCGCTTTGTACTTCTCCGCCATCTTGTCCAGCGGCGTCGGCTTGATCTTGCCCGCCTGGCCTTCGCAGCCGAAGGCGACGAAGCGGTCCAGACAGACTTTCTTCGCCGCTTCGCGCGCCGGCTTCAGGTAGTCGCGCGGATCGAACTTCGACGGGTTCTCCGCGAAGTAGCGGCGAATCGCGCCGGTGATCGCCAGGCGCAAATCGGTATCGATATTGACCTTGCGCACGCCGTGCTTGATACCTTCCTGAATCTCTTCGACCGGCACGCCGTAGGTTTCCTTCATATCGCCGCCGAACTCGCGAATCTCTGCCAGCAGTTCCTGCGGCACCGACGACGAACCGTGCATCACGAGGTGCGTGTTCGGGATGCGCTGGTGAATTTCCTTGATGCGCTGGATCGACAGGATATCGCCGGTCGGCTTCTTCGAAAACTTGTACGCGCCATGCGACGTGCCGATCGCAATCGCGAGCGCGTCGCACTGCGTGAGCTTCACGAAATCGGCGGCCTGCTCGACGTCCGTCAGCAGTTGCTCGCGCGTCATCGTACCCTCGGCGCCGTGGCCGTCTTCCTTGTCGCCCTTCATCGTTTCCAGCGAACCCAGCACACCGAGCTCCGCTTCGACCGTCACGCCGATCGAATGCGCCGCTTCGACGACCTTCTTCGACACGCCGACGTTGTACTCATACGACGCGACCGTCTTGCCGTCCGCCTCCAGCGAGCCGTCCATCATCACGCTCGTGAAACCGCTGCGGATCGCCGCCATGCATACTCCCGGCGATTGCCCGTGATCCTGGTGCATCACGACCGGAATGTGCGGATACGACTCGACCGCCGCTTCGATCAGATGACGCAGGAACGGCTCGCCCGCATATTTGCGCGCACCCGCCGACGCCTGCATGATCACCGGCGCGCCGACCTGGTCCGCCGCCGACATGATGGCCTGCACCTGTTCCAGGTTATTCACGTTGAATGCCGGCAAACCGTAGCCGTTTTCGGCCGCGTGGTCCAGCAATTGACGCATTGATACGAGAGGCATGTGCTACTCCTTGGATTTCAAACGAAAACCTTTGCCCAAGGCATCCATTGCGTCGAATTCGCAATTTTACGTGAAGCAGGCCGCATCCCTGCGCGCTCGGCGCGACGCGTGCGCATCCGGAATGTCCGACGCGCGCGCCGCGCGATGTGCCGCCTCTCTCGGGATGGGCGACCTGCCTCGCGATGCCGTTTATAAACCGCCTTTTATGAACAACTGATCTCGGGCGTGTTTCTTCTGCGTGTTTCTTCTGCGTGCTACTTGCCCGCACGGTTTCCCGTGCGGGTCTGCTGCGCTCAATACGGTTCGCCGACGCGCACGATCTTCAGCGTGTTGGTGCCGCCCGCCTGGCCCATCGGCTCGCCGACGGTCAGCACCACCATGTCGCCGCGCGCCGCATAGCCTTTGCCGACCACCACTTCGAGCGCCTGCTGCAACGCGATGTCGCGATCGTTGCTGCTATCGAGATGCAGCGGATTCACGTTCCGGTAGATCTGCATCGCGCGCTCGCTGCCGATGCGCGGCGTGAGCGCGAAGATCGGCACATGCGTCCAGTGGCGCGACATCCACAGCGCGGTCGAGCCGGACTCGGTCAACGCGACGATGGCCTTTGCGCCCAGGTGATACGCGGTGAACAACGCGCCCATCGCGATCGACTGGTCGATCCGCGTGAACGTGCGGTCGAGGAAGTCGCGGTCGAGTTCGACGTGCTCGGACTTCTCCGCTTCGACGCAGATGGCCGCCATCGTTTCGATGGTTTGCACCGGGTATTTGCCCGCCGCCGATTCCGCGGACAGCATCACCGCGTCCGTGCCATCGAGCACCGCGTTCGCGACGTCGGACACTTCGGCGCGCGTCGGCACCGGCGCGTGGATCATCGATTCCATCATCTGCGTCGCGGTGATCACGAACTTGTTCGAGTCGCGCGCCATCTTGATCATGCGCTTTTGCAACGCCGGCACCGCCGCGTTGCCGACTTCGACCGCGAGGTCGCCGCGCGCGACCATCACGCCGTCGGACGCGTCGAGAATGCCTTGCAGCGCCGGAATCGCTTCGGCGCGCTCGATTTTCGCGATCATCTTCGGCTTGATGCCGTACGGCGCGCCCGCGATATTCGCGAGCTGACGCGCCATTTCCATATCGGTCGCGTTCTTCGGGAACGACACGGCAACATAGTCCGCGCCAAGCGCCATCGCGGTGCGAATGTCTTCCATGTCCTTCGCGGTCAGCGCGGGCGCGGTGAGGCCGCCGCCCTGGCGGTTGATGCCCTTGTTATTCGACAGATCGCCGCCGATCTTCACGACCGTGTGGATCTCGTTGCCGATCACGCGCGATACGCTAAGCACGATCAGGCCGTCGTTCAGCAGCAGGACGTCGCCCGGTTTCAGGTCGCGCGGCAAATCTTTATAGTCCAGACCGACGCGCTCGTCGTTGCCGAGTTCGCAGTCAGCGTCGAGGACGAACGGATTGCCGGCGACGAGCGTCACCTTACCGTTCTCGAACTTGCCGACGCGAATCTTCGGGCCTTGCAGGTCGGCCATCAGGCCGACTTCGCGGCCCACCTGGCGGGCCGCCTCGCGCACGAACTCGGCGCGCTGACGATGGTCGTCGGCCGTGCCGTGCGAAAAGTTGAGCCGCACCACGTCGAGGCCCGCCTCGATCATTTGTTTCAGGATTTCCAGTGTGCTGGAAGCCGGGCCGATGGTAGCGACTATCTTGGTGGCGCGATGCATGAGTCTCCTCGTGTGGGTGGGATCGCTGGGAAGTGCGCTATGAGTCGGATGCGGAGGCTGCGCGCCGACCGGTACTGCCGGGGCGTATGCGCCGTTTGTGCTGCTCGCGTCAACGCGCTTGGGTCGCGCGGCGAGCATCGGCGTCGGATTATCGGATGCGGCTGCGCGGTTTGCCGCGCTATTTTGCGCCGGCGCATGTTGCACCGTCATGTTCGAGGTCGGGGGCGACCCGGCGAGCGCCACAGCAGAATCGGCTGTGGCGGGCGCCGCTTCATCGGCCGGTCGCGGCGGCGGCGCGTCTTGCGCCGCGGTGTTCTTCGGCGCGCGCGCTCCCGCCGAGGATCCCGCACGCGACGAGGCGCGCGTTTTCCGCGTGGTGCTGGTGGGAGAGCGCTGCGCCACGTTCAGGCCCGCGATTCGAGAACTTCGACCGCCGGCAGCTTCTTGCCCTCGAGGAATTCGAGGAACGCGCCGCCGCCCGTCGAGATATAGCTGACCTTGTCGTGAATGCCGTACTTGGCGATCGCCGCGAGCGTATCGCCGCCGCCCGCGATCGAATACGCAGGCGACCTGGCGATGGCTTGCGCCAGTGTCTTCGTGCCGTTGCCGAACTGATCGAATTCGAACACGCCGACCGGGCCGTTCCAGACGATCGTGCCGGCCTTCTCGAGTTGCGACGCGAGCACCTTCGCGGTCTCGGGGCCGATGTCGAGGATCATGTCGTCGTCTTGCACGTCGGCGACCTGCTTGATTTCGGCCTTCGCGGTCGGCGCAAACTCCTTCGCGGTCACGACGTCGATCGGAATCGGCACCGACGCGCCGCGCGCTTTCGCCTGCTCGATGATCGCCTTCGCTTCGCCGAGCAGATCCGCTTCGGCAAGCGATTTGCCGATCTTCAGGCCCGCGGCAAGCATGAACGTATTCGCGATGCCGCCCCCGACGATCAACTGATCGACCTTGTCGCCAAGCGACTTCAGGATAGTCAGCTTGGTCGACACCTTCGAGCCGGCGACGATCGCCACGAGCGGCCGCTTCGGCGCACCCAGCGCCTTGCCCAGCGCTTCGAGCTCAGCGGCCAGCAGCGGGCCCGCGCAGGCCACCGTCGCGTACTTCGCGATGCCATGCGTGGTCGCTTCCGCGCGATGCGCGGTGCCGAACGCGTCATTCACGTAGACGTCGCACAGCTTCGCCATTTTTTGCGCGAGTTCGTCTGAATCCTTTTTTTCGCCTTTATTGACGCGGCAGTTCTCGAGCAGCACGAGCTGGCCCGGCGCAACGCTCACGCCGTTTTCGACCCAGTTCTGCACGAGCGACACGGGGCGGCCAAGCAGTTCCGAGAGGCGCTGCGCGACCGGCGCGAGCGAATCTTCGGGCTTGAAATCGCCTTCGGTCGGGCGTCCCAGGTGCGAGGTGACCATCACGACGGCCGCGCCCGCGTCGAGCGACGCCTTGATGGCGGGCACCGATGCGCGGATGCGGGTGTCTTCAGTGATGTTGCCTGCGTCGTCTTGCGGGACGTTCAGGTCAGCGCGGATGAAAACGCGTTTGCCGGACAGCTTGCCTTCGGTGATCAGATCGGAGAGACGCAATACGTGGTTCATGGACATGTGTATGCGAGTTGATTGGAAGGCGGTGGCGGACGCTGCGCGGGCGGTCAAGGGCGGCGGCATGAACGGCGAGATCGTCGCGGCACGCGCAGCGCCCAGACCCGCGGCCAGATTGCAGGCTGCCTGCAGGCGTCAGGAGGCTGCCATTTTAACCGATCCCCTTGCCGTTTCGATCCGCCCCCGGCTGATTGACAATATTCGGCAAACGCGGTCCGGGCGAATCCGTCAGCGGCCTTACAGCACAAGTCGCAGCGCCGTAAACACCAGCATCCCGACGATGATCGTCTCGACCATGCTGCGTCGCAGCAAATACCAGGCGAGTCCCGCAAGCGTCGCATAAAAATCGTGATTCGCGAGCGCGAACGACACGCCCTCGTCCGTCACCAGCACATCCGGCAGCACGACGGCGATCAGCGCCGCGGCGGGCGCGTAGCGCAGCATCCGCTGCACACGCTCGGGCAGCACGGTACGTTCGCCGCCGATCAGAAACAGCGCGCGCGTGAGCGCGGTCACGAACATCATGCCGAGAATCGCAAGCCAGATTCGGGTAGCGCTCATTGCGAATCCCCCGCGCGGTTGCGGATGCGGCGCAAATCGGCGCGCTCGACGATCAGATCAGTCGCACTGCCCGCCGCGATCGCCGCCACCACCGCAAGCGGCAGCGCGAGCCGGTACGGCAGATCGAACAGCAGCAGCGACACGACGCCCGCCACCGCAACTGCGGCGAGCGTCGAGCGATTTGCAATTGCCGACACCATGATCGGGATCAGCGCCAGCGTGCCCGCGAGGCCAAGGCCCCAGTTATCCGGAAACAGGCTCGCCAGCAGGATGCCGATAATCGACGACACTTGCCACGAAACCCAGCTCGCGACCGCCATGCCCCAGAAGAATGGCTCCTTGCCCGGCACGTAGCCCGTGGCAAATGCCTTCTTCTGGAACAACAGATAGATGATGTCGCCGTTGAAGTAGCCGACGAGGAGCCGCCGCCACAGCGGCAGATAGGCGAAATGCGGCGCAAGCCCGGCGCTGAAGATCACAAAGCGCGTGTTGACCATCGCGGCGGTGAGCAGCACGGTCCAGATCGGCAGTTTCGCGGCGAGCAGCGGCAGCACCGCGAGTTGCGACGAGCCGGCATAGACCAGCAGCGACATGCCCAGCGCCTGCGGCACCGTCATCACCGATTTGCTCATCGCGATGCCCGTCACCAGCCCCCACGAGAAGATAGCCATCAAGGTCGGCGAATAGGTGCGCAGGCCTTCATGAAATGCGCGGCGATCGGGTTCGGAAAGGTGAGCGGGCATGAGACGGAGGACGCCGGCACGCCTCGATGGCGCTCCGGCAAACAGCGTGGCCGGCCTTGACGGCCCGGCCACATAGGCGGATTCATGTTATGTGTGCGCGGAATTATAGCGTCCGGTCCACCCAGGAATGTCCGGTCGCCCTACAAAAGACGCTAAAATAATAATCTTCGCCGCCTCGCAGCTGCTGCAACAGCCCGTTTTGCAGCTTGCGCGAGGTCAAGCCTGTTCCTGAAGCGCGCCTTTCAGGCGAGTTCATGCGGGCCGCGGCTTTGTCGTTGCACTCCCGCAATCAATTATTCGCTAAAGCACTGCCCTGGAGAATCGTATGTCAATGGCCGACCGCGACGGCAAGATCTGGATGGATGGCAAGCTCATCGACTGGCGCGACGCCAAGATTCACGTGCTCACCCACACGCTGCACTACGGGATGGGCGTTTTCGAAGGCGTCCGCGCATACCGGACGGCCGACGGCGGCACTTCCATTTTCCGTCTGAAAGAACACACCAAACGTCTCTTCAACTCGGCGAAGATCTTCCAGATGGACGTGCCGTTCGACCAGGAAACGATCGCCGCCGCGCAGCGCGAAGTCGTGCGTGAAAACAGGCTCGAGACGTGCTACCTGCGCCCGATCGTCTGGGTGGGCTCGGAAAAGCTCGGCGTGTCGGCACGCGGCAACACGATCCACGTTGCGATCGCCGCATGGCCGTGGGGCGCCTACCTCGGCGAAGACGGCATGACCAAGGGCATCCGCGTGAAGACGTCGTCGTTCACGCGCCATCACGTGAACGTGTCGATGGTCCGCGCGAAGGCGTCGGGCTGGTACGTGAACTCGATTCTCGCCAACCAGGAAGCGACCGCGGACGGCTACGACGAAGCGCTGCTGCTCGACGTCGACGGCTACGTGTCCGAAGGCTCGGGCGAGAACTTCTTCCTCGTCAACCATGGCAAGCTGTACACGCCTGACCTGTCGTCGTGCCTCGACGGCATCACGCGCGACACGGTCATTACGCTGGCGAAAGACGCAGGCCTCGAAGTGATCGAGAAGCGCATCACGCGCGACGAAGTCTATACCGCCGACGAAGCGTTCTTCACCGGCACCGCCGCTGAAGTCACACCCATTCGCGAGCTCGACAACCGTACGATCGGCGCCGGCACGCGCGGCCCCATCACCGAAAAGCTGCAGTCCGCGTTCTTCGACATCGTGAATGGCAGGAGCGCGAAGTACGCGCACTGGCTCACGAAAATCTGATTCGAGCAAACCTGGGCGGGCGCCGCCAGACGTTGTCAGACCTTTACGAACAGCGGACCGTGCGCCCGGCATCCCGCATAGACGAGAAAGCCTCATGAGCGAAATCAAGGAAATGCCGCTGGTCGAGCTGTCGGCAAAAGATCTGCCCGCTTACTGCCCGAATCCGGCCATGCCGCGTTGGAGCATGCACCCGCGCGTGTTTATCGACGTCACGCACGGCGAAGCACGTTGCCCGTACTGCGGCACCCGCTACAAGCTGCGCGACGGCGAAGTGGTCAAAGGCCACTGAAGCCGGCGGGCATCCGGGTTGCGCCCGCTTCTTTGGTTGGTCGAGGTTCGACGGTCCACTTTGCGGCCGAATGGGCGAATTTGCCACCGCGCGCAGCGCTCGTCGCAACGTGCGCACGGACGGAAGCGCAATCCCTGATGCATCTGCCGGCGTGCTGACCGACGCGTGCGGGGGGTCGTCGTTTGGACGCGCGAGACTACGTATTCTTTGGCTCCGCTCCGTGCGCGTGACCCCGTCTCTTTCAAACCTGTAACCTGAACGCCGCACGCCCTCGCGCGTGGCGCTTCTTTTCGACATCGGAAACTTATCCTGATGCGTCGCGCGTTGGTTATCGCACCGAACTGGATCGGTGACGCATTGATGGCGCAGCCGTTCCTTGCGCGCCTTGTCAAACTCCATCCGCGCATCGTGATCGACGCGGTCGCACCCAGCTGGGTGGCGCCCGTGCTCGAACGGATGCCCGAGATTCGCGATGTCTACGCGACCGATCTCGCCCACGGCAAGCTGCAGATGCTACGCCGCTGGCAGTTGGCGAGCGACCTGCGCGACGTCGGCTACGACGCGGCGTACGTGCTGCCCAACTCGCTGAAGTCGGCGCTCGTGCCATGGCTCGCGGGCGTCCCGCTGCGCATCGGCTACACCGGTGAAAGCCGCTACGGCCTGTTGAACGTGCGTCACACGAATCCGCGCAAGGACCAACGTCCGCCGATGGTCGGCCACTATGCGGCACTCGCGTACGCGCCCGGTGCGAACGCGCCGGGCGACCTGCCGGTGCCGCGTCTCGATGCCGATCTGAACGAGGCGTCGCGTGTATCGGCGCGCTTTAACCTCGATGCGCGCGTGCCGCTGCTGGTTTTCTGCCCGGGCGCCGAGTACGGGCCCGCGAAGCGCTGGCCGCCGGAGCACTTCGCTGCGCTCGCGCAAATGATCGGTCAGTCGTTCCCGTACACGCAGATCATCGCACTCGGCTCACCGAAAGACGCGCCGCTCGCGCAGGCCATCGTCGACCGTGCGCCGAACGTGCGCAACCTGTGCGGCCAGACCGCGCTCGGCGAAGCCTGCGCGCTGATTACACGCGCCAATGCGGTCGTCACCAACGATTCGGGCCTGATGCACGTCGCCGCCGCGCTGCGCCGGCCGCTCGTCGCGGTGTTCGGATCGACTGATCCGCGCCACACCCCGCCCCTGTCGGACCTCGCAAAGGTACAATGGCTGCATCTCGAATGCAGTCCGTGTTTCGAACGCGAATGTCCGCTGGGCCATCTGAACTGTCTGCGGCAATTGAGCGCTGAGCAGGTATTCGATGACTTGCGCGGCATGCTGATCGCGCAGCGGTAGGCCGCGCGGCCGCGGCACCGGCCGAGCGCGCGAGGCCCGCCACGTCCGGCCCAGGCCGCACGAGGGCGCGTCACGTGTGCGTCTTGCAGCACGGGCATTCTCGCGGTTGTCCGCCGCCGGCTGCCGACGCCAGCTGCACGAAATGCACGCGGCGCGCCATGCTCGCAGCGCCCGCCGCCCGTCGATGCCGTATGACCTGCAACCGCGCACGCCGCGCCTAACAGACTGACGAGCCATGCCACGTTTCGCCCATATCTTCGAAGCCGCTGCGGATACCCTCAACGCCTATTACCAGGCGGTCGCGGAGGTCAATATCGAGAGTCTGATGGGCCTATGGATCGACGAGGAGTTCGTCACCTGCATCTGCGCGGACGGCTCGCATCTGCATGGTCTCGACAACATCCGTGCGGGGCTTGCTGCGCAGCTCCAGGCAACGCCGGTGTCGATCGAGCCGCTCGATATCCGCGTCTACGACAGTCTCGGCACGGTCGTCTACGCGATTGCCGAAGCGCATCGGCCGGCCAACCCGGCGGCCACGCCGTCGATGGTGTTTACCACGTACGTGATGGTCCACGAACGTGGTGAATGGCGCATTGCGCATATCCACGCGAGTGCGATGCCGAACGAAACCGCCACGCAATTCGCTGCCAAAATGAGGCACGGCCAGGGGCCACTGCATTGAGCGACGGCATGACGCCTCGCTGATTCGACCGGTACTGCGATGAGCACGACGCACGACAAACACGCTTCCTCCACGCGACACCGCGCTACGGCGGCGGTCGAGGCAACGGTCGACATGCTGTACCGCGCGCCGCTCTGGCTGCCGACCAGCCACGCGCAGACCATCGTACCGGCGCTGTTCGGTCGCCGTCCCACCGTGAACTACCGGCGCGAGCGCTGGGACACACCGGATGGCGACTTTATCGACCTCGACTGGCTGGTCCACGACGCACAGCACGCGCGATCCGAACCGGCGTCCGATGGCGCCCCGCTATTCGTGCTGTTTCACGGGCTCGAAGGCAGCTCGACGTCGCATTACGCGCTCGCGCTGGTGGACGCCGCGCATCGCTGCGGCTGGCAGGCGGTGGTGCCGCACTTTCGCAGTTGCAGCGGACCGCTGAATCTGCTGCCGCGCTTTTATCATCTTGCGGACAGCAACGAAGTCGACTGGGTGTTGCGGCGGCTGCGCGACGTACATCGCGGCCCGCTCGTCGCGGCGGGGGTGTCGCTTGGCGGCAGCGTGCTGCTGCGCTGGCTCGGCGAGCGGCGCGAAGACGCTTCGTTCGTCGCGGCCGCGGCGGCCATTTCCGCGCCGCTCGATGTGCACGCGGGCGGACGCGCGCTTTCGCAGGGCTTCGGCATGGTCTACACGCGCAGCTTCCTGAAGACGCTCAAGAAGAAAGCGCAGCGCAAGCTGACGCAATACCCGGGGCTGTTCGATCTGGACGCGATGCTCGCGAGCCGCACGATGTTCGACTTCGATGACGTCGTCACCGCGCCGCTGCACGGCTTTCGGAATGCCGACGATTACTGGACGCGCGCCGCGACGCGACCATGGCTGCCGGAAATCACGGTGCCCACGCTGGTGTTGAACGCACGCAACGATCCGTTTTTGCCCGGCACGGTGTTGCCGTCGCCGCATGACGTATCGAATGCGGTCGAGCTCGATCAGCCCGCGGACGGCGGACATGTCGGCTTCATGACCGGGCCGTTTCCCGGCCGGATCGACTGGCTGTCGCGGCGGGTCTTCGGTTACTTCGCGCCGTTCACGCAGCATGGATGAGATCGTCAAACAGGCGCTCGCCAAATGGCCGAACGTCCCGTATTGCACCGGCTGGCTGCTGCTCGACCGGCGCGGCACGTGGCGCATGCGCGACGAGGCCGCGCAGGCGCGCGGCGCGCTCGGCGAGCCAATCCGGCATGCGGCGCTGCTCGGCTTTATCAACCGCAACTACGAATGCGATAGGGACGGCCAGTGGTTCTTTCAGAACGGACCGCAGCGCGTGTATGTCGAACTGGTCTATACGCCATGGATCGTGCGGCTGGCCGTCGATGATGCAAACGGGACGCTGGTGCTCACCGACCATGCTGGCCAGCCATTCGAGCCGGCTGCCGTCTTTGTGGACGATGAAGGCGGCGTGCTGCTTTCCGATGATGCATCGCCCGCGCGGATAGCCGCGCTGCACGACCATGATCTCGATCTCTTTTCCGAGCACGCCGAACTATCGGCGGATGGCGGCACCGGCCGGTTCAACTGGCGCGACGACTATGCGCTGCCGCTTCAATCGATTTCGCGAGCGCAGGTCGCGGCACGCTTCGGGTTTGTCGCGAGCCCGGCTGCACGGGCTGTTGCGGCGGCGTCTGGCAGTTCAGCGGACGGACGCCCCTAACGCACACGCTAGCCCGATGGCACAGTCGCGGCGCCGTTCACCGCTCTCAACCGCGGTCAACTATTGTCTTTCTCGTCCTGCCGCTCTTCCTTGTAGCGCGCCTCGAACTCGTGCAAGCGCGCGTCGATCGTCGACAGATCGTAGTAACCCGCCGTTTTGATGTCACGCGCTTCCTTGAGCTGCCGGATCGCCGATGGCCACGCGCCTTCGAGCGCAAATTGCTCGGCTAGCGCCCGATGCTGCGTCAGTGCGTCGCCGCTGCCCGCGCTCGCCTGCGCCAGATAGAGCCACCAGGCGGGTTGCTGCGGCTCCGCCTCGGTCTCGCGCTTCGCCTGCGCCTGCGCCTCCTCGAAGCGCCGCGCGGTAAGCAGCGTGCGCAAATGGATCTCGATGGCCGCGTGTGACTGCGGCCAGCGCGCCTGCGCGATCTGCGCGAGCCGCAGTGCGTCGTCGTCATGGCCGGCGCGACGCGCAATATCGGCGGCCAGCACATCGAGGCTCGGCGAGCCGCGCGTCGCGTCGCCTTCCCTGCGCGCATTCGACTCGAACACCTGACGCGCAGTCGTAAGCGTTGCAGCCGCATCGTCGTAGCGTTCGAGCAGCATCTGCGCGTAGGCAATGCCGTACCAGTTCGCTGCGACGTTCAATGCGGTCTTGTCTTCGATCTCCGAGCGCATGCGCGAAATTTCATCGGCATAGTCGCTGCGAGAACGGTCCTGCAGCACGCGCGCACGCGCACGCACGAAGCCATACTCGGGCGCCTGGTGCGGCTGCCGGTACGGCGAGCGACGCGCGCGGTCGGCCATGTCGGCGATGCGCTCGCCGGTCAACGGGTGGGTTCGCGCATAGGCCGGTACGCCCGTGTCACCCATTGATGCGCGATCGAGCCGTTCGAAGAACGACACCATCCCATAGGGATCGTAGCCCGCGCCTGACATCAGCTGGAAGCCGACGCGGTCCGCTTCGTGCTCGGCCGCGCGCGAGAAGCGCAGTTGATTGTCAACCGCGTACGCCTGACCACCGAGCGCGATCGCGCTGCCAAGGTCGCCGCTGTGCGCAAGCACGCCCGCGAGCACGCCGAACAGCACACTGGCGAGCGCCGCATAGCTGCTCTTTTCGCTCGCGCTGATCATCCGCGCGATATGCCGCTGCAACACGTGGCCCATTTCGTGGCCGATTACCGATGCCAGTTCGGATTCGGTCTGCGTCGTGACGATCAGCCCGGTATTGACGCCGATAAAGCCGCCCGGCAGCGAAAACGCATTGATTTGCGGATCGCGCATCGCGAACAGGTCGAAGTCCGGCCGGTATCCGCCGATGTATTGCGCACTCGCTGCCGCCGCGAGCTTTGCCGAGACCGAGTTCAGATAGTCGCGGACCAGCCAGTCGCCGATATAGTCGGGATCGCGGCGCACCTCGCGCATCACGCGCTCGCCGAGCTTGCGTTCGGCTTGTGGCGTCAGCGAGCCGCCGGAGCCGTCGCCGAGATCGGGCAGTTGCCACGTCGAGACGGGCGCGCGCAAGCTCGCATTGCCACCGACGTTGCCCGAAAAACGCGATTGCGCGCCGCCATACGTGCCAAATACGCCCTGCGCGATATCGGGCGGTAGCTCGGGAGACGCGTATTGTTCGAGCGGGCCCGATTCGAGCGGTAAACTGCCGGGCAAACTACTGGGCAAACTGCGGCTGGCGGCTTGCGCAAGCAAGGGCTGCGGTGCGGCAAGCGCGACGGACAACAACACGGCAAGGAACCGATTCGGACGCATTGCGTGGTGCGCGGGTTCGCGAGGTTGAAATCGCGGGACGAAGATCGTGCCCTGCGGCGTATTCACTTCTGCTGGTCTCGCACGATTGTAACCAGTCGCCCACCCCGTGGCGACCGTGCGAAGACAGGCGGCGTATGGTCAAATTCTAGCGCGCGGCGCCCGCGCGGAATTCAGTGGACGGCGCAAACCCATTGCGATGACCGGCGTCGACCCGTCGCAGGAATATTAAGCGTACCAGGAGCACAACCATGCGTGAACTCACCCACTTCGACGCGGCCGGCCAGGCGCATATGGTCGACGTCGGCGGTAAAGAGGAGACTCAACGTGTCGCAATTGCGCGCGGTTCGATCCGGATGCTGGCGGCTACGTTCGCGTTGATTCGCGACGGCAACGCGAAAAAAGGCGACGTGATCGGCGTCGCGCGGATTGCCGCGATTCAGGGCGCGAAGCGCACCGCCGATCTGATCCCGCTGTGTCACCCGCTGGCGCTCACACGAGTGACGGTGGATTTC
This sequence comes from Paraburkholderia humisilvae, assembly GCF_902859855.1. Lineage (GTDB taxonomy): Bacteria > Pseudomonadota > Gammaproteobacteria > Burkholderiales > Burkholderiaceae > Paraburkholderia > Paraburkholderia humisilvae. Next base: position 34,743 of record NZ_CADIKH010000013.1, read on the forward strand.
GTACTCGATGACACGCTGCCGGGCGTCCATTGCACCGCGCAAGTGGAAACGCGCGGACGGACCGGCGTCGAAATGGAAGCGTTGACCGCGGTGCAGGTCGGGTTGCTGACGGTCTACGATATGTGCAAGGCGGTGGACCGCGGGATGGCCATCACCGACGTCCGTGTGCTGGAGAAGCATGGCGGCAAGTCGGGGGATTGGGTCGCATCGCTGTGATCAGCCGTCGTCGTCGTCCTCGTCGTCCTGATTGATGTCTTTCGGTGGCGTTCCGTATTTCTTCACCAGGTCGGCTTTGAAGCCCGCCAGCGTCTTTTGCTCATCGAGAAGCGTGTACAGATACGCCAATTGCGACGGCCAATCGTTCAACTCCTCAGCGAACAGCTTCAGGCGTCCGACGGTATCGAACGCGCCCTGCATGTCGCCGTTCAACGCCTGTAGCACCGCGTAGCGGCGCAACACCGTTTCGCCCGGCAGCAGCGCGATCGCCTGCTTGTGCATCTCGAGCTTGTACGGCAGATTCATGCCGTTCATCGGCAGCAGCGTCGCCATCCCATACTCGCCCCATGCGCCGAACAGGATCGACGGATTCGCCTCGTATTGCTCGGCCGGACGCGAGCCGTAGTACAGCACTTCCGCACGGTTATAGTCGCGCAGCAGCGGATACAGCGCGGCGAGCCCGAAGAACACGATGACCGAATAGGCAGTCAGCGATACGCCGCCCGGTATCCAGCGCAGCGGCTTCGTGTCGAGCAGTCCGAAGATGAACATCGCAGGCAGCAGGAAAAACATGTATTGCTGCGGATACTCGACAAGCGCGTGCATCACGAGCACGCCAATCATGGCAAGCGCGAACACCCGCGCGGCCGTGTGCGGCACGCGCAGCACGCGGACCAGCCACGTCAGCAATCCGAGCAGCACGATAGCCAGACCGATCACACCCGTCTTCGCAAGCAGGTCGATAAAGATATCGTGCGAGTTGTTCGCGATCTCGACATGCCCCAACTGCGTGACCAGATCGAACTGGTAACGCGGAAACTCGCCCCAGCCGACGCCCAGCAGCGGATGAGACTCGAACATCGTCCAACCGTATTTCCACAGCGCAAGCCGCGGTGCGATTTGCCCGGCCTCCGTGAAGCGATCGGCGGCCGACACCGCCAGGTCGAGGTGATAGCGAACATTGGCCCAGCGCACCACCACGTTGATCAGCACAAACAGCAGTGCGAGCGCGAACGGAACCAGCCATTCGCGATCGCTTCGACGCCGATGCGGATCGCGCCGCTTTTCGGCGAATGCCATCCACCAGCCCGCGACCACGATCACGCCGGTTTGGAGCCACGGGCCTCGCGAAACCGTGAGCGCCAGGCCCAGCGAAAAAATCGCTGACAGCAGCGCCCAGACGATCACGTTCAGCCGCCGCGTCTGCACGAGAAACATCGCGCCTGCCACCCCGAACGCAATGACGGTCGCGAGGTGATTCGCCTGCGCCATGTTCCCGAACGGACGCCGGTCAACGATGATGTTGTACGCGACGACGAACGGCGTGACCTTCGCTTCCAGGTGAAACAGTTGGATCACCTGGCAGAACACCGCAAACAGCGCACCGATGACCATCGCGCCCGCGCCGACGCACAGCACGGTCTCCGTGAGCTCCGCGCGATTGAAACCAAAGCCGGTATGCACCGCCAGCAGCGCGGCGAGCACGAACCCGGCGCCCAGCCAGTTCATCGACGGCTGCGCGAGGGGCAACGCGAAGGTCTGCGCGACAAGCACGATGCCGAACCCTAGTGGCACGAGCGCCACCACTGGCGAGCCGAACGGGATGCGCGGGTGCGACGTCCAGACCATCAGCGCGACGGCGGCGCCGGTCAACAGGTACAGCGCGAGCGCTGTGTACTCCGCATAGAAGGTCGGGATCGGATAGGTATGGTTGACGACCGCATACGGAAGAATCAACGCACAGACCAGCAGGAAAAGCGAAAGATAGCGTGCAAATGTCGTGGGCATGAGCAATGGGAGACGTCGGCAACCGGCGCACTATACAAAAGAATCATCCCGCTGTGCGCCGGCTGTGCCGAAATACGCCGGTAAGGTCAGGTAACCGTGGCGCTATTAGAAGATTCATGCATCATGCGCGGCATTCCGGTGGCGCGAAATTCGCCGGCAGCGTCGCGGCATCGGCCGGCAGCGGACCGGCACCCGGCGCGGGCAACGACGATGCACTCTTGCCGCCTGCGAAGCACTCCCACGTCACGACACCCGGCTGTGACACACCTTTCGCGAGGCCAACACGCGCGGTAGGCGCATCCGCATTGTCCGGCACCGACGGCACCAGCACCAGCGTGCTCGTCTGCGCCGGCGCGACCCGCGTGCTGAACGCGACGGTGATCTGGCCGCTATCGTCATCGACATGAATCGATTTCACGTTGCGTGTAGCGGGCGGCGATGTATAGCCGCCGCCCAGCGCGTTGCCGCTCGCGGCGTTTTCCGCGACTGTAAGCCGCGCGGACGCGGCAAGCGACAAACCCTCGCCCACCCGGCTGCGCGCCAGATAGTCCTGATACGCGGGAATCGCGTATGACGCGATCACGCCGACGATCGCGAGCACGATCATCAGCTCGATCAGCGTGAAGCCATAAGCGGCGTAACAGGCCCGTGCGAGCCCAAGCGGCCATTGCCAGCGACCGTCCGGTGGACTGAAACGGCGGCGCGAAAAAAACGAAGACAAAGAATAGACGGCGACAGTTGCGATCATGGGCAAAACTCCTCGAAGCAAAAACGCCTGTCCCGCACATCAGGACAGGCGTTGCGATCGTAACGAGCTTCGCCAGGCTTACCTAGTCAGCCGAACGGCATATGTTCGCGGCGTGCAAAGTGCCGTAAAGTGGCGGCCGCGAACGTGAAGCGAAAGCTAATGCGATGAGTGGCCAGCCAGCCGCGCGTTGCGCCGCTTGAGCAGATGACCGGTGATCAGCACAAACAGCGCACCGGCAATGCTCATGCCGTACTCGGCAGCCGGCGTATCGAGAATCGGCCAACGGTCGCCGGCCGGATCGTTGATGATGAGCCCGCCCGCAATCCAGCCGAGCAGCGCCGCGCCCAGCGAGACGACGATCGGATAACGGTCGAGCAGCCGCAGCACCAGCTGACTGCCCCAGACGATCAGCGGAATGCTGACCAGGAGGCCGAAGATCACGAGCGCGATGCGGTGTTGCGGGTCCGCCTGCTCCGCTGCGCCGGCAATCGCGATTACGTTGTCGAGGCTCATCACCGCGTCCGCGATGATGATCGTCTTGATCGCGGTGATCAGCTTGTCGGCAGGTTTGATGTTCGCGTGCCCATCGGGCGAAGGCGCCAGCAGTCGTACGCCAATCCATAACAGCAGCAGGCCGCCGGTGAACTTGAGCAGCGGCACGTCGAGCAGCGCGACCGCGAACGCGATCAGCGCGACGCGCAGCAGGATCGCGCCGAGGGTCCCCCACACGACTCCGCGCGTACGCTGCGCGGCCGGCAGATCGCGGCACGCAAGCGCGATCACGATCGCGTTATCGCCACCCAGCAGAATGTCGATCACGATGATCTGGAAGACTGCGGCCCAATGCAGTGTCGCGAAAAATTCGAGCATGAAAGCAGGGTAAAAGCCCGGAGTCAGGACCGGCGATAAAAAAGCGAGGGAGGGACGCTCTCTCGCTTGGTGTAAAAAAATCGGTGCTTTACGAAAGAATTTCGTAAGAGTATCAAAAAAATACGCCGGCGTACCTGAAAGTACGCCGGCGTTCGTGGGTAACGCGACGAAAACGGCTTTACAGCACCGATTTCAGCAGACGCGCCATTTCCGACGGGTTCTTCGTGACCTTGATACCGCAGGCGTCCATGATCTCGAGCTTCGCCTCAGCGGTGTCCGCACCACCGGAGATCAGCGCGCCAGCGTGACCCATGCGCTTGCCCGGAGGCGCCGTCACGCCCGCGATGAAGCCGACCACCGGCTTCTTCATGTTGTCCTTGATCCAGTGAGCGGCGTTCGCCTCGTCCGGACCGCCGATCTCACCGATCATGATGACCGCGTCCGTGTCCGGATCGTCGTTGAACATCTTCATTACGTCGATGTGCTTCAGACCGTTGATCGGGTCGCCGCCGATCCCGACCGCCGACGACTGGCCAAGACCCAGCGCGGTCAACTGGCCGACTGCTTCGTACGTCAGCGTGCCCGAACGCGACACGACGCCGATGCGGCCCTTGCGGTGAATGTGGCCCGGCATGATGCCGATCTTCAGCTCGTCCGGCGTGATCGTGCCGGGGCAGTTCGGTCCAAGCAGCAGCGTCTTGCGGTTTTCGCGACGCATGCGGTCCCTGACCTCGATCATGTCGCGCACCGGAATGCCTTCGGTGATGCAGATCGCGAGATCGAGATCGGCTTCAACCGCTTCCCAGATCGCAGCAGCGGCGCCCGCCGGCGGCACGTAGATGACCGACACGGTCGCGCCGGTTTCAGCCTTCGCTTCCTTGACGCTCGCGTAAATCGGAATGCCCTCGAAGTCTTCGCCGGCCTTCTTCGGGTTCACGCCCGCGACGAAAGCTTCGCGGCCGTTTGCATATTCACGGCAAGCCCGCGTATGGAACTGACCGGTCTTGCCGGTGATGCCCTGCGTGATGACCTTCGTGTCTTTGTTGATCAGAATCGACATGTATTGACCTCTGTTCGTTTGGCTTCGCGTCTTCGGCGCTCGTTATACGGTGCTTCGCGTGGAAGTTGCGTACGCGCGCCGCGCTCTCGCGCCGCCATTCGTATCCGGTGATTGGCGCTGGCCTTAAGCCTTCTTGCCCGACGCCGCCGCGACAACCTTCTGCGCGGCCTCTTCCATGCTGTCCGCCGCGATGATCGGCAGGCCCGATTCGGCAAGCATTTTCTTGCCGAGGTCTTCGTTCGTGCCCTTCATGCGGACCACGAGCGGCACCTTCAGCGACACAGCCTTCGACGCCGCGATCACGCCTTCCGCGATCACGTCGCAACGCATGATGCCGCCGAAGATGTTGACGAGAATCGCCGTCAGGTTCGGGTTCTTCAGCATGATCTTGAACGCTTCGGTGACTTTCTCGGTCGTCGCGCCGCCGCCGACATCGAGGAAGTTGGCCGGCTCGCCGCCGAACAGCTTGATCGTGTCCATCGTCGCCATCGCGAGGCCGGCGCCGTTCACCAGACAGCCGATATTGCCGTCGAGCGAGATATAGGCGAGATCGAACTTCGACGCTTCGATTTCAGCCGGATCTTCTTCGTCCAGATCACGGTACGCGACGATTTCCGGATGACGGAACAGCGCGTTCGAATCGAAGTTGAACTTCGCGTCGAGTGCGATCACCTTGCCGTCGCCGGTCAGGATCAGCGGGTTGATTTCGGCGAGCGACGCATCCGTTTCCCAGAACGCCTTGTACAGACCTTGAAGAATCGTGCGCGCTTGCGGCAGCGAAGCGTCGGGCACGCCGATCTTCTTCGCGAGGCCGTCAGCTTCCGCATCTTGCAGGCCCTTGGCCGGATCTACCGCCACCTTATGGATCGCGTCCGGGTGCTTCTCGGCGACTTCTTCGATGTCCATGCCGCCTTCGCTCGACGCCATCACGACAACCTTCTGCGACACGCGATCGATCACGAGACCGACATACAGTTCCTTCTTGATGTCAGCGCCTTCTTCGATCAGCAGGCGATTCACCTTCTGGCCTTCCGGACCGGTCTGGTGCGTGACGAGCTGCATGCCGAGGATCTGATTCGAATACTCGCGCACCTGGTCAAGCGACTTCGCGACCTTCACGCCGCCGCCCTTGCCGCGGCCGCCCGCGTGGATCTGAGCCTTCACGACCCACACCGGGCCGCCCAGTTCCTGAGCGGCCTTGACCGCGTCGTCCACCGAGAACACCGGCTTGCCGCGCGGTACCGCGACTCCGAATTTCCGCAGGATTTCCTTACCCTGGTACTCGTGAATCTTCATGCGTGATTCCCTTCAGTCTGAGAGTTGGATAGAACTTCTTTACCGGCTGTCTCCTCAGCGGCTGCGTGCGCAGCCGATGCGCCGGCGCGCGACGCCTCGCGAGGCTGCAACGATCGCGGCGCGTGGCCGTACCAGCGCGGATAGAACTGCCGTACCGCCTCGCCGTCGAATCGCAGCGTATGGCAGCGACCCAGTTGGAATGGCGGTTTATCGTTTGAATTTTCGTTGGAATGCGCGTCGGCTCCCGCCCGTCCCTCCGCTTTGTCCTGTTCGCCGCTCGCGCGGGGGCTTCCGTTCGTGGTATTCCACACGTCGCCGGCAAAGGCCTGGATTGCCGCACTCGGCAACACCGCGCAGAGCTCGGTGAGATGCGTGCAGCCGACCGTGCCGCCGAGCAGACGCGCGGCGTGACGGCGGAAGTTATCGAAGAGATTGAGCCCGATAAGGGCACGATAGGCGGAATTGGACGTTTCGCAAAGACCCGGATACGGAACCCAGGCCGACGACGCTTCGGCGTCGACGACATTGAGCTTGCGATCGATCGTGATGCGAAGCCAGAGTTCATGGATCGGCAGGCCATTGGGCCGGACACCTGACGCCAGCACGGTATCGCGCGGCTTGACGTCGGTGAGGCACGCCTCGATATCCCACAACCCATCTGCACGCTCATAAGCATCCGCTCGGATTGCGCGGCGATGGCGCAATTGACGGGGCACGGGCGGGGAAAGCGACATGCGAGGGGAAGAAGGCCGGATTTGGAAACCTCCGGATTTTAGCATATCGGGTATCCGTGCCTCGGCATGGCCCGTGCGAATCGGACAGCCTCGGCGACGAGTTAGCAGCGAGCTTTCAGGGTCGACGGGGTGGTGAAACGGTAAGGGCGACATCCGTGCGGCATTTGCGGCTTGGTCGATGCCTGCATTGGCACCTGCGTCGGCCCATGCATCGACTCCTTCGTCGGCATTTCAGTCTTCGTCGATGCCCTTGAGGATTCTTGAGACCACCGTTTGCGAAAATCCACGCGCGACGAGGAAACGTGCCTGCTTCGCGCGTTCCGCGGGCGTTTCGGGAAGTTGGCCGTACTTCTTGCGCCAGACGGCTTGCGCGCGCGCCAGTTCGGTTTCGCGCAATCGTGCGGCGGTTTCTTCAATCAGCACGGAGCCGACACCTTGCCGCTTCAATTCGCCGACGATGCGGTTCGCGCCGAGCCGCGGTGCGCGGCGATGGACAACGCTTTCGGTGAAACGTGAGTCGGAGAGCCAGCCCTCCTGCTCGAGCGCGTCGAGCAGCGAGTCGAGCGAATCGCCGTCTTCGACGAACGACTGCAGCTTACGGGACAATTCCGCGCGGCTATATTCGCGCCGGGACAAGTGAGCGAGCGCGCGGCTCTTCAGCGAGCGGGTTGGCCGCTGGCGTTGTGAGCCGGCGGAGGTTGAATCCGTTGTGTCAGGTTGGCGACGCGAACGGGTGTAGGTGGTTTCGCCGTCTGCGGCGCTGGAATGGGAACCCGATCGGGAACCGGATCGTGCAGACGGGCCACGACCCTCCGCCCGGTCATGTGCATCGAAAGACTCGAAGGGATCGAATGCATCGCTGGGGTTCGAACGATCGCGCTCTCCCCCGTCGCGCGGGCCGCCCGCATCACGTCCAGACTCGAACACCGGTTGGCCCTTGCGCATCACGTCGTGCTTACTCTTCGCCCGCGACTTCCGCGTCTTCTGAGTCTGCGCCAATCACCGCATCGACCGGCATCGCATTCACACCCACCGACTCGCGGACGCGGTTTTCGATTTCACGTGCGATGTCCGGGTTTTCGCGCAGGAATTCGCGTGCGTTGTCCTTGCCCTGACCGATCCGCTCACCGTTGTAGCTGTACCAGGCACCCGCCTTGTCGACGATCTTCGCCTGAACGCCCAAGTCGATGATTTCGCCCTGACGCGAAATACCCTCACCGTACAGAATGTCGAAAATCGCTTCGCGGAACGGTGGCGCCACCTTGTTTTTCACCACCTTCACACGCGTTTCGTTGCCGATCACTTCGTCGTTTTTCTTGATCGAGCCGATCCGGCGGATATCCAGACGCACCGACGCATAGAACTTCAGCGCGTTGCCGCCAGTCGTGGTTTCCGGATTGCCGAACATCACGCCGATCTTCATGCGGATCTGGTTGATGAAGATCACGAGGCAGTTCGTACGCTTGATCGTGCCGGTGAGCTTGCGCAGCGCCTGCGACATCAGTCGTGCCTGCAGACCCGGCAGCGCATCGCCCATTTCGCCTTCGATTTCCGCCTTCGGCACAAGCGCCGCGACGGAGTCGATCACGATCATGTCGATCGAGCCTGAACGCACCAACGCGTCCGCGATTTCGAGTGCCTGTTCGCCGGTATCCGGCTGCGAAACCAGCAGGTCCGACACGTTCACGCCGAGCTTCGCCGCGTACTGGATGTCCAGCGCGTGTTCCGCATCGATAAACGCCGCGGTGCCGCCGATCTTCTGCATTTCAGCGACGACTTGCAGCGTCAGCGTGGTCTTACCCGACGATTCCGGCCCATAGATTTCGACGACCCGGCCACGCGGCAGACCGCCGACACCCAATGCGATATCGAGGCCGAGCGACCCGGTGGAGACCACCTGAATGTCTTCGACTGCCTCACCTGCGCCGAGCCGCATGACCGACCCTTTGCCGAACTGCTTTTCGATCTGCGCGAGCGCGGCAGCAAGCGCCTTGCTCTTTTCAGCCGTCAGTCCAGCCGAGCCTTTCTTGCTTTCTTCCATGAATCGTCCTTTGCTATGATGAACGGCGCCTGTGCAGGCTGTGCATGCCCCTCCCGTCGGATCGAACCCGGGCAACACGCCAGTCGCAGACACTGTATAAAAAAACAGTGGTTTTGGCAAGCTCAATTACGGCCAATTTGCGCACATGCACGCATGTGTAAACACGCATGGCCAATCAGATACCAACCCCACCACAATAATGTTTCGGAGACGCCGCGCGCCGGACATACCGGTGCCGGCATGCCTGCCAGCGCATCATGCGAATTCTCATTGCCGAAGACGACAGCATACTCGCGGATGGTCTGATTCGATCACTCCGCCAATCGGCCTATGCCGTTGATCACGTGAAGAACGGCGTCGAAGCGGACACCGCGCTGTCGATGCAGACTTTCGACCTGTTGATTCTCGATCTCGGCCTGCCGCGCATGTCCGGGCTCGAGGTGCTGCGCCGTCTGCGCGCGCGCAATTCGAACCTGCCGGTGCTGATTCTGACGGCCGCGGATAGCGTCGACGAGCGCGTGAAGGGCCTCGACCTCGGTGCCGACGACTATATGGCCAAGCCGTTCGCACTCAACGAACTCGAAGCACGCGTGCGGGCGCTCACGCGGCGTGGCGCGGGCGGCGGTCCGACAGTCGTGCGGCATGGATCGCTGTCGTTCGATCAGGTCGGACGCATCGCGTACGTGAACGACCAGGTGCTCGATCTGTCCGCACGCGAACTCGGATTGCTCGAAGTGCTGCTGCAGCGGATCGGCCGGCTCGTTTCGAAGGAACAACTGGTCGATCACCTGTGCGAATGGGGCGAAGAAGTCAGCAATAACGCGATCGAGGTCTACGTGCACCGGCTGCGCAAGAAGATCGAGCCGAGCGGCGTGCGCATCATCACGGTGCGCGGGCTCGGCTACTGTCTTGAGAAAGCCGCCCCGGCGCCGGCCCAGCAAGCCGCAGCGGGCGCAGCGGCGGCAACGTCCGCAGCGCAGACGCCTGAGCGCGCCGCATCGTCCGCGATGCCGGCGAGCCATCACTACAAGTAAGCAGACCCAGCGCCATGTCCGCCCGCGCAGATCGCGCCACAGCTGCTCCGGCGCACGCGGCGAACCTCGACGAAGACCGCGACGCCCGCTACGAAAACCCGTTCGCGCCGCCCGACGAAACCGAAGCGGCGGCCGAGACGCGCCCACGGTCGCTATTTGGCGAGATTCTCGACTGGATGCTCGCGCCGCTGTTGCTGCTGTGGCCGATGAGCATCGCGGTGACCTATCTGGTCGCGAAGTCGATCGCGAACGGCCCGTTCGACCGCGCGCTCGAGACCGATGCGTATGTGCTTGCGCGCCAGATCCAGCCGGTCAACGGCCTCGCCGAACTGAGGCTGCCCGATTCGACGAGCGATTTCCTACGCGCCGACAATATCGATAGCGTGTTCTATCAGGTGCTGGGCACGCGCGGCGAACTGGTCGGCGGCGAGCGCGATATGCCGCTGCCGCACGAAGACGACCGGCCGCAGCCGGGCATCGTCGAATTCCGCGACGACGTGTTGCATGGCAACGACATCCGCGTCGCCTATACGACGGTCGAATTTCCGCAGACGCAAGGCGCACAGCCGGTGCTCGTGCAGGTCGCGGAGACGCTCGACAAGCGCAGCCAGCTCGCGAACGACATCATCAAAGGCGTGATCCTGCCGCAATTCGTGATCCTGCCGCTCGCCATCGTGCTGGTGTGGTTCGGGCTATCGCGCGGTCTCGCGCCGTTGCACGCACTGCAAGCGCATATCCGCGCGCGGCGTCCAGACGACCTGTCGCCGCTTGAAGCACGCCGCGCACCGCCGGAAATCGAACCGCTCGTCACGTCGTTCAACGATTTGCTGACGCGCCTCGAACAAAACATGGAACTGCAAAAGCGCTTTATCGCCGATGCCGCGCATCAGATGAAGACGCCGCTTGCCGGCCTGCGCACGCAGGCGGAACTGGCGCTTCGGCAGGACGTATCGACGGAAGTACAGCGCTCGCTTGAGCAGATCGCGACGAGTTCCGAGCACGCGGCACGGCTCGTCACACAACTGCTTGCGCTGGCGCGCGCGGAAAACCGGATGTCCGGGCAGGTCTTCACACCGGTCGAGATCACGGAGGTCGCGCGCCATGCGGTACGCGACTGGGTGCAGGCGGCGCTCGCCAAGCAGATGGACCTCGGCTACGAAGGACCGGATCTGCCGGTTGAAGTGGAAGGCAATCCGGTGATGCTGCGCGAGATGCTGTCGAATCTGATCGACAACGCGATCCGCTACACACCGCCTGGCGGACGCGTGACGGTGCGTGTGCGCGAAGAGCCGCCGCACGATGCGCCGCATTGGGTTCACCTCGAAGTCGAAGACACAGGGCTCGGCATACCGGCCGCCGAACGCGAGCGCGTGGTCGAGCGCTTCTACCGGATTCTCGGCCGCGAAGGCGACGGCAGCGGCCTCGGTCTGGCGATCGTCCGCGAGATCGCGACGATGCACGGCGGCACGCTCACGATCGACGACAACGTCTATCGGGAATCGCCGCGACTCGCCGGCACGCTCGTGCGTGTCAGTTTGCGGGCACGGGACTTACCCTAACCATCAGGAAACGCCGACCGGCGCGACCTCGTCAAAACAGCACGTTGCCAAAAATTATGGGCAAGATGGCCGACGTATAGACAAAAATCCGAGATTTTCCGAAAAACAACGCGCCGCACAGTCAGACTATTCCGAGTCAGTAGGCCGTAAGTTTCCACTCCAATAATCGGGGGCACGGATCCGCCTTTCCGGGCGACCGCGTGCATAAATCAATAGTGGAGACGACATATGGCTACCGTAAGCGGGCAGGTCTCGCACGCGCCGATGACAGCCGATGAGAAGCGGGTGATCTTCGCATCGTCGCTGGGCACGGTATTCGAGTGGTACGACTTTTATCTGGCTGGCTCGCTGGCGGTCTTCATCAGCAAGAGCTTCTTTTCCGGCGTCAATCCGACCGCGGGCTTCATTTTCACGCTGCTGGGCTTTGCCGCGGGCTTCGCGGTGCGTCCGTTCGGCGCGCTGGTGTTCGGGCGGCTCGGCGACCTGGTCGGCCGCAAGTACACGTTCCTGATCACGATCGTGATCATGGGTCTGTCGACTTGCGTGGTTGGCTTCCTGCCGGGATTTGCATCGATCGGGATCGCTGCGCCGGTGATCTTTATCGCGATGCGGCTGTTGCAGGGTCTCGCGCTTGGCGGCGAGTACGGCGGCGCGGCGACTTACGTAGCCGAGCACGCACCGGCGAATCGGCGCGGCTTCTATACGTCGTGGATCCAGACGACGGCGACGCTGGGCCTGTTCCTGTCGCTGCTCGTGATTCTCGGCGTGCGCACGACGATGGGCGAAGACGCGTTCGGCGCATGGGGCTGGCGCATTCCGTTCATTGCCTCGCTGATTCTGCTGGCGGTGTCGGTGTGGATCCGGTTGCAACTGAACGAATCGCCGGCATTCATGCGGATCAAGGCCGAAGGCAAGACGTCGAAGGCGCCGCTGACGGAAGCATTCGGCCAGTGGAAAAACCTGAGGGTGGTGATTATCGCGCTGCTCGGCCTGACCGCGGGTCAGGCGGTGGTGTGGTACACGGGCCAGTTCTATGCGCTCTTCTTCCTGACGCAGACGCTGAAGGTGGATGGCACGAGCGCGAACATCCTGATCGCGCTTGCGCTGTTGATCGGCACGCCGTTCTTCGTGTTCTTCGGCTCGCTGTCGGACCGCATCGGCCGCAAGCCGATCATTCTGGCGGGCTGCCTGATCGCGGCGCTGACGTACTTCCCGCTCTTCAAGGCGTTGACGCACTATGCGAACCCGGCGCTGGAGGCTGCGCAGCAGCGCTCGCCGATCGTCGTGATCGCGGACCCGAGCGAGTGCTCGTTCCAGTTCAACCCGGTGGGCACGGCGAAGTTCACGTCGTCGTGCGACATCGTGAAGAGCGCGCTGTCGAGGGCGGGTCTGAATTACGAGAACGTCGCAGCGCCGCCGGGAACGATTGCGCAGGTCAAGGTGGGCGACGTGGTGATCAACTCGTTTGACGGCCGGGCCGCGAACGCGAAGGACCTGGGCAAGGCGTTCGAGACGCAGTTGGGCTCGACGCTGAAGGCGGACGGCTATCCGCCGAAGGCTGATCCGGCGCAGATCAACTGGCCGATGACCGTGGTGATCCTGACCATCCTCGTGATCTACGTGACGATGGTGTACGGACCGATCGCGGCGATGCTGGTGGAGATGTTCCCGACGCGGATCCGGTACACGTCGATGTCGTTGCCGTATCACATCGGCAATGGCTGGTTTGGCGGGTTCCTGCCGGCCACTGCGTTCGCGATTGTGGCGGCTAACGGCAACCTCTACTCCGGGCTGTGGTATCCGATCATCATCGCGATGATGACGTTTGTGATCGGGCTGATTTTTGTGCGGGAGACCAAGGACTCCAATATCTATGCGCAGGATTGATGGGGGCGGTGGGCGGGGTGTTTCTGCGCGCTGCCCTCTGCTCTGCTCCGTCGTGTGATGTAGATCGAGCGTCCTGATAAGGGAACCGGCGGGGGTTGACGACCCCCGCCGACCTCCCTATAATTGTCGGTCTTAGGCGAATTAGCTCAGTCGGTTAGAGCGACGGAATCATAATCCGCAGGTCCGGGGTTCGAATCCCTGATTCGCCACCAAATGCGAAACCCCTGTAGATCAAAGATCTACAGGGGTTTTTTGCTTTGACCTTTGCGATTTGTTCGCAAGCCCTTTTCTTTTACCCCCGGCTCGCGGTGCAATTTCGGTGCAATGCACGGTGTAACCCCTAACAAGGAACACATGGCAGCACTGACAAAAACGCCCTCGGGAACATGGAAAGCGACCATCCGCCGAGTTGGTTGGCCGACAGCCGCGAAGATGTTCAGAACCAAGCGCGACGCCGAGGATTGGGCGCGACGCACAGAAGACGAAATGGTTCGGGGCGTGTTCATCCAACGCGCTCCCTCCGAGAAAACCACCGTAGCCGACGCGCTTGCGCGCTACGCCAAAGAGATCGTTCCTCTCAAGAAGGCGACAACGCAGCGCCGAGAAGGTGCCCGCCTACGAGAGCTGACGAGTCACTTCGGAAAATACTCGCTGGCCGCAGTTATCGGAACGTCGTGGGGATTCATCGAACAGGCATGGAGAGCGTTAGGCGGCGTGCAAAACACGCTATCCGCTGCCGACCTCGATTCGGTTAAGCAGGTGGCACGCGATACCGTTGCGACGACCGTACTGAACGGCCTCGATGCAGCGGCGTCAAACACGCTCGAATTTTCGACCGTCAACCTGATGGCGTTGGCGAGCATGGGTCAAAAGATGGTGATTGTCGCGCACTCTCAGGGCAACATGTTCGCGAAGGAGCTGTACGCTCGAACCCAGATGGCGGTGCCTAACCAGTACAACGTGAACGGCTACGAGATTGCCAGGCAGTTTCAGGTGGTCAACGTTGGCACACCTGCGACAACCTCCGATACCGGCAAATACGTGACGGCGGTGCAGGACATTGTGATCGACCTGCTTGCCCGGCTTCTGTCGACGTTGGCGCTCACCTCCCAGCCGGCCCTTCCAAATTTCAACTCAGGCCTGGCGACGTACGCCTACGACCCCCTCGGGCATGATTTCCTGAATGTCTACCTGAACGATCAGTTGGGTCTTGAAGGTCGCGTGATGGACCTCGCTCAACAGGCGGCCAACGACGCGGGTTCATTTGGCAATGACAATCCCGAAGGACCGCTACAGATAACCGGAGCATCCAATAATGGTTCTGCGACATACACGGTCACGGCGCCAGACGGAACAACGTCGGTAGTGACGGTTCTTCGGGGCGTAACGCCAACAGAAGTTTTTCACCCGACCTGCGACATCCTGCAAGAGGGCACTTACCATATTCAGGCCGACATCACCGCACCTGTTGACCCAAGTTCGACTCAACCGTGGTACGCCGCTTTCGTCGTCCTTAACCTTCCGCGTCTCGGTCCGTCGAAGCTGGAAGCTTTGTACTCCGCGTTCTGGTTTGGGTACACGGGCGAGACTCCGATGTCGACAAGTGTCGGTGCGATGGACGTGGTGCTGACGAAGGACGTTGGGAGCGGTGGCTTCGATGAGCGCATCTACTTCTATAGACAGCAGTAAGCCGTCTGACTAGCTTGCGACGTCACAAGCATGAAGAGGAAGCAGGCGGAATCGCCAAAATTGTCTTGTCGCCCGCCGACCGAGTGAAAGGTCGCAAGCTAAATTGTGTACGTTAAACCGGCTACCGTTCGAGAAACTCGAACGGTAGCGGAGGCTGACTTCGAGAAAATGTACACGCACGCTCACATCAGATCGAAACTCTTAGGCAACGCTCCCAACTGCCGAAACACCCCCAGCCAATCCTCCAGATGCCATGTTTTACAAACCCGTCCATCACGTATCTGGTGAAAAGAATGAATCGCGAAATGAACCCGTTTTGACGTAGCGGCAATACCAAGCAAGCTCCCCGTTTGCGTCCCCGTCACCTCCGCACGCACGCCAACCCGGTCCCCGTGAACGAGCAGGTCGAGTATGCGAACTTTCATATCCGGCAGCGCAGTGGCGATATTTTCGAAAATCTTGCCCATCTGCTCAGGACCCGGTACGGCGCCCGGCGGCTCAGGAATGTACTCCCAATCGCTCGTGACCACCTGACGCAGTAACGAAATGTCTTTCGTCGAAAATGCCTGATAGAACCGTTCGATCGTGGCTTTTATCGCTTGCTCGCTGTGTGAAGTCATGTCGTCGCTCCATGGAGGACATACAACAACGCACTCTATCGGTCGATGTCAGAAGCACCGCCGCAGTCCGGTCGCAAAATGAATTTGCCCTGCGTAGAATAGCGCGCACTCGACTCCATTGCAGTGCGCACGGCTACCTCGCGAAAACCAACGGCGCCGGACCCACTCTGAACACCATTACCCCGGTGAATTTGCAATATTATCGATCAGTAGCAGCAAGTCTTCCTCATCGGGCCGCGTACCCCAACGGCTATGTCCCGAAACGGACGCGATTGCGATCCACGAATGAGGGGGAAACCACTCCAGCCGGAGTTGATCGCCACCCACAATCCGCAATCGACCGGTATCACAAAGAAACTCCGCGTTGACCGTTTCGCCATTAACAGTCTTGCTCGCCGTAACGGACATTGGCTCAAGCATCCTGTCCTCCGTGTTGTGCAGCCCCTTTGCCTGCCGGTTGGACATGAACGTCGTCGGCGTGCTTTCATGAGTGGCAGTGCAGTTCAGATGAGGTGCATTCTAGAAGCGACAGGAAGTAGCAGGTGCGACTGAACATTCAGTTGTGTAACGGGTGGTAACGCTATCGGGCGACGAAATGTCTACGACCCCGACGGCTGTCGCTCCAACGCCCACTCAATCTCCTTCAACGCCGCAAGCCTCCGACGAATCGTGCGGACAAACGCATTCAACAGCGCGTATCCGCGCATTACACACGAATTACGCGCTCACCGCGGAGGTGGTAACCGATCAACTCGACCGATCCGACACCCTAGCTCACTTCAATCACCACCTTTAGCGCGCGCGTATCCGCCGCGCGGCTGAACGTGTCATACGCATCAAGCGCCTTGCTCAGCGGGAAGCGATGCGTAATCAGTTGCCCCGGGTCCAGCCGTCCAGCGCGCACCGTTTTCAGAAGCATCGGTGTGCTGACCGTATCGACGAGACGCGTCGTGATCGCGACATTGCGATCCCACAGCTTCTCGAGATGGAGATCCGCTTTTACGCCGTGCACGCCGACGTTCGCGACCACACCGCCTGGCGCAACCAGCGACGTGCACATTTCGAACGTGGCCGGTATCCCGACCGCCTCGATCGCACAGTCGACGCCCACCCCGTCAGTCAGCCGCATCACTTCGGCTTCCGGGTCCTGACGGCTCGCGTCGACGCAGGCGGTCGCACCAAACCGCTGCGCCACTTCCAGACGGTTCGGATCACGATCGATCATCACGACCTGTGCTGGCGAATAGAACTGCGCGGTCAACAACGACGCGAGGCCGATCGGACCCGCACCGACAATCGCGACCGTGCTGCCCGGCTGCACCTTGCCGTTGAGCACCCCGCATTCGAAGCCGGTAGGCAGAATGTCCGACAGCATCACCAGCGCTTCTTCGTCGAGGCCTGGTGGAATCCGATACAGGCTCGTCTGCGCGTGCGGAATGCGCACGTACTCCGCTTGCGTACCATCAATCCGGTTACCGAGAATCCAGCCACCGGTCGCACAATGCGAATACATGCCGCGCCGGCAATAGTCGCATTGACCGCACGACGAAATGCATGAAATCAGCACGTGATCGCCGACGGCCAGTCCCTGCACGGCCGCCCCAACGCGATGCACGATACCGACACCTTCATGGCCGAGAATCCGGCCCGGCTCGCAGGTCGGCACGTCCCCCTTCAAAATGTGCAGATCAGTCCCGCAGATCGTCGTGCGCGTAACCTTGACGATCGCATCCGTCGGCGCCGCGAGTTCCGGTATCGGCCGTTCATCGAGCGACTTGTTGCCCGGCCCGTGGTAAACGATTGCTTTCATAACTGACTCTCCCTCCGCTAAGGGTCCACGCTGACTCACTCAGTGTAGGTCGCGACAGAGCAGTAGCGTTGACCTCTGTCAAACGCATTCGCGTGCATCGCGCAACCATTTCGCATGGCTTATGCACCTGCGGTGGTGACGTGGCGGCGTGGGGTCACGCGCCGGTCATAAAGTCCGCGCGGCGCGCGCGGTTGATCTGCGTCAATGCGGCACGCCTCACACGCTCTAGACTCAAACAAGGCTGGCGGCCGATCCGCCCGCCGCTCATGACGGAGCGACTGCGATGAGCTACAAGAGTGTTCTCGTCCATCTGGACACCAGCGAACGGACCCCGCAGCGGCTCGACGCCGCACTGCAACTTGCGCGACGCTTCGACGCCCATCTGACGGGCCTCTTTGCGGCGTTCGAACCCGATTCCCGCGCGTTCTTCGTGATGGCCGGCACGGCTGACTACTACCCCGCCCATCAACAGCGGCGCGCACAGCAACGCGGTGCGCTCGAGCGGCTCTTTCATGCGCAGGCGCTGCGCGCCAACGTCGACGCCCGCTTCATCTGTTCCGACGGGCCCGCGAATGCGAGCGTGCCACAGCACGCGCGTTACGCCGATCTCGTCATCATCGGCCAGACCGATCCGGACGACCCGGAGTCCTATGTCGACGACCACTTCGCCGAATGCGTCGTGATGTCGGCGGGGCGGCCCGTGCTGCTGCTTCCGAAGGCGGGCGCCTTCCCGAAGTTCGGCGAACGGCTTCTGATCGCGTGGGACAGCAGCCGCGAAGCCGCGCGCGCCGCATACGACGCCGAACCTTTTCTCGCACGCGCGAAAAAGTGCACGGTCGTGACAGTGCGCGGCACGGCCGGCGAACCGCCCGGCGAGCGATTCGCAGGCGCGGATATTGCATTGACGCTGGCGCGCCACGACGCCAGTGTCGACGTACTCGAAGTCGACGCAGCGAGGGACGCGCCGATCGGCGACGTGCTGCTGTCGACCGCACACGATCAGGGCTGCGACATGATCGTGATGGGCGCGTACGGGCACGCACGCTGGCGTGAACGGGTGATGGGCGGCGCGACGCGGACTATTCTTCAATCGATGACCTTGCCCGTGCTGATGTCGCATTAGAACGTGTATTGCGAGGTGCGTGCCGCGCGCCGCTGCGGCAAAGCCGCACATAACCCGGCGCAGCCACGGCGGACAAAGCCCGACACTGACGGAGGAGACGCGATGTACACCAACATTCTTGTCGCACTCGATGGCAGCGACACTTCGCATCAGGCGCTCGACACCGCACTGCGCCTTGCCCGCCAGAACGACGCCCTGCTGCATCCGCTGTATGTGGTCGATCTGCCGGGTATCGCCTTCGGCACACCCGGGTTCAATCCGCAGCCATTGTGCGACGCGCTGCGCCGCGACGGCGAGCGCGTCATCGCCGGCGCGCGCGATCGGATGGCGGCACAGCGCATCAACGGCAGCCCGCGCGTCATTGACACGGTCACGCCGGGCGAGGGCGTCGCGCAGTGCATCCAGCGGGCAGCGCAGGAATACCACGCCGATCTGATCGTGATGGGAACGCACGGTCGGCGTGGCTTTCAGCGCTTCGTGCTCGGCAGTGTCGCGGAACGGGTCGTGCGCGGCGCGCCATGTCCGGTCCTGCTGGTTCCATTGCGCGCGCAACCTGCTGCCGATGAGACCGCATCACATCCCGCGGAAAAGGAGCTCCCATGAGCTATAAGACCATGCTGGTTCATATCGACGACAGCCGTCACAGCGCGGCGCGGGTCGCGGTCGCACTCGATCTCGCACTACGCTTCGATGCGCATCTGATCGGGCTCTACGTGGTAAGTCAGGATCTGTTCCAGCCCCTCTTCAGGCTGGACGACAGCCTGCAGCTGTCCACGCTCGAGCAGCAGCACGCGCAACGGCAGTCGCAGGCACACGCCGCGTTTCTGGACGCCGCGCAACGCGCCGCATGCAGCGTCGAATGGCGCGCGCCGCCCGGACCCGCCATCGAAACCGTGACGCTGCACGCACGGCATGCGGATCTGCTGGTGCTCGGCCAGCGCGATCCGGAGGACCCAGCGTCGTACGTCGCGCGGCATTTCATCGAAGACGTGCTGATGGAATGCGGCCGCCCGGCACTCGTTCTGCCGTACGCAGGCAAGGTCGCGACGCTCGGCGAAAACGTGGTGATCGCGTGGGACAGCAGCCGTGAAGCGGCGCGCGCGCTGACCGACTCGCTTGAGCTGATCCGACGTGCGCGTTTCGTGACGATCGAGTCGGTCGGAACGCACGCACGCGCCGCACCGCACAACGCACCGCCAACGGCCATCGACGTGTCCGCATTTCTCGAGCGACACGGCATCCGCGCGTCGTTTTCGACGACGCCGGCCGTCGCCGGCGTAGGCACCGGTGCGACGCTGCTGAACCGCATCGCCGATCTGCATGCGGACCTGCTCGTGATGGGCGCATTCGGTCATCCGCACGCGCAGGAACGCGTGCTTGGCGGCGTGACACGTACGATGCTTGAATCGATGACGGTGCCGGTGCTGATGTCGCACTGAATGAACCGAACCGCGTGCCGCGCCGTATCGGCGCGCGCCTGGCGCGCGAATGCGTCAGGCGGCTCGAGCGCCGCATCACGTCTGAGCGTGCGCACCGCGCGGGCATCCGGATCGACATCGCGTTGCCGGAAAATGCGCTGACGATTGACCCCGACTGCCCGGCTCCGCCGACACGCCGACCGGATTGTCGCCGCACCAGCGACAAAGCGTTTCCACCCGGCGGGTTTATCTCTTATCCGGTCAGGCGGATACTTGGGTCATGCGCAAAGCGCCGACTCGCGGCACGTTCCGCCGCCTTGCAACAACTGCTCATTTCCGCAAGCCCTCCGATCCGATCATGCTGTCACGCGACGCCCTGCGCTCCGGTGCCTACCTCGATAGCTTCCGCGACCTGCCTACGGAATCGCTATGGAGCGCCGCACGCATCGAAGCATCGCTGGCAGCGACGCTAGCGCAGCGCCCCGACGACAGCCCGGTGTGGGTCTTCGCTTACGGCTCACTGATGTGGAACCCCCTGATCCATTTCGATGCACGTGCGGCCGCAACCTTGCGCGACTGGCACCGCAGCTTCTGCATACGCCTCGTCGCGGGCCGCGGCAGCCCCGACAGCCCCGGCCGCATGCTGGCGCTCGAGCCCGGCGGTAGCGCCGCAGGCGTTGCGCTCAGGCTCGCGCCAGAATCGATGGATGAAGAATTGCGCCTGATCTGGATTCGCGAGATGGTCGCGGGCTCCTATCTGCCGACGTGGGCGCCGATCACGTTCGAGGACGGCACGCGCGCGCATGCGATCGTATTCGTCGCCGATCGTGCACAACCACAATATGAATCCGACGCGTCGGTTCGCACCGTCGTGCCACTGATCGCCGCAGCGCGTGGTCATGTCGGCAGCAATCAGGACTACGTGCTCGACCTCGAAGCAGCATTGGCCGAAGCGGGTTTGACAGACGGGTACATCGAACAGTTAGCCACCGAAATCAGGGCCTTTTCGCAGCGTTCACCGGGTTCGCCGGGTTCACCGCATGCGACATCCGCGGCATCTTGCGCCGCCGAATGAAAAAACATGGACAAACTCCAGGCCATGCACGTTTTCACGCGCGTCGTCGATCTGCACAGCTTCTCCGGCGCCGCCGACGCACTGAACATGACCCGCTCGTCGGTCACGACAATCATCCAGAACCTCGAAGCATTTCTCAAAGCCCGTCTGCTGAATCGCACGACGCGCCGCCTCAGCCTCACGCCCGACGGCGCCGCGTACTACGAACGTTGCGCGCGCATCCTCGCCGACATCGAAGACGCGGAGCATGCACTGGCCGAGACCTCGCGCGCGCCACGCGGTCGCTTGAAAGTCGACATGCCCGGCGCGATCGGCCGCATGGTGATCGTGCCCGCGCTCGAAGACTTCCATATGCGTTACCCCGACATCGATCTGATGCTAGGTGTCAGTGACAAAGCGATCGATCTCGTTGCCGAAAGTGTCGATTGCGCGATCCGCATGGGTCCGCTGCAAGACTCGACGCTCGTCGCACGGCGCGTCGGCACCGCCGAATTCGTCACGGTAGCGAGCCCCGCCTACCTGTCGCGGCACGGCACGCCGGCCACGCTTGAAGATCTCGATCAACATATCGCGGTGAACTATTTTTCGAGTCGCAGCGGCCGTATCGTCGATATGGACTTTATCGTCGACGACAAGCCGGTCGCGGTGCGTATGCGTTCGAAGCTCGCCGCAAACGACGGCGACGCCTATCTTCAATGCGGGCTTGAGGGCCATGGGTTGATCCAGATTCCTCACTTCATGGCACTGCGCCGTATGCAACGCGGCGACCTGATCGAAATCCTGCCGCAATGGCGTCCGGCGTCGCTGCCGATTTCGGCCGTGTATCCGCAGAATCGTCATTTGTCGCCCCAGGTGAGGGTATTCGTCGACTGGATCGCGGAGGTATTCGAGCGGTGTTATCTGCTGCGTAGAAATGACGCGCTGCCCGCTTCGATCGCGCGATACCTGAACGGCTCAGCCGACCAGCAAACCGTATCGGCAGACATCGCATCAGAAGGCGAAAACATTTCGCTCTGAGCGAATTGTCTTATCGATCTGCCGGTGATGATCGAAAGCGGCTTCATGCGGACAATGCGTGCATCGACATTCGCATCCGCAACACCGTGCAAGCCTCATTCACCGACGCGCCGCTGCAAATCGCCGATGTCGCGATTCAAGGACATTCGCGCCTACTTGCCGCACGCCGCGCAGCGGATACATCCGTACGCCGCGCCGCTCGAATCGCGCCGCTTGCACGCGTTGCCGCCGACGCTGATCGCGAGCGCCGAGCACGATGCCCTGCGCGCCGACGGTGAAGCGTATGCAAAAGAGCTAATTAGCGCAGGCGTCCCGGTGCAGGTCACTCGCTACGCCGGCATCACCCACGACGATCTGATCGCCCACGCGCCGGTCTTCGACGACGTCACCGCGTTCCTGCGGAAGTACTTCGATCGGGCCCATTGACTGTATCCGGCCCGGATACAAAGCGTCGCCGATCGCCGTCTTTATCACCACCCGGGCGTCAACCATACTGCTGCCAACGCTTGAGGCCGTTGCTGATGCACTGAGCAATGGGTTCCCGCGGCGGCTGGCTGAGCTCGCTCAATCACCACGCGTCACGAAAGAGTTTCATTTAATAAGGATCACTAGTCATGTTAACGAATTCGAAAATCCGCAAACGGCTCTCGCTTGCGATCGGCGCGCTGTTCGTCGTCGGCACGGCCGCTGGAATCGGCCTCACGATGCACGAACGCGATGCCGGACCCGTCAGCAGCGCCCACGCGGCGGACGCCCCACCGCCAGCCGCGGAAGTGGATGTCGCCACCGTCCTTAACCAGTCGATCACCGACTGGCAAGGCTATTCGGGCCGCCTCGAAGCGATCGACCATATCGACGTTCGCCCGCTCGTGCCCGGCACGATCGTCGCCGTGCACTTCAAGGACGGCGCGCTCGTGAAGAAAGGTGAGCCACTATTCACGATCGACCCGCGTCCGTATCAGGCCGAAGTCGATCGCGCCGCCGCGCAGCTCGCCGCCGCGAAAGCGCGCGCGATCTACACATCCACCGACGCTGCCCGCGCGGACCGCCTGCTCGCCGACAACGCCATCGCGAAGCGCGACCATGACGAAAAGCAGAACGCATCCCTCGAAGCCACAGCCGGTGTGAAAGCCGCTCAGGCGGCACTCGAATCCGCCCAGGTGAATCTCGGCTACACGACGATCACCGCGCCGATCTCAGGGCGTGTGTCGCGCGCGGAACTGACGCTCGGCAACGTCGTATCGGTCGGTGCGAACGCGCCGGTGCTCACCACCCTTGTGTCGGTTTCCCCGATCTACGCATCGTTCGACGTCGACGAGCAAACCTACCTGCAATACCTCGGCCACGACCGCAACGCAAAGGTGCCGGTCTCGCTCGGCCTTGCCGACGAAAGCGGCTACACGCGCAAAGGCGCAATCAGTTCGGTTGACAACCGTCTTGACGCGTCGTCCGGCACGATCCGCGTGCGCGCGAGCTTCGACAACGCGGATGGCACGCTCGTGCCCGGCCTCTATGCACGCGTGAAGGTTGGCGGCGGCGCGCCGCATCAGGCGATCCTCGTCGACGACGCGGCCATCGGCACCGATCAGGCGAAGAAATATGTCCTCGTCGTCGATGCATCGAACAAGGTTCAGTACCGCGAAATCCAGCTCGGCGCGCTGCACGACAGCCTGCGCGTCGTCACGTCCGGCCTTGATGCCGGTGATCGGATCGTCGTGAACGGGCTCCAGCGCGCCCGTCCGGGCGACCGCATCACGCCACACGCCGTCTCGATGACCGATGCGGCGAAGTTCGCTTCATAACGCGCGTACTTCGACAGGATTCGGGAAGAACATCATGAACATCTCCAGATTCTTTATCGACCGGCCCATTTTCGCGGGCGTGTTGTCGGTCATCATTCTGCTAGGCGGGATCATCGCGCTGTCGATGCTACCGACCTCCGAGTATCCGGAAGTCGTGCCGCCATCTGTGGTGGTCCGTGCGCAGTATCCGGGCGCGAACCCGAAGGTGATTGCCGAAACCGTCGCGTCACCGCTCGAAGAGAAAATCAACGGCGTCGAGAACATGCTGTACATGCAGTCGCAGGCAAACAGCGACGGCAATATGACGACGACCGTCACCTTCAAGCTCGGCACGAACCCGGACCTCGCGACGCAACTCGTGCAAAACCGCGTGCAGCAAGCACTGCCACGCTTGCCCGAAGACGTGCAGCGACTTGGCGTGACCGTCGTGAAAGCCGCACCGACGCTTGTCATGGGCGTGAATCTGGTGTCGCCCAACGATCGCTACGACATGACGTATCTGCGCAACTACGCGTTAATCAATGTGAAGACGCGGCTCGAACGCATTCCCGGTATCGGCGAAGTCGTGTTGTGGGGTTCCGGCGACTACGCGATGCGCATCTGGCTCGACCCGACCAAGGTCGCACGCCAGAGCATGACCGCGTCGGATGTCGTCAAGGCGATCCGCGAGCAGAACGTACAGGTTGCTGCCGGCCTCGTCGGCGGTCCGCCGATGACGGAAAAGGTGCCGATGCAACTGAGCATCAACGCTCAAGGCCGGCTCAAGTCCGCGGAGGAATTTCGCCATATCGTGCTGAAAACTTCCGCGGACGGCGCGGTGACGCGCCTGGGCGACGTCGCCCGCGTCGAGCTCGATGCACAGGAATATGGGCTGCGTGCGCTGCTCGACAACAAGGCTTCGGCGCAGTTGATCATCTACCAGCAGCCAGGCGCCAATTCACTGCAAATCTCCGACGAGGTCCGCAAGACGATGCGGGACCTGAAGGCGGATATGCCCGATGGTGTCGACTATCGGATCGTCTACGACCCAACGCAGTTTGTGCGTGAAAGCATCGATGCGGTCGTGCACACGCTGATCGAAGCCATCGTGCTGGTGGTGATCGTCGTGATCGTGTTTCTGCAAAGCTGGCGTGCTTCGATCATTCCGCTGCTGGCGGTGCCGGTGTCGATCGTCGGTACGTTTTCGCTGATGCTCGCGTTCGGCTTTACGATCAATGCGCTATCGCTATTTGGCATGGTGCTCGCGATCGGGATCGTCGTCGACGATGCGATCGTGGTGGTCGAAAACGTCGAACGGAATATCGCCGCCGGGTTGAGCCCGCTCGAAGCAACCTACGAAGCGATGCGCGAAGTCAGCGGACCGATCATCGCAATCGCGTTGACGCTGGTCGCCGTGTTCGTGCCGCTTGCGTTCATGTCGGGCCTTACCGGTCAGTTCTACAAGCAGTTCGCGATGACCATCGCGATCTCGACGGTGATCTCGGCGTTCAACTCGCTAACCCTGTCGCCAGCGCTCGCCGCGCTTCTGCTGCGTGACCATCATGCGCCGAAGGATGCATTGACGCGGGTCATCGATCGCCTGTTCGGTCCGTTCTTCCGCGTCTTCAACAAGGTGTTCGCACGCGGCTCCGAGTCGTATGGCAAGGGCGTCGGCAAAGTGATCGGCCACAAGGTCGCGATGCTCGTGATCTACGGCGTCCTGCTCGTCGCCGCCGGCCTGATGGCGAAGATCGTGCCCGGCGGCTTCGTGCCGGCACAGGACAAGGATTACCTCGTGAGCATCGTGCAGTTGCCGAACGGCGCGTCGCTCGAACGCACCGAGAAGGTGATCCGCGCAATGGCCGAGATCACGTTGAAGCAGCCGGGCGTTGAAAGCGCGGTCGAGTATCCGGGGATGTCGGTGAACGGTTTTATGAACTCGTCGAGCGCCGGCGTGCTGTTCGTGGTGCTGAAGCCGTCGAAGACACGTCATCGAGGTGAAACGGCCAATGAGATCGTTGCGGCGCTCAACACGAAGTTCGGTGCGATCAAGGATGCGCAGATCGCCGTATTCCCGCCGCCTCCGGTGCTCGGTCTTGGCGCGCTCGGCGGCTTCAAGCTGCAGATCGAAGACCGCGGCGCGCTCGGCTACGAAGCGCTGAATGGCGCGACACAGGCATTCCTGAAGAAAGCCGCGCAAGCGCCCGAACTGGGACCGTCGTTCTCAAGCTATCAGATCAACGTGCCGCAACTGAACGTCGATCTCGATCGGGTGAAAGCAAAGCAGCTCGGCGTCGATATCACCGATGTGTTCGACACGATGCAGATCTATCTCGGCTCGCTCTACGTGAACGACTTCAACCAGTTCGGCCGCGTGTTCCAGGTGCGCGCGCAGGCGGACGCGCCGTTCCGCGCGACCGCGAACGACATCGGCCAGCTGAAGACGCGCAACGCCGCCGGCGAGATGGTGCCGCTGTCGTCGCTCGTGAAAGTCACGCCAACCTACGGCCCGGAGATGGTGGTGCGCTACAACGGCTACACCGCCGCCGATATCAACGGAGGACCGGCGCCCGGCTATTCGTCCGGTCAGGCGCAGGCGGCAATCGAACGCATCGCGAAGGAAACGCTGCCGCGCGGGATGAAGTTCGAGTGGACCGATCTCACCTACCAGCAGGTGCTGGCCGGCCACTCCGCGCTGTGGGTGTTCCCGATCAGCGTGCTGCTGGTGTTCCTCGTGCTGGCCGCGATGTACGAAAGCCTCACGTTGCCGCTCGCGATTCTGCTGATCGTGCCGATGACGCTGCTGTCCGCATTGACCGGCGTGTGGCTAACGCGCGGCGACAACAACATCTTCACCCAGATCGGCCTGATGGTGCTGGTCGGACTCTCCGCAAAGAACGCGATTCTGATCGTTGAATTTGCGCGCGAGCTGGAGATGCAAGGACGCTCGATCGTACAGGCCGCGATCGAGGCAAGCCGGCTACGGCTGCGCCCGATCCTGATGACGTCGATCGCTTTCATCATGGGTGTGGTCCCCCTCGTGATCTCGACCGGCGCCGGCGCCGAGATGCGCCGCGCAATGGGCATCGCGGTGTTCTTCGGGATGCTGGGCGTGACGCTGTTCGGCCTGATGCTAACGCCCGTGTTCTACGTGCTGCTGCGCACGCTCGCAGGCGGCAAGCACCTCGAAGACAGGCACGGTCACCCTCCGCACATTCACGGCCCTGATGACGACGGCGACAGCAGTGGAGAAAGTCGCGCCCATGGTGCCGCCGGCGATGGCAAACCCGGCGGCAAGTCCGCTACCGCTGTCCCATTGCCGGAATCGGCTTACGAAGGCTAAGGAGAACACGATGAAACGATGGATGATGACACGCGCATTCACTGGCTCGATGCTGCTCGGTGCGCTACTGGTGCTCGCAGGCTGCTCGCTTGCGCCGACCTACGACGTGCCGTCGACACCGGCGCCCGCTGCGTTCAAGGAAGCCGTGCAAACCGGGCTGCCCGCGGCGGACGCCGGCAACTGGAAAACAGCGCAGCCGTCCGAAGCGGTATCGCGCGGCGCATGGTGGACGGTCTTCGACGATCCGAAGCTCGATGCACTCGAGCAGGAAGCGCAGGACGCGAACCAGAATCTGAAGGCCGCGGCAGCGCGCGTGAAGGAAGCGCGTGCGCTTAACCAGGCGGCACGCGCGGGCTTGTTCCCGACGCTCGATGCCGGTTTCGGACCGACGCGGCAGAAGGTGTCGGCGGCATCGCAGTTCCAGCCGGACGGCACGAATATTCCGCAGCAGACGTTCTGGCGCGCGCAGGCGAGCGCGTCGTATGAAGTGGATCTGTTCGGCCGGGTCGGCTCGAGCGTCGATGCCGCGAAAGCGGATACGCAACAAAGCGAGGCGTTATTCCGTTCGGTCCTGCTCGCATTGCAGGCTGACGTCGCACAGAACTACTTCGCGCTGCGCGAGCTCGATGCGGAAATCGACGTGTTCAACCACGCGGTCGAACTGCGCGAGCAGGCGCTCAAGCTCGTGCAACGCCGTTACGCGGAAGGCGACGTGACTGAACTCGATGTGTCGCGCGCGCAGGCCGAACTGGCCACCACGCGTGCCGACGCGATGACCGTGCAGCGTTTGCGCGCCGCGTCCGAGCACAGCCTTGCGGTATTGCTCGGGAAAGCGCCCGCCGGATTCTCGATGGCGGCCGATCCGTTGCAGCCGGTCAACCTGCGCGTGCCGCCCGGGCTGCCGTCGTCGCTGCTCGAGCGCCGCCCGGATATCGCCGCAGCGGAGCGCGCAATGGCGGCGGCGAACGCGCGAATCGGTGTTGCGAAGGCCGCGTTCTTCCCGTCGCTGACGCTCACCGGCACCGGCGGTTTCGAATCGGCGACACTCGGCGACCTGTTCAAATGGAGCAGCCGCGCGTTCCTGCTCGGCCCGCTGGCGGGCACGGCGCTCAACGTGCCGATCTTCGATGGCGGCCGTCGCAAGGGCAATCTCGCGAATGCGCGCGCGGTCTACGAGGAGGATGTCGCGAACTATCGGCAACAGGTGCTGACCGCGTTCCGTGAAGTCGAAGACAATCTGTCGGACATGCGCATTCTCGAAGATCAAACAAAGACGCAAGGTGAAGCCGTCGATGCTTCGCAGCGCGCCGCCGATCTATCGCGCAAGCAGTATGCGCAGGGCGCGGCCAACTATCTGGACGTGATCGACGCGCAACGCACCGTGCTGCAGGCAAAGCGGGCCGCCGTGCAATTGCAGGGGGTACAGGCGGCGGCCACGGTGAACCTGATCCGCGCGCTAGGTGGCGGCTGGGGCGATGTCGTACCCGAAGTCGCGCTGCCGCCACTCGCCCAGAAGTAGCCACGCGACGCCACATCGCGCGCCCTTCCCAGCGCAATACGCCCATCCGGTTTGTGAACCGGATGGGCGTTTTTGCTTTTCAGGCGCGAGCCTCCTGCCGCTCACGCAAACTCTCCGCGAGGTGATTGAGCACCGCCCGCGTTTTCGCGGCCATCTTCTGCCCGAGCGGAATAATCGCGTGCACCGGCGGACCCTCGACATCCGCATGCGGCAGCAGATGCACGAGCCGGCCTGCGTCGACATGCGGCCGCGCGACGCGGTCGAGAATCTGCGCGACGCCAAAGCCTGCGACGGCCGCTTCAACCAGCGCCTGCCCGTCGGCCATGATCAACACCGCGTTCATCGAAATTTCGCGCTTCGTTGCGCCGTCCCGCAATGACCACGGGCGCAGCCGCCCACTCGGGCCGCGAAACACGATTGCATCGTGCGCCGCGAGATCGGCGGACGTCTCGAGCCGTCCTTTGCACGCGAGATACGCAGGCGCCGCATAGAGGCCAAGCTTGAGATCGCACAGCTTGCGCACCGTCATCTCGCTATCGACCGGCAATTCGCCGATCCGCACGACGATGTCCCAGCCCTCACCGACCGGATCCGACATGCGGTCGGTCAACGCGAGTTCGAGCGTGATCTTCGGATGTTTGCGGCGGAGTCCTTCGAACGTGGGCAAGAGCAAACGGCCAAAACCGGCCGGCAGATCGAGCCGTACGCGGCCGATCGGTTCCGACCGTCGCGCGGCGAGCTGCTGTTCCGCTTCGTGCAACCCATCGAGTGCGGCCTGCGCGGCGAGTAGATAAGTCTCGCCATCTTCGGTCAGACGCACCGCGCGCGTTGTGCGTTGAAAAAGCCGTGCGCCCAGGCGCGCTTCGAGTCGCTGCACGGCCTTGCCGACATTCGATTTGCTCGTGCCGAGATCTGCGCCGGCGCGGGTAAAACTGCCGGTCTGCGCGACGGCGATAAAGCACGAGATATCGGGTATGGAGGTTTCGCCACGCTCGCCCATTTGCTCACCTTTCCGTGCGGAAACCGGCATGCCGATTTTGAATGATGCTCTCTGCGCGACAAAGCCCGGGACGCGGTGTCCCAGGCTTCTTCTGCTTGCCCGGCTGGTTCACGCGATATACCCGCTATCACGCGACTGCCGAGTCCACGACCGTCGCTTTCTCGCGCTTATTGTTGCTGGACCGCGGTTCGCCGCGATCCTTGTCCTGCGGTCCGGTACGGCTTAGAAACGCGAATGCGGCAAACGCCGACAGCAACGTAATCACGATCAGCACATGCAGCAAGCTCGTGAACGCGTGCGCGTAACTGAGCGACAACGTGTGGCGCGAAACCTCCGGGAGTGCGGCGGCGGCCTGCGTCATATCGCCGGTCGTCATCCGCTGCGCCGCTTCGGCGATGCGCGCCGTCAGCGCGGCATCGCCGCTGTCCGGCACGCTTTGCACGAGGCTCGAATACGATAGCGCAGCGAGAATCGCCGTGACAATCGCGAGCGCAATGCCCTCGCCCGCGACGCGCGTCGTACTGAAGATACCCGACGCCATCCCCGCTCGCTCCTTCGGCACGACGCTCACCGACAAGCCGTCCATCAAGCCCCACGGCATGCCCGCGCCCATGCCGATCACGATCATCGGCAACACGATCGCCTCTTTCGACGCGCTCATGTCGACGACGCTCATCCAGTAGAGACCCGCGGCCGCGATCAGAAAGCCGATGCCCGACAGCACGCCCGCCGCAATCCAGCGCGTGAACATCGCGACCAGCATCGGCACGACGAGCATCGGCGCGGAGAGCGCGATCATCAGGATACCGGCGTCCATTTCGCTGAGCCCTTCGGCGCCGATAAAGCGCAGCGGCAGCATGACGATCAGCACGATATAGCAATAGCAGGTGCCGACCGGCAGAATCTGCACGCCCACAAAGCGCGCATAGCGAAACAGGCTCAATTCGAGCATCGGCCGTTTCACGCGGCTTTCGATCGCGACGAAGGCGGCCAGCAGCAGCGCTGATGCGCCTAGCAGTCCGATCACCAAAGGGCTGCCCCATCCGCTCGCCGGCGCCTGGATCACGCCGAATGTGAAAAGCGCCAGCGTGCCCGTGAACGTGATCGTGCCCGGATAGTCGAGCCCAGTTGCGCCGGGATCGCGCGTTTCGCGCATCCTCGGCACACCGAACACGAATGCGACCGCGCCGATCGCGGCGATCACGATGAAAATCGAGCGCCAGCCAAAGTGCGTGATCAACGCGCCGGCCATCAACGGCCCAAACGCGAGACCGATGCCGAAACTCGTGCCAAGCATGCTGAACGCGCGGGTGCGCGCGTGCCCGTCGAATTCCTGCGCGAGCGACGCTGAACCGCTCGCCAGCGAAGCGGCCGCCGCGATCCCTTGCAACGCGCGCAGGATATCGAGCGCCAGCACGGACGGCGCGAAGCTCATCACAAATGAGGTCGCGATAAAGCCGCCGAGCCCAAGCCCGAACAGGCGCTTGCGGCCGAACTGGTCGGCCAGCGCGCCGGCCGCCATCAGCAGGCTGCCGAAGCTGAGCATGAAAGCATTGGTGATCCAGGTGAGCGCGGTCGCGTTGCCGGCAAGGTCGCGGCCGATCGCAGGAGTAGCGACCGCGCCGCCTGAAAAGGCGAGCGGCAACACGAGAGCGGACAGGCATACGGCAAGCAGGATCAACCGCTTGCCGCTGCCCGAAGGGCGGGACGTTCGAGGTTTCATCGGAGGCTCTTTACGGGAAAGCGAATGCGCAACTGTTGAAGCGCGGAAAACGCCGGTCGGCAATGCAACGCATTTTGCGGGCGGAACAAGCGGGCGATAAACCGCCGTATCGTGGTCAGTCTGTCTCCCGTGAAGCGACAGTGCGACCGACAAGCCGGGAAGACAGGCGTCATCGGATAGGAACGTGAAGGCCACAGCCACCGTGCGGCCACCGACTGCTCGCGCTGCTGGATCGTGGCGACTTCGACCTCGTCGCTGTGGGCCGCGCGATGCTGGTGAATCCCGACTGGGCGAACAAGGTGCGCGAAGGCCGCATCGACGCGCTGCGCAACTGGGACGCCGGCGTGCTTAAGACGCTGATCTGACGGGCCACATCGGCGTCATATTGACGCCCACCTGCAATCAGCCCGCATTCGTGCGCGCACGCGAAGTACCCGCCGTGCGAGGTGCGGCGGCCGCGCCCTGTAAAAATTCAGCCAGCCGATTCAACACGACACGCGTTCTCAACGGCATCTTCTGGCCCGTGGGAATCATCGCGTGTATGGGCAGGCCGTCGACGTCCGCGTCGGGCAGAACATGTTGCAGCCGGCCCGACTCGACCTGGGGCTGCGCAATGCGGTCGAGCAGTTGCGAAATACCGAGCCCGTTCGCGAGCACATCGATGAGCGCCTGGCCGTCTTCGACGACGAGTGCGGGTGACGGTGCAATGGAACGGATCACGTCGCCGTCGTTGAGCGCCCATGGCCGCAGCCGCCCGGAGGGTCCGCGAAAAATGACTGCATCGTGATGGGCGAGGTCCGCGATCGAGCGAACCTCGCCACGGCCTGCCAGATAAGCAGGCGAGGCGTAGAGCCCAAAACGCGTATCGCACAGCTTGCGCACAGTCATATCGCTGTCTTTCGGCAATTCGCCGATGCGGATGACGAGGTCCCATCCGTCGGCGACCGGGTCCGACATCTTGTCGCTAAAGCCAAGTTCGAACGTGAGCGCTGGATAGTGCTGCCGCAAGTCGAGAATGGCCGGGAAAAGCAGTCTGCCGAACGAGGCCGGCAAATCGAGCCGCACGCGCCCGACGACTTCGTCGCGACGGGCGGCGAGTTCCTGTTCCGCTTCTCGCAGGCCGCCAAGCGCCGATTGCACCGCGCGCAGATAGGTTTCGCCGTCTTCGGTAAGGCGCACCGCGCGTGTCGTGCGTTGAAAGAGCCGCGTACCGAGGCGTGCCTCAAGCCGCTGCACGAGCTTGCCGATATGCGACTTGCTCGTGCCGAGCGACTCGGCCGCTTTCGTGAAGCTGCCCGCCACGCCCACCGCTTCGAATGCGGAAATCTCGGATATCGACGCGTCCGCGCGTTCGACCATGTGTGCTCTCCAGCAAGCTGTCAGGCGGCACCGGCGGGCCGCGCCGAACGACACTGTAGCGGGTGCGTGCGGAAAGATAAAGACAGCATGGGCAGCCGCGCTCCCCCCTGTCGCCGTGCCGGCGACGCTCTACCCACCTTACGGCGTTTATCCGTACGGCGCGGCCGGTAGAGTTTCGTCCCTCGCAATCGTTATCGCAATGCGACTCACGCAACGCGAACCGCGCAATCAACCCAAAAAGGATACGCAAATGAAACTCAACATCGCCGAAGCGACCTGCTCGCTCGCCGTGCAAGCGGTGTTCAACGAACCAGGCTACATACCGGTACTCGCGCTCGATGACGAGCTTCATGAAATTTCGAGCGCATCAAAGCGCGGCCATCGGTGAAGAAGGCGCTGCGGGACGAAGTGGAACTCGTCGCGCGTCACAAGGAGCGGCTCGCCGCTTGAGCAGGCGGCCAGCGCATCCGCCCGCACGCGCCGTGGTGCGCACGTCGGCCCGAACATGCGAGCCTTTAGCCGCGCGCAGCCGCTTCGTCGAATATCGCCGGGATGCCGCGCCGCAAGACCGGATGGCCCATGTACGTATTCCATATCAACCCGCTGCGGTAGTTCTCGATCATCAGCAGCCCAATGCCCTTGATCAAGCCGGATGCCGTCGTGCCATACCAAAGCGCGGCGCATGACAAATTGTAGGATTCGAGCAACCCATACGCTCCCCACAAGCGCGGGTTGCCGTACCAGTGACGAAGCGCGGACAGGCTTTCGTCCGGCGTAAAGGGCAGGCTGCCAAGCGGGCCGCTCGGCGTGATGGTGCCATCCGTGAAATGCCCTGTGTTCGCGTCGCGCGATGGCGGGGCTCCGGAGACGGTGTAGCCGGATGGCCCATCGCACGCGGTCAACCCCCAATCGTCTTCGCCCATCGACGCAAATACGTCATGATTGTCGATACAAAACTGCCGGTTGGCGAGGCTTGCGTCGACTGAGTTTTGCCACCAGTCCCACCCATCGCGGTCGATGACGCGACGGAAATCGATCCACGCATGGGAGAACTGATAAATGAACAACGCGCCGTCACCCGCGTAAACCTGGTCGCCGCTATCTCCGTAGGAGTCGACCGGCCGGTTCAACGAATAGAACATCGTCGCGCTATCCGGCGGCGCGTAGGTGGTCGAGCCAGCCGCCATCGGATACATGCAGAATTGCTCCGCGTATCCGCTCCACGTCGACGAACTCATCACCATGTCGCCGCTATCTTCGTCGCACCTCCATGACATTGTGAACTGTCCGTCC
The DNA here is from genome assembly GCF_902859855.1 of Paraburkholderia humisilvae. Lineage (GTDB taxonomy): Bacteria > Pseudomonadota > Gammaproteobacteria > Burkholderiales > Burkholderiaceae > Paraburkholderia > Paraburkholderia humisilvae. The sequence continues at coordinate 68,746 of NZ_CADIKH010000013.1, forward strand.
GGTGCGATCGCGTTGCACCATTCGACGCGATCGAAGATTTGCTGCGCGAGGTCCGCGCACTGACCGCCGAAATACTGGCCGGCGGTCAGTATGCCGTTCAGCGCAAGCATCGTGTCGACGGTGGACACTTCACTGTCCGCCGCGTCGAGCGTGTCCATATCGATGAAATGGTAAAAAAAGCCCCTGTATTGCGGAGCCGAAGACAGCAACGCTTGCAACGACTTCTGACAGCGCTCCACCGCCGCGTCACGGGTGATCCAGTTCCGTTCGACCGCAATCACGATGGCGCTCAGCGCAAAGCCCGAATCGGCAATACTGGCGCGGCGCGAACCGGTCGAGTCGGCGACGAGACCGAAGCCGGGCGCGCCATCCGTGGTGTTCGCTTCGCGCCAGAAATACTCGAACGAAGCGCGGCTTTCGAGTTCGAGCAACTGATCGTCGGACAGCGGCGGAAAACCGCCGTGCGCGGTTCGGTACACCTCGACGGACCATAGACTCGGACCGCCGGAACCTGTCCTTTCGTTGATCTGGATGCGCAGTGCCATACTCCACTGTTCTGCGAAAGCGATCGTCTTCGAAATGTCCGTACCGTGATACACGTCGACCCAGGACTGCCCATCGCTGTCCAGCACCTGCACTGAGAAATCGCTGATGCGGCTGCTTCCGTCCGGGTTGACGTATTCGCTCACCTTGACGATGTTGAACGCCTCGCGTCGGATGAAATTGATGGTCAGAAAGACAGGCATCGTGCAATTGTCATTGCAGGCCCAACGTGAGTTTGCGTACCCGTCGATCGCGCACCCGGCGTCGTAAGTCTCCTTGCCGTACCAGACGTCGCTCGCGCTCGCCGCGCTGCCGCGAGCAAGGTCGACGGTCAGCCTCTCCGGCAATCTCGCATCGTTCGCATCGAACACAGAAAAGGAGTACAGGCTGATCGGGTTGTCCGGATCGATGCATGTGTTAACGGTGAGACGCACGGCGTCCGCGCTCACCGTGCCGCTCAGATATCCCACGTAGCACACTCCCGGACGACTCCCCTGCGCGATGGTTGCCCATACACCGTTCGCACGTGCGTCGATCACGAAATCGCCGATACGTTGCTCGTACTGCACGAATGTCACTCTCGTGAACGGCACCTGCCCGCCCAGATCGACTTCGAAGCTGACCGGATTCGTCCCATCGTCGGCCGCCCAACGCGTCGAGCTGTTGCCGTCGACCGCGAACTGCGGTCCGTGCGTGTCGACCTCTCCGAACCAGACGTTGCTCGCACTGGCATCGCGCAGCAAAGCCTTATCCTCGTACACGCGAGGCTGCGGAATGCGGTCGAACGAGAACGCGACAACCGCGCCGAGCGGATCTGGCGGGTCTTGCGGAAGATCGATCGTGATCAGGCCATCGACGATCCGGTACGGCAACGCTGTCTGCGGCTGATCAAGCCAATACACGTCGCCGATCTCGCTATCGGGCGCATCGACGCGCAGTTGCAGATCGGCCGGCCATGCCGTCACGATCACATATAACGTATTGTCTTTGCCTAACGTGCAATACGCGCCGGCCTGCGCCGACACATCCAGTGTGCCTGCGCGCGTACCGTATATGGCTTGCCCCCACGTCTGCATCCATGTGCCCAACGGCGCCAACTGGTCGAGACAGGGCTGCGGAATCACGCCGTCGGCGGTCGGCCCTGTGTCCAGCAGGAAATTGCCGCCGTTGCTTGCGCATTCCAGCAGATCGCCGAGCAATTCCGCGGCGGGCTTCCAGTGGTTGTCGTCCGTCGTATAGCTCCAGCTGTCGTTGACCGTCATACAGGTTTCCCACAGCTCGTTTTGCGTGCCGGCGGGAATGCTCTGTTCGGGTGTCACGTAGTCGCCCACGTTCGGCGCGCCGCCGAGGCGATTGTTGATCACGATCCCGGGAGACAGCCGGCGCAGGTAGGCACGCAGTTGATTGGGTACGTCACCGGTGAGAAACGCCGCCCATGCGCCATCGAACCAGATCAATGGCGGATCGAATATCTGGACCAGCTCTTTCAGATGCTCCTTCAGTTCCGACAGGTAGCGGCACACATCGTCGGGGTTAATCTTCTCCGGGTCGACGGCGGCTTCGTTTTCGATCGCCACTTCGTTGACGTTCCCCCAATCGAGCAACGAGTAATACGTGCAAAATTCAATGCCCCGGCCGCGGCACGCGTCGACGAGCGGTCGCAGCACCGACGCGTGAATCGACGCGGTGTTGACAACGTCGTAGGGGGCGAAATCCACCACGTTGGTTTCGAACATCGCAAAGCCGTCGTGGTGCTTGGTCGTGATCGTCAGATACTTCTGGCCGGTGCTCTCGATAACCGATGCCCAATATTGCGGGTCGTACTGCGTGGGATCAAAAGGCTTGCATGCCTCTTCGATATAGTCGGATTTCGGGATGTTTTCGTTATGCATCACCCATTCACCGCGGCCAAGGACCGAATAGGCCCCCCAATGCATCATATGGCCGAAGCGGCTGTCGGTGAACCATTGCATCCGGCGTAGCTTCGCTTCCTGCGTTTCACCCGGTGGATCCTGACAGAACACGAACCAGTTCAGGTCGCCGCTGAAGCCAGTTGGAAAGCGGAAGTACACATCCTGTTCACCGTCGAAAGACAGCGATTTTTTCCCAGAGACTGTGTCGATAAACGCATTCTGCACCGCGACTGTCTGCACAGTGAACGTCCATAGGGGACTGCTGGCCGGGTCGTTCACGCGAATTTCGATTTTTTGTCCGGAAATCCCGGTCGTGGCGAACACCATGCACGCAGTGAATGCGCCTGACGGAATCGGGCTCCGGTAATGCAGCGATGCACCTGCCGATATCTGCGTAACAGACTGGCCTGACGGATAACGCGGGTTTCCCTGGTAATCCAGTACGCTGTAGTTATCGACCGACGCTAACGTCAAATCACCGGACTGGTCGAGATAATCATCAAAGTAAATGATCGTGTTGCTCATTGTCGTCTCCACTAAATGGCACGGCGCCTACGCATAGGACAACAAACAAAATAAGGAGGTCGCGCAAGGTGGCGCGCGACACTCGCTGCCGTGAAGAGAACGCTGCGTCCGAACACCTGCTGGCCGTCGGGAGGGTGGAGAGCGCCCCGACCTGCATGGACTGATCGACTCGAAAGGAGATTTAAAGCTGGTTGAGTCAGTATAGTTCAGCGATATCGCGATACCTGTCTTCTTTGAACCGGCGGCACGATGTTCGCCGGGTTCCAGCCCTCACGAGGAGCGACTCTTGGCGCAATCGAAATTCGTGGCCGTCTATATGCGCGGCGGCACCAGCAAAGGCGTGTTCTTCCGCCCCGACTGGCTACCGGCCGACCCTGTCCTGCGCGACCGTATCCTGCTGCGGGTGATCGGCAGCCCCGACCCTTACGGCCAGCATATCGATGGCATGGGTGGCGCGACGTCCAGTACCAGCAAGGTCGTGATCGTCGGCCCATCGTCGCGTGACGACTGCGACGTTGACTATCGCTTCGGGCAGGTCGCGATCGACCAGCCGGTCGTCGACTGGTCCGGCAACTGCGGCAATCTGACGTCGGCGGTCGGCCCGTTTGCGATCGCGCAAGGGCTCGTCGATGCACCGCGTGACGGGATCGCAATCGTGCGCATCTGGCAGGCGAACATCCACGCGAAAATCATCGCGCATGTGCCGATGCGCAATGGCGAGGTGGTCGAAGAAGGCGATTTCGAACTCGACGGCGTTACGTTTCCAGCTGCCGGGATCAAGCTCGAATTCCTCGACCCGGCTGGAGACGCCGACCCGGACATGCCGGACACCGGCATGTTCCCGACCGGCAACGCGCTCGACACGCTCGACGTGCCTGGTGTTGGCGTGCTCGAAATGACGATGATCAATGCGGGCAATCCGGCAATCTTTATCGATGCTGCGGCAATTGGTCTCACCGGCACCGAATTGCAACGCAATGTGAACGGCAACGCGGCGCTGCTGGAAAAAGCCGAAGCGATCCGCGCGCATGCGGCGGTACGCATGGGCCTCGCGCACACTGCCGAAGAGGCGACGACGCGGCGCCCGCACACACCGAAGCTCGCGTTCGTCGCGCCACCCTCGAGCTACGTCGCGTCGAGCGGCAAGCCAGTCGACGCCGCCACACTCGACCTCAACGCACGCATCTTTTCGATGGGCAAACTGCACCATGCAATGACCGGCACCGGAGCCATCGCGATCGCGGTTGCCGCGGCGATACCCGGCACGCTCGTCAACCGGCTCGCGCCTCGCGCGGGCGGCAGTGTGCGCTTCGGCCATCCTTCGGGCAGTCTCGCGGTCGGCGCGCAGGCCGTGCAGAAAGACGGCAGATGGACCGTGACGAAAGTGGTGATGAGCCGCAGCGCGCGGCGGCTAATGGAAGGCGCCGTGCTGGTGCCGGCCGCCGCGCTCAGCGGCGGCGTCTGAACGCGATCGTCACCGCCGGCTGCGGCTGCGGTTGCGGCCCGAGGCGCGGTCTTTTCGGTGACGGCGGCTCGCCATCGGGGTCAGCGACGACAGCATCGTGCCGCGACTGTTCGCGCGTGCGGAACGTTTCCCACGCGACACCTTGCGGGTCGACCGTCCACGATTTGTCGGAGACCGCATAGCCGCATTGCGCCGCCGCCTGATCTTCCGCGGCGATCTCCGCCAGCGCAAAACGGTTACGCATTTCGGCCAGTTCTTCCTCGGTTTCGACCTGAATGCCGAAATGATCGATGCCCGAGCGCGCAAGGCGCTGCGAGATCGCGAAGTTCACCGCGGGATCGGTCAGTTCCCACTTGCAGTAGTCGTGCTTGCGCACGGTCGGCTCGATGCCGCCGAACATCGCGCTATAAAAGCGGATGCTCTCCGGCAGATTTTCGACTGAAACGTGAATGTGCATACGCTTCATACTTGTCGCTCCACAACAATTCAGGGCTTCGTCGCGCACGCCAGCACGCATGGCATGGGGACGCGAATGTCATCGCCGTTTCGGTACGGCGCACATTCTTCCAGCACGGACGCTTCGATCGATGCGAGTGCTTCCGGCGTCTGCGCTTTCAGCATCGCGCCCATTCGCACACCGCCGTGCAGCATCATGTGAAACGCGGTCTCGGGCGCGCGCGTATGCAATATCTGACTCACTTCGGTCATCCGCGGTTCGACAAAACCGACTGCGCGCAGCGTCCGTTCGCACTCGCGCCAGTCGCTAAAGCGCGCGAATGGCGGCCCCGACGGCAGCGGCACGTCGAGACGTCCATATGTCTCCACCGCCTTTAATACGATGCCGAAGTCGACCGCGCGGTCCGGCGTCGACCACACGGTGAAGCCGACCTTTGCACCGCTGCGCAGCACGCGAAACGCTTCAGCGAGCGCCTCGTCCGGATCGGAAAAATGCAAAAGGCCAAAGCTGATGCCGACCGCGTCGAAACCGCCGTCGGCGAACGGCAACGCGTCTGCGCTGCCGCGACGGAATGCCACATTCGGATACGCGCGCGTCGCCTCGTCGATCATCGCTTGCGCGAAGTCGACGCCGACTGCCTGCGCGCCACGGCTCGCGGCAACGCCCGCGACATAGCCCGGCCCGGTTGCCACATCGAGAAAACGTGTGCCCGCGCGGACGTCGAGCGCATCGAGCAACGCGCCGTTGGATTGCTTCGTCACTTCACCGAAACGCGGCTTGTAAGCGGCGGCAATCTGCTCCCAGCCGTTGAGCTCAAACGTGGTGAAGTCATCCAGTTCCATACGGGTCGCATCCTCTATTCTGTGTGCGCAGTGTGCGTTGCCGACCATGATATGTGATCGTAAGGGCACGCGCGACAGGCGTCCAGCCCGCGCCGATAAACGGGGCTGATGGACAATTAACATTGGGAAAGTTCAGTCGCCGCGTCGGACCCGAAGACGAATCGACAGGGGCGAACATGCACCGCAACGGCACAATTCAGGGTCGGGTCGGTCGTCGCGTGTCGCGACAATCAAGGGGTACTAGCCAACGCAGCGCGACGAAAAGATTGCACCGCATGCACGGAATCGGTCAAACGTGCTGTACGGTGAACTCGTTCAACACGCTGCACAGCAGATCGACAGCGTCTTCCGTGACCGCGTTATAAAGCGATGCACGCAACCCACCGACCGAACGGTGACCTTCGAGCCCGACGATACCCTCGTCGCGCGCCGCGGAAATGAAGGCCTGATCAAGCCGCTTGTCGCCGAATGTGAACGACACATTCATTTGCGAACGCCAGCGCGGGTCAGCATGAATCGTGACCGCGTCACCGAGTGCGTCGAGCGTCGCGTATAGCCGCTTCGACTTGCTTTCGTTAATCCGCTGCATCGCCTGCAGGCCACCGACATCGAAGCGCAGCCAGCGTGTAACCAGCATCAGCACGTAAATGGCAAACACCGGAGGCGTGTTGTAGTTCGAGCTGTGCAGGACGTGCGTGCGGAAATCGAGAATCGCAGGCAGACCATCGGGAATCCGATCGAGCCATGCGCGCTCGATGATCGCGACTGTGACGCCCGCGGGTCCGAGATTCTTCTGCGCGTGCGCGTAGATCATCGAGTAGGCGTCGGTACGGATCGGCTTCGACAGGAAGTCGGACGACATGTCGGCAACCAGCGGCGCCGCGATTTCACCCGTGCCGCATGCGGGAAACTGCAAGCCCTCCACCGTTTCGTTCGACACGTAATGCAGATACGCGGCCGACGGCGCGATATCCAGCGTGCGCAGGTCCGGCAGTTGCGTGTAACCGGTGGCCTTGCCATCCCACGCGATGTTGCGCTTCGTCACCTTCGCCGCTTCGATGGTCGCCTTTGCGCTCCAGTAGCCGGAGGTCACATACTCGGGCGGCGCGGCGCCGCGCGCGGCGAAGTTCATCGGGATCGTCGCGAACAGCAGGCTGCTGCCGCCTTGCAAAAACGTGATCGCGTAGTCGTTCGAGATGCCGAGCAGATGCCGCAGGTTCATCTCCGCGTCTTCGAGCACCGCACTAAACCATTCGGAACGATGGCTCATGCCGAGCACCGACATGCCGGTGTCCGGAAGCGCGACGATCGCATCGCGTGTTTGTGCAAGCACGGTTTCGGGCAGCGCGCCGGGGCCGCCGGAAAAATTCAGAGCGTTGGATTTCATGTTCGATCCCGCGGACACGCAGCGTGTGCGATCGGATGGCGACGCAACGCAAGCCCGATTCAGGCACCATGCGGAGCCCATTTCGAGTACTGGACAGTCGCAACGATACCAATCTTGACCGCAAGGCAAACGCGGGAACAAAGGGCCGAATTCCCGCCTGTTCCCGGGAGCTATGGGCGTGAGCACGCCATAAGGTGGCGCGTATTGCTGCGGGGCTTACCTTGCACCTGCCTTTCGCGACGCAAGATGCGTAAGGTTCAGAATGCGACTGCCGATGCGGATGCGATGCAACCAGCGCGGCAACCGCAATCACCGCAGACAAAGCCGTAACCGGTGTTTCAACTGTATTCCAGAAGGATCGATATGGCGCCCGATGCGCAAGCCGCCGACGGCCACACATCTCAATCGTCAGCCGTCAAGAACCAGAACACGCAGAAGACTATCGCGATACTGATGGCCGCGCTCGACGCGGACCCGCTGAACAACGGTCTGCACGCAGCACTCGCCGACGTGTTGCGCGATGCCGGCGACCAGACCGGGTATCTCGCGCATCGCATCGCGGTGGAGACCTCCAACCTGATCACCGCGACAGCGTCCGACGCGGGTGCAAGCGTCGAAGCAATCACGGCAATCCGCTCGGCACTACCGCTTTTCAATCTCGCGACTTCTTACTACATCCGCGGAAACTATACGGCGGCGCTGCACTGGTTCGAACACACGCTCGCGATCGAACCGGACCTTGCGATCGCGCATCAGAATTTCGCAGCCGTGCTCGATCTGCTGAACCGCCCCGACGATGCGCAAAAGCACCGCAGCCGCGCATACACGCTGCAGCGCGTATTCGTCGAAGCTGCGGAGCACGCGCCGCATCGCGTGCTGATTTTGTGCGCGGGCCGCTCGTCGGGCAATGTGCCGTTCGACACGTTGCTGCCGGCTAACACGAGCTATCGGATCAAATACGCGATCGATTGCGCGAGCGAGGTGGAGGACCTTCAACTGCCACGCTATGACCTGGTGTTCAACGCGATCGGTGAGCCCGACGTCGCACAGCCACTGGTCAAACGCCTCGAAACGTTCGCGCGCCGCTGCGGCTGTCCGCTGCTGAACCGCCCGGCGGCGGTCATGCAGACACAGCGTCATCAGTTGCCTGAGTGGCTGGCCGGTCTCGACGACGTGCTGATTCCACCGTGCATGCGAATCGATCGCCTGCCCGTCTCGCACGACGATCTCGCCGCGCAGCTCGACGCAGGCCGCGTCGGCTTTCCGTTGCTGCTGCGACCGCTCGCGAAGCACGGCGGCGAAGACGTGTCGCTGCATCAGTCGCTCGATACGCTATGGCCCGCGGTTCGGGCGCTCAACGCGCCGTGCTATCTGACGATGTTTCGCAACACCCGCAGTGCGGACGGCCATTTCCGCAAGTACCGCAGCGTCTTCGTCGACCGCCAGCCGTTTCCTTACCATCTCGCGATCGGCCCACAGTGGATGGTTCACTACTTCTCAGCGGACATGACGTCGCACCCATGGAAGCTCGACGAAGAGCGACGCTTTCTCGAGGACCCACGTGCCGCCCTGGGCGAACGCGCGACGCGCGCGCTTGCGGCAATCGGCGAGCGGCTCGATCTGGACTACGCGGGCATCGACTTCACGCTGCTCGATGATGGACGCGTGCTGGTGTTCGAAGCGAACGCGACGATGCTCGTGCATCGTGAAGCGACCGACGGCGTGCTTGCGCACAAGAATGCGTATGTCGAGCGGATTGTCGACGCGTTCGGACAGATGCAGGCTGCGCGCCTGCGCAAGTAGCGGCACAACCTGCAAAACAGAAGCGGCACGCGTGGCGTGCCGTTTGCCTTCCCTATAGTCGGGAACCGGTGATCGTCGCCGCCGCACGTCCGCTGCGGCGATTCATCGCTAACGTCAGCACGGCGAATAGCGTGACGAATGCGGCGACCACATACAGCCCGGCCGCGTAGCCGCCGGTCAACTGCTTCAACCAGCCGATCACAAACGGGCCGACAAAACCGCCGAGATTGCCGACCGAGTTGATCATCGCGATGCCTGCAGCGGCACCCGCGCCGGACAGGAACGACGCCGGCATCGCCCACAGCGGCGCCTTCGCGGCGCTAATACCGACGTTCACGATGATCAGCGCAAGCACCACTTCCACCACTGTCTGCGCCATGCCCGCGAACGCGAGTCCGAGTCCGGCCGCGACGCATGGAATGATCACGTGCCACGCGCGCTCCTCCTTGCGATCGGAATGGCGCGCCCACAGCACCATGCCGAGCACCGCGAGCCCATTCGGAATTGCGTTCAGCATGCCGGTGCCGAACGCACTGAAGCCGAACTGCCGGATGATCTGCGGCGCCCACAAGCCGAGCGTATAGAGACCAGCCGACGTACCGAAGTAGATCATCGCCATCACCAGCACGCGCGGATCAGCAAGCGCACGCCACGCGCCTGCCGTATGACCGGCATGACGGCCGCGCTCGCGGCTTTCTTCGCGCAGCGTGCCGAGCAGCCAGTCGCGTTCGTCGGGCGCGAGCCACGGCGCCTGCTCGGGCTTGTCGATCAACACCTTGAGCACCGCAAAACCGAGTAGCACCGCGGGCACTGCCTCGATCACGAAAAGCCATTGCCAGTTCGCGAGGCCACCCATCATCGGCAGTTCCATCAGCGCGCCGGAGATCGGCGAGCCAAGCGCGCTCGACAACGGCGCCGCCGCCATGAACGCAGCGGCGGCGACGGCGCGCTGCCTCGCGGGAAACCATTGGGTCAGGTAAAGAATGATGCCGGGAAAGAAGCCCGCTTCCGCGACACCGAGCAGAAAGCGCATCACGTAAAACGACGTGGGTCCGGTGACGAACGCGGAGGCCGCCGACACCAGCCCCCAGGTGATCATCACGCGTGCGATCCAGATACGCGCGCCGACCTTGTTGAGAATGAGGTTCGACGGAACCTCGCACAGAAAATAGCCGAGGAAGAAGATCCCGCCGCCAAGGCCGAACAGGGTCGGCGTGAGACCGATTGCCTTGTTCATCGAAAGCGCAGCGAAGCCGACGTTGACGCGATCGAGGAAGCTGACGAAGTAAAGCAGCATCACGAACGGCAGGATGCGCCAGGTGAGTTTGCGCACGACGCGTGCCTGTAATTCGCGGGCTTGTGATTCGCGAGCGTGCGACTCGCGTGATTGCAAATCGGCCATGCGATGTCTCCGGTTGGCCGCGCCGTCGCCTCTGCGGGCGCAGCACGCTTGTTTTTGTGTTGAGGAGGGCGTGCTCCTTCAGATGCGCGTGCGCCGCTTGCGACATCGCAAGAGGCGCGCGAGCGGGCACCGTCTGTGCGGTGGGCCGCCGCCGCGTCGCGTCGAAACGTCTACGTGCTGGCGCACGCGCTCAGGCGGCAAGCGCCGGGCGCGTATGCGCGGCTATGTGTTTGCATACCGCGTCGGTCACCTGCGCGGTCGTCGCGGTGCCGCCAAGATCGCCGGTGTGCAGCGATGGGTTCGCCGTCACATGCTCGATCGCGTCCATCAGGCGCTTTGCCACATCCGCTTCGCCGAGATGCTCGAGCATCATCACGACCGACCAGAACGTGCCGACCGGATTCGCCAGCCCCTTGCCCATGATGTCGAACGCGGAACCGTGAATCGGCTCGAACATCGACGGATAGCGGCGCTCCGGATCGAGATTCGCGGTCGGTGCAATCCCGAGGCTGCCCGCCAGCGCGGCAGCGAGATCGCTCAGAATGTCCGCGTGCAGATTCGTCGCGACGATCGTGTCGAGCGATGCGGGACGGTTCACCATGCGCGCGGTCGCCGCGTCGACGAGTTCCTTGTCCCACTTCACATCCGGAAACTCGCGCGAGACCTGCACGGCGATTTCATCCCACATCACCATCGCGTGACGCTGCGCATTGCTCTTCGTAATCACCGTCAGCAATTTGCGCGGGCGCGATTGCGCAAGACGGAACGCGAAGCGCAGCACGCGTTCGACGCCCGCGCGCGTCATCATCGACACATCCGTCGCCACTTCGATCGGATGGCCCTGATGCGCACGTCCGCCGATGCCCGCGTATTCGCCTTCGGAGTTTTCGCGCACGATCACCCAGTCGAGATCGGCGGGCTTGCAACGCTTGAGCGGCGCATCGATGCCGGGCAGGATCCGGGTCGGCCGCACGTTCGCGTACTGATCGAAGCCCTGGCAGATCTTCAGCCGCAGACCCCACAGCGTGATGTGGTCGGGAATATGCGGATCGCCGGCCGAGCCGAACAGAATCGCGTCCTTGTTGCGCAACGCGTCGAGACCGTCGGCGGGCATCATCACGCCGTACTGGCGGTAGTAGTCGCCGCCCCAATCGAAGTTCTCGAACTCGAAGCGGAACGTGTCGCTGGGCGCGGCCAGCGCTTCGAGAACCTGCTGGCCAGCGGGCACGACCTCCTTGCCGATGCCGTCGCCGGGAATCGTCGCGATGCGATAGGTCTTCATGCTGAGGTGTCTCCTGTGGAATAACGCGCTGCGCGTTCGTGCGCAGGTCGGGTGAGGGGGTAAGTGCATCGTAGGGAATCGACGCCCGCTGCGCGCGCTGCTAGACTTAAACCACCTTTAACCGCAGGTTAACAATCCGGTGTGAAAATGAGCGGCTCAGTGCAACCGGAAGACCTTGCGTTTTTCTCCGTGCTCGCGGGGCGCGGCAGCCTGACCGCGACCGCGCGCGAGCTGGGCATCACCACGGCGGCGGTGAGCAAACACCTCGCGCAAATGGAGGCGCGCGCCGGCGTGGCGCTCGTCAATCGCACGACGCGCCGCATGAGTCTCACCGCGGAAGGCGAAATCTACCTGGCGCACGCGCGCCGGATTCTTGGCGAGATGGATGAGCTCGCACAACTGCTGGGCGGCGCGCGTGCGGCGCCAAAGGGACTACTCCGCGTGAACGCGACGCTCGGCTTCGGCCGTAGTCATATCGCACCGGTCATCTCGCGCTTCGTGCAGCGCTATCCGGAAGTGGACGTGCAATTGCAGTTGTCGGTGGACCCTCCGCCCATCAGCAGCGACGTGTTCGACGTCTGCGTCCGCTTTGGCGAGCCGCCCGATGCGCGTGTCATCGCGAAGCGCATCGCACCGAACCGGCGCCTGCTGTGCGCGGCGCCCGCCTATTTCAAGCGGCACAAGATGCCGAAAACGCCGGCCGATCTTGCGCATCACAACTGCATCGGCATTCGCCAGGGCGACGACGGCTATGGCATCTGGCGTTTAACGAGCGGCCGCGGCGCCGTGCAAAAGACCACCGCGGTACGTGTGCGCGGCAATCTGACGACCAACGACGGCGAGATCGCGGTGAAATGGGCACTGGACGGCCACGGCATTCTGATGCGCGCGGAGTGGGACATCGTCGAGTATTTGCGCAGCGGCGCGCTCGTTCATGTACTGCCTGAGTATCGAACACCGGACGCCGATATCTTCGCGGTCTACTCGTCGCAGCATCAGATGTCGGCACGGGTGCGCGTGTTTGTCGAGTTTCTGACAGCGCAGCTTCGCGCATAACGCGCCGCGTGTTCAACGCGTGGTCGCGTTCAGGCAGCACAGCGCGTCACGTCGTGACGTCATGCTTCGATACGTGCGCGCGTCACGCCGAGCAATGACGCCATCGCAGCACGTGCGCGCGACGCATCGCGAGCGCGGATCGCTTCGAACACCGCCGTATGTTCAGCGAGCGATGCATTGAATACGTCGGCGCGTTTCGCATTGAGCCTGAGTTGCGCTTCGAGCGTGCGTTCGATCAGCGTCCCGAGCGGAATCAGCAACTCGTTGCTGCACGCCGCGAGCACACTCAGATGGAATGCGAGATCCGCGCGCACCCATTCGTCGACATTGCGCGCGGCGACCATCGCCGCATGCGCGGCATCAAGCGCGGCAAACGATGCCTCGCTGCGCGACGCAGCCGCAAGCCCCGCCGCATATGGCTCGATCATCTCGCGCATGGCCTGCAGCTTCAGCGCAAAGTCTACCGGCGGCGCGACGCGCGAGTACCAGTCGAGCACGTCGACATCGAGCAGATTCCATGCGCCCTTCGGCCGCACCCGCGTGCCGACGCGCGGCCGCGATTCGACCAGCCCTTTCGATGTCAACGTGCGCAACGCCTCACGCAATACGGTGCGGCTGACGCCAAACGTCTCCATCAATTCCGCCTCGCGCGGCAGGATCGATTCCGGCGCATAGTCGCCGCGCAGAATGGCAGTCGCCAGCTGATAGGCGACGCGGCCGTGCAGATCTCGCTGAATGACGGTTCTCCTCGTGTCCGGCGAGCCGGGTGGGTCTTTTTTGAAGGCCAGCGTCCCAAATAATACTATTAATAGTATTTAAAGGCGATTTTGTTGTAGCATGTGGCTCCCCGGACCCCAGCAGTCCACCGGAAACCCCCAGGAAACCCAGCCAACCCCGACATTCGGCCGCATATCAAAGGAGACGCGCCATGAAAATCACCCGCATCGAAACCTTTATCGTCCCGCCGCGCTGGTGCTTCGTGAAGATCGAAACCGATGAAGGCATCGTCGGATGGGGTGAGCCGGTCGTCGAAGGGCGTGCCCACACGGTCGCGACCGCCGTCGACGAACTGTCCGACTATCTGATCGGCAAGGACCCGCGGCTGATCGAAGACCACTGGCAGGTGATGTACCGCGCCGGCTTCTATCGCGGCGGCCCGATCACGATGAGTGCAATCGCCGGCGTCGACCAGGCGCTGTGGGACATCAAGGGCAAGTTCCACGGCGTGCCGGTGCACACGCTGCTCGGTGGCCAGGTGCGCGACCGGATCAAGGTGTACTCGTGGATCGGCGGTGACCGGCCGAGCGACGTCGCGAATAACGCGCGCGCGGTGGTCGAGCGCGGCTTCAAGGCAGTGAAGATGAACGGCTCCGAAGAGCTGCAGATCATCGACACATTTGACAAAGTTCAAGGCGTGATCGATAACGTCGCCGCGGTGCGCGAGGCGGTAGGTCCGAATGTCGGCATCGGCGTCGACTTCCATGGCCGCGTCCACAAGCCGATGGCGAAGGTGCTGGCCAAAGAGCTCGATCCGTACAAGCTGATGTTTATCGAAGAGCCGGTGCTATCCGAAAACGCCGAGGCGCTGCGCGACATCGTCAATCAGACCAGCACGCCGATCGCGCTCGGCGAGCGTCTCTACTCGCGCTGGGACTTCAAGCACATCCTCGCCAGCGGCTACGTCGACATCATCCAGCCGGACGCATCGCATGCGGGCGGCATCACCGAATGCCGGAAGATCGCGTCGATGGCCGAAGCGTACGACGTCGCGGTCGCGCTGCACTGCCCGCTTGGACCGATCGCGCTGGCGACGTGCCTGCAGATCGACGCGGTCAGCTATAACGCATTTATTCAGGAACAGAGCCTCGGCATTCACTACAACCAGGGCAATGACCTGCTCGACTACATCAGGAACCCGGAAGTGTTCAAGTACGAAGGCGGGTACGTGTCGATTCCGCAGGGCCCGGGCCTCGGTATCGAAGTGAACGAAGAGAAGGTGCGCGAGATGGCGAAGGTCGGCCACCGTTGGCGTAACCCGGTGTGGCGCCACACAGACGGCAGCGTCGCCGAATGGTAAGCGTATCGCACCGATTCAAGCGCTGACTTGAGCGCCGCCTGCGGGCGGCGTTTTCATTTGCGCAACGCGCAATGCGTGAATTCTCGCGCAACGTTTCACCGACGCTACGTTTTTTGCGCAAAACCCGCGGCGTGCAGGGTACCGCGTCCGCTCCGACGCCCGCGGCCTCGCGCGAGATCCTTGCCGCACAACGTCTGGCAGCACGCTGCCCCACACACCCGGTGCATTTGGCTCGCTCCTTGCTAAATGGTCTGCGATACGACTCTTCGCAGATCGAGCGCCATGACCGAATTCATTCCCGACTACCTGATTCGCCAGCAAGCCGCCGTCGGCGCGCTTGTTCTGTTCGGCGTACTGCGCGTGATTTTCGCGGCGGTCGCGTACGACCGGGGCTGGCGCATTGCAATGGTGGAACGTTGCTTCGTGGCCGCTGCGGTTCTGTATTGCGTGCCGCAGCTATTCGATCTGTTCACATACGTGTATAACGCTCATGCCGCGTCAGCCGAACTGGAAGGCAAAGCCGCGGGCTGCGCGATCGCGCTTGTTTGCGCGCCGATTCTCGGTCATCGGCTGGGCTTCGAATGAAGGCCGTGCCGCGCGCCAATGAAGACTGCGAAATAAAAACGACGCGATACGAAGAACAAAACGGAGGTAGTGTGCCGCACACCATCCCATACCGAACCGGGGACGTCCTCACGCTGAAGTCCGGCGGCCGCCCGATGACCGCCACATGGGTCGGCCCGGTCGCTTTTGCGCCAGGCATCTGGCTGATCTGCGAATGGTTCGACGACGCCGGCGAGGTTCAACAAGGCATGTTCGATGCGGCCACGCTCGAACTCGTTGCTCACGTTTGAGCAGCGTGCGGAACGCGGCGGCCATACGACATGGCGGCGCTGATGCCCACCCGCCCCGCTTAGCCTGCCGCGACGAAACCGGGCACGCTATCGGCTAGCGCCGCCGCCGCGGCGAACACGCCGATCATCACCATCGCTTCGAGATAAATCAGATTCGCAAACGTGTGCGCGTCCATCGTCGACGCGGTGCGGCGCAGTCTGGGCAATGCGGAGAAGCGATTCAGCCCGCCGATCACAAGCGCGAGTGCCACCAGCGCGAGCTTCAGAAACAGCACATGTCCCCACGTGGTCTGGTCGATCGCGGAGAACGAGCCGCCCGAGCCGCGCACTGCGTTGAACACGCCCGTCAGCAACACGAACGCCACCGCGACCAGCGACATATTCGACACCTGCGTAGCAGTACGGATCAGTACGCCGCGCGCGACCGACGCGCCGAGTGCCGGCAGCACCGCGAACCCCGCTGCGAGCACGAGGCCGCCCCACACCGACGCGGCCAATACATGCAGCGTCTGCAAGCCCACTGCCGGCGACGCCGCACCCGCGTCGGCCGCGTGGCCAAGCGATGCCTTGCCGGCTGCCACCGCGATCACCGCGAGCCACAGCAGCGCATTGCGCAACATCCCGGTATGGCTGGCGAGCGACGTCAGCAGCAGCAACACCGCGCCGCCGAACGCGACCGTCCACGCGTAGCCGACGTGCGTTTGCGCGAGCACGGTCGGCACGACGCCGAGCGCGGCCGGCAAGCTGACGCCGCCCATCGACGCGGACGCGTACAGCAGCCAGCCGAGATCGGCGAGCACCAGCACGATCGCCGCGGTCTGCATCGACCGTTGCGCCCGCAACCATGCGGGCCGCGCGGGCGCAACCTTCACCTGAGCATCCTTGGCAAGCCATGCGGCGAGCAACGCCGTGCCAACCGCGAAGGCGAAGGCGATGTTCATGAGCGCGGCCATCGCGACCTGCCCGATCCAGAGTCCGCCGAGGGTCATAGGAGATTCGGAAAGTTGACGTCGAGCGCGGCGACGGCGCGCGGGAAAAGCGGACACGCAACAGCGGATGGGTTCATCAAAGGCTGATTGAAAGGTCGTGGAAGGACGCGGCCGCGGGTCGGACGCACTACGCGATACACTGCGTGACTCACTGCGGCCATGAGTGCAGAACCCTGCGCAAAGGCGCCATCTTAAAGGAAGCGCAGAGCGCTGCGCAGGCTTGACTGCAAAGGGTTCGCGCGTGTACTGGGCGGCGTGGCCGCGCGCAGTGGGTAAAGCACCCCGGCCAGTAATGCGTCAAACTGTCGCATAGCCGCGGCGCGGCTGAACTTTGCCCTATGTGGCAAATAGTCACCATCAGTCATCGATGATAGAATGCTGCGTCGCCGCAGCGCCCGCTGCCATTGTTCGTCGCTATGTACGCTATACCGAGCCAGCTCGAAGCTCGGTCAGGTCCCCGATTTCATGGAGTTACGCGTGTCTTCAAGACGCATTTTCCGCCCGCTGCTTGCCCTTCTGTTGATTGGCAGTGCAGGCGTCTATAGCGCTGCGAAAGCGCAAACGCAGCCCGCCGCACCGGATACGATGGCAGCACGCGTTCAGGGCTGTACCGCATGCCACGGAACCCATGGCCAGGGCACCGACAACGACTACTTCCCGCGGCTGGCGGGCAAACCCGCGGAATACCTGTACAACCAGCTGAAGAACTTCCGCGAAGGGCGCCGCAAGTACCCGCCGATGAATTACCTCGTCACGTACCTGTCGGACGACTACCTGCACCAGATCGCGACATACTTCTCGCAGCAGCGCCCGCCGTACCCGCCACCCACCAAGCCGACCGTCTCCGAAGCGACCCTCGCGCGTGGCCGCCAGATCGTGCTGAACGGCGACGCCGCCAAGCAGATTCCCGCCTGCGTGGCGTGCCACGGCAAGGCGCTCACCGGCATGGAAGCGGCAATCCCGGGTCTGGTCGGCCTGCATTCGGACTACATCAGCGCGCAGCTTGGCGCCTGGCGTTCGGGTACGCGCCACGCGATCGAGCCTGACTGCATGCACACCATCGCCACGCGTCTGTCCGACGACGATGTGAATGCCGTTGCCGCGTGGCTCTCCACGCAGCAGGCTCCGCAAAACCCTGTGCCGGCACCGGCCAATTCGTTGAAGACTCCGCTTGCCTGCGGCAGCGAACCGCAATAAGGCATTGGGAGAGACCATCAAATGAAACGCAAGTCCCTGTTCGCACTCTCGGCTGTCGTCGTCGTTGCAGCCGCCGCGCTCGTTCCGGTCCTCTGGTCGGGCGGCGACCATCTGCACAACGGCACCGCGGTCGCAGCCACGCCGGCCGACCAGGCCGCGCTGATCAAGCGGGGTGAGTACCTCGCGCGCGCGGGCGACTGTATCGCGTGCCACACGGTGCGCGGCGGCAAGGAATTCGCCGGCGGCCTGCCGATGGCCACGCCGTTCGGCACGCTGTTCACGCCGAACATCACACCGGACGACACCTACGGTATCGGCAAGTGGTCGTCGGACGACTTCTATCGCGCGATGCACACCGGCCGTTCGAAGGACGGCAGCCTGTTGTACCCGGCTTTCCCGTTCACGAGCTACACGAAGGTCACGCGCGCCGACGCCGACGCGATCTACGCGTATCTGCGCTCGGTGCCGCCGGTGCATGTGCCGAGCCGTCCGCACGAACTGAAGTTCCCGTTCAACAACCGCAACCTGCTGATCGGCTGGCGCACGCTGTTCTTCCGTGAAGGCGAGTTCAAGCCGGATCCGACCAAGTCGGTCGAATGGAACCGGGGCGCGTACCTGATCGAAGGCCTCGGGCACTGCGGCATGTGCCACACATCGATCAACGCGATGGGCGGCCCGGTGAATTCGGCGGCGTTCGCTGGCGGTCTGATTCCGCTGCAGAACTGGTACGCGCCGTCGCTGACGTCGAACAAGGAAGCCGGCCTCGGCGACTGGGACATCAAGGACATCTCCAATCTGCTGAAGTCCGGCGTGTCGCAGCGCGGTGCGGTGTTCGGCCCGATGGCCGAAGTCGTGCACAACAGCCTGCAGTACATGAGCGACGAAGACATCCATGCGATGGCGACGTACCTGAAGACGATCCCGCAGAAGGACGAAGCGCCGGAACACCTGCAGCTGGAAACCAGCGAACAGTTCGGCACCGAACTGTTGAAGCAAGGGCAGAAGATCTACGCTGACAACTGCGCGAAGTGCCACGCGGAAAACGGCCTCGGCATGCCGCCGTCGTTCCCGCCGCTCGCGAACAACCAGTCGATTCAGATGCCGTCGGCGGTCAACCCGATCCGGATGGTGCTGAACGGCGGTTATCCGCCGAGCACGGGCGACAATCCGAAGCCGTACGGTATGCCGCCGTTCGCACAAGCGCTGTCGAATCAGGAAGTGGCTGCGGTCGTGACGTACATCCGGATGTCGTGGGGTAACCACGGCACACCGGTGTCGCCGCAACAGGTCAGCGAACTGCGTTCGGCGCCGCTCGACTAAGCGGCGTTGGATGTAGCAGGGCGCGGCCATCGAAGATCGCGGGCCGCGCCCTTTGTTTTTCGCGGGTGGCCCGTTGCGGGTGGCCCTACAGGGGCTGGCCCATGGCGTGCTAGCTAGCCCGTAACAGGCAGTCCGCCTTTTGAGTGTTCGGGGAGAAGCGCCGTGCCAGTCGGCGAGCGTCTGAACTGCATCACCCACCTCGTCGGTGCGTTGTTGGCGGCGGCAGGGCTGGGGACGCTCGTGACACTCGGTGCTCTCGATGGCGACGCGTACAAGGTGGTCAGCTTTAGCGTCTACGGCGCAATGCTGTTCGTGCTGTACGCAATCTCGACGCTTTATCACAGCGTGCGGACGCCGCGCGTAAAAAGCGTGTTGCAGAAGTGCGACCATGCGGCGATCTACCTGATGATCGCCGGCAGCTACACCCCCTTTACGCTGGTCACGTTGCGCGGCCCGTGGGGCTGGTCGCTATTCGGTGTCAGCTGGGGTCTTGCCGCGCTGGGCATCATGCAGGAACTCACGCTCGGGCGGCGCACCCGCAGCGTATCGATGGTGTTGTATGTGTTGATGGGATGGCTTGGGCTCGTCGCCATCCGCCCGCTGGTCGAAGCATTACCGGCAGCGGGCACCGTGTGGCTCGTCGCCGGCGGCATCATTTACAGCGCCGGTATCTACTTCTTTATCAACGACGAGCGTATCCGGCACGGACATGGTATCTGGCACCTGTTCGTGCTCGCTGGCAGTTTGTGCCAATTCGTCAGTGTCGCGCGCTATGTCGCATGACACCGCCTTGCAAAAAATGCAACTTAACGCCAGTCAACGTGTCTGCTTAGCGCGTTGAAGCATTCGGCACGCAACGTGCGTGCCGCCGATTTCTACGCGAACGGCGTCGGCCGGGCTGCAGGATGAGCCCCGCTGGATGAGCCGGCCAACGTGTCACCACCGTTCGCCACATCTGCATTACGAAGAGCTTATGTCTTTTGATTCTCTCGGCTTGTCCGAACCGTTGGTCCGTGCTGTTCAAGAACTCGGCTATACGTCCCCAACCCCGATCCAGCTGCAAGCGATTCCCGCCGTGCTGAACGGCGGCGATCTGCTCGCCGGCGCGCAGACCGGCACCGGCAAGACTGCCGGCTTCACGCTGCCTATCCTGCAACGGCTATCGACGAGCGCGTCGCCCGCCGGCACAGCGGGCAAGCGCGTGATTCGCGCGCTGATCCTCACGCCGACCCGCGAGCTCGCCGCGCAGGTCGAGGAAAGCGTGCGTGCATACAGCAAGTATCTGAAGGTGAAGTCGACGGTCATGTTCGGCGGAGTCGGCATCCATCCGCAGATCGATGCGTTGAAGCGCGGCGTCGATATCGTCGTCGCGACGCCCGGCCGCCTGCTCGATCATATGCAGCAGAAGACCATCGATCTGTCGCGTATCGAGATCCTCGTGCTCGATGAAGCGGACCGCATGCTCGACATGGGCTTCATTCACGATATCAAGCGCGTGCTCGCGAAGCTGCCGCCGAAGCGGCAGAACCTGCTGTTCTCCGCCACCTTTTCCGACGAAATCAAGGCGCTTGCTGACAGTCTGCTGAACTCGCCGGCACTGATCGAAGTCGCACGCCGCAACACGACGGCCGAGACGGTCGCGCAGAAGGTGCACCCGGTCGATCGCGACCGCAAGCGCGAACTGCTCACGCATCTGATCAAGCAGCACAACTGGTTTCAGGTGCTGGTGTTCACGCGCACCAAGCATGGCGCAAACCGCCTGGCCGAGCAGTTGACGAAGGACGGCATCGCCGCATTGGCGATTCACGGCAACAAGAGCCAGTCAGCGCGTACGCGCGCGCTGAGCGAGTTCAAGGAAGGCACGCTGCAGGTGCTGGTCGCAACCGATATCGCCGCGCGCGGCATCGATATCGACCAGTTGCCGCATGTGGTCAACTTCGACCTGCCGAACGTGCCGGAAGATTACGTGCACCGGATCGGCCGTACCGGCCGCGCGGGTGCGACGGGTGAAGCGGTGTCGCTCGTCTGCGTCGATGAACTGCAACTGCTCAAGGACATTGAGAAGCTGATCAGGCGTGCGGTGCCGCAAGAAGTGATCGCCGGCTTCGAGCCCGATCCCAATGCGCGACCCGAGCCGATCCAGCGACGCAGTCAGGGGGGCGGCGCGCGTCAGCCGCGCGAGCCGCGTGAAGCACGCGATGCGGATCAACGGCAGAAGGCGCCGAAGCGCGACCGCGTGGCCGCTTCATCGCAACAGCAACCACAACCGCAACAGCGATCGGGTAAACCGGCGGCGAATCCGCAGCAAAAGCCGCCGCGGAATCAGCAACATGCGGGCAGTGGCAAGCCGCATGCACAGCAGCCAGGCAAACCGCTGGGCGCAAGACCCGTTAACGCGCAGGGTCAAGTTCGCAAGGACAGCCCGCGCCATGAGGCAGCGCGCACCCATGAAAAGCCGCGCTCGAGCACCCACGAACACAGCGCCGCGCATGCGCAGCGCAAGCCAGGCAGCAATCCGGGCGCACTGCTCGGCGGCAACAAGCCGCACAGCGATGCGCCGAAGCGGCGGAGCACGCCGCGCGACACGCGCCGCGGCGACTGAACCTGACGCAGCGCGCGACGGCGGACGACAATGCCGGGCCTCTCTGTTACGAGCGCCCGGCCACCTCTTTCAGATAGTTGATCTGCTGTGTCCAGCGTTCGAGTGTCGCGTCCTTTCCTTCGTCCAGCTCGAACGTAATGCCGCTCGTGAGCCGCGCGTAGCGCACGCGTTGCGCCTCGCCGGCACCGATCAACCCCCTGAAGCATACGAGGCCGCCCGACGTCTGACCGGCGTCATCGACACCGGGCAGCCGTTCGAATTCCAGCTGCACCTGATAAAACGCTTCGTCAAACACGAACGTGAGCGCGGCGCGCCGGTTCTGCGCGAGCGCGCGTGCCGAGCGCGCCTGAGGCCACAACGCGATGCACAGGCTGCGCGAGTCCGCGGCGTAAAGTTCGCCGATACCGAGCAGCGACGTACGCACTCGTCCGTTCGCGTCAGTCGTCATCAGCGATGCAGTGAAGCCGACCCTGGCCGCGAGCGACGTGCCGTCGAACAGCGCGCGCAGGCTGTCGGGCCAGCGATCGAACACCTGCTGCTCAAGCGTATGTTTGCTGGCCGCGGAATCGGTCATTGAGGATCTCCGTCGATACGTGCCGATGGGCAACGTTAAAGGCATGCGATTGAGGGCGCCATACAAGCAAATGGCCCGCTCATGCGGGCCATTCGGAACCGTCTGGCGGCACACACACCGCTTATCGCACCGCGCAATGCACGACTGTGCGACGCGGTAAAGCGTCAATCAGTCTGTCTGCGGCACTTATCGAAAGAACACATGCTGTGCGATCTTCTCGAGCGGATAGTGCACACCCGGCTGGATTTTCGCCGGCAGATCGAGTGGCTTCAGCAGCATCTTCACACACATTTCCGCCGACAGGTTGCGACGCACGAGCTTGTTCACGCGCGCGGCAAGCTCCTTGTTATAGGCCGGGTCGCCGATCCGCTCCGGATAGCGGATCGCAAACACATGCCGCAGCGCAATTTCGGAGTCTTCGTTCTTGATCTCCATGACCCGACGCAGCAATGCGCCGAGCACCGCAAGCCGTCCGTTGCCTTCGATCCGGTTGTACTTTTTAAAGTATTTGAAAAAGTGCTTGTAATGCCGGACCTCGTCGGTGCGGATGTTGTCGGTGATCTGCTTGAGCACCGGCTCATCCGAGCATGCGCCGATTGCCCGATAGAGCGTTGCCGTGCCGGTCTCGACCACGCAGCGCGCGACCATCTCGAGCGCGCGTGTCTTCTCGAATTCCTCGACGCTGCATGTCTTCGAATACTCATCGAAGAACTGGTGAAACGCGGTGTCCCAGTCGAACTCGGGCCACACGTGCGCAATATAAGACTTCAGTGCGCGTCCATGCTGAAGTTCCTCCGGCTCCCATTCGGTATTGAGCCATGCGGACACCTCAGGATCGTCGTTAAAGAACGTGCTCAGGTTGGTTGTATAGAGGTCTGTACCGCTTTCGATAAAAGAAGCCGCGCACAGCAACAGCAGCAGGTCCTCATTGGCGACGGCGCGCTGACGATCAATTCGGCTCAGGTCGATATCTTCGATTCGCCAGGGCATTACGTGGATCGCTTTAGTGTGCATGTGTGGTGCTCCCAAAACTGGATCGTCTCGTTGAACGAAGCATGCCCAAAACCCGAGCGCTCGGACCCGTTAGCTTGCGCGTTTCTCCCAAAATGCACGACCGCATGATGTGAACGAATTTGTCTTTACCTTTCATCTTAGCCGCAGATTCGCAAAAGTGCAGGGACACCACAGCACAGACCATGCCGGGCTACCTCAGGTTCCTGTGAGGAATCACGCGATGGCCCAAAGCATCATGCGATGCCTCGCAACGCACCATGCGCGTGCTTGCTGGAAGCGCATCAGCGATGTAACGGGCGGTAAGAGACATTGTGCATGAGGACCTGTCGATCGCGCCGCGTGCATCGACCGGCCATCGCGGATGGCTGAGCGAGCGGACGCCTTACAATACGCGCAAGCTAACCCTTGCCCGCCGCGCCGCCGCGCGGACCGACCGCTCCGCCATGACCCGCGACCCACGCCTCACGCTGAACGCACGCCAACAGGAACTGCTCGAGTGGGTCCAGCGCGACGGCTTCGTGACGGTGGATGATCTCGCCGCCCACTTCGACGTCACGCCGCAGACCATCCGGCGCGACGTCAACTGGCTCGCCGACATCAATCTGCTGCGCCGCTACCATGGAGGCGCGAGCCTGCCGACCAGTTCCGAGAACGTGTCGTATACCGCACGGCAGCGGATGTTCCATGATGAGAAACGTCGCATCGCAGCACTCGTCGCCACGCATATCCCCGATCAGGCGTCGCTCTTCATCAACCTGGGCACCACCACCGAGGAAGTTGCGCGTGCATTGAACCGGCATCGCGGCTTGCACGTGATCACCAACAATCTGAATGTCGCGAGCATGATGAGCGGCTATCCGGATTGCGAGGTGCTGGTGACAGGCGGCATCGTGAGGCCATGGGACAAGGGCGTCGTTGGCGAACTGGCGATCGACTTTATCCGGCAGTTCAAGGTCGACTTCGCGATCATCGGCACGTCGAGCATCGAGACCGACGGCACGCTGCGCGACTTCGACACGCGCGAAGTGCGGGTGGCCGAAGCGATCATCGAGCATTCGCGCACGGTGTTTCTCGCCGCCGACCACTCGAAGTTCGGCCGGCCGGCTCTGGTCCGCCAGGGCCATCTGAACCAGATCGATTCGCTCTTCACCGACGCGCCACCACCCGCCGGGATGACCGAGACGATTGCCGCCGCCGGCACCCAGGTATTCGTCGCTGGGTAACCGGTGCGCGTGGGACATGAAAGGACCTGCAAGGAGAACTTAAGGCGACGGCCTGTTGCGTCGCACATCGACGATGCTGCGATGCACGCGAAACCTGCAGTGAAATCGTGAAATTGAGCGCTGGCGCAGACCGCCTGCGGTCTGCGCTGCTGTCAAATGGAAAATTTACTGGGGCCGATTTGGCGTTCGTGCGGTGCTTGACTAAACTCCAGTTCCCCGACGTGCTTATCGAGTACGCCGGCCACGAAAGCTAAACCTCATGCCTGGTCCCAAAAGGATCACGCGCTGTCAGCGCTGACTGACAGCATGTCGCAAAGGCAGCCCGAGTACGCTTGAAATGGAGAGAAGCGATGCTGAGTCCGCATGAATTCGCCACATTGTTGCTCGTGAAGGACGCACCGAACCAGGTCGACATGGAGCGCCAGGAGCTCGATGCGCTGCTCGAACGGCAGCTCGTCCAACTCGAACGACTCGCGTCGGGCCGGCAGCAATGGCGCGTCACCGAAAGCGGCGATTCCGCACTCAGAGCCATCAAGCGATTTTCATAGATTACCCCGGCAATCGATTGCCGGCCGGCAGATTGAATCGGTGAGCGTGTCCGCAACGGACACGCACATGCACAGGTTCACGGACGGTCACGCGGCACCCCGGCTTCGGGCCTGCTCGCCTGACCGTTTTCTTATGCGTGTCCGTTTGTCGATCGCGCGGTAAGCGCGTTCTCATCGCGCCGTTGGCTTGCTGATGGCTTACTGTCGGCGCGCGGCTAGCCGTTGCGCAATGTCGGATCGACCGTCGAGCGCCAGCCGATCGCCTTCGCACGCTGCTCATTGAAGAACGCGACCCAGAGATTGCGCACTTGCGGATCGCTGCTCGTGCCGTGCTCGGTGTACTGCTGCGCGATCGACTGCTGGAACGCGCAGAAATTCTCCTGCGACAGGCGGCCGCGCCTTTGCGCGACATACGCGTCGAACAACGTCACATAGACGGACTGCGCATCCTGGCCGAAGTCGACCAATTGCGGGCTGCACATCTGCTGCAACGCGTCGAACGACGGCGCACCCGGTGTGCCGGTCAGGCTGGGCGTGCTCACACAACCCGCGACAAGCGCCGCGGCCCCGATCATCCAGATTCCACGCATGTTCTCTTCACCTCGAAATAGCTGGTGGCATGAGTATCGTCCGACGCGACGCAGCGCGCCACCAGTCCGGCAACCGCTGCGCACATGCGCGGCAAGCGGGACGCCCCACGACACCCACCTCCATCGCCGCTGACGCGGCACGAACTTTACTTTTTCGAATATGCTCGTTAAAGTTCGAAAACGAACATTATGTTTTCGAATAGCTTTCCTCCGGCAAGTCCTTCCCCGCACGAACGGGGGCTCACAGTGGCGCAAGACACCCCTTTCGATCTGCTCGTCGTGGGCGGCGGCATCAACGGCGCGGGCATTGCTCGCGACGCGGCCGGCCGCGGGCTGTCGGTACTGCTGTGCGAACAGGACGATCTTGCCGCGCATACGTCGTCGGCCAGCACGAAACTGATTCACGGCGGCTTGCGCTATCTCGAGTACCGTGAATTTTCACTCGTGCGCAAGGCTTTGCAGGAACGCGAAACGTTGTTGCGCGCCGCGCCGCACATCATGTGGCCGCTGCGCTTCGTGATGCCGCATATACCGAACCTGCGGCCTGCGTGGCTGATCCGGGCCGGTCTGTTTCTGTACGATCACCTCGCGCGCCGCGAGGTGCTGCCTGGCTCGCGCGGCATCGATCTGCGCACGCATCCGGCTGGCGCGCCGCTTGTCACGTCAATCCGCCGCGGCTTCGTTTATTCCGATGGCTGGGTCGACGATGCCAGGCTCGTCGTGCTCAACGCGCTCGACGCGAGTGAACGCGGCGCACGGGTGATGACGCGCACGAAGCTCGCCAGTGCCACGCGAGTGAACGGGCTTTGGCACGCGCGGCTGATGAACGCGGACGGCACGGCACTGAACGTGCAGGCGCGCGCAATCGCGAACGCGGCGGGGCCGTGGGTCGGCGAACTATTGCGCGATGCGATCGGGCGCCGAACGGTCGGAGATCCCCACAACAACTCGCACGACAACCCACACGACGATCTGCACGAAGCCGCGAGCAAGCCTCCGCACGACAGCGCGAACCACAACAGGACCCACTATGCGGTGCGGCTCGTCAAAGGCAGTCATATCGTCACGCGGCGCCTGTTCGAGCACGACCACGCATACATCTTTCAGAACCCCGACAAGCGAATCATCTTCGCGATTCCCTACGAGCGCGACTTCACGCTGATCGGCACGACCGACATCGAATACCGAGGCGATCCATCGCACGTCGCGATCACCGCGGAAGAAACGCAGTACCTGTGCGAGTCGATCAACCGCTATTTCAAGCGGCCGATCTCGCCACGCGATGTGGTCTGGACTTACTCGGGTGTACGGCCATTGCTCGAAGACGAAAACGCGGGCAACCCGTCCGCGGTCACACGCGACTACCGGCTCGAACTGGATCATCCCGACGGCGCCGCGCCACTGCTATCGGTGTTCGGCGGCAAGATCACGACGTTCCGCAAGCTCGCGGAAGAAGCGCTCGATGAAATCACGCGCGCGTTGGGAACGCCCGCACCGGCATGGACGGCCGGGGCACCGCTGCCGGGCGGCGATATCGCTCACGCCGATTTCGCGCGCTATGCCGCACAGTTCGAACAACACCATCCGTGGCTGCCCGCACCGCTCGCACATCGTTACGCACGCGCCTACGGCACGCGGGCCGCACGCGTGATCGGCGAAGCGCGCTCGCTTGCGGACCTCGGGCACGCGTTCACGCCTGATCTATACGAAGCAGAGCTTCGTTATCTGCGCGAGGTCGAATGGGCGCGCAGCGCCTACGACGTGCTGTGGCGCCGCACGAAGCTCGGCCTCCACGTCGAACCGGGGACGCTCGACGCCGTCTCGCGTGACATCGATGCATGGCTTGCGCGCGAGACCCCGGCGCGGCATTTATGACCCGCGTGCGCCACGGTCGGCTGTCCGCGTGCAACAATCAGGCGCGAACCCGCACCCCGCGCCGCTAACACCGACAAGACATGGAGCAGAGACACATGCCGGATCAATACATCCTTGCGCTCGACCAGGGGACGACCAGTTCACGCGCGATGCTGTTCGACCGCAACGGCAATGTCGTGTCGACCGCGCAGAAAGAATTCGAGCAGATCTATCCACAACCGGGCTGGGTCGAGCACGATCCGCAGGAGATCTGGTCAACCCAGGCGGGCGTCGCCGCCGAAGCCGTGACGCGCGCGGGCGTGGGCGGGGCGTCGATCGCGGCGATCGGCATCACGAACCAGCGCGAGACGACCATCGTTTGGGATCGCGACACCGGCCAGCCGGTCTACAACGCGATTGTCTGGCAGGACCGCCGCACCGCCGACTTCTGCGATCAGTTGAAAGCGCAACGGCTTGAAGAAACCGTGCGCGCGAAAACCGGTTTGCCGATCGATTCATATTTCTCGGCCACGAAGATCCGCTGGATTCTCGATAACGTCGAAGGCGCACGCGAAAAGGCCCGGCAAGGCAGGCTCGCGTTCGGCACCGTCGATAGCTGGCTCGTCTGGAACTTCACGAAGGGCAGCTTGCATATCACCGACGTGACCAACGCGTCGCGCACGATGCTGTTCAACATTCATACGCTGCAATGGGACGACCAGCTGCTCGCGGCACTCGACATTCCGCGCAGCATGCTGCCTGACGTGCGGCCGTCATCCGAGGTGTATGGGCCCGCGCATACGACCGTGTTCGCATCGAACATTCCGCTAGCGGGCATCGCCGGTGATCAGCACGCCGCGCTGTTCGGCCAGCTCTGCACGCAATCGGGGATGGCGAAGAACACTTACGGCACCGGCTGCTTCCTCGTGATGAACACCGGCAGCCAGCCGATCGAATCGAGCAACAACCTCGTCACGACCATCGCGTGGCAAATCGGCGATCGCGTCGACTATGCGCTCGAAGGCAGCATCTTTATCGCCGGCGCGGTCGTGCAATGGCTGCGCGACGGACTCGGCATGATTCGCAGCGCGGCGGAAATCGAAGCGCTGGCGCGCCATGTTCCGCATAGCGACGGCGTCTATCTGGTGCCCGCGTTCGCCGGGCTCGGCGCGCCGCACTGGAACGCCCGCGCCCGCGGCACGCTGTTCGGCGTCACGCGCGGCACCACGTCCGCGCATATCGCGCGCGCCGCGCTGGATTCAATCGCCTATCAATCGCTCGATGTGCTGAAGGCGATGGAGGCCGACTCCGGCATGCGCATCGGCGAGCTGCGCGTCGACGGCGGCGCCTGCGCAAACAATCTGCTGATGCAGTTTCAGGCCGATCTGCTCGGCGTCGATGCGGTGCGTCCGCGCGTCAGCGAGACGACGGCGCTCGGCGCCGCGTATCTGGCGGGGTTGGCGGTCGGCTACTGGGAGGACATCGATGCATTGCAAAGTCAATGGCAGCTCGAGCGCCGTTTTTCACCGGCAATGACACGCCGTGACGTCGATCAGTGCCTCGCGGGCTGGCAGCGTGCGGTGCGTGCCGCGAAGGCATGGGCGGACGATACGCACTAAGCGGTGCGCATACCGGGCACAGCCGCATTCTGGGGGCAAGGCGGCGTTCGAGCCGCGCGGCGCTCGCGCGAAGCCTTCGCGCGGCAAGCGATGCAGCACCATCATGTCGTTGCGCCACAGCACCGCGTATCATGTTGTTTTCCGCAAGCGTTCGAAGCCTTACCCACGCGCCGGTCCCCGCTCTTCAGTTTTCCCTATGATCGACCACCTCATCTGTGACTGCGACGGCGTGCTCGTCGACAGCGAAGTCATTGCCGATCGGGTGATGCACAAGACGCTCTCCGAGATGTACCCGGCGCTTTCGTTCGACACGATCATCAAAACCGCCTTCGGTCAGAAAACGTCGCGTTTTCTCGAAAGCGTCGAAGCGACATTCGGCATCACGTTGCCCGCGAACTTCGTGCAGACCATCGATCGCAAGGTCGAAGCGGAACTGGCGAGATCGCTCGCCGCAATCAGCGGCGTACGCGATGCGCTGCAACGCGTGCCGCTGCCGGCCGCCGTGGTGTCCAACAGCCGGCTCGCGCGGGTAAGCGCATCGCTGCAACGCGCTGGTCTCACCGAAATGTTCGCGAACCGGGTATTCAGCGCCGAACAGGTCGCGCGGCCGAAGCCGTTTCCGGATGTGTACCTGTTCGCGGCGCAGCAACTTGGTGTGCCGCCCACGCGATGCGTCGTAATCGAAGACAGCGTATCGGGCCTCAACGCGGCGCGCGCGGCCGGCATGAAGACCATCGCATTCGTCGGCGCAAGCCATATCCCCGACGGCTACGCGGACGTGCTGCGCCATATGGGCATCACCCGGATCATGCAGCATATGAGCGAGTTGCCCGCACTGGTCGAAGCCGGCATGAAAGGCACATTCGGCGACGTGCAGTCGTAGCGCGCGGATCAGCGCACCCACGCGGCGCGCCGCCGGTGTCTCCCCTGTGTGCGCTGTCGTTCGCCTGTTACGCCGCCTCGGCCGACCATTCCCGTGCGGCCGCAAGCGCCTCGCGAAACTCGACCAGTTCGGCAATCGTCAAGATCGGCATCGCGTGACGCTCGGCAAACCGCTCGACGTCGGCGCCGCGCATCATCGTGCCGTCGGGATTCATCAATTCGCACAGAACGCCGGCAGGCTTGAGGCCCGCGAGCGTCACCAGGTCGACCGTGCCTTCGGTATGGCCGCGCCGCGCGAGCACGCCACCCGGCATTGCACGCAGTGGGAACACGTGGCCCGGCCGCACGATATCGGCAGGTTTCGCATGATCCGCAATCGCCGCGCGAATCGTCGTCACCCGGTCCGCAGCTGACACGCCGGTCGACACGCCATCGCGTGCCTCGATCGACACGGTGAACGCTGTGCCGTTGCGACTTTCGTTGTTCGACGTCATCGGCGGCAGCTCGAGCGCGCGAATCCGCTCGTCCGGCAAGCACACGCACACGATGCCGCTACATTCGCGGATCAGCAGCGCCATCATCTCAACGGTCAGACGCTCCGCGGCAACGATCAGGTCGGCTTCGTTTTCGCGATCGTGATCGTCCTGCAGCACGACCGCGCGGCCCTCGCGCAGCGCCTGCAGCGCGGCCGCGATGCGCGGCGGTATCGCGTCGGTGTCGCGCAGCGGAAGATCGGCGAGCGCGTCGTCGGCGCGAACCGCGGGCTCGGGGAAGCTGGCAAGGAAAGGGGAGACAGCAGGTGTTGCAGCAGCAGTGAAGGACATATGAAACGCTCCTCGCAAAGGTTCGGGCGAAAAACGTTTCAGGGCATTGCAAACAGACAAACGCATCCTGCCGACGTGCCGCAACGGACACGCACCGCATCATGAACGAGCGGTACGGCAAGGACGAACAGATGACCATCTGCACATCTTCTTCCATCCGGACTATGACCGTCGGCCCTGGCATCGCACCAGATCTGCTGACCTCGCGCGTGCTTCGACCGATAGTCGAACGCACCTGCGCGAGCGCTCGCGGGCTCGCAGGCTGGCGCGCGCTCGATCGCGCGATGCCGCCGCATACCGCCGGTGGGGAATTTCACCCCGCCCTGAAGACGTACTGATTGCCGGAACGATATTTCCGGCGCGCAAAGCATACAACAACCATCGATATTTCGCTTAACGGCCTAATCCGCCAACTGGGCATCCGGCTGAGCACTCAACTGCGTGGACAACGGCGTGGACAACTGAGCCGCGGCGGACGCCGCCGTGACAGCCGGTTCCCAGCGCGGCGGCGTCTCAGGATTCACGATCACGCGAAACGCACGCGCCTCCGTATCGCCGGGGTTGCGCAGCGTATGGGGCTGATCGGCGTCGAACACGATCGCATCGCCGGTCGCGAGCAGTTGACGCCGCCCATGCACGCTGATTTCGAGCGTCCCTTCGCTGACGACGAGGTTCGCCGTGGTGCCCGGCAAACGACGCGTACCCGGCTCGGTATGAAGCGGTGCGATGCGCAGCTCGTGAAACTCAGCGGCCGCCGGTTCCGCGTCGGGGTACAGCGCGCGCGTCGCAAACCGACCATTCGACGTCAGCAAGCGCGCCGCGCGCTCCGCCGGTAAATGCTCGAAACCATGCACCGCGTAGCGCCGCAAGAACGCCGACACCGATACCTTCAGTGCGGCCGCGATCTTGCACAGCACCTTGATCGACGGCACGCTGCGTGCCGATTCGATCTGCGCGAGCATCGCGCGCGACACGCCCGACAACCGCGACAGCGCGTCGAGCGACAACTGCCGCTCAGCGCGCAGCCGCGCGAGATTCACGCCGACCAGTTGCTCAAGCGCATCGACAGTTTCGGTGGCGGCGTGCGCATCGACATCGGCGCCGTCGATGACGGGATCGCGCACCAGCGCGAGCGGGGACTGCATGATGTGCCTCCGTGCGCGCCGCTGCCGAAACGGCACAACACGGCGCAAGCCTGACTGGAGGCAAGCCTAGCATCGGCGGACAGGCCGCCCAACCAAGATATCGTCACACCGATATCACGATTGCGGCCGCGCCTGGTATCTGCTCATTACCCACCGCATCACCGTCAGCCCGCCTTCACCCGCCGCGGCACGATCGTTGCGGGCGCATCGATGCGCGCGGCAATCCACGTCAGCATCAGTGCCGCCACCGCCACCGCGGCCGCCACCCACGGCAACGTGTCGAGCCCATATCCGTGGCCGATCGTGAGTCCGCCGAGCCACGCGCCGGCCGCGTTGCCGACATTGAACGCGCCAATGTTCAGCGTCGACGCCAGATTCGGCGCAGCCGCTGCCTTTTCGACCACGCGCATCTGCAGCGGCGGCACCGTCGCAAATGCCGCGATGCCCCATATGAACACGGTCACCGCCGCCACGATCTGCGTGTGGCTCGTATGCGCAAACACCGCCATCACAATCGCCAGCGCCGCGAGAATGCCCATCAGCGACGGCATCAGCGAGCGGTCCGCGAGCTTGCCGCCAATCGTGTTGCCGACCGTCAGGCCGACGCCGAACAGCACGAGCATCAGCGTCACGCCGCGCGGCGTGAAGCCGCTCACCTGTTCCAGGATGGGCGCGATATAGGTGAACACGACGAACACGCCGCCGAAGCCGAGCACTGTCATCGCAAGCGCGAGCCAGACTTGCGGCTCCTTCAGCACACGTACTTCATGGCCGAGACCCACTGGCCCTGTATCGTGACGATTCGGCACCAGCGCGGTCACGCCCGCCAGCGACAGCACGCCGAGACCACTGACAATCCAGAACGCGACCCGCCAGCCAAACTGCTGGCCGATAAACGTACCAAACGGCACGCCGAGCACGTTGGCAAGCGTGAGGCCGGTGAACATCAGCGCAATCGCACTAGCCCGCTTTTCCTGTGGCACCAGCGACGCGGCCACCACCGCACCGATGCCGAAGAACGACCCGTGCGCGAACGATGTGACGACGCGCGCCACCATCAGCAAGCCGTAGCTGGGCGCGACCGCGCACAGCACGTTGCCGACAATGAACACGCCCATCAGCAGTTGCAGCGCGAATTTGCGCGGCATGCGGCTGGTGACGACCGCGAGCAGCGGCGCGCCGACCGCGACGCCGAGCGCATAGCCGCTTACCAGCAAACCGGCGGACGGCAATGACACTGCAAGGTTGTTTGCCACGTCGGGCAACAGTCCCATGATGACGAACTCGGTCGTGCCGATCGCGAACGCGCTGATCGCCAGCGCCAACAGCGGAATAGGCATGTCAGATTGCTCCAGTATTTGATCCAGGCTGAACCACGTGACGCGTCACGAAGACGTGTGCTCTGCGGCCGTGACGAATTCAATGACAACGCCCGGCGCAAGCGCGACGAACAGTTGAACTTCGCGGGTCAGCGGCACATCGGCGCGTTGATAGCCGACCCCCGCGGCCTCGATGCGCGCGATCAACGCATGCCATGCATCGGCGCGGTCGATCCGAAACGCAATATGGTCGATGCGCGGCGCCGCGCCGCTGGGCGCTGCGTCACTTGCCACAGCGCGTGGCAAGGTTGCGTCGACCAGATGGATCACCGGCCGCCCGGCCGCATACAGCCACGCGCCGCCGACGCGAAACGGCGGACGCCTGCCGTCGGTCAGGCCGACGATGTCGACGAAAAAGCGGCGCGCCGCGTCGACGTCCGGCGTAACGATCGTTGCATGATCGAGATGCATCGCTGACCCTCCGGGTTTTTACCCATGCGCGCATTCTCACCGGACCGCAGACTTTTGAGAATTGCCGTAGCATTTGAAAGATTGTCAAATATTTTTTGAAGACGATGGACAACCTTGGTGATATCCGGCTATTCGTCGAGGCTGCGCAACTCGGCAGTCTGTCTGCGGCAGGACGCAAGCTGGGCCTGACGCCCGCCGCCGCCAGCGCGCGTCTCGCGAAGCTCGAAAGTGGCCTGAAAGCGCGTCTGTTCGAGCGCACCACGCGCCAGTTGCGGCTCACCGACGAAGGCCGCGTGTTCCTGCAAGGCAGCCGTCAGGCGTTAAGCGCGCTCGATGACGCGCAAACCGCGCTGCAAGCGGGCCAGAACATGGTGCGCGGCAAGGTACGTATTTCGGCGACGTCGGATTTCGGCCGCAACCTGCTGATGCACTGGCTCGACGAATTCAATGCGCTGTATCCGGACGTGACATTCGGCCTGACGCTGTCCGACGCGTTGTCGAACCTCGTGCAGGAAGACATCGACCTGGCCGTCCGCTTCGGCGTGCCGCCCGACAGTTCACTGGTCGCCCGGCCGCTCGCGCCGAATCCGCGTGTGGTCTGCGCGTCGCCCGAATACCTCGAACGGCACGGCCTGCCCGAGCATCCGCGCGACCTCGCGCGCTTTCACTGCATCGTGCTTTCGACCGCGTCGGGTGCGGTCACTGAATGGCGCTTCACGCGCGGCAATGAGGTCGAGCTATACACGGTGCCGCTCGATACCGCACGCGAGACCAATGATGGCGCGGTAGCCCGCGAATGGGCGCTGCGCGGCTACGGGATCGTGGTGAAATCGTTGTGGGACGTCGAAGCGGATCTGCGCTCGGACGGCCTGCGGGTGCTGCTGCCCGGCTGGCGCTACCCGGACGCGCCGCTGCATGCGCTCTACCACCGCAACCGGTTCATGGCGCCGCGGGTGCGCGTACTGCTCGATTTTCTCGCGGAGCGATTTGCGCGCACGCTGGCGGAACTCGAAGCCCGTTGTGGATACCCGGACGCCGCACCACTGTCAGCAACGCCAGAAAAGGCGCGCGGTGAAAGGCTATAATATCGGACTACACTGGAAACACGCCCCTATCCGCACCCGAATGCGTATCCGAATGGCCGCCTGTGCGCGGCCGCATGCGTTTGGCCGGGTTTGGCCGCCGGGTCTGGCCGAATTTGGCCGCGCCTGATGTTTGCGCCCCACATCGAACTGAATGACGCCCCCAGGTCAACCACTGCGAACGGCGAACCCTAGATGACCAAGAAAGTTTATGTAAAGACCTTCGGCTGCCAGATGAACGAGTACGACTCCGACAAGATGGTCGACGTACTCGGCGCTGCTGAAGGCCTCGTGAAGACCGACTCCCCGGAAGACGCGGACGTCATTCTGTTCAATACCTGCTCGGTCCGCGAAAAGGCGCAGGAAAAGGTGTTCTCCGACCTTGGCCGCGTGCGCGAACTGAAGGAAGCGAACCCGAATCTGCTGATCGGCGTCGGCGGCTGCGTCGCGAGCCAGGAAGGCGCGTCGATCGTCGCGCGCGCGCCGTATGTCGATCTGGTGTTCGGGCCGCAGACGCTGCATCGCCTGCCGCAGATGATCGACGCGCGCCGCGCGAGCGGCCGTCCGCAAGTCGATATCTCGTTCCCCGAGATCGAGAAGTTCG
The DNA here is from genome assembly GCF_902859855.1 of Paraburkholderia humisilvae. Lineage (GTDB taxonomy): Bacteria > Pseudomonadota > Gammaproteobacteria > Burkholderiales > Burkholderiaceae > Paraburkholderia > Paraburkholderia humisilvae. Next base: position 104,209 of record NZ_CADIKH010000013.1, read on the forward strand.
ACCATCTGCCGCCGGCGCGCGTCGACGGCCCGAGTGCGTTCGTGTCGATCATGGAAGGCTGCAGCAAGTACTGCAGCTACTGTGTCGTGCCATACACGCGCGGCGAAGAAGTGTCGCGGCCGCTCGATGACGTGCTGACCGAAATCGCCGGCCTTGCCGACCAGGGCGTGCGCGAAGTGACGCTGCTCGGCCAGAACGTGAACGCCTATCGTGGAAAATTCGGCGCTCCGCTGACAGTCGGCCCGGCCGACATCGCGGACTTCGCGACGCTGATCGAATACGTCGCCGACATCCCCGGCATCGAGCGCATCCGCTACACCACTTCGCATCCGAAGGAATTCACGCAGCGGCTGATCGATACCTATGCGAAGGTGCCCAAGCTCGTCAGCCACTTGCATCTGCCGGTGCAGCACGGCTCCGATCGCATTCTGATGGCGATGAAACGCGGCTACACGGTGCTCGAGTACAAGTCCGTGATTCGCCGGCTGCGCGCGGTCCGTCCGGACCTGTCGCTGTCGACCGACATCATCGTCGGTTTCCCGGGCGAGACCGAGGACGATTTCGCCAGAACAATGGCGCTCGTGCACGAGATGAGCTATGACACCAGCTTCTCGTTCATCTACAGCCCGCGTCCCGGCACGCCCGCCGCGAATCTGCACGACGACACGCCGCGTGAAGTGAAACTGCAACGGCTGCAACATTTGCAGGCAACCATTGAAGCGAACGTGGCGCGCATCAGCGACGCGATGGTCGGCCATGTCGAGCGCATTCTGGTCGAAAGGCCGGCCCGTAAAGACCCGACGACCGAGCTTGCGGGCCGCACCGCGAACAACCGCGTCGTGAACTTCCCGGCGCCGCTCGAATCGCATGCGCGGCTGATCGGCCAGATGATCGACGTGAAAATCGTCCGCGCGTACCCACATTCGTTGCGCGGCGAACTCGTGCTCGCGCACGAGGACTCACCCGAGACCACTCACTGAGCGACGGCACACGGAAGGCACGTCGCGCATCGACAGGATCGAACCATCGCCTTGAAGACCACTCAGCAACAATTGGAATTCACTGCACCGCGCGATGACAACGCGCGGCTCGCCAACCTCTGCGGCCCGCTCGACGAAAATCTGCGGCAGATCGAACAGGCGCTCGATGTCACGCTGCAACGCCGCGGCCACCGCATCAGCATCCGTGGGCGCGGCGCGAAAGTCGCGCTGAACGCGCTCGAAAACTTCTACAACAGTGCGCGCGACCCGCTGTCAGTCGACGATATCCAGCTTGCGCTCGTCGAATCGCGCCATCCCATCCATCAGATCCGCCCGAACGGCGACGACGAACTGGACCCGCGCTTTCGCGGCGATCCGGACCATCCGTTCGACGAACCGGCGCATGAGGGCGTCGAGGACATCGAAGAGTACGGTCCGAAGCTCTATACGCGCCGCGCCGACCTGCGCGGCCGCACGCCCGCGCAGCGCGAGTACCTGAAGCAGATCATCTCGCACGACGTGACCTTAGGCGTCGGGCCTGCCGGCACCGGCAAGACCTATCTCGCGGTTGCGTGCGCGGTCGATTCGCTCGAGCGCGACCAGGTCAAGCGCATCGTGCTGACGCGGCCCGCGGTCGAAGCCGGCGAGCGGCTCGGCTTCCTGCCGGGCGACCTCGCGCAGAAGGTCGACCCGTACCTGCGGCCGCTTTACGATGCGCTGTACGACCTGCTCGGCTTCGACAAGACCGCGAAGATGTTCGAACGCCAGATGATCGAAATCGCACCGCTCGCGTATATGCGCGGCCGCACGCTGAACCATGCGTTCATCATCCTCGACGAAGCGCAGAACACGACACCCGAGCAGATGAAGATGTTCCTCACGCGAATCGGCTTCGGCTCGAAGGCTGTCGTGACCGGCGATACGACGCAGATCGACTTGCCGCGCGGCCAGAAAAGCGGACTGATCGAAGCGCAGCAGGTGCTGTCCGACGTGCGCGGGATTGCGCTCACACGCTTCACGAGCGCGGATGTCGTGCGGCATCCGCTGGTTGCGCGAATCGTCGAAGCGTACGATGCGCATGCACAAAAAGAGGACAGCGCGGCGCAAGCCGCCGCCGCCGCGCGCCGCTCGCCCGAATGAACCGCGCGCCAAAACTTTCGTTGAGCCTGCAATTCCCGGCCGCGAAGGCGTGGCCCGAGCACAAGGCGCTGCTGCCGCGCGCGAGCGTCGCAAGCTGGATCAGGGCGGCGCTGTTTGCCGACGCCGAACTGACCGTGCGTTTTGTCGACGCGGACGAAGGCCGCACGCTGAACCGCACGTATCGCGGCAAGGACTACGCGACCAACGTGCTGACCTTCGCGTATGCCGAATCGGAAGACGATCCGGTCAGCGGCGACCTGATCCTGTGCTGCCCCGTCGTCGAAAAGGAAGCGGCCGAACAGCACAAGCCGCTCGCGGCGCACTATGCGCACCTGCTGGTTCACGGTACCCTGCATGCGCAGGGCTACGATCACGAGAACGACGCGGATGCGCAGGAAATGGAAGCCATCGAAACAGAGGTGCTGGCCGGCCTCGGCTTTCCGGACCCTTACCGGCAAAACGGATAGCGCCGCCATCGCCTTCGATACGACTCGTGAATTCACCCGCAGCGAGCCACCGCTGATCGCGTCCCCAGCGCGCCGCCTATCCGGAACATACCGTGACTGCCCGTCATCCCGACTCCGCGCCGCCCGGCAAGCCTGACTGCCCCGACTATCCGCCGGCGCTCGGCGAGTCGCGGCTGCTGTCGGATGATGAACTGCGCGCATCGATGAATGACACGCTCAGCCGCTGGGATCACGCGAGCGATCTGTGGCTGTTCGGCTATGGCTCGCTGATCTGGAATCCGGGTCTGCCGACCGCCGAAGCGGTTCGCTCGCGCGTGCACGGCTATCACCGCGGGCTTTACCTGTGGTCGCGCGTCAACCGCGGCACGCCTGAGCAGCCGGGCCTCGTGCTTGCGCTCGACCGCGGTGGCTCGTGCAGCGGCATCGCCTTTCGCCTCGCGGCAGAAGGCGCGCAACCACACCTCGAGGCGCTCTGGCACCGTGAAATGGCGATGGGCTCGTACCGGCCGGCCTGGTTGCCGTGCGTGCTCGCCGACGGCCGGCGCGTCGATGCGCTTGCATTCGTGATGCGCCGCGACGTGCCGAGCTACACCGGCAAGCTATCCGACGACGTGGTGAGCGCCGTGTTCGACTGCGCGTGCGGCCGGTACGGCACCACCCTCGACTATGTGAGCCGCACCGTCGAGGCACTGCGCAACAGCGGCATGCCCGACCGCGCGCTCGAAGCGCTGCTGGCGCGCTGCAAGCGGCAAGCGCAGCAAGGCGCAGGCCGGAGCGACGCGCGCGGCAAAGCGGGCGAACCCATCGTACCCGCGCGGAAAACGGGTACCGGCCGGTGACGCCTGACAGCCGACGCGTTCCACGCGCTATGGCCTCACATTAAATTTCTTCACGCTCTGCCCCCCGTTTCCGCCCCCGCTTCTGTCACCGCTTCTGTCACCGCTTCTGCGCCGTTTCTCGCCCTCAGGCGGCGAATTTATCCGTTACGATAAAAACGTGGCCTGCAGTGCGACGCGCTCACCGTCCGGCCGCCGGCCTGGCCGTCGGTGGGCGACCGCAGGCAACTGCGAACGCCCGTGCACCAGCCCGAAGCCGGCCACCGCGCGTCCAGACGGGGCGGGACACAGACCTGCCATGCGTGTGGTGTATCCTTAACACTCTGCAACAGCGCGCCGGGCCCAACCGGGCGCATCACCATGAACGACACGTATCCCAGTCGACGATCCACCAGCGACAAACCCACCGAAAAGCGCTCGCTGCTCGAGCGACTGACCGACTTCATCTCGCCCGAGCCCGACTCCCGCGGCGAACTCCTCGAAATCCTGCAGGACGCGCACGAGCGCAACCTGATCGACGCCGATTCGCTGTCGATGATCGAAGGCGTGTTCCAGGTGTCCGAGCTCAGCGCGCGCGACATCATGGTGCCCCGCGCACAGATGGACGCGATCAATATCGCCGACGCGCCCGCCGATTTCATCCCGTTCATGCTCGAAAAGGCGCACTCGCGCTATCCGGTCTACGAAGGCAACCGCGACAACGTAATCGGCGTGCTGCTCGCGAAAGACCTGCTGCGCTACTACGCGGAAGAAGAATTCGACGTGCGCGGCATGCTGCGGCCCGCCGTGTTCATTCCGGAGTCGAAACGCCTGAACGTGCTGCTGCATGACTTTCGTGTGAACCGCAATCACATTGCGATCGTCGTCGACGAATACGGCGGCGTCGCGGGGTTGATCACGATCGAAGACGTGCTCGAACAGATCGTCGGCGACATCGAGGACGAATACGACTTCGACGAGGAAAGCGGCAATATCATCGCGTCGCCGGACGGGCGTTATCGCGTGCGCGCGCTCACTGAAATCGAGCAGTTCAACGAAGAATTCGACACGCATTTCTCCGACGAGGAAGTCGATACGATCGGCGGCCTCGTCACGCATCACTTCGGCCGTGTGCCGCATCGTGGCGAAAAAGTGCGCCTCGGTGACCTGATTTTCGAAGTGCTGCGCGCCGACGCGCGGCAGATTCACATGCTGCTCGTGCGCAAGGACCCGCTCGCGGGCCAGCGCGAACGCGATGCGCAGCACGTGCAGACCTGATTGTCCTGTTTCGCTGCGCCTCTCGAACGCAACCCTACGCTATCGCGCACGCAACTCAACCACTGCCGAATGTAAAGAACGGAACGAACGTAACAATGGCCGACCCGATTCCTTCCCGTCTGCGCCGCGGCGTGACGCCCGACGAAGCTGCAGCGGGCGGCCGCACGCTACCGCGCTGGCACTACCTCGCGGCGCTCGCCGCGGGCGCCGTCAATACACTGTCGTTTGCGCCGACGCCGCATGGCGGCTGGCTCGGACTCGCGATCTTCGTGTTTTTCTATGCGTGGCTCACGCGCTCGACCGGCTGGAAGAGCGCCGCGCTAACCGGTTTCACATTCGGCTTCGGCAATTTCGTCACGGGCGTCTGGTGGCTGTATGTGAGCATGCACGACTTCGGTGGCATGGCGGCGCCGCTGGCGGGCGCGGCGCTCGTGCTGTTCTCGATGTATCTCGCGCTCTATCCGGCCTTTGCGGCGGGCGTGTGGTCGTTCTGCGCGGGGCATGCGCGCAACGGCAAAGCCGACGACACACCGTTCTCGCCCACCTGGCACGGCGCCTTCGCGTTCGCGAGCGCATGGGCGCTCGGCGAATGGCTGCGCGGCACGGTGTTCACCGGCTTTCCGTGGCTCTCGAGCGGTTATGCGCAAGTGGACGGACCGTTTGCCGGCTTTGCGCCGCTCGCGGGTGTGTACGGTGTCGGCTGGGTGCTCGCGTTGACGGCCGCGCTGATCGCACAGGCGTTGCTGCGCGCGTTCGGCAACGGCCGCGCGACGGCCGCGAGCGCACCGGGCGGCACGCGCGCTATCGGCAACTCGCGTACCGCACGCATCGTGGCACCCGCGGCGATCGCCGTGGCGCTGATCGCCGCCGGCCTGCTGCTGCCGCTCGTGTCGTGGACGCAGCCGGCCAACGCGACGCTCAACGTGCGGCTGCTGCAAGGCAACGTGAAGCAGGAAATGAAATTCGAACAGGCGGGCGTCAGCGCGGCGATCGATGAGTATCAGCGGATGATTACCGAGCAGCCCGCCGATCTGATCGTCACGCCCGAAACCGCGATCCCGGTGCTCGCGCAGGACGTGCCGAACGCGTTCGCGGTCGCGATACGCGAGTTCGCCGATGCCACCGGCACGTCGATCCTGTTCGGTGCGATCGGCGGCAAGATCACGCCGGAAGGCCGGGTCGTCGACTATACGAACAGCCTGTTCGGCATCACGCCGAACACGAACGACGTATACCGTTACGACAAGCATCATCTCGTGCCGTTCGGCGAATTCGTGCCGTGGGGCTTTCGCTGGTTCGTCAACCTGATGAATATTCCGCTTGGGGATTTCGCCCGCGGCGCGCCGGTGCAAAAGCCATTTATGGTGCATAACCAGCCGGTGTCGGCCGATATCTGCTATGAAGATATCTTCGGCGAAGAAATCGCGCGCACGGTGCGCGAGAACGCAACACCCGCCGGGGTGCTGATCAACTCGACCAACCTCGCGTGGTTCGGCAATACGATTGCGCTCGACCAGCATCTGCAGATCGCGCGGATGCGTTCGCTCGAAACGGGTCGGCCGATGCTGCGCGCGACCAACACCGGCACAACCGCCGCCATCGACGCGCACGGCAATGTGATCGCGCGGCTGCCGCCGTTCACCGAAGGCTCGCTCGACGTGACGATCCAGGGCACGTCCGGCAATACGCCGTACGTGACGAGCGGCAATAACACGGTGCTCGCGGTGTCGCTGTTACTGCTCGCGTTCGGCTTTGCCTTCGGTCCGTCGCGCGCGGACCGGCGCGGCAATCAAGCAGGAGCGGATGCAACGCGCGACGCTCCGCGCGACCCAACCCATTGAGCACGAGTGAAGCGCGAATCGAGCGCCAATCGCGCAGCGGGCCGGTGAGGCCCGCGGAAAGTCTCAACGCAACCGCAATCCGGTAAAATTCACGGTTTTAGCACCGGGCCGCGCGATGGCCCGTCGCTGGGCCGGCCGGATGCAGCGCGGTCGTCCCGCGGCGATTCGCACGCGCGCCGCACTTCCCCCGGAAAGACACTTCATGCTCACGTTTCAGCAAATCATCCTGACGCTGCAGTCCTACTGGGACAAGCAGGGTTGCGCGCTGCTCCAGCCGATCGACATGGAAGTCGGCGCGGGCACCTCGCACGTCCATACGTTCCTTCGCGCAGTCGGCCCCGAGCCGTGGCGCGCGGCCTATGTGCAGCCGTCGCGCCGCCCGAAGGACGGCCGCTACGGTGAGAACCCGAACCGCCTGCAGCACTACTACCAGTACCAGGTGGTGCTGAAGCCGGCGCCCGAAGACATCCTCGACCTGTACCTCGGCTCGCTCGAAGCGCTCGGCTTCGACCTGAAGCAGAACGACGTGCGCTTCGTCGAGGATGACTGGGAAAATCCGACGCTCGGCGCATGGGGTCTGGGCTGGGAAGTGTGGCTAAACGGCATGGAAGTCACGCAGTTCACCTACTTCCAGCAGGTCGGCGGCCTTGACTGCAAACCTGTGCTCGGCGAAATCACCTACGGACTCGAGCGTCTTGCGATGTACCTGCAAAAGGTCGAGAACGTCTACGACCTGATCTGGACCGAGTGGGAAGAACAAGGTCCGAATGGTCCGGAAATGCGCCGCCTCACCTATGGCGATGTGTATCACCAGAACGAAGTCGAACAGTCGACGTATAACTTCGAGCACGCGAACGTCGAATTGCTGTTCACGTTCTTCAATAGCTACGAAAGCGAAGCGAAGCGGATGATGGAAGCACAGGTGCCGCTGCCCGCGTATGAACTGGTGCTAAAGGCCGCGCATACGTTCAACCTGCTCGATGCGCGCGGTGCGATCTCGGTCACCGAGCGGGCGGCGTATATCGGCCGCATCCGCAATCTGTCGCGCGCCGTCGCGCAGGCTTACTACGATTCGCGCGAGAAGCTCGGTTTCCCGATGCTCGGCAATCCGGTGCACGCGGTGCCCGGCCTCGAATCCGACGAACAGGAAGCCGCAAAGCCCGCGTGGGCGCCGCCGCTGAAGATCGAGCGCAGTTTCGACAAAGAATGACGAGACAAGAACACATGACGCACGCCCATCACGCCACCCTGCTCGTCGAACTGCTCACTGAAGAGCTCCCGCCGAAAGCGCTCGCACGTCTTGGCGACGCGTTCGCCGAAGGCATTGCGCAGCGCCTCGCGGCGCGCGATCTGATCGAAGGCGAGCTGTCGTTCGAACGCCATGCGACGCCGCGGCGCCTCGCGGTGACCGTCAATCACGTACGCACGGTCGCGCCGGAAAAACAGGTGCGCGAAAAAGTGCTGCCCGTGTCGGTCGCGCTCGATGCGAACGGCCAGCCCACCGCGCCGCTGGCGAAGAAGCTCGCCGCGCTCGGCTTCGCGGACTTCCCGGTGAGCGATCTCGAACGCGCGTCGGACGGCAAAGCCGAAGCATTCTTCCTGCGCTATGCCGCGCCCGGCGCGACGCTCGCCGAAGGTCTGCAGGCCGCGCTCGACGAAACGCTGGCAAAACTGCCGATTCCGAAGGTGATGACCTATCAGCGCCCCGACGGCACCAACGTGCAGTTCGTGCGCCCCGTGCATCGGCTCACGGTGCTGCACGATCACCAGATCGTGCCGGTCACCGCATTCGGTATCGACGCGGATGATACGACGCTCGGTCATCGTTTTCTGTCCGAAGGCTTTGTGCAGATCCAGCATGCGAATGCGTATGCGGAAACGCTGCGCGATAAAGGCCATGTGATCGCGAACTTCGCCGAGCGCAAGGACGTGATCCGCTCGCAGCTGCTCGCGCAGGCGAACGGCGACCCGGTGGTAATGCCCGACGCACTGCTCGACGAAGTGACGTCGCTGGTCGAATGGCCGGTCGTCTACGCGTGCCGCTTCGAGGACGAATTCCTGCAAGTGCCGCAGGAATGCCTGATCCTCACGATGCAGACGAACCAGAAGTATTTCGCGCTGACTGACGCGCACGGCAAGCTGCGCTCGCGCTTCCTGATCGTCTCGAACATCGCGACCGACACGCCCGGCGACATTATCGAAGGCAACGAGCGCGTCGTGCGCCCGCGCCTCGCCGATGCGAAGTTCTTCTTCGAACAGGACAAGAAGAAGCCGCTCGCGGACCGCGTGCCGCTGCTTGCGAACGTCGTTTATCACAACAAGCTGGGCAGCGCGCTGCAGCGTGTCGAGCGCATCGAAGCGCTGGCGGGCGAGATCGCCGCGCTGACGGGCGCCGACGTCGCGCTCGCGAGGCGTGCTGCGCGCCTCGCGAAGGCCGACCTGCTGACCGATATGGTCGGCGAGTTCCCCGAGCTGCAGGGCACGATGGGCACGTACTACGCGCGCCACGACGGCGAGCCCGAAGAAGTCGCGCTCGCGTGCTCGGAGCACTACCAGCCGCGCTTCTCCGGCGACGCGCTACCCGCGACCGCGACCGGCACCACGGTGGCCCTCGCGGACAAGCTCGAAACGCTGGTCGGCATCTGGGGCATCGGCCTTCAGCCTACCGGCGAAAAAGACCCGTTCGCGCTGCGTCGCCACGCGCTTGGCGTGCTGCGCATTCTGGTCGAAAAGCAGTTGCCGGTTGATCTGGTTGAATTGCTGCGCGCCGCGTACAAGCAGTTCGCCGCGCTGCCGAACGTCGCCGATTCGACGGCCGCGCTCTACGAGTTCTTTATGGATCGCCTGCGCGGCCTGCTGCGCGAGCGCGGCTACGGCGCCGGCGAAGTCGACGCGGTGCTCGCATTGAACCCGACGCGCCTTGACGACATCGTCGCGCGCCTCGATGCGGTGCGCGAATTCGCGGCGCTGGCTGAAGCGGCATCGCTGGCGGCAGCCAACAAGCGGATTTCGAACATCCTGAAGAAGTCAGAAAGCGTCACGGCGTATGGCGACCACGCGATCGTGCAGGCGGCACTGCTGGTCGAAGGCGCGGAAAAGGCGCTGCACGCGCAGCTCGAACAGGTTGCGCCACGCGTGCAGTCGCAACTCGCGCAGCGCCAGTACACCGGCGCGCTATCGGCACTCGCGGCGCTGCGCGAACCGGTCGACGCGTTCTTCAACGACGTGATGGTCAACGCTGAAGACCCTGCACTGCGCGCGAACCGTCTGGCCCTGCTCGGCGCGCTGCATCAGCAGATGAACTGCGTCGCCGACATTTCGCGGCTCGCCGCCTGAGCGCCCACACCATGGCTAGCGCAAAGAAACTGGTGGTGCTGGACCGGGACGGCGTGATCAACGCCGATTCGGAAGCGTTCATCAAGTCGCCGGACGAATGGGTCGCACTGCCCGGCAGTCTCGAGGCGATTGCAAGACTCAACCAGGCCGGCTACCGCGTCGCGATCGCGACCAACCAGTCGGGCATCGGGCGCGGCCTGTTCGACATGGCGGTGCTCAACGCGATGCACGAAAAGATGCATCGGATGGCCGCGACGGTCGGTGCGCGCATCGACGCGGTCTTCTTCTGTCCGCATACGGCCGAAGACCAGTGCGAATGCCGCAAACCGAAACCCGGCATGCTGAAGATGATCGTTGAGCGCTACGACGTCGATCCCAAGGGCACGCCCGCAGTCGGCGATTCGCTGCGCGATCTGCAAGCGGGCGCCGCACTCGGTTTTACGCCGCATCTGGTGCTGACCGGCAAAGGGCGTGAGACCCTCGCCGCGGGCGGCCTGCCCGATGGCACACGCATCCACGACGACCTCCGCGCGTTCGCGCTGGACTACCTTGCCGAAGAACAGGAATGATGCGCACGCGGCGCATCAGCCACACTCATTGAATTGACCGATGCGCTTTTTACGCTCCCTGCTGCTGTTCGTCTTCTTCATCGTCTTCACGATGCCGTACGCGACGGCCTGCTTTCTCGCGTTTCCATTCATGCATGCCGACCGGCGCTACTGGATGGCGGTCGGCTGGTGCCGCACGGTGCTCGCGGTGCTGCGCGGCTTGAGCGGCATCCGCCATTCGGTGCAAGGGGTCGAGAATCTGCCGGACGGCCCGGCGGTGCTGCTGTCGAAACATCAGTCCGCGTGGGAAACCGTTGCGTTTCCCGCGCTGATGCCGCGGCCGCTGTGCTACGTCTTCAAGCGTGAACTACTTTACGTGCCGTTCTTCGGCTGGGCGCTCGGCATGCTGAAGATGATTCATATCAACCGCAAGGAAGGCAAGAACGCTTTCGTGTCGGTAACGAGGCAAGGCAAACACCGGATGGAAGAAGGCGCGTGGGTCATCATGTTTCCCGAAGGCACGCGCACGCCGACCGGCAGGCAAGGCAAGTACAAGACGGGCGGCGCGCGCTTCGCCGTCGCAACAGGTGCGCCCGTCGTGCCGATCGCCCATAACGCGGGGCGTGTGTGGCCACGCAACTCGTTTATCAAATATCCGGGTATAGTCACGGTGTCGATTGGCAAGCCGATCGATACGCGCGGGCTCACGCCCGACGAAGTGAACATGCGCGTCGAAACATGGATCGAAGCCGAGATGCGGCGCATCGATCCTGCCGCTTATGGCGCCAGGCACAATGCGCCTGCCGCCGCGCAAACCTGACGCGCGCACGCCGTCTGTTCGTCATCGAGACGGCGTTTTAGCGTGAAGCGAGTCCGATGCAGAAGTTTTCCAAGCCGCAACCCGCTGCGGCGCTCGATAGCCGGCAACTCGATCTGCCGCTCTTCGAAGCGCCCGGCAAGTCCGAGTCATCGCCGCAGCCGTCGCCGGCGGTTCCACTTGCGCCCGATGGCACGAAGCTGCGCCACATCGCGCTGGGCTCACGTTCGCTGTACTACCACCTGAAGCGCTCGTCGCGCCGCTCGATCGGCTTTGCGATCGACAGCAGCGGTCTCACGATCACTGCGCCGCGTTGGGTCACGCTGACCGATATCGAAACCGCGATCGCGGAAAAGCAGCGCTGGATTTTCACCAAGCTCACCGAATGGCAAACGCGTGTCGAGCAACGCGCATTGCCGCGCGTGGACTGGAAGGATGGCGCGCAAGTACCTTATCTGGGGCAGCCGGTACGCGTGACGCTCGGCGCACCCAACGGCACACTGCTGTTCGATGCGCAACATGCGGCGCTCGCGCTGCCGTTGCCGATGCAGGCGGACCCGCAGCAGATCAAGGACCGCGTGCAAGGCTGGCTGCAAAGCGAGGCGAAGCGGCTGTTCGGCGAACGCCTCGCGATTTACGCGGCAAAGCTGGGGGTGAACTACCGCGCCTATGCGCTATCGTCGGCAGCGACGCGCTGGGGCAGTTGTTCGAGCGACGGCAAGATTCGCCTGAACTGGCGGCTTATTCACTTTCCGGTGTCGATCATTGACTATGTGGTCGCACACGAGCTCGCGCACTTGCGCGAAATGAATCATAGCCCGCGCTTCTGGCAAACCGTCGAATCGATTTTCCCCGAGTTCCGCGAAGCGCGGCAAACACTCAAGCACCATCCGCCTGAACTGCTGCCCGCACTTTAGATCGAGGCGCGCGTTGCGACGTCGCGAACAGGCTGACGTTGCAGCGTGAACGGGCGTCGCGGCGCGCGATCGCTCGCCGCGCTTCGCTACAGCATCAAGACTTCTTCTGGATGAACTCGATCTTATAGCCGTCCGGATCCGTGATAAACGCGATCACCGTCGTGCCATGTTTCATCGGGCCGGCTTCGCGCACCACCGTGCCGCCCTGTGCCTTGATCTTGTCGCACGCGGCATACGCATCTTCGACTTCGATCGCGAGGTGGCCAAAACCCGCGCCCAGGTCGTACGACCCGGTATCCCAGTTGTGCGTCAATTCGATGACCGTGCCCTCACGCTCATCGGTATAGCCGACGAACGCCAGCGTAAACTTGCCATCCGGGTAGTCCTGGCGGCGCAGCACTTTCATGCCGAGCAGCTCGGTATAGAACTTGATCGAGTGGTCCAGATTGCCGACGCGAAGCATCGTATGGAGAAGACGCATCGTGAACTCCTCATTGCGTGGTGTGGAGGACGTAAACGTACCGAAAAAGCGCTGTCCGCGCTGACGCCGCGACGCTCAGAACAGATGCCGTAAGCCAGCCATCAGGCCGACCTGCGTGCTCTTCTGCGCGAGCCCTACGCTGTTGACGCCTTGCAACTGCGCGCCGATCAGGTCGCCGCGATAGAGCGCGTAGTCGGCTTCGACATAGACGTCAGTGCGTTTCGAAAGGCTATAGTCAGCGACAAATTGGCACTGCCATGCGGAGCCATCCTGCGCGTCGGTTTTGCCGTCCTGCAGCGTGCGCCATACATTGAGCGCGAGATGCCACGCATCGCCGAGTGCCTGTGTGACGCCGCCGAAGATCATCCGGCGCCGCGAGAAATCGGTGTACTTGAGCGCGGCGAGCACCGGCGCGGTAAACGGCCCGTTAGCGAAGTTCGAAAAACCCACATCGTTGCGATTGACGATATAGCCGAGCGCCGCACGCGTGCCGTCCCACACGAACGCGCCACCGAACGTCCATGCTTTCGCGGTACTACCGTTCAGCGAATCGCGCGTTTCCTCGTACGCGCCGCCGAGATTGAGCGGACCGTCCTTCGGCGACCAGGCCACCGCGGCGCCGTATTGCGAGCCGTATGACAGGTGGCCCGCGACGCCGCCGAACGCATAGCCGGCGGCAAACGTCACGCCGGCCACGCGAGCCTGATACTGCACCTGGTTGCTGGTCCAGATGCCACCTGACATCGTGACTTCCGGCTGAAAACTGAAATCGTATGGAATCCACGGATTACTGCCATAGCCGCCGATCGTGATGCCCTCGATCAGCACGTTCGGCTGCCGACCGATAATGAGTCGTCCATATGAAGGCGACTGCACGCCGACCTGCGCTTCGTTGAAGAACGGCAGTGTCGGGTCGCTTTGCCCGGTATTGATGGTGAAGCGGTTCTCGATCCTGAAAAAAGCGCTCCAGCCGCCGCCGAGATCATCGGTGCCTCTGAGCCCCCAACGGCTTTCGCTCATGCCACCGGTACCGAGACCGAGGGTCGAATCGCCGGCCGTGTTCGTATGGGTCAGATAGCGCACGCTTTCATCGACGATGCCGTACAGCGTGACGCTCGACTGCGCATGCAACGGCGAACCTGGCAGCGCCGATAGCGCCGACGCCGGCAACAGCATGACTAACCATCTGCGGACCTTCACGATGCCGTCTCCTTGAGGTGCGGGACGTGCTTATGCGGCCTGAATGGGTTCTGAACGGCGGGGAAACGGCGGGGCAACTGCGGAGTCCGCAGAATAATGCCTGACGTAAGGCGGGATGTGCGAAATATGTAAGGCGCGTGACACGCCAAAGCGGGATGCCGTCGAAAGGCTCCGTGACACAACGCGGTGCTGGTACGCCGCGGCTCGGCGTGACGTAACGTAGCGTAGCGTGGCGTAGCAAAACGCCCGTGACGAAGTGGCAAGCGGCGGGGGCGGAGCGCGCGCGACGCAGTCGATCGATGCACGCGCCCCGTGATGGAGCCAGGATGGCGACGTCGGTCTGCTACACGGCGCCGTTATACGCGGGCATCACCACTGAAAACCCGCGCCCGCGACAAATCCGACGTTGCCATTGGTGCTGGTGTTACCCGACAGCTTCACCACGAACTTATTGTTCTGCGTCACATACGATGCGCCGAATGCGGCGCCCGACTGGCCGCCGTAGCGCGCTCCCGCGACTGCGACCATCGTCTTGCCGGGTTGCGTTGGCTGCGGCAGACCCGCGACCGCCATCGCGGCGGCCGTGCCCGCGTTCGCGCCTTTTGCGACGTCGTTGATCTGGCCTTGCAGACCGGAAATCTGCTGGTTCGTATTCGCGACCGCGGCGTTCAGCTGATTGACGTTGACCGCGTCGCTGCCTTGCACGCCCGCCGCCACGTTGACAATTTGACGCTCCGCGCCCGGCGCGCCCACCGACACCGTATTGTCGCGGCTCGCGACCGCGTTCGCGCCGAGTGCGACCGAGTTGTTCGCTGTTGCATGCGCCTGCGAACCGAGTGCGACGGAAGCGGAGCCGGCCGCCTGCGCGCGGTCGCCGAGCGCGGTTGAATCGTTGCCCGTTGCCTGAGCGCCGCCTCCAGCCGCGAACGAATTCGAACCCGTGGCCGCGGCGGGACCATCGACCGTGCTCGCCGAAATATAGGCGGAGCCGTTTGCGTTGTAGTTCTGCACGGCCTGGCCGAGGGACGCAATCTGCTGGTTCGTCGCGAAGAGTTGCGCGCCGGTGACCGCATCGGTACTGGTTGCCGTCAGGTCCCCGTCCTGCAGGTTGGTCAGTTGCACCTGTGCGCTACTGCCCGTTCCGCCGAGCGTGACGCGATCGTGAGCGGCGCTGTCATAGGCGACCTGATCCGCCGGATCCGTTTGAGGCGCTGCGCCGACATTGGCTCTGACGGCCGCCGCGCGCAGCAACGTGCCGTTGCTGGTGTCGCCACCTGTGCCCGGGATAGCCGCGGCGATCGCCGCGTTCATCTGGCCGAATGTCACCGCGTCGCTATAGTTCACTGCATCCGCGACGTTCACGATGCGACGCTTCGCCGTATTCGAGCCTACCGCGAACGTGTTGCTCTGGTTCGTCGACGAACCCGCGCCGATCGCGATCGAATTGACCGCGGTGGCACGCGCGTTCGCGCCGATCGCCAAGGTATTGTCGCCGGTGGCCTGCGCAAAGCCGCCGATTGCCACTGCATTGGCGCCCGACGCAGTGGCATCCTGCGCGGATGTATCGCCGAACTTGATGAACTTGAGCTTCGTCGAGATATCGGCTGCCGCTGCCGACGCGTCGGTAATACGCTGGTCGAGTGCATCGACCGCACCGTCCACGCCGATCACCGTGTCACCTCCTACGCTGTATCGGGGCATCGTAATGCCGCCATCGGCATTGACGAACGAGCCGCCACCGAGCGCCGCCGCGATGCTGGACGCCGAGTTGTAGAGTTGCGCGCCATTGATCGCGTCCCTGCTGCCGGCGCCGACGGCGCCCGCGGCCAGATTCGTGATCGTCGTGCCGCTCGTGCCTCCGGCAAGTGTGATCTTGCCTTTGGCCATGTCGTCATAGGCCACGAATGCATTGGTCGGATTGCCCGACGTGTCGATATTCAGGCCCGCTGCCTTCAGTTGCCCGACATTCACCGCGTCCGTATTGTTGATGCCCGCCGACATGTTCGTCACGCGCCGCGTTAGCGAGCCGGTGAGATTCTGGTTAAGCAATGCGGTATCTGACGAATTGCCGTCACCGCCATTGCCATACGTGCCCTTCAGCGGATTGTCGCCGACCCGGCCGACCGACACCGTGTTCGCTTCGGTCGCGACGGACCCGGTGCCGAGCGCGACGCTGTTCTGCGCGCCACTCGCGACGTACGACGCCGCGCCGACCGCGCTGCCATAGTACGAGAAGATCTGGCTGCTAAAGCCGAACCCGGACGCAAAGCTGACGTTTGCCGGCACATAGCCGTACGCGCCGACCACCGTCTCGCCGAGATTGTGTGGGGCATCCTTGACACCCGCATTCGCAAAGCAGCCTCCGACGACCGACCAGGTACCGCTGCCGGCGTTGCTCGTTGTACAGTTTTGCCCCGTTGCCTTGTCCGTGTCGTTAATCGTAATGGCGCTGGCGAACGAGGGTCCCGATGCCGACAGGCCCGCGACGCTCAATACAATCATCGCGATGCCGGCCGTGACCGTCGTACGTGTCGACGCTTGCCTTGTCCGGTCTTCAGCCATTTTCAACGCCGCCGCCCGAATGGGCGTCAACCTCAATTCATTCCATACGACCTGCCGGCTCTTATTCATTTTTCAATCCTAAATAATTTGAAAGGAAATAATTCATCAAGAATTCTTCCAATCAGCTGTATCGCGACGCACGGGTAACAGTGCGCTGAAGTATAGAAACCCCGCGACCTATCGCCTTATAGGACTAGTCTGAAAACCTCGGTTCCGCTCACTTACTTAGGAATGCAACGCAAATGAGATAAGAGATTGAATGATCGGGCGACTTCGCTTAAGCGCGCGAATCCGACACCGCCCGCGCGACTCGCACATATTCGTCGACCGGCACATCCTCCGCGCGTCGCGCGAGGTCGAAGCCAAGTGCGTCAAAATCGATGACGTCGCGATACCCGGCCAGCGTATTGCGCAACATCTTGCGCCTCTGCGAAAACGCGGCGGTCACGACGTCGCCGAGCGTCGCCTCGTCGACATCCGGCAACTCGTGCGGTGCGTAAGGGATCATTCGCACAATCGCGGAGTCGACTTTCGGGGGCGGCTGGAACGACTCGGGCGGCACATCCAGCAGCTTGTCGATCACGTACCGGTACTGCAGCATCACCGACAGACGGCCAAACGCCTTGCTGCCCGGTTCCGCAACCATCCGCTCGACCACTTCGTTCTGCAGCATGAAGTGCTGATCGATCACGCACTGCGCGTACGTCGCGAGATGAAACAGCAGAGGGCTCGAGATGTTGTACGGCAGATTGCCGACGATGCGCAGCGACGGTTTGTGATTCGGCGTGCCGGACTCAATGGGTACCGCGAGCGCGCTGAAATCGAACGCGAGCGCGTCGCCCTCATGCAACCGCAGCCGCTCGCCGAATTGCTTCCTGAGCCGCTCGATCAGATCGCGGTCCAGTTCGACCGCGTGCAGCGGCGAGTCCGGTGTCGCGAGCCTTTCGACCAGCGGCTCGGTGAGCGCGCCGAGGCCCGGACCGATTTCGACCATCCGCTCACCGCGTTGCGGGCGAATCAGATTGACGATCGAATCGATGACACTGAGATCGACGAGGAAGTTCTGCCCGAACCGCTTGCGTGCGAAATGGCCCTGGTGCTGCCGGCTCGGGTGCGGTCTGCTGGATGACATCGAAAATGTATTGAGGGAGTCAGGCGGCGCGCCGATGGCGCGCCATCGACACCGCGGTATCGATCGCGGCGATCAGGCTGCCGGCGTCCGCGCGGCCGGTGCCGGCCAGGTCGAGCGCGGTGCCGTGGTCGACCGACGTGCGAATGATCGGCAAACCGAGCGTTACGTTGATGCCTTCGCCAAAGGTTGCGTACTTCAGCACCGGCAGACCCTGGTCATGGAACATTGCGAGCACGCAATCGGCTTCGGTCAGATAGCGCGGCTGGAACAGCGTGTCAGCCGGATACGGTCCGCGTGCATCGATGCCCATCGCGTTCGCCCGCTTGAGCGCAGGCGCGATCACGTCGATTTCCTCGTGGCCGAGATAGCCGTTCTCGCCCGCATGCGGATTAAGGCCAGTAACCAGGATGCGCGGCGCGGGCAGGCCGAAATGATGGCGCAGATCGTGATCGATGATACGCAGCGTATCGACGATTCCCGCGACGCTAAGCGCTGCCGCCACATCCTTCAAAGGCAGGTGCGTCGTCGCGAGCGCAACGCGCAGCGGACGCTGGCCGGTGCCGGCGAGCATCATCACGACATGCGGCGTCTGGGTGCGTTCAGCGAGATATTCGGTGTGGCCAGTGAACGGCACACCGGCATCGTTGATCGTGCTCTTTTGCAGTGGCGCGGTGACGATCGCATCGAAGCGGCCCGCGAGCGCGCCATCAATCGCGGTATCGAGCAGCGCCAGCACGTAGCGGCCATTGGCCGCATCGAGCTTGCCCGGCCGCGACGGCGCGCCAAGCGGATGGTGCAGAACGTCGATGCGCCGCCCTTGCAATGCGCTCCAATCGATGCCAACCGCCTGCGCGCGCTCCGTCAGCAGCGCCGCATCGCCGAGCACGGTGAAATGCGCATCCGGCCAATGCGCGCCGGCCGCCGCGAGCGCTTGCGCGGTCAGCTCGGGACCGACGCCCGCCGGCTCACCGGTGGTGATGACGATACGCGATGGGGCCGAATGCGGTGCCGAAGACGAAGTGGCAGGCGTCATGATCGAAGTTACTGCAGGGTAGCGGGCACGGTCTTATAGTCCACATACGCGGTATCGCGCAGTTCACGCAGCCAGTCCGCGTACGCCTGCTCCGCCTTGCGCTGGCCGATCGCCTGGCGCGCCAGATCCATCTGCTGCGCGACCGAGCCTTCGGCTTCGCGGCGGCCCAGCACCTGAATCAGGTGGTAGCCGTATTCGGTCCGTACCGGGTCGCTGATCTGACCGTCCTGCAGACTGTTCATCGCCCGCTCGAATTCCGGCACAGTCTCGCCGGGGCTCACCCAGCCGAGATCGCCGCCCTGCGACGCCGAACCGTCCTGCGAATAGGTGCGCGCGAATTTGTCGAAGTCGCCGCCCTGCTGGATTTCCTGCTTGATCTCAAGCAGCTTCTCGCGCGCTTGCGGCTCCGACTGCCCGTCGCCGACACGCAGCAGAATGTGTCGCACATGTGTTTGCACAAGCCTTGCCGAATCGCCTGTCACGCCCTGGCCGGTGCGGCGGTCGACGAGGCGCACGATCTCGAAGCCGTCGCTGGTGCGGATCACCGACGGGTTCACCTGCCCCGCACGCAGAGTCGACGCCGCCGTGACGAATTCCGGCGGCAGCTTCGACGGCGACAGGAAGCCCATGTCGCCGCCTTTGCTCGCGTCCGTGGCCTGCGAATTCGACTTCGCAAGCTTTTCGAAATCATCGCCGCTGCCGCTCATCGCCTGCTTGAGGAGATCGTCGGCTTTCTTCTGCGCGGCTTCGATATCGGTTTGCGACGCATTGAGCGGCGCCTTCAGGAGGATATGCTCGAAGCGCAGGTCGTTCGTCGAGCCGGCGGTCGGTCCGCGCTGGCTCGCAATGTAGTTCGCGACTTCCGCGTCCGACACGGTGACCTTGCTGTCCACTTCCTTCTCGCGCAGCCGCGACAGGATCAGTTCGGTCTTCGCATCGCCGGTGAAGGTCGTCCATGGCACGCCTTCGGCCTCGATGCGCGCGCGGTACACCGCAAGCGTCATGTTGTTCGCCTGCGCGAGACGCTCGAGCGTCCGTTGCACGGTTGCGTCATCGACGGTGATGTTGTCTTCGCGTGCCTTTTGCAGCTGGATGCGTTCGAGCACCATCTGGTTCAGCACCTGCTGGCGCAACTGGTCCGCAGGCGGAATCGGCGCGTGCTGCTGATTCAGCCGGCGCGTGATCAGTCCCATGCGCTCGTCGAGCTCGCGCTGCGTGATCACGCCATTGTTGACAACGGCCGCGATCGTATCGATTGTCTGGCCACTGCTGTTATTGAGAGCCTGAGCGTGCGCAGGCCCCGCTGGCAGGAAGAACGCGGCAGCCGCGACCCCGGTCGCGAACGTTGCCAAACGAAGCTTTTTCATGATTCCCACAGATACTCCAATGATGTCGGGCGGATGTTGCATATTCGCAGCCCGTCTCTTCGCATTTTATAAGCGGCCGAAACCGTCACTCGAAATTGTTGAACCGCGATTCAGGCGGCGGCGGCGGCGGCGGCGGCGTATAGCCGGCGATGCTCGAACGGAACGCGGTCACGAGCCCGTTGTCGACGCTCGACAAACCCTTGAGCGTCAACTGCGCAAGAAACCGCGTTGCGGAAGTTGCGAGACCCGACGTGTTGACCCCGTTCGCGTAGCGCTGCACACCGACGCCTAGCGTCCAGCAGTCGGCGTCGTACTGCATGCCGAACAGGCCGTCGACCAGCCGGTGACCTTGCATGTCGTAATTGACGCGCCCCACCACGAACACCCGGTGCGACAGCGGCCATTGCCCCGAGACAAGGATCTGGTTGATCGGCTGGTTATCGAGCGTCGTGTTCGCGCGCGTGTAGCGGTAGCCGAGGTTGATCACCTTGCCCGTTTCGGGACTGAACCCGAAACCAATGCTGGATTTCACCAGCTGATTGTTGTCAGCATTATATTGGAACGCGGTTTCCGACGCGAAACCGGCGCCGAGTTTGACCGAGGCCCCTGCGATCAGGTCCGAATGGTGCGCGGTGGTTTGCGACTGACCCGGCAGCAGCGTCACGCGCTGATCCGTAAAGTAGTACTGCTGCGCGATCACGAAGCGCGCGCGTTCGTCGCCGGTCGCCGCGTTGATGAAGCGCGTCGTGACCGCGGCCGTCAGGCGGTTCGCATCGGCGATCCGGTCGTTACCGACGAACGTGTTCGGCGTGAAGATCTCGGCGAGGCCGAAGTCGGAGTCGGCCGTGTCGAAAAGCGGCGCATCCTCCTGATTGCGGAACGGCGTGTACACGTAGTACAGCCGCGGTTCGAGCGTCTGGATATAGTCCTGCCCGAAGATGCGCACCGAGCGGTCGAAGATCAGCCCGGTATCGAACGTGAACGTCGGAATCGATTCGGTGAAGTTCTTCGGCTGTCCGGCGACCGAATTCGTGCCGAGGTTGCTCAGGTCGTACGCCGCGAAGTGGTATTGCACCTTCGGCGTGATGAAGTAACCCGGCCCCACCACCGAATACGACAGGTACGGATTGAAGACGACCCGGTCGCCTTCGGTCATGTTGTCGGCCGTGATCCGGAAGCGCGAGTAATCGGCCTCGGCTCCGAAGTCGAAGCCGTTGACGTTGAACTTCGTGTACTTCACGTTCAACTGCGGCTCGCGGCCGTACGGCGGCGTCGAGCCCTCCAGCGTCTGCCAGTGCTGCTCGCGGGCCAGCACTGACCACGGACCGTTGTTGTACGTGAGGCCGGCTTCCTGCTGGTACAGCAGCTGCGTGCCGTTCAGGAACTGGCTCGTCGACGACGACAGGTCTTCCGGGTAGGTATTGTCCGAGACCTTGTTGTAATAGACGTAGCCGCCGAACCCGTTGCCGAAGTTCTGGTTGTGCTGGATGTACAGCGCGTAGCGATTGGTCTTCGTGATCGCGTCGTCCGGCAGGAACTGGCCAGTGAACGAGCCGCTGTAGGTCGGCGACAGATACCGGTAGTTCACATCCGTCAGCACACCGCGCCGCGAAATGATGCGCGGCGTCACCGTCAGGTCGCGGTTCGGCGCGATGTTGAAGTAGTACGGCAGCGACAGCTCGAAACCGTTATTCGAGCTCAGCGAGAAAGTGGGCGGCAACAGGCCGCTCCTGCGATCGCCGGACAGCGGAAACGACATCCACGGGCTCGCGAAGATCGGCACGCCCTGGAAAAACAGCACGCCATTGTGCGCGACGCCTTCTTCGGCGCCCGTGTCAAAGTCGAACTCGCTGCCCTTGATGTACCACGCCGGATTGCTCTCGCACTGGCACGCCGTATACGTGCCCTGCGTAAAAACCGAGCGCTCGCTGTCGAGCAGATCGACGCGCTGCGCGCTGCCCGAACCGCCGGTGGCCGTGAAATGGTACTTCGGCGCGGTCATGAAACCTTCATTCGACTCGACTTTCAGGTGCGCCTCAGGACCGAGGAAGAGCGCGCCATTGCCGCTCAGGCGGACACTGCCGTACGCGTCGGCCATGTCGGTATCCTGATCGTAATGCAGCGCGTCCGCCTTGATGACCGAGGTGGCCTGACGCACTTCCGCCGACCCTTTCGCCGCGATGTCGCGATCGACCGTGCCGGTCGCTGAATCGCTGAGAACGAAGGTAGCGGCACGCTCGCCGTTCGGCAGCGTGTGGTCTTCGAGCTGCGGGGCGAGCCGCAAATCCCATGGCGAGTCGAGCCGCTGCGCCTGCGCCGCAACGCCTGCCAGCTGGGCATACGAAAGCGCAGGAAAGAGGCCCGGCACGGCAACCAGTGCCGCGACAAGCCGCCTTGTGCGCGGCAAGCCGTCGCAAGAGGAGGGGATTCGGAAAAGCTGTCTAGGCGGCATGTATTCGTTTGGCGAATCGGCCCGACCATCAGCTCATGCAGTCACAGTTACCGCCTGCACAAGCGACCCGGCGCAGTCGGATTGCCGAAGTCGGATTTGCGCAAATTGTTCGATCTATTCCAGCGGTGAGGCAGGCGGTCAAACGAGATATGCGAAGGCTGGCGCGAGCCGCGTCAAAAAAGTCGTGGGGTATTATATGGCAAGACGTTCTTAATCCCGTTTTTGGCCCAGGTTTTCATGACGCCGAGCTCCGCTTCTGCTTCCCCATCAGGCTCCGACTCCCCATCCAACCGCCTCGAGCTGCTGACCGCCTGGCTTCGCACGCACGCCGACCGCTACGGTCTCGATCTCGCCACGCTCGCCCCCGCTTCCGCCGACGCCAGCTTTCGCCGTTATTTCCGGCTCGCCGGCCGCGCGGCGCCGTTTGCCGCTCAACGGCCGCAGGCAGCCGCCACGGTGATCGCCGTCGACGCGCCGCCGCCGGAGAAATGCCGCGAGTTCGTGCAGGTGGCCGGGTTGCTCGAAGCCGCGGGCGTGCACGTGCCACGCGTACTGGAAGCCGATTTCGACGCGGGCTTCATGCTCGTCACCGATCTGGGGACCGAGCCGTATCTGAGCGCGCTGAACGAAGGCAATGCGCGCCGCCTGATGCGCGAGGCGCTCGATGCGCTGATCCGCTGGCAGTCCAGCTCGCGCGAAGACGTGCTGCCGCCGTTCGATGAAGCCTTCATGCGCCGGGAAATGGAGCTGATGCCTGAATGGTTCATCGCGCGCCATCTCGGCCGCGAAGTCGACACGGCCACGCGCGGCGTGCTGGATCGCACCTTCGCGCTGCTGGTCGCAAGCGCCCGTTCCCAGCCGCAGGTATTCATGCTGCGCGATTTCATGCCGCGCAACCTGATGATCGCGAGCCCGAATCCGGGCGTGCTCGACTTCCAGGACGCGGTGACCGGACCGATCACCTACGATGTCGCATCGCTGCTGCGTGACGCGTTTCTCAGCTGGGACGAGTCCTTCGAGCTGGACTGCTTCGCGTACTACTGGGAGCACGCGAAAAAGGCCGGCCTGCCGGTCGATCCGGATTTCGGCGAGTTCTACCGGCAGCTCGAATGGATGGGCCTGCAGCGGCATATCAAGGTGCTGGGCCTGTTCTGCCGGATCCACTATCGCGACGGCAAGCCCCACTATATGAAAGACCTGCCGCGCTTCATCGAATACGGACGCAAGGTCGCGCAACGCTACGCGCCGCTCGCGCCGTTCGCGAAACTGCTCGACGATCTCGAAGGCCGCGCAGCCGAAGTCGGCTATACGTTCTGACCGATGACGACACCGGCCACCCCCAACCTGTTGACGACCGCGATGATCTTCGCCGCGGGCCGCGGCGAACGGATGCGTCCACTCACGGACAGCTGCCCGAAACCGCTGCTCGAAGCGGGCGGCAAGCCGCTGATCGTCTGGCAAATCGAGCGGCTCGCGGCCGCCGGCGTGCGTACGATCGTGATCAATCACGCGTGGCTGGGCGAGCGGATTGAAGCGGCGCTCGGTGACGGCGCGCGTTGGGGCGTGCGCTTACGCTATTCGGCCGAGGGCGAGGCGCTGGAGACGGCGGGCGGCATTACACAAGCGCTGCCGCTGATCGAAGCCGCGGGCCGCGCCGAAGTATTCGTCGGGGTGGCCGGCGACGTCTATGCGGATTTCGACTACCGGATGCTGCATCGGCACGCCGCGCGGCTCGCATCGCTGCCCGCGCCCGGCATGCATCTCGTGATGGTGCCGAATCCGGCGTTTCATCCTGACGGCGATTTCGCGCTGCGCGACGGCATGCTGTCGCTCGATGGCGCGCCGCGCTTCACATTCGGCAGCATCGGCGTGTACGACACGCGTATGTTCCGCGATCTGCCGCGCGGCACACGGCGCGCGTTGACGCCCTACTATCGCGACACGATCGCGCAAGGCCGCGCGAGCGGCGAGTTGTATGAAGGGCGTTGGGAGAATGTCGGGACGCCCGCGCAGTTGCTGGCGCTCGATCGCGCGCTACGCGCGGGCGACGCGGGATAGAGCGGGAATAGCGCAAACACGCCCGACCAACCACCGGCTTTCCGCTGCCGGCATCACGCCTAGCGCGCGACGCGGTCCTCGCCGGCGTGCCCTTCACCGACGTGCTCCGCGCCTGCGCGCTCGCCACCGATCGGCTGTTCGGCGTTCCGTTTCTGCGCCTGTTCCGCACGCTGTTGCTGCAACGCCCACATCTGCGCGAACAGGCCGCCCATCCGGAGCAGCTCCGCATACGTGCCGCGTTCGACGATCCGCCCACGGTCCATCACGATGATCTGCTGCGCGTGCACGACCGTCGACAGCCGGTGCGCGATGATCAGCGTGGTGCGCTCGCGCGCGATCTGATCGAGCTCGTGCTGGATCGCGCGCTCGGAGCGCGAATCGAGCGCCGAGGTCGCTTCGTCGAATAGCAGGACGGGCGGGTTTTTCAGCAACGTACGCGCGATCGCGACGCGCTGCTTCTCGCCACCCGACAGCTTGAGGCCGCGCTCGCCGACCGGCGTGTCGTACCCGCGCGGCAGGCTTTCGATGAAATCGTGAATGTGCGCGGCGCGCGCCGCGGCGATCACTTCGTCGTGGCTCGCCGCCGGTCTGCCGTATGCGATGTTGTAGTAGATCGTGTCGTTGAAGAGCACCGTGTCCTGCGGCACGATGCCGATCGACGCACGCAGCGAATCCTGCGTCACATCGCGAATATCCTGGCCATCGATGGTGATCGCACCGCCCTGTGCGCGATCCAGATCGTAGAAGCGAAACAGCAGCCGCGCGAGCGTCGATTTGCCCGAGCCGCTGTGGCCGACCACCGCTGTCGTCGTGCCCGCGGGAATCGTGAAGCTCACATTGTGCAAAATGGGCCGCGCCGCTTCGTAGCCGAAATTCACGTTACTGAAGCGCACTTCCGCGCCGCTCACCGTCAGCGCCGACGCGTGCGGCGCATCGGCCACTTCGCGCGGCGCGGCAAGCAGCGTGAACATCCGGTCCATGTCGGTGAGGCTCTGCTTCAGCTCGCGGTACACGACACCGAGAAAATTCAGCGGAATGTAGAGCTGCAGCATGAATGTGTTGATCAGCACGAGGTCGCCCAACGTGAGCCGGCCGGCCATCACGCCCTGCGTCGCGCGCCACAGAATGAACACGAGGCCGATGCCGATAATCGCCTGCTGCCCGAAGTTGAGCGCGGACAGCGATTTCTGCGAGCGGATGGCCGCCGTTCTGAAGTGCTTCAGGTTCTCGTCGTAACGCTGCGCCTCCCACTCCTCGTTGCCGAAGTACTTGACGGTCTCGTAGTTGAGCAGCGAATCGATGGCCCGCGAGTTCGCTCGCGAATCGAGCTCGTTCATCGTGCGGCGATAATGCGTGCGCCATTCGGTCACCTTCACCGTGTACGTCACATAGGCCGCGAGCGCGATCAGCGTGACAATCGCGTAGTACGCCTCGTACCGGACGACGAAATAGCCGAGCACGAGCCCGACTTCGACGAGCGTCGGCAGGATGCTGTATAGCGAGTACGAAATAAGCTGGGTGATGCCGCGTGTGCCGCGTTCGATATCGCGCGACATGCCGCCGGTCTGCCGTTCGAGGTGAAACCGCAGCGACAGCGAATGCAGATGGCGAAACACCTTCAGCGCGAGCTGCCGCACCGCGCTTTCGGTGACTTTCGAAAAGAGCATTTCGCGCAGCTCGGTGAAGAGCGACGTGGAAAGCCGCACGACCGCATACGCAACGACCAGCAGCCCGACGCCGCTTAACAGCACGATGCCCGGCGCGTGTTCGGCGCGCCCCAGCGCGGTCAGATGCTGGACGGACGCGAGACCGTCGACGATGCGCTTCATCACGACCGGCACACCGAGGTTCGCGACCTTCGCGCCGATCAGACAACTGAGCGCGAACACCACGCGCCACTTGTAGGTAGCGAGATAAGGCAGCAGCGACACGATCGTCTGCCAGTCGTTGCGCGGCTGGTTCGAGATCGGCGCGGGTTCTCGGAGTGGGGCGAGACGACGCATTGACGTTATGGGGAAACACGGACCGGCCGAACGACCTGTTTGCCTGTGCGGACCGAACCTGCGACAGCCGCATCGGTACGCCGCTCGCGCGGGACGCCTGACCAGGGCGTGCGCTTTCCCGTACAATTCCTGATCCCTATATTGTCGCAGAAGCTGGAGCGCCGCGCTGCGCGTCGATTCACGATACCGGCTCACCTTTCCGATGGACACCCCGATGACCGACCTCACCCAACTCCCGCAGAAGTCCTGTGCATTGCGCGTCGTGCCGCAGCCTTCCGATGCGAACGTGCACGGCGATGTGTTCGGCGGCTGGATCATGGCGCAGGTCGACATCGCCGGCTCGATACCGGCCAGCCGGCGCGCGAACGGACGGGTCGCGACGGTCGCGGTCAATTCGTTCGTATTCAAGCAACCGGTGTTCGTCGGCGATCTGCTGAGCTTCTATGCCGACATCGTCAAGACCGGCAACACATCGGTGACGGTGGAGGTCGAGGTCTACGCGCAGCGGATGAGTTTCGCGCAGGAAGTGGTGAAGGTCACCGAAGCCACCCTCACGTATGTCGCGACCGACAGCGACCGCCGGCCGCGCGCGCTGCCGGCGGTCGATTGATCATGCACTGACCGGTGCGACAGCCACCGCACCCACGCCCTGCTGCAACATCTGCGGAATCGCGTCACGCGGTAGCGGCTTCGCGAAGAAAAAGCCCTGCATCTCGTCGCACGCACGCTCCTTCAGGAAATCGAGCTGCGCGGAAGTCTCCACCCCTTCCGCGATCACCTGCATCTTCAGCGAATGAGCGAGCGCGATGATCGCCGACGTGATCGTCTCGTCGTCGTTCGACACGCCGATGTCGGACACGAAAGAGCGGTCAATCTTGAGCCGGTCGACCGGGAAACGCTTCAGATAGCTGAGGCTCGAATAGCCGGTCCCGAAATCGTCGATCGCCAGACCGATACCCAGCGCGTGCAGTTCGTTGAGCATGGTCACCGCTTCTTCCGCGTTGCGCATGATCGTACTCTCGGTCAGCTCGAGTTCCAGATACCGCGGCTGGAGGCCGGTTTCCGCGAGCACCTGCTTGACGAGCTTGGCGACATTGCGCTGCTGGAAATGCCGCGCCGACAGGTTCACCGACACGCGCGCGGGCGGCAGCCCTTCATCCTGCCAAGCCTTGTTCTGCCGGCATGCCTCGCGCAGCACCCATTCGGACAACGGCCCGATCAGGCCGCTTTCTTCCGCGACCGGAATAAATGACGACGGCGGCACGAGGCCAACCTCCGGGTCGCGCCAGCGCACCAGCGCCTCGACGCCGACGATCTGCCCGGTGTTGATATCGACCTGCGGCTGATAGTGCAGCAGGAATTCGTTGTCGCGCAGCGCGCGGCGCAGCCGCCGTTCGAGATTCATTCGCGCGCCCGCGCTCGCGTTCATTTCCGGCTGATAGAACTGGAACGTGTTGCGGCCCATGTCCTTCGCGCGGTACATCGCGAGGTCGGCCTTCTTCATCAGCGTTTCGGCGTCGTCGCCGTCCTGCGGGAACAGGCTCGCGCCCATGCTGCAGCCGACGTACAACTCGGTGCCATCGAGCCATACCGGCTCCGAGATCGTCACCCGCACCCGCTCCATCCACGCGATCAGCGACTGCTCGTCGGACGTGTCGGACAGCACCACGACAAACTCGTCGCCGCCATGCCGCGCAACGGTGTCGGTCGCGCGCGCGCAGCGCGCAAGCCGGTCCGCGACCACCGCGAGCAGCCGGTCGCCGACGCTGTGTCCCAGGCTGTCGTTGACGTTCTTGAAGCCGTCGAGATCGATAAACACGACGGCAAGGCCGGTCTGATGGCGCTGTCCGACCACCAGCGCATGCTGCAGCCGGTCGCGCAACAGATTGCGGTTCGGCAAGCGCGTGAGGCTGTCGTAGTTCGCCTGATATTCGAGTTGCTCCTGATAGCGGATCAGCGCGGTCACGTCGTTGATCACGCCGATATGGTGCGTCGTTTCGCCATCGGTATTGGGCACCGGCGCGATATACAGCTGATTCCAGAACAGCGCGCCGTCCTTGCGGTAGTTGCGCAGCACCGCGCTGACCTCGCGGTTCGCCGCCAGCGCCTGACGAATCGCCGCGACGCCTTCCTGGTCGCGGTCGTCACGTTGCAGCAGGCGGCAGTCCTGGCCGATCACCTCGGCCGGATCGTAGCCGGTGATCCGCTTGAACGCGGGGTTCACGTACTCGATGACGTTGCCACCCTCCGCCGGCCCGGTAATCAGGATCGCGTTCACGCTCGCGTCGAGCGCGCGGCTTTGCAGCCGCAGCGCGAGATCGGCGCGCTTGCGCTGCGTGATGTCGGTGTACGAGCCGAGCACACCGATCACACGGCCGTCGCTATCGGTAAACGGCAGCTTGCTCGTGATCGTGGTGCGGTATTCGCCGTCGACGACCATATCGAACTCGTAGTTCATCTTCGGCACGCCCGATTCGATCACTTCGGCGTCGTGCAGACGCACATCATCGGCGAACTCGCGCCATGGCAGATCGGCGTCGGTCTTGCCGACCACCTGCTCCGGATACGCGAGGCCCGCGTCGCGCGCAAACGCCATATTGCAACCCAGATAACGGGATTCGCGATCCTTCCAGAACACGCGCTGCGGGATATTGTCGATCACCGTCTCGAGCATCTGGTTCGAGCGCTGCGCTTCGGCTTCCGCATTGATCTGGTCGGTCACGTCGGCGGCCAGCACGAACATCGCCGAGCGACTCATAAACGTGAGCGGGTGATATGAAATGTCCGCACTGATCAACGAGCCGTCCTTGCGCCGGTGATGCCAGATTCCGGCCACCGTACGGCCGGTGCGCGGCGCGGCTTCGCTGCGCTGCAAATGCGATTCGAGACGCGCAATCTCGCTCGACGGGCGGATCGCGCGGATCGTCATCTCGAGGAACTCGCCTTCCGAGTAGCCATATTGATGAACCGCCGCCGCGTTCACCGCGAGAAAGCGCAGCGACTCGCGATCGAAGATGTACATCGGCACCGGATGCTCGTCGAACAGTCCGCGAAAGCGCTCGTCATGGCGCCGCAACGCCCGCACGACGCGCAGGCGCTCACGCTCCTTGCTTTCGCGCGCACCGAACGTGTAGATCAATAGCGCGCCACCCGCCAGCATCGTGAGCACGAGCAGCAAGGTTGCGCGTTGCGTATCGCGGGCCGACTGGGCAAGCGTCGCATCGAGCGCGAGATCTTCGCGGTGCCGCAACACGGACAGGCCCGATTCGAGCTGGTCCACATCCATGCCCAAGCGGGTGTAGGCGGTCGCGGCCCACACGCGCTGATCGTCCGGCACCCCCAACGTGGCGTGTTGCTGCGCGTGCGACAGCGCGTCCTCAATGCTCTTTTGCAGCACGCGGCTGTCGGCGGTCAGCGTGCCGAACATCGCGAGCATCGGCGGGTCGTCGGCCAGTTGGCTGCGTAACGTGTCTTCGAGCCGCGCCATCGATGCGCTCATGGCGCTCGCCGCGCCGTCCGGCACCGCGACGCCGGCCGTCTGGTAGCGCCCGAGCAGCGCGAGGCCATCTTCGATTTTCGCGCGGTACGCGTCGAGATTCTGCCGGATGCTCGTCGCGCGGATCGTGTGGGCGTCGACGTCGCGTTGCGCGCGGATCTGCGTGTACGCAATAAATGCATTGGCGCCGACCGCCGAGGCGACGATCGCGAGGTTGATCAGGAGCCGCTTCGAGAGAATTGGATTCATGGGTTCCGAAGGTCGTTCGTCCTGCGGGCGACGCGCGTCGGCGAATCGATCATTTTTTGCGAGCACGCGGGCGCATCGATCCGGCACCCGATGTGGCACCCGACGTGGCACCTTCACATGCCAACCCATGGATAACGGCAGCGTTCGGAACGAGTTGAGGGCGGGACGGCAAAAAGCAGAAAAAATGCCGCAAAATCAGCGCGCGAGGCCGAATTCCTTCATCGCAGGCACGAAATCGTGATTCCCTTCTGGCTTGCGCGACAGCTTCGCGAGCACGTAGCGCTTGAACGGCTCGAGCTGTGCCCATTGCTCGGTGCTCGGCGCGACAAGCTGTGCAACGTTTGCCTGATGCACAACGCCGTCCGGCACGGTATCGATGGCGCGCCAGGCGGGCGCATCTTCCGGCGTGAACCAGTCCGGCTCGACGTTCGCATGGGTGCGCATCATTTCGAAGAGCGCGTGATCGAAGTTCGGCTCGATCGCGGTGTCCTCTTCGACCGGGAAGCGCGCGAGCAGCGTGCGATCTTCGTGCGGCAGCATCTGCCATTGTGCAAGCGAAATGCGCAGCCCGAAACGATCGAGATTGAAGCGTACGCACATCGGTATGAAGGTCAGATTCTCCGAAGACTCGACTTCGAAGTGAAACAGCAGAGGCGCTTCGTTCAGTCCCATGGCGGATCCTCGGAAGTGGCGGCCGGAAGTGACGGATCGCAAACGGCGGGCTGCGCTGGCGGCGACCGCCGCGCAAGCAAAGCCGGCTTGAGGTATTTTAGAACCTT
The DNA here is from genome assembly GCF_902859855.1 of Paraburkholderia humisilvae. GTDB lineage: Bacteria > Pseudomonadota > Gammaproteobacteria > Burkholderiales > Burkholderiaceae > Paraburkholderia > Paraburkholderia humisilvae. The sequence goes on from NZ_CADIKH010000013.1 coordinate 135,160, forward strand.
ATTGGCCACACACCAGCGGCTGGCCACACGAGGAGTCGCGCTTGAACCCACTGGAAACCGCCGGCCAGCCCGGCACGATCGAGCAGCCGGTACGCCGGCACCGCGGCGGCGCGATCGAGACCGTCGACGACCACGTCGGCCAGGAGTGGCCGGTCGCACTCGTGTTCAACGGCATTTCGCATGCGGTGATGATGTGCACGCCACGCGACCTGGAAGCGTTTGCGGTCGGTTTTGCGGTGTCGGAAGGTATTGTCGATCGCAATGCCGACATTCAGGACATCGAGGTTGAGCTGCACGAAAACGGTAACGCGGACAGCACACTCCCGTATGCGGAAGTGCAGTTGACGGTCGTGCAACAAGCGTTCGTCGCACTGAAGGAGAAGCGCCGGGCGCTCGCTGGCCGCACCGGTTGCGGCGTGTGCGGCATCGAGAGCATCGACCTGCTCGATCTGCAGCCCGAGCGCGTGCCCGATACCGGCTTCCTGCAGCGTCTCGCGCCCGACGCCATCGCGCGTGCGGCGCGCGAACTGCCCGCGCATCAGGCACTGACCCGCCTCACCGGCGGGCTGCACGCCGCCGCGTGGTGCGATGCGACCGGCGCGATCCGCTATGCGTTCGAGGATGTCGGCCGCCACAACGCGCTCGACAAGCTGATCGGCCAGTTGGTGCTCGACCGCGCGGACACGAAAGACGGCTTCGTGTTCCTGTCGAGCCGCGCAAGCTACGAGCTGGTGCGCAAGGCGGCGCGCGTCGGCGTGCCGATGCTCGCGACGATCTCGGCGCCGTCGTCTCTGGCGATTGCCATCGCGCGGGAAGCCGGTGTGCGGCTCGTCAGCTTCTGCCGCGAAAACAGCTACGTCGACTACGACACCGTGTGACAGGGTGTGACGGATCGCGTCGCCGCGCCGCGCGCCGCAACGGCGCAGGCGCTACGAGACGGAGCGAAAGTCCGGCTTGCGCTTTTCGAAGAACGCGCTGAATGCTTCGCGCGCAGCCGGCGCGAGCAGCATCTTCGCGAAGTGCACGGCCTCTTCGGCCATTTGCGTGTGCACCTCGTGCTGGCTCGCGCGCTTCATCAGCGACTTGGTCGCGCGCAGCGACGAAGCCGGTAACGCCGCGAGCTTCCGCGCCTGCTGAAACGCGAATGCATCGACTTCACCGGCTGGCAGCAGCCGGTTCACGAAACCCATCCGCTGCGCTTCCCGCGCGTCGAACGCCTCGCCGAGCAGCAGCTTTTCGGCTGCGGCCTGATAGCCGGCGACCCGTTGCAACAGCAACGATGACGCCGCTTCCGGACACAGACCGAGCTGCGTGAACGGCAACGCGAATGTCGCCGTATCGGCTGCATAGACGAGATCGCAATGCAGCAGCATGGTCGTGCCGATGCCGACCGCCACGCCCGCCACCGCCGCGACAAGCGGCTTTTCCGCCGAACTGATCGCGCGCAGGAAACGGAACACCGGTGCGTCTTCACCGACCGGCGGCGTCTTCAGGAAATCTTCGAGATCATTGCCTGCACTGAAGATGCCCGCGCTGCCTCGCAGAAGAATGGCATGCACGGCGGCGTCGGCCTGCGCGTCGGCAAGCGCGTCCGCCATCGTCTGATACATCGCGGCGGTGATCGCGTTCTTTCTGGCGGGTCGGTTGATCGCAATCGTCATCACGCCTTCGGCGCGTTCGACCAGAATGTCCATGCCGTCTCCTGTGCGTGGCTGTGCGTGGCGGTGAAAGAAACGGCGCGTCGCGTGACTCGCCGTTGCCCTGCGATTAAAAACACGCGATTAAAGGCGCTCGATGATCCCCGCCGCGCCCATGCCGGTGCCGACGCACATCGTCACCATCCCATACTTCAAGTTGCGGCGGCGCAGTGCATGCACGACCGTCGAAGCCCGGATCGCGCCGGTCGCACCCAGCGGATGGCCGAGGGCAATCGCGCCGCCGATCGGGTTCACCTTTGCCGGATCAAGACCGAGATCCTGGATCACCGCGAGCGATTGCGCGGCAAACGCTTCGTTCAGCTCAATCCAGTCGATGTCATCCTGCTTGAGACCCGCGGCCTTCAGCGCGGCCGGAATCGCTTCCTTCGGCCCAATGCCCATGATTTCCGGTGGCACGCCGCGCACCGCGAAGCTGACAAAGCGCGCGAGCGGCGTCAGATTGAACTGCTTGAGCATCTTCTCCGACACGACGATCAGCGCACCGGCGCCATCCGACGTCTGGGAGCTGTTGCCGGCCGTCACCGACCCCTTGTTCGCAAACACCGGACGCAGCTTCGCGAGCCCTTCGATCGACGTATCCGGGCGCGGACCCTCATCGAGCGACACCTCACGCGTCTTCACGCGCACTTCGCCGGTCGCGAGATCGGGGAAGCGCTCGACGAGCGTGTACGGCGCGATCTCGTCCTTGAACTCGCCGGCTTGCTGGCCCGCGAGCGCCCGCTGGTGCGACTGCAATGCGAACTGGTCCTGCGCGTCGCGGCTCACTTTCCAGCGCTCCGCCACACGCTCTGCGGTCAGCCCCATCCCGTACGCAATGCCGACATCCTCGCCGCGATCGAAGATATGCGGCGACAGCGACGGTTTATTGCCCATCATCGGCACCATCGTCATCGATTCGCAGCCGCCCGCGATCATCGCATCCGATTCGCCAACGCGGATGCGGTCCGCAGCCATCACCAGCGCGGTCAGTCCGGACGCGCAGAAGCGGTTGACCGTCACGCCGCCGACCGTGTTCGGCAAGCCCGACAGCAGCGCGCCCATGCGCGCGACATTCAGTCCCTGCTCGGCTTCCGGAATCGCACAGCCGACGATCGCATCTTCGATCACGCTCGTATCGAGCCCCGGCACCTGCGCGACCGCTGCGCGGATCGCGTGCACCAGCAGTTCGTCGGGGCGCGTGTTCTTGAACATGCCGCGCGGCGCCTTGCCGATCGGCGTGCGCGCCGCGGCGACGATATATGCGTCCTGCAATTGCTTGTTGCTCATGTGATTGCTCCTTGGTCCGCCGCTCAGTTGCGCACCGGCTTGCCGGTTTGCAGCATGCCCATGATCCGTTCCTGCGTCTTTTGCGTGCCGAGCAGTTCGATAAATGCGCGGCGCTCGAGCGTGAGCAGCCACGCTTCGTCGACCATGCTGCCCGCTTCGACGTCGCCGCCGCAGATCGTTTCGGCGATGCGGCTTGCGATCAGATAATCGTGCTCGCTGATCAAGCGGCCATCGCGCAGATTGACGAGCTGCGCCTTGATGGTCGAAATGGCCGAGCGACCCGCGACCGGCACCTGTGCGCCGCGCAACGGCGGCCGATAGCCGGCCGCGGACAGGGCGCGCGCTTCCTTCTTCGCCACGTCGAGCAGTTCGAACACGTTGAACACGATCGTGTCCGACGGCTTCAGATAGCCCATCGTGCGCGCCTCGAGCGCGGAGCCGGACACTTTCGCGGTCGCGGCGTTTTCGAACGACTTCTGCAGGAACCTCAGCAGATCACTCGCGCTCGCGCCAACAGCGCTCGCGGCTTCGGCGGCACGCAGCGCGGCCTCCTTGAGGCCGCCGCCGGCCGGCAGCAGGCCGACACCGACTTCGACGAGACCGACATAGCTTTCGACGTGCGCAACGCGCTTCGCGCTTTGCAGCATCAGCTCGCAGCCGCCGCCGAGCGCGATACCCGACACGGCCGTCACGACCGGCACGTTCGCGTATTTCACGCGCAGCATTGTCTGCTGGAACTTCTGCACGAACGGCTCGATGCCTTTCGCACCGCCCTTCATGAACGCGGGCAGGGCTTCTTCAAGATTCGCGCCCGCGGAGAACGGACCGCCCGGCGTGCCGAGCTTCAGCGAAGTCGGCTGCCAGATCACCACGCCCTTGTAGTCCTGCTCGGCAAGCTCGATGGCCTGCACGAGGCTGTCGAGCAGCGCCGGTCCCATCGTGTTCATCTTGCTTCTGAACGACACGATGACGACATCGTTTTCACCCGCGCGGTCGTCGACCCACGCGCGCAGGCCGTCGTTTTCGAACAGTGTTTTGCCGTAGGTCTTCGGGTCGCGTCCCGCTTCGCCGGCGAGGGGTGCGCGGAACACCTGCTTGTCATATACCGCCAGCGAAGAGCGCGGCGCGAAGCGTTTCGCCGCAGGCGACCACGACCCTTCGGCGGTGTGCACGCCGCCCTTTTCCGCGACCGCGCCATCGAACACCCACGCCGGCAACGGCGCATTCGACAGCGCCTTGCCCGCCGCGATATCGTCGCGCACCCATTCGGCGACCTGCTTCCAGCCGGCTGTCTGCCATCCTTCGAACGGACCTTCGTTCCAGCCGAAGCCCCAGCGCACGGCGAAGTCGAGATCGCGTGCGTTATCTGCGATCGATTCGAGATGCACCGCGATGTAGTGGAACACGTCGCGGAAAATCGCCCACAGAAACTGCGCCTGCTTGTGATCCGATTCGCGCAGCAGCTTCAGGCGCTCGGCCGGCGGCCGCTTCAGGATGCGGCCGACCAGCTCATCGGCCTTTGCGCCGCTTTCGACGTAATCGCCCGCCTGCGGGTCGAGCACCTTGATCGTCTTGCCGTCCTTGCGATAGAAGCCCGCGCCGCTCTTCTGGCCGAGCGCGCCCTTCTTCACCAATTCGGCAAGTACCGCGGGCGTCTCGTAGACCGGAAAGAACGGATCGTCGGCCAGGTTGTCCTGCATCGTTTTGATCACGTGCGCCATCGTGTCGAGACCGACCACGTCCGCGGTGCGGAAGGTCGCCGACTTCGCGCGGCCAAGGCGGCTGCCGGTCAGGTCGTCGACTTCGTCATAGCGCAGGCCGAACTTCGCGGCCTCGGCGATGGTCGCGAGAATCGAAAAGATGCCGACGCGGTTGGCGATGAAATTCGGCGTGTCCTTCGCGCGCACGACGCCTTTGCCGACGACGCTGGTCAGGAAGGTTTCGAGCTGGTCGAGAATGTCGGGCCGCGTGTGCGTGGTCGGAATCAGTTCGACCAGGTGCATGTAGCGCGGCGGATTGAAGAAGTGCACGCCGCAAAAGCGCGCCTTCAGTTCGTCGGAGAAGCCTTGCGACAATTCGGTGATCGACAGGCCCGACGTGTTCGACGCGAAGACCGCGTGAGGCGCGAGATGCGGCGACACCTTCCTGTACAGATCGTGCTTCCAGTCCATCCGCTCGGCGATCGCCTCGATCACGACATCGCATTCGGCAAGCTTCGCGATATCGTCATCGTAGTTCGCGGGCTGGATAAACTGCGCGTCGTCCTTCACACCGAACGGCGCCGGCGACAGCTTCCTCAGGTTGTCGATCGCCTTCAGCACGATCCCGTTCTTCGGACCTTCCTTGGCCGGCAAGTCGAATAGCAGCACCGGCACCTTCGCGTTCACGAGGTGCGCGGCGATCTGCGCGCCCATCACGCCGGCGCCGAGCACGGCCACCTTGCGAATGATCAGATTGCTCACGTCGTTTCTCCGGAGAGTCATGCAATGTTGCGCAGGCAAGCCGTGCGAGCGGGTCGGCACGGCTGCCACGCGGCACTATCATCAAAACTGCGGTCGGAACCGCGGTCCGCACTGCGTTCAGAACAGCGCTTCGTCGATTTCCATTAGCGTCTTCGCGCCCGCGCGCGCCGCGCGAATCGTCGACGCGGTTTCAGGCAGCAGCTTCGCGAAGTAGAAGCGCGCGGTGGCAAGCTTCGCCTTGTAGAAAGGATCGCCGGAGGCTTCCTTGTCGAGCGCAATGCGCGCCATCCGCGCCCAGAAGTACGAGAACACCAGATGCCCGACCGTGCGCAGGTACGGCACCGCGGCCGCGCCGACCTCGTCCGGATTCTGCATCGCCTTCATGCCGATTTCCATCGTCAGCTTCTGGACTTTGTCGGCAATGTCCGCGAGCGGATTGACGAACTCCTGCATCTCGGGCTTCACGCCTTCTTCGTCGATGAAGTCGGTGACGAGCTTGCCGAACTTCTTCAGCTTCGCACCCATGTCGCCCAGCACTTTGCGGCCAAGCAGATCAAGCGACTGGATCGTGTTGGTGCCTTCGTAAATCATGTTGATCCGTGCGTCGCGCACGTATTGCTCCATCCCCCACTCAGCGATGAAGCCGTGGCCGCCATACACCTGCAACGCGAGATTGGTGCCCTCGAACGCATTGTCAGACAGGAATGCTTTCAGGATCGGCGTGAGCAGCGCGACGAGATCGGCGGCTTCCGCACGAACTGCGTCGTCGCCGTGCGAGGTCTCCTTGTCGATCTGCAGCGCCGCCCAGTATGAAAACGCGCGTGCGCCTTGTGCGTACGCCTTCTGCGTGAGCAGCATGCGGCGCACGTCCGGATGGACGATGATCGGATCGGCCGCCTTCTCAGGGGCTTGCGGGCCGCTCAGCGAGCGCATCTGCAGGCGGTCCTTCGCATAGGCGAGCGAGTTCTGGTACGCGACTTCCGTGAGGCCGAGGCTCTGCATGCCAACACCGAGGCGCGCCGCGTTCATCATCACGAACATCGCGTTGAGCCCTTTGTTGGGCTCGCCAACCAGCCACCCTTTGGCGTTGTCGAGGTTGATCACGCAGGTCGCATTCGCGTGAATGCCCATCTTGTGCTCGATCGAACCGCACTTCACCGTGTTGCGCTTGCCCGGCTCACCCGCATCGTCCGGCAGAAACTTTGGCACGACGAAGAGGGAAATGCCTTTCGTGCCTGGCGGCGCGTCAGGCAGACGCGCGAGCACCAGATGCACGATGTTTTCGGCCAGGTCGTGCTCGCCGCTGGAGATAAAAATCTTGGTGCCGGTAATCGCGTACGAACCATCGCTGTCCGGTTCGGCTTTCGTCCGCAGAATGCCGAGGTCGGTGCCGCAATGCGCCTCGGTCAGACACATCGTGCCGGTCCACACGCCCGATACGAGCTTCGGCAGATACGTCTGTTGCAGTTCAGGCGTACCGTGCGCGTGCAGGCACTCATACGCGCCGTGCGACAGGCCCGGGTACATCGTCCACGCCTGGTTCGCCGAGTTCAGCATTTCGTAAAGCGCGTTGTTGACGAACTGCGGCAGCCCCTGGCCACCATACGAAGGATCGCACGCGAGCGCAGGCCAGCCCGCTTCGACGTAGTGTTGATACGCTTGCCGGAAGCCTTCCGGTGTGGTGACGACGCCGTCACCTTCGTACTTGCAGCCTTGCTGGTCACCGCGCTGGTTCAGCGGAAACAGCACTTCAGAACAGAACTTGCCGGCCTCTTCGAGCACCTGGTTGATCGTGTCGGCGTCGAGCTCAGTGTGCTTCGGCATCTGCCTCGCTTCCGCCTCAACGTTCAGCAGCTCGTGCAGCACGAATTGCATATCGCGCAACGGCGCGGCGTACTGTCCCATGTGTCTCTCCAATCCAGAATGTTGGCCCGAGGGCGCCGCCGAGGCGGCAATGCGCGCCGCTAACGGCTCGCGCCCTCGCCGCTTTGGTATGAAACGATCAGCTTTTCCAGCGCGGCCCACGTCAGGCGCACCGCATCCGGCAGATGCAGAAACCGTGCGTCATGATGCAGACCCAATGTGAAGCTATACAGCTCGAACAACATCAGTTGCGCATCGGTATCCGCGCGCAGATGGCCTTCGTCGATCGCCTGCGAAATGGCGCGCGTGAGTGCCGCTCGCCACATCGTCACGCTCGACACCAGTTGCTCGCGCACCGGGTTGTCCGGCCGGTCGTCATACTCGACCGCGCCGCTGATGTAGATGCAGCCGGTCGTGACTTCCTGGATGCGTTTTTCGATCCAGCGCGAGATCATCGAGCGCAAACGCGGCAAGCCGCGTGGTTCGCGCAAGCTCGGAAAGAACACCTCGTCTTCGAAACGACGGTGGTATTCGCGCACGACTTCGACCTGCAGGTCCTCGCGCGATCCGAAATGCGCGAACACCCCGCTCTTGCTCATCTGCATGCGCTCGGCCAGCAAGCCGATCGTCAGACCTTCGAGTCCGTCGCGGCTTGCCAGGTCCAGCGCTGCATCGAGAATTGCGGCTCGCGTCTGTTCGCCTTTTCGCATAGCTCTTACCGTCAGATGGGAATGAAAAGGAAATCGAACGGCCGTACTATTATTGATGCCGACAGTCCGGGAGACAAGATATTTATTAGAAACGGGTTTCTAACCAGGTTTTCAATTTTGCGTCATCCGTCTTCGACGCGATGCCAATTTTTTAGAGTTATTTGTCTGCATTTTTTGTTGTGGCCTGGCTTGCTTCCGGAAGGATTCCGACGCGGCGGGTCGGCCCCGTTGCGGCTAGTCGTAGCCGCCGACGGTGATCAGCTTCATCAGCGCGCGGTAGCCCTGGTACATGAACCAGTTGAGGAATTGCTCGGAAAGTGGGCGGGCCTCGTAATGCGCGGCATCGATGCCGCGCGACTCGGCAAACGCGGCAAGAATCGCGCCGCGCAGCTTATCGAGTTCGCGATGCTGGACGAGCACCACGTTGGCCTCGTTGTTGAGCACGAGGCTCAAGGCGTCGAGGTTTGAAGAGCCGACCGTACCCCAGTTCGAATCGACGACCGCAACCTTGCCGTGCAGCATGGTTTTCTCGTACTCGGCGATCTTGACGCCGGCGCGCAGCAACGAGCGGTACAGGAACGGCACCGCATAGTCCAGGATGGGGAACTCCTTTCTGCCGATTACGAGCCGCACGTCGACGCCTCGCTGCGCGGCCAGCGTCAGCGCACGCCTGAGCTTGCGGCCCGGCATGAAGTAGGGGTTCGCGAGCAACACCTCTGAGCGTGCCTGGCCGATCGCGGTCAGATACGCCTTTTCGATCGCACGACGGTTGACGATATTGTCGCGCGCGACGAACGCGACGGACGGCTCCGCGGCCGCACGGACGTCACTGCTGCGCACGCGCCGCCACGTGCGCACGAACTGATCGGCGACGGCCTGTGCGTCCGTGCCCTCTGTCTCGGGAGCCGCCTTCGGCCGGTGACCGAGGCGGATGCGTCGCCACTGCAGATCGAACGCGACCCGCACGTCCGCGACCACCGCGCCGCTCAACTCGACTGCGAAATCCCAGCGCGAATAAGGCAGACGCGTACCGTTCTGGTCGTAGTCATCGACGATATTGATGCCGCCGCAGTACGCGTACGTGTCATCGACCACGGCTAGCTTGCGGTGCGTGCGTGAGAAACCGAAGCGGCCGAACAGATGCGGGTTGTAGATCCGATGCTCAATGCCTGCCGCGGCCCAGTCCGCGAACATCGGCAAGCGCTCGGTGCCGATGCCGTCGGTAATCACGCGCACGTGAACGCCACGCGCAGCGGCGCGCAGCAACGCGGCGGACACGTCGTGCCCTGCCTGGTCGTCGGCAAAGATGTACGTTTCGAGCGTGACGAAGCGGGTGGCCGCGTCGACGCGTTCGATCAGCGCGGCAAAATAAGCGTCGCCGGAACTGAAGAGCCGCACGTCATTGCCGGTCGTGAAGCGGTAGCGCGACCGGTAGCGACGACCAATCAGCCTCTGTCCGAAGTTGGCGAAACGGCGCCGGCCGCCGCTCATACGAGACGTCCCTCGCCGCGTGCGCTCACGCGCGCGGGCAATTGCAGGATCGCGTCACGGTTCGACCACGAAAAACATTTTGCCGCCGCTTCGACATATGGCAGCCAGATATGCGCGGTGTGCTCGCGCGGCGCGAGCGTGACTTCGAGGCGGCGTGGCACCTGCAGGCTGAACCAGTGTTCGGTGTTGATCGTCACGCCTTCCGCATAGCGATGCCGCCATTCAGGGAAGATCTCGAACCGGATCTGATGATGCCAGTCGACCAGCGCGTCGCGCGGCACCGTCTGCGCGCCGACGATGATGCCCGTCTCCTCGGCCACCTCGCGGGCCGCCGTCTGCGCGAACGGCTCGTCCGGATCGTTGCGCGCACCCGTCACCGATTGCCACAGCGCCGGGCGATCGGCCCGCTCGATCAACAGCACATCGAGCTCGGGCGTGAAAATCACGACAAGCACGGATTCGGGAATCTTCGGCGGTTTCGGCATGAGTCGTCTGTCGGAAAGCGTCGGCGACGCAGGTCGATCGGTGAGTGTTCACCGCGAATGTAACGCAAAAAGCGAAAAAGGCGCTATCAAGCGCCTTTTTCGTGCGTGGCATCGACCGCCTTGCGAAGCGGTTCCGCGAGCGGCGCCCGCCTGCCACTTCGCGGTCATTGCGACATCATGAAGCCGTTGTTACGCCCTCATTGCGTCTTCTGCTCCGACTGGCGCAGACGGATATGCAGCTCGCGCAACTGCCGTTCGTCGACTTCGCTCGGCGCCTGCGTGAGCAGGTCTTGCGCGCGCTGCGTCTTCGGGAAGGCGATCACGTCGCGGATCGAGTCCGCGCCGGCCATCATCGTCACGATCCGGTCGAGGCCGAACGCGATACCGCCATGCGGCGGCGCGCCGTACTGCAACGCGTCGAGCAGGAAGCCGAACTTCAGGCGCGCTTCTTCCGCGTCGATCTTCAACGCGCGGAAAACCTTGCTCTGTACATCTTCCTGATAGATACGCACCGAACCGCCGCCGATTTCCCACCCGTTCAGCACCATGTCGTAAGCCTTCGCGAGGCAACGACCCGGGTCGGTTTCGAGGAATTCGAGATGTTCGTCTTTCGGACTGGTGAACGGATGGTGCGCCGCGACGTAGCGGTTCTCTTCCTCGTCGTACTCGAACATCGGGAAGTCGATCACCCACAGCGGCTGCCAGCCCGATTCGACAAGGCCGTTCGCCTTGCCGAACTCCGAATGGCCGATCTTCAGACGCAGCGCGCCGAGACTGTCGTTGACGACTTTCGCGCGGTCGGCCGCGAAGAAGATGATGTCGCCGTCCTGCGCGCCGGTGCGCTCGATGATCGCCGCGACGGCCGCGTCATGCAGGTTCTTGACGATCGGACTTTGCAGACCGTCACGGCCCTTCGCGACTTCGTTGACCTTGATCCACGCGAGGCCCTTCGCGCCGTAGATGCGCACGAACTCGGTATAACTATCGATGTCGCCCCGCGACAGCTCGCCGCCCTTCGGAACGCGCAGCGCCGCGACACGGCCATCCTTCGTGTTGGCCGGCGCGCTGAACACCTTGAATTCGACATCCTTCACCGCGTCGGTGAGATCGGTGAACTCGAGTTTCACGCGCAGGTCCGGCTTGTCCGAACCGAAGCGGCGCATCGCTTCCGAGTACTTCATCACCGGGAACGGGTCGTTGAGCTCGACGCCGATCGTTTCCTTGAACACGTGGCGGATCATCGCTTCGAACAGATCGCGAATTTCCTGCTCGCGCAGGAACGACGTCTCGCAGTCGATCTGCGTGAATTCCGGCTGACGGTCCGCACGCAGGTCTTCGTCGCGGAAGCACTTCGTGATCTGGTAGTAGCGGTCGAAGTTCGCGACCATCAGCAACTGCTTGAAAAGCTGCGGCGATTGCGGCAGCGCGAAGAACTGGCCCGCATTCACGCGCGACGGCACCAGATAGTCGCGCGCGCCTTCCGGCGTGCTCTTCGTGAGCATCGGCGTTTCAATGTCGATAAAGCCTTGCGCGTCGAGATACTTGCGCACTTCCATGGCGACGCGATAGCGCAAGCGCAGGTTGTGCTGCATCTGCGGACGGCGCAGATCGAGCACGCGGTGCGTGAGACGCGTGGTTTCCGAGAGGTTATCGTCGTCGAGCTGGAACGGCGGCGTGACCGACGCGTTCAGCACGATCAGCTCGTGGCACAGCACTTCGATCTTGCCGCTTTTCAGCCCTGCGTTGGTCGTGCCTTCCGGACGGTTGCGCACGACGCCCTTGATTTGCACGCAGAATTCGTTGCGCACGCCTTCGGCGGTCTTGAACATCTCGGCGCGGTCGGGATCGCACACGACCTGAACGAGGCCTTCGCGGTCGCGCAGGTCGATGAAGATGACGCCGCCGTGGTCGCGGCGCCGTTGCACCCAGCCGCACAGCGATACGCTTTGGCCGAGCAGGTGTTCGGTCACCAGACCGCAGTATTCAGATCTCATCGACATGATGTTTGTCTTTCGTTTTGCGTGAGTGAACGGTGCACGGCGCCTGTTGCGCCATGCACCGGCATTACATGGGAGGCTCGACAGGCGTGCGGCGCGCCGGCGTCACCGGCTGCGGCGCGGGCGGCGCGACGACGCCCATCGAGACGATGTACTTGAGCGCCGCCTCGACCGACATATCGAGCTCGACCACATCGCTCCTCGGCACCATCAGGAAGAAACCCGACGTCGGGTTCGGCGTGGTCGGCACGTAGACGCTCACGCAGTCTTCCTTCAGGTGATTGACCACGTCGCCGCCGGGAATGCCGGTCAGGAACGCGATCGTATACGCGCCGCGGCGCGGGTATTCGATCAGCAGCGCCTTGCGAAACGCGTTGCCCTTCGATGACAGCAGCGTGTCCGACACCTGCTTCACGCTCGTGTACAGCGGACCGACCATCGGAATGCGCGCGACGATCAGTTCCCACCAGCCGACGAGCTTCTGCCCAATGAAATTCTGCGTCAACAACCCGACGACGAAGATAAAAGCTATCGTCAGCACCGCGCCGAGGCCTGGCAGGCGGAAACCAAACAGATTTTCGGGGCGCCACGCGCGCGGCAGCAATAGCAGCGTCTGATCCATCGTGCCGATGATGAGGCCAAGCACCCACAGCGTGATGGCGAGAGGCACCAGCACCAGCAGGCCGGTCAGGAATACCGATTTGAGCGTCGTCTTTTTCGTCGTCATTTGCTTTGCCAGAAATCCGCGCGGACGTTGCCTCGCACGGCGTGGCCGCCGCCTTGCGGGCGGCTCGACCGCTTGTGCACTGCCTAACTGCTGCTTGCGCCGCCCGACGCGGCCGGCGCGGCGGCCGACGTGGAAGGTGCGGAGGACGTGGCTTCAGTGGTGCCGCCCGACGCGTCGGCCGAGCCGGACTTGCCGCCTTCGGGCGATGCCCCTGCGCTACTGCCGTCGCCGTTGCTATTGCCGTTCTTTTCGGATGCGTTCGACGCATTCGACGCGTTCGAATTGCCGCCACTACGGAAATCGGTAACGTACCAGCCCGAGCCTTTCAGCTGAAAGCCCGCGGCGGTGACCTGCTTGCGGAACGTTTCAGCTCCGCACTCCGGGCAACGCGTCAGCGGGACGTCGCTCAGTTTCTGAAGCACGTCTTTCCCGAAGCCGCAGGACTCGCAACGGTATGAGTAGATCGGCATGACCTTTGTCCCTACAGAAATCTTGGAAGCGCTTGCAAAGCCTTGAATTATAGCCGCAAACGGTGTCGACTCCCGGAAATCGGGTGTCGGGCGACACCGTGGCGTTCACGGAGAACGGAACACCGAGACTGACTTCTGGCGGCCGTCCTTTGGTGCCGGGCGGTGGCCTTAAACAGCGCCCGCATTAAATAAGGGCGGCCAGCGCGAGAATCAAGTACGCGAGCTGCGCGAAGGCGCCCGCCGACGCCACGTCAACCATCGCTCGCGGCCCGCAAAGACCTCGATCGAATCGGCGACGGGTTCGTCTTCGATCAGCTCGAATGACGGTGCGAGGAGCGCGTCAAGTTCCGCGCGCTCGATGGCGAACGGCGGCCCCTTTTCAGTCGCCGCGATGAAAAAGAAGCCGGCCAGCCATCCACCTTCGTGCAGTAACAACGCCATCCGCCTCGCGTAGTCGTCGCGACGCGCGAGCGGCAACGCGCACAGAAACGCGCGTTCATAGATCCAGCCAGACGTGACCGGCGGTTGATAAGCGAAGAAATCCGCCTGTTCGACGGCTGCGGCGTGTGGGCCCATTTGCGCGCGCGCCCGCTCGACCGCCCGCGGCGCGAAATCGATCGCGCGTACCGGCCAGCCGCGCTCGGCAAGCCAACGCGCCTCCCACGCGCTGCCGCAGCCCGGAATCAGCACCGGCACGGGCGTGTGGCGCGCGGCGAACGACGCGAAAGCGGCCGGCACGCCGGCCTGATCCCACGGCGTGAAACCTTGCGCGAAGCGCTCGTCCCAGAAGTCCGCCGCGTTCGGATCGCGGCTTGAGAATTCGGGCGCCGCTGGATGCAGCGATCCGGGAGGCTCCGGCGGCTGTTGAGGTTTGGTCATCGACTTTCCTCGCTATCGTACGGCGGCACGGGCGTGAGCCGTCAGTTTGCCGCTGCGCGGCCACTCAGCCGCCGTACGCGAACGCGATCCATGCGCGCGCGAGCACCGCGCCGACGCCGACCGCGACACCGAACATCAGCAGCCCCTGCAGCAGCCGGTTGGTCCGCTTCTGTTCGAGCAGAATCTGGCGAATCGTTTCGTCATTGACGCCACGCTGCGCATCGTGCCGAAGCGCAAGCGCCTGGTGCACAAGTCGCGGCAACTGCGGCAGCGTCTTGCTCCATTGCGGCGCCTCTATCTTCAGCCGCTCGTACCAGCCGCGCAAGCCGATCTGCTCGTTCATCCAGCGCTCGAGATAAGGCTTCGCCGTCTTCCACAGATCGAGTTCGGGATCGAGCGAGCGGCCGAGACCTTCGACATTGAGCATCGTCTTTTGCAGCAGCACCAGCTGCGGCTGGATCTCGACGTTAAAGCGCCGCGATGTCGAGAAGAGCCGCATCAGCACCTGGCCGAGCGAGATGTCTTTCAGCGCGCGGTCAAAGTAAGGCTCGCAGACCGCGCGTATCGCGCTTTCCAGTTCCTCGACGCGCGTGTTGGACGGCACCCAGCCCGACTCGAGGTGCAGCGTCGCGACGCGATGATAGTCGCGTTTGAAGAACGCGAGAAAGTTCTGCGCGAGGTAGTTCTTGTCGAAGTCCGACAGCGCGCCGACGATCCCGAAGTCGAGTGCGATATAACGTCCGAAGTGCGCCGGGTCGAGACTCACCTGGATATTGCCGGGGTGCATGTCCGCGTGAAAAAAGCCATCGCGAAAGACTTGCGTAAAAAAAATCTCGACGCCTTCGCGCGCGAGCTTCGGAATATCGACGCCGGCCGCGCGCAGCGTTTCAACCTGACTGATCGGCACGCCGACCATGCGCTCCATCACGAGCACGTTCGGCGTGCAGAACTCCCAGTACATCTCAGGCACGAGCAGCAGATCCAGTCCGGCGAAGTTGCGCCGTAACTGGCTGCCGTTCGCGGCCTCGCGCATCAGGTCGAGTTCGTCGTGCAGATACTTGTCGAATTCGGCGACCACTTCGCGCGGCTTGAGCCGTTTGCCGTCCGCCCACAGCCGTTCAGCCCACACGGCGATATCGCGCAGCAGCGCGAGGTCCGAGTCGATCACGGGCAGCATGTTGGGGCGCAGCACCTTGACCGCCACCGACTTGCCCGCATGCTGACCGGCCTTCACCGTCGCGAAGTGCACCTGCGCGATCGATGCACTCGCGACCGGCACACGTTCGAAATCGTCGAACAGTACGCTGACCGGCGCGCCCAGCGCCTTCTCGATGATCGAGATCGCGACATCGGAGTCAAACGGCGGCACCTGGTCCTGCAGCTTCGCAAGCTCAATCGCGATGTCGGGACTCAGCAGGTCGCGCCGCGTCGACAGCACCTGGCCGAACTTCACGAAGATCGGCCCGAGGCTCTCGAGCGCGAGACGCAACCGCAGGCCGGGCGGGTCTTCGAATTTGCGGCCGATCGTCGTGATACGCAGCAGCAAGCGCACACGACGATCGTTGATGCGGCTCAGCATCATCTCGTCGAGACCGAACCGGATGACAGTAAAGAAAATCTTGAGAAAGCGCAGAAAACGCATGGTTGAGCCCGGTGACTAGCGCGTGCCGCGCGCGTTGGCGGCGGCACCCGGCGCAGCATTGCCGCGGGCTTCGACCTTCTGTTCAAGGCGCTCGATGCGCTTTTCGACGCGCGCCAGCGTGTCACGGGCACGCGCGAGTTCCGCGTTAAAGCCTTCGAGCGCGCCGCGCCGCACGAGCTGCGGATCTTCATCGAGCAGGTACTCGGCAACCGAGTCAAGCAGATTACGCCCGCTGCGGCGCGCCTGGTCGCTCGCCGAGCGCGCCAGGCTTGCGATCCGCCATGCCGGCCCGTCGCCGATCAGGCGTGCGAGATCTTCCTCCGGCTCCCAGCGCAGATGCTCGGCGAGCTTCGCGATCAACGTAGCGAACTCCGCATCGCCTTCGATCTTCACATGCTTCATCACCGCCGCCTGGCCGCCTTGCACGAATACGGGCAGCGCGTCGGCTGGCACCGACACCGTGACATCCACCTGCTGTGCCGCGCTTTCGTCGACGGCGGCGACGTAGCCTTCCGGCTGCACCAGCAGCGTCATTTCGACCGGGGAACACGATAGCCGGGCGATCTTCCCGGCATACGGAGCGAGGCGCTCGCGAGCCCACGATTCGCGGGCAAGCAGATGGTTGACAGCAGCAGCGAAGGGCTTGGCGGCAAGAGTCATCGAGTGTTGGAATGAAAAAACCCGCGCAAGCGGCTTGCCTGCGCGGGTTCCTATTGTAGCGTCCGTTCTCTTTCTGGCCTCCTCTGCCGAACGGCCTATTGACCCTTCCGGGACGCTGAACGGACTCTTCACCGCGCGTTCTTTACCGCGCTGGCCGTCCCGGCTGACGCGGTGGCGAACTCAATGATGCGTAACCTGCTGAATGCCCGCCAACAACCAGCCTTCGCCGGTCTTCGTCGACTTCGACAGGTTCCAGATTTCAACGAACGGTTCGGCCGAGCCGCCGATCGTCTCGCGAATCAGGCCAGAGAAACGCACGCTCGCGAGGTGTTCGTCGCCGCGGTCTTCGATGCCGAGCAGATCGGCGTCCAGTTGCACGACGTCGGTCTGGTTGCGCTCCGGACCGCGCGAATCAACATCGATCTTGACCTCCGCGAACATCTCAGGCGTCGTGAACTCGCGGATGTCGGCCATGTTGCCGGCATCCCATGCCTCCTGCAGACGCACGAAGTACACCTTCGCGTTGCGCAGGAACGCCTGCCCATCGAAGTTCGCGGGCAGTGCCGGCGCGCTTTCGACACGCGGCATGCTCAGCGGATTGCCTTGCGGCTCAAGATACGAACCGCTCGGCGGCGCGGTGTAACGCGGCTCCTGCGAGTAGCCGGTGCCGCCCGCATTGAGGGTCGGCGAGCCGCCGGCATAGGCCGGCGTGCTCGCGCCGCGCTTGCGGCCGACGAACTTGCGGATCAACCAGATCGCCACAAACGCGATTAGCGCGATAACAAGGAAGTTGGCCATCGCGCCCGCGAACGCCTCGCCGAGCCCGAAGTGCGACAGCAGCGCCGCGATGCCGAGACCCGCCGCGAGGCCCGCGATCGGACCGAGCCAGCGCGAGCGGTTAGGCTGCGGCGCGGGTGCCGCGGCAGGCGCCGGCTGCGTGCGCTGCATCTGCGCACCTTGCCCCGGCTGGCTGGGCTGGGACGGCGGCGTCGACTGGCGCTGCATCATCGACGAATCGTTCGACTGCCGGCCGAAACTGCGCCCGCCGCCCATCCGCCTTGCTTCCGCGTCAAGCGAAGCCAGTGTGCCGACGGTGAGCAAACCAACCATGGCGAGCAGCCCGATTCTCCTCGCCCATGGCCTCAAAACCTTACGATGAGATAACAAGTTCGAATCGGACATTTCTGCAAATTCCTTTAACAAACGAGAGGTTAGGGACGCTAATACTTCGTCCCGGTGTGTAAGGCTACCACGCCAGCTGACAGATTGTAATATTTGACGCCATCGATGCCAGCTTGTTCCATCATCGTCTTTAAAGTTTCCTGGTCCGGGTGCATCCGGATCGACTCGGCCAGGTAGCGATAGCTGTCCGCATCTTTGGCGAAGCGCTCGCCAAGCCACGGCAATACCTTGAATGAATAGAGGTCGTACGCCTTCTTCAGCGGGTCCCACACTTTCGAAAACTCGAGCACGAGCAGCCGCCCGCCCGGCTTCATCACGCGGCGCATTTCGGCCAGCGCGGCATCCTTGTGGGTCATGTTGCGCAAGCCAAAGGCCACGCTCACCACGTCGAAGTAGTTGTCAGGAAACGGAATTTGCTCCGCGTCGCAGAGCAGCGCGGGCGTCACCACGCCCTGATCGAGCAACCGGTCGCGGCCCACGCGCAGCATCGATTCGTTGATGTCGGTATGCCAGACCTCGCCGGTCGGGCCGGCCTGCTTCGCGAACACCTTCGACAGGTCGCCGGTGCCGCCGGCGAGATCGAGCACCTTGAAGCCCGGCCGCACGTTCGCCTGCGAGATGGTGAACGCCTTCCATGCGCGGTGCAGCCCGCCCGACATCAGGTCGTTCATCAGGTCGTAGTTGGAGGCGACCGAGTGGAATACGCCCGCCACCTTCTTCGCTTTGTCCTGTTCATCGACCGACTGATAGCCGAAGTGGGTTTTGCTCATCGCGCTTGTCCTTTCGCGTTTTTTGACCATTGTTGCGCCGCATCGAAGCGACGCCCGGGCGAATGGTACCAGCCCGTGTCAGTGGCAGTGGCCATGACCGTGCGGCGCCGCCGCGGCGGGCATCGGCGCGTCGCGGTCGACGCCGGCCGCGGCAAGGGTGTCCAGATACTCGCGCCATAGTTCGTCCTGGCGCGTCGCGAGATCCCACAGCACGTCCCACGAATAGATCCCGGTCGAATGGCCGTCCGAGAACGTCGGCTGCAACGCATAGTTGCCGACGCCCTCAAGCGCCGTAATTGTTACGTTGCGCTTGCCGGTTTGCAGCGTCTCCTGGCCGGGCCCGTGGCCGCGCACCTCCGCCGACGGCGAGTACACGCGCAGCAGCTCGAACGGCACCCGGTACGACACGCCGTTCGCATATTGCAGTTCCAGCACGCGCGACACCGCGTGCACGACGACACCGGTTGGCACCGGCGTGTCGGAAGTCAGTCCACTCATGGTCACCTCAAGCGAGCGCCTGTTCGATCTCGCTGCGCACTGCGTCGCGCAGCAGCGTGGCCTGCGCGCGACGCTGCGACAGCATCGCTTCCGACACGGTCCGTTGACGTGGCGCCCAGATCGGCAGCGGGAAATGCGCGTCGTTGGAAAAGCGCGGAATCACATGCCAGTGCACGTGCGGCACCTGGTTGCCGAGACTCGCCAGGTTGATCTTCGCCGGCTTAAGGATGCGCCGCATCGCGCGCTCGACCGCGTTCACGGTGCGCATCACCCGGTCGCGCTCCGCGTCGGCCAGATCGGAAAATTCGGCCACGTGCTGGTTCCAGATTACCCGGCAGAAGCCCGGATAGTCGTGTTCGTCGGCGAGAACGACACGCAGCGTGTCGTCCTGCCACAAGATAGCGCCGCCGTCTTCGCGGCAGAAAATACAGTCCATCGTCGCCCTCGAGCGCATATCGTCATGCGTGCATTAGACCAGCACGCGCTCGATTCCGCCATTGTTCGCTCGCTGAACATAGTCGGCCATCCAGTTTTCTCCGAGCACATGGCGGGCAATTTCCACCACGATGTAGTCCGCTTCGATGTTCGCGTCTTCGTTGTAGCGCGACAGGCCTTGCAGACACGACGGGCAGCTGGTCAGGATTTTCACGTCAGTTGCTGCGCCGATGCCGTTTGCGCCGCGCGCTCCGTTGGCGTCGTTCGTCGTTGCGCCGGGTTGCGGCCCATCGCCGGCCTTCAGCACCGAGCCCGGCGCCGCGCCGGCAGCCCCTGCCGCCGCGTTCGCCATGTTGATCGCATTCGAGCCGGCCTCGGCGACGAGCGGAATACCGCGCAGCTTCGCCGCCCCCTTACGGATTTCCTCTTCCTTGCGAAAGCGCACCTGCGTCGACACGTCCGGACGCGTCACCGCCAGCGTGCCGGATTCGCCGCAACAGCGGTCGTTCTTTTCGATCGTGTAACCGTCGTGCTCCGAGCCCATCAACTGGTTGACCAGCTTGACCGGGTCGATCGTCTTGATCGGCGTATGGCACGGGTCGTGATACATGTACCGCGTCCCCTTCACGCCGTCGAGCCTGATGCCCTTTTCCAGCAGGAATTCGTGAATGTCGATAATCCGGCAGCCGGGGAAGATCTTGTCGAATTCATAACCGGCGAGCTGGTCGTAGCACGTGCCGCATGACACCACGACCGTTTTGATGTCCAGGTAATTCAGCGTGTTCGCAACGCGGTGGAACAACACACGGTTGTCGGTGACGATCTTTTCGGCCTTGTCGTACTGGCCCGAGCCGCGCTGCGGATAGCCGCAGCACAGATAGCCCGGCGGCAGCACGGTCTGCACGCCCGCCTCCCACAACATGGCTTGCGTCGCGAGCCCGACCTGCGAGAACAGGCGCTCGGAGCCGCAGCCCGGGAAATAGAACACCGCCTCCGAATCGACGGTAGTCGCTTTCGGGTTGCGGATGATCGGGACGATCTTGTTGTCCTCGATGTCGAGCAGCGCGCGCGCCGTTTTCTTCGGCAGATTGCCCGGCATCTTCTTGTTCATAAAGTGAACCACCTGCTCGACAACCGGCGGCTTCCCGGTGGTCGCGGGCGGATGCGCGGTCTGCTTCTTCGCGAACTTCTTCAGCAGATCGTTGCCCAGACGCTGCGCCTTGTAGCCGACGCCCATCATCGCGGTGCGCGCGAGGTTGATAGTCTGCGGATTGGTCGCGTTCAGGAAGAACATGCCCGCCGCGTTGCCCGGGTTGAACTTCTTCTTGCCCATCTTGCGCAGCAGATTGCGCATGTTCATCGTCACGTCGCCGAAGTCGATCTTCACCGGGCACGGCGTCGCGCACTTGTGACAGACCGTGCAATGATCGGCGACATCGTTGAACTCGTCCCAGTGCTTGATCGACACGCCACGGCGCGTCTGCTCCTCGTACAGGAATGCCTCGACCAGCAGAGAAGTCGCGAGAATCTTGTTGCGCGGGCTGTACAGCAGGTTCGCGCGCGGCACGTGCGTGGCGCAGACCGGCTTGCATTTGCCGCAGCGCAGACAGTCCTTCACCGAATCGGCGATGGCGCCGATATCCGACTGCTGCATGATCAGCGACTCGTAACCCATCAGCCCGAAGCTCGGCGTGTACGCGTTGCGCAGGTCCGCACCTGCGAGCAGCTTGCCGGCATTGAAGCGCCCTTGCGGGTCGACGCGCTGCTTATAGGCGCGGAATTCGGCGATTTCGTCGTCAGTGAGGAATTCGAGCTTGGTGATGCCGATGCCGTGCTCGCCGGAAATCACGCCGTCAAGCGAACGTGCGAGCTTCATGATGCGCGCGACCGCCGTGTGCGCGTCCTGCAACATCTCGTAGTTGTCGGAGTTGACCGGGATGTTCGTATGGACGTTGCCGTCGCCCGCATGCATATGGAGCGCGACGAATACCCGGCCGCGCAGCACCTGCTTATGAATGGCCTGGGCTTCGTCGAGGATCGGCTTGAACTCGCCGCCGTTGAAAATCTGCCGCAACTCCGCGCGGATTTCCTGCTTCCATGACACCCGTATGGTGCGGTCCTGCGTGACGTCGAACACGGTGACGCCCGGCTGCGCATCGACGCGGTCCGCGAATTTTTCCGCGAGCGGCGCGTAGCCCAGCCCGACCAGATAATGCTGCGCCTCGCGCAACGGCATATCGAGCTTGTCGCGCAGGAACGACCAGCGCACCCGGACCTGATTCAGCAACTCCAGCGCGTGCTGCACGCGGTCCTCGAGCAATTCGGCGCTCGGAATTTCGTTCGCATCGTCGCTTTTGCCGAGCGGCAGCTTGCCGGCCTTGAAGAACGCTTCGAGCGCGTCGACCAGTTGCAGCTTGTTCTTGACCGACAGCTCGATATTGATGCGCTCGATGCCGTCCGTGTACTCGCCCATCCGGTTAAGCGGAATCACGACGTCTTCGTTGATCTTGAACGCATTGGTATGCTTCGCGATCGCGGCGGTCCGGCTACGATCGAGCCAGAAACGCTTACGCGCCTCGGCGCTGACCGCGACGAACCCTTCACCGCTTTTGCCATTCGCCATCCGCACGACTTCGGAGGTTGCGGCCGCAACCTTATCGGCATCGTCGCCGACGATATCGCCGATCAGCACCATCTTCGGAAACGCATTGCGCTTCGACTTCGTCGCATAACCGACCGCACGCAGATAGCGCTCGTCAAGATGCTCGAGGCCCGCGAGAATCGCGCCGCCCTCGCGCGACGTTTCGAACAGATAGTCCTTGATTTCGACGATGCTCGGAATGGCCTCGCGCGCCTGGCCGAAGAACTCGAGGCAGACGGTGCGCGTATGCGCGGGCATCTTGTGCAGCACCCAGCGCGCGGACGTGATGAGCCCGTCGCAGCCTTCCTTCTGCACGCCGGGCAGGCCAGCGAGGAATTTGTCGGTGACGTCCTTGCCGAGACCCTCCTTGCGGAAGCGCCGCCCTTCGATGTCAAGCGCTTCCGTACGCAGCAGCTTGTCGCCCGGTGCGTATTCGCCGTCAAACCACTTCAGCTCGAAGCGCGCAACTGGAATGTCGTGGATCTTGCCGAGGTTGTGATCGAGCCGCGTGACTTCGAGCCAGTTGCCCTCCGGATCGACCATCCGCCACCACGCGAGATTGTCGAGCGCGGTACCCCACAGCACCGCCTTCTTGCCGCCCGCATTCATCGCGATATTGCCGCCGATGCACGACGCGTCGAGCGACGTCGGGTCGACCGCGAACACATAGCCCGCCTGTTCGGCCACCTCGGTCACGCGGCGCGTGACGACGCCCGCGCCCGAGTAAATGGTCGGCACCTTGCGCGCAACGCCCGGCAGATCGGTCAGCTCGACCGCGCCCAGCGCCTCGAGCTTCTCGGTGTTGATCACCGCGGAAAACGGTGTGAGCGGCACCGCGCCGCCCGTGTAACCCGTGCCGCCGCCGCGCGGAATCACGGTCAGCCCAAGCTCGAAACACGCTTTCACGAGGCCGGCGATTTCGTCTTCGCTATCCGGCGTCAGTACGACGAACGGATACTCGACGCGCCAGTCGGTCGCATCGGTCACATGCGAGACACGCGCGAGCCCGTCGAAACGGATGTTGTCCTTCTGCGTGCGGCGACCCAGCTCGCGCAGCGCGCGGCGCCGCAGTTCGGCGCTTTGCTCGAACTCGTTTGCGAACGCTTCGACCGCGCGGCGCGCGGCGGCGACCAGCGTCTCGACACGCGCGGCGCGATCGACGCCGGCATCGTCGTGATGCTCGGTCAAGTCCGCGCGGCGGCGCTTCTCGATCTCCGCGAGCCGGTGATGCAGCGCTTCGATCAGCAGCTTACGGCGCTTCGGGTTGTCGAGCAGATCGTCCTGCAGATACGGGTTGCGGCGCACGACCCAGATGTCGCCGAGCACCTCGTACAGCATCCGCGCCGAGCGGCCGGTGCGGCGCTCGCTGCGCAATTCGTCGAGCGCGGCCCAAGCGTCGTGGCCGAGCAGCCGGATGACGATTTCGCGATCGGAAAACGACGTGTAGTTGTAGGGAATTTCGCGCAGACGTGGAGCGGGATCGGTCGCCACTGCGTGGGGGGCGCCGTTCGGATCGAATACTTGAGGTGCGTTCATGGTTGGACGACTCGGTGAGTCAGCCTCGCGTTGCCGCCGCGGGTCTCAATAGGCGACGGCACCGGCTGACGATGCGCGTGGGGCGCAATGCTGGGAATTCTTCTCTTGAGCGAAGCTCTATCGCCACTAACGCGCTGGCGGATGAATTCACGCCGGCCGCTTTGCAGACTCGCTTCGCAGGCTCACTTCGCGGGCTCAGATACCGCTACACGATCGTGCATGCCGCGCGTGCCGCTGCGCCGCGGGCCGAGACTCGCGCGGGACGGGCACCAGATGGGCGATCCGAGGCTGCCAGTGCATCTTCCGATCCTAGTTCCAAAAGGCGATTCTACCGCATCATCCTTGTGCGCGTTGACGCCTCCGTGACGACGCCATGGGCATTTCGCGGCGCCCGCGGCATCCGTCAGGCGCCGGCATTTGCCGACCGGACGGTCGGCTTTGCGAGCCGCTTTGCGAGCCCTACCGCGTCGCGGCCATGCGCCTCCCGTATGCGTTGCTGCATCGCCAGCCGGTCTGAGCGTGCGCGGATGGCGCTATCATTGACCTTTTCCCGTCCTGTGCAGCGCTTTGCGCCGTCAATCGCATGGCTTCCAACGACTATCTAAAGAAAATCCTGACCGCGCGCGTCTACGACGTCGCCCGGGAGACCGAACTCGAGCTTGCGCGGAATCTGTCCGCCCGGTTGCGCAATGCGATTTACCTGAAGCGCGAGGACAACCAGCCCGTCTTCTCGTTCAAGGTGCGCGGCGCGTACAACAAGATGGCGCATATTCCGGCCGACGCATTGTCGCGCGGCGTGATTACCGCGTCGGCGGGCAATCATGCGCAAGGCGTCGCGCTGTCGGCGGCGCGCCTGGGCGTCAAGGCGATCATCGTCGTGCCCATTACGACGCCGCAAGTGAAGGTCGACGCGGTGCGGGCACACGGCGGCCCGACCGTCGAGGTTGTGCAGGCGGGAGAATCCTATAGCGACGCCTATGCGCATGCGATGCGCCTGCAGGAACAGCACGGGCTGACCTTCGTTCATCCGTTCGACGATCCGTATGTGATCGCCGGCCAGGGCACCGTCGCGATGGAAGTGCTGAGCCAGCATCAAGGCCCGATTCACGCGATCTTCGTGCCGATCGGCGGCGGGGGTCTCGCGGCCGGCGTCGCCGCGTACGTGAAGGAAGTGCGCCCCGAGATCAAGGTGATCGGCGTGCAGACCCAAGACTCGTGCGCGATGGCGCGGTCGATCGCAGCAGGCGAGCGCGTGACGCTGAACGAAGTCGGCCTGTTTTCCGATGGCACCGCGGTGAAGCTGGTCGGTGAAGAGACATTCCGGCTCTGCCAGCAATATCTCGATGAAGTGCTGACCGTCGATACCGACGCACTCTGCGCGGCCATCAAGGATGTGTTCCAGGACACGCGCAGCGTGCTCGAGCCGGCCGGCTCGCTTTCGGTCGCGGGTGCGAAGCACTATGCGGAGCGTGAAGGCATCGAGAACCAGACGCTGATCGCGGTCACGTCCGGCGCGAATATGAACTTCGACCGGATGCGTTTCGTCGCCGAACGCGCGGAAGTCGGTGAAGCGCGCGAAGCGGTATTCGCCGTCACGATTCCGGAAGAGCGCGGCAGCTTCAAGCGCTTTTGCGAACTGATCGGCACGCGCAGCGTCACCGAATTCAACTACCGGATCGCCGATGCGAAGTCCGCGCATATTTTCGTCGGTGTCCAGATCAAGAGCCGCGACGAATCCGTGCGTATCGCGGCTTCGCTCGAAGCACACGGTTTCGCGACCGTCGATCTGACCGGCGACGAACTGTCGAAGCAGCACATTCGCTATATGGTCGGCGGCCGCTCGCCGCTCGCGCACCATGAGCGTCTGTTCCGCTTCGAGTTTCCGGAGCGGCCGGGCGCGCTGATGAAGTTCCTGTCGTCGATGGCGCCGAACTGGAATATCAGCCTGTTCCACTATCGGAATCAGGGTGCGGACTATAGTTCGATCCTCGTCGGCATTCAGGTGCCGGCGAGCGAGGACAGCGAATTCGCGCGCTTTCTGTCGACGCTCGGTTATCCGTACTGGGAAGAAACCGCGAACCCGGTTTATCGACTCTTCCTCGCGTAAGCGGCGAAGCGCGCCACGCAATCCGGATCGATCGACTTCATCATGCCCTTCACACTCGAAGACAAACTGGTGGTCGCGATCTCGTCGCGCGCGCTGTTCGACTTCGAGGAGGAAAACCGCGTGTACGAGGAAGGCGACTTGCGCGCGTACGAAACGTTGCAGCGTGCCCGCCTCGATGTTCCAGCGAAACCCGGTGTCGCATTCCCGCTGATCCGCAAGCTGCTTGCGCTGAACACGGGCACGCGGCGCGTCGAAGTGGTGATTCTGTCGCGCAGCGATCCGATCAGCGGTCTGCGTGCATTCAGTTCGGCGCGCGAGCACGGTCTCGCAATCGAGCGCGGCGTGTTCACACGCGGACGCGCACCGTTCGGTTATCTGCATCCGCTCAACGCGTCGCTGTTTCTGTCCGCGAATCAGGATGACGTGCGCGACGCGCTCGCGGCCGGCTTTCCCGCTGCGCGTGTGTTGCCCGAATCGGCGCGTAGAGCGAGCAAGTATCCGAACGAGATCCGCATTGCTTTCGACGGCGACGCGGTGCTGTTCTCCGACGAAGCGGAACGCGTGTTTCAACGGGATGGGCTGCAGGCGTTCGTCGGTCACGAGATCGACAACCGTAACCTGCCGCTTGCCGATGGTCCGCTCAAGCCGCTGCTCGAAGCGCTGCACCGGCTGCAGAAACTCGCGGACGACGCCGCACCGATGCAGATCCGCACCGCGCTCGTCACGGCGCGCTCGGCGCCCGCGCATGAGCGCGCGATCCGCACGCTGATGGCCTGGAACATTGAAATCGACGAAGCGATGTTCCTCGGTGGCCTCGAAAAGGGCGCGTTTTTGCGAGAATTCGAGCCCGATTTTTTCTTCGACGATCAAATTCGCCACTGCGAATCGGCCCGCGACGTCACCGCGACCGGGCACGTCGTCAGCGGCATTGTGAATGCATCATGACACCCGACCAATCCCCGCTCGGCAAACCAGCCACGTACCGCGAACAGTACGACGCATCGCTGCTCTTTCCGATCGCACGCAGCGATGCGCGCGAGCAGATCGGCATCGGCGCGCGCTTGCCGTTTTTCGGCACCGACATCTGGAACGCGTACGAACTGTCGTGGCTCAATGCGCGCGGCAAGCCGCAGATCGCCGTCGCGACCTTCTTTGTGCCGGCCGATTCGCCGAATATCGTCGAGTCGAAGTCGTTCAAGCTCTATCTCGGTTCGTTCGCACAAACGAAGTTCGATTCGATCGACGTCGTGCGCGAGACGATCAAGCGCGATGTTTCCGCATGCTGTGGCGCGACCGTTTCGTTGCATCTGATCGGGCCAGCGGAATTCGGCAAGCTCAGGCTTGAAGAATTCGACGGGTTGTCGCTCGACCGGCTCGATCTGGATACGGACATCTACCAGCCCGACCCTTCGCTGCTGAAAGCGGCGTTCGACGAAGCGCCCGTCGAAGAGACGCTTTATTCGAACCTGCTGAAATCGAATTGCCCGGTGACCGGCCAGCCCGACTGGGGCAGCGTGCAGATTCACTATGTCGGGCCGCAAATCGATCAGGCGGCGCTGCTGCGCTACATCATTTCGTATCGGAACCACACCGGGTTTCATGAGCAGTGCGTCGAGAAGATGTTCGTCGATCTGGTGAAAGCGTGCCAACCCGTGAAGCTCGCGATATACGCACGCTATACGCGGCGCGGCGGGCTCGATATCAATCCGTTCCGCACCAATTTCAATTTGCCGATGCCGGACAATCTGCGCATTGCGCGGCAATAACAGATCATTGTGAATCATTCGGCCACGATTTATCGTTGCCGCGCGACCAGCTGATCCATTTCGACAAAGGGTCGCGCTTGCCGAATGCCATCTTCGTCGGGTTTCAGGGGCAAGCGCACTTCACCACGGCGTTCAAGTAACGGGATGGGACGTCGCCAGGCCGGTGGCGCGAGCGCCAGCACAGCCTGCATCCGACGCAATCGCGTACGCGTGCCATGCTCAACGCTGCGGCGCCTTATACGCGACGCAATCCACTTCCACCTTGCAATCAATCACCATGCTCGACACCACACAGGCGCGCGCCGGCGGATGCTCACCAAAGTATTCGCGAAACACCTTGTTGAACGATGCAAAGTCGCGCGGGTCGTCGAGCCACACGCCGCAGCGCACGACATGCTCGGCGCCATAACCCGCTTCCTTCAGAATCGCGAACACGTTCTGCAGCGCCTTGTGCGACTGCTCGACGATCCCGCCGTTGATCACTTCGCCGTTTTCCATCGGCGTCTGTCCGGACACATACAGCCAGCCATCCGCTTCGACCGCCCGCGCAAACGGCATATGCTGGCCACCGGTTCCTTTGCCGCCTTCCACGCCATGACGCTTCATCATTCACTCCCTGTCAGGTCACCCGAAATGGTTCAAAAATCGCGCGGCACGCTATCGCCCATCGCGGGCCGCGCGCCGCGCGCCACAAAACGACCGGCGCGTTCGCCGGTCGGCGCGCCGTCGCGATACGACAGCACGCCGTTCACCCACACCGCGTCGATACCGTCGGCGGCTTGTTGCGGCCTGTCGAAGGTCGCCGCGTCGCGCACCCGCGCCGGATCGAACAGCACCAGATCGGCGTGATAGCCGACATGCACTTCGCCACGCTGCGTCAACCCGAAGCGGCGTGCCGACAGACTCGTCATCTTACGCACCGCTTCTTCGAGCGGGATCAACTGTTGATCGCGCGCGTAGTGGCCAAGTACGCGCGGAAACGCGCCCCACAAGCGCGGATGCGGCAGCGGATCGTTCGGCAGGCCATCGGAGCCGATCATCGTCGCCGGATGCGACAGGATGCGCCGCACGTCGTCCTCGGACATGTTGTGATACACCGCGCCCGCCGGCTGTAGACGCTGCGCCGCTTCCTGCTGCGTCACGCCCCACTCGTTCGCGATGTCCTTGATCAGCTTGCCCGCCATCTGCGGATGCGGCGTCGACCACGTGATCGTGATATCGATGTCGCCGGTCACCTGCTTCAGGTCGAGCGTCGACGAGCTGCGGCTATACGGATAGCAGTCGCAACCGA
This sequence comes from Paraburkholderia humisilvae, assembly GCF_902859855.1. Lineage (GTDB taxonomy): Bacteria > Pseudomonadota > Gammaproteobacteria > Burkholderiales > Burkholderiaceae > Paraburkholderia > Paraburkholderia humisilvae. Next base: position 163,756 of record NZ_CADIKH010000013.1, read on the forward strand.
CCAGCTGCATGCGCCGCGCGCCTTCCAGCGATTCGAGCACTGCGCCGCTGCGCCCCCAGTTGCCCGGTCCCGCGCACTTCAGGTGCGAGATCACGACCGGCACACGCGCATGGCGGCCGATCCGGTATGCCTCGTCCATCGCGTCGAGAATCGCGTCGAACTCAGTGCGCATATGGGTCGTGTACAGCGCGCCTGCTTCAGCAAGCGGCTCCGCGAGCGCCATCACTTCTTCGGTCGGCGCGGCGAACGCGGAACCGTAGGCGAGCCCCGAGCTGAGTCCGAGTGCGCCATCTGCCAACGCTTCGCGCAGTTGCGCACGCATCTGCCCGATCTCCTGCGCGCTCGCGGCGCGATCGAGCCGGTCCATATGATTGTTGCGCAGCGCGGTATGGCCAATCAGCGCGGCGACATTGACCGCCGGTTGCGCGGCATTCACCGCATCGACATACGCGGCGAACGTCGGATAGCTGAACGCGTCGCGTGCGCCGAGCAGGTTCATCGGGTCCGGCGGATCGCCTTTCAGCGTAACCGGCGATGCGCTGATGCCGCAATTGCCGACGATCACCGTGGTCACGCCCTGCGTGAGCTTCGGCAACATCTGCGGCGCGCGGATCACATGGGTGTCGTCATGCGTGTGAACGTCGATAAAGCCCGGCGCGAGCGCGCGGCCGTTCGCTTCGATCACGTCCTCCGCGAGCCAGTTCGACAGGTTGCCGATCGCGGCGATGCGCCCGCTGCGCAGCGCGACGTCGCGTTCGACCGGCGGCGTGCCGGCGCCGTCGTACAACTGCGCGCCGAGGATCAGCGTATCCGCCGCTTCGGGATGCGAGTGCATGGATCAATCTCCCAATGGTTGACGCTCGCCGCCGCCGCGATGCGGGTCGAGCGCGTGCTTCATGCGGCGCAGCAACTCGCGGCTTTCATCGCCCTGACTCACCGCGAGCTCGGTGACGAGCACGTCGAGCGCCATCAGCATCGCGTAACGCGACGACGACGGCTTGTAAATGAAATCGGTTTCGAATGCGACGATCGGAATCAGCCAGTCCGCGAGCTTCGCGAGCGGCGACGCGGGCGCAGTCAGCGCAATCAGCGTCGCGCCGTAGCTGCGTGCGATCCGGCAACTCTCGATCATTTCCGGCACACGCCCGGTCGCCGATAACGCGATCACGACACAATCGTGCGATACCGTGCTCGCGACCATCCGCTGCAGCATGGCGTCCTGATACGTCGCGACCGGTCGTGCCAAACGCACCAGCCTGAAGCGCATTTCGTCGGCAAGCGCGGTGGATCCGCCGCCCATGCCGTACACGTAGATCATCCGCGCGGAGCGCAGCGCGGCGGCGGCAGCCGCGAGCGGCGCTTGCAGCAGCAGCTGATGATTGTGCGAGAGCGCGGTTTGCACTTCGTCGAATACGCGTGTCGCGATATGCTCTGGTGCGGCGTCCGGCGCAGCGTGCGACAAAAAGCGTTGTCCGACCGCCGCCGCTTGCGCGAGCCGCAGTTTCAGCTCGCGCACGTCGCGGCAGCCGACCGCTTTCGCGAAACGCGTGACGGTCGCGATGCTGACGTCCGCGCGCTGCGCAATCTCGCCAATGCTCGCATGCGACGCGCCGGTCAGATTGTCGAGAATCAGCGCGGCCACCTTGCGTTCGGCGGAGCGCAACTCGGGTGCGCATTCGGCGATGCGCGCGACAATATCGAATGCAAGCGGTTCGGCGCTGGAGTTCATCGAAGGTCGCCACAGGCGGCGTGGGCGCTGGGATAGGCGGCGCGAGTCAGAGCGCGATAGATGAGTCTGGTAATAAATAACATTTCGTTGAGCATCGTACTTTCTGTAACATGGCGAAGTCAACTTTGTAGCGATACCACTACGCGATGGAGTAGCACGTAATGAAAGTTACAAACTATCAGGGCCCGACAATCGATCCGTCCAGCAAAGGGCTCGGCAATGTTCCGGGGACCAGCATCCAGCTGACTGACGCGGGCCGTCTCGAATGGAACCTGCTCGACGAAGACGTGAGCCTGCCGGCCGCGGTGCTTTACGCGGATCGCATCGAGCACAACCTGAAGTGGATGCAGGCGTTCGTCGCCGAGTACGGCGTGAAGCTCGCTCCGCACGGCAAAACCACGATGGCGCCGCAACTCTTTCGCCGACAGATCGAAACCGGCGCGTGGGGCATCACGCTGGCCACCGCGCATCAGGTGCGCGCCGCCTATCACGGCGGTGTATCGCGTGTGCTGATGGCCAATCAGCTGGTCGGCAAGCGCAATATGCTGATGGTCGCCGAACTGCTGAGCGATCCGGACTTCGAGTTCTACTGTCTCGTCGATTCCGTCGCGAACGTCGAACAACTCGGCACATTTTTCGGTTCGCTGCGCAAGGAGTTGAACGTGCTGATCGAGCTCGGCGTGCCGGGCGGGCGCACCGGCGTGCGCGATGCGGCGCAGCTCAACGCAGTGCTCGATGCGATCGCGCGCTATCCGGATTCACTGCGGCTGGCGGGCATCGAACTCTATGAAGGCATATTGAAGGAAGAACAGGACGTGCGCGCGTTCCTGCGCGGCGCGGTGGCGACCACGCGCGCGTTGCTCGACGCGGGCCGCTTTGCGCGCACACCGGCCATTCTGTCGGGCGCGGGCTCCGCGTGGTACGACGTCGTCGCGGAAGAGTTTGCGCAGACCGCCGATGCAAGCCGGATCGAAATCGTGCTGCGTCCGGGCTGCTATCTGACGCACGATGTCGGTGTCTATCGCAAGGCGCAGACGGATATCTTCGCGCGCAATCCGGTGGCGAAGAAAATGGGCGAAGGCCTGTTGCCCGCGTTGCAGTTGTGGGCGTACGTACAGTCGATTCCCGAACCCGACCGCGCGATCATCGGCTTCGGCAAGCGTGACGCGGCCTTCGATTCAGGCCTGCCTGAACCGGCGCGCCACTACCGGCCGGGCAATCCGGCACCGCGCGACGTTGCCGCAAGCGAAGGATGGGAAGTATTCGGCATGATGGATCAGCACGCTTACATGCGGATTCAGGCCGGCGCCGATCTGAAAGTCGGCGATATGATTGCGTTCGATATCTCGCATCCGTGTCTGACCTTCGACAAATGGCGACAGGTGCTGGTCGTCGATCCGTCGTATCGCGTAACGGAAGTGATCGAGACATTCTTCTGAAGCAGGTTCAATGACAAAAACGGCGGCATGCGTGCCGCCGTTTGTTTGCGTGGGCCTTCGCTATGCGCCTTCGGTGTCGGCCCCGGATGTGGACCGTTAACGCGGGTCGTACATCAAGGACGCACTGATCGTCGTTCAGCCATGCGCACCATTCAGCACGTCAGCGTTCGGCTGCCGCCACTCGCGCCGGCAGCCCCGCCGCCACCTCGGCGATGCGCGCTTCAAGCATTCCCAACGCGCTCGACAACGCCTCGAGCGCGTCCTGCGGCAACCCCGCCATCGTCTCGTGCAGGAACGCATTGCGGCTCGGCAGACTCGCTTCGATCGCCAAGCGGCCGTCACCCGCGAGCCGTACGTTCGTCACGCGATTGTCGCGCTCGTCCATGCTGCGCTCGATCCAGCCGAGCGCTTCCAGCGACTTCAACTGTCGCGTAAGCGCGCCCGGATCGACGCGCAACCGCTCGACCAGACGCTTTTGCGAGGACTCGCCGTCCTGCTCGTACAACGCGAGCAGAATCCGCCAGCGCGGCATCGGATGGCCGACTTGCGCTTCGAACGCCGACATGAACGCGCGATACGTGCGGCCAAACTGATGAAGAATCGCGATCCGGTCCTGTTCGTCCATGGGGTTGCTATCCCGTCCTACGTTTCAACCAATGAATTCGATTCGTCGCGCAGTCTATCAATCCGCGGCGACGGTCGTTTCGAGTTTGCGCGTGAGCCTGACCGGCGGCACGCTGCGGGTCCGCCAGATCGACACGAGCGCAACCAGCGTCGCAATGGCAAGACCCATATGGATCGCGCCGACCAGCGAGGTCCGCGCCGCTTCGAGCAATACCGCGCCGTTATGGCCCGCGCGCGCCAGCTGATCGAGCAGATCCACCTGTGCACCATGATCGATCAGGATCTGCGGGTCACCGAGGTGCGTGTACCAGTGGCCCGCGTGATCGCGCTCGAGCGCGCTGCGCACGCCCCGCGAATACATCTGCGTGACGAGCGTACCGGTGATCGCCGTGCCGAGCATCCCGCCGATCATCCGCAGCGACTGCAACAGCGCAGTCGCAATACCGAAGTGCTCGCGGCCCGCCGTCTGCTGCGCGAAGATTGTCAGGTTCGGCAGCACGAACCCCAACCCCAAACCCGCGAGCACCATCAGCATCATCAGCAGTCCGCGAGGCATCGTACGCGTCGAGATCGCTGCGCCGAGACACGCGAGTGTCAACAGTACAAAGCCTATATAGAGCATCAGATTGGGATTGCGCACACGCGAAACGATTCGCCCATTCACGATGCTGCCGATCGTAATGAACACGACCAGCGGTGTGATCACAAGCCCCGCTTCGTTCGGCGACATCCCGAAACCGCCCTGGAACAGCAGCGGCGCGTAGAAGAGAATCGAGAACATCGAGAAACCGGCCAGGATCGCAAGCACGAAAAGCGCGTTCAGACTTCGGTTCTGGAACATGTCGGCAGGAAGAATCGCTTGCGGAAAACGCTTTTCCCATTGCCACAGCGCATACGAAGACGCGACGCTGACCGCCAGCAGCCCGGCTGACGAAGCGTTAAAGCCATGCTTCGGCAACATCTCGACGAATAGTTGCAAGCTGCCGAGCGCGAGCGCGATCAGCAACGCGCCCGGCCAGTCGAGCCGCATCTTGCTCTTATGCACGACATGCCGCAGGTGCGGCAAATAGCGCCATACAAAGAACAACGAAATCAGGCCGACCGGCAGGTTCACGTAAAACACGGAACGCCAGCCGCAATACTGCGTGAGGAAGCCGCCAAGCGACGGCCCGATCGCGTTCGCGATGCCGAACGCGGTGCTCATCAGCACCTGCCAGCGTAGGCGTACGACCGAATCGGGAAAGAGATCGGGAATGCATGCGAACGCGGTGCCGACCAGCATGCCGCCGCCAATGCCCTGCAAGCCGCGCGCGACGACCAGGAACAGCATGCTGTTCGCGGCGCCACACAACACCGACGCGGCGGTAAACACGATGATCGACGCGATCACGAACGGCTTGCGTCCGTAGTAGTCGCCCAGGCGGCCGAAGATCGGCACGGTAATAACCGAGGTCAGCAGATACGCGGTCGCGACCCATGCGTACAACTCGAAGCCTCGCAGCTCGGCGACGATGGTCGGCAGCGCGGTGCCGACCACGGTCTGGTCGAGCGCGACCAGCATCGAAACAAAGGAAACGCCGAGCATCGCCAGTAGCGACTCCCGGAACGGTAAAACTTGCCCACTCGAATGGTGAGCGGCGGTGTGAACAGCCATTTTTGTTGGCGCAACAGTTGACGAGTCAACGATATGGAATCATACCATGGCGCCGGGCTCTAACCTTGCTGCAACCTGCCGGTGACACAACGCGAACATGACATGCAGCCGTCGCTTGGCTGTCGTTGCGCCGTCTTTGAGTAGCTTGAGGAGTTTCATGGACCCGATTTCGTCTGAAGGACCCACGCTGTCGCCCGATCACCTGGATGCACTGCGGCGCGCGAAACACGAGCTCGAAAGCCCGGCGCTCACGATGAAGCTTGCGAGCATCGTCGGCGCGCCGCTGGAGAAGCTGATCGCGCGCATGCCGGCTGCCGCGAATGAAAAGGTGAACGACGCGACACAAGCGGCATTGCGCAAGTGCCTGCAAATCGCGCTGCGCACCATGGGTCGCGCGGCGCCGCTAGCGGTTCACGACAAGCCCAGCAACCTGCTGCACAAGTTCGCCGTCGCGACGACCGGCGCCGCGGGCGGCGCGTTCGGCCTGCTCGCACTACCAGTCGAGCTGCCGGTCACGACGACGCTGATGTTCCGCTCGATCTGCGATATCGCGCGCAGCGAAGGTGAAGATCTCGCATCGATCGACACGCAGCTGCAATGCCTGACCGTGCTCGGTATGGGCGGCACCTCGAAAGCCGACGACGATGCCGACTACGGTTACTTCATCATGCGCGGCGCGCTCGCACAGGCGGTGTCGAAGGCGTCGTCGGAGATCGCGGCGAAGGGGTTCACGTCGCATGGATCGGCGGCACTGCTGCGTCTTTTGAGCACGATTGCGTCGCGCTTTTCGGTGCAGGTCAGCGAGCAGGTCGCGGCAAAATCGATTCCGGCCATCGGCGCCGTGCTCGGCGCGATGGTCAATACCGTGTTCATGGATCACTTTCAGCAGGTCGCGCACGGCCACTTCACCGTACGACGGCTCGAGCGGCACTACGGGTCCGACGCGGTGCAGGCCGCCTATCTGGCCATCGATGTCGCCTCGATCGCTAGGCGTCCTCACGCACCGACGTGACGCGCCGCACGAAGTGCGCGGCATCGTCGAGCGCGCGTCCGGCTTCCGGCAGGAACGGCACCCACAATTGCCACGCGTGCGGCATCTTCGGCCATACCTCGAACTCGACCGGGACACCCGCCTGCGTCGCTCGCTCGGCAACGCGGCGTGCGTCGTCGAGCAGCACCTCGGTGCTGCCGGCCTGGATAAATAGCGGCGGCAGGTTCCGCAAGTCCGCGTAGAGCGGCGATGCGTGCGGATGCGTCGCGGGCGCGTCCCCTAGATACAGTTTTGCCGCGCGCCCAATCGAAGCGCCGCAGAACATCGGATCGGCCCCGTCGTTTGTGGTGATCGACGCGCCCGTCGCGGCAAGATCGGTCCACGGCGAGAACAGCAGCGCGCCGGCGGGGAGCGGCTCCCCCGCGTCACGCAGCGCGACCAGCGTCGCGAGCGCCAGGCCACCGCCAGCGGAGTCGCCCGCGAGCACGAGCGACTGAGGCTGCGCGCCCGCCGCGATCAGGCGACGATACGCGGCAAGCGTATCGTCGAGTGCGGCCGGGAAGCGATGCTCGGGCGCGCGCCGGTAGTCGAGCGAGAAAAGGCGTGCGCCGGTGCGGGTCGCGAGGCCGAACGAGACGGCGCGATGCGTACGCGGCGAACAGAAGTAGTAGCCGCCACCATGCAAGTACAGGATGGTCGGTATGCGCGCCGAACCGGCGGCGTGGTCCGGATCGAGCCATTCACCGTGCAGCGGCCAATCGCTGTCGCGATACTGCTCGCGCAGTTGCCAGCCAACAGGCACACGCGGCGACCAGACGCGCTTTGCGGTCAATGCTCGTGCATGTTCGGCGCTGATCTCCGGGCGCCGCGTATGCGGCAGATACTGCCGGCGCAGGAACCAGCACGCCAACGCGCTTTGCCAACTCATCGGAACACGCTCCGTCGACGATCATCGACACATGGTACGTGGGTTCGCGCGGGGGCGGCCAGTAAACGGAATCCGTCAGTCAGACGAAGCAAAAAGCCGGCAGACGAAGATCGCATGCCGGCCGCGTCGTGATGCAAGTGATGCCGTGTCTGCTCAGTTCGCGGGCATCACCTGGCCGCGAATCTCACCCATCGGATTCTGCGCCGTGTGAACGTTGAAGTACCACTGCCCGGCCATCAGGTCCGTCACCTGCTGTTCGGTCAGCGTCGCCGAACCTTTGATCGGACTCGGCAGCGCCTTCTTGTCGATCGGTATCACGATGCCCGCGTTCTGGCCGACCGGAGCGGGACCGTGGAAGTGCGCAGCGGTCGCGGGCCCGGACAGGCCTTCGTACGTCACCGTCCACTGCAGCGACTTCGTCGCGGTATCGAAGGTCGCGTCCAATGCGCCGTGACCGTGGCTTACGCGCGGCGGCACCTCGCTAGAAGGTTCGAGATCCGCTTTCAACTCGACGGTATCCGCCCATGCGACACATGAAACCAGCGTAAGCAACATCGCAGCCATTCTCAACTTACGAATTGCAATCATGGTTATCTCCGAATTCTTTATCGGTATATTGCGAACCCATACTAGTTGAATTCGAAGACACGCACATGGCAACACCGCGACGTTTGCGCGGCACACCGCTACGGCAGCAGAGCCGCTTGACCTTCGATACCGTCGAGCATCGCGTTGCACTTGCGCACGAGCGCAAGGCCTTCGGTGCGTAACCGTTCGGGCTCGCTGCCTGTCATGCCTCGGCGATAATCTTCGAGCACGCTGAACAGCGGCGGATATTGCAACACGCCGACCGCACCCGAGACGCGATGGTGCCACGCGCGCAATTGGTCGACGTCGGGTTCCTCGAGCAGCGGCGGCAACGCACGCACATCGTCGCGCACCGACGACACAAACGAATCGAGCAACGCTTTCACGGTCGATTCGCTGCCCCAGATCCGCGTCAGATGCGCGAGGTCGACCGGTACGAAAGGACCGTCCGCATCACGGCTGTCAGACGACGACGCGGGCCGCTCGTAGCCGACGTCAGCCCGCGATGCGTCGTGCGACAGCCAACGAGCATCCGGATGAGACCCGTCCTGCGCCGGCTGACGATGACTATCCGCCGCGAACCAGCGACTCAGGTGCTCGCGCAGTGTCGCGAGCCGGGTCGGTTTGATCAGGCAATCGTCCATGCCGGCATCGCGGCATGCTTTCAGGTCCTCGGGCGCGGTATTCGCGGTGATACCGATGATCGGCAGGTGAGCCGTGCCACCCGCTTCCCTCCCGCGCACACGACGTGACAGTTCGTATCCCGAAAGATTCGGCATGTGACAATCGGTAATCAGCAAACCGTAGCTCGCTCGCTCCAGCGCGTGTAGAGCCTCCGCACCATCATTCACCACATCGCACGCGCAGCCGAGCAACGCCAGTTGATGGCGAATCAGCTCCTGGTTCACCGGATGGTCTTCGGCAACCAGCACGAGCCGGCCGCTGGCGATCGCGCGCTCACGATCGAGCGGCATGACTTGCGCGACCTGCGCGCCGCGCGCCCGCGGGCGCTTCGGCGCGAGGCCGGTCAGCGCGGCGGCACAAGCGGCGCCAAGGCCGCGCCACGAAATCGGGTTGATGCTGACCCGCACCCTATCATCGATGATCCGGTAGCCGGTCGGCTTCGGTTTCTCGGTGAGGCGAATCAGGCGCGAATGCGGTAGATCGTGCGTCGTCAGGTCGAAACCGTCCGCGATGAACACGAGGTCGACCGTCGAAAGCACCTGTGGGTCGCGCAGCTCCGGTGCGTCGGGCGCGAGGCCGCGCAGTTCGAGACCAAGCGCCGCGCCGAAATGCAGCAGCGCCTGCTGGACCCGCGCGTCGGCCACCGCGACAAGGCCGCGCTTGCCGCGCAAGCCGCCCGCCGTATAGCCCGGCATATCAACCGGCATCAGCAGTTGCAGTGTCATCCGCGTACCGACGTCCGGTGTGCTCTGCAACTCGAGCGTGCCGCCCATCAGATCGACCAGCTTACGGCAGATCGTAAGCCCAAGGCCCGTGCCACCGAAACGTCGCGTGGTCGACGTTTCCGCCTGCACGAACGGCTCGAACAGGCGCGCCTGCACTTCGGGCGCGATGCCGATGCCGGTATCTTCGACGGTCATCCGGATGGTCTGTCCCACGTCGGTGTTGTGCACGACCGCCACCTGCACGTCCACTTCACCGGACGGGGTGAATTTGATCGCGTTGCCCAGCAGATTGAAGAGAATCTGCCGCAGGCGCACGCTATCGCCACGCACCACCGCCGCCACCTCCGGTTCGACGTCGACGCGTACCTTGAGTCCCTTTTCATGTGCCCGAGCGGCCAGCAGGCCGACTGCCGTGTCGACCAGATCGCGCAAATCGAGCGGCTCGGATTCGATCGTCAGACGTCCTGCCTCGATCTTCGAATAGTCGAGCAAGTCGTCGAGAATCTGCAGCAGCGCACCCGCCGATTCGTGGATCATCCGCAGCATCTCGCCCTGGTCCGCGTCGAGGCGCGTGCGCTCCAGCACTTCGACCAGCCCCAGCACGCCGTTCATCGGCGTGCGGATCTCGTGGCTCATCATCGCGAGGAAGTCGTCTTTCGCGCGCGACGCGGCTTCGGCGAGATCGCGGGCGCGCGCGAGTTCGTCCGAACGCAGCCGCTCCGCGCTTGCGTCGACCCAATACCCGCTCCAGACCGTACCCCCATCCGCTTCGCGCCGCGGCACGACTTCCGCGCGCACCCATCGCGCATCGTCGACGCTTTGCATCCGGAACTCGAGATGGACCGGTTCTTCGCTACTGGCCGAACGTTCGAGCGCGGCCATCAGATGCGGCCGGTCCTGAGGACAGACACGCCCGAAGCTCACCGCGCCGCCGCGCATCAGCGTGCCGCTGTCGCGCCCGAGCCAGACCTTCGTATCGCCGCCGATATACGGGAACGAATACACGCCGTCGGGCGCGCGCCGCAACTGGAACACCACGGCGGGCAGCGAACGCGTCACGTCGAACAGGCGCCGTTCGGTTTCGCGTGCGAGCATTTCGGCGCGACGAATATCGGTAATGTCGACGAGCGTGCCGAGCACGCTTGACGGCGCACCGTCCACGCCCTGGCAGATACAGACCGAAAACACTCCACGACGAATCTGGCCCGCGTGGTCGGAGAACTGCAGTTCGGCTTCCGCGCGCTCGCCGGTCGTTAGCGAACGCTGTGTCAGACGCTCGAGGTTCACGCTGTTCTGTGTACCCCATGCTTGCACCTCGGCGCTCACGCGGCCGATCACCGATGCGCGACTCAAACCCGTCAGCCGCTCAAACGCCTGATTGACGGCGATATAGCAGCCTTCGAGGTCCTTCGCGACGAGCGGATACGGCACCATCTCCATCATCGTCTGCTGGAAGTTCAACTGCGCGGCAAGTTCGCGCTCGGTCTGCTCGCGTCGCCGCACTTCCCGCTGCAGCATCGAGTAAGCACGCAACGTGACAAGCAGCGTGACGCCGATGCCGATCAGTAGCGGCAATAGACGCAACGCGGTCACCGTCGGATTGCCGCTCGGGCGCATTTCGCCGCCCGACGCGGCGGAGGCGGCGTGCTGCCGCTGGGCGCCCGCGATCCAGCGCGTACGAATCGCCGCGGCCCGCTGCGGCGGCAACGCGCTCAACGCACGATTGAGCTCGTTGCGCCAGGCAGTCTGGCTGCGCGGCACCGCAAAGCGTAGCTCGCTGTTGCGACGCCGCTCTTCGAACGCCACCTTGAGCGCACCGAATTCGCGCGACGCCAGGTAAAACTGGACGGACGGCGTGTACCCGAAATAGACATCGGCATCGCCGCGTTCAACCGCATGCAATGCCTCTGACGTGTCGTCGAACGCATCGATTTGCGCACGCGGAAAACGCTCGCGCAGCAGGTTATCGAGCAGGAAGCCCCGTTCGACTGCGACCCGCATATCGCCGCTTTGCAGACGTTGCGCCGCGTCCATGTCGTCTGAACGCGTGACCACGGACGTCGACGCGTCGAAATACGGTGCGGTGAACGCCACGCAATGTTCGCGTTCCGGCGTGCGGGCGATGCTCATCAGCACATCGACCTGATTGGCGCAAGCCGCAGCCAGCAATTGCGGCATGTCCGCGAACGTTTTCACGTCGAATTCGACGCCGGGGCCGGCGAGCGCGCGCAAGTATTCAACGCTCAATCCGCTCAGTTCGCCATTGTCGAACGCTTCGAACGGCGACCAGCCGTTGGCGAGCACGCCGATGGTCAGCTTGCGCGGGAGGGAATGTGCGGTACGCACATCGGAAGAAGACGCCGGTTCAGGCACCGCAGGAGAAGCGAACAGCGCTCGACACACCGCGAGCGCGGCCAGCAGAATGAGCGCGCGCAGCAACCCGCGCCGCAGTGGCCGGCCGGCCGCGCGGTAGCGCGAGGCGCGCGCGTCATTGCCGTTGTCTTTCATGGTGCGCACGGTGCCCACGGTGCAAATTCGGCCGCGCATCAGCGGAAATCGCGTGGCTCGCCGGCAGCCCCGCGCCCGTCGACCGCGTTGACGGCTTCGCTGCATATAAGCGGGTACGCCAAACCCGCGAGCAGTCCGCCCGCCATCGGTGCAGCCCAGAAGAGCCACAACTGATCGAGCGCCCAATCGCCGACGAACAGCGCCGCGGCAGTCGAGCGCGCCGGGTTGACCGATGCGTTGGTGACCGGTGTCGCAATCAGATAGATCAGTGTGAGGCACGCGCCGATCACGAACGGCGCATAGGCCGTCGATGCCTTCCGGGCAGACATCGCCAGATTCACGAAGACAAATACAAACGACATCGCGAATTCGACGGCAAGCGCCGCATGAAGCCGATAGTCAGACGGCGAATGATCGTCGTAACCGTTCGCACCAAATGCGCTTGCGCTCAGATCGAAGCCTGGCCGGCCGCTCGCGACATAGGCAAGCAGCGCAGCGCCCACCAGTGCGCCGACGAGTTGCGCGGCGATGTAGGGCAGCAGGTCGCGTACAGGAAAACGCTGCGCGGTCGCAAAGCCGACCGTCACCGCGGGATTGAAGTGCGCACCCGACATGTGACCGAGTGCCGCCATCGCCGTCGCCAGCGCGAGCCCAAACGCAAAAGGGACTTCCAGTACGCCCCAACCCTGCTGCACCGCGCCCGCATTCAGTACCGCGCTGCCGCAACCGATGAACACCACCCAGGCCGTACCGGCACCTTCGACCACCAACCGTTTACCCAGGCTTGCCATTGCGATTTCCGTCCATGCGTCACGTGTCGACGAAGGCCGGCCGGCAACGGCGGACCTTCAGAGTTGCGCCACTCGCACGTCGTTGTGCATGACGAATGATTCCTGGGCGCGGCATGCCCGGCCATGGGCCGAGCGCGACCGCAAATTGTCGAATTGATGTCGGGTCAGGTTAATCGGACTACTCTTAAATAAGCGAAACGCACAACGTGCACGACCCGTTGCTGGACGATCGCTGCTTCAGGCATCAAGTCAGGCCGATCTGTCGCGCATACGCAATCAGACTGGTTTCACTTTCGAGCCCGAGCTTGCGCATCGCATTGCGCTTCTGCGTACTGATCGTCTTGCCGCTGCGCGCGAGTCGCACGGCGATCTGCTGGATCGTCATGCCCTGTGCGTACAGCCTGAACACTTCCCACTCGCGTGGGCTCAACACCGCGGCGCCCGGCTGTGGAGCGCCGGCGTCGCCAATTGCCTGCTGCGCGCATCGGGAGAGAAAACGGCGGCCCGCATAAGCCGCATCGATGGCCGCGATCAGCGAAGCGGCTGCATCGCGTTTGTCGACGATCGCCGCGACGCCCATATGCAGAAGCCCGGCTAGCGTCCTCGGCTGATGGATCATCGTCAGAATGACGATCGGCACGTCCGGCATGAAGCGCAGCACGCGCCGCAGAAACAGGATTGCATTGCTTTCGCCGTCGATGCCCGGCATGCCGATGTCCGATACGATCAGGTCGCACGGACAGGTATCGAGCAGTTCCGCCAGTGCGAGCGTATTCGACGCGACGCCCACCACCGACATATAGGCAACGCTGTCGAGCAGATGACTCACGCCCACACGTATGCTGCTGTGGTCATCCGCGACGATAATCCGGATAGTCTGATTCATCTTTTTCTTCTGTGACCGTTGGGCAGTCCCCGCACGACGTGCTTCCCCGGGACCTGCACCACCTGTTATGCCTGCGTCGCGCCGTGCCGCGTGTCGCTCACTGTCTGGCAGCCCGGCTCGAGCGGCCCGGCGAACAGTGAGCATGCATGTGCGACAACCTGTGTGTGCGAGCCATGTCGGCTTACGGCCGCTCGCCCGGTACGACGCCGTGTTCGACGCGTTCGCCGGGTATGACGCCGTGCTCGACCGCGAATCTGAAGAGATCCGCATCGCTGTGCAATGACAGCTTGCGCATCGCCGTGCACTTCTGCGCACTGATCGTCTTCACGCTGCGGCCAAGCCTGACCGCGATCTCCGTGACGCCGAGTCCCGACGCGTATTGCGTGAGAACTTCGAGCTCGCGCCGTGACAGCATCTGCCTGACGTAGTCAAGCCGGCGCGCAATCGTCGCATCCGCAAGCAGCGTGCGAATCGCAGGGCCGAGATAGCACTCATGCGCGAGCGCGGTAATGATCGCGACATGGATCAGGTCGATCCGGTCACGCTTGCTGACGACCGCGCCAACGCCAAGCGCGATGACTTTCTGCAATGCCTCGGCCTCGGTTTCCATTGTCAGGACCACGAGCACAACTTCCGGGAAACGCGCCCGGAACTCGCGAACCATGTCGAGACCGTCGCCGAATGAGCCGCCAGGCATATACAGATCCATGACAACCAGATCGCACGACACTCGCCCCGCTTCGGCGAACAACTGAGAAGAATCTGTCGCGCGTCCCACGATTTCCATGTTGGGGTACGTCGACATCAGATTCTCGATCGCCAGTAGCACGAGCGGATGATCGTCGGCAATGATCGTTCGAACTGACGCCGTGATGTCGTTCCTGGCATTCATTGAAAAAGCTCCTTTTGATCTGTGTCCTAAGGCCAATTTGAGGAGCGATGGCTGTACCCGGCGAGAATTGAACACTTATCGCCAGACAGACATAAGATTGCTCCGAAATAGCAAAGAGAAAACGCAAAAACACATTCGATCGGCAATCGGGACGCAGTCACGTAAGACCATGTGCACGCACAAAAGCGAACAGCCCCGGGTCGTTGCTCACGCCAAGCTTTGCCATCGCATCGCGCTTTTGCCGGCTGACCGTGCGCACGTCGCGGCCGAGATGCTGTGCGATCTCGGAAATGGAATGGCCGCGCACGAACATCCGCAGCACCTCGGTCTGACGGGGCGACAGATCGCGCATTGACGACATGCGCGGCGTCTCGCCACTCGCCGCGGACAGTGCCTCGAGCACTGAACGGCTGACATGCGAGCGCCCCGCGCCCGCCGCGCGAATCGCGGCCGCCAGTTCGTCCATCGATTCGATCTTGTTGAGCATGCCAAGTACGCCAGCCGCCATGATCGAACGCAGAATCGCGGTATTCGTGAGGCTCGTCAGCACCACAATGCGCACCTGCGGCCAACTGCTGCGGATGCGCCGGATAAGACGCAGACCGTCTTCGGCATCGCCCGATTCGTTCGGCATGGCCAGATCGGTGACGAGCACATCGCACGCGGTGGCGTGCATCACCTCGAACAGTGACGATGGACTCGTTGCCTGACCGACGACGCATACGTCACCGTGCTCAGCAAGCGTGGCCTCGATGCCGAGCAGAACGAACGGATGGTCGTCCGCCAGAATGACTCGTAGATTCACGGATGCTCCCTCGGTATTTGTTTGTTGTTTGTGTTCCTGACGCCCCCGTTCGCAATCGCATCGCGACCGGGGGGTTCGACATGGCGGCCTGCTGGACTTTCGGCCAAAGGCGCTTGCGACCGATGATGCTTGAAAGCCAGTAGGAGCCGCAAAAGGCGTGCGGGAATCGAAATCAAAACATCACGCGTACAAAATGAGAATCGGAGAGCTCCGAATCGTCAAGGATTCGAAAGAAACCAATAAAATAACCGATAAGGATTACCAAGTTAACCAATTTAATTTCAGAGTCCCAAGTTTCATTTTTCCTTGAAGGAACGTCTGAAAATTCTCGGTGATTATTCTGAAACAATCCGTCACCTTCGTCCAATCCCCCAAGAAAATCGGGCGCAATGACTCATCGTCTTGTCCATTCTTATCACTCCCTCAGTCGAAACGATTCCAGACTGAGAGCGACTCTGCATGCCAGAGCCCGGTATGGCAAAGTATTGGCAATTAGCGACGCAATTTCAGGAATATCTTATTTAAAGGATTGTTAAATCAGACAACACTTCCGAATGCCTTGTTTTTCTTTCATTTACTGTTCGGGAGGAAGCACCGGTGTCATGTTCGATGCCAACCGATCCTTGCGTATCTGAAATTCGGTTGACCGGCCGCGCATCACGCGCCGGAGGGTTTCGCCTTCTGGCCACACTGCTAACGGTGGCCGGCGCCTGCCATACGCAGCGCGCGAGTGCACAGGAGTTCGCGCTATTCGGTGGAGCGCTGACTGGCGCGGGTTCGCACACGTACTCGTGGGCGTTCGACTATCACGAGGGGCTGGGCAAGTACGCGGCACTCGGCATCACATGGCTCAACGAGGGGCACCTGCCCGATCATCATCGCGATGGCCAGAGCATCCAGTTGTGGGGCCGCCTGCCGCTCACGGAACGGCGCTTCGTGCTATCGGCCGGCGTCGGCCCTTATCGATATTCCGATACGGTGTCGAGCGGCCCGAACGGTTTCATGAACGACCACGGCTGGGGCGCATTGATGAGCGTGCGCGCCGCGTATTACACATCGCATCGCTGGATCATGCAGGTGCAACTGAACCGGGTGCAGATCAACGGCGGCCCGAACACGACGGGCATCCTGTTCGGCATCGGCTATCAGCTCGACGCCCCCGACGAGCCGGGACCGCGCGACCGGCCGATGGCGCGCAATGACCGCGTGACCAACAACGAGTTCACCGTGCTCGCGGGCGAGACGATCAAGAACAGTCTCGATTCGGAATCGGGCTTTTCGACAAGCGTCGAGTATCGGCGAGGCATCTTCAAGTACGTCGATTGGACTGCGACGTACATGCACGAGAACCTCCCTGCAGCGGTGCGGCGCAATGGGCTCGCGTCGCAGCTATGGCTCACGCGCGCGTTCTTCAACGAGCGTCTGACACTCGCGGCCGGAGCAGGCGCTTACTACGCGATCGATGTGTTCAACCAGCCCGGCTCGGCAGGCATCAAAGGGACGATATCGGGACTGGTATCCCTTTCCGCGAGTTATCGTCTGAGCAAGCACTGGCTCACTAGAATCACGTGGAACCGTGTGGTCACGCGTACGAGCCTCGACGCGGACATGATCCAGGCAGGCATCGGCTACCGGTTCTGACAAACTGCCGCAAGCGTACGCTCAAGCGAGGCACGCGCTCGCGGCGCTCAGGCTCGCGCCGCATTCTCCCGCACCGGCGAATGCGCACGCGGGAAAACCGGCAGTGCCACCAGTGCACACACGCTCGCCACCGCCCACACAGCAGCCCATGATCCCGCTGATAGCAGCAGCGGAATCGTCAGCGGTGTGACAAACAGTGTCATGAACGCGCAGGTATTACCCATCGCGAGCGCGGTGCCGGCCCGGTGAGTGCCGGCGAGCGTCGCGAGTTCGGTGTACGCGACGCCGTGCCACGCGGACGCGCACAGGCCGGCCACCGCGAGCATCCCTGCCAGCGCGAGGCTGTGCGCCGCGCCCTGCGAGCCGCCACCCGTCATCGTGGCCACGGCAATCGCGACCAGCGCAAACAGCAGCGCCGTGATGAGACTGCACGTACGAAGGTAAGCACGCCGGTTGCCGCGACGATCGGTCCAGCGGCCGCTCCAGATGCGCGCCACCGCAGCGCCGGCTTGCACCGTCGCCAGTGTCCCGCTGATCGTTACCAGGTTCGCGCGAGCGAAGTCATGCAGGAAGACCGCCGCGAACGTCACAACGGCAAGCTGCGGCACGCACAGCACACCGATGCCGAGCGCGACGCGCCACATACCCAGGTCACGCAGCGGTGAGACCGCGCGACACGACGCGACGCACGCGCAGTTCGGGAACCCATGGCCCGTCGCCGGCGCGCTCAACCACGGCGGCTCGCGCAACCAGCGCCACGCAAACACAGCGGTTACCGCACACAACAACGCCAGCACGCCAAATACGCTCGCAAACCCCCCATGCGATGCCAAACCAGGCAACATCAACGCGCCAAGTCCGCCGCCTGCGGGTACCGCGGTCTGCCGGATGCTCATCGCGAGACCACGCTCGCCTTCGGCAAACCACGCCATCACCGCACGTCCGCTCGAACCGTTGACGCTGCCCCCCAGTAATCCGACGGCAAGCAAGCCGCTTGCAAGTGCGACGACACCCGGCACATCAGCGCCGCGCGGCACCGCTAACCCGGCCATCGCGGCCAATGCCGCGCCGGTCGTCGCAAGCCCAAGCAGCAGCACGCGCCGATCGCCCCACCGGTCGGTCAGCATGCCCCACGGCAGCTCGCCAAGCGCGATGCCCAATCCGAGCATGCCCAGTACGAGACCCAGCCCCGCATTGGCGAGGTGATAGTCGCCACGCAGGAATACCGCGGTCGCGGGGATGCCGGAGAACGCGGCCGCGAAGCTCGCGTTTGCGGCAAAGCCCACACCCAATACTTTCCACCGATGGTCCATCGCACGTGCACCGAGCGTCAGACCTGTTTCGCGCCGCATCGCAATCTCCGCAAAAAGCATTGACAGCGGCGATCGTACGGCGCGACCATCCATCGGAAAAGCGGGAATATTGAATGTCATCCATCGGAAATTCCGAAACATCGGCGGGTGCGCGCGCTCGCTTTCGCGAGCCATCACCATGAGCCAACGCGGATTCGATCTGAACCAGTTGCGAACCTTCGTCGCGGTCGCCGAAGCCGGCAGCGTGTCGGCGGGTGCGGAGCGGGTATTTCTGTCGCAGTCGTCGGTCAGCGAGCAGTTGAAGAAACTCGAGGAACGCGCCGGGCAGCCGCTCTTTCTGCGCGGCAAGCTCGGAGTGACCGCGACGCCGGCGGGCGCACGGCTGCTCGAGCACGCGCGACGCATCCTCGCGATGAGCGAGGCGGCGTTCGACGACTTGCAGGGCCGCTCGCTCGACGGCGAGTTGCGTGTCGCGATCACTGACTACTATCGCCCGCACGACATCACCCGTGTGCTAAAGACGTTTTCCGAGCAGCATCCGCGCCTGAGGCTCCATGTGACCGTGCTGCCTAGCGCAGTGATCGACAGCGGCGCGGTTGACGATGCCGCCTTCGATATCGGCTTGTCGCTGCGCATCGTCACGTCCGACAACCGGCGCGCGGCGGCAAGCGCCGCACGCACAGCCAGCACAGTCGTACGGCGCGAGAAGCTCCTATGGGTCACGAGTGCGGACGCGGATCCGCGCGCGTCCCCGCATGAGCCAACCCGCCTGCCGGCCCGCACGCCACCGCCCTATCGCCTCGTGCTATTGCCGTCGAGCTGCCAGTTGCAGCGCTTCGTCGTCAAATTGCTGGATGAACGCAAGGTGCCGTATGTGATCTCGCATTCGGCGTCGGGAGTCGCGGGCCTGCAGCTCGCGTTGAAGGCGGGGCTCGGTATGTCATGTCTGAATGAATCGTCGCTCGGTGCCGGCCTCGTGCCATGCGCAGCGAACATCGGCTTGCCCCCGCTCCCCTCGGTCGAATTCCATCTGCTGCCCGCACGCCTCGGTGAAAGCGAGCGCGTGACCCATGCGCGCGCCGCATTTGCGCGACTGCTTACCTGAACATGGAGAGGAATACCAACATGTCAGGTGCATGACGGCACCGGATAAAAAGCAATCGGGCCTTCGATCCAGATCAAGATACCTTCGTTGAAAGCGTGAACGATGACACGTATGATGAGCGGACTCGCAGTAGCAGGTCACCCGCAGTAGCGGGGTTCGTGCAAGGGCAACAACGATAAGCGGTCCAAAAACCCACCCTAACCACCTACGAGGCTTGTCGTGCGTCGCGGAACTGTCGGCTTGTCGGTCGTGCTTTTCCTGTGCCTCGTGCTGGCGGACGCGGCCTTTCCGGCTAGCGCGGCGGAAACGGGCAGCGCGGCGGCCACCGCAAGTCCGTCGGCGTCGATGCCATCGGCAATGGACCAGCGGATGCATGCGTGCACCACGTGTCACGGCGTCCAGGGCCAGGGCCGCAACAACGATTACTTTCCTCGGATCGCCGGCAAACCGGCCGACTACCTGTTCAACCAGTTGATCGCGTTTCGCGACGGCGGCCGCACGTATCCGCCGATGGGTTATCTGCTCGCGTATCTGCCCGACCCTTATCTGCACAAGATCGCAGAATACTTCGCCGCGCTGCAGCCGCCGTACCCGAACCCGGACACGCAACCCGTCCCCGCGGCCGTGCTCGACTACGGCAAGAAACTGGTGACGCAAGGCGATCCATCGCGCAAGCTGCCTGCGTGCGCAGCCTGCCACGGTGCGCGGCTCACCGGCACGCAGCCCGGTATTCCCGGCCTGCTGGGCTTGCACGCGAGCTATATCGCGGGGCAAATGGGTACATGGCGCTCCGGCACACGTCACGCGATTGCCCCCGACTGCATGCATGCGATCGCCATCAAGCTGACCGACCGCGACATCACCGCGGTCTCGAGCTGGCTCGCGCGGCAGCCGCGGCCGGCCGACCCAACCCCTGCGCCGAAGCAGACCGGCCGGCTGCCGATGGCATGCGGGAGTCAACCGGAATGAAGCCGATCTCATTCGCGCTCCGCATCGTCCTCAGCGCCGCGACCCTCGCGTGTGCGGCAAGCATCGGGCATGTGCCGTTCGTCACCCTGGCGCAAGCCGCCGACGCCGCCTCTAGCGGAAAAGCCGCAGGCACGCCGGACACGCGTCCGGAAATCGTGATCCGCGGCGAGTACCTCGCGCGCGCGGGCGACTGCATTGCCTGCCACACCGCGCCGCGCGGCAAGGAGTTCGGTGGCGGCCTCGCGATGGAAACGCCGTTCGGCACCCTGTACTCGCCGAACATCTCGCCGGATGTCCAATATGGAATCGGCAGCTGGAGCGCGGACGCCTTCTTCAACATGATGCGTACCGGCAAAGCGCCCGACGGCAAGCTGATCTATCCGGCGATGCCGATCGCGCAATACACCAAAGTCACGCGCGAGGATTCCGATGCAATCTTCGCGTATCTGATGTCGGTGCCGCCCGTGCGCCAGCCGAACCGGCCGCACGACTTGCGCTTCCCGTTCAACCATCGCGATCTGCTGCTTGGCTGGCGCTCACTGTATTTCCGCGAAGGCGAGTTCAAGCCGGACCCGACGCGTTCGGTCGAATGGAACCGCGGCGCGTATCTGGTCGAAGGCCTCGGCCACTGCACGATGTGCCACACGAAGATCAACATGCTCGGCGGCTCGTCGCGCGACAAACAGTTCGCGGGCGGGTTGATTCCGGTGCAGAACTGGTACGCGCCATCGCTCACGTCGGACAAGGACGGCGGCCTCGGCGACTGGAGCATCAAGGACATCGTCGATCTGCTGCAGGCAGGCATCTCGGATCGCGGCGCCGTGTACGGACCGATGGCCGAAGTGACATACCACAGCCTGCAGTACCTGACGGACGACGACGTGAAGGCGATGGCCGTCTACCTGAAGTCGCTGCCGGACAGCGATCCGGGCCGCAAGACCGGTCCATCGGCGAAGGCCGATCCGAAGGTATTCGCAAGAGGCCAGCAGATCTACGCGGACAAATGCGCGATGTGCCACGGCGCGAACGGCGAAGGTCAGTTGCAGCACTACCCGCCGCTCGCGGGCAACCAGTCGATCGAGATGGACTCGGCGGTCAACCCGATTCGTATCGTGCTGAACGGCGGCTTTCCGCCTGGCACGCAACGCAACCCCGAACCCTACGGCATGCCGCCCTTCGCACAGGAACTGAACGACGCGGATGCGGCCGCGGTGGTCACCTTTATTCGCACCGCGTGGGGCAATCATGGGCTACCGGTGACCCCGAAAGAGGTCAACGAGTTGCGTAACGCGCCGCTGCACTGAACGTGCACGGTGCGGCGGCGTAAACGCCGCATGCGTCGGCTGACACGCGCTTGCGTCGGCCGTCGTATGCGCATGGCTGCCGTACCGAACCCTTGCATCGGGAGATCATGCAGATGGATGTCAACGAACCCTCCAGCGCCGGCGCTTCCGACGAAGACGTCGAGCGCATCATCGCCGCCGGACCGCGCGGCGCGATCGCGCTGGCCGGTGTCGCCGCGCTCATCGTGCTGGCGATCTGGATCGGCTTCTACTTTCTCGTATTCCTGCCTCGCGGCGTCATCCAGTAACGCTAACCATGTCGAGCCAACCTTCCGGTCATCAGGGTAATCACACGGTCGAGGAACGCGCGGAGCGGCGCTGGGCCTGGTTCGCCGGCGCGATCATCGTATTCATGCTCGTCGTTGTGGTGTTTACCGGCCTGCATTGGGCCATCATGCCGCCGTCGCGCGTCGAGACCATCGATCCGACGCGTCTGCAAATCTCCGGCGAATTCGTCGAGAGCAATCTTGGCAGCGCGGTCGAGCCGGACGGCTCGGTCATCGTGCGCTTCATCGCGCAGCAATACTCGTTCACGCCGCAATGCCTGCTGGTGCCGACCGACACGCCAATCACGCTGCGCACGACGAGCGCGGACGTTGTGCACGGTCTGCTCGTCTCCGACACGAACATCAATACGATGGTCGTCCCCGGCTATGTGGCGACCATGAAGACGCGCTTCGACAAACCTGGCGAGCACCTGATGCCGTGCCACGAGTTCTGCGGCTTCGGCCATCAGACGATGTGGGCCCATGTGAAAGTGATCGACAAGGCCGCCTTCTTCGAGCAGGCACGACAAAACCGGAGGCTCAGCTGTGTTGCACGCTAGGAGACTCGTTCTTGCGCATTTCTGGCTCGCGTTCATCGCGTTCATCATCGCGCTCTTCCTCGGCGCGTGGCAGATGCTGGTGCGTAGCCCGCTGCATCCGTGGCTCGGTAACCCTGAGCTGTACTACCGTTCGGTGACCGAGCACGGAACCGTGATGGCCTATGTGATGCCGACGCTGGTCGCGATGGGTTTCGGTTATGCGATCGTCGAGCTTGCGTTGAAGCAGGCGCTGGTCGGTCTCAAGTGGGGCTGGGCCGGCTTCATCCTGCTCGCGATCGGCGCCGTGGCGGCCACCATTCCGGTCGCGATGGGCCGTGCGTCGGTGCTGTACACGTTCTATCCGCCGATGGTCGGCAACGTGTTCTACTACATCGGCGTCGTGCTGGTCGTCGTCGGTTCGTGGATCTGGGTCGCGCTGATGCATGTGAACCTGCGCGTGTGGAAACGCGCGAATCCCGGCCAGCCGGTGCCGCTCGCGATGTTCGCGAATGTCGCCGGCGCGTATCTGTGGGCATGGACCGCGGTGGGCGCAGCGGTCGAGGTCCTGTTTCAGATCCTGCCGGTCGCGCTCGGCCTGAAGTCGACGATCGACGCCGGTCTCGCGCGCGTGCTGTTCTCGTGGACGCTGCACGCGATCGTCTATTTCTGGCTGATCCCCGCGTATATCGCGTACTACACGCTGGTGCCGCGCGCGATCGGCGGGCGGTTGTACAGCGATTCGATGGCCCGCATATCGTTTGTGCTGTTCCTCGTGTTCGCGATGCCGATCGGCATTCACCACCTGTTCGCCGATCCGCAGGTCGGCCCCGGCTTCAAGTTCGTGCATGCGGTGTTCACCGGCATGGTGTCGGTGCCGACGCTGCTTACCGTATTCACGATCTGCGCATCGGTCGAAATCGCGGGCCGGCTGCGCGGCGGCAAAGGCGCATTCGGCTGGCTCGCGGCGCTGCCGTGGCGTAACCCGATGATGCTCGTGATCGCGTTCTCGTTCATCATGCTCGGCTTCGGCGGCGCCGGCGGGCTCATCAACATGAGCTATCAGTTGAACGAATCGGTGCACAACACGCAGTGGGTCACCGGCCACTTCCATCTGATTTTCGGCGGCGCGATCGTGATCATGTACTTCGCGATCGCGTATGAACTCTGGCCGCAGCTCACCGGCCGCGTGCTCGGCCACCTCGGGCTGATCCGCACGCAATTGTGGCTGTGGTTCATCGGGATGATGGTGGTGACGATTCCCTGGCACTACGTCGGACTTCTCGGCGCGCCGCGCCGGATGGCGTACTACGACTACAGCGCGCCGGGTATTGAACCGCAGGCCGTGTGGGTCGCGGTCTCCGCATTCGGCGGTCTCATCCTCCTGATTTCCGGCGTGATGTTTATCTACATCCTCGTGAAGGGGCAATTCGGTCCTATTGAAGAACCGAAGGCGTTTGGCTTTAGCGTGCCCGCGCATCCGGTCCAGCGCGTGCCGGCCGCGCTGAACGGCTTCGGCCTGTGGGTCGCGCTGATGATCGGCCTGACTGTCGTCAATTACGGCGTACCGATCGCGCAGTTGCTTGTGCTGCCGTCCGTGCCCGCCGTGGCGGTAGGAGCATCGCGATGAGCGAAGAGCGTGTCTTCAGCTTCCGCAATCGCTGGTTCACGCTGAGCGTCGGCTGCACGCTCGCGATCGCGATCGTGTCGATACTGATCGGCTTTATCTGGCTGCCGTCGAGACATCCGGACTTCACGCGCGACGGCTTGTGGGCCGAAATCTGCCGGGCAGCCGGCGTGCCCCAGTCGTGGTTTAGCGGCTCGCCCGACATTGAAGGCCCGCCGCCCAGCAACGTGATCGTGCTGCCGCCGCTGCGCCGCACAAGGGTCGATGCGGTGTCGATCGGCCGCGGCGCGACGCTCGCGCAAAACTGCTCGATGTGCCACGGCGTGCAAGGTGTCGTGATGGTCACCGCGCCGGTGATCGCCGGCCAGTTTGCGGACGCGATCTACAAGCAGCTGCGCGACTACCAGAGCGGCAAACGTCCGAACTCGATCATGCCGCCGATCATCCGCAACCTGAACGATCGCGACCTGCACGACCTCGCCGCATACTATGCATCGCTGCCGCGGCCAGGTCCGGCGCAAACGGGTGGCGTCGAAGATCGCGCGATCCGCAGGCTTGTCAACGAGGGCGACCCGATGCGCAATATCGCGCCGTGCGCGGCCTGTCATGGCGAGCGCGACCGCAAAGGCGCGGCGCCGTGGCTGGGCGGCCAGTCGTCGGTTTATCTGGCGGGACAGCTCACGCTCTTCGCGAGCGGGCAACGTCGCAACGACATCAACGAGCAGATGCGCAACGTCGCACGCAACATGACGCCGGAAGAAATCGACGGCGTCGCGAAGTTCTATGCGGCACGGCCGTAAACGGGCGGTGAGCCCGGGCGCTCAGGAAGACACGCATTGCGCCTGGCATCCGATCGGCGCACATTGCCGGATTGATTGCGCCCGCACCGACCCTGCCGGGGCCTGGCATGCCGGCGCGGCATTTCGCGCAACGGAGCCCGTGGGATGCAGGAGATCACGTCAGCGCTGGTCGTATTCGTCGTGCTGCTCATCGGCACCGCGATCGGCTGGTTCGTCAAGCCGCTGCTACCCGAAGAACACAAGGCGCATGAAACCGTACAGCTGATCCAACTCGTGATCGGCATGCTCGTCACCTTCGCGGCACTGGTGCTGGGCCTTCTGACCGCGTCGGCGAAGAGCAGCTTCGACACGGTCGGCAACGACTTTCGGGTCTACGCGTCGGATCTGATCAGGCTCGATCAGACGTTGCGCGAGTACGGCAGCGATGCGAACCCCGTGCGTGCGCTATTGCGCGTCTATACGGCGGAGGCGATTGCGTCGACGTGGCCCGGTGAGCCCGCGCCGCCCGGCGACTACTATCCGAAGCGCGCCTTCCCGTCGACCGAGTACAACGAACTGGAAAGCGTGGAACTCGGCGACATGCTCAATGCCGCGACCACCGAGGCACGCAACCTCCGCGTGCAAGACCCCGCGCAACAGCGCGCGCTCGCGCAAATACTGAATCAGTTCGATCTGCTGATGGCTGCGCGCTGGAAGCTGCTCGAGGAAGCGCACAGCTCGATCTCGCGGCCATTCCTGACGATGCTCGCGTTCTGGCTGTTTGTGATCTTCCTGAGCTTCGGGCTGATTGCGCCACGTAACACACTCGCGCTCGTGATGATCACGCTTGGCGCGGTATCGATTGCGTCGGCGATGTACGTGATCGTCGACCTCGATACGCCGTTGACCGGGCCGCTCGTCGTTTCCAGCCAGCCGATGCGCGACGCGCTCTCGCATCTGAACCGCTAGATAGGCCTGCCGACGGGCGACCGGCGACGGCGCGAACAGCCACTGCCCGCCAGCCGCGCGCGTTATGTTCCGCTGGTGGGCTCGCCCGTCTCGAACACTTCCCGCAGCCAGTCCGCGAACGCTCGTACGCGCGACGATAACTGCCGGTTCTGCGGATAGAGCACGGTCACGGGCATCGGCGGCGGCGCATGCTGTGCCAGCACGATTTTCAACGCTCCGCGCGCGAGTTCGTCCGCAATCCGATAGCGCGGCACCTGAACCATGCCGAGGCCGGCGAGCGCCGCGCCCGTGTACAGGTCAGCGGACGTCACCGCGACGATCCCGCCGACGTGGATCTCCGTCATCCGCCCGTCGACGGTGAACTCCAGCGGCATCGGATTGCCACTTGCGCTCGAGACGAAGTTCACCGCGTGGTGCGCGCGCAGTTCGTCGAGACTGCGCGGCTCGCCGCGCGCGGCGAGATACGCGGGGCTCGCGACCGTCACCTGCTCGAGCCGCGCAAGGCGCCGCCCGACCATCGAAGAATCTTGCAGCGTGCCCGCGCGCAGCACGCAATCGACGCCTTCGCGCACCAGATCGACGAAGCGGTCGTCTTCGGCCAGATGCAGTTCGATACCTGGATAGCGGCTGAGAAACCGCGGTAGCGCCGGCATCACGAAGAAGCGCGCGAGCGTACCTTGCAGGTTCGCTCTCAACATCCCCTTCGGCGCGACATTGCGAAACGAGCCTTCCGCTTCGTCAAGGTCCGCGAGCAGTCGCAGGCATCGTGCGTAGTACGCTTCGCCATCGTGCGTCAGGCGCACCGAACGGGTCGTCCGCTCGAGCAGCCGTGCGCCGAGCCGCTCTTCCATCCGCTTCATCAGGTTCGTGACCGTCGCCCGCGGAATCTGCAGGTCGTCCGATGCACGTGTGAAGCTTTGCCGTTCGGCGATCCGCACAAACACCTGCATTTCCTGAAACCGATCCATATCCTCGCTCCGTCGGCTCGTTTACGCCCTTTTGTTAAAGTAAATGGAATTGTAATGGCAAACTGCTGAGGATTATCTCTGCGGACACTTCGTTCATGATTCGCCTCATCTGCTCACCCTGTTTTGAGGAATCGAATCATGAACGCGATCAAAAACGAAAAAGTTGCTCTCGTCACCGGCGCGGCGCGCGGCATCGGCGCAGCCGTCGCATGGCGGCTCGCGACTGACGGATTCGCGATCGCCGTCAACTATGCAACGAGCGCGACCGACGCTGAGGCGCTGGTCAAGGAACTTCGTCAGGAAGGCACGATGGCGATCGCCGTGAAGGCAGACGTCGCGGATCCCGCCGATGTGCGCCGCATGTTTGACACGGTCGAAAAGGAACTGGGCAAGGTCGACGTGCTCGTCAACAATGCGGGCGTGATGAAAGTCGTGCCGCTGCACGACACAACCGACGAAACGTTCGAGCAAACGATGAATACCAACGTGCGTGGCACGTTCAACACGATGCGCGAAGCATGGTCGCGGATGGCCGAAGGCGGTCGCATCATCAATTTCTCGAGCACGTCGATCGGCCTGAACCGGCCGGGCTATGCGCTCTACAACGCATCGAAAGGCGCGGTGGAAGCGCTGACGCGGGTGTACTCGCAGGAACTGCGCGGGCGCAACATCACGGTGAATGCGGTCGCGCCGGGCCCGATCGGAACCGATCTGTTTTATAAAGGCAAGACCGAAGAGCAGATTCAGGCTTTCGCGAATATTCCGCCGCTGCAGCGTCTTGGCCGGCCGGATGAGATCGCGGCGGTCGTGTCGTTCCTCGCTGGCCCGGATGGCGGCTGGGTGAACGGGCAAGTATTGCGGGCGAACGGCGGCGCGGCGTAAGCGCCATCGGCGAGCGCTGGCTTCGCGGGTGGCGGCAGGGACGGACGCCCCCGTCCGCGGACGGGGGCGTCGACAAGCGTGACCTCGAAGCGCGAAGTCAGATCGTTGCGCGCGAAACCGGTTCAAAAGCGATGATCGCGCCAAACGCCGGGTTCAGGAAGCGAGGTCGAAAGGCAGTTCGAAGGACGAGCGAAAGCGCGCACCGCGTACGGCTCAGTTGATCGAATGAAGATACGCGGCGACCGCCCGCGCATCGTGTTCGTTCAACCGGTAGTCGGGCATCGGCGGATGCGCCGTCCCGCCGCTCGGGGTATGGCCTGTTTCGAGAAAGCTCACCAGTTGCGCCTCCGTGTAGCCAGCCGGCAAACCCGCAATCTTGACCGAGCGGTTGACCCAGCCCGGCACCGGATTATCCGGCGTGATCGGAATCTCTGCGCCATGCAGGTCTTCGCTGGCGATGGGCATACCGTGCGCGTCTTTCGGCGTGTGGCAATCGATGCACATGCCGACACGATGGACGATGTAGTCGCCATGAGCGATCAGCGCACTTTGCGAGTCGGCGGACGGCTTGGCGAAAGCGGCGGCCGGCGACAGCAGCGCAAGCACGTACAGCCCGTTGAGCGCGCGACGCAGCGCGCGCGTTGAATGGTTATGCGGCATCTATCCAACCTCCAGACGAGTGTGTAAAGCGGGGGCGCAAGGTGCCGCGGGTAAATGTCCGCAGCATCGCGGGATCGGAAGACGTGAGAGAACAACGAAGCCTTCGCGTGTGCCCAAATCCTCTTCGCGTCAAAGCGGGATGTCACTGCCACCCGAAAACATCCGTGGAATCTGGTTTATTCCACACGCTTAATCGATGTGTCCGCGGGTTAAATCGGGCAAGCGAAACGGTGAAGTTTGCTTCGCTATACGGGACGAAAGGTCGCAACTGGACTCGCGCATGAGGCACGATGCATTTAGGGAACGACACGTGCATACTCTGTTTGCCGCTGCGCGATACGCGCCAAATTAGTCTTGCATTAGAGCGGCGATTGGCACTATTTTTACTTTTGCTTTTCTGTTGTTTTCCGATTCGTCACGCGGGCCCCCTATAACCGAGACAAAGGAGCTGTCATGAACGCAATCGATCTTTTGAAGGTGATGGTTGTTGCAGGATGTGTGGCAGTGACGTCGACCGCCTGGTCGCAGACGAACGATTCGATGGCGAGTCCCGCGGCCGCGGCGCCCACGGCGAAAGCGACGAAGCAGGCGGACCGCAGGCTCGGCCGCAGCGTGCGCACTGCATTGAGCCGCGGAGGCGTCAACGTATCCAACGTGTTCGTGCGCGCGCGCAGCGGCGTGGTGACGCTGACCGGTACCGTGCCGGAGGGCGGCCAGATCGCCCAGGCCGGCGACATCGCGAAGGGCGTGCAAGGTGTGACATCGGTGAACAACAGGGTCACGCTCGGCCTGCAAGGCGGCGGCGGAAACTGACCGACGCTCGCAGCCGATGACCAACATCGGCTGCGCCAGGTGGGAAAGACCCCGCGGTAACGCGGGGTCTTTTTTTGGTCCCACACTTTGGCGTAGAAGCTGATGCAACGAACGAACCCGAACCCGAAGCACAACGAACATTACACGTAGCTTTCATAAAAGACTTCTCTCACGAAACGTCCGCGGATTTCGGAATAAAACGCGCATCAAGCTGTTCTCCGTTCAATAGGCCGCCTGGCGGCCCATCAAACCAGAATAAACCCGGGGACCGCGTTGACCGGACGATCCTTGGCACCCATTCAACCGGCACCATGCCTACTAGTTCACCCCGTTTAAACTCCGGCCTGCTGCACGCGATACGTCTGTTTGTGCGGGTCGTCGACGCGCGCAGCTTTACGGCCGCTGCTTTGCAGTCCGATCTGACCCCGGCACAGGTTTCGCGAATGGTCGGCGAGCTCGAACAGCGTCTCGGCACGAAGCTGCTGCATCGCAACTCCCGCCACGTATCGTTGACCGGCCCGGGCGAACGCTATCTGCTCAAATGCCGGTCGATCCTCGATCTGGTCGACGAAGCCGAGAACGAAGCGCGCGACGCGGCAACGCGCCCCGCCGGCACGCTAAAGGTATCGTGCATGTCGGGCTTCGGCCGGTATCATCTGCTGCCGCTGTTGATGGACTACCTGCAGCGGTATCCGGACGTGAAAGTCGAGTTCTCGACGCGCCAGAACGCGCCCGATGTGCTGGCGGAAGGCATCGATTCGAGCGTCTACTTCGCGCAGGAGCTACCGCACTCGACCCTCGTCGGCCGAAGGGTCGGCGGCATGCGCGGCATTCTTTGCGCGCGGCCCGATTTCCTTGCACGGCACGGCACGCCGTCGCACCCTGAAGACTTGATGACTTATAGCTGCCTGAAGCTTGTCAATATCACGCGCGACTGGCAATTGACCGATGGCGATTCGACGATCACGCTGCCGGTATCCGGTCCTTTCAAGGGTGATTCGACCGACGCGGTGTTGAGCGCGGTATTGAACGGACTGGGAATTGCGTTGCTGCCACCGTGGGCGATCATCGACAGCCTGAACTGCGGCCAGCTCGTGCCGGTTCTGCCGCAATGGCGTACACCGGAGATCGGCGTCTACTCGCTCATTTCGTCGCGACGCTATCTGCCTGCGCAAACGCGCGCATGGATCGACCTGATCGCGGAGAAGCTTCCGGTTGCGCTCGGACGGGATGAACTGGCAATCATGCGGTTCATCGCCACATCAACCGAAGTCTGATCGTATGCCCTGCTGAAAGTGCATATCTGCATTGCGTCCGCGGAATAGTGTATTTCAACTTCGCAGATTCCCGCGCTGGCCGCTTGGGCATTCGGGTCCGCGGTGTTCGTTACGTGTCATGCAACGTTGCCTTTCGCTCACCATGGTGTTGAACTGCTTTCGCAGTCTTTAACATCGGTCACAAGTCGCGGGTGGGCCGCGCGGCGCAGCGCCGTCCCGTCCACTCCATACAAACCCCTTACTCAAACCCGTTGCTTCACAAGGTCCGGGCGACTGGCACGGGCCGCGGATGGCTTGCGGTCGCGAGGCTAAAGCTCGAGACACCGGCGCGGAATCGGCGCATTCAGAGGGCACTGACGTATGATCAACCAGGATAGCTTGGCCGGCATCGAGTCGTTGCCGCGCATCTGGGCGTTCGCGCTGCGCCTCACCGAACAGGAACGGGACGCCGAACGGCTCGTCGCACAGGCGTGCCGCCGGTTCATGGCTGGAGACTGGAGCAGCAGCGCGTCGCGCTGCCTGCGCCCGTTGCACCGGCTCTTTTCGATCATGGCCGCGGTTTGGCTCGAAGAAGGCTACGCGCAGCGCCACGCGCGGATGCGGTCTCTCGAAGGCGAGTGCGTGTGTGACGGGTCGTGCGACCGGCTCGCGACGCACTGCGCTCATTGCCTGTTGCGGCACGCGGTCAGTTCGCTTCCCGACGCGCAGCGCGTGCCGATGCTGCTGGTGCTGGTCGAAGGCTTGAGCTATGCGGAAGCGGGCGACGTGCTGGCCATGTCGAAAAGCGACGTCGCCGATGTCGTCGCGCAAGGCCGCGCGACGGTCGCGGGAATGCTAAGCAAGCACCGGCAATATCGCGGCGCCTGGCAATCCGAATTGTGCTGAGCGCGTGTTACGCGCTACCGCTCGATCGGGCGGCGGCGCACAGCAAAACCGACGAAAAGGCCGGAACCCTCGCAAGCGTGGGTTCCGGCCTTTGTGTCTTGACCGGCGTCGTGACCGCCTGAGCGGCGTGCGTTGGGATTAGAACGGAATATCGTCGTCCATCTCGTCGAAGCCACCGCCGGCCGGCGCGCTCGGCCGGCTTGCGGCGCCACCGCCACCGCCGCTGCGAGCGGCGCCACCACCGCCCGCCGGGCGGCCGCCGCCACCGCTGCGCTCGGCCGGTTCACGGCTGTAGCCGCCATCGTCACCGCCGCCGCCCGAGCCGCCGCGGCCGCCGAGCATCTGCATCTGGTCCGCGACGATTTCGGTCGAGTAACGGTCGGTGCCGTCCTGCGCCTGCCATTTGCGTGTGCGAATGCGTCCTTCGATATACACCGACGAGCCCTTCTTCAGATATTCGGACACGATTTCCGCGAGCCGGCCGAAGAACGAGACGCGATGCCACTCGGTCATTTCCTTCATTTCGCCGGACGCTTTGTCCTTATAGCGGTCGGTCGTAGCAAGGCGAATATTCGCCACTGCGTCGCCGCTCGGAAGATAACGGACTTCCGGATCGGCGCCGAGGTTGCCGACGAGAATGACCTTGTTCACGGATGCCATAAGTTTCTCCTTTGATTCCGTTGCGGGCAGCGTTGTCAAGCCTTGCGAGGAGGCTGCTTCATGTTTGCGGCGATTATAAGCCAGCACAAAACGAGCCCCGAGCACGCGTAGAACACCGCGCTCGATCCGTCGATTTTCAGCAGCCAGCCGCCCATCACGCCGCCCAGCGCGAGGCCGATCGACTGTGTGGTGTTGTAGACGCCCACCGCCGCACCCTTGCGGGTGCCGGGCGCGAGCTTCGACACCATCGACGGCTGCGAGGCCTCGAGAATATTGAAGCCCAGAAAATAGACCAGCAGGATCGCCGCCACGATCGCTATGGTATGCGGTGCGGCGCCCAACAGTAATTGGCCGATCAGGATAAGAGCAATCGCACTGACCAGTACCGTTTTCATCTTTCCACGCTTCTCGGCCGCGATGATGGCGGGCACCATCATCACGAACGATAGCCCCATCACCGGCAGGTAGATCATCCAGTGCGATCGGACCGGCAGGCCGTTCGCTTCGAGAATGCGCGGCACGACGAGAAAGAGCGCGGTCTGTGTCGCATGCAGCACCAGCACGCCGAAATTAAGCCGCAGCAGCTCGACGTTGTGCAGCACTTCCGCGAACGGCGCGCGCACGTGCACCGGCTTGGGCGCGTCGGGCACGCCCCACAGCACGATACCCACGGCAAGCACGGAAAAGATGCCGATCAGCGCGAACAGAC
Source organism: Paraburkholderia humisilvae (assembly GCF_902859855.1). Lineage (GTDB taxonomy): Bacteria > Pseudomonadota > Gammaproteobacteria > Burkholderiales > Burkholderiaceae > Paraburkholderia > Paraburkholderia humisilvae. The sequence continues at coordinate 196,402 of NZ_CADIKH010000013.1, forward strand.
CGCTCATGCCGATCCAGTGAAACACAATCGGCGCACCGACAATCGCGACCGCGAACGAAATGCCGATGCTGCCGCCCACCATCGCCATTGCTTTCGTACGGTGTTCCTCGGAAGTCAGGTCCGCGATGAACGCGATCACCGCCGACGATACCGCGCCCATTCCCTGGATCACGCGGCCGACGATGATCCACGTCATGTCATGCGCGAGCGCGGCGACGAAGCTGCCCAGCGCAAAGATCAGCAGGCCGGTCGCGATAACGGGCTTGCGGCCCACCTTGTCCGACACCCAGCCATAGAAGATGTACAGCAGAGATTGCGTGACGCCGTATGCGCCCAGCGCGATGCCGACCAGCAGCACGTTGTCGCCGCCAGGGATCGTCTTCGCGTAGATCGAGAACACCGGCATGATCATGAACAGGCCGAGCATGCGCAGCGCGAAGATCGACGCGAGCGCCATGGTCGCGCGCAACTCGGACGCGCTCATGCGTGTGGAAGTGGCAGACGGATTGGAGGACATCGACGGAGAGACTCGGATGAACGTGCGGATGCAGATACGGATACAAGCGGGGATGCCAACGCGGCTGACGGCGTGGCGGCCTTGCCAGCTAGCAGGTTACAGCGCCGTGTTTCACGATTGATGCGGTTCCCGCTGCTGCGCTGATTTGCCGCGCTCTCTGCTACGCCTGTTGCCACGATTTGTTTGCCGTAGTCGTAGTTTGGCCGCGTTCTGTACGGCGTCGACCGCTTGACGAGCCGCAATTGATTGCGCGTTTTATGTGAGGCGTCGCTTTTTGTCACGCGTGATTCCACACATGGCCGAGCGCCCGTTCCAGATTAACCGCACATTCCGCCTCGCCGCCGCACCGTTGGCGCCGCGCCGCGCAGGCTTTCGGGCACGATCAGGTCGCCATAACGGCGGTCTGGGTCGGGTAGCCCGATCCTCTTACGAAGATCGGGCCCCCCGAGAACCGTACGTGCGAGTTTCCCCGCATACGGCTCAAATCTACAAAACAAACAAAGTCCCGTCTTATGAC